>NZ_JBGGNH010000044.1:0-83190 GCF_041287625.1 Ideonella sp.
CGTGTGGGACAACGTGGCGCTGGGCCTGCAGGCGCGCGGCGTGCTGCGCGAACAGCGCGGCCGCGTGGACCAGGCGCTGGCGCTGGTGGGCCTGACCGAGTTCGCCGGCGCGCATCCGCATGCGCTGTCGGGCGGCATGGCGCAGCGCGTGGCGCTGGCCCGCGCGCTGGTCAACGACCCCAGCCTGCTGGTGCTGGACGAGCCGCTGGGCAAGCTGGATTCGCTGACCCGGCTGACCATGCAGGGCGAGCTGTCCGAGCTGTGGCAACGCCAGCGCTTCTCGGTGCTGTTGGTCACCCACGACGTGGAAGAAGCGCTGTTCCTCGCGCAGCGCGTGGTCGTGCTCAGCCAGCGGCCGGCGCGGCAGGTGGCCGAGATCGTGGTCGACCTGCCGTACCCGCGCCACCGCGGCGACGCGCGCCTGGCCACGCTGCGCCACCAGGCCTTGCGCGCACTGGGGCTGGACGCCACCTGGTGAGCCCAGGCAGCAGCGACTGGCTGCCCGCCTGGCTCGCACTGCTGGAACAGGCGCAGCAAGCGCTGCTCGCGGCACTGCATGCGCTGGGCCTGGCCACCGAGCTGAACGGCCAGCCGGCCTGGCCTTTTGCGCAGCGGCTGGCGCTGGAAGTGCTGGCCATCGACCGCGGGCTGGCGCGTTCGCTGCTGCTCGCCGTGCTGGTGCTGGCGCTCGCGCTGCTGCCGGCCTTGGCGGGCCTGCTGTGGCGCCGCACCCGCCGGCCCTTGTGGGCTGGCGCACTGCTGGGCTTGGGAGCGGGCCTGGCACTGTGGCCCTGGGGCCAGGCCTCGCTGCTGTGGGCGCCGGCCGTGCCCAGCAGCTTCCAGCATTCACCCAGCGGCTTCAGCGCCGCGGCCATCGTGCAAGGCGCGCAGCGCTACCAACAGCTCTGCGTGGCCTGCCACGGCGCCAGTGGCAGCGGCGACGGCCCGCTGGCCGCGCAGCAGCCACTGTGGCCGCCCAACCTGAACCGCGGCCTGCTGGCTCGGCGGCGCGAGGGTGAGCTTTGGTGGCAGCTTCAGCACGGCGCGCAGGACGCGCAAGGCCGGCCCACCATGCCCAGCTTTGCGTCCAGCTTGTCATCCAGCGACGCCTGGCAGCTGCTGGCCTACCTGCAGGCCCAGGCGGCCGGGCAGTCGCTGCGCGAGGAAGGGCGCTGGCTGCAGCCGGTGGCGCTGCCCGAGCTGGCGGTGCGCTGCGAGGGCGGGCCCACACGGCCGCTGCGCAGCTGGACCGGCCAGCGCCTGCGCCTGGTGGCGGTGGCCGGTGGTGCACTGCTGCGCGAGGACCCGCGCTTCATCACCATCGCCGTGTCCGCGCCCGGCCAGCCCGCCAGTGCAGCGCAGTGCCAGGCCCAGGGCCCGGAGGCCTGGGCCGCGCTGGCCCGCATTGCCGGCGTGGCACCCACCGAGCTGGCCGGCACCCAGTTCATTGCCGACCGTCAGGGCTGGCTGCGGGCACGCAACCCGCCAGGCACGGCCGGCTGGCGAGCAGAAGACCTGGTCTGCCGGGCCGAAGCCAATGGCGCACCAAGCGGGGGCCGCACGCCAGCCGATGCGCTGGACCAGCTGATCGCCCGCATGGATGCCGAGCCGGTGCGGGCCGTCGTGCCTGGCACGCCACATCTGCCGTGATCGCTCACCAGGAAACGCAGGGCCGCTCCAAACTTTCTCGTCCCTGCCGGGGCTATGCCTGTTCCGATGACCTCGGCCGTGTCTTCACATCAAGCTGGCTGGACATCTCTCGCCAGGTGGGTCTTGGGTGAATGTTGGCTCCTCACAGTGGTGGGAGCGATGTCTGGTTTGCACCGCGGGCGACGTACGGGAAAGAAGGGGCCGCGCGGGCGGTCGGCAGGGAAGCAGCGCGGCCGTCAGCCGGCTTCCGCCGTCACCCGAAGTGGCGGCCCCCAGTTTCCCCACCGAACGAAAGGCGCCCATGAGTGCGACCGTTCCAGTCCTGAGCATCGTGGCCGTCATCGCTCTCGCTCTCCTCCTGCCCACGCGTCTGATCATGCGGGCCAGGCAGAGCCGCTCGTGGCCCACCGTCGACGCCACCGTCGTCGACGCCCGCGTCGTCGGCACCAGCAAAGGCTCGCGGCCGAAGATCCGGTACCGGTACCAAACCCCGGACGGCCCCCACGAGAGCGGCCGACTCGTCGTGGGATGGATGTGGGGCGTGTCGGGCGCAGGCCCGGAGCGCATCGTCGGGCAGTGCCCGAAGGGCTCGACGGTCCGCGTGGCCGTCGACCCTGCCGATCCGCGCTACAGCGTCTTGCTGCCTGGCCTCCGCTTCCACCAGGTGGCGACCGCCATAGGCTGCGTGTTCTTCGCGATGGCGATGGCGTTGCTGCTGACCGTGGTCCTGACCGGCGGGGCCACGCCCGTGCCGCCAGAGAAGGCAGCTTATGTCGGGGAGTGGCAGGCCCCTTCGATGTATTTGTTGATCACGCAGGACGGTTCGGTCCGTTACCGCCGGATCAAAGAAGGCGGTTCGAGTTCGATCGACGGCCCGCTGAAGGGTTTCAGCGGCAACGACTTCGAAGTCGGCATCGGCCCGTTGTCCAGCACTTTCGTCGTCTCCACCCCGCCCCATCGAGACGACGAGCAGTGGAAGATGGTCGTCGACGAGGTTGAACTGCACAAGACGGCGGATCACGCCGGCCCGCTGCCGTTCAGCGCCGGTTCGACAACCCCCGCCGCTGCCGGGGGCACGCCATCGGCGAGCGCAAGACCGTGATGCGCGCCGCACTGCTGTGGCCCGTCGCACTGCTGCTCGGGTGCGAGGGCAGTGACCGGCACCTGGCAGAGGCGCCCGCGCTGGCCGCACCGGCTCACGCCTTGTCCGCGTCCGAGGGCGGAGCCGCCGCGCGCCAGGTCGCGTCAATGCTGGGCTTGTCGGCGAGCGTCGACCGGGCTGAGCAGGTACAGGAGCGGATCGGCGATGGCAGCCTCGGCCCTTCGGACGTTGTCACTTACACCGTGCTCTCCGTGCCCGAGGCGGAACTGCTGGCGTGGGCACCGAAGGCGGCGAGGCTCGCAGGCCGACCGGTGTACCGTGCCCCGAAAGCGCTGCCCGACTGGATCAGCCGCCCGGACTTTGACACGCTCGAGTTCTACGACGCATCGGACCTGTCGCCGCAGACTGGTTGGGTCGGTGTCGCACGGGCCCGCGGCAAGGTCTATGTCACGACGATGACGAATTGACCCCAAGCAACTCCCACCGAAGAAAGCCAGCCATGAAAACCGAAATCCTCGTCATCACCGACCGCTCCGGCTCGATGGCCGCCACCGCACAGGACGTGATCGGCGGCTACAACACCTTCATCCGCGAGCAGCGCGAGGTGCACGGTCAGGCGAGGGTGACCTTCGCGCAATTCGACCACGAGTACGAGGTGGTGTACGCCGGCAAACCGGTCGCAGACGTGCCGGCGCTGGACGCCAAGACCTTTGTTCCCCGCGGCAACACCGCTCTGCTCGATGCCATCGGTCGCACGCTCAACGAGCAGGGCCAGCGCATCGCCACCGAGAGTTGGGCCGACTTGGTGATCGTCTGCATCCTGACCGATGGCGGCGAGAACGCCAGCCGCGAATACGACATCGCCACCATCAGGACCATGACTGCGCAGGCAGAGAAGGTCGGCTGGAAGTTCGTGTATCTGGGCGCCAACCAGGATTCGTTCGCCGTGGCCCAGGGCCTGGGGCTCAAAGGCGCCATCGTCGCCAACTACAACGCCGACGCGGCCGGTACGCAGCAAGCGTATGGCGCGACCAGCGCTTCCGTGCGGAACCTGCGGGGTGGGCCACAGCCGAAGCCGTGAGCTTTCGCCAGCGGCAAGGAATTGCGTTGTTGGGAGTCACAAGCGGCGAAACCCCTCGAACGGCAACCAAAGCAGCCTCCTGGCTCAAACCGCATCCATCGGAGAGATGGCGGCTGCCTTGGTTCGGAATACGCAGCCTGACGCGCATCGGCAGGTCTGGAGGCGCTTTCAGCTGGCCGCCTGCAGCACCTTGAAGCCGTGCGTGCCGTCCCGCGCCAGTTGCGCCACCAGGCCGAATTCCCAGTCCAGGTAGCCCTGCATCGCTTCGCGCGGGTTGTCGGTGCCTTCGCAGGGGCGGTGGCTGCAACTGGTGGCGCTGCCCGAGCTGGCGGTGCGCTGCGAGGGCGGGCCTGCACGGCCGCTGCGCAACTGGGCCGGCCAGCGCCTGCGCCTGGTGGCGGTGGCCGGCGGCGCACCGCTGCCCGAGGACCCGCGCTTCATCACCATCGCCGTGTCCGAGCCCGGCCGGCCACTGCTGCGGAGTGCCAGGCCCAGAACCCGGAGGCCTGGGCCGCGCTGGCCCGCATTGCCGGCGTGCCGCCCACCGAGTTGGCCGGCACCCAGTTCATCGCCGACCGTCAGGGCTGGCTGCGGGCGCGCAGCCAGCCGGACGCAGCCGGCTGGCGGGCAGACGACCTCGTCTGCCGCGCCGAGGCCGATACAACCTCAGGCCGTGGCGCGCCGCCCGATGCGCTGGACCAATTGATCGCCCGCATGGACGCCGAGCCGGTCCGGGCCGTGGTGCCCGGCACGCCGCACCTGCCGTGATCGCTCACCGGGAAACACAGGGCCGTCCCAAACGTTCTCATCCCCGCCGGGGCTGTGCGCATTTCGATGAACTCTGCCGTGTCTTCTCCATGAAGCCGGCCGGGCATCTCCCTGTTGGCTCCCGATGAAGAATGTCTGCTGCTCGCGGTGATGGACTCGCGCTGTCGACCCTGATGAGACATTCGCAGTCCTGATCTCGTCGCTGCAAACCTGACGGTCGAACCAATGCCAGTGGCACCCGAACGAGGCACTGCAGGGGAGGTCTACACTGACGACTAACAAGGGCGGCGAGGCTCGCAATGAGCGCGCTGCTACGGTCGCCGAACCCACCGCACCTGCCGACACGGACGCAGCACATGACCGACCGACTTTTTGTCCTTGTGGACTACGACAACCTCGGTGATTTTCGAAAGGCTAAGACGCTTGACGCGGTTGTTCGGCACATTGAATCGCGCATCCCCAACCAATTCATGGACGGCATTTCGCGCGTCGAGGTGCGTTTGTACGGCGGCTGGACCACTGGACGCTCACTTACCCGCCAAGCCCAGGTCCTTGGGGCTGAGATCCAAGCCAATTTCCCAGCCACTACCCAGCGCCTCGATCCAACCGGCAAGCTGGTCACGCGCATACTGACGGTAGCCTTCGCGCGCTCGGGCCTGTTCTTGCCAAGCGAAGATCTAGCCGACACTTTCATGTCGGGACGGTCGGTCCGGAACGTTCAGGTCAATCAAAGTGGATGGCGCACGTGCGCGTCACCTCAACGATGCCAGTTAGCGCCAATTGAATCGTTCCTCCGGGATGGGCAATGCGACTTTGGCAGCTGCGGAGTAACGACCCGAGACCTTCTCCGCAGGAACGAACAGAAGCAGGTCGACACGCTGCTTGTAGCGGACATGGCTGAACTTGCGCTGCGGCAAGGAACAAAGAAGGTGGCAGTTGTCTCATCAGACGCCGACATGTGGCCAGGTGTCCTTCTTTGCCTCACAGCAGGGGCGTCTGTTTGCCAAATTCATACTTCTCCGGGTGGCATCACCAAGCCTGTGCTGATGTCCAATTTGTCGCGACTCGGCGCTGCGTATAACCAAACTTCAGTCTGAAGAGGAGCGAACCGTGACCGCAAATGAGCTAAAACGCATCCTTGGCGCCTTCGTCAATGACCCGAGTGAGTTGGACGTTCGTCAAGGGCGAATCGTTGCGCAAATTCAAGACGAATTGGTAGATGTTCGCCTCGTCACAAATGCAGATTCGGGCGAATTGATGATCGAAGACTCCGACTCAACGTATACACCTCGCTCGTGGCTCCTTCGAAGGGTTGCAAAGCTCGATCTGCTTGCTGACCGGATCTTGATGCATGTTCCGGACACCCCAGCCTTTGTCATACCGAGCGGCCTTCTGCGCGGAGATCTTTCTTCCCCCACTGCAGACGACGAGTTCGCGGTCACCGATGTCGCCGATGCTCTAGAGCAGCGCTTGGGGGCCCCAACCCCGGCAACCACAGCAATCCTGTACCTCACTTCAGATGCTGGCGAGGGCAAGACGACCCTAATTAACCACTTGGCTCGACAGCAGGCCGCCCGCTGCAAGTCCCGAACAGGTAGTTGGCTTCTAGTTCCGATAGCACTTGGTGGCAAGACGTTTCTGAGATTTGACGATGTCGTCATCGGAACATTGTCAAACCGCTTCCGCTTCAATCGGTACTACTTTGATGGATTTCTTGAGCTGGTCAAACTTGGAGCTATTGTTCCGGCCTTTGATGGGTTTGAGGAGATGTTTGTAGAGGGTCACTCAGGCGAAGCCGTCTCCGCGCTTGGCAGTTTCATCGATTCCCTTCAGTCGGCTGGATCGATCATGGTTGCAGCGAGAAAGGCCTTCTTTGAGATCACGAGCTTCAAGACACAGGCACGGCTGTTTGACGCAATCGGGGACAGGTCTGCTTCGTTTGCAAGACTGAAGATCAATCGATGGGAGAAGTCACAGTTCCTTGGCTACGCGGCTCTGCGTGGTTTCTCAGATGCCGAAGTCTTATACGACTCCTTTGCAGCCCGCCTCGGAAGCGAACATCCGATGTTGTCGCGCGCGTTCCTAGTCAAACGCTTGGTTGACCTCGCGCAGAGTGTCGAGACAGTTGAACAACTTGCAAACGAACTCGGTACTGCACCGCAGGACTACTTCTTTAAATTCGTCGAGACGCTCGTGGATCGAGAGGCCCGCCTGAAGTGGCTAGACAAGACTGGGGATGCAGCACAGCCCTTGCTCACTGTGGCCGAACACCATCAACTCTTGGCCGCGATCGCACGCGAGATGTGGCAATCTTCGGCCAATGCGCTTCGGCTCGACGTGATCGACGTGATTGTTGAGATGTTTGCCGAGCCGATGAGGCGGGGCCCTACCTTCGTGCGTCAAATTCGTGAGCGAATTCGAAACCACTCCCTTCTCTCGACGAACCCAGCGCGCGGAGGCTTGCTCGAGTTTGATCACGACGAGTTCCGCCGTTTCTATTTGGGCGAGTCACTAGGCATTGCGCTTGCGGATCGTAACCAAGCAGACTTGCTATCAATCGTTTCGGCCGACAGGCTTCCATCAGACACTTGTGACCAAGCACTCAGCCATTTGCTAAGGGTCGGAGAGCGACAGAGCGATTGCATTACGGTCGTCGTGGATGTCGCACGTAGCTCATCGCCACTTTCGTTTGCGCGAGAGAACTGCGGCGCCCTGCTAGTGCGGCTTCTTTCTGGTGAGTCCGAGAGCCGAGGTCACGAGGAAGTGGATTCGGTTGTCCTCCCATTGAACGCACTTTTAGGTCGACGGCTGTCCGACGTGACATTTTCGAAGTGCCGTTTTGAACCTACAGAGATCGCTGGAGCGCAATTCAACAGCGTCTCTTTCCATGCCTGCGACTTCGAACGCCTCGATGTCGCGGACACTGACACTTTAGTTGGGACGACCTTTGTTGACTGCCGAGTCAACGCTTTGAAGCGCGGTAGCGGGGAAGCTGAGAGAAACCTCTACGGGCCTCATGAAGTAGTCGCTGAAATGCGCAAAGTTGGCGCAGCAATTCCGCTGGCAAAGGACTCACCAGCTGATTCCACCCTACCTGAGGCCGATTCGCGGATTGATGCCGTCGAGAAGTTCCTTCGAGTGTTCTTGCGTGCGACTCAGGTCAATGAAGACACCATTCGGGCCAAGTTCGGCAAGCAAGGCCCATGGTTCCTCGACGACATTGTCCCTGTCTTGGTTCGAGCGAAGATCGTCGAAAATGTTGAGTACCGGGGCAGAGGCGTTCAGGCCCGTTTCAAGCTGGCTGTTCCGATGTACGCGATTCAGGATGCCCTCGCAGCCTCAGAAGGCAGCTTTGATACGTTTCTAGCCGCATTTCACGCAAGGGAAGCCCAAGGCTAGCCTACCCGAAGGAGGTCATCCATGAATGGCAGCTCCTGGCCGGGTCCTGACGCAGCTCGGCGATCTCAATGGCCGCCATCCACGTTGCGGATGCGGTCCGTCAATGCCAAACGGCAGGCTGCTGGTTCAATGGCGAATGGCCGTTGTCGATTGAATCGGTGAACTCTCGGGTCCGGTCATCAGGGGCCTTTCAGCCGGCCGCCTGCAGCACCTTGAAGCCATGCGTGCCATCGCTCGCCAGCTGTGCCACCAGGCCGTATTCCCAATCGAGGTAACCCTGCATCGCTTCGCGCGGGTTGTCGGTGCCTTCGTAGGGGCGGCGGTAGCGGTCGGTGCGGGGGCTGGCCAGGCGCTGGGCGCCGGTCTCGGCCGGCTGGCCGGCGGTGAACCAGGCGGTGTTGCCGCCTTCGAGCACCAGCACCGGCGTGTCCGTTTCGCGCGCCAAGTCCGCGGCGGCAAAGCGGGCCAGCTCGCTGCTGCCGCAGGTCAGCACGATGCGGCTGGGCGGTTGCGGCAGTGCCGCGGCGATCTGCGGCAGCACGGCTGGCAGCTCGGCGCGCAGGGCCCACCAGGCGCCGGGAATGTGGCGTTGCACATGGCGCGCACTGGCGGTGAGGTCGATCACCACGGTGCGGCCTTCGGGCAGCGCCTCGGCCAGCTCGGCCACGCTGATGCTGGGCACGGCGGGCGAAGGTGTCTTGGGCGGCCACGGGCTGCGGTGCGCAAAGCGCGTGGGTGAAACGTCGGCCACATAGGCCACGTCCCAGCCCATCTGGGCCAGCCAGTGCGCGGTCATCGGCGCGCGCACGCCGTCGTCGTCCACCAGCACGATGCGCGCGCCGCGCACCGGCGCGAACACGTCCGTCTCCTGCACCAGCTGGCCGCCCGGCGCGCTGCCGAAGCCCGGCAGGTGGCCGGCGGCGAATTCCTCGGGCGAGCGCACGTCGTAGCGGTAGACGGTGCGGCCCAGCGGCGCGGGCGCCAGCAGCGCCGATTCGTCCAGCCGCTGCACGCCTGCGCGCGCGGCCAGTGCCTGCGCCGCCTCGCGCGCCGCGGCGCGGCTGCTGCGGTCCACCGGGCCGGCCTGTGTCGCTTCGCCATGCGCCAGTTCGAAGCCTGCCAGGGTCCAGCCAATGGTGCCATTGCGCAGGGCGGCCACCGGGTTCGGTATGCCGGCGTTGATCAGCGACTGGGTGCCGATCAGGCTGCGCGTGCGGCCTGCGCAGTTGACGATGACCTGCGTCGTCGGGTCTGGCGCCAGCGTGCGCACCCGCAATGCCAGTTCGGCGCCGGGCACGCTGATGCCGCCGGGAATGCTCATGGTCTGGTATTCGTCGAAGCGCCGCGCGTCCAGCACCACCATGTTGGCGCCGCTGTCCAGCAAGGCCTTCACCTCTTCGGCCGCCAGCGAAGGCGTGTGCCGCTCGTGCTCGACCAGCTCGCCGAAGGACTTGCTGGGCACGTTGACGTCGCGGAACAGCTCGCCGCCGCTGCGTTGCCAGCCGTCCAGCCCATCGGCCAGCAGCGAGACCTGGGTGTAGCCCAGGCCTTTGAGCTTCTCCGCCACCGGCAAGGCCAGGCTGCCGCCCTGGTCGTCATAAAGCACGACGGGCACCTCGCGGCGCGGCAGGCGCCACGGTGCGTCCATCTCCACGCGCGACAGGCTCAGCTGCGCGGCAAACAGCGGGTGCGCCTGGGCAAACGGGTCTTCCTCGCGCACGTCGATCAGCGCGATCTCGCGGCCGGCGCGCAGTGCGTCGCGCACGGCTTCGGGAGAGGTCAGGGGCAGGGCGTGTTCAGCAGGCATGCAGGGCTTTCGGAGCAGGTTCTGGATGGGATTCGGAAGGCATCAGTGTTCTTTGGACAGGTCCCAAAGGTTGGGCAGCCAGGCGTTGGAGTAGCCCGAGACAAAAGGCTTGCGGCCACCCTCGGCGGGGTAGACCGAGCGCTGCACCGCGCCGATGTTGGCGCCGTAGACGTGGATGGAGATGGAGGTGCGGTCCGCATGCAGGTTGCGCACGCGGTGCACGTCCCCCAGCGTGGGCGACACGGCCTCGACCTGGCCTGGGCGCAGCCGCACCGGCTCGCCGCTGGGCTGGGCGTAGCCCTGCGCGCCCAGCAGGTAGCCCTGCGACTCTTCATCGCCGCGCAGCATGCCGATCAGGCCCCACACCGTGTGGTCGTGCACCGGTGTGGCTTGGCCCGGGCCCCAGACGAAGCTGACGATGGAGAAGCGGCTCAGCGGGTCGGCGTAGAGCAGGAACTGGCGGTAGCGCACGGGGTCCGGCTCGGCGAGTTCGGGCGGCAGCCAATCGTCCTGGCTGACCAGCGCGGCCAGCAGCGGCCGGGCCTCGGCCAGCATTGCCGGCTCGGGCAGGCGACGCTCGGCCAGCCGCGTCAAAGCGGCGATGAATTCGCGCAGCGGGCGCGGGTTCAGCAGTTCGGTGGAAGTCATTTTCAACGCTCCGTCTCGTTATGATGCAACGCCTCTTTCATGCGGAAGCCACATGAAGTTAGAAGACCTCGAAGCCTTTGTTGCCGTGGTTCGCATGCAGTCGATCAGCGCCGCGGCCGAGTCGCTTCAGCTGACGCAGCCGACCATCACGCGCCGGGTGCAGAACCTGGAAGAGGCGCTGGGCGTGGCATTGCTGGACCGCAATGTCAAGCCGCCGCGCGTCAATGCGATGGGCCGCGAGGTGCATGCGCAGTGCCGCGCCGTGCTGCGCGAGGTGACGGCGCTGCGCGCGCTGGTGGCGCTGGACACGCGGCCCTCTGGCAGCCTGCGCCTGGGGCTCACCCAGGGCCTGGGCGACCTGGTGCTGCCGGTCGCGCTGGGCCGGCTGCGCGACGCCACGCCCGAGCTCACGGTGCAGGTCTCCGTCGGCTGGGCCGGGCAGATCGTGCAGCGCCTGGTGCATGCCGAACTGGACGGCGCGGTGGTGCTGCTGCCCGAGGGCCACGCGCTGCCGCGAGACGTGCAGGGCGAGGCGCTGGGCGAGCCCGTGCGGCTGGTGGTGGTGGGCCCGCGTGGCGTGGCGCGCAAGTCCCGGCTGCGGCTGGCCGACGTGGCGCCCCAGGGCTGGGTGCTGAACCCGGACGGCTGCGGCTTTCGCGCCGGCCTGCAGCGCGCGCTGGCCGCGCAAGGCTTGCCAATGGACATCCGCCTGGAAACCTTCGGCCGCGAGCTGCAGCTGCAGATGGTGGCCGAAGGCTTGGGGCTGGGCCTGGTGCCCGAGCCACTGCTCACTGCCAGCGCCTGGCGCGAGCAGCTGGACGTGCTGCCCCTTTCCGACTTCCAGCCGCGCGTGGCGCTGTGGCTGCTGCACGCGCGGCTGCTGGGCAAGTTCGAGGCGCCGCTGCGGCGCTTCGCGGCCGATGTGGTCGAGGTGCTGGGCCTGCAGGAAGCCAAGCCCGCCACGCGCTGCCGCGCCTGAAGCAGGACGGCTGATCGGGTACTGCTCGGTCGGCATGGTTCAGCCTGCGGCCTGCAGCGCCGCGCGGCCGGCGGCGATGCAGGCGCTGTCCTCCTGCGGCGTGTGGATGCGGCCGCAGAGCACGTCCCGGTGGTAGCGCTCCAGCGGGTTGGCGCGCGCCATGCCGTGGTTGCCGCTGAGCTTCAGTGCGCGCTCCACCACCTCGATGGCGTTGCGCGTCACGGCGGTCTTCAGCAGGCCGCTTGCCGCTGGGGACCAGGGGCGGCCGGCGTCGCCGTCGCGCGCTGCCGCGTCCAGCTGCAGCCGGTTGGCCTGCAGCAGCAGCTCGATCTCGCCCAGCGCCTCCTGCGCACGCGGCAGCGTGGCCAGTGGCGCGCCCAGGCTGGCGGGTGCGCGGGTGCGCAGGAAGTGGATCAACCAGTCGCGTGCGTTGAGCGCAATCGCGTCATACAGCGCACCCAGCAGCACGTGCATCCAGTGCTGCTGCTCGGCGTCTGGCGCACGCGACCAGTCGGCCGGCTCGCGCAGTTCGAGTGCATGCGAGGCAGGAATCAGCACCTGCTCCAGCAGCACGTCGTGGCTGCCGCTGGCGCGCTGGCCCAGGCTGTCCCAGGTCTTGACGATGCGCACGCCAGGCGCCCGGCGCGGCACCAGGAACGCACCGGTGCGCACGGGGGTTTCGTCGCTGCGGGCCCAGACCACCAGCCAGCTCAGGCCTTCCACGCCGGTGCTGTAGAGCTTGTGGCCGGACACGCGCCAGCCTTCGGCGCAGCGCTGCGCCACCGTGGCCGGCAGCCCGCCGCGCGCCGGCGTGCCCAGCTCGGGCTCGACGCGCAGCGCGTTCAGCAGCGCGCCGTCTTGCACCACGCTGTGCAGCACCTGCCGGCGCAGCGCTTCGGGCCAGCCGCTGCCGGGGCGCGACAGCGCGCGGGTTTGCAGGTACTGCATGGTCAGCACCAGCGCAGTCGCCGGGTCGCCGCGGGAGACGGCCGCAATCACCTCGCGTGCCCGCTGAAGCCCGGCGCCACCGCCGCCATCGGCTTCGGCCACCGTCAGCGCCAGCAGGCCGTGGCGCTGCAGCAGCGCAAAATTGGCATGCGGGAAGCTGGCCTCGGCGTCGTGCTGGGCGCTGCTGGCCGCCAGCGTGGCGCTCAGCTGGCCAAGGGCGACCGCAGCGGCTCGGCTGGCGCTGGATGCAGGGGCGGGTGGTTGCGCAAATTGGGCCGGTTCGGCAAGCAAGGTCATGGCGACTGCAGGGAAAACGAGTGACGCTGGCCCGCAGGCTAGGCGCGCGTGCCGGGCTGGTCAAGCATGCGATATGAGCATGAATATCCGAAATCATCATTTGATGTGCGCATGATGCGGCGCTAGCGTCCGGGTCCTGTCCAGACCATTTCCAGGAGACGCCATGTCGCTCGAGATCATCGGCATGATCAGCACGCAGCACCAGTCGGAGACCCACGCCGCGCGCGGCCCGGTGATCGACCGCGACTACACCTGCCGCTTGGCCCAGGCTCACGAGGCCGCGGGTTTCGACCGGGTGCTGGTGGCGCAGCATTCCACCGGGCCCGATGCCAGCCAGGTCATTGCCTACGCAGCGTCCGTCACCGACAAGCTGCACTTCCTGCTGGCGCATCGCCCCGGCTTCATCGGCCCGGCGTTCGCGGCTCGCCAGCTGGCCACGCTGGAAAACTTCACCGGCGGCCGGCTCGCGGTGCACGTCATCTCCGGTGGCTCCGACGCCGAGCAGCGCCGCGATGGCGACTTCCTCGACCACGACAGCCGCTACGCCCGCACCGACGAATACCTGCAGGTGCTGCGCCAGGCCTGGACCTCGGACAAGCCCTTCGACCATGAAGGCGCGCTGTACCGCTACGAAGATGCGTTCTCCGAAGTCAAGCCGCTGCAGCAGCCGCACATCCCGATCTTCTTCGGCGGCGCCAGCGAGGCCGCGCTGCGGGTGGCCGGCAAGCACGCAGACGCGTATGCGCTGTGGGGCGAGCCGCTGGCCGAGTCCGGCGAGCTGATCCGCCGGGTGCGCGGCGAGGCGGCGCGGCATGGCCGCAAGCTGCGCTTCTCGGTGTCGTTCCGCCCCATCATTGCCGACACCGAGGCCAAGGCCTGGGCCCGCGCCGATGCCATCCTGGCCGAGACCCGCCGCCTGCGCGCAGCCAGCGGCGCCGGCCAGGGTGCGCCGCTGCAAAGCGAAGGCGCGCGCCGCCTGCTCAGCGCGGCCGAGCGCGGCGACGTGGTGGACGAGCGGCTGTGGACGGCCATCGCCCGCGAGTCCGGTGGCCGCTCGAACTCGACCTCGCTGGTCGGCACGCCCGAGCAGGTCGCGCAGGCGCTGGCCCGCTACATCGACCTGGGCGTCGGCACGCTGCTGATCCGCGGCTTCGACCCGCTGGAAGACGCACTCGACTACGGCCGCGAGCTGATCCCGCGCCTGCGCGAACTCGCCGCGGAGCGCGAGGCGCGGGGGCAGGATCTGCACAAGGAGGCGGCATGAGCCCCGCCCGGCCGCCCGAAGGGGCTCATCCCCGCTTGGCGGGGCCGACCGCAGGTCGCGGGGTGCTCCAATGAGTGCCGTTTTAGAGACGGCTCCCAACGTTGGTGACTTCGACCCGCTGGCCGGTCTCGCCGTCAACACACCACCGCGCCAGCACTTCTGGTGGGACGAATCGGCCGTTCCGGCGCGCAATGTCGCGCAGGAGCGCCGCCACCGCCAGGAGAAGCTGGCCATCACCTTTCGGCTGTTCGCGCGCCAGGGGTTCGATGTCGGCCTGGCCGGCCACGTGACCGCCCGCGACCCGGCGCTGCCGGACCACTTCTGGGTCAACCCGCTGGGCCTGCATTTCAGCCGCATCCGCGTGTCGGACCTGCTGCTGGTCAATGCGCGTGGCGAGATCGTCGTCGGCCGCGGGCCGCTGAACCAGGCGGCGTTTGCGATCCATGCCGCCATCCACGAGGCGCACCCGCAGGTCATCGCCGCTGCGCACACCCACTCGCTGCACGGCAAGGCCTGGTCCACGCTGGGCCGGCTGCTGGACCCGCTGACACAGGATGCCTGCGTCTTCTACAACGACCACGCGCTGTTCGACGACTTCACCGGCGTGGTCTTCGAGGAAGACGAAGGCTGGCGCATTGCGCAGGCCATCGGCAGCCGCAAGGCGCTGATCCTGAAGAACCACGGCATCCTCACGGCAGGCCCCACGGTCGAGGCGGTGGCCTGGTGGTACATCGCGCTGGAGAATGCCTGCCGCACCCAGCTGCTGGCCGAAGCCGCCGGCAAGCCGCAGCCGATCTCGCCTCAGGTCGCCGAGCACACGCATGCGCAGATCGGCCGCGCCACCGGCGCCCGCCGCGCGTTCGACAGCCTGGCCGCCGTGCTGGTCGAGGACGAGCCGGAGGTGCTGACGTGAGCGGTGACATCGGGCGCCGTGCAGTGCTGCAGGCGACAGGCGCTGGCGCTGCATTGCTGGCCGCGCCGGCCTTCGTGCGCGCCGCCGGCAAGCCGGTGCTGAAGGCGGGTGATCAGAAAGGCGGGCTGCGTGCGCTGCTGGAATGTGCCGACGAGCTGAAGAACCTGCCCTACGAGATCCAGTGGGCCGAGTTCCCAGCCGCCGCACCGCTGGCCGAAGCGCTGAACGCCGAGGCCGTCGAGCTGGGGCCGATTGGCGACGCGCCGTTGATCTTTGCACTCGCGCAAGGCGTGCGCATCAAAGCGTTTGCGGTGAACCGCAGCGACGCCTATGGCACGGCGGTGCTGGTCAAGGCCGACTCGCCAATTCGCACCGGCGCGGACCTCAAAGGCAAAAGCGTCGCCACCAACCGCGGCTCCATCGGCCACTACGTGACGCTGCGCACGCTCGCCGCCGCCGGCCTGCAGCCCGGCGACGTGCAGTTCCGCTTCCTTGCGCCATCGGACGCCAAGCTGGCGCTGGTCGGCGGCTCGGTGGACGCCTGGGCCACCTGGGAGCCGTACACGGCAGTGGCCGAAACGGTGGACAAGCTGCGCGTGCTGAGCAACGGTCGCGGCCTGTGGTCCGGCCTCAGCTACATCGCCGCGACCGACACCGCGCTGCGCGACAAGCGCGAGCTCCTGGTGGACTTTCGCGCCCGCACCGAGCGCGCTCAGCGCTGGGCCAACGCCCACATCGGCGACTACGCGGACGCGCTGGCCCGCATCATCGGCATCCCCGCGCCAGCGGCGCGCCTGGCCTTCGAACGCCGCCAGACCCGCTACCTGCCGATCGACGCCGCGCTGATCGCCGAACAGCAGAAGACCGCCGACGTCTACCTCGACGCCGGCCTGCTCGCCAAGCGGCTGGTGGTCAGCGAGACGTTTGTCAGCGTGTGAGGCGCCGGGCGCCTGCGTTCGAGATCGGCTTGAGCACCGCGTTGATCACCTGATCCGGGTTCCGGTGGTCGCGGTTGCCGACTTCGGCCAGGATCTCGCCATGGTCGTTGATGGCCCTGGTCCGCATCACGTACCAGCCCGCCGCCTGGAGGTCGGGGCTCAGCAGTTCAGTCAGCAGCGTCGGCCCGCTCTGAAGCCACACCACCGCCTTGCCGTCGCAGGAGCCGATGGTCAGGTCCTGGTTGTTCAGCGCGCTGACTTCGCAGCCCTGGTACTGGGCCGTGGGCAGCATCACGAGCTGGCCCGGCTTCCAGAGCATGGGCTGGTTGGCGTCCTTCGCGAAGTCGATGTAGGAGCCGCCTGCCGTGCCTTGATCGTTGATGTCCTGGAAGATGGCGCCGGTGAGTCCGGCCAGTGCTGACAGGTCCTGCAACTGGCCGTCCTTCCAGACCTGCGGGCTGTAGTAGCCCGCGCTGAACCCGAAGCCGATCACCCAGCCATTGGCTGCCGTGCGGTAGGCCTCCACCATGCTGATGCCAGGTGTCGAAGGCAGCACGGTTGGGAGCGTGGCAGGGTCGTTCCACATGACCGGCCATTGCACGCCGTCCTTGATCGCAATGCCCACCGCGTGGCCCTCGCTGTCCACGTCCAGCGCCATGCAGGCGCAAGGCTCCCCGGCAGGGGCAAAGGAGGCAAATGGGGTCAGCGAACCATCGGGCCGCCAGAGCACGCTGCGGCTCCTGTCGTACGCATAGGCAACCAGGTAGTGGTTCTGCGGGCTGAGCCGGGCCATGTCAAAAGACCACTGCTCAGGGTTCTTCACGACCTTCGCCCGGCCTTGGGTCCACAACACCGGGTAGTACATCGACTCACCCTTCCTGCGGCCTGCGCCCGACACCACCCCCGCCTCGTCGATGGCCTCGGGCCAGGCACTGGCCAGCTGGTTGAACGGCGGCAGAACCTGCAGCCCGTAGGTCTGCGCGCTGGCCGCGCAGGCAGTGCCCAACAGAGTGGCCGCAGCGGCCATGCCGCTCAGGACAGTGTTCGAAAAAGATGCCATCGGGAACCTCCTGGATGTTTGAAAACAGAGGCTGCCGACGCTTGTACTACTGCGGTGCGTTGCCGGCAGCGGCGCGATCGTAGTTCGATCCAGCGCGCGGCTGACGGGGGGCCCCTAGAACCCGTGGCGGGTCGCGTCAGGGCTTGACGGTGATGGCGGGCGGGCCGGTGTCAGGCCGGCAGCCGCATCGGCATTTTCTTGTGGCACTGCGGGTAGCCGGTGCAGCCCCAGAACGGGCTGCCATCGGTGCGGCGGGCGCGTTCGGTCATCTTCTTGCCGCAGCTCACGCAGGTGGGGCGCCAGTAGTCGTTTTCGAGTGCGAGGGTCAGCAGCAGTTGTTGCTCCTCGGGCGAGCGCTGGCGGATGAGGGCCAGCAGGCGTTCGCTGTCCAGCAGGTTGATGCGGTGCTCGCGGGCGAAGGCTTCGGCCTCGGGGGTGAAGCCGGAGGTGGTGGCGAACTGGCCGCGGCGCACGTCGCGGGCGGCCATGGTGCCGCTCAGCGCCTGCAGCCGGTCCACGCCAACGCGCCGGCCGTGCCAATGCTTGCACTGCACCACGCTGACCGGGCGGCCGGGCTGGTGGCGCGAGTACAGCCAGAGGTCCAGGCCGTCGTCGTCGGCGTGCGACTTGGATCTGGTCTCGAAACCGGCCTGCTGGAACAAGGCCTCGACCACGGCTTCGAAACGCCGCCATTCGATGGCCTCGAAGACGGCCACGCTCCATGCGGTCGGCCGCTCGGGCACCAGGCTGGCGGTGGCGGGCAAGGTGCCGGCGACCCGGCGTGGCGTGAGCTGGTGCCGGGTGGAGACCTCGCCCGGCGCGGGCGCGGGTGAACGGGCGGGCTTGCGCGGCGGCGCAGCCAGCGGCGGCAGCGTCGAGGGCGGTTCCGCCAGCCGGCTCTCCAGCCCGATGCCGGGGCCGGCTTCCTCGAACAGCGAAGGCTCGACCCGGTCGGTCTCGCCGCTTTTGCGTCTGCGCTTGTGCGAGCGGCGGGGCGCGTCGTCGCCCATGCGCTGGCCTTTCCATGGGCTGACGCTGGCGCGGCGCTGGTAGCGCAGCCACAGGAAGCCTGCAGCGCCCAGTGCAAGCAGCCCCCAGCCGACGGGGGCTGCGCTGGCGAAGGTCGGTGCGTAGGCTGTCTTGCCCAGCAGCAGCGGCAGCAGCGTGAACAGCAGGCCCAGGCCGGCGACAACGATGGCAGCGTCCTGCCGCCGCCTGGCGCTTCTTGCCTGTTGTCGTGTCGACGAATGCTTGCTGGCCACTGGCTTGTCCTACTGCTGCTGCGCTTGCGTTTGCGCAGCCATGATAGGGGCAGCCCCGGGCTGCGCGCAGCTCCGAGGCACGGGCCAGCGACCGCCGGGCCCCGCGGCCCGACCAGTCGTTCAGAAGATTTCGGGCACGATCATCTCGTCCGGCACCGGGTTGCGCGAGTAGTCCGCATGGCGAACACGCGCGGGCAATTCAACCGGCGGGTGCGGCACCTCGCTGTAGTCGAATTGCGACAGCAGGTGCGTCATGCAGTTCAGCCTGGCCTTCTTCTTGTCCACCGCCTGCACGATCCACCAGGGCGACTCGGGGATGTGGGTGCGTTCCAGCATCACTTCCTTGGCCCGGGTGTAGGCCTCCCAGCGGCGGCGCGACTCCAGGTCCATCGGGCTGAGCTTCCACTGCTTCAGCGGGTCGTGCATGCGGCCCAGGAAGCGCAGGTGCTGCTCGTCGTCGGTGATCGAGAACCAGTACTTGATCAGCTTGATGCCCGAGCGCATCAGCATGCGCTCGAACTCAGGTGCCGAGCGGAAGAACTCTTCGTACTCGTCGTCGCTGCAAAAGCCCATCACCCGCTCGACGCCGGCGCGGTTGTACCAGCTGCGATCGAACAGCACCATTTCGCCGGCAGCCGGCAGGTGGGCGGCATAGCGCTGGAAGTACCACTGGGTGCGCTCGCGGTCGTTGGGCGCGGGCAGGGCCACCACGCGGCAGACGCGAGGGTTCAGCCGCTGGGTGATGCGCTTGATCACGCCGCCCTTGCCGGCCGCGTCGCGGCCTTCGAACAGGATGACGACCTTCTGGCCGGTCGTCGCGACCCAGTCCTGCAGCTTGACCAGCTCGCCCTGGAGCTGGAACAGGGTGCGGAAGTACTGGCGGCGTTCGTCGCGGCTGGCGTCGGTGTCGGCGGGACGGTTGCCGTCGACGTCCAGGCTGGTGAAGCTGTCTTCGGATTCGAGTTCGAAGGCCTCGTCCATGCTGTCGAGCATGTCGGCTTCGATGCGGCGAATCAGCTCGCCATGGTCGGATAAAGGCAGGGCCATGGGCGCTCCGTGGGTAGGATGGGGACGGCCTCGCATGCTCGGCTAGGTGCATGTCGGCACTGTGACAGCCGGCCAGGCCGTCGCGCCAGTGTGACAGCCCGCACAGCGCGCGCCGCCAGCGGCGGCCCGCCCCGGCACCATGCGCGATGGCCGCAGCCGTTGAACCGCCTCAGGACTTTTGATGAACCCTCGTTACGGACCCGATGAAAAAGGCCTGATCTGCGGCTATGTGTTCGCGCCCGGCCAGCCCGGCCAGCCCATCGGGCCGGACCAGGCGCTGGCCTGGCTGGCCGGCAGCGACCAGGCCAGCCGCGGCGAATTCGTCTGGCTGCACTTCAGCCTGGCCGACGCGGCGGCCGAGCCCTGGCTGCGCGAGAACCTGGACCTGCGCGACGAGTTTTTCGAGGCCCTGCACCAAGGCTCGCGCTCGACCCGGCTGGAAGACGTGCAGGACCAGTTGCTGGCCGTCATCAACGACGTGGCCTACGAGTTTTCGTTCGACCCTTCGCAGATCGCCACGCTGTGGCTCAACGTGGACCGGCGGCTGCTGGTCAGCGCCAGGCTGCATCCGCTGCGCTCGATCGACCGGCTGCGCCAGGCCGTGCGCCAGGGCGAGCAGTTCGCCTCGCCGGTGGCCTTGCTCACGCATTTGCTGAACGACCAGGCCGACGTGCTGGCGCGCATCGTGCGCGACGCGGCCGTCAAGGTCGATGACATCGAGGACGGCCTGCTGCACGACCGCGTGCGCCACACCCGGCGCGAGCTGGGCCAGCTGCGCCGCGTGCTGGTGCGGCTGCAGCGCCTGCTCGCGCCCGAACCGGCCGCGCTGTTCCGCCTGCTGCGCCAGCCGCCGCGCTGGATCGCGCAGGACGACCTGGAGGAACTGCGCCAGTCGACGGAGGAGTTCTCGCTGGTGATCCGAGACGCCGCGGCGCTGCAGGAGCGCATCAAGCTCTTGCAGGAAGAAATGGCTGCGCTGGTCGACGAACGCACCAGCCAGACGCTGTTCACGCTGACCATGGTCACGGTGCTGGCGCTGCCGATCAACATCACCACCGGATTTTTCGGCATGAACGTCGGCGGCATGCCGCTGTCCGACAGCCCGCACGGCTTTGCGATCACCGTCACCGTGGTCACGGTCTGCACGCTGATCGCCGCGTGGATCGCCTTCCGGCGCAGGGATTGAGGTGCCTCATCAGCGGGGCTTCGACAGGCTCAGCCCGAACGGGAGTGTGTGCCTGGGCCGAGCCCACACGCCGTTCGCCCTGGGCCCGCGCCGTTCGCCCTGAGGAACCCCCTCCGTTCGCCCTGAACAAGCCCGCCCGTTCGCCCTGAGCCTGTCGAAGGGTCCGCGATCAATGCTCAGTTCATCCGAACTTCAGCATCCTTGCCGAGCTTCGGTGTTTCACCGGTCACGGCCGCCTTGGCCATCTTGTAGAGCTGCACGACCTTGCTGTCGTCCACATCCCAGTAGTGGGCGTGCGAGATGCGCACTTCGACCAGCGCGAGGTCGGGGTCGTCCACGCCGCCCTTGAAGTAGGCCTCGTTCAGCTTGGACCAGAGCTCACGCTTCTTGGCCTCGTCGGTGCTGACGCGGGCAATGCCGGAGACCGAGACGTAGCTGTCGTCGCCCGGGTTGGCATAGCCGATGTTGACCTGCGGGTCGGCCAGCAGGTCGCTGACCGAGTCACTGCTGCGCGACATGAAGAACCACAGCCGGTCGTCCTCGTCGATCTTCTTGTTCTGCGTGGTCATCGGCCGGCTGTGCAGGTGGCCGTTGGCATGGCGGGTGGTGAACAGGCCGAACTTGGTGTCCTTGATCAGCGACCAGAGCTTTTCGCGGGAGTGAGTGTCGGTGGTCATCGTTGTGCGTCCCTTGGCTGGGCGCGCCCGGTGCGAGCGCGCAAGGCCATCAGGATGACGCGGCCCGGCCGCTTGGCGTATCGGCTCACCGGCTGCTGCCACGTAGGCGCATGCCTTCAAGCCGAGGCGCTTTTCACGCCGCGAGCGGCCAGCGCAACTGCCAGTCGGCGCGGCCGGCAGCCGCCTCCACCAACCGCGCATTCGGCTCGTCGTTGCCCAACGCCCAGGCCCTGGCATCTTCAGCACTGCGCCCATGCCGCTGATGGCGCGCGATGAGCTGCGCCAGGCGCTGGTCCTGGTCGACCGCCACGTGCCAGCACTCGTCCAGCAGCGGACGCACGCCGGCCCAGGCGCCGTTTTCCAGCAGCAGGTAGTTGCCTTCGACGATGAGCAGCGGCAGCTCGGGTGGCACGGCGAGTGCGCCGGCAATGGGTTCTTCGATCTCGCGGCGGAACTCGGGGGCGTAGACGGTTTCGCCGGGCACCGGTGTGCGCAGCCGCTGCAGCAGCGAGACAAAACCTGCCGCGTCGAAGGTGTCCGGCGCGCCCTTGCGGCCGGCGCGGCCCAGGCGTTCCAGTTCGGCTTGCGCGAGGTGGAAGCCGTCCATCGGCACGATCTGGGCTTGGTCGCCCAGTTCGGCCAGCAGCAGCGCGGCAACGGTGGACTTGCCGGCGCCCGGCGGGCCGGCCAGGCCCAGCAGCCGCCGGCCGCCGCGGGCCAGCAGGGCGCGGGCGCGTTGCAGGGCTTCGGCCGGCAGTTGCATCGTCAGCTCACTTCGCCGCGCCGCGGCAGGTCGGCGCCGCGGCGTGAGCAGGTGATGGCTGCCGCGCGCGTGGCCAGCGCGAGGATGCAGGCGGTCTGTTCGGTCGTCAGGCCGCGCACGCCGGCAGGCGTCAACAGGCCCATCTCGTTCAGCGCAGTGAGCAGCATGGCCTGGAAGGTGTCGCCTGCGCCCACGGTGTCGATCACATCGACCTTCACCGGCTCGGCCTTCACATGGCCGGCGGCGGACCAGGCTTCGGCGCCTTCGCCACCTCGCGTGATGACGACCAGTGCTGCGCCGGCCTTGAGCCAGCCGGCGGCCAGCTCGGCCAGCGGCGCGCCGGGGTAGAGCAGGCCCAGGTCTTCGTCGCTGACCTTCAGCAGGTGCGTGCGCGGCACCATCCAGTCCAGCACCTCGCGCCAGCGCGCCAGGTCGGGCTCGACATTGGCGCGCACGTTGGGGTCATAGGCGATCACGCTGCGCAGGTGTTCGCGCTCGACCAGCGCGCGCTGCGTGCTGCCGGTCGGCTCGATGACCATCGCGTACGAGCCGAAGTGGTAGGCCTGGGCCGCGGGCTGCGCGGCGGCCACGGCGTCCAGTGCCGACAGCGGCAGCTGGTATTCGGCGGCGCCGTGGGAATAAAACGCATAGTCCGGCACGCCGCTGGGGCGCACACCGACCAGGCTCAGCGTGGTCGGCGCGTCGGTGCGCTGCACCAGGCTCGTGTCCACGCTTTCTGCCTGCATCGCGGCCATCAGCCGCTCGCCGAGGAAGCCGCGCGAGATGCCGCCGAAAAAGCGCACCGGCTGGGCCAGCCGCGCGAGACCGATGGCGACGTTCAGCGGCGAGCCGCCAATGCGCGCGTCCAGCGTGTGACCGGTGGCAGTGCTGCCTTGGTCGAACACGTCCATCAGCGCTTCTCCGCTGACCACGATCATGGGAATCTTCCTTTGTGTGCTGGCTTGCCGGTGAAGCCGGTGGTGGGTGGATTGTCGGGACTGTCGCGCCGCGCAGGTGCGCAAGCGCGGGGCAACGATGACGGGGAAAACGCGCTGCTGGCCGGGCGCAACGCGGAGTAGAACTGGCTGGCTGGGGCCCTCGCACCAATTGCCGCCGAACCCTCGCGGCGCGGCGTTGACGCAAGCGTGACGCCGGCACGCGGCTGCCCTTGGCGTTGCGGCGGGATGCTAGTGGTTTTCCATTAATCAATCCACTTGATTTATTTATCAACTGTTTCCAGAATCCGCTCCACAACAAGCCGCGCCGCCGTTCGGCGTTTTTGCCCCAGGAGACCCATCCCGATGTCCTGCTTCCGCTCCGCTCCCCTGACCACGCTGGCCGTCGCCGCCTGGCTGTCGCTGGCCGCCTCGCCTTCGCTGGCCGAAGACGCGCCGGTGATCGGCCTGATCACCAAGACCGAGACCAACCCGTTTTTCGTCAAGATGAAGGAAGGCGCAGCCGAAGCCGCCAAGGCCAAGGGCGCGAAGCTGCTGACCGGTGCCGGCAAGGCCGATGGCGACAACGCCGGCCAGGTCACCGCGATGGAGAACATGCTGGCCGCCGGTGCCAAGACCATCCTGATCGTGCCCAGTGACAGCAAGGCGATCGTGCCGTCCATCAAGAAGGCGCGCGACAAAGGCGTGCTGGTGATTGCGCTGGACAGTCCTACCGATCCGACCGACGCGGTGGATGCCTTGTTTGCCACCAACAACTACCGGGCCGGCGAACTGATCGGTCAATACGCCAAGGCAGCGCTGGCCGGCAAGCCACCGGTGGTCGTGACCCTCGACCTGTTTCCCGGCCACCCCGTTGGCGCGCAACGCCACAACGGCTTCATGAAGGGCCTGGGCCTGGCTGCGCCGGAGGCCAAGAGCAACGAACTCGGCAAGGGTCCGGAAATCGCCTGCATGGCCGACAGCTACGGCGACCAGGCCAAGGGCCAGACGGCAATGGAAAACTGCCTGCAGAAGGCGCCCGGCGTGAACCTGGTCTACACCATCAACGAGCCTGCTGCGGCCGGTGCGTACAACGCGCTGAAGAAGGCCGGCAAGGAGAAGGGCGTGATCATCGTTTCAGTGGATGGCGGCTGCCAGGGCGTGAAGGACGTGGGCGCCGGCAAGATCGCCGCGACCAGCCAGCAGTACCCGCTGACCATGGCCTCCATGGGCGTGGAAGCCGGGGTGGACTTTGCCAAGACCGGCAAGAAGCCCAGCGGCTACACCGACACCGGGGTGGTCCTGATCGCGGCCAGCCCGCAAGCGGGCGTCAAGAGCATGGCGGTCGACAAGGGCCTGGAACTCTGCTGGGGCAAGAAATGAATGCGACCCCGCGGCCCGCCGCGAAAAGCGGCGGGCCGCGGGGTCAAGAAAGCTTGGGAGCGGCCTTGCGCTTCCTTGAGACCGCGCTTGCGCGCCCAGGAGACCTGTGATGAAACCCAACCCCTCCGCCGCAGCGGCGCCCGCTGCGTCTTCTCCGCCCGGACCCACCCTGGTCGCGGTGACGCCCGCCGCGCCGGCAGGCGCCATCGGCAGCCACCTTCCGCCCGGGCTGAACCTGGCTTCGCTGGGGCCGTTCATCGCGCTGTTGATCGCCTGCGTGTTCTTCGCCACGCAGAGCCCCATCTTCCTGACCGGTGGCAACTTCTCGCTGATCCTGCAGCAGGTCGCGGTCGTCGGCGTGATCGCCATCGGCCAGACGCTGGTGATCCTGACGGCCGGCATCGATCTTTCGTGCGGCATGGTGATGGCGCTGGGCGGCATCGTGATGAGCAAGCTCGCGGTGGATGCTGGCCTGCCGGCACCGCTGGCGGTGATGGCGGGCCTCGCGGTGACCACGCTGTTCGGCCTGGCCAACGGGCTGCTGGTGACGCGGGTCAAGCTGCCTTCGTTCATCGTCACGCTGGGCACGATGAACATCGCGTTTGCGATCACGCAGCTGTACTCCAGCTCGCAGACCATCACCGACGTGCCGCCGCTGATGACGGCACTCGGCAACACCTTCGCCATCGGCGGCACCGAGTTCGCCTGGGGCACGCTGCTGATGCTGGCGCTGTACGGCGTGGCCTGGTTCGTGTTGCGCGAGACGGCCGCGGGCCGGCATGTCTATGCCGTAGGCAACAACCCGGAAGCCACCCGCCTGGTCGGCATTCCGACGCAGCGCGTGCTGCTGGTGGTCTATGTGACGGCCGGCTTCTGCTACGGCCTGGCCTCGCTGCTCAGCGTGGCGCGCACAGGCGTGGGCGACCCGAATGCCGGCCAGACCGAGAACCTGGACGCCATCACCGCGGTGGTGCTGGGCGGCACCAGCCTGTTCGGCGGCCGCGGCGTGGTCATCGGCTCGCTGATCGGTGCGCTGGTGGTGGGCGTGTTCCGCAACGGGCTGACGCTGATGGGCGTGTCGTCCATCTACCAGGTGCTGGTCACAGGCGTGCTCGTCATCCTGGCCGTCGCAGCCGATCAACTGTCCCGTCGCGGAGCCCGCTGATGTCAAGTTTCACCACGCCAACCAATTCGCACATCGCCCCCACGTCCAAAGCCAAGATCGTGATGCAGGCCACCGGCCTGGTGAAGCGCTACGGCCAGGTCACGGCGCTGGACGGTGCTGACTTCGAGCTGCGTGCAGGCGAGATCCTTGCGGTGATTGGCGACAACGGCGCCGGCAAGTCTTCGCTGATCAAGGCGCTCTCGGGCGCTACGCTGCCGGACTCCGGCGAGATCCTGCTGGACGGCCAGCGCACCGTGTTCAAGAGCCCCATCGACGCGCGCCGCGCCGGCATCGAGACGGTCTACCAGGACCTCGCGGTGGCCCCGGCGATGACGATTGCCGAGAACCTGTTCCTCGGCCGTGAGCTGCGCCGGCCCGGCCTGCCGGGCACGCTGCTGCGCATGCTGGACAAGCGCCGCATGCTGGCCGAGAGCGCCGCGCGGCTGGCCGAGCTGAAGGTCGGCATCCGCTCGATGTCGCAGGCGCTGGAGACGCTTTCGGGCGGACAGCGCCAGTGCGTGGCGGTGGCACGCGCGGCGGCCTTTGCGCAGCACGTGGTCATCATGGACGAGCCGACCGCGGCGCTGGGCGTCAAGGAAGGCAACATGGTGCTGGAGCTGATCCGCCGGGTGCGGGACAAGGGCCTGCCGGTGGTGCTGATCTCGCACAACATGCCGCACGTCTTCGAGGTGGCCGACCGCATCCACGTGGCGCGGCTGGGCAAGCGCGCGGCGGTGCTGAATCCGAAGAAGATCAGCATGAGCGACACTGTGGCGGTGATGACAGGCGCGCTGCGGCCGGATCAATTGCCGCCCGAGATGTTGGCGCATTGAGTCACCTCTATCCCCTTGCATCGTCCCTTGAAGGAGCCCCTTGCCTGCGTTGACTGCCGACGGCGACAGCCGCCTTGAAGCCGATGCCGAAGCCATGCCGGCCCGTGGCGGTGACGCCCGCTTGTCCACCCGCGGTTCCAACCAGGGCGGCCTGCGCCAGTACAACGAGCGCGTGGTGCTGCAGGCGGTGCGGTTGCATGGCGCAATGCCCGGTGCGGACCTGGCGCGGCTGACGGGGCTGACGGCGCAGACCGTTTCGCTGATCAGCAAGCGGCTGCTGGACGAGGGCTACCTGCGCAAGGGTGCGCCGGTGCGCGGCAAGGTGGGCCAGCCTTCGGTGCCGCTGTCGCTGAACCCGCTGGGCGCGTATGCAGTGGGCATCAAGGTCGGCCGCCGGCAGATGGACACGCTGCTGGTGGACTTCACCGGCGCGGTGCAGGCCCGCTGGTCCTGGAACTACGACTTCCCCGACCCGGACGAACTGCTGGCCGAGATCGGCCGCCGGCTGGCCGGCATCCGCCGCAAGCTGGGGCCGGGTGCGCGCGAGCGGGTCTGCGGCGTGGGCATTGCCGCGCCGCTGGCGCTGGGCGGCTGGCAAAGCCTGCTGGGCGTGTCACCTGCGCTGGCCGCGCGCTGGGCCGGGCTGGACCTGCGCGAGGCCGTGGCCCAGCGCTGCGAATGGCCGGTGCTGGCGATGAAGGACACCGCAGCCGCCTGCGTCGCCGAACTCGTGGCCGGCCGCGGCCGCAGCCTGCACAGCTTCCTCTACGTGTTCGTCGACACCTTCATCGGCGGCGGCCTGGTGATCGACAGCCATTTGCGCACCGGCGCCACCGGCAATGCCGGCGCGGTCGGTTCGATGCCGCTGGGCCCGGCCGGCACCGGGCCGCAGGGCGCGGCGGGGCAGTTGCTCAGCGTGGCTTCATTGAACACGCTGCAGCAGGCCTGGGCCGCGGCAGGATTGGCGCCAGCGCTGGGCGAGCAGTCGCTGCAGGCGCCGTGGCGCGGCGTGACCGAAGCCTGGCTGGCGCAGGCGGCACCGGCGCTGGCGCATGCGATCCAGGGCGCGGCCTGCCTGCTGGACCTGGACGGCGTGATCATCGACGGCGTGTTCGACCGCGCGCTGCTGGCCGCGTTGATGCGCGCGACCGAAGCCGCGATGCGGGCCCACAGCTGGGAAGGCGTGACGCGGCCACCGCTGTTCGAAGGCGCGGTGGGCGCCGATGCCGGCGCCTTGGGCGGCGCCTTGCTGCCGCTGCACGCCAACTTCGCGCCCGACCGCGAGCTGTTCCTCAAGGATTTGACGGCCTGAATCAGGCCTTGGCGGCGGTGATCGCGCTGACTGCCGCACGCAGCCCGAGCAGGTAGCTTTCGGCACCAAACCCGGCGATCTGGCCCTTGGCGATCTCGGCGAACACCGAGTGGTGGCGGAAGGCCTCGCGGGCATGGATGTTGGACATGTGCACCTCGATGATGGGCGCCTTCAGGATCGCAAGCGCGTCACGGATGCCGTAGCTGTAGTGCGTCCACGCGCCGGCATTGATGATGACGGCGTCCACCGCATCCCGGAAGGCTTGGTGGATACGCTCGACCATCTCGCCTTCGTGATTGGTCTGGAAGCAGGTCACCTCGGCGCCGAGCTCGCTGCCCAGGGCCTTGAGGTTGGTGTCGATCTCGGCCAGCGTGGCGCGGCCGTACTGGGCCGGGTCGCGTTGGCCGAACATGTTCAGGTTGATGCCGTGGAGGACAAGGATGTTCATGGGGCGTAAGCCTACACGTTGCCGAAGCCTCCGGGCCTTCCCTTGTCCGGCGCGGGAACTGCGCGGCGCCTCGGTCTCGATGATCGGCCGCGACGGCCGGGTGGTGTACTGGGAACAGGTGACGGCACCCCCAGTCTGAAGCCTGCGCTTGCCGCTGCGCAAAGCCCATACTCGCCCTTTCGGGGCGCGGCACCGTCGAGTGATTGGGAGGCCTGGACGCTCCACTGATTGCGCTGGTTGGCAACGGGAGGAGACCCATGCTGTACACGACTCGAACGCTGGCGCTGCTGGGCGCCTGGCTGCTTTTGCCCGCGGCCTTTGCCGGCACCGCGCGGCTGGACTGCGGCGGAAATGGTGGCCGCTATGACGCGGTCTACAGCGCCGACCGGCTCTATGACGCCAGCAACGGGTCTGGTGCCATTGGCGGCACCGCCAGCACGCCTTCGCTGCTGTATGCCGGCCAGGTGATCGAGAACACCGCGTATTCGCCACTGGTCAACAGCGTGCGCGAAGGCGCCAGCGAATACCGTTTCGACGTGCCCAACGGCACTTACCTGCTGAACATGCAGTTCGTCGAGCTGGTGCAGAACGGGCCCAACCTGCGCAAGTTCTCGGTGCTGGCCGAAGGCCTGCCGCTGCTGCAGGACTTCGACCTCTACGCCCGCTTCGGCCGCAACTACGCGGTGACCTACCAGTTCGCCGTGACCGTGGCCGACGGGCAGCTCAACGTGACCTTCCCGGCCAGCATCGGCCAATCCACCATCGCCGCAATCTCGGTGCAGTCCACCAAGGCCGACACCCGCGCGCCGAAGACGCTGGCCTCGGTCGCCGCGCTGGGCGGCTACTACCGCAACATCGTCACCTGGCCGGATTCGACCGAGGCCGACCTGGCCGGCTACCTGGTCAGCCGCGCCGCATCGTCCGGCGGGCCGTACACGCTGCTCACGCCCAAGCCGGTGCCGAACAGCCGCTACTTCGACGACGCGGTCACGCCGTTTGCCGCCAGCTTCTACAAGGTCGCCGCGGTCGACGTGTTCGGCAACCAGAGCGCGCTGTCCGCCGCTGTTTCCGCCGCACCGCTGGACCGCACGCAAAGCACGCTGCCGGCCTTCCAGCTGACCATCCCGGCCGACCAATACGCCATCCTGCAGGCCAACCCCGATTCGGACTACGTGACGGCCGACTTCGCCGGCGACAACCTGCTGTTCAGCGCCATCGGCGTCAAGTTCCGCGGCGCCACCAGCCTGAACAACCAGAAGAAGTCCTGGAAGGTCAACTTCAAGAAAGGCGTGCCGTTCCAGGGCCGCGACAAGCTGATCCTCAAGGCCTCGGGCCTGGACACCACGCAGCTGGCCGAGTGCCTGTCTGCCGCGCAGCTGGCGGGTGTGTCCACGCTGTTCTCCAGCTGCAGCTTTTCGCACCTGGAGGTCAACGGCGAGTACCTGGGCGTGTTCAGCCACCTCGAAGACGTGGACGACGACTTCTTCAACGCCCGCGCCATCAACCCCAAGGGCCAGCTGCTGGAAGCGCAGGACGTGGTCGCGTCCAACTTCCGCATGCTGGACGACTATTCGACCGCCTGGGACGACCACAGCGACAACGACGACGGCTACCCCGCGCTCGCCGCGCTGGTGCAAACGGTCAACGTGACCTCGGACGCCGACTTCCCGGCCGTCATCTCGGCTGTCATCAACGTCGACAGCTACCTGGACTACCTGGCCGCGATGCAACTCACCGGCGACTGGGACCACGTCGGCCACAACTACTACATGTACCGCAGCCCGGACAGCCCCGTCTGGGAAGTCATTCCCAAGGACTTCGACCAGGCCTTCTACCAGACCACGCTGTCGCTGCTGAAGGGCGTGAAGACTACGCCCCGGCAGTCGATCAATACCTACAACGTGCTGACCTCGCGGCTGCTCACGGTGCCGCTGTTCCGCCAGCAGTACGTCAACAAGCTCGCCGAACTGCTGGCCACGCAGTTCACGCCGGCCCTCCTGAACCCGCGCATCGACAGCCAGCACCAGACGGTGCTGGAAGACACGCACCGCGACGTCTACAAGCGCTTCCGCGAGGACAACGCCGGCTTTGACGCCTCGCCCGCCGCGCTGCAGGATTTCGTGAGCCAGCGCATCGCCTACATCAACGCCAACCTGGCCAGCATCTCGCCCAACCTGGCCCAGCCGCTGCTGCTCAACGAGGTGCTGCCGGACAACCGCACCAGCGTCGTCACCGCCGCCGGCAATCACAGCCCCTGGGTCGAGCTCTACAACCCCGGCAGCCAGGCCTACAACCTGGCCGGCCACTTCCTCACCAACAACCCCGCCCAGCCCACGCTCTGGCCCTTCCCGGCCGGCACCAGCGTGCCGGCCCACGGCTACCTGCTGGTCTGGCTGGACAACCTGCCCGCCGCCGGCGAACTGCACGCCAGCTTCACCGCCAACCCCAAGGGGCAGGCGCTGGCGCTGTATGCCCCATCGGGCAGCAGCGTGACATTGCTGGACACCATCGCCTGGCGCGCGCAGCCTGCCGACACGTCCTACGGCCGCCGTGGCAGCGGCTCGTCGCTGTGGGGCCGGCAAACCCAGGCCACGCCGCTGGGGGCGAACACGGGACCGTGAGGCTTGCGCTTTTCCCGGGCTTGATTTGGCCGCGTTGCGCGCCATCTTCAGGTCTGGAGGAAGTCTCATGCATACCACCGGGTCCGACCCGGCCAGCCTGCTGGCCATGAGCGCCGTGCTGCTGGCAACCGCCTTGTTCGTCGCTGGCTTGCTGTTGCAGCCGCGCTGGCAGGCCTGGCGCCGCGCGCGGCTCGCGCGGCAACCGTTTCCGCAGGCCTGGCGGCGCGTGCTGCGCAAGCGTGTGCCGCTGGTCGCCAAGCTGCCGGCGGATCTGCAGCTCAAGCTCAAGCAGCGCATGCAGGTCTTCCTCGCCGAGACGGCCTTCATCGGTTGCGCGGGCCTGAAGGTCAACGACGAAATGCGCGTGACCATCGCCGCCCAGGCCTGCCTGCTGCTGCTGGGCCGGCCCGAGGTGGCGTTCGACCGGCTGCGCCAGGTGCTGCTGTACCCCGGCGCGTTCATCGTGGACCGGGTGCACAGCGGTGCTGCCGGCGTGCAGCGCGAGGAACGCCGGGTGCTGTCGGGAGAATCCTGGCAGCAAGGCCAAGTCATCCTGTCCTGGCAGGACGTGCTGGCGGGTGCTGCCGATGCCGGCGACGGCCACAACGTCGTGATCCACGAATTCGCCCACCAGCTGGACCAGGCCAACGGCCCGGCGAACGGCGCGCCGTTGCTCGGCACCCGCGCTCAGACTCGCCGCTGGTCGCAGGTGATGCAGGCCGAATTCGACGCGCTGCACGCCCGCCTGGCTCGGGCCCGATGGGCCGAACCCGGCACACCCGAAGCGTCACCCGGCCTGCTCAACCCCTACGGCGCCACCGACCCCGCCGAGTTCTTCGCCGTGACCAGCGAAGTCTTCTTCGAGCAGCCCCAAGCGCTGCTGGACCAGCATCCGGCGCTGTACCAGGTGCTCAGCGAGGCCTACGGGCAGCATCCGGCCAGTTGGTGACAGGCGAAAGGCTCGCGGACCAGCGGGCCACCTGCTGCGCCACCCAGGCCGCGTCGTCCAGCGGCAGGTCGTGCCCGGCAAGTGAATGGGCCTGGAGCGGCAGTTGCCAGGCCTGCGCCAGGCGCTGCGAGCAGGCGGGGTTGACGAGGCGGTCGGCCGCACCGTTGAGCACCAGCATCGGCACGGTGGGCGGCTGCAGCGGTGCCCGATAGCGAGCTGCCGCCCACAGCTGGCGAAGCGTGTTGGCGGCGCTGACCGGGTTAGTGCGGCGCAAGGCCTCCCAGTGGGTCAGCACGGCGCGGGCGCGCAGGGGTTGGCTGGCGGCCAGGGCACTGGTCAGGCCCAGCAGTTCGGCCTCCCACGCCGGGCCTGAGAGGGCGCGGCCGCGGGCGCTGCGCAGGCGCCAGAGCCAGCGCAGCAGGGCCAGTGGCGCGGCGGGGCGCAGCCGATGGTGCAGCGGGCTGAACGGGCGCAGGCTGGTGTTGACGAGCACCGCGCCGCGCAGTTCCTGCGGGTGGCGCGCAGCCCAGTCGCAGGCGACCATCGCGCCCAGTGACAGGGCCAGCACGTGCACCGGGCCATCCTTCAAGACGGGCTGCAGGGTCCCGCGCAGTGCCTCGGTCATGGCCGGCACGCGGCTTGGGCTGACTTCGCGGTGGCGCACGCCGTTGCCGGGCAGCTCCGGAAGGATCAGGCGCGCGTTGGGCAGGGCTTGCTGCAGGCGGACGGGGAAGTCGCCCCAGTGGCCGGCGCCGCGCGTCAGGCCGCGCAGCAGCACCCATGTTGGCGGTGAGGCGGGGGCATTCATGCGCGCGGCGTCCGGTACCAGCGGTTCAGCGCGAGTTCGAGCTGGGTGTGGCGTTCGGTGGGCGCGGGCAGCCAGTGCGCATGGCCCAGCGTGGCGCGGGCGATGAAGTCCAGCCACGCCACGTGCCGGCGCAGCACGCGCTGGCGGCGGTGCTCGATCAGCGGGTTGAACGCGCCGTGCCGGCTGAACAGCTGGCGCGGGTTTTTCTTGACCCACAGCCAGGAGCCCATCTCCAGCGTCAGCGGCAGGAAGATGCTGCCGGGGTGCTGGTGCTGGCCCTGGTCGTACAGGTGGTCCCACAGGTCGCCATGGGTGCGGTATTGGCGGCTCTGCGGCTCGAACACGTAACGGTGGTGCAGTTGCGCGCGGTCGAACACCTCGCACAGCGCATGCAGCTCGGGCAGGTGCTCGACCGGGTGCGCGGTGTGCGCATACGGGAACCAGATGCGGTCGTGCAGGCCGAAGCCGGAGTGGCAGTCCACCGCGATGCTGAAGCCACGGCCCAGCAACTGGCTTTCGACCAGCGCGCACAAGGCCTGGCTCTCGGCTTCCATCGGCTGGCCGGCGCGGCCGCGGTACCAGGGCAGCACCGGGCTGATGCGCTGGCCGGAGACCAGCCAGGGCACCGGCGGCTGTGCGTCCACCGGTGCATTGCGCATCAGGTCCACGCCGCGCGGGTTGGCGCGGCTGCCACGCCAGTAGCCGCCGGGGTTGACCAGCGGCATCAGCACCAGGCGCATGCCGGCCAGCAGGTGGTGCAGCGTGTCGTCCCAGGTTAGGCGCTCGACGAGGCTGCGCAGGAAGGCCATCGCGACCTCGGCGCCGATGCGCTCGAGCCCATGCACGCCGCCGAACACGCCGAGCGCCGGTGCGGCCGGGTCGCTGCTGCCCATGCTGACGGCCAGCAGCGGGAAACGCTCGCCGTGGCCAGCGTCGATCTCGCCCAGCGTGTGCAGCGTCAGGTAAGGCGCACTGGTGTCGACCAGCCGGCGGATCGCCGTCAGTTCCGGCAGCAGAACAGGCATGGCGGTTCGCACAACGACAACGGCAGCGACAACAGCATCGCGTGAGGGTAGGGCTGCCGTGTGTCATGCGGGTGTCATGGCCGGCACGCCGGTCTGACGCAAGGGTTTCACCGGGACTTCACGGGCACGTCATGTGATCTGACGACCATCGCGGCATCAAGCATTTCCTCTCAGGAGCAGACCATGAGCTTTCCCCGTTTTGTGCTGAGCGCCCTGGCGCTGGCCTCGCTGTGCGCCACGGCCCAGGCTGCCGAACTCGTCGGCTACGCCAGCCTCCCGGCCGACACCTTTGCCAAGGGCCCGACTGCCGGCCAGTTCGTCTCGTCGGCCAATGGCCGCACGCTGCCGCTGGTCGACAAGCAGCCGGTGCAAGGCTTCTCGGCCGTGCTGCCCGGCCCGGTGGCCGGCACCTACCGCGTGATGCCGGACAACGGCTTTGGCAACAAGGCCAACTCGCCGGACGCGATGCTGCGCACCTACACGCTGCAGCCCAACTTCCGCACCTGGGACGGCTCGGCGCTGGTCGGTGAAGGCAACGTGCTGCCAGTCAACGAGAAGACCGGGGCTGTGGTCGCCGCGTTCACCGACGAGACCTTCACCGCGCTGAAGGACCCGGACGGCCTGATCGGCTTCACCAAGGTGGCCGACCGCGAGTTCTACCCCTACTCGGGCAGCGGCCCGGGCGCTGCCGACATTCCCGTGCCGCAGAAGGTGCGCGACGGTGGCTACCTGACCGGCAGCGACCTGGACATCGAATCGATGCGCCGCGACAAGAACGGCTACTTCTGGTTCGGCGACGAATTCGGCCCGTTCCTGGTCAAGACCAACAAGAACGGCAAGGTGATGCGCGCTGCCATCCCGATGGCCGGCGTTCAGTCGCCTGACAACCCCTTCCTGAACGGCGCGCAACCCACGCTGAACGGCTCGAACGGCTTCGAAGGCATGGCCATCAACGCCGCTGGCGACCACCTCTACACGCTGCTGGAAGGCAGCGTGGTGGGCGACACGCCCAAGACCCTGCGCATCAACGAATTCAGCGTGGACGACGAGGCCTACACCGGCCGGCAGTGGCACTACAAGCTGGACGACGCCGGCACCAACATCGGCGACATGACGGCGGTCAACGCCCACCAGTTCATCGTGCTGGAGCGCAACGGCACGCAGGACCCGCGCTTCAAGCGGGTCTACCTGATCGACCTGAACGTGGTCGACGCCGACGGCAATGTGCAGAAGACCGAGATCGCCGACCTGATGAACCTGGCCGACCCGCACGACCTGAACCAGGACAGCAGCCAGACCTTCACCTTCCCCTGGGTGACGATCGAGGACGTGCTGGTGCTGGACGCTTCGACGCTGCTGATCATCAACGACAACAACTACCCGGGCAGCAGCAAGACCGCCGGCGTGCCGGACATCACCGAGTTCCTGCGGGTCAAGCTGGACCAGAAGCTGGCCCTGAAGGACAAGACGCCGCTGAATTGAACCCGCGCCCGTCTGCGGACGGGCCAGGGAGGGAGAGCATGAAAAAGGCCGGCCCCGCTGCGAAGCGGGCCGGCCTTTTGTCGTTGATCCAGGGACTCAGTTGACGACGGGCGGCGCCTTGGTCACGCGGACCTTGCCGCCGGTACTGACGATGACCACAACGTCGCCAGGCTGCAGGTTTTCATTGCCCTTGGCTTGCACGATGGCGCGGCGGTCGCCATTGCGCAGCTGCACCAGCAGCTCCACGCCTTCTTCCTTGGTGGAAGAGCGCTCCACCGCGTTGCCGATGGCGGCACCGGCCACCGCACCGATCACACCGACGATGGCCGATTCCCGCGAGCCTCCGACGCTCGAGCCGGCGACGCCACCCACGACGGCGCCGGCAGCGCCGCCCAGGCCACTCTGGCTGCCGTCGATGGTCACCGGGCGCACGCTGAGGATGGTGCCGTCCTGCACGGTGGACAAACGCTGTGCGTCGCCGCGCTGCACGACGTCAGGGCTGGAGGTGGCGCAGGCGGCCAGTGTGGCCACCATCGTGGCGAGGATCAGGCGGGAAGCGAGGCGTTGCATGGTGTTTCAGACGTGTTGAGCGGGACAGAACGCCCCGGGCGGGCGTGGCGTTGACAGGTCTTTTCAGGCGCGCCATCAACGGGTGAATTGTGCGCGCCACGCGTTGCCCCCTGCTTTTGCATTGACAAGACGGTAGTGGACGCCGGTGCGGCGCGAATTGCCGCGCGGTGAGGGTTTGTGAAGCAGCCGTTCAGCCGGCCGGGTACAGAGCGCCCAGGACGCGCGGGCCGCGGGCGCCGGTCACCTCGGCGCGGTTGCCGGGCCGGCGCTGCATGAAGGCGCGGGCCAGCCAGGCAAAGGCGGCGGCTTCGACCTGCAGCGGCGGCAGGCCGGCGTCGTCGCTGCTGTTGACCATGACGCCGGGCAGTGCGGCGGCCAGCCGGTGCATCAGGTCGTCGTTCAGTGCGCCACCGCCGCAGACCAGCAGGTCGGCGCTGGCAGGGGCATGCTGAAGCAGCGCCTGCGCGGCGCTTTGCGCGGTGAACTCGGCCAGCGTGGCCTGCACGTCCTGCGGCGCAGGCAGGGCCGCGGCGACGAGGCTGGCGAGCTGGCGCATCAGCCAGGTCGCGTTGAACAGGTCGCGGCCGGTGCTCTTGGGCGGCGGCGCAGCGAGGAAGGGTTCGGCCAGCAGCCTGGCCAGCAATTCGGGCTGGACCTGGCCGCCCGTGCTCCAGCGGCCGGCTTCGTCATAGGCCTGGCCCAGGTGCATGTGCACCCAGTGGTCCAGCAGCGCGTTGCCGGGGCCGCAGTCGAAGCCGCGCACCGGCGTGGTCATGTCGCGGCTGCCGGGCAGCAGTGTCAGGTTGGCGATGCCGCCCAGGTTCAGCACGGCACGTGGCCGTTCGGTGCCGCCGAAGACCATCGCGTGGAAGGCCGGCACCAGTGGCGCGCCCTGGCCTCCGGCGGCCACGTCGCGGCTGCGGAAGTCGCAGACCACGTCGATGCCGCAGCGCTCGGCCAGCAGCGCGCCCTGGTTCAATTGCAGCGTGTAGCCCAGGCCGTCGAACTCAGCCGGCCGGTGGCGCACCGTCTGGCCGTGCGAGCCGACGGCGGTGACCTGGTGGGCGCGGCAGCCGTGCTGGCGCAGCAGCTGCTGCACCACGCCGGCCTGCAGCGTGGCCAGCGCATTGGCGGCCAGCGCGGCCCGGTGCAGTTCGTCGGCGCCGCGCTGGTTCAGCGCCAGCAGTTCTTCGCGCAGCACGGCGGGGAAGGGCGCATGCGCGTGGGCCAGCACCTGCATCGTTGCGCTCTCGCGCTGGAAGGCGGCGAGCACGCCATCGATGCCGTCCAGCGATGTGCCTGACATCAGGCCGATGTAGAGATCGGCGTTGTCCATGGCGCTCAGGCCGCTGCTGGGCAGCGCCGCGTCATTCGACGCGGGCGGTCTGCTGGCCACGCGTGTCGTTGGCCACCGTCAGCTGGATCTTGGCGGCCTGCGCCAGCGCGGTGAAGCGGGCGCGCTGCGACGGGTCGAGCTTGATGGTCTCGGAAGACTTGGCGATCTCCAGCGGGTCTTTCTGCAGGCCGCCGACCTTGAATTCGAAGTGCAGGTGCGGCCCGGTGGCCCAGCCGGTCATGCCGACGGCGCCCAGGCGGTCGCCCTGGCTGACGTGCTGGCCTTTCCGCACGTCGATGCGGCTCATGTGTGCATAGAGCGTCGTGCGGTCGCCGGCATGGTGGACCTGCACCACGTTGCCGTAGCCGTTTTGCTGGCCGGCGAATTCGACGGTGCCGTCACCGACGCTGCGGATCGGCGTGCCCATCGGTGCGCCGTAGTCCACGCCCAGGTGGGCTTTCCAGATCTTCTGGATCGGGTGGAAGCGCATCGAGAAACCGGAGGTCACGCGCGAGAACTCCATCGGGCTGGCCAGGAAGCTGCGGCGCTTGCTCTCGCCATTCAGGTCGAAATAGCCGCCCTTGCCTTCGCCGAACCACACCGCCTGGTGCGGATGGCCGTCGTTGATGAACTCGGCGGCCAGCACACGGCCGCTGCCCTGATTCCAGGTGATGGGTTCGCCGTCGGCCGTCAGGTGTTCGTAGACGACGCTGAAGGTGTCGCCCTTGCGCAGCTCGCGGCGGAAGTCGATGTCGGTCGAGAACAGTTCGGCGATCTGGGTGGCGACGGCGTCGGGGATGTTGGATTCGTCGGTCGCGGCGAACAGCGAGCTGCGGATGGTGCCGCTGGCCAGGCGTTGCGTGGCTTCCAGCGGCGCCTGTTCCAGATGCGATTGCCAACGGCCCTGCGCGTCGCGTTCGATGCTCAGCCGGCTGAAGCGGGCCTGGCCCTGGCTGTCGTCGTCGGTCGCGAAACGGGCCACCAGCGAGTCCAACCGGCCGCTGCCACTCAGCGAGGCGGTGATCATCTTGCCGGCCCGGCCCTCGACCAGCTTGCGCCCGATCGGGTCCAGGCGCAGCCATTGCACGGCGGCTGCGTCGACCACGCCCAGGCGCTGCATCAGGCTGTCCAGCGTGTCGCTGGGGCGGGTGATGTCGCTGCGGTTGAGCTGCAGCTCGGTGTCGGCCAGGGCCTCAAGCTGAGGCGCCAGCGCTTCGGGGGTGACGGTTTGCACCACCAGGCGCTTGGGCAGGTCGGCCGCGTCAGGCGCCATCGGCGCGATGCCGAATGCGGTCACCCCGGTGCCAGCCAGCAAGGCCAGGATGGCGGCGGAAAAACCGCGGGGATGCGAGTGGATGAACTGTGCTGCGGGCGCCAAAGCGCGCTGCAGGGCGGAAAGAGAGGGTGTGCCCGACGACTTCAATCTTCAGCGGAGCTGCTTGCTCCGTCCTGTGTGCGGCGTGCACGCCAAAGCGTGCACCATGTGCCAAGACGGCAAAACCGGGCGCCATGCGCCTGCCGTCATCCACCATCCTGCAGCCCCGTAGAATCGCGGTCCTTGCTTGGAAGCAAGGACTCCTTCTCCACTCGTTTCCACCCGCTTTTTTGCCGTTGTTCGTGCGGTGCTGCCGGCTCGAAAAAAGAATCGGCGCAGTATACCTGTGACACTTCCGCCAAAAGGCGCGCCCGAACCGGGCAAACACCTGTTATTTACACCGATGTCCGAATCTGCTGCCATGCCGGCGCCCGTTGGCGCCAACCCGTCTGACAGCGCAGCTGCTGCGGCCGTCTCCCTGAGCGACGGCGTGCGCGAGGCGCTGGCCATCAGCCAGCGCGGTTGTGCCGAGCTGCTGCCGCAGGCGGACTGGGTGAAGAAGCTCCAACGTTCCGAAGCCACCGGCCAGCCCTTGCGCATCAAGCTGGGGCTGGACCCCACTGCGCCTGACATCCATATCGGCCATACCGTGGTGCTGAACAAGCTGCGCCAGCTGCAAAACCTGGGGCACACGGTGATATTTCTCATCGGCGACTTCACGTCGATGATCGGCGACCCGTCCGGCCGCAACGCCACCCGCCCGCCGCTGACGCGCGAGCAGATCGAGGCCAATGCCCAGACCTACCGCCGCCAGGCCGACCTGATCCTGGACCCGGAAAAGACCGAGCTGCGCTACAACAGCGAATGGAGCGACCCGCTGGGTGCCCGCGGCATGATCGAGCTGGCCGCCAAGTACACGGTGGCCCGCATGCTGGAGCGCGACGACTTCACCAAGCGCTTCCAGTCCAACACCCCCATCTCGCTGCACGAGCTGTTGTACCCGCTGATGCAGGGCTACGATTCGGTGGCGCTGAAGAGCGACCTGGAACTCGGCGGTACCGACCAGAAGTTCAACCTGCTGGTGGGCCGCGCACTGCAGGCCGAATACGGCCAGGAGCCGCAGTGCATCCTGACCATGCCGCTGCTCGAAGGCCTGGACGGCGTCGAGAAGATGTCCAAGTCCAAGAACAACTACATCGGCATCACCGAGCCGGCCAACAGCATGTTCGCCAAGACGCTGTCAATCAGCGACGAGCAGATGTGGAAGTGGTTCACGCTGTTGTCCTTCCGCTCCGAAGCGGAGATCGCGCAGCTCAGGGCCGAGGTCGAAGGCGGACGCAACCCCAAGGACGCCAAGGTCATGCTGGCCAAGGAAATCACCGCACGCTTCCACAGCGCCTCTGCGGCCGACGCCGCCGAGGCCGATTTCCAGAACCGCGCCAAGGGCGGCATCCCGGACGACATTCCCGAGCTGACGCTGAGCGGCGCGCCGATGGGCATTGGCGCGCTGCTGAAGGCGGCCAACCTGGTGGCCAGCAACGGCGAGGGCCTTCGCATGGTCGAGCAGGCTGGTGTGCGCATTGATGGCACCGTCATCAGCGACAAGGGCCTGAAAGTCCAGCCCGGCACTTTTGTCGTGCAAGTCGGCAAGCGCAAGTTCGCTCGCGTGACCCTGGGATGACGGCACCCGGTCCCTCGGGTACGTGGGCCCACCCGCCGGGCGGGTTGCGCGGCCGCCTTGGGAGCGGCCCGGCGCCGGCCGCGTCACAACTCGCAACAGGCCAGGGCGGTGGCACGCGAGCGGGTAAGCTCGCGGCTCCTCCGGCTTGGCCGGATTTTTCAGGACCGACGAGATGACCCGTTCCCTGCGTTCTTCGCTGACCCTTGCCGCGGCCTGCGCCGTGGCCCTGCTGTCCGGCGCTGCCCATGCGGCCGATGCCGCACCCGTGACCACCGCTTCCGGCCTGGTCTACACCTCGATCAAGGACGGCACCGGCGCCAGCCCGGCGGCCACCGACAAGGTCAAGGTGCATTACCGCGGCACGCTGATGGACGGCAAGGAATTCGACAGCTCCTACAGCCGCAACGAGCCGGCCGAGTTCCCGCTGAACCGCGTGATCCCTTGCTGGACCGAGGGCCTGCAGCGCATGAAGGTTGGCGGCAAGGCCAAGCTGACCTGCCCGCCTGGCATTGCCTACGGCTCGCGTGGTGCTGGCGCCGTGATTCCGCCGAATGCGACGCTGAACTTCGAAGTCGAACTGCTGGACATCATCAAGTAAGGCCCGCCAGCCGCGGAAGCGCTGCGTGATTGCCGTGATCCAGCGCGTCAGCCAGGCCCACGTGGTCGTGGCGGGCGCGACGATTGGCGCCATCGGCCCCGGCCTGCTGGTGCTGCTGTGTGCCGAGCCGGAAGACAGCGAAGTGCAGGTCGCCAAGCTGCTGGACAAGTTGCTCAAGCTGCGCATCTTCAGCGACGACGCCGGCAAGATGAACCGCAGCGTGTCCGACCTGGACGGCCAGGGTAAGTCCGGCGGCTTGCTGGTCGTCTCGCAGTTCACGCTGGCGGCCGACACCCGCGGCGGCAACCGCCCCAGCTTCACCGGTGCGGCGCCCGCAGCGCTGGGCCGCAGTCTGTACGAGGCCTTTGTCGCACTGGCTCGCCAGCGCCACCCCATCGTCGCCACCGGAGAGTTTGGTGCCGACATGCAGGTGCACCTCGTCAACGACGGCCCGGTGACGATTCCGATCACGGTGCGCTGAGCGCAGCATGAAAAAAGCGCCCCGCAGGGCGCTGGGTGGCCGGTCCTGGCCGGGTCAGTCCGCGTACTGGCCGGCAGCCTTGATGGCCGGGCCCCACTTGTTGATCTCGGCCTCGACCCACTTCTTGTGGTCCGCGGCGTTGGAGCGGTTGTCGGTCACGACGACGGCGCCCAGCGCCTCTTCACGCTTGTGGAACTCAGGATCCTTCAATGCGACCTTCAATGCAGCGTTGAGCTTTTCCACAACTGCCTTGGGCGTGCCCTTGGGCGCGTACAGGCCGTGCCAGATCGTCACGTTGAAGCCCTTCAGGCCGGCTTCGTCCAGCGTTGGCAGCTTGGACAGCAGGGCGCCTGGCAGGCGGGCTGGCGTGGTCACCGCAAAGGCCTTGACCTTGCCGGACTCGATCTGGCTGGTGGTGTTGGTGGTCTGGTCGCACATGATGTCGACCTGGCCGCCCAGCAGGTCGGTCATGGCCGGTGCCGTGCCCTTGTACGGCACGGTGGTCATGTCTTCCTTCAGGCTTTGCTGGAACAGCAGGCCGCACAGGTGCGAGGCGGAACCCAGGCCGGCGTTGGCCAGGTTGACCTTGCCCTTGTTGGCGGCCAGCCACTTGGCCAGCTCGGCGTAGTTGGTCGCCGGCAGCGTGCTGCGGCCAATCAGCGTCATCGGCACTTCGTTGATCAGGCCCAGGTATTCGAAGTCGTCCAGCGTCTTGTAGGCCAGGTTGCGGTACAGCGCAGGCGAGGTGGCCATGCCGATGTGGTGCAGCAGCAGCGTGTAGCCATCCGGTGCCGCCTTGCTGACCTTGGTCGCGCCCAGCGTGCCACCGGCCCCGCCGACGTTCTCGATCACGATCGCCTGGTTGCCCAGCGGCTTGCGCAGCGCCTCGGCAAAGTCGCGCGCGACCTTGTCGGTCGGCCCGCCCGCGGCGAACGGCACGACGATGGTGATGGCATGGTCCGGGTATTCGGCATGGGCGCTCTGCGCGCCGAGCGCGGCCAGCAACGCGGACAACGCGGCGCCGAACAAACGACGGTTCATGGAAGTGCTCCTTCTGTGGGGGCGTGAGGATGGGATGGGCGGGATGCTAGGCGCAGCAGGGGGCTGCGCCATCGCGGTTACTACGTAAGCTGACGCTACCATCTGCAGCCCCGTCAACCTCTGCGCCTTGTCATGCCCGCCATGCCCACCGTCATCCCTTTTTCGCTCGCTGAGCAGCCACCGGTGATCGACCAGCCGCGCGAATCCCGGCGCGAAGTGGGCGCACCGCAGCGCAGCACCTGGACGCTGTATGAAAGCGCGGCCGAAGGCGTGTCGGCCGGCATCTGGGATTGCGAGCCGGGCCGCTGGCGCATCGAATTCGGCCCGAACGAGCACGAGTATTTCCACGTGCTGCACGGCCGCGCGCGGGTCCATGAAGAAGGCGCGGGCTTCACCGAAGTCGGCCCCGGCCAGGCGCTCATGATCCCGCCGAATTTCCGCGGCTCGTTCGAGGTGCTGGAAGCCTTGCGCAAGCACTTCGTGATCATCGAAAAATGAGCTGACGGCGGCGGCTGGCGCGCTGGCTGCATGGCGAAAAATACTTGGCTGGAAAAACGCAGCGCGGGCGATTACGCTTGCAGCCCGCCGGCCGAGATTGTTCAACCTTGAAGGAGACACCATGTCCCTGCGCATCAACGACACCGCTCCGAATTTCACCGCCCAGACCACCCAGGGCGTCATCGATTTCCACCAGTGGATCGGCGACAGCTGGGCCATCCTGTTCTCGCACCCGAAGGACTTCACGCCGGTCTGCACCACCGAGCTGGGCTACATGGCGAAGATCGAGCCGGAGTTCACCAAGCGCAACGCCAAGCTGATCGGCCTGAGCGCCGACACGGTGGACCGCCACGGCGAATGGGCCAAGGACATCGAGGAGACCCAGGGCGCCGCGGTCAAGTACCCGATGATCGGCGACAGCGACCTCGCGGTGGCCAAGCTCTACAACATGCTGCCGGCCGACGAAGTGGGCACCGATGGCCGCACCGCAGCCAACAACGCCACGGTGCGTTCGGTCTTCATCATCGGCCCGGACAAGAAGATCAAGCTGATGCTGACCTACCCGATGACCACCGGCCGCAACTTCGACGAGATCCTGCGCGTGCTGGACTCGATGCAGCTCACCGCCAAGCACAAGGTGGCCACGCCGGTGAACTGGAAGCACGGCGACGACGTGATCATCACGCCGGCCGTCTCGAACGAAGACGCCGAGAAGGCCTTCCCCGGCTTCAAGACCATCAAGCCTTACCTGCGCACCACGCCGCAGCCGAAGTGAACGACCACCGGCAGGCTCGGGCTTTCAGGCTTCCTCGCTGGGCAGGAAACCTTCGATGGACAGGTAGCGTTCGCCGGTGTCGTAGTTGAAACCGAGGATGCGACTGCCGGCCGGCAGCTCGGGCAGTTTCTGGGCGATGGCGGCCAGCGTGGCACCGCTGGAAATGCCCACCAGCAGGCCTTCTTCGCGGGCGCTGCGGCGGGCGTAGTCCTTGGCTGCTTCGGCCTCGACCTGGATCACGCCGTCCAGCAGTTCGGTCAGCAGGTTCTTCGGCACAAAGCCGGCGCCAATGCCCTGGATCGGGTGCGGTGCCGGCTGGCCGCCGCTGATGACCGGTGAGGCGCTGGGCTCGACCGCGAACACCTGCAGCTTCGGCCAGCGGGCTTTCAAGACCTTGGCGACGCCCGACAGGTGGCCGCCGGTGCCCACGCCGGTGATGATCGCGTCCAGGCCTTCGGGGAAGTCCGCCGCGATTTCCTCGGCCGTGGTGCGCACGTGCACGTCGATGTTGGCCGGGTTTTCGAACTGCTGCGGGATCCACGCGCCCGGCGTGGCTTCGCGGAGTTCCTCGGCCTTGGCGATGGCGCCCTTCATGCCTTGCGCGCGCGGCGTCAGCACGAAGCTGGCGCCGTAGGCCAGCATCAGCCGGCGGCGCTCCACGCTCATGCTGTCGGGCATCACCAGCACCAGCTTGTAGCCCTTGACGGCCGCGACCATCGCCAAGCCCACGCCGGTGTTGCCCGAGGTCGGCTCGATGATGGTGCCGCCGGCCTTCAGCGCGCCGCTGGCCTCGGCCGCCTCGATCATCGCCAGCGCGATGCGGTCCTTGATCGAGCCGCCCGGGTTGGACCGCTCGGACTTGACCCACACCTGGTGGCTGTCGCCGAACAGGCGGTTGATGCGGATGTGCGGCGTGTTGCCGATGGTGGCGAGGACGTTGGCAGCTTTCATGGGCGCGATTCCTTGTGAAGGCGGGCATGATGCCGCATGCCGCATGCCGCATGCCGCATGCCGGGGCCGCGCATGAGCTTGTACGGCGCTGTCATGAGGAAACGCCGGGCCGCCCCAAGTTTCCGAATCCCCCTTGGGGGGACGGACGGGCGCAGCCCGGCCTTGGGGGCACCATGAGTCATGGGACAATCCGGCCCGTGAAGCCGACCAGACCGCCGCTGGTGCTAGTTGCCGAAAGGCCGCACTGGAGGAAGGTCCGGACTGCACAGAGCAGCGTAGCGGGTAACGCCCGTCCACCGCGAGGTGCGAATCAGAGCCACAGAGACGAGTCCTGCCGGGGCGCCCGAACTGGGGTGTTCTACCTGGGTCTGGCGCAAGCCAGAACCGAGTAGCCACCCCTGACGGGGCGAACGCCACGGCAGGGGTGAAACGCGGCAATCTTTACGCGCAGCAACACCAAATAGGCCAGCGATGAAGCGGCTTGCTGAGCTGGCGGGTAGGTGGCATCGAGCCAGGGTGGCAACATCCAGGCCCAGAGGAATGGCGGTCACGGCCGGCGCTTCGCAAGAGGCGCCGGCCGCACAGAATCCGGCCTATCGGTTGGCTTCACACTTTATTCAACCCCCGTCCGCGCGATCCGCGGGCGGTACCTGGCCCGCGGGCCGCTCGCGATGAATCCCGACGCTTCGACGATCTGGCGCGGCCCGCGCTGGCTGCTGGCCGCGCTGCTGGCCTGCCTGGGCATGCTGGGCCCGTTTTCCATCGACACCTACCTGCCGGCCTTCACCGGCATTGCGCAGTCGCTGGGCGCCACGCCGGTGGAGATGCAGCAGACGCTGTCGGCCTACCTGCTGGGCTTTGCGCTGATGAACCTGTTCCACGGCGCGCTGGCCGACAGCTTCGGCCGCAAGCCGGTGGTGCTGGTCGGGTTGATGGTCTTCACGCTGGCCTCGGTCGGCTGCGCGATGAGCCAGTCCATCGGCGCGTTGGTGCTGTTCCGCGCGCTGCAAGGCATGTCGGCCGGCTCGGGCATGGTGGTTTCGCGGGCCATCATCCGCGACATGTTCCCGCCGGCCGAGGCACAGCGCGTGATGTCGCAGGTCACGATCTACTTCGGCGTGGCGCCGGCCATTGCGCCGCTGTTCGGCGGCTTCCTGTTCGTGCACATTGGCTGGCACGCCATCTTCTGGTTCCTGGTCCTGGTCGGTGCGCTGCTGCTGGGCGTGATGTGGCGCTTGCTGCCCGAGACGCTGTATCCCGCCCAGCGCCAGCCCTTCAATGCCCGCCACCTGATGCGCGGTTACTGGGACATGGTCTCCAGCGCGCGCTTCATGGCGCTGGCGTTCGCGTCCGGCGTGCCGTTCAACGGCATGTTCCTGTACGTGCTGTCGGCACCTGTCTTCCTGGGCGAGCACATGAGGCTCGGGCCCACGCAGTTCTTCTGGTTCTTCCTGATGACGATTGGCGGGATCATGGGCGGCGCCTGGTTCTCGGGCCGGCTGGCCGGCCGCATCACGCCGCAGCGCCAGATCCGCTGGGGCTTCATCGTGATGATCTGCGTCTCGTTGCTGAACCTGGCGCTGAACCTGCTGCTGCCGCCATCGCCCGTCTGGCACCTGCCGCTGATCGGCCTGTTCTCGCTGGGCTGGGCGCTGATGGTGCCGGTCGTCACGCTGCTGGTGCTGGACGAAGCGCCCACGCGGCGCGGCATGGCCTCGTCGCTGCAGGCCTGCATCGGCAGCGTGGCCAACGCGTTGGTGGCCGGTGCCATCGCGCCGCTGGTGATGCACTCGACGGTGATGCTGGCGGTGGCTTCGTCGCTGATGACGGCGGTCGGCGTGGTCGCGTGGATCTGGGTCCGGCCGCGGCTGACCTTGCCCACGCATGCCGACCTGAAGCGTGCGGCGCTGGATCTGAAGTGAGGCTGCTGGCGGCGCGTTGAAGCCCGGATCAGCACCGGAAAACCGGCCCGAGTCCGCTTCAAGCGGCGGAGGGCGGCAGTCGATATCCAGCGAAGGACCTGCCCGGTCCTTGCCTGGAGCCTCGCATGTACCGCCCGATCTTCCCGCGCCACCCGTTGGCCTTCCTGACTCCCCTTGCCCGCGCCGCCGGCAACTGCCATCACGCGTTGCAGCGGCTGGCCGCGCGCATGGGCGTCACGGGCCTGTTCCCGATCAGCGTGCTGGCCATCGGTGCGCTGGCTGCGCTGACCATGGTGGCGCCGGACGCGCACGCCAACGAGCCTGCCTCGCCGTCGGCGCCGAAGGAAGCCAAGGCTGAACCCAAGACCGAGGCCAGACCGGCCGCGAAAGCGGAAAAGAGTGAGAAGGCCGAGAAGGCCGAGCCGGCAGACGCACCCCCCGAAGCCATGGACCGCCTGCGCGAAAAGCTGGCCCAGCGCCTTGGCGCCGTGCGTGCGCCGGGCAGCAAGTCGCCCAATGACTTGCAGGTTGCCGGCAAGAACCCCGAAGCACCTCTAGTGCCCAAACCGGCCGCCAAGGCCAAGCCGGCCCGCGCGGGCGCAGACGGCGCACTGGAGCCGCACGCCGTGGCGTTGCACCCCGCCGGGCCGGCGCACTGGGCTTACAACGGCGCGGGCGGCCCGGAGGCCTGGGCCAGCCTCAAGCCCGAATTCGCCGCCTGCAGCACCGGCCAGCGCCAGAGCCCGATCGACATCCGCGATGGCATCCAGGTGCAGATGCCGGCCATCCAGTTCGACTACAAGCCCAGCGGCTTCAGCGTGCTCGACAACGGCCACACGGTGCAGGTCAACCTGCCGGCCGGCAACGGCATCACCGTCAACAACCGGCGCTACGACCTGCTGCAGTTCCACTTCCACCGGCCTTCGGAAGAACGCATCAACGGCAAGCTGTTCGACATGGTGGTGCACCTGGTACACAAAGACCCGGAGGGCAAGCTTGCCGTGGTCGCGGTGCTGCTGGAGCGTGGCAGCGCGCAGCCGGTGGTGCAGGCGGTGTGGAATGCCTTGCCGCTGGAGAAAAACGAGGACACGCCGGCGCCCGGCAGCCTCGACGTGAGCCAACTGCTGCCCAAGGACCAGCGCTTCTACACCTACATGGGCTCGCTGACCACGCCGCCCTGCAGCGAAGGCGTGTTGTGGATGGTGATGAAGCAGCCGGTGCAACTGTCGCCCGAGCAGCTGAACATCTTCTCGCGCATGTATCCGATGAACGCACGGCCCATTCAACCGACCGCTGGCCGCATGATCAAAGAGGCGAGCTGAATGGGGCACCCGGCGACCTGAACAGCTCGCCACCCGCCGTGCGGGTGATCCGGCGCCTTGGGGCGGCCCGGCGGCCCCGGATCTCTCCGCCGTCCCCGTTGGAGGTCGCTCGGGGCTTCCCTGTCCCACAAGGCCGGCATGGCCTTGGGCGCGGGATTGACAGCGTCGCCAGCTGAGCGATGCTGCCGGTCTGTTTCGCGCCTGATGTTGCGTGTTGTTCGAACGTAAGGCGGCGTTCAGCACATTCACCGCATATCAAGGGGAGACTTCATGCTGGAATCATTGCGTCCGGACCCAACCTTCCATCCCTCCGCCAAGCTCGCCATGGAGGCGCCGCCCGAGCGCCTGGCCTACACCGCCTTGCTGTCGCCCGACGGCTCACGTCCTGACGCGCTGGCCGTCGTCGACGTGGACCCCGCCTCCGAGGCCTACGGCAAGGTGCTGTACCGGCTGGACATGCCGTACCGCGGCGACGAGTTCCACCACTTCGGCTGGAACGCCTGCAGCTCGGCGCTCTCGCCCATGTCCGGCCACAGCTTCCTGCGCCGGCGCTACCTGATCATTCCCGGCATCCGCTCGTCGCGCATCTACGTGATCGACACCCAGCCCAACCCGGCGCGGCCGACGATCCACAAGGTCATCGAGCCCGAGGAGGTGTTCAAGAAGACCGGCTACTCGCGGCCGCACACGGTGCACTGCGGGCCCGAAGGCATCTACGTCAGCACGCTGGGCGGCGGCGGGAAAGACGGCACCGACGGCCCGCCCGGCATCTTCCTGATGGACTGCCAGACCTTCGATGTCATCGGCCGCTGGGAGATCGAGCGCGGCCCGCAGAAGCTGCACTACGACTTCTGGTGGAACCTGCCGCGCGACTACATGGTCAGCAGCGAATGGGGCCTGCCGCCGCAGTTCGAAAACGGGCTGGACGCCGAAGGTTTGCTGGCCAACAAATACGGTCACGCGATCCATTTCTGGAACCTGCGCGAACGCCGCCACGTGCAGACGCTGGACCTGGGCGCCAACCACCAGATGGCGCTGGAGCTGCGCCCCGCGCACGACCCGACCAAGGAATACGGCTTCCTCGGTGTGGTGGTGGACACCACCAACCTCGAAGGCTCGATCTGGACCTGGTACCGCGAAAACGGCCAGTTCAAGATCGCCAAGACCGCCGTCATTCCGCCCGAGCCGGCACCGGCCGACCAGTTGCCACCGCTGCTGCAAGGCTTTGGCGCCGCGCCGCCGCTGATCAGCGACATCGATCTCTCGCTGGACGACCGTTTCCTCTATGTCGCCTGCTGGGGCACCGGCGAGCTGCGCCAGTACGACGTGAGCGACCCGCTGCACCCCAAGCTCACGGGCAGCGTGCGCGCCGGTGGTGTGGCCAAACACACACCACGCGCAAGCGGCAAGCCGTTTGGCGGCGGCCCGCAGATGACCGAGATCAGCCGTGACGGCAAGCGCGTCTATTTCAGCAACTCGCTCTATAGCAGCTGGGACAAGCAGTTCTACCCCGAGGGCGTTCCCGGCCTGCAGCTGATGGCGCACGTGGGCCCGAACGGCGGGTTGACGCTGGACCCGAAGTTCGAGGTCGAGTTCGGTGCCGAATACGCCTCGCACCAGATCCGCCTCGAAGGCGGCGACTGCTCGACCGACTCGTTCTGCTACCCGTCCGCATGAGCGGTGACCTTGCCACGGCCGGCCTATGGGCCGCCGTGCTGGGCCTGGGCGCGTACCACGGGCTGAACCCAGCCATGGGCTGGCCGCTGGCGGTCGCCAACGGCCTGGCCGAGCGCCGCAGCCGCGCGGTGTTCACGACGCTGCTGCCGCTGGGCGCCGGCCACTTGGCGGCGATGGCGCTGGCGCTGCTGCCGTTTGCATTGCTGAGCTGGTACGTCGAATGGAGCCGGCCGCTGCGCATTGCGGCCGGGCTGCTGCTGGCGCTGTTCGGCCTGGGTCTGCTGATCCTGCGGCGGCACCCGCGCTTCCTGGCGCGCGTGCCGCCGTCGCGGCTGGCCTGGTGGTCCTTCCTGGTGGCCAATGCACATGGTGCAGGGCTGATGCTGCTGCCGATCAGCCTGGGCCTGTGCGGCACGGCCGGCGGCGGCATGGCCACGCTGCAGGCCAGCGCCGGCACGGCCATCGCGGTCGCGCTGGTGCACACGTTGGCCATGATGCTCACCGGGCTGGCCATCGCCTGGCTGGTCTATCGCCACCTGGGCCTGCGCTTCCTGAAGCAGGGCTGGTTCAACCTGGATGCCGTGTGGGGTGTGAGCCTGGTGCTGACGGGTGGGCTCAGCGCGGTGCTGGCTTGGTGAGGGTGCCCTTCCTCAGGCCAATCCTCGTGGGGCTTGTGGCATGCTTATCGTTCTGTTGACAGAACGAGGTGCGCGATGACCATCCCGATTGAAGTGCTCGAGGCCGAGGCGTTAAGCCTGCCACAGGCGGACAGGTCGAGGCTTGTAGACCGACTTCTGGCCAGTCTTGGGCACGACCCGGAATGGGAGGAAGCTTGGTCCGAGGAGGCTGACCGACGGGAAGCGCGCATCGCTGATGGCCAAGCCCAGTGGGTCAGCGGACCTGAAGCGGTAGCGCGTATCCGTGCTTCGCTAAAGTGACCTATGTACTCACGCCGGAAGCTGAAGCCGAGTTGTCAGACGCGGCTTCCTTCTGCCGGCGACAGTTCGGCGCCTTCGCTGCGGAGAACTTCCTCGCCACCTTCGAAGCGAAAGCTTGCCTGATCGCTGAATTTCCAGGCGTCGGGACGGCAACTTCAAAGGGCCGCTACTTGTTTCCAATAGGACGGTATCCGTTTTCGGTGCTTTATCGAATCGAAGGTGAGGCCGTCCGCATCAGCGCTGTCGCACATCATGGTCGGCGACCAGGATACTGGCGCAAGCGGCGATGATCAGGGAACGCGGGGCCCTCTAGGACAGCGCCACCACGGCCGGTACCAAGCCGAGTTTCTTGGCCCGCCGGGCAAACTTGCGGTCGTCGAATGTGACGACGTCGCGCCTCAGCGTCCGCTCCATCATGGTGATTCCAAGTATGGCGCGGCGATGCCAGCGGAGCCCTGGCGAACCCGATCGATCACTGAAAGTGCGGGCATCTTCGATGGAAGGTCAATCGTGCATCCCTAGAAGACACGCTGTTACCGCATCGTCAGCACTTCGACACGGCATCGTCATCGAGACTCGCGAAGCTCTGGGGTTAACCAGTCCAGCGGAGACAACGCTTTCATGAAACTCAATCCCATCCTCGCCGCGGCACTGCTCGCGGTGTCGGCCTCGGCCAGCTTTGCGTCCACCAGCGGCGTCGTCATCAGCCAGGCCTACGGCGGCGGTGGCAACAGCGGTGCCACGCTGAAGAACGACTTCATCGAGCTGTACAACGCCGGCTCGGCAGCGGTCTCGCTGAACGGCTGGTCGGTGCAGTACAACTCCACCACCGGCACTGCCAGCTGGGGTGTGACCACGCTGAGCAACATCACGCTGCAGCCCGGCCAGTACTACCTGGTGCAGGAAAGCGCCGGCACCGGCGGCACGCAGAACCTGCCCACGCCAGATGCCACCGGCACGTTGGCGATGAGCGGCAGCGGCGGCAAGGTCGCGCTGGTCAGCAGCAGCACCGCGCTGACGGGCGACAAGCCCACCTCGGCCAGCATCGTCGACCTGGTCGGCTACGGCAGCGCGAACTACTTCGAAGGCAGCGCTGCGGCGCCCGCCACCACCAACACCACCGCCGTGCAGCGCGCGGCCGCCGGCTGCACCGACACCGACCAGAACAGCGCCGACTTCGCCGCCGGAACGCCCGCGCCGCGCAACACCGCCAGCCCGGTCGGCACCTGCACCGTCAGCGGCCCGACGCAGCGCAGCATCCCCGAGATCCAGGGCAGCGGCAGCGCCAGCCCGTTTGTCGGCGAGAAGGTGCAGACCAGCGGCGTCGTCACGCTGGTCACCAACAACAGCTTCTACATGCAGGACCTGAACGGCGACGGCAATGCCGCCACGTCCGACGGCATCCTGGTCTACACCGGCAGCGCGCCCACCGTGGTGGCCGGCCAGCTGGTGCAGCTGCAAGGCACGGTGGCCGAGTTCAACACCGGCGCCGCGAGCAATGCCGACACCGCCGCGCACACCGTCACCGAGCTGACCGGCATCAGCGGCATCAGCGTGCTGTCCAGCGGCAACGTGGTCACGCCGACGGTTGTCACGCTGCCCGAGAGCGTGGACGGCGAGCTGGAGCGTCATGAAGGCATGCTGGTCACGATCAACGGCCCGCTGACCGTGCAGCAGAACTACTTCCTGGGCCGCTACGGCCAGCTGTCGCTCGCGGTCAACGGCCGCCAGGAACAGCCGACCAACCGCTTCCGCCCCGGCGCAGACGCCCAGGCACTGAACGACGCCAACAACCGCGCCCGCATCCTGCTGGACGATGGCACCTCGGTGCAGAACCCGAACCCCACGCCCTACATCGGCGCGGACAACACGGTACGCGCCGGCGACACCATCGCCACGCTGACCGGCGTGCTGGACTACGGCCTGGCCACCTCCAGCAACACCGACTACGGCGACTACAAGATCCAGCCGGTCGGCGCGGTGGCCATCACCCGCGCCAACGTGCGCCCCACGGTGCCCGCCACCACCGGCGGCAACCTGCGCGTGGCCAGCTTCAACGTGCTGAACTTCTTCACCACCTTCACCGACGGCAACACCGCCGACGGCCAGAGCGGCCAGGGTTGCAAGCTGGGTGACAGCACCTCGGCCTCGAACTGCCGCGGCGCGAACAACTTGGCCGAGTTCGAGCGCCAGCGCGCCAAGATCGTCGAGGCCATCGCCGCGATCGATGCTGACGCGCTGGGCCTGATGGAGATGCAGAACAACGGTTCGACCGCGGTGCAGAACCTGGTCGATGCGCTGAACGCCAAGGTCGGCGCCGGCACCTACGCCATCGTGCCGGACCCGGCTGCCGGCACCGGCACCGACGCGATCAAGGTCGCGATGATCTACAAGCCGGCCCGCCTGGGCACCTCGGGCGCTGCACAGTCGGACATCGATCCGGTCAACAACCGCCCGACGCTGGCGCAGACCTTCGGCACCGCCAACGGCAGCTTCTTCACGCTGGTCGTCAACCACCTGAAGTCCAAGAGCAGCTGCCCGACCGAGAGTGACCCGGAATACGCCGGCAACTTCGACAGCGGCGACGGCCAGGGTTGCTGGAACGCCAAGCGCGTGCAGCAGGCCCAGCGCCTGGTCACCTGGGTCAACAGCCTGAGCACGGGCGCCGGCACGACCGACGCGGTGCTGCTGGGCGACTTCAACTCGTATGCCCAGGAAGACCCGGTGGCCACGCTGGTGAACGGCGGCTTCCAGGACCAGATCGCGCGCTTCAACGCCTTCGGCTACTCGTACGTCTTCAACGGCGTCTCGGGCCGGTTGGACCATGGCTTCGTCAGCCCGTCGCTGGCGGCCAAGGTGACGGACGCGACCGACTTCCACATCAACGCCGACGAGCCGGCCATCATCGACTACAACACCGAGTTCAAGCAGCCGGCCTGCCCGACCTGCGGCCCGGACTACTACAGCGCCACCGAGTACCGCTCGTCGGACCATGACCCGATGGTGATGGGCCTGTCGCTGCTGACGACGATCAACGGCACGGCCGGCCGCGACGAGATCATCGCCACGCCTGGCGACGACGTGATCATCGGCGGCGGCAATATCGACAAGATCAGCACCGGTGAAGGCAAGGACCTGGTGGTCATCAACGCCGTGTCTGACGCGATGGACCTGGTGACCGACTTCATGCCCGGCGAAGACCGCATCGACCTGCACGGCCTGCTGGCCAGCATTGGCTACACCGGCAGCGACCCGATCGGCGACGGCACGATCCGCGTGGCCGACGGCCAGCGCGGCGCCAAGGTCCAGCTCAAGTGGGCCGCCAGCTTCACCGGCTACAAGACCATGGTGCTGCTGCAAGGCCGCCAGGCCGCCGAGATCGTGCCCGCGCGCGACCTGGTGCTGAGCGGCCCCACGCTGCAGAAAAAGCGCAGCCGCAAGTCGGTGCACTGAACCGCACCGCGCCCTGGCCGGCGCCCAAGGTAAGGCCGACCATCCGATGACCCCATGCGACCCACTGGTTACATGGGGTCATCTTCTTGGGGCTTTCCCCTGCGGACAGTGCGGATCGCCGCCCGCGCCGGGCGAGAATTGCGCCAGCGGTGCCCGGCAACGGCGGGCCGGAAGGAACAAGGCAAATGGCGCAGGAAGAACACAAGAGTGGCGTGCTGGAGACGCTGATGCACGGCCTGGTGGCGGGCGTGGCCGAAGGCATGGTGCGTGAGGAAGAGCACGCGCCGGCCACCGTGGCGGCCGGTTACCCGCACCTGGTGGCCGACATCGGCGGCACCAATGCCCGCTTCGGCCTGGTCTGGCAGCCTGGCCAGCAGGCGCAGCAGGTCCAGAAGCTGCCGGTGGCCGAGCATGCCGGCCCGGCCGAGGCCGCGCGCGCCTACCTGGACGGGCTGGCCGCGCAGCACGGCGGCAAGGCGCCCAAGCCACACCGAGCGGCGTTTGCCGTCGCCACGCCCACGCGGGACGACCGAATCGTGTTGACCAACAGCCACTGGAACTTCTCGCGCCGCGAGGTCGAGGCCACGCTGGGCCTGGAGGTGCTGCTGATGCTCAATGACTTCGAGGCGCTCGCGCTGTCCCTGCCCCGGTTGAAGGCCGACCAGCTGCAGCCCATCGGCCCGCTGGCGCCTTTCGCGGCGTCGGCCCCGGGCGAGGGCGGCACGCTGGCCGTCGTCGGCCCCGGCACCGGTCTGGGCGTGGGCGCAGTGATCGACAGTCGCCATGGCTGGATCGCGCTGCCGGGCGAGGGCGGCCACGTCACGCTGCCGGCGGCAGACGATTTCGAGGCCGCACTGCTGCAGTGGGCCCGCAAGGAATTCCCGCACGTATCCGCCGAACGCTTCCTCTCGGGCATCGGTCTGCCAGTGATGTACCGCGCAGTGGCCGGTGTGCTCGGCGTGCCGGACCGCGGCCTGGCGGCCGAACAGATCGTCGAACAAGGCCTGCTGCCGCTGGACGCCGGCGGCGACGCGGCTTGCGAGCGCGCGTTGGATGTCTTCTGCGCGATGCTGGGCGGCGTGGCCGGCAACCTTGCGTTGACGCTGGGCGCGCGCAATGGCGTGTACATCGGTGGCGGCATCGCGCCCCGCCTGGGCGACTACTTCTTCCGCTCACGCTTCCGCGAACGCTTCGAAGCCAAGGGCCGCTTCCAGGGCTACCTGTCGCAGATCCCCACTGCGCTGATCACTGACACGCTGGCTGCACTCACCGGTGCGGCGCTGGCGGTGGAGCAGCATCAGCGCTGAGATCGCAAGGCAACGGCCGGGCTGCCTGGCTGCTGCTTGCATGCGCGCCAAGGCCTCGCGCAAACAAATGGGGTCAGAGTCAATTTATCCTCTTGATGGGCGTGGCAAATTCGCCGTCATTTCCCGGATAAATCGACTCTGACCCCATTTGTTTGAGGCACCGTCGGTGGCAGGGCAGCGGTCCAAAACCGGGAAGCCCTGATCAGGGGCCGGCCAGCCGAACCACATCCGCCTGCACCGGCCCGCTGACGCTCGCCACCAAGGTGCCGTTGGGCGCCAATGAAAACGAGCGGAAGCGGCGCAGCCAGCCGGCGGGCAGTGTGAAGGCCAAGGTCTCGTGCTGGCCGTCGGCATCCACGCGCACGACGCGGTCCTGCTTCTTGCCGCGCAGCACCAGCCACAGCGCGCCGTCATGCCACTGCCAGTTGCCCCAGTCCTCGGGACTGAGGCCGGCGTGCACGCGCTGTGCGGCGCCGATGCTGCCTTGCGCGTCCAGCGGCCTGCGCCACAGGCCGGCTTCGTTCTGCCGGGCGTAGTAAAGCCAGCGGCCTTCAGCGGTCTGCACTTCCTGGCCGAACTGGCCGTGGTCGTCGGTCAGGCGCAGGAACTGGTGGCTGGCGAGGTCGAAGCGCCAGAGCTCGCGCCGGCCGCCGCGGTCGCCGGCCAGCAGCAGGCTGCGCTTGTCCAGCGCCCAGGTGACGTTGCCGTAGTTGCCGTCCAGCGGGATGGCTTGCGGCGGCTCGTCGCGGTTGAGCCGGCCGAGCAGCAGCAGGTCGGTGGCCGAGCCGGGCGGGCGCAGCGTGGTGGCCCAGCGCGGTTCGTCGGCGGCGCAGCCGGCGGGCTCGGGTGTTCCGGGCGGCAGCGGCAGTTCGCGCGGCGCCTGGCCGGGGCGGTCCACGGTCCACAGGCCGATGCGGCCACTGCGGAACGAAAGGAACAGCACCTGGCCGGCGCTGGGGCAGGCCTGGGCGTAGAGGTTGCGGCTGCTGGCGGCCAAGGTTTCGCGCAAGTGGCCGTCATGGCCGTCCAGCAGCTCGATGCTGTCGGCGAACTTGTAGACCGAGGCGGCCACCGCGTTGGGCTCGCCCGGCAGCGTGGCCAGGTGGATGGCGGCCTGGGCGCGCGAGAACAGCGTGGGCTCGCCGCCCTGTGGCGAGATGCGCCAGGTGGCTTGCGTGCCGTCCCGGGCGGAGTTGAAGGCGATGCCGCGGTCGTCGGCCAGCCAGGCCATGCCGCCCAGCGGCGCGTCGTCATGGGTCAGGCGGGTGGCTTGGCCGCCCGCCACCTCGGCCAGGAAGACGTCGCCCACGGTGATGCTGCCGCGCATGAAGGCCAGCAGCTTGCCGCTGCGCGAGAAGGCGGGCTGCACGTCGGTCTCGCCGCCGCTGGGGCGGGTCAGCTGGCGCTCCTGGCCGGTGGCGATCTCGTGCAGGAAGATCGCACCGCCGCCGGTGTCGTCCTGGCCGGTCGACTTCAGCGGCCGCGCCAGCGCCAGCCAGCGGCCGTCCGGTGAGGCATCCACGAAGCCGACGCGGAACTGGTAGAAGCAGCTGGCCAGCTTCTCGGGCTGGCCTTCGGGCAAGGTCAGCGCGACGATCTCGCAGTCCTCGCCTTCGCGGGCCCTGGCGTAGGCCAGCCGGTCCGGGCCCAGCCACATCGGACTGGCCAGGTGCATCTCGGCCGGCTCGCGCAGCTCGATCACCGGCGCCTCCGGCCGGTTGCGCTCGACGATGCGCAGCCGCACGTCGCCCTCGCCGCGCGACCAGACAAAGGCCAGGCGCTGGCCGTCCGGGCTGACGGCCGGGTAGTTCTCGACGCCGTCCAGCAGCGTCATCGGTTGCGGTGGCGTGCGGTCCACCCCTGCCGTTGCCTTTTCGTTGCCAGGCTGCAGCCACCAGGCGGCGCCTGCAGTGATGGCCAACACCAGGACCAGCACCAGCGCGCCGGCCATGGCCGGGAGGCGACGCAGCGGGGACTTGTTGGCCGACGTGACAGGCACGGCCCGTGCCTCGGCCACCGCGGATGCCTCGCTGGTCGGCAAGGGCGCGGCAACGGGCGCCGGTTCGGCCATGGCCGGCAGCCGCAGCTGGTAGCCGGTCTTGGAAATGGTCTGGATCGCGCTGCCTGCTTCGTCGGTGAGCCCTTGCTCGGCGCCCGGCGCGTCGTCCAGCACCCGGCGCAGCTGCCAGACGGCATGCGTCAGCGCGCGTGAACCGGTGTAGGTGTTGCCGTCCCAGACTTCGGCGATCAGCCGCTCGCGCAGCACCACGTCGCCGCCGGCCTCGGCCAGGCGCTGCAGCACCGCCGCTGTCTTGACGGACAGCTGCTCGCCGGCAGCCAGGCCGGAGCCTTCGCTGTCCACCAGGCGGCGGGTCGTGGCATCGAAAAGGAAACGGCCGATGCGCCAGCGACGGTGGGGCGGCGCGGCGGGCGGATCGGCTGCGCCCGGTACGGCTGGGCGGGAGTCGAGCTGCACGTCAGGGCCTGTGGAGCGAAGGCAGGGCGGCGCGGCCGCGGGCCGTTGGCATCACGCAAGTCATTGATTTGAAAGGATCAATTAAACATCGAGAAAAAACCGAGAAAAGCTCGGCAGGCGTTCCATTGTGGGGCGGCGAGGCACTCTGTGTAATCGGCGGCAGATCTCATCCCTGCTTTTCATTGGAGTCCTGCCCATGTTGTTGACCTCGCGTTTTTGGCGCCCGGCCTCCCGCCTTGCGTTGACGGCGACCGCCCTCGCTTCGGCGCTGCTCTTGCCCACCGCACGTGCCGACGTGCTGGGCGTGCTGACCGACGCCGTCACCGGCCAGCCCTTCCCCGAAGGCCTGCCCTTTGTGCAGTTGCTGAGCTGCCTGAACACCGGCGACAAGCTTTGCAGCGGCTGGATCGCTGCGGTCAACCCGGACGCTTCGGGCGCTTTCCGTTTCGACGGCAGCACGCTGGCGCCCGGCAGCTACCAGGTCACCGGCTGGTCCGATGGCCATGAGCAGAAGCGCAGCAAGCCCTTCACCATCACCGGCACCGAGGACCACAGCGTGAACCTCGCCCTGGCGATGGTGCCGGTGACGGTGTCCGACATCCAGGGCTGCGAAACGCTGGAAGCGGGCGGTTACTGCACGGTGCACTACCGGTTGACCAGCCAGAGCAGCGAGCAACAGCAGCTGCAGGTCTGGGCGATGGTGGACGCCAACAGCGCGATTCCGGCCGGCTGGTCCGAGTACGAGTGGGGCAACGACAGCGCCAAGCCCATGGTGGTCACGCTGGGCGCCGGCAAGAGCAAGTTGCTGAGCCAGCGCATCTACGTTGGCACCGGCATGCCCAGCGGTGCCTACAGCTCGCTGTCGCTGTTTGTCTCGCCCAAGGGCAAGCCGCAGGAGACGTTGATCACCGAGATGCTGCCGACCGTGCTGTTCACGGCCACCGGCGGCAGCGGCAACGGCCTGCGCATCGAGACCGATCCGCGCGCCAAGGCGCAGGCGATGGCGGCCATGAAGCAGGCCCGCCTGGTGCGCAAGGGCTGGGAAGGCAAGGCCCAGGTGCAGGCCGCGGCCAGCGGCAAGCTGACGATCTACGGCCAGGTGATCGGCGCCGACACCGGCGCCGCACTGCCGGTGGAAGACAAGCCGCAGGTCGAGCTGATGCGCTGCGAGATGCCAGACGACACCTATTGCCGCTGGCTTCAAAGCGACCCGGCAACGCTGGACGAAACCGGGAAGTTCACGGTGCACATGAGCAACGCGCCGGCTGGCCGCTACCAGCTGCATGTGATTGCCGGTGCCCACTACGGGCAATCGGTGCAGCCGGTGTTCGACCTGCCAGGCGCCGAGGGCACCAAGCTGCTGAAGGTCACGCTGCCGCGCCTGGCGATCGACCTGGACGCGGTGGAACGCTGCACCGCAGCACCCGCCGACAACTGCCCCATGCGCTACACGCTGCGCAACACCACCAGCCAGGACATCAGCGCCGCGGTGTGGCTCTACACCTACGGCGTGCAGAGCAAGTCGCAGGCCGGCACGCCCATCTACGACATCGGCCAGAACGGCAAGGCCCACGGTCAGAAGATCCTGGTGACGGTGCCTGCGGGCCAGACCTACGAGCTGGCCAGCAAGCTGGACCTGTCGGACCTGGCGCCAGGCTCTACCGGTTGGATGCGCCTGTTCATTGGTGACCCGAGCGACGCGGCCCAGGCCATCTCGTACACCCACATTGGCAACTACACCGTCAGCGCCGGCGCCGAAGGCCGCACGCTGACCGTCGTCCCACGTCCCGACGTGATCATCCACTGAGACTCAGAACCTGCATGAACGCTTCTTTCGCTTTTTCCGCCACCGCGCTGGCCGCCTCTGTGTTGTTCGCCAGCGCGGCCTCCGCCGCCCAGCCCACCGGTCGCCTGAACGACACCGGCGCCTCGATGTGCCTGGACGCCGCTGGCGGCACCACCTGCGTCAACCACCAGGATGCACTGGTCGGCCGTGACGTGAGCCACCCGGACGCCAGCGACGGCCGGCTCGGTTTTTCGTTCCAGAAGCTGGATGCGCAAGGCGGCAAGCTGCCCGCCAATGCCGCCGACTGGGCCTGCGTGCACGACCGCGTCACCGGCCTGATGTGGGAGATGAAGACCGCCAACGGCAGCGTGCACGACGCCACGCGGCAGTTCACCAACCTCGGCGACGGCAGCGCCACCGACAGCAGCGCGCTGGTCACCCAGGCCAATGCCGAAGGCCTGTGCAGCCGGCACGACTGGCGCCTGCCCACGCGCAACGAGCTGATCAGCATCGTCGACTACAGCACCGTCTACCCGGGCCCGACGGTCGATGCCGACTGGTTCCCGAACAGCACCGCCTACAGCGTCTGGACCTCGAACGACCAGGTCGGCAACACGGCACGCAGCTGGTACGTGAACTTCATGGACGGCTACAGCGCCACGCTGGACAAGACCTATGCCTTCGGCCAGGCGCGCCTGGTCAGCGGCACCGCGCCCGCCCCGTCGCCGCGCTTCCAGGTGCTGGACGGTGGCGCCGAGGTGCTGGACACGCTGACCGGCCTGACCTGGCAGCGCTGCTCGGCCGGCCAGACCTGGAGCGGCAAGAGCTGCACCGGCCAAGCCACGGCGATGGACTGGCCAACCGCGCTGCAGACCGGCACCGACACCGCCAAGGCCAGCGGCCAGGCCTGGCGCGTGCCCAACGTGAAGGAGCTGGCCAGCATCTCGTCCGACGACCGTGTCCAGCCCTCGGTCGACACGGCGACCTTCCCGCGCACGCCCAGCGAGCTGTTCTGGACGGCCACGCCGTACACCGCCTCCGGCCCGTTTGGCGCCTATGCCTGGACGGTCTATGGCTACGACGGCTCGGCCACTTCGCAGCTGACCACCGAAGGCGCCAGGCTGCGCCTGGTGCGCAACAAGTAAGCCGGCGGGTTCATTGCTGCACGGTCCGCCGCGGGCGGACCTTCCGCCCCGGCGCAGCGCGTGCGCCGGGGCCTTGTCGTTGGCGTCCCCAAGCGACATGCGTCAGCTAAAGTAACGGCGACCTGCAAGCGTTCCCGGCCGCTTTTGTCGGCGGCCCGTCCCGGGCCGCATCCAACAAAGGGAACTGCTTGTGGCATGGTTCACGCTTCTCCCGGCATGCGCCAGCAGCTCCCCGCAGACCCACTTGCGTGAGAGAGCTGAGTATTCACATTCACAGCCACTCGCAAGCGCTTGTTTTTGAAGAACCTTTTATTTCCGGCTTCTTCACATACGCCCCTAAGTACCTGATTTCATTGATTTTTCCCCCGGGTTTCGTTGACCCGTCCCCGAGCGGTGGGTTAAAGTGGGGTGAAATGTGTTTTTGTGGGGTGATGTGTCCGAATTGGTGCTTCAGGGCGAGTCAGAGCTGACGCTGGACGGCAAGGGGCGGGTCACCGTGCCTGCCCGTTTCCGCGACACGCTCAACGCGCTCTGCGGCGGCCAGATGACGGTCACCAAGCACCCCACGCGCTGCCTGCTGCTGTTCCCGCGCCCGGCCTGGATCGATTTCCGCACCAAGCTGCTGGGCCTGCCGATGGATGTCGAAGCCTGGCGCCGCATCTACATCGGCAGCGCGATCGATGTGGACATCGACGGTGGCTCGCGCGTGCAGCTCTCGCCCGAGCTGCGCAAGTGGGCCGGGCTGGACAAGGAGCTGACGCTGGTCGGCATGGGCAGCCGGATGGAAATCTGGGACCGCGAGCGCTACACCGCGCTGGAAGAAGCGACCCTCGCGCAGCCCATGCCCGAAAGCATGCGGCACATGGTGATGTGAGACCCGATCGCCATGACTTTTGCCCATACCACCGTGCTGCTCGACGAAGCAGTCGATGCGCTGCTGCTGCAGCCGCATGAAGACGCGCCCGATCCGGCCGCCGGCACCTATGTCGACGGCACCTTCGGCCGCGGCGGCCATTCGCGTGCCCTGCTGGCTCGCCTGGGCCCGGCCGGCCGTTTGATCGCGTTCGACAAGGACCCGGAGGCCGTGGCTGCGGCCACCAGCGGCGACAACGCCATCACCGATCCGCGTTTCGAGATCCATCACGCCAGCTTTGCCAGCATGGCCGAGGTGCTGGCCCAGCGTGCGCCTGCAGGTGCCGACGGCGTGCTGATGGACCTGGGCGTCAGCTCGCCGCAGATCGACAACCCCGCCCGCGGCTTCAGCTTCCGCTTCGATGGCCCGCTGGACATGCGCATGGACACCACGCGCGGCGAAAGCGCGGCGGACTTCCTGGCGCGTGCCGACGAGCGCCAGATTGCACAGGTGATCCGCGACTATGGCGAAGAACGGTTTGCTGTCTCGATTGCAAAGGCGCTTGTGGCTCGCCGCGAGGGCGGAAAACCACCGCGAACCACTGCCGAGCTGTCCGAGCTCGTGGCTGGTGCGGTCAAGACCCGCGAAGCCGGCCAGAACCCTGCCACACGCACCTTTCAGGCTCTTCGGATTTTCGTCAACGCCGAGCTTGAAGAGCTTGAGCAAGGCCTGCGGGCTGCGCTGAGCCTGCTGAAGACGGATGGCCGGCTGGCGGTGATCAGCTTCCATTCGCTGGAAGACCGCATCGTCAAGACCTTCATCCAGCACGAGAGCCGCGTGGAGGTGGACCGCCGCGCGCCGTTTGCGCCGCCCAGCCGTGCGCTGCGCCTGCAGCCGCTGGGCCGCATCAAGCCGTCCGAAGGCGAAGTGCGCGAGAACCCGCGCTCGCGCTCGGCCGTGCTGCGCGTGGCGCGCCGACTGTCGGTCGAGGAGAGCGGGCTGTGACGCGCGTGAGCCTGATCCTGCTGCTGGCGCTGATGGGCAGCGGGCTGTACCTGGTCAAGGTCAGCTACGAGGCGCGCAAGCTGTTCGCCGACATCGAACGCGCCAAGGCCGACGAGCACCAGCTGGCCGCCGAGGCCACGCGGCTGGACGCCGAGCGCCGCAGCGAAGGCACGCACCTGCGCGTGGAGCGCGATGCCCGCGAGAAGCTGCAGATGCGCCTGCCGTCGCCGGACGCGACGCTGTACGTCGCCGAGACGCGTGCGGCCTCCGGGGGGGCTCGGTGATGGCCAAGAAGGCTACGAATTCAGTGCGCGGCGTGAACTACTCGACCAGCCCTTTGCTGGCCTCAAAAACGCCGCCGTGGCGCAGCCGTTTCCTGGTGCTGCTGGTGGGCGGCGCCTTCCTGGTGCTGATTGCCCGTGCGCTGTACGTGCAGGTGCTGGAAGCCGAGTTTTTCCAGAAGAAGGGCGAGGAGCGTTTTGCCTCCACGCTGGCCCTGTCGGCCAGCCGCGGCCGCATCCTGGACCGCAATGGCCAGATCCTGGCCATCAGCGTCAACGCGCCGACCATCTCGATCAACCCGCAGCAGTTCAAAGCCAACGCCGACCAGAAGCGCCAGCTGGTCTCGCTGCTGGGCATGAAGCCGCAGGAGCTGGAAGGCAAGCTGGCCGAGGACAGCGCCTACGCGGTGCTGCGCCGGCAGATCGATGGCGGCGTGGCGCAAGAGATCCGCAAGCTTGGCATCAAGGGCATCACGCTGGAGCCGGGCTACCTGCGCCGGTATCCAGAAAACGAATCGGCCGCGCACGTGGTCGGCTTCACCGACATCCAGGACGAAGGCCAGGAAGGCATCGAGCTGACCTTCCAGAAGCAGCTGCAGGGCCATGGCGGCTCGCGCAGCGTGGTCAAGGACAGGCTGGGCCGCATCGTCGAGGACCTGGGCGAGCCGGTGGACCCGCGCGACGGCAGCGACGTGCAGCTGACCATCGATTCCAAGGTCCAGGCGCTGGCCTACCAGCGTATCCGCGATGCCGTGCAGCAGCACCATGCCAAGGCCGGCAGCGTGGTGGTGCTGGACGCGCAGACCGGCGAGATCCTGGCGCTGGCCAACTACCCCAGCTACCTGCCTGAGGAGCGCCACAACCGCACCGGCGCCCAGCTGCGCAACCGCGCGGTGACGGACGTCTTCGAGCCCGGCTCGACGATGAAGCCGTTTGTCGTCTCGAAGGCGCTGGAACTGGGCCTGGTCAGGCCAGACATGGTGATCGACACCAGCCCGTTCATGGTCGGCCCGCTGCGCGTCAACGACGATCCGCACCCGCACCCGGCGCTGACGGTCTCGCAGGTGATCCAGAAGTCCAGCAACGTTGGCACCGTGCGCATCTCGCAGAAGATCGAGGCGCGCGACATGGGCGAGATGTACCAGGCGCTGGGCTTCGGCAGCAAGCCGCAGATCGGCTTTCCCGGTGCGGCCACCGGCAAGCTGCGGCCCTGGCGCAGCTGGAAGCCGGTCGAGAAGGCGACGATGAGCTACGGCTACGGCCTGTCGGCCTCGCTGCTGCAGATCGCCCGCGCCTACACGGCGATTGCCCGCGACGGCGAGCTCGCGCCGCTGACGCTGGTCAAGGGTGAAGAGGCCACCGCTTCGGTGCAGATCTTCCAGCCGGAAACCGTTCGCACCATGCGCCAGATGTTGCGCGGCACCGTGCAGCCCGGTGGCACCGCGCCGCTGGCGCAGCCTCTGGGCTACTCGGCGGGTGGCAAGACCGGCACCGCGGAAAAGATGGAAAACGGCCGCTACAAGAGCGGCAACTACCGCGCCTGGTTCACCGGCATTTCGCCGATCGACAAGCCGCGCGTGGTCGTGGCCGTGATGCTGGACGAACCGAAGCCGATCTACTTTGGTGGCCTGGTTGCCGCACCGGTGTTCAAGGGCGTGGTCGAGCAGACCTTGCGCACGCTGGGCGTGCCGCCGGACCTGGAAGTCAAGCCGCAGGTGGTCGCCCAGATCGGCCCCACCGCAGACGCCAACAAGACGACGCACTGAGACGCCGCACCGACATGCCACTTACCCATCTCAGAAGTGCCGATGCAGCCGCCCGCTGGTTGACCTCCTGGGTCACCGGCGCGCTGCGCACCGACAGCCGCCTGGTGCAGCCCGGCGACGCCTTCATTGCCTGGCCCGGCCAGCGCAGCGACGGGCGGCAGTTCGTCGAGGCCGCGCTGGCGGCAGGCGCGGCCACCTGCCTGGTCGAGCACGAAGGCGTGGGCGAGTTCGGCTTCCAGGATGCCCGCGTGGCCACGCTGCCCGGCCTGAAGGCGGCGACCGGCCTGATCGCCGATGCCTTCTACCGCCACCCCAGCCAAGCGCTGAAGGTGATCGCGGTCACCGGCACCAACGGCAAGACTTCCAGCGCCTGGTGGACCGCGCAGGCGCTGAGCCTGCTGGGCCAGCGCTGCGGCGTGGTCGGCACGCTGGGCGTGGGCGAGCCGCCGCGGCCGCGCTCGCATGTGCCTGGTGCAGACAACGCGGCGGACGCTGGCAGCATCGAATTCACCGGCCTGACCACGCCGGATCCGGTGGTGCTGCAGGCGGGTTTCCGCCGCATGGCCGACGAAGGCTACGCCGCCTGCGCGATCGAGGCCTCGTCCATCGGCGTGGTCGAGCAGCGCCTGGCGGGCACGCGGCTGGAAGTTGCGCTGTTCACCAACTTCACCCGCGATCACCTGGACTACCACGGCAGCATGGAGGCCTACTGGGCCGCCAAGCGCCAGGTCTTCGCCTGGCCCGGCCTGAAGGCCGCGGTGATCAACGTGGACGATCCGCAAGGCGCGCTGCTGGTGGCCGACCTGGCCGGCAAGGGCCCTGCGTTGTGGACGCTGTCGGTGCGCGACGAGGCCCGGCTGCAGGCGCAGGACGTGGGCTACACCGCGCAAGGCCTGAGCTTCACGCTGGTTGAATCTTCCGCGCGCGTGCCGGTGCAGACCCGGCTGATCGGCGACTACAACGTGCTGAACCTGCTGGGTGTGATTGGCGGCCTGCGCGCGCTCGGCGTGCCACTGGCCGATGCTGCGGCCGCTGCGGCCCAGGTCACGCCGGTGCCTGGGCGCATGCAGCGTGTGCCGCTGCCGGCCGGCGCGGTGGCGTCGCCCGAAGTGGTGGTCGACTATGCCCATACGCCGGACGCGCTGGACAAGGCCATCTCGGCGCTGCGCCCGCTGGCGCAGGCGCGTGGCGGCCAGCTGTGGTGCGTGTTCGGCTGTGGTGGCGACCGGGACGCGACCAAACGCCCGCTGATGGGTGAGATCGCCCAGCGCCTGGCCGACCGCGTGGTCGTCACCAGCGACAACCCGCGCGGCGAATCGCCTGAAGCCATCATCGGCCAGATCATCGAAGGCACGGTCGAGGCGCGCAGCCTGGCGCCGGTGCAGACCGAACCGGACCGTCGTGCCGCGATCTTCCAGACTCTGGCCACTGCCGCATCGCAAGACGTGGTGCTGATCGCCGGCAAGGGCCACGAGGATTACCAGGAGATCAACGGCTTCAAGCACCCGTTCTCCGATGCCGCGGTGGCAACCGCGGCGCTGCAGTCTCGGAGCGCGAACTGATGGCCTCTTTCACGCTCGCCACGGTCCATCGGTTGTTGCCGGACGCACAACGCGTCGGCCCGGCCGTGGCTGGCGGCGATGAGGGGTTGGCGCTGCGCCGCGTGCACACCGACACCCGCACGCTGGCAGCCGGCGACCTGTTCGTTGCGCTGAAAGGCGAGCGCTTCGACGCACATGACTTCCTGCCGCAGGCCGCCGCTGCCGGCGCCGTGGCGGCCATCGCGTCGCACGGCCTGGCCGAAGCCGGCCTGCCCGGCCTGCAGGTGGCCGACCCGCTGCGCGCGCTGCAGCAGCTGGCCACCGGCTGGCGTGAGCAGTTCACTTTGCCGTTGATCGCAATCACTGGCAGCAATGGCAAGACCACGGTCACGCAGATGATCGCCAGCATCCTGCGCGCGGCGCAGGGCGAGGCGGCGCTGGCCACGGCCGGCAACCTGAACAACCACATCGGCGTGCCGCTGACGGTGCTGCGCCTCACCGCCGCGCACCGCCTGGCGGTGATCGAACTGGGCATGAACCACCCGGGCGAGATCGCCGAGCTGGCCGCCATTGCCCAGCCCACCGTCGCGCTGGTCAACAACGCGCAGCGCGAGCACCTGGAGTTCATGCAGACGGTCGAGGCCGTCGCGCAGGAAAATGGCAGCGTGATCAGCGCGCTGCCGGACAACGGCGTCGCGGTCTTCCCGGCCGACGACGCACACAGCGCCACTTGGCAGGCGCTGGCCGGCACGCGCCGCGTGCTGCGCTTTGCGCTGGGCGACACGGCCGAGACCGGCGCGGACGTCGGTGGCCAGGCGCGCTGGGCGGGTGACCACTGGGTGCTGCAGATGCACACGCCCGTCGGCGAGGCTGGCCTGGCGCTGCGCGTGGCGGGCCGGCACAACGTGAAGAACGCATTGGCCGCGACGGCCTGCGCGCTGGCGGCTGGCGTGCCGCTGGGTGCGGTGGTCGCTGGGCTGCAGGCCTTCGAGCCGGTCAAGGGCCGCTCGCAGGTCAAGCTGCTGGCCTCGGGCCAGACGCTGATCGACGACAGCTACAACGCCAACCCCGATTCCGTTCGTGCCGCCATCGAGGTGCTGGCCGAGCTGCCGGCGCCGCGCTGGCTGGTGCTGGGCGACATGGGCGAGGTTGGCAACGAAGGTCCGGCCTTCCATGCCGAAATCGGCGCGCTGGCGGCGGAGCGCGGCATCGAGCATGTCTGGACCGCTGGCGAGCTGGCGTTGCACGCCGCGCAGGCCTACGGTCCGACGGCGCGGCATTTCACCGGTGTGGCCGAGTTGCTGGCGGCGGTGGACCGACCAAAGGCGCAGGCAGTGGTCGTCAAAGGCTCGCGATTCATGAAGATGGAACAGGTCGTCGCCGCACTGCAAGCGGCCGGCGCACAAGACAAAGGGGAGGCCGCATGCTGCTGAGCCTGTCGCAGTGGCTGCAGGGCCTGTACCCGGAGCAATTCGGTTTCCTGCGCGTGTTCCAGTACCTGACCTTCCGCGCAGTGATGGCTGCGCTGACGGCCCTGGTCATCGGCCTGGTGTTTGGCCCGTGGGTCATCCGCCGCCTGACCGAGCTGAAGATCGGCCAGCCGATCCGCGAATACGGCATGCAGAGCCACCTGGCCAAGCGCGGCACGCCGACCATGGGCGGCGCGCTGATCCTGATCGGCATCGGCCTGGCGACGGTGCTGTGGAGCGACTGGAGCAACCGCTTCGTCTGGATCGTGATGCTGGTGACCTTCGGCTTTGGCGCCATCGGCTGGACCGACGACTGGCGCAAGGTGGTCGACAAGAACCCCGAGGGCATGCGCTCGCGCGAGAAGTTCATCTGGCAGTCGCTGATCGGACTGGTCGCGGCGCTGTACCTGGCGTTCAGCGTCTCGGAGACCAACAACCTGCGCGTGCTGGAGCTGTTCCTGCGCTGGGTGCAGAGCGGCTTCTCGAACGACCTGCCGCCAAAGGCCGACCTGATGCTGCCGTTCTTCAAGACCATCAGCTACCCGCTGGGTGTCTTCGGCTTCATCGGCCTGACCTACTTCGTCATCGTCGGCGCCAGCAATGCCGTCAACCTGACCGACGGGCTGGACGGCCTGGCCATCATGCCGGTGGTGCTGGTGGCCGGCGCGCTGGCCATCTTCAGCTACGTGGTGGGCAGCGCGGTCTACAGCAAGTACCTGCTGTTTCCCTACATCCCTGGCGCTGGCGAGCTGATGATCTTCTGCGCCGCGATTGCCGGTGCCGGCTTGGCCTTCCTGTGGTTCAACGCGCACCCGGCCCAGGTCTTCATGGGCGACGTGGGTGCGCTGTCGCTGGGCGGCGCGCTGGGCACGGTCGCGGTCATCACGCGGCAGGAGATCCTGCTGGGCGTGATGGGCGGCGTGTTTGTCGCCGAGGCGCTGTCGGTGATGCTGCAGGTGGGCTGGTTCAAGTACACCAAGAAGAAGTACGGCGAAGGCCGGCGCATCCTGAAGATGGCGCCGCTGCACCACCACTTCGAGAAGTCCGGCTGGAACGAAACCCAGGTCGTGATCCGCTTCTGGATCGTGACGATGCTGCTGTGCCTGATCGGCCTGGCAAGTCTGAAGCTCCGCTAGTCATGACAGCCCCCACGCTCACTTTGTTCGCTGCCCCCCAAGGGGGCGCTCGGCCTGCTTGGGGCGGCCCGGCGCTGGCCTCGACATGAACCATCTGCGCGACCTCTCCATCCTCATCCTGGGCCTCGGTGACTCCGGCCTGGCGATGGCGCGCTGGTGCGCGCGGCATGGCGCCGCGCGCATCCGCGTGTGGGACTCTCGCGAGATGCCGCCGCAGGCCGCAGCGTTGGCCGCAGACGTGCCGGCCGCCGAGCGTTTCTCCGGCGCGCTGGACAACGACCTGGCGACGGGCCCGCTGGCCGACGTGCAATTGCTGCTGAAGAGCCCCGGCCTGGCCCCGGCGGACTCGCGCATCGCGCCGCTGCTGGCCGCTGCGCGCGCCAAGGGCCTGGCGCAGCAGAGCGAGTTGGACCTGTTCGCGCGTGCGCTGGCCGACCTGAAGGCCGACCGCGGCTATGCGCCCAAGGTGCTGGCCATCACCGGCACCAACGGCAAGACCACGACCACCGCGCTGACCTCGATGCTGGTCGAAAGCTGCGGCAAGCGAGTGGGCCTGGCTGGCAACATCGGCCCGACGATGCTGGACACGCTGGCTGCCGCGCTGGACCTGGAGCCGCTGCCGTCTGCCGAAGCCGAAGCCGAGGATGTCGCGCCAGCCGAGCCGGTCGCGGAGTTGACAGCACCTGTCGAGGCCGAGCCGCTGGACGAGCCCGCGGAGCCGGTGGAGGTGGAAGCCGAGGCCGAGCCCGAAGCGCTGCCGCTCGATGACGAAGACGCGCTCGCACCGCCCGTCGTGCTGGCCCCACCGCCGCCCAAGCTGCCGGTGTTTGCGCACCTGCCGGACGTGTGGGTGCTGGAACTGTCCAGCTTCCAGCTCGATGGCGTGCAAGGCTTCGAGCCCAGCGCGGCCACGGTGCTGAACGTCACGCAGGATCATCTGGACTGGCACGGCACGATGGCCGCCTATGCCGCGGCCAAGGCCCGCATCTTCGGCCAGCAGGCGCTGATGGTCGTCAACCGCGACGACACGCTGGTCGAGGCGATGGTGCCGGCGCCTGTGGTGGTCGCGGGCGGCCGCGGCAAGCCGAAGAAATCCATCGGCCGTGCAGTCTGCCGCTTTGGCCTGGACGCACCGCAAAAGCCAGGCGACTTCGGCCTGGTCACCGGCGGTGGCATGGACTGGCTGGTGCGTGCGATGCCCGCCGACGAGACCATCAAGAAGCGCAAGGGTGAAGAAGAGGACGAACTGCTGCTGCAGCGCCTGATGCCGGCAGACGCATTGCGCATCCGCGGCCGCCACAACGCCGCCAACGCGCTGGCCGCGCTGGCGCTGTGCACCGCCATTGGCCTGCCGCTGGCGCCGATGCTGCACGCGCTGCGCGAATACCGCGGCGAGCCGCACCGGGTCGAGATGATCGGCCAGATCGGTGGCGTCGAGGCCTTCGACGACAGCAAGGGCACCAACGTCGGCGCGACCGTGGCGGCGCTGGACGGCCTGGGCCAGGACTGCGGCGGCAAGCTGGTCGTCATCCTCGGCGGCGACGGCAAGGGCCAGGACTTTTCGCCGCTGGCTGCACCAGTGGCGCGCCACGCCCGCGCGGTCGCGACCATCGGCCGCGATGCCGCCGCCATCGAGGCGGTGCTGGGCGGCGGCGGCGTGCCGCTGCAGCGCCACGCCACGCTGGAAGCCGCCACGCGCTGGTGCTTCGAGCAGGCGCAGGAAGGCGACGCGGTGCTGCTCAGCCCGGCCTGCGCCAGCCTGGACATGTTCCGCAACTACGCCCACCGCGCCGAGGTCTTCATCTCGGCAGTGCAGGACCTGGCGGCCGAGCGTGGGGAGATCCTGACGTGAGCGTGGCTGACACCTTGCGCCAACCCTTCGTCGGCCTGCGCGAGCGCGCTGCGGGCTTGTTCGGTCGCGCTGGTGGCGAGCGGCTGCCGATCCGCGACTGGATCGGTGGCGTCTCGGCCAAGCCGGTGCAGCTTTCGGGCTACGACACCGGGCTGATCTGGGTCACCGCCTTGCTGCTGGCGCTGGGCCTGGTGATGGTCTATTCGGCCTCGGTGGCGATGCCGGACAACCCGCGTTTCGCGCGCTACGTGCCGACCTTCTTCCTGAGCCGGCAGGCGATGTTCATCGGCGTGTCGTTCGTGGCCGCGCTGGTCACGCTGCAGATCCCGATCGCCGTCTGGGAGAAGTGGGCGCCGTGGCTGTTCGCCGCCACGCTGGCGATGCTGATCGTCGTGCTGGTGCCCTTCATCGGCAAGGGCGTCAACGGCGCACGGCGCTGGATTCCGCTGGGCGTGATGAATTTCCAGCCCAGCGAGCTGGCCAAGCTGGCGATGGCCATGTATGCCGCGAGCTACATGGTGCGCAAGATGGAAGTGAAGGAGAACTTCGTCAAGGCGGTCTGGCCGATGGCGGTGTCGCTCGGCGTGGTCGGCGTGCTGCTGCTGGCCGAGCCGGACATGGGCGCCTTCATGGTGATCGCCGCGGTGGCGCTGGGCATCCTGTTCCTTGGCGGTGTCAACGGCCGCATGTTCTTCCTCAGCGTGGCGGTGCTGGTTGGCGCATTCGTGCTGATGATCGTCTTCAGCGAATTCCGCCGCCAGCGCATCTTTGCCTACCTGGACCCTTGGAATCCGGACTATGCGCAGGGCAAGGCCTACCAGCTGACCCACTCGCTGATCGCGTTTGGCCGCGGCGGCGTGTTCGGCCAAGGCCTGGGCGCGTCGATCGAGAAGCTGCACTACCTGCCCGAGGCGCACACCGACTTCCTGCTCGCGGTGATCGGCGAAGAGCTGGGCTTCATCGCGGTGCTCGCGGTGATCCTGGCCTTCTTCTGGCTGACCCGCCGCATCTTCGTGATCGGCCGCCAGGCCATCGCGCTGGACCGCGTGTTCGCCGGGCTGATGACGCAAGGCATCGGCATCTGGTTCGGCGGCCAGGCCTTCATCAACATGGGCGTGAACCTCGGCGTGCTGCCCACCAAGGGGCTGACGCTGCCGCTGCTGAGCTACGGCGGCTCGGGCGTGATGCTGAACCTCGTTGCGCTGGCCATCGTGCTGCGTGCGGATTTGGAAAACAGGCAGCTCATGCGAGGAGGCCGCGCATGACCGGGACCACCTCGATGGCTTCCACCCGCCACCTGGTCATCATGGCCGCGGGCACCGGCGGGCATGTGATTCCTGGCCTCGCGGTGGCGCGAGAGATGATGACCCGTGGCTGGTCGGTCAGTTGGCTGGGCACCGAGGGCGGCATGGAAAACAGGCTGGTGCCGGCCACCGGCATTCCGATGGACCGGCTCTCGTTTTCCGGCCTGCGCGGCAAAGGCCTGCTGCACACGATGACCGGCGGCCTGCGCCTGCTGAAGGCCTTCTGGGACAGCGCGCGCATCCTGCGCCGCCGGCATGCCAATGCGGTGCTGGGCATGGGCGGCTATGTCTGCTTCCCGGGCGGGCTGATGGCGGCGGCGCTGGGCAAGCCGCTGGTGCTGGTGAATGCCGACGCCGCGCTGTTGATGAGCAACAAGGCCTTGCTGCCGGTGGCCGACAAGGTGGCCTTCGGCTTCGACGGCCCGGCGGCCGACAAGGTCAAGCGCGCGCTGGTGACCGGCAACCCGGTGCGCGTCGAGATCGAGGCGATGCCGCCCCCCGAGCAGCGCTTTGCCGGCCGCGAAGGGCCGCTGCGCGTGCTGGTGGTCGGCGGCAGCCTGGGCGCCCGCGTGCTGAACGAAACCGTGCCGGCGGCGCTGTCGCAGATGCCGGCCGAATTGCGGCCACAGGTCACCCACCAGACCGGTGTGACGAACCTGGACGACGTGCGCAGCCGCTACGCCACGCTCGGCCTGCAGGCCGAGGTGCTGCCCTTCATCGACAACATGGACCAGCGCCTGGCCGACTGCGACCTGATCGTCTGCCGCGCCGGCGCGATCACCGTCAGCGAACTCTGTGCGGCCGGTGTGGCCAGCGTGCTGGTGCCGCTGGTGGTGTCGACCACCTCGCACCAGCGCGACAACGCCGCCTGGATGGCAGAGCGCGGCGCCGCGCTGCACCTGCCGCAGACCGACATGAACCCCCAGCAGCTGGCCGGGCTGCTGCAGCAACTGGACCGGACGCAACTGCTCGCGATGGCTCAAAAGGCCCGCATGCTGGCGCGTCACGGCGCGGCCGGCAAGGTCGCCGATGAGATTGAAAGGCTGATCAAGCCATGAAACATGCAGTGAAGCACATTCACTTTGTCGGCGTCGGTGGCGCCGGCATGAGCGGCATCGCCGAAATCCTGCACAACCTGGGCTACAAGGTCTCCGGCTCGGACCAGGCCGACAGCGCGACCACGCGCCGCCTGGGCGAACTGGGCATCCAGATCTTCATCGGCCACGACGCGGCGCACATTGCCGGCGCCGGCGCGGTGGTCACGTCCACCGCGGTGCGCGGCGACAACCCCGAGGTGATCGCAGCCCGCAGTGGCCGCATCCCGGTCGTGCCGCGTGCGGTGATGCTGGCCGAGCTGATGCGGCTGAAGAAGGGCATTGCGATTGCCGGCACGCATGGCAAGACGACGACCACCTCGCTGGTGACCTGCGTGCTGGCAGAGGCCGGCGTGGACCCGACGTTTGTCATCGGCGGCAAGCTCAACTCGGCCGGTGCCAATTCGCGCCTGGGTTCAGGCGACTTCATCGTCGTCGAGGCCGACGAGTCGGACGCTTCGTTCCTGAACCTGATGCCCATCCTGTCGGTTGTCACCAACATCGACGCCGATCACATGGACACCTACGGCCACGACTTCGCGAAGCTGAAGGGCGCGTTTGTCGACTTCGTGCACCGCATGCCGTTCTACGGTGCCGCCATCCTGTGTGGCGACGACCCCGGCGTGAAAAGCATCATCCCGATGATCTCGCGCCCGGTCATCACCTACGGCATGGGCGAAGACGTGCAGGTGCGCGCGGTCAATGTGCAGGCATTGCGCGGCGGCCAGATGCGCTTCACCTGCCAGCGCCGCAATGGCACAGTGATGCCGGACCTGGACATCACGCTGAACCTGCCGGGCGAGCACAACGTGCGCAATGCGCTCGCCGCGATTGCGGTGGCCACCGAGCTGGAACTGCGCGACGAGCCCATCCTGGCCGCGCTGGCCGGTTTCACCGGCGTGGGCCGGCGCTTCCAGCGCTATGGCGAGCTGGCAGCCAACGGAGGTGGCGCCTTCACGCTGATCGACGACTACGGCCACCACCCGGTCGAGATGGCCGCGGTGCTGGCGGCGGCGCGCGGTGCCTTCCCAGGCCAGCGCCTGGTGCTGGCCTTCCAGCCGCACCGCTACACCCGCACCCGGGACTGCTTCGAGGACTTCGTCAAGGTCATGGGCCAGGCCGACGCGGTGCTGCTGACGGAGGTCTATGCCGCCGGTGAATCGCCCATCGTCGCGGCGGACGGCCGCTCGCTGGCACGGGCCCTGCGTGTGGCCGGCAAGGTCGACCCGGTGTTTGTCGACGAGGTGACGCTGCTGCCGGAAGAGATCAGGGCGTTTGCACGAGACGGCGATGTCGTGATTGCAATGGGCGCTGGCTCGATTGGCGCAGTGCCGGCGCGCGTGGTGGAACTGGCGGGGCAAGCATGAGCACGGTGGATGTGAAAGCCTTTGGAAGAGTGGCGGTGCTGATGGGCGGCGATTCGGCCGAACGGCCGGTGTCGCTGATGTCGGGCGAAGGCGTGCTGAAGGCGCTGCTGTCGCAAGGCGTCGATGCACATGCCTTCGACCCGGCCGAGCGCCCGCTGCAGGACTTGAAGACCCAGGGCTTCGCGCGCTGCTTCATCGCGCTGCATGGCCGCCATGGTGAAGACGGTTCGGTGCAGGGCGCACTCGAATTGCTGGGCATTCCCTACACCGGCTCGGGCGTGATGGCCTCGGCGGTGGCGATGGACAAAGTCATGACCAAGCGGGTGTGGATCGCCGAGGGCCTGCCCACGCCGAAGTTCCGCCGCCTGCGCCGTGGCGAGCATGGCCGCGAAGTGACACGCGAAGTGCCGGACACGCTGGGCCTGCCGCTGATCGTCAAGCCCGCAAGAGAAGGTTCCTCTTTTGGCGTGACCAAGGTGGCGGGGTATTCAGGGATGCAGGAAGCGGTGGCCTTCGCCGCACAATTCGACCCTGACGTGCTGTGCGAAGAATTCATCGAAGGCGACGAAGTCACCTGCCCGGTGCTGGGAGAAGGCGACGCCGCCGTCGCGCTGCCGGTGATCCGCATCCAGGCACCCGACGGCAAATACGACTTCGAGCACAAGTACCACTCCGACGAGACGCAGTACCACTGCCCGAGCGGCTTGCCCGAGGCCGAGGAGCGCGAGATCCAGCGCATCGTCGTCGAGGCTTATCGCCTGCTGGGCTGCCGCGGCTGGGGCCGCGCCGATTTGATGATCCGCGCCAGCGACCGCAAGCCCTTCCTGCTGGAGATGAATACCTCCCCGGGCATGACCGGCCACTCGCTGGTGCCGCGCTCGGCTCGGGCCGCCGGCATGAGCTACGAGCAGCTGTGCGTGCACCTGCTGGCCGGTGCCACGCTGGACAACCCGCCGGCCAAGCGCTGAACGCATCATGAACGCCGCTGCCACTTTCACCGCCCGCTTTGCTCGCAGCCCGCTGCGCGCCGAGCTGCCGCTGGACGTGCGGGTCATGAACACGACCACCGCCGCCGTGGTGGTGCTGGCGCTGGTGGTGGCCGCGGGTGCGGCTGCCGGCTGGATTGCGCGCCAGCCGTACTTCACGATCCGCAGCATCCGCCTCGAAGGCGACGTGACACGCAACAGCGTGGCGACCATCCGCGCCAATGCCGCGCCGCGGCTGGCCGGCAGCTTCTTCACGATGGACCTGCAGGCCGCGCGCGAAGCCTTCGAAGCCGTGCCCTGGGTGCGCCATGCGGTGGTGCACAAGGTCTGGCCGAACCGGTTGCTGGTGCGGCTGGAAGAACACAAGCCGGCGGCGGTGTGGCTGGGCGATGAAGGCAACGACCGGCTGGTCAATTCGCATGGCGAGATCTTCGACGCCAATGTCGGCGACGTGGACGATGAGCGGCTACCGGAATTCGATGGCAACGAGGGCCAGGCGCCGGCGATGCTGGCGATGTACCGGCGGCTCACCGCGGTGTTCCGGCCGATGGATTTGAGCCCCGTGCGGCTCGCGCTGTCGGACCGCGGCTCCTGGGAGGTCGAACTGGACAACGGCGGCGTGGTCGAGGTGGGCCGCGGCTCGGAAGACGAGGTGATCGCGCGTTGCGAGCGCTTCGTGCGCACCGTCAGCCAGGTCGCCGCGCGCCAGCACCGGGCCTGGAACCGCGCCGACCTGCGCCATGCCGACGGCTATGCGTTGCGACTGAACACAGCGGCCGACACCGGCACGCGCACCAACTGAGGAAGGCATGGCCAAGGAATACAAGGATCTCGTCGTCGGGCTGGACATCGGCACCGCCAAGGTGATGGCGGTGGTGGCCGAGGTCCTGCCCGGTGGCGAGCTGCGTGTGGCCGGCCTGGGGGTGGCGGCGTCGCACGGCTTGAAGCGCGGCGTGGTGGTCAACATCGATGCCACGGTGCAGAGCATCCAGCAGGCGCTGAAGGAGGCCGAGATGATGGCCGCCTGCAAGATCGAGCGGGTCTACACCGGCATCACCGGCAGCCACATCCGCGGCCAGAACTCGACCGGCATGGTCATCGTGCGCGACAACCGGGAGGTCACGCCGACCGATGTGGCGCGCGTGATCGAGACCGCCAAGGCGATCAACATCCCGAACGACCAGCGCTTGCTGCTGGTCGAGTCGCAGGAGTTCGTGATCGACGGGCACGAGGTCAAGGAGCCGATCGGCATGAGCGGCAGCCGGCTCGAAGTCAAGGTGCACATCGCCACCGGCGCCCAAAGTGCCGCCGAGAACATCCTGAAGTGCGTGCGCCGCTGCGGGCTCGAAGTCGAGCAACTCGCGCTGAGCCCGACGGCGTCGGCCGCGGCAGTGCTGACCGAAGACGAAATGGACCTGGGCGTGGCGGTGGTCGACATCGGCGCCGGCACGACCGACGTGGCGATCTACACCGGGGGCTCGATCCGCCACACGGCCGTCATTCCCATCGCTGGCGACCTGATCACCAGCGACATCGCGATGGCGCTTCGCACGCCGACCAAGGACGCCGAAGAGATCAAGGTCGAATATGGCGTGGCCAAGCAGCTGCTGGCCGACCCGAGCGAGCAGCTCGAAGTGCCGGGCCTGGGCGACCGGGTGCCGCGCATGCTGTCGCGCCAGGCGCTGGCCGGCGTGATCGAGCCGCGGGTCGAGGAGATTTTTTCGCTGGTGCACCAGGTGATCCGCGAGTCCGGCTACGAGGAACTGCTGTCGTCGGGCATCGTGATCACCGGCGGCACGGCGGTGATGCCGGGCATGGTCGAACTGGGGGAGGACATCTTCCTGAAGCCGGTCCGCAAGGGCCTGCCGACCTACTCGGGCGCGCTGTTCGACATGGTGGCCAACCCGCGTTCGGCCACCGTGATGGGTCTGCTCGAAGAAGCACGCCTGGCCCACACCCGCGGCCACAAGGCGGCGCAGCAGGCGGGGTCGGTCAAGACAATGTTTGGGAAAGCCCGGGACTGGTTCCTGGGCAATTTCTAGGGATGTGGGTCCCGGATCAAGAGGCTCGCTTGAAGCCTCGCCAGAAGTGATTGAGTCAATCAGTTTTTTTCAGATAACGGCAACTGCAACGCGACGACGAAGGAGGTTCCAATGGCCATCGAGATGATCGAAGAATTTGACCAGGGCACGCAGATCAAGGTGATCGGCGTGGGTGGCGGCGGCGGCAACGCTGTCGAGCACATGATTGCCCAGGGCGTGCAAGGCGTGGAATTCATCTGCGCCAACACCGACGCGCAAGCGCTGAACCGCAGCGCCGCGGCGCAGCTGGTTCAGCTGGGCTCCACCGGCCTGGGCGCAGGTTCCAAGCCCGACGTGGGCAAGACCGCGGCCGAAGAGGCCGAGGACCGCATCCGCGTGGCCATCACTGGCGCGCACATGCTGTTCATCACCGCCGGCATGGGCGGCGGCACCGGCACCGGCGCCGCGCCGGTCATCGCCCGCGTGGCCAAGGAAATGGGCATCCTGACGGTGGGCGTGGTGACCAAGCCCTTCGACTTCGAAGGCGGCCGGCGCTGCAAGCAGGCCGACGCAGGCGTTTCCGAGCTGGAAGCCAACGTCGACTCGTTGATCGTGGTGCTCAACGAGAAGCTGCTGGAAGTGCTGGGCGACGACGTCACGCAGGACCAGGCGTTTGCGCATGCCAATGACGTGCTGAAGAACGCCGTGGGCGGGATCAGCGACATCATCCACATCCCCGGCCTGGTCAACGTCGACTTCGAAGACGTGAAGACCGTGATGAGCGAGCCGGGCAAGGCGATGATGGGCACCGCGATCGCCAGCGGCCCGGACCGCGCGACCAAGGCGGCCGAGGCCGCGGTCGCCTGCCCGCTGCTGGAAGGCATCGACCTGTCCGGCGCGCGCGGCGTGCTGGTGCTGATCGCGGCCTCGCGCAACAACTTCAAGCTGTCGGAAAGCAAGAACGCGATGAACGCGATCAAGCGCTACGCCGCCGACGAAGCCCACATCATCTACGGCACCGCCTATGACGAAAGCCTGGGTGACCAGCTGCGCGTGACGGTCATCGCCACCGGCCTGTCCTCGGCCCGCCGTGCGCAGGCGCCGCTGACGGTGGTGCAGACCCAGCCCGTGCTGCGCACCGGCACCGACAACCTGCCGCTGCTGAACACGCCGATGCAGGCCGGCATGGCCGGTGCGGCGCATGGCATGAGCCACGGTGCAGCGCCTGCGCCTGCAGCGCACGACTACGGCCACCTGGCCACGCCGAGCGTTTGGCGCACCGGCCGCACGCAGGCGGCAGCCAAGGTCGAAGCGCTGAGCTCCAACGGCATGGACGAAATCGAAATCCCGGCATTTCTCCGCAAGCAAGCCGATTGAGCTTGAGTGAAGCGTCGATCCGCTGAGGGTCGGCGCCTGCGTTGAAGTTGCGGTGATGTTTCGGGGCGCTTGGACGCCCCGTTTTTCGTGGCATCTGCAAAAGCGTTCGGCAGAAACTGTCCCTTGAAGCAGTGACGAAGGCGCAGGGCACCAGCACGCTGGCGGCGAGTCCCTACACTGCGCACCATGACTGCATTGACTGTCGTGATCGTTGAGGACGATGAACGCTTCCGCGCCGCGTTCAGCGCAATGGTGGCGCAGGCGCCTGACATGCTGCTGGCCGGCACCGCTGCCGACCTGCCGCAGGGCCTGCAGCTGCTGCAAAGCGTGCGCCCGGACGTGTTGCTGGTCGACCTGGGCCTGCCCAGCGGCAGCGGCATCGAGCTGATCCGCTTCGCGCATGACCACCTGCCGCAGACCGACGTGATGGTCGTCACCGTGTTTGGCGACGAGCCGCATGTGATGGCCTCGCTGGAAGCGGGGGCCACCGGCTATCTGCTGAAGGACAGCCGGGCCGAGGATTTGGTCGAGCAGATCCGGGCCCTGCGCGCCGGCGGCAGCCCCATCAGCCCGGTGATCGCCCGCCAGCTGCTGCTTCGCCTGGCGCCCGAGCCGCAACCCACCGCGGCCGACGATGCCTTGCTGTCGCCGCAGGAACGCCAGGTGCTGACACTCAGCGCCAAGGGCTTCAATTTCGAAGAGATCGCCCGCATGCTGAACGTCTCCCGGCACACGGTGATGACTTACGTGAAGCGCAGTTACCGCAAGCTGCAGGTGCATTCCAAGACCGAGGCGATCTACGAGGCCCGCAAGCTGGGCCTGGTGCGTGACTGACAGCGCGCTTGCGGCGCCGCCCGCCTTGGGGCGGCGCCGGGCCTGGTGGGCCGTGGCCGGGATGGTCGCGGTGCTGCTGCTGCTCGGCGGTGCGGTGGCGCTGCTGGTGACGGCGGTGGCCGCCGCGCCGTCACCCGGCCCGCTGCGCGATGCAATGCGGGACCACGCGCTGCTTCACCTTGAAGCCTTGCCGGCCGGCCTGCCTGCCGACTTGCCCGAGGCCCAGTTCGAAGGGCGAGAGCGGCTGCTGCTGCAAAGCCTGCCGTCGCCAGACGCCGCAGGCTGGCAGCCCGCCAGCCTGCCGGCGCTCAAGCAGACGCCACTGGGCGATTCGGTCGCGCGCGGCAGCCTGTCGGTCTGGTGGTACCGGGTGCAGGTGGTCGTGCCGGCCTTGTCTGTGGACAGTGCCGGCGCGCGCACGCCGATGGTGCTGTACGTGCCGCGCGTCTCGGGCGGCGCGGTGCTGCTGGCGCAATACGGTGGCGAAGTCGGCGGCGAGACCGTCAGCGCCGCGCCGCACTGGCAGCTGCGCTGGGATGGCAGCGCCGGCTGGCGCGAGCAGTGGAACCGGCCCGTGTGGGTTGACCTGGGTGCGCAGGTGCCAGGTACCCGGCTGACATTGGCCCTGGGTGTCGTGCGGGCGCCAGACCGTTCGCACCGACTCAGCCGGCTGTACGTTGGTCCGCGCGAGTTGCTGACCCGGCGGCTGGAACTGCGGCTGCTGCTGCAGCAGGCCGCGCCGCAAGTTGCCAGCCTGACCTTCCTGGCGCTGGGACTGGTGGCCTTCGTCTATTGGCTGGGGCGGCGCGGCAACCGGCCCTACCTGCTGTTTGCACTGACCTCGGTGGCCTGGACACTGCGCAACCTTCACTACTACGTGCAGTTCCCTGCGAGTGACACCGGCCTGGAGTGGTTCTGGTGGATGAGCAACGCTTCGCTTTCGTGGGTCATGGTGCTGATGTACATGTTCGCGATCCGTTTCGACAGGCGGCGCCACCGCGGCCTGGAGCGCGCGCTGGTGGCCTTCGTGGTCATTGCGACGCTGCTGGCCATGCCCGGCTCGCCGCTGCAGGCGGTGTCGCAGATCCACCTGGTCAATGCGGTGGTGGCGCTGGGCGTGGGCCTGACCATGGGCTGGCTGGCCTGGCACGATGGCGGGCGGGACTTCCGGCTGATCACGCTGGCGCTGTGGGTGACGAATGTGTTCGGCCTGCACGACCTGCTGCTGGTCTCGGGCGCGATCACGCCGGAATCGGTCTACCTGCTGCCGTTTGCGATGTTGCTGATGTTCCTGGCCTTCCTGCACGCTGCGCAGCACCGCTACTCGATGGCGATGGACCAGGTGGCCCAGGCCAACACCATGCTGGAGCAGCAGCTGGCCACGCGCGAAGCCGAGTTGCGGACCAACCACGAGAAGCTGCGGGCGGTCGAGCGCGAGCAGGCGCTGCTGCTGGAGCGCCAGCGCCTGATGCGCGACATGCACGACGGCCTGGGCTCGACGCTGATGTCCTCGCTGGTGCTGGTAGAGCAGGGCAAGCTCGACAGCGCCGCGGTGGCGCTGCTGCTGCGCGAGTGCGTCGACGACTTGCGGCTGGTGATCGACTCGCTGGAGCCGATAGGCCACGACCTGGTCACGCTGCTGGCGTCGCTGCGCCACCGCCTGGGCAGCCGGCTCGAATCGGCCGGGCTGCGCATGCTCTGGGAGGTCGAAGACCTGCCGCCGCTGGAGTGGCTGCACCCGCCCGATGCCTTGCACGTGCTGCGCATCGTGCAGGAGGTGCTGACCAATGTGCTCAAGCACGCCCGCGCCGGCGAGGTGCGGGTCGCGACGCTGCAGACCGAGGGCGGCGTGCGTGTCGTGATCGCCGACGACGGGGTCGGCTTCGACAGCGCCACCGCCCTGCACGGCCGCGGCCTGCGCCACCTGCGCCAGCGCGCCGGCCGGCTGGGCGGCCAGATCGAGATCGAGAGCCGGCCGGGGCAGGGCACGCGGGTGCTGCTGGACCTGCCGCTGGTGCGGGGCGCGGTGCGCTGAACCGAGCGAGCCCCGCCGCCGGAAGACCTATGCCGCGGCGGCCCCGAACACGTGCGCCCGCCCCAGCACGCTGATCGAGACGCTGTCGCCCACCGCCGGCACATGCACCGCCGGGCTGCGCACCAGGATGGGCGCCGCCGAGCCGGGCTGGTCTCCCAGCAGCCGCACCGCCACGCCGCAGACCGAGCCGCCGAAGTCGACCTCGGTCACCACGCCGCGGCAGGCACCGGCGCCGCTGGCGGCCGCGGCGTCCTCGCCGTGGCCGGACACCGGCTGCAGCTGCAACTGCTCGGGCCTGAGCATGATCTGTACCGCGCCCTGGCCGCGCGGGTCGTCGGTGGCGATGCGGCCCAGCGCGCAGTCGGCCCAGCCTTGCTGCAGCTGCGCCGGCAGGATCACGGTGTCGCCGAGGAAGCTGGCGGTCTCGGGGTCCTGGGGCTGCAGGTAGAGCTCCAGCGGCCGGCCGACCTGTACCAGCCGCCCCGCGCGCATCACGGCCACCTGGTCGGCGAAGGACAAGGCCTCGGCCTGGTCGTGGGTGACCAGGATGGTGGTGATGCCGGCGCCGCCCAGCAGCTCGGCGACGGCCTTGCGGGTGCTGGCGCGCAGGCCGGTGTCGAGCGCGGAGAAGGGCTCGTCCAGCAGCATCAGCTGCGGCCGCTGGGCCAGCGCGCGGGCCAGCGCGACGCGCTGCTGCTGGCCGCCGGAGAGCTCGTGCGGGCGGCGCGCGAGCATGGCCTGCGGCAGCGCCACCATCTCCATCAGCTCGGCGATGCGCTGGGCGCGGCCGGGTGCGTTGCGCGGCAGGCCGAAGCCGATGTTGTCGGCCACGCTGAGGTGGGGGAAGAGCGCACCGTCCTGCGGCACGAAGCCGATGCCGCGGCGGTGCGCCGGCAGCGCGTCGGCGCCGTCGGCCAGCGTCTGCCCGGCCAGCACGATGCGGCCGCTGTCGGGCAGCTCGAAGCCGGCGATCAGGCGCAGCAGCGTGGTCTTGCCCGAGCCCGAGGGGCCGACGATGACGGTGCGGCTGCCAGAGGCCACGTCGAGATCGACGTGGTCCAGCACCTGGGCGCGGCCATAACGTTTGCAGGCGGCCTGCACTTCCAGAAAACTCATCGTCCTGCGACCCGTTTTGATTGCACGTGGAGCAGCCAGGTCATGGGCAGCGAGAGCGCCACCATCAAGACCGCGTAGGGCGCGGCGGCTGCGTAGTCGATCTCGCTGCTGTAGGCCCAGAAGGCGGTGGCCAGCGTCTGGGTGCCGTTGGGCGCCAGCATCAGCGTGGCGGTGAGCTCGGTGGTGATGCCGAGGAAGACCAGCGCCGCGCCGGCCGCCGCGCCCGGCGCCGCCAGCCGGATGGTGACGGCCCACAAGGCCTGCGCCGGCGTGCGGCCCAGGCTGCGCGCCACCTGCTCCAGCTCCACCGGGGCCTGGGCGATGCCGGCGCGCAGGCTGATCAGCGCGCGCGGCAAGAACAGCATGGCATAGGCCAGCAGCACGGTGACGGCGGTCTGGTAGATGGAGGGCGTGACCCGCACGGTGACGGTCACCAGCGCCAGCGCGACGACCACGCCGGGCAGCGAGCCTATCAGGTAGTTGCAGCCCTCGAGCAGGCGCTGCAGCCGGCTGGGCGCGCGTATCGCGAGCCAGGCCATGGGCACCGCGGCCGGCACCGTGAGCAGGCTGCCGCCCAGCGCCAGCAGCAGCGTCTGGCCCAGCGCCGGGCCCAGCTCGCCCAGGCGCCAGATGCCGGCGCCGCCCGCCAGCAGCCAGCGGCCCAGCGTGATCAGCGGCACGCCCAGCGCCAGCGCGGTCGTCAGCACCGGCAGCAGCAGCGCCAGCGCGGTGAGCTTGCCGAGGCGGCGGCGCGGCAGCAGGCGGGCGGCGCCCGAGCCGACGCGGGCATAACGCTCGCGCCCGCGCAGCAGCGCCTCCAGCCCCAGCAGGCCGAAGCAGGCCACCACCAGCACGCCGGCCAGCATGTTGGCGGCCGGGCCGTTGTAGCTGGACTGGAACTGGTCGACGATGGCGGTGGTGAAGGTGTCGAAGCGGATCATCACGTACAGGCCGTACTCGGCCAGCAGGTGAAGCCCGATCAGCAGCGCGCCGCCGCACAGCGCCAGCCGCAGCTGCGGCAGCACGACGCGCAGAAAGACCTGCCAGGGGCTCAGCCCCAGCGAAGCGGCGGCGTCCTCGATGGCCGGGTCGAGCCGCCGCAGCGACGACGCGATCGGCAGGTAGAGGAAC
>NZ_JBGGNH010000045.1:0-15310 GCF_041287625.1 Ideonella sp.
GGCCGTCACACGCCGTTCTTCAACAACTATCGCCCGCAGTTCTACTTCCGCACGACGGACGTGACCGGCGCGGTGGAGCTGCCCAAGGACAAGGAAATGGTCATGCCGGGCGACAACGTCAGCATCACCGTCAAGCTGATCGCCCCGATCGCGATGGAAGAAGGCCTGCGCTTCGCCATCCGTGAAGGTGGCCGTACCGTCGGCGCCGGCGTGGTTGCCAAGATCATCGAGTAATTGCATGACCGGCGGTCGGTGCCAGCCAGGTGTCCTCCGCCTCATCGCTCTTTTTAGGAACAGTCATGCAAAAGCAAAAGATCCGCATCCGCCTGAAGGCTTTCGATTACAAGCTGATCGACCAGTCCGCCCTGGAAATCGTTGACACCGCCAAGCGCACCGGCGCGATCGTCAAGGGCCCTGTGCCCCTGCCGACCCGCATGCAGCGTTTCGACATCCTGCGTTCGCCGCACGTCAACAAGACCTCGCGCGACCAGTTTGAGATCCGCACGCACCAGCGCCTGATGGACATCGTCGACCCGACCGACAAGACCGTCGATGCGCTGATGAAGCTGGACCTGCCGGCTGGCGTGGACGTCGAGATCAAGCTGCAGTAAGCGGCCCTGCGAGCAGCGTGCTTGCGGGTTCGTCCGCGGGCACGCTATACTCGCAAGCTTTTCCGCGTTAAAGGGTGGTGCGCTTTGGTGCTCCGCCCTTTGCCGTGTGGATAGAGCAATTGGCTTCAGCAGCGTGGAGAGCCCATCAGGGTGATTCGCGGTGATTGAAGCTTCGTCAGCCCGGCCAATCGTTGTCGGGTTTGTTAAACCGGCCTCCTCGCCATAGGGCATGGGGGCGGAGAAAAACCATGAGTCTTAGCAACCGTCTCGGCTTGCTGGGCCGCAAGGTGGGCATGATGCGTGTGTTCACGGACGATGGCGATGCCATCCCTGTGACCGTGCTGGATGTGTCCAACAACCGCGTGACCCAGATCAAGACCGTTGAGACCGACGGCTACAGCGCCATCCAGGTGGCGTTCGGTTCGCGCAAAGCATCGCGCGTGACCAAGCCAGAAGCCGGCCACCTTGCGAAAGCGGGCGTCGAAGCCGGTGAAATCCTCAAGGAATTCCGTGTCGCGGCCGATGTGGCTGCCGAATACAAGCCGGGCGCTGTCGTTCCCGTCTCCCTGTTCGCCACCGGCGAAAAGGTCGACGTGCAGGGCACCTCCATTGGCAAGGGCTTCGAGGGCACCATCAAGCGCCACAACTTCGGCTCGCAGCGCGCGTCGCACGGCAACAGCCGTTCGCACAACGTGCCGGGTTCGATCTCGATGGCGCAGGATCCGGGCCGCGTGTTCCCGGGCAAGAAGATGTCCGGCCACATGGGCGACGAAACCGTCACGACCCAGAACCTCGACGTCATCCGCATCGACGAAGCGCGCCAGCTGCTGCTGGTCCGCGGTGCGGTGCCGGGCGCCAAGAACGGCCACGTGGTCGTGCGTCCTGCCGTCAAGGCGAAGGCCAAGAAGGGAGCCAACTGATGCAACTCGAGCTCCTGAACGAACAAGGTCAGGCCACGTCCAAGGTGGACGCGCCCGACACCGTGTTCGCCCGTGATTACAACGAAGCCCTGGTGCACCAGATCGTCGTGGCCTTCCAGGCCAATGCGCGTCAAGGTACCCGTGCCCAGAAGAACCGCGAAGCGGTTCACCACTCGACCAAGAAGCCGTTCCGCCAAAAGGGCACCGGCCGCGCTCGTGCTGGTATGACGTCCTCGCCGCTGTGGCGCGGGGGTGGTCGCACCTTCCCGAACAGCCCGGACGAGAACTTCACCCAGAAGGTCAACAAGAAGATGTATCGCGCCGGCATGGCTGCGATCCTGTCTCAGTTGGCCCGCGACGGCCGTCTGGCCGTGGTGGATTCGCTGGCTGTCGACTCGCCGAAGACCAAGGAACTGGCTGCCAAGTTCAAGGCCATGGGCCTGAGCTCGGTGATGGTCATCTCTGACCAGATCGACGACAACCTGTTCCTGGCTTCACGCAACCTGGCCAACGTGCTGGTCGTCGAGCCGCGCTACGCCGATCCGCTGTCGCTGGTCTTCTACAAGAAGGTGCTGGTGACCAAGGCCGCGATCGAGCAGCTCAAGGAGATGTTCGCATGAGCCGCATCAACCCCGTCATCGGTAAATTCAATGAAGGCCGCCTGGCCCAGGTGCTGGTTGCGCCGGTGATCTCGGAAAAGGCCACCATGGTCGCCGAGAAGCACAACCAGGTCCTGTTCAAGGTCCTGCGCGACGCCACCAAGCCTGAAATCAAGGCCGCGGTCGAGCTGCTGTTCAAGGTCGATGTCGAAGCCGTGGCTGTCGTCAACGTCAAGGGCAAGGCCAAGCGCTTTGGCAAGAACATGGGCCGTCGCGACCACGTCAAGAAGGCGTATGTCTCGCTGAAGGCCGGCCAGGAGCTCAACTTCTCCGGGGAGGCCGCGTAAATCATGGCAGTCGTCAAAGTCAAACCGACCTCCGCCGGCCGTCGCGCCGTCGTCAAGGTCGTTCACAAGCACCTGCACAAGGGCGCGCCGGAAGCTTCGCTGCTGGAACCCCAGAAGCAGAACTCCGGCCGCAACAACAACGGTCACATCACGGTTCGCCACAAGGGCGGTGGTCACAAGCACCACTACCGCGTGGTCGACTTCAAGCGCAACAAGGACGGCATTCCGGCCAAGGTCGAACGCATCGAGTACGACCCGAACCGCACCGCCCACATTGCGCTGGTGTGCTACGCCGATGGCGAGCGCCGCTACATCATCGCCCCGCGCGGTCTGGAAGTCGGCGCAACCATCATGAGCGGCTCGGAAGCGCCGATCAAGGCTGGCAACACGCTGCCGATCCGCAACATTCCGGTGGGCTCGACCATCCACTGCATCGAAATGATGCCTGGCAAGGGCGCGCAGATCGCGCGTTCGGCTGGCACCTCGGTGACGTTGATGGCGCGTGAAGGCACCTACGCTCAGCTTCGGCTGCGTTCGGGTGAAGTCCGCAAGATCCACATCGAGTGCCGCGCCACCATTGGCGAAGTCAGCAACGAAGAGCACAACCTGCGCCAGTACGGCAAGGCCGGTGCGATCCGTTGGAAGGGCATCCGTCCGACCGTTCGTGGTACCGCCATGAACCCGGTGGACCACCCGCACGGTGGCGGCGAAGGCCGTACCGGCGAGGGCCAGGCTCCGGTGTCGCCGTGGAACACCCTGACCAAGGGCTACCGCACTCGCAACAACAAGCGCACGCAGACGTTCATCGTCTCGCGTCGCAAGAAGTAAGGGCTGGACCATGGCACGTTCACTCAAGAAGGGTCCCTTTGTGGACCACCACCTTCTGGCCAAGGCTGAAAAAGCCGTTGCCGTGAAGGACAAGAAGCCGATCAAGACCTGGTCGCGCCGTTCGACGATCCTGCCCGACTTCATTGGCCTGACGATTGCCGTGCACAACGGCAAGCAGCATGTGCCGGTGTATGTGAGCGACCAGATGGTCGGCCACAAGCTGGGCGAGTTCGCACTGACCCGTACGTTCAAGGGTCACCCTGCGGACAAAAAGGCCAAGAAGTAAAGGACACGACGATGGAAACGAAAGCAATCGTCCGTGGCGTGCGACTGTCGGCCGACAAGGGCCGGCTCGTCGCCGACCTGATTCGCGGCAAGAAAGTCGACCAAGCGCTCAACATTCTGGCGTTCACCCAGAAAAAGGCCGCCGGGATCGTCAAGAAGGCACTCGAGAGCGCCATCGCCAACGCCGAGCACAACGACGGCGCGGACATCGACGAACTGAAGGTCACCTCGATCTACGTGGAGCAAGGCACCACGCTGAAGCGTTTCTCGGCCCGTGCAAAGGGCCGTGGAAATCGCATCAGCAAGGGCACTTGCCACATCTACGTGACCGTGGGCAACTAAGCCAAGGAAGACCATGGGACAAAAAATCCACCCGACCGGCTTCCGGCTCCCCGTCACCCGTGCATGGGCGTCGCGCTGGTATGCAAACAACCGCAACTTCGCCGGCATGCTGGCCGAAGACCTGCAGGTTCGTGAATTCCTGAAGGCCCGGCTAAAGAATGCCGCCGTGTCTCGCATCCTGATCGAGCGTCCTGCGAAGAACGCCCGCATCACGATCTACTCCGCCCGTCCGGGCGTGGTGATCGGCAAGAAGGGTGAGGACATCGAGAACCTGAAGGCCGAACTGACCCGCCGCCTGGGCGTGCCGGTGGCAGTGAACATCGAGGAAGTGCGCAAGCCCGAAATCGATGCGCAGCTGATCGCCGACTCGATCACCCAGCAGCTGGAAAAGCGCATCATGTTCCGCCGCGCCATGAAGCGCGCGATGCAGAACGCGATGCGTCTGGGCGCTCAGGGCATCAAGATCATGTCGTCCGGCCGTCTGAACGGCATCGAAATCGCTCGTTGCGAGTGGTATCGCGAAGGCCGTGTGCCGCTGCACACCCTGAAGGCCGACATCGACTACGGTTTCTCGGAAGCCAAGACCACCTACGGCGTCATCGGCGTCAAGGTCTGGGTTTACCGCGGTGACCGCCTGGCCAATGGCGAAGCGCCGACCATCAACACGCCTCCGGGTGCTGAAGATGATCGCCGCCCGCGTCGCAACACCCGTCCGGGTGCCCCGACCGGCCGTGGCCGTCCGGGTGGCGGCGACCGTGGCGCCCCGCGTCCGGCTGGCGACAGGCCTGCCGAAGCTGCCGGCGCCCCCGCCGGTGGTGCTGGCGCTCCCGCCGTCAAGCGTGTGCGCAAGGTCGCCGCGCCTGCCGCCGGTGGCGAAGGCAAAGGAGAATAAGCATGCTGCAACCTAATCGTCGCAAGTACCGCAAGGAGCAGAAGGGCCGCAACACTGGCGTCGCCACCCGCGGTGCCAACGTGTCCTTCGGTGACTTCGGTCTGAAGGCGACCGAGCGTGGTCGTCTGACGGCCCGCCAGATCGAAGCGGCTCGCCGTGCCATTTCGCGCCACATCAAGCGCGGTGGCCGGATCTTCATCCGCATCTTCCCGGACAAGCCGATCTCGCAAAAGCCCGCCGAAGTCCGGATGGGTAACGGCAAGGGCAACCCGGAGTACTACGTGGCTGAAATCCAGCCCGGCAAGGTGCTCTACGAGATCAACGGCGTGCCTGAAGCGCTGGCTCGCGAAGCGTTCACGCTGGCTGCTGCAAAGCTGCCGTTGCGTTGCACCTTCGTGGCCCGCATGCTCGGCGCCTGAGAGGAAAGTTCATCATGAATGCATCTGAACTGCGAGCCAAGGATGTGGCTGCGCTCGAGAAGGAAGTCGCTGACCTCCTGCGTGCGCACTTCAACCTGCGCATGCAAAAGGGCACCCAGCAGCTGACCAACCACACGCTGTTGGGCGAGGCCCGTCGCGACATCGCTCGTGCCAAGACCGTCCTGGCCGAAAAGAAGAAGGGAGCGACGAAATGACGCAAGCTCAAGAAGTCGCCGTGGCGACGACTGACAAGACCACCAACACGCGCACGCTGGTGGGCCGTGTGGTCAGCGACAAGCGGGCCAAGACCATCACGGTCCTGGTCGAGCGTCGCGTCAAGCACGAGCTCTACGGCAAGATCGTGGCCCGCTCGCGCAAGTACCACGCCCACGACGAAAAGGGTGAGTACCACATGGGCGACATGGTCGAGATCGCGGAAACGCGTCCGATGTCCAAGACCAAGAACTGGGTCGTGACCCGCTTGATCGAGAAGGCCCGCCTGGTCTGATCGCGTGAGCTGATTGCACCTGGGCTCGAAGGGCGCAAGCCCTGCGAACTCACACTGCGGCCGGATGCTGGAATACTCCAGCATCCGGCCGTTTTCATTGGGCGGCCGCCTTCCCCAATCTCATCCCATAAGGACACGCATCATGTTGAAAGTTGGAGATCGCCTGCCTGCGACCAAGTTGCAGGAATTCTTCGAAGTGGAAGGCGAGGGTTGCAGCCTTGGGCCGAACACCTTCGAGGTGGCGCAGCTCGCCGCCGGCAAGACGCTGGCCATCTTTGCGCTGCCCGGCGCGTTCACGCCGACCTGCTCGGCCCAGCACGTGCCGGGCTATGTCGCGCAGGCGGACGCCCTGCATGCCGCTGGCGTCGACGAAATCTGGTGCGTGTCGGTCAACGACGCGTTTGTCATGGGCGCCTGGGCGCGCGACCAGCACACCGCGGGCAAGCTGCGCATGATGGCTGACGGCTCGGCCGATTTCGCGCGTGCGACCGAGTTGACGCTGGACCTGACCGCGCGGGGCATGGGTGTGCGCTCGCAGCGCTATTCGATGCTGGTCGTCGACGGCGTGGTCAAGACGCTGAATGTCGAGGCGCCAGGCAAGTTCGAGGTCAGCGGCGCCGAGACGCTGCTGGCGCAGGCCAAGGCGCTTTGAAGCGAAGGAGTCCGCGGCCGGTCACGCGCTGCCCAAAGGTTTCTTTGGCAACGCTGTTGACACCCGCGTTTCACCTCGTGCATAATTGAAAGCTTCGCTGGTCCAGGGCCCGCTCGTACGCCAACGCAAACACCGTTGGCCACTCGTGGCGTGACCCGGGCCGGTTTCAGCCCAAGCTGCTTGATACCAGGCGTGCGCTTTCCAGCGTTCTTCCGAGTGTCAAACAAGACGGGACCAATACTGACCGTTCATGTGTCGCCAAGGGGGTGATGCGGGCCGGGAGCAAGTTGGGGAATCGACATGATCCAAATGCAATCGCGGCTTGACGTCGCGGACAACACGGGCGCCAAGTCCGTCATGTGCATCAAGGTGCTGGGCGGCTCCAAGCGTCGCTATGCCGGTATCGGCGACATCATCAAGGTGAGCATCAAAGAAGCCGCGCCGCGTGGCCGCGTCAAAAAGGGCGAGGTCTACAGCGCCGTGGTCGTGCGCACCGCCAAGGGCGTGCGTCGCCAAGACGGCTCGCTGGTCAAGTTCGACGGCAATGCCGCCGTGCTGCTCAATGCCAAGCTGGAGCCGATCGGCACCCGCATCTTCGGCCCGGTGACGCGTGAACTGCGCACCGAGCGCTTCATGAAGATTGTGTCGCTGGCGCCTGAGGTGCTCTGAGCATCTCGCCAAGACTGAAGGAATCGCGATGAACAAGATTCGCAAAGGCGACCAAGTCGTGGTCTTGACCGGCCGTGACAAAGGCAAGCGTGGCACCGTGTCGCTGCGCGTCGACGAGGACCGTGTGGTCGTCGAAGGCGTCAACATGGTCAAGAAGCACGCCAAGCCGAACCCGATGAAGGGCACGACTGGCGGCGTGATCGACAAGACCATGCCGATCCACCAATCCAACATTGCCATCTGGAATGCGGCTGCCGGCAAGGCTGACCGCGTGGGCATCAAGACCCTCGCCGATGGCAAGCGGGTCCGGGTGTTCAAGTCCAGCGGTGAAGAGATCAAGGCTTAAGGCGGGTATCCAGCATGAGTCAAACGCAACAAGCGGCGATCGTCGCCCGGCTGCAGGCCTTCTACCAAGAGAAGGTCGTGCCCGACATGGTGGCCAAGTTCGGCTACAAGTCGGTGATGGAAGTGCCGCGCCTGACCAAGATCACCCTGAACATGGGTGTCAGCGAAGCGGTGGCTGACAAGAAGGTCATGGACCACGCCGTCGGCGACCTGACCAAGATCGCGGGCCAGAAGCCCGTGGTCACCAAGTCGAAGAAGGCCATTGCGGGCTTCAAGATCCGTGAACAGGTGCCCATCGGCTGCATGGTCACGCTTCGTGGCGCGCGGATGTTCGAGTTCCTGGACCGTTTCGTCACCGTGGCCCTGCCGCGTGTGCGTGACTTCCGTGGTATCTCCGGCCGTTCGTTCGATGGCCGCGGCAACTACAACATCGGCGTCAAGGAACAGATCATCTTCCCGGAAATCGAGTACGACAAGATCGACGCGATCCGGGGGATGAACATTTCCTTCACGACCAGCGCGAAGACCGACGATGAGTGCAAGGCACTGCTCGCCGCGTTCCGCTTCCCGTTCAAGAACTGAGGTGACCTGTGGCTAAAACTTCCCTCAAGCAGCGTGAAGACAAGCGTGAAAAGCTGGTCGCCAAGTACGCGAAGAAGTACGCCGAGCTGAAGGCCATCATCGACAACGCAAAGAAGTCGGAAGAAGAGCGTTACGCCGCACGCCTGGAGCTGCAGCAGTTCCCGCGCAACGCTTACCCGACCCGCCTGCGCAATCGTTGCGAACTCACGGGTCGTCCCCGTGGCACGTTCCGCACCTTCGGCCTGGCCCGTAGCAAGATCCGCGAGCTCGCCTTCAAGGGCGACATTCCTGGCGTGATCAAGGCCAGCTGGTAATCAAGGCGAACTGGAGAATACAGCTATGAGCATGAGTGATCCTATCGCCGACATGCTGACCCGCATCCGCAATGCGCAGGCCGTTGAGAAGACGTCGGTTGTTATGCCGGCTTCCAAGCTCAAGGTCGCGATCGCGCAGGTGCTGAAGGACGAGGGCTACATTGATGCCTTCGCCCTGAAGGGTGAGACCGGCAAGAGCGAACTTGAAATCTCGTTGAAGTACTACGCTGGCCGTCCGGTCATCGAGCGCATCGAACGAGTCAGCCGTCCTGGCCTGCGGATCTACCGCGGCCGTGACGCCATTCCGCAGGTCATGAACGGCCTGGGCGTTGCCATCGTCACCACACCCCAGGGTGTGATGACCGACCGCAAAGCGCGCGCAGCCGGTGTCGGCGGCGAAGTGCTCTGCTACGTGGCCTAAAGGGAAGGAGTCGAGCAATGTCCCGCGTTGGAAAAATGCCGATCACCGTCCCGCAAGGCGTGGATGTCAAGATCATGGATGACCAGATCACCGTCAAGGGTGCCAATGGCACCCTGGTGCGACCCGCGCACTCGCTGGTCAAGGTCGAGAGCGAAGCTGGCGTGCTGAAGGTCAGCCCGACCAATGAGTCTGCTGAAGCCGATGCCATGAGTGGCACCGTGCGTGCGCTGCTGGCCAACATGGTCAATGGCGTCAGCAAAGGCTTCGAGAAGAAGCTGACGCTGGTGGGCGTGGGCTTCCGTGCCCAGGCCCAGGGCCAGAAGCTGAATCTGCAGATCGGGTTCTCGCACCCTGTGGTCAAGGACATGCCTGCCGGCATCACCGTGACCACGGCGACCCCGACCGAGATCCTGATCAAGGGCGCTGACCGCCAGGTCGTCGGCCAGCTTGCTGCCGAAGTGCGTGCTTTCCGGCCGCCGGAGCCCTACAAGGGCAAGGGCATCCGTTACGCCGACGAGCGCGTGGTCCTCAAAGAGACCAAGAAGAAGTAAGGAGCGACACCATGCTGAACAAAAAAGAACAGCGTCTGCGTCGTTCGCGTCAAACGCGCGAGCGCATTGCCAAGCAAGGCGTCGCGCGCCTGACCGTCTTCCGCACCAACCTGCACATCTACGCCAGCGTCATTTCCGACGATGGCACCAAGGTGCTGGCTTCTGCATCCACCGTCGAAAAGGACCTGCGGGCCGAGCTGTCTGGCAACGGTGGCAATGCCGCTGCTGCTGCACTGGTTGGCAAGCGCGTCGCCGAAAAGGCCAAGGCCGCCGGCGTCGAGAAGGTTGCCTTCGACCGTGCAGGTTTCGCATACCACGGCCGCGTCAAGGCGCTGGCCGAGGCAGCTCGCGAAGCCGGCCTGCAGTTCTGATCGCAAAGGAATACAGAAATGGCAAAGTTTCAACCCCGCGCGCAGACCGAAGGCAATGACGACGGCCTGAAGGAAAAGATGATCGCGGTGAACCGCGTCACGAAGGTGGTCAAGGGTGGTCGCACCCTCAGCTTCGCGGCGCTGACCGTGGTCGGCGACGGCGATGGCCGCGTCGGCATGGGCAAGGGCAAGGCCAAGGAAGTGCCGGTTTCGGTGCAGAAGGCCATGGAATCTGCTCGCCGGGGCATGATCAAGGTCGCGCTGAAGAACGGCACGATCTTCCACAAGGTCGAAGGTGCACACGGCGCAGCCCGCGTGATGATGATGCCGGCACCCGCCGGTACCGGCATCATTGCTGGTGGCCCAATGCGCGCCGTTTTCGAAGTGCTGGGCATCACCGACATCGTCGCGAAGAGCCATGGCACCTCGAACGCCTACAACATGGTCCGTGCCACGCTGGACGCGCTGAAGCGCTCGACCACGCCGGCATCGATCGCTGCCAAGCGCGGCAAGACAGTTGAAGAAATCTTCAACTGAACCGCCGAGGAGAACTGCAATGACTGAAGCCAAGAAGACCCTCACGGTCAAGCTGGTGCGCAGCCCGATCGGTTGCAAGCAATCGCACCGTGACACGGTGCGTGGCCTGGGCCTGCGTCGCGTGAACAGCCAGAGCGTGCTCGAGGACACTCCTTCGGTGCGCGGCATGATCAACAAAATCGCCTACCTGGTCCTGGTGCTCTAAGCGCCCGCCACGAGGAAAAGCAACATGCAACTCAATTCCATCAAGCCCGCTGGCGGTGCCAAGCATGCCAAGCGCCGCGTTGGCCGCGGCATCGGTTCCGGCCTGGGCAAGACCGCTGGTCGCGGTCACAAGGGCCAGAAGTCGCGTGCCGGCGGCTACCACAAGGTTGGCTTCGAAGGCGGCCAGATGCCGCTGCAGCGTCGCCTGCCCAAGCGTGGTTTCAAGTCGGCCCTGCTGAAGTACAACGCTGAAATCACCCTGGGTGAACTGCAAGCGTTGGACCTGGCTGAAGTTGACCTGCTGGCACTCAAGCAGCGCGGCATGGTGGCCCAGATCGTCAAGAACGTGAAGGTCATCAAGTCGGGCGAGCTGAGCAAGAAGGTGGTCCTGAAGGGCATCGGCGCTACCGCCGGCGCCAAGGCCATCATCGAAGCCGCCGGCGGCGAGCTGGCCTGAAGTCTGACGGCAGATTAGGACACCCACGCCCGTGGCAACCTCACCGAATCAGCTGGCCAAGAATGGCAAGTTTGGCGACCTGCGTCGTCGACTGGTCTTCCTGCTGCTGGCGCTGGTCGTCTATCGCATTGGTGCGCACATTCCTGTGCCCGGCATCAATCCGCAGCAGCTGCAGGCCCTGTTCCAGGGTCAGCAGGGCGGCATCCTGAACCTGTTCAACATGTTCTCGGGTGGTGCGCTGTCGCGGTTCACGGTGTTCGCGCTGGGCATCACGCCGTACATCTCGGCCTCGATCATCATGCAGCTCATGAGCTACGTGGTGCCGAGTCTGGAGGCGCTGAAGAAGGAAGGCGAATCGGGTCGTCGCAAGATCACCCAGTACACGCGCTACGGCACCCTGGTGCTGGCGATCTTTCAGTCATTGGGCATTGCCCTGGCGCTGGAAGGCTCGCAGGGCCTGGTGCTGGATCCTGGCTTCGGCTTCCGCATCACCACCGTGTTCAGCCTGGTTGCAGGCACGATGTTCGTGATGTGGCTGGGCGAGCAGATCACCGAGCGTGGCCTGGGCAACGGGATCTCGATCCTGATCTTCGGCGGCATTGCTGCCGGCCTACCCAACGCGATTGGTGGCCTGTTCGAGCTGGTTCGCACCGGGTCGATGAGCATCATTGCCTGCCTGTTCATCATTGCCATCGTCATTGCCGTGACGTTTGCCGTGGTGTTCGTGGAACGGGGACAGCGCAAGATCCTGGTGAATTACGCCAAGCGCCAGGTCGGCAACAAGGTCTACGGCGGCCAGTCGTCGCACCTGCCGTTGAAGCTGAACATGTCGGGTGTGATTCCACCGATCTTTGCGTCGTCCATCATCCTGCTGCCGGCAACGGTGGTCGGCTGGTTCGCCACCGGCGAAGGCGTGCGCTGGTTGAAGGACATCTCATCGGCGCTGTCACCGGGTCAACCGATCTATGTGATGCTGTTCGCCGCGATGATCGTGTTCTTCTGCTTCTTCTACACGGCACTGGTGTTCAACAGCCGCGAGACTGCTGACAACCTGAAGAAGAGCGGTGCGTTCATCCCTGGCATCCGTCCGGGTGAGCAGACTGCCAAGCACATCGACAAGATCCTGGCCAGGCTGACGCTGGCTGGCGCGATCTACATCACGCTGGTCTGTCTGCTGCCCGAGTTCCTGGTCCTGAAGTACAACGTTCCGTTCTACTTTGGTGGCACGTCCTTGTTGATCATCGTTGTCGTGACGATGGACTTCTGGGCCCAGGTGCAGTCGTATGTGATGAGCCAGCAGTATGAATCGCTGCTGAAGAAGGCGAACTTCAAGTCGAGCTGAGGCTCGGCCTGAACTGATTGCCGGGTACGAATTGAGTCGCGCTCATTTCGTGTTGAAACTGAAATGAGCGTTTGAGAAGGTCAAGGAGAAGATCATGAAAGTCGCAGCATCAGTCAAGAAGATGTGCCGCAATTGCAAGATCATCCGCCGCAATGGCGTGGTTCGCGTGATCTGCACCGACCCCCGCCACAAGCAGCGGCAAGGTTGAGTCGCGAGCGCTGACACGAAGCTAAGGAAGCACAATGGCACGTATTGCTGGTATCAACATTCCGCCGCAAAAGCACGCGGAAATCGGCCTGACCTACATCTACGGCATCGGCCGTACGACGGCGCAGAAGATCTGCGAAGCGGTCGGCATTCCCCTGTCCAAGAAGATCAAGGACCTGACCGACGGCGACCTGGAAAAGATCCGGGAAGAAGTCGGCAAGCTGACGATCGAGGGCGACCTGCGTCGCGAAACCTCGATCAACATCAAGCGCCTGATGGACCTGGGCTGCTACCGCGGTTTCCGCCATCGTCGCGGCCTGCCGATGCGCGGTCAGCGCACCCGCACCAACGCCCGCACCCGCAAGGGTCCGCGCAAGGGTGCCGCAGCGCTGAAGAAGTAAGCGCCGTCCGAAACATCTGAAGAGTACAAGACATGGCCAAGTCCCCTGCCAGCACCGCCGCCCGGCGCGTGAGCAAGAAGATCCGCAAGAACATCGCGGACGGCATTGCGCACGTGCACGCGTCGTTCAACAACACCATCATCACAATCACCGACCGTCAAGGCGGCGCGCTGTCGTGGGCGTCGTCCGGTGGACAGGGCTTCAAGGGCTCGCGCAAGTCGACCCCGTTCGCTGCTCAGGTCGCTGCTGAAACGGCCGGTCGTGCTGCCCAGGAACAGGGCATCAAGAATCTGGACGTCCGGATCAAGGGCCCCGGCCCCGGCCGTGAGTCCTCGGTTCGTGCGCTGGCTTCGTTGGGCATCCGGATCAACTCGATCTCGGACATCACGCCGATCCCGCACAACGGCTGCCGCCCGCAAAAGCGTCGCCGCATCTGAGTTGGCGCGGGGCTTCATGCCCTGCTACAATCGAGAGTTTCCCGAACGCCGGTGCGCGGAACGCTGAAAAGCCTTTCGCTCGCTGGCCGTTTGGGTTCCAGGGGCCTGCCTCGTGAATTGGATGGATCTGCAAGCTTTGCAATCTCCCGACAAGCCTGCAGGCACCGCAAGCCCACCGTCTGAGCGAATTCAAAGAATACCCGCCAGACTCGCGCGAGCCACGGTTTTCCGGCCGCATTCCGCCAGGAGTGCCGCGCTGAAGACCTCGGGCGTCGCGTCAGACAACGACTGAAGGACACAAACGTGGCACGTTACCTCGGCCCCAAGGCGAAACTGTCTCGCCGCGAAGGCACCGACCTTTTCCTGAAGAGCGCTCGCCGCGCCATCAGCGACAAGGCCAAGTTCGACACCAAGCCCGGCCAGCATGGCCGCACTTCCGGTCAGCGTACTTCGGACTTCGGTCTGCAACTGCGTGAAAAGCAGAAGGTCAAGCGCATGTATGGCGTGCTGGAGCGTCAGTTCCGCCGCTACTTCGCTGAAGCCGACCGCCGCAAGGGCAGCACCGGTGCCAACCTGCTGACCATCCTGGAATCGCGCCTGGACAACGTCGTCTATCGCATGGGCTTCGGTTCGACCCGTGCCGAAGCGCGCCAGCTGGTGTCGCACAAGGCGCTGACGGTCAACGGCATTGTCGTGAACATTCCGTCGTACCAGGTCAAGGCCGGTGATGTGGTGTCGATTCGCGAAAAGTCGAAGAAGCAGCTGCGCGTCATTGACTCGCTGAAGCTGGCCGAGTCGATCGGCCTGCCGGCATGGGTTGCGGTGGACGCCACCAAGCTCGAAGGCACCTTCAAGAAGGCACCTGACCGCGACGAATTCGGCGCCGAGATCAACGAATCGTTGATCGTCGAACTGTATTCGCGCTGATCTGAATTCTTGCGCGCGCGGCCCTGCCGGCGCGCAACAGTCACCCCGCTGCGGCAAGCCGGTTCCGCTGCGGGTTTTTCGCTTTCCGGCGTGGTCCGTCAGCCTTATCGGTGTAACGAGCCGAGGGTATTGAGAGGAACTGGACTTACATGCAAACCAATCTGCTGAAACCCAAAGCCATCGTTGCGGAGCCGCTGGGCGGCCATCGCGCCAAAGTCACGCTCGAGCCGTTTGAGCGTGGTTATGGTCACACGCTCGGCAACGCGCTGCGTCGCGTGTTGCTGTCGTCGATGGTGGGTTACGCACCGACAGAGGTCACGATCGCTGGCGTGCTCCATGAGTACTCCACCGTGGACGGCGTCGCGGAAGATGTGGTGCACATCATGCTGAACCTCAAGGGCGTGGTGTTCCGTCTGCACAACCGCGACGAAGTGACCCTGGTCCTGCGCAAGGAAGGTGAAGGCCCCGTTACCGCGGCCGACATCCAGACCCCGCACGACGTCGAGATCGTCAACCCTGAGCACGTCATCGCCCACTTGGCCCACGGCGGCAAGCTGGACATGCAGATCAAGGTCGAGAAGGGCCGTGGCTATGTGCCGGGCAACATGCGCCGCTACGGCGATGAGCCGACGAAGTCGATCGGCCGCATTGTGCTGGACGCATCGTTCTCGCCGGTCCGTCGTGTCAGCTACGCGGTCGAAAACGCCCGCGTCGAGCAGCGCACCGACCTGGACAAGCTGGTGATGGAGATCGAGACCAACGGCGCCATCTCGCCCGAGGAAGCGATCCGCGCATCGGCCAAGATCCTGGTTGAGCAACTGGCTGTGTTCGCACAGCTGGACGCCGGCGAGATCGCCACTTTCGGCGAACAAGCGGCGAAGAGCTCGGCAGTGTTCGATCCGATACTGCTGCGTCCGGTCGACGAACTCGAACTGACGGTGCGTTCGGCCAATTGCCTGAAGGCCGAGAACATTTATTACATAGGCGATCTGATCCAGCGGACTGAAAACGAATTGTTGAAGACGCCGAATCTTGGACGCAAGTCGCTGAACGAGATCAAGGAAGTCCTGGCTTCCCGCGGTCTCACGCTGGGCATGAAGCTCGAGTCCTGGCCGCCGGCCGGCCTCGACAAGCGCTAGTCA
>NZ_JBGGNH010000046.1:0-48584 GCF_041287625.1 Ideonella sp.
TGGCGCGTCGTTCGCCGCCACGGAACGCCAGGTCAAGCTGCTCGAGGCGCGACTGGCGAAGGACCCGGACATCGAATTTTTCACCGCCTACACCGGTGGCGGCACGCCGCGCTTTTATCTGTCGATCCAGCCGGAGCTACCGAACCCGGGCTTCGCCCAGTTCGTCGTCAAGACCGCGGGCATCGAGCAGCGCGAACGCGTGCGCGCCCGCCTGATGGAGCTCTTCGACAAGGACGAGGCCTTGCCCGACGTGCAGGCGCGTGTTCAGCGCCTCGAGTTCGGTCCGCCGGTCGGTTTTCCGGTGCAGTTCCGCGTCATCGGGCCTGACAAGGCGCAGGTGCGCGAGATCGCCTACAAGGTGCGCGACGCGGTGCGCCAGAGCCCGCTGGTGCGTGACACGCAGTTGGACTGGAACGAGCAGGTCCGCTCGATGAAGGTCCACGTCGACCAGGACAAGGCACGGCTGCTGGGTCTGTCCACGGCCGACATCCAGGGCCTGGTGCAGACCACGCTCGACGGCGCGCCCGTGACGCAGATCCGCCGCGGCGAAGAGCTCATCGACGTGGTTGTGCGAGCGACTCCCGAGGAGCGCAAGAGCATCGGCCAGCTCGGCGACCTGCAAGTGTTCACGCGCAGCGGCGTGACGGTTCCACTGTCGCAGCTGGCCCGCGTGGAGCCGAGCTTCGAAGAGCCGGTGCTGTGGCGGCGCAACCGCGACATGGTGCTCACCGTGCGCAGCGACGTCGTCGACGGCGTGCAGGGCCCTTACGCCACGGCGCAGATCCGCCCGTCGTTGCAGCCCATCGTCGACAGCCTGCCCACCGGCTACCGCATCGAAGACGGCGGCGCCATCGAAGAGAGCGACAAGGCCAACACGGCGCTGTTCGCAGTGTTCCCGGCGATGTTCGCGGTGATGTTGACGCTGCTGATGATCCAGCTGCAGAGCTTCTCACGCCTGTTCATGGTGTTCATGACGGCACCGCTGGCGCTGATCGGCGTGGTGCCGGCGTTGCTGCTGTTCCAGGCGCCGTTCGGCTTCGTCGCGCTGCTGGGCGTGATTGCACTGAGCGGCATGATCATGCGCAACTCGATCATCCTGGTCGACCAGATCGACCAGGACATCGCTCGCGGCGTGGCGCCGTGGACCGCCATCGTCGACGCCACGGTGCGGCGCTCGCGCCCCGTGGTGCTGACGGCAGCTGCCGCGGTGCTGGCCATGATCCCGCTGACGCACAGCGTGTTCTGGGGACCGATGGCCATCTCGATCATGGGCGGCCTCATTGTGGCGACCGCGCTCACCCTCGTCTTCGTGCCGGCGCTGTACGCCGCCTGGTTCCGTGTGCAGCGTGACAGCTCGGCGCAAGCGCCGGCCGGTGCGCCCATGACGGCCAGCACGTGACACCCGAATTTCTAGATGGAAAGTGAGACAACAATGTCAGCAGACCAGAAACAGCAGCAGCATCCAGTAGCAATCGTCACCGGGGCAACGGCAGGCATTGGCGCAGCGACCGCACGCGCGCTCCAGGCCGCGGGGTACCGAGTGTTCGGGACCTACCGCAAGCCCCCAGCAACGAAGATCCCCGGTGTCGACTATGTTGCCTGCGATGTGACCAACGACCTGGCAGTCGACGCCGCGGTGCGCGAGGTGCTGGCGCAGGCCGGCCGCATCGACCTGCTGGTCAACAACGCAGGCGTTGGGTTGATGGGCGCTGCAGAGGAGTCTTCGCTCGAACAGGCCAAGTCGATCTTCGACGTCAACCTGTTCGGCGTTGTTCGAGCGACCAACGCAGTTCTGCCCGTGATGCGCAAGCAGCGGTCGGGACGCATCATCAACATCAGCTCTGTGATGGGCCTGATCCCCTCGCCCTTCATGGCGCTGTATTCGTCGAGCAAACACGCGGTGGAAGGCTACTCGCAGGCGCTGGACCACGAGGTCAGAGACTGCGGGATCCGGGTCGTTCTCGTCGAACCGAGCTACACGCGCACCACGTTCGAGAGCAATGCGCTGGCAGCCGACCAGAACATCGAACACTATGCGCTGGCGCGAGCGAACGCTGAAGCCGTGATGCGCAATGAGGCAGCGAAAGCCGACCCGCCAGAAGTGGTGGCCGCGACCGTCGTCGCCGCCGCCACCACCGCGAAGCCGCAGCTGCGCTACACGGCCGGACGTGATGCCGCAACGGTCAGTCTGCTCAGGCGCTTCGTACCGGCGTCGGCGTTCGACAAGAGCTTGCGCAAGCGGATGCGGATGCCGGCATGAGCCGCTGCCTGTGCTGCGGCAGCCATCGAATGGGTTGCCAGCGCCATTGAAAACCCATGCATGCAGATCACAGGTTCTGTCGCGTGGCACAAATCAGTCAGCTTCTATCCCTTGCGCCTGTGAGCCACCTTTTGCAGCAGTTGGAGAAGCATGAGCCGCTCTGCCTCGGTCAGGTTTCTCACGATCTCTCGATCGGCCTCGAGCAGTGCAGCGAGGGCCTTTGAGACCAGCACATCGCCTTTGCGGGTGATGCGCAGGTCCTGGGTGCGTCGGTCCACGGAGCCGCGCTCGCGTGCGATGAGTCCGCGCTGCTCCAGCTGATCAAGCCACACCTTGACGCCTGGGGTTGTCACGGCCAGTGACTTGGCGACGCGGGCGGCAGTCACCGGTGCGTTTGCTCGGACGAGCTGCAGGATCGTGAACTCGACCTTCCGAAGGTCAAGCGGCTCGCCGACGGTCCGGGTAAAGGCCTCGTTCGTCAGGACCGCTGCCTGGGCCAGCTGGTAACCCAGCAACTCATGCATGCCTCCCTCTGTGAGGGCGCCCTTCGGCGTGAGGGTCTCTTCGATCTTCATCACGTCGAGTCTACCGGCGGGGTCGGCGAGGGAGCGGCTCGGCCGCCAAATGGTAAATCTCCTTACTTACTTCGATGAACAGATGACCGGGAAACCGCTAGTGTTCGACGGCCATTATGGTTAAGTACATTAACAATCAGCAGACCTGATCCAACGCAATCGGCCTGCACGGCGCGCGACTAACCCGCCGTCAAGTGCGTGATCCAAGACCTCACTTCAGTGCCTGTGGGCGCTGGCAAACCTTCGACGCATGACTCCTTCATTCACTGCATCTCGTCGGTCTTGACCGGCGCACGGAGAAACCCATGACGAAGATCCCGGATGTTTCTGGCCCTGTCCGCCCCGTTCGGGTGGCGTCCCATTGGATTGCTGCCGCATGCGCGGCCTTGCTCGCCGGCTGTGGCGGCGATGGCGATGACGGCAGCGCCGCGCTGCCGCAGCTGGCCGCGGCCACAGGCGCGCCACTGGGCGCCTGTGCCGACCTGGCCAGCACGTTTTCGTTCGCCAATACCACCATCACCTCGGCCGCTCCGCTGGCCGCGGGCACGCTGACGGTGGCGGGTAGCCCCGTGGGAGCGCACTGCCAAGTGAGGGGTGAGATGTACCGCCGCACCAGCCCGCAGGACGGCAATGGCTACGCCATCGGCTTCGAGATGCGCTTGCCCAATTCCTGGAACGGCCGCTTCTTCTACCAAGCCAACGGCGGCCTGGACGGCAGCGTTGGCACGGCCCTCGGGGCGATCGGCGGCAGCGCACCGAACTTCTCCAACGCACTGAACATGGGCTTCGCCGTCATCAGCAGCGACGCGGGTCACGACACGGCAGGGCCTGCTTTCGGCATCGACGCCCAGGCCCGGCTGGACTACGGCTACAACGCGGCGGTCAAGCTCACGCCCATGGCCAAAGCGCTGATCGCCTCGGCCTATGGCAAGGGACCCGATCGATCCTACTTTGGTGGCTGCTCCAACGGCGGGCGCCACACCCTGTTGGCCACGACCCGCTTGCCCGAGCAATACGACGGCTTTTTGGCCGGCGCACCGGGTTACCGCCTGCCGCTGGCAGCCACTGCCAATGTGTTCAGCGCCAAGCAGCTGTTGCTGGTGCCGGGGACCACTGTCGATGACCTGAGCACGGCTTTCCCCACGGCGGAACGCGCCATGGTCTCCAGCGCCATACTGGCCAAGTGCGACGCGTTGGACGGCGCGACTGACGGCATCGTTCAAGACGTGGCCGCCTGCCAGAAGGCCTTCGACTTCACCCGCGACGTGCCCACCTGCAGCGGCGCGCGGGACGGCACCTGCCTGTCGGCCGACCAGAAGACGGCCCTCGCGCCCATCTTCTCCGGCGCGACCGACAGCACGGGCAAAAAGTTCTATGCGAGCCTCGCGTACGACGCTGGTATTTCAGGTACCAGCTTTGCCACTTGGAAATTCGGGGCGTCAAAGAATCTGGACACAGGTGCCATTGCCACGGTCTGGGGCGTACCGCCGATCAGTCAGACAGGCTTCGTCGGTTCAGATTACTTGACGAGCACATCGGTCGACACCATGCTTGCTGCCATCGCGGCGACCGACAGCACGTACCTCGAATCCGCGCTGTCTTTCATGCAGCCGGTGGATCCGAGCAACCTGAGTACCTTGAAGAACCGCGGTGCCAAAGTGATGGTCTATCACGGCGTGAGCGATCCCATCTTCATGCACGATGACACGGTAACTTGGTACGAGAACCTGCGCAGCGCCAACAACGGCAATGCCTCCGACTTCGCGCGTTTCTACGCGGTGCCGGGCATGGGCCACTGCGCTGGTGGCCCTGCCACCGACCAGTTCGACATGCTCACGCCCCTGGTCAACTGGGTCGAAAAGGGCCAGGCGCCTGACTCGGTGATTGCCACCGCGCGCGGCCTGCCCACCGCCGCCGGCGCTGCCAACGTTGACATTCCGACCAGTTGGGCACCCGGCCGTACACGGCCGCTGTGCCCCTATCCGCAAGTCGCGCGCCTGAAGGCCGGCGCCACCGACCTCGAAAGCGCCAGCAGCTTCAGCTGCCAATGAGGATGCACATCGCTCCTGCGAAATGGTGCTGGCCAGCGGATGCCGCTGGCCGCGGCATGGATGCCGGCGCCGCCGATTCAGGAACAGGAATTCCCCACGTTCGGTGGTTCTGCTGTCGGGACCAGGAGGTCGGCCGACACGCGTCGGTACCGACCTCCCGCCGTCATTTGATGTGGACAGCGCTTTTGAAGCACCCGGCCGGCGTGAGCCGCCATCACGGCTCCGCTACTTCTTCCGCTCGGTACCCAGGTAGACGTGGTCAAGGCTGACAAAGCCGCAGCCACCAGCCTCGTTGTCAAAGACCTGAACCTGGACCTGTTTTCCTGCCTGGGCGGCGAGGTCGATGGTCACCCAGTTGTCGTCCCCCTGGATGGAAGCCTGGTCACAGCTGTTGGGCATGTAGGAAGCGATCACCGTGCCCGCGGGGTCGAGCACCTTCAGCCCTGCCGTGCCGTTCGCATTGCCGCCGGACATCAGGAAGTTCAGGAAGGGCCTGTGGGCGTCCACGCTGACGAGTGGGGAGGTGAGCGTGCCGGTTGATCCATCACAGCCCTTGGCATTGGCGTTCATCTCGCAGGTGCTGACGGCGCTCTTGCCAACGCGGGCAGCACCGGAAACGCCCTTCCAGGCGTCGACAGTCGCCGGGTTTGCGAAGTCTCCGGTTGCCGTCCAGAGCTGCGCGGTGGCGATGACATCGTCGAAGTCGCCAATCACTTGGTCGAAGGCGTCCGCCGCCACGCTGACGTTGAACCCCAGTTTCGCCGTGGCGGCGGGCGTGAGAGCCACCTTGCCGCCATCCTTGCCGTTGCCCGACGGGTTCCAGGCATTGGCCGACTGGTACCACTGGTCGGTGCTGACGAAGCCGCACCCGGTGGATTCCTCGTCGAACAGCTGGGCTTTGATGTAGGCCGAGTTGAGCGCAGAGATGTCGATGTATGTCCAGTCATCGTCGTTCTGCACGAAGGACGGGCCGCAACTGGTCGGGCTGTACGTCAGCAACACATTGCCCAAGGTGTCCATGAGACGCAAGCCAAGGTTCTTGCCCGCGTCTCCGCCATGCATCAGGAAATTGAAGTAGTTCTCGGTCACCTTGAACGGCGGCGAAGTCAGCGTGCCGACTGGCGCGTCGCAAGGCGAGCCCGGCCCAGCGATCTCGCAAGTGCTGATGGCCTTGTCGCCCACGCGCGCAGCGTTCGCGTCGGTGCCCGTGGTGCCCTGCCAGCTGGTGGCTGTCGGGCTGGCGAACGCACCCGTGCCCACCCAGCCGCGCTTGGCCACCATGTCGACCGGGTTCTCGAAGCTGGCAAACGGAATCATCTTCTGGAACGTGTCCGGTCCTTCCACCGTGACCTTCAGCGGCGACAGCGGCTTGCTCAGCACGCCGGCATTCGTGCCTCGGGGCTCGTCGGTCTGGTAGAGGTGGTCGAAGGCGACGAAGCCGCAACCCGCGCTGGCGTTGTCGAATATCTTGATCTGGACCTTCTCGCCGATCAACCCGCTGGTGTCGAAATTGACGTAGTGCTGATCGCCCTTGAGTACCGGGTCGCCACAGCTGTTGGGGTTGTAGGTGCCGAGCACCTGGCTGGTCGGCGAACCCGGCGGTGTGTAGAGCACCTGGGCACCAACGTCCGGGCCGCCATTGCCCCCTGACATAAGGAAGGTGATCGAGTCCTTGGTGATGGTGATGTCGTTGATGGTGATGCTGCCGGTAGGCCCATCGCATCCGCCGCCACCGATCTCGCAGGTCGACACCGAGGCTTCACCGATGCGCGCAGCGATTGGCGCCAAGCTCGCGTTGGTGTACTCGAGGTTGTTCCAGTTGGTCGTCGTGGCAAAGGCGCCGGTGAGCGTGTACTTGACGCTGTCCTGCTGCATCTGCGCAGGAAACTCGAAACTGGCAATGACGTTCTCAGCCACGAAGGTGGTGTCATCGGTCGTCACGTGGGCAGAGGTGTTGGCCACATGACAGGTCGGGCAGGACGTCACCGTGACCAACATTGCCAGCGTCGACGGCGTTGAATAGCTGTCGTCGGCGATCGCTGTGATCTGGTAGATGTTGTCCTTGTCCGCATCGGCCGGCGCCTGGAAGTCCGGCGGGATGGCGAAGCGGATGGCCCCGTCGCCGCTGATCGAAAACAGTGCCGCGTCAGGTCCGGCGAGGGACAGCTTGATGCTGTTGCCATCCGGACTGGTGGCCGAGAGCTGGGTTACCGCGCTGGTGAATTCAGGCACGCTGATCGAGCCAGGGTCGGTGATCACCGGCGAGTGCGGCTGCGGAAGTGGGCCGGGACTGCTCCCGCCGCAGCCGGCAAGGGTGGCAAGTGCGAAGGCTAGCGGGAGGATGCAAAGAAGCTTCTTCATCGTCGTTCTCCCTGTCAGAAGAAGTAGGTGTACATCGCCCGAACGGTCCGGCCGAACAGGGGCCGGCTCACACCCCGGTTGGTGGCGCCGTTGGGGCCTTTCAGGTCGACGAACACTGGGTCGCCCTCGGTGAATGAGAGCCGGTTGGTGATGTTGGATACATGGAACTGGAAGGCGCTGTTCTTGTTGAAGTCCCAGATGAAACCGCCATCCAGGTGGTAGTAGGCGGGATAGAGCGTCACGTTGACGTCCTGGGACTCTGAATAGCGGCTGCCAAAGTAGGTGTACTTGACATAGGGCTTGAAGGGCAGACCGGTGTAGGGCTTGAGGTCCCACGTGCCCTGCAGGTTGGCCATGACCTGAGCCAGGCGACGCGGGCGGCGCCCGTCCTCGCCGATCTGCTCGAAGGCGTAGCCGGTCACGACATCGTTGACGCGGATCTCTTTCACCGTGCGGTAGTTGGCGTCGACGACCTTCGGGTTCTGCACAACGCCGTTGAAGCGCAGCTCCAGGCCCTTCACCTCGCGAGGCCGCCAGGCGGCCTCGACTTCGAGACCGATGTTCTGGATGCCGCGGCGGTAGAACTCGCGCACGAGCGGGCAGCTGTTGATGTCGACCACGGTGCCTGCCGGTGTGCACTGCGACGAGGTGAAGTCGCGGTATTCGACGTACTGGTCGCGTGGGCTGAACTTGTTGTAAAACAGCGCGAGCTGCGTGTCCCAGGTGTCGGCATAGAAGCGCAGGCCACCTTCGTACTGCATGATCTTCTCGACCTTGCTCCCCGGCGCAGCCGGGTCGAATTGGAGTTGGTTGAGTTGCTCCAGGCTCGGCAGCCGAAAGGAACTGGAGACCAGGCCGTAAACGGCCAGGTTGGGATGGAGCGCGTAGTTGCCGCCCACCGACCAGCCCGTGGCGCTGACCTTGGAGTCCAAGGTTTGATTTGCGCCCGGCAACAGCACCTCGTCGTCAGCGATGGTGTCGGCCGAACTTCCGGGCACCACGCCGGATGGCGTCAGGTTGGTGGTTTGATCGCGCACGTTGTAGAGGACGTTGGCGCGCTGCGTCTGGTGGCGCACGCCAAGGTCCAGCTTGAGGCGCCCCTCCAGGGCTTCCCAGTGGTCGTGCAGATAGAAGGCTTCACCGTTGACCTGGGCATCGGCGAGGTAGCCGTTGAATCCCAGCCGCATCACGCCGCCCGAAGTGACCGAGGGCCCCACGGGATTGCCGGCTGCATCAATGGCTCGGAGCTCGACCAGTTCCGGGTGCTCGCCAATGGTCGACACCAGCAGCGACTGCTGGAAGTTTTGCTTGTTGGCGTAGTCGGTGAGGTAGGCGCCCAGCGTGAGTCGGTGTTCCCCCTGCCATTGCAGCGACTTGCCCAGCTTCAGGTCCGCCGAGGTGCTCTTGGCCCGGGTGGTGGCGATGAAAGGGATCAGGAAGTCCAGGTAGGTACTGTCGGCGATCCGCGCGCCGCCATCGAGGCCATAGGCGGCCACGCCCGTGGCAGCGGGGTAGAACGAGCCAAAGCGCTGGACGTCGTTGTTGTAGCGCGCGTTGTTGAAGCGCGCCGCCGTGGTCGTGTCGTTGCCCGTGAACAGCGCGTTGAAGCCGCTGCTGCCCGATGAATGGCGCAGACCGGCATCGAAGGTCCAGCCCGAATCGAACTCGTGGCTGAGCTTGAGTGTGTAGATGTCGAAGTTCGGGTGGATGCCGTCTGCCATGTCGACCTGCCGCTGGCCGTATTCGCCAAGCATCGTGAAGCGGCGGTTGGAAGGTGAAGCCACCGTGCCGTGGGCGAAGTCGATGCCGATGGGCCACACCTCGTCCATGTGGATGCGCACCGGATTGGCCGGCGTCCCCGGCTGTGTGATGGCCGGCACCTGGAACGGTACGTTCTGGTAGAAGGCCGTCCGGTCGTTGATGCTCAGTGCATGCAGTTGCACCTCGGTGCGACCGTCATCGGTCAGGTAGACCAGATTGCCGCGCAACTGCCCACCCTTGTCAGCGGTGTAGCCGGTGTCGCGCAGGCCATCCGAGGTCCGGTAGAAACCGCCCACCGCGAAGGTGAGGTTCTTGTTGACCGGTCCCGACAGGAAGAAGTCGTTGCGCACGAAGTTGTAGTCTGCAACCTCAAGCTTGTAGCCACCTTCCAGCACCTGGCCGCCGGTGCGGGTGATGTGGTTGACGGTGGCACCCAGACCGTTCGAGTACAGGATGCCACCCGTGCCGCCCTTCACCACTTCCACGCGCTTGGTCATCAGGTCGTCGCGCACGGCGACGTCGTTGTTCATGAAGGGCACCTCTGGCTCCTCGAACCACGGCAGGCCGTCGATCAATTGCGGGGCGTAGCGGTAGCCGCCGGTGACGGGCAGGCCGCGCACCGTGATGTTGTTGCTCGCCTCACCGGCGGTACTGCCTTCGGCGAAGATGCCCGGCACGTTCTGCAGCAGGTCGGCCGTGCTGATCGGCGCCAGGCGCCGGATGTCCTCGGCCGAAAGCGTGTTGATGGTGGTGGTCGAGTCCTTCTTGAGTGTCTTCCTGCCGCTGCCGGTGACGACCACTTCCTGGACACCTTGAGTGGGCTCCGGCGTCGCCGCTGCTGCTGGCGCCGTGGGCACATCGGCCGGCGACGGAGCGCCGGGGTTGGCTTGCTGGGCAAATGCGGCCTGTGCCGCGAAGGCCAGAGGCAACAGTCGCCATGCGGCGACACCTCGCTGTTGTTTCATGCTTTGTCTCCTGGGTCGTCCCCATTTGCGGGGCACGTTCTTGACGGCCAGGCCTTTGGCCGTGGGTTGTGGATGCGTCTAACCGGGTGGACGCAAGGGCCAGATCTGCACGCGAGCCCGCGCTGGTTGAAGCGTTGACAGACGCACCTGAGTGCTGCCCGGCAAGGACGGATAGCTGCGCACCGCGTAGGCGGCGGCATCGTTGACGAACACCTCGATGGCCGAGCCATCGACGAAGATGCGGAGCTGGCGCATCGGGCCGAAGGCCTGGCCCGCGTAGCCCCCTTGCAGGCGCTGCGGGCCCTCGCCATCGGCAGAGAGGCTGGACTGCGACTTGTCGACCGCGACGCTGCCCTCGGCCGGATCGAAACGCAGCCGAGTGAACTCACGGCCATCGGCGGAGGCCATCAGGTCGACGACGACCGGGCCGGCGGATGCCGCCTCGTCGTCCAGGTCGATCAGCAGTTCATAGGCGTGCATGCCATCGCCCACCAGGCGCGGCCGGGGGCCGAGTGCCAACGGTGCGGATGCCAACAGCGGCTCGCCGCGCAGCGCCTGCAGCTCCGGGGCAGGCGCCTGGCCCACGGTGCGCCGATCCGGCAGCAGCTTCCACACGCGCGGCAGGCTGAACGTGTGTGCCCAGCCGGCGCGCAGTTGGGCGGCGGGTGAGCGCCGCTCATCGATGATGCCGATGGCGCGCAACTGCCCATCGGCCGCGCGACCAACGGTGGGAGCCAGGTGGCCGGGCAGCAGGTCGAGGTTCTGCGGCGTGCGGAAAAATGGCTTGAATCGGCCGTCCACCCATTCGCCTGTCCAGTACACCGTGCGCGTGGGCGGCTCGCCATACTTGCTGACCTTGCCGCCGACCGGATTGACGACCAGCACCCACACCTGATCGGTGAGCTGTTCGAACACCGGCATCTCCCAGATTTCGGAGCCGATGTCCAGCAGCCGGTAGGCCGTGTCGGAGAAGCGCTGTGGCTGCCAGCGCGCACCCTTCTCGCCACGCCGCAGCACGTAGTACTGCAGGCCGCCGCCGGTCTCGAGCGCCGCGCCGACGATCATGTGCCAGGTGTCGCCCTGCTTCCACAAGAAGGGATCCCGGAAGTCGCGAATGCCCTGCGTGTTGAGGACCGGGCCGAGCTTGCGCCAGTCGCGCAGATCGGCGTCCTCGCTGACGGCCATGGACACGCCCGGGTTGCTGGCCGACAGCCGCTCGCCGTGGTTGACGCTGGTGTAGAACGCAAACGCCTTGCCACCATCGGTGATGACATGGCCCGACCAGATGCCTTTCATGTCGAAGCCCGAGTCCGCCGTCTGCAACTCGGGCCACAGGGCATCGGGCAGGTGCTCCCAGGTCACAAGGTCCCGGCTGACCATGTGGCCCCAGTGCATCTGGGTCTTGAAGGGGCCGTTGGGCGTGCGCTGGTAGAACAAATGCCATGCCTGGCCGACGCGCACAAGGCCGTGGGGCTCGTTGGTCCAGTTTGCGGCGGGCATCGCGTGCACGCGCGGCCGCAACGCATCAGCCGCGAAGCGCGAGGCTGGCACTACCAGCGAAGGTTCTGCATCGGGTGCGGTGCCCGGACCCGGCAGCGAGGCCAGCTGCGGAGCCGAGAGCGCAGCGGGGTAGACCTCGACCAGATCGAAGGCACCGTTCAAGCGGTTGACCTTGAAGTCGAGGATGCGGGCCTCGACGGCCGGCGTGGCCAGCTTCAGCGGCACTGGCGCCAGGCGCAGGCTCATGCCGGCCTTGCCGGTGGCCGTGCCGATCAGTGCGCCATCCTGATACAGGCTCACGACACCGGAGGCCGGGTCGACGCTGGCGACCAGGTGCACCCAGCGGCGCAAAGGAAAGGACCTGGGCGCCGACACGCGCAACACGCCTGCCGAGGTGGCGATGCGAAAGCCCCAGCGGCCGAACGTGTCGACGTGCAGGTCGAAGCCGGCATCGCCCTGGGCCTGCTGTGCGAAGGATGAGGGCGACAGTTCCTTAACAGGTACCTCAAGGTCCGACGGAAAGCTCTCCAGCGTGACCCACAGCGACAGGCTGAAGCCGGCATTCGGATCCAGGGGCAAGGCCGCTTGCGCGTAGCTGGAGAAGCCATCGGTGCGCCAGGCGCTGCCAATGATGCCAGGTACCACGTCCGGTGCCCGAAACTGGGTGTGGATCGCGACACCCGGCGGCAAGTGGCCCCGGGCCAGCTCATCGAAATCGACGGACAGCAGGGGTGCGGGGAGCGGCTGCGCAGACGCCAGGTTCGTCATGGCAGCCAGCAGCGCCGAAAGCGCGCCGGCGTGCCGAGCCCCATTTGCCAGGCGCATCACCGGCGCACCCTCTGCGGCGTGGCGATGGCCGGACCACGGCAGCACCACCGGATGGCCGCGAGGCAGAGGCGAGAAATCCGCACATCACGCATAATGTCTATCGATAGCCAAATTGGGTCAAAGAAGAGGCGCTTGCGCTCTTCAGGGGAACAGCAAGCACCAAAATGTCTATCGATGGTAGTTGGCCGCCGGCGGGTTGTCCTTGGTATTTCCCCCATGCGGTGCGCCCACATCGCAACCCGCCCCCAAGACCCCGGGAAAACACTCAAGACTTGAGGTTCGCCAAAAACTACCATCGATAGACAAATTCTCTCGACACACCCCACAAGGACACTTGACCCGCGGTCGTCGTGCGTTGAAACGACATCGATAGAGTGCCATCACACGATGAGACAAGCAGGTCCCCGATGAGCGAATCCTCGACCATCTATCAGGTCGCCGACACGGCGGGCGTGTCCGTGCGCACGGTGTCGCGCTATCTGAACGACCCGCACGGCATCTCGGCAAAAACCTCCGCCAAGATCGTCGAGGCGATGCGTGCGTTGCAGTTCCGTCCCTCCAAGGCGGCCCGCGCCCTCAAGGGCGTGAAGCCCAATCTGATCGGGGTGGTATCGGACCGCATCACCGTCAGCCCGGATTCCTTCGAGCTCATCAAAGGCCTGCAGCTCGCTGCCAAGGATCTGGGCAAGCGCCTGCTGATCGCGGAATGCGGTGGGGTGGACGAGGACGTGCCGGACCTGATCGATGGCCTGATTGAGCATCGCGTCGATGCGTTGATTTTTGCGACCCACTTCCATCGCCCGCTGGACGCCGCCCAGCTGGCCCGGGCTGCCGGCACGCGGCTGGTGCTGCTGAACTGCTATCTGTCGCGTGGCGACCACCCGACTGTGGTGCCCGACGACGAGCAAGGCGCTCGCGACGGCCTGGCATATCTGTATGCCCAAGGCCACCAGCGCATCGTCGTGTTCGAACTCTTTCCCGACATGCGCGCCACGCAGCTGCGTCACCGGGGCCTGCTGAAGGCCGCGAAGGCCGCCGGCCAGCCGGCGCCCGCATTCGTGCAAGGCTCCCAAGGCGCGTTGGCGGAAGACGAGTTCGCCGCGATGGACGGCCTCGTGAGCCAGGTGCTCCGCGAGCACCGCCCCACAGCCATCCTGGCAGGCAATGACAAGATGGCCGCCCGCATCATTCAATGCCTGCACAAGCGCCAGATCGCCGTCCCGGCCGAGGTGTCCGTGCTCGGCTTCGACGATCACCCGATGCTGGTGCATGCCACCGATCCCCCGCTCACCAGCGTGCGCCTGCCCTATCTGCAAATGGGCCGCCGCGCGGCGCAGATGGCCTGCGACGAGGCGGCGGCAGGCACTGTTCGCGAGCGCTGCGAGGTGCAGGTCCGTGCATCGGTATCAGCCCCGCCCACCGGAAAGCGGCGGTGAAGGCGAACCTGCTCCTTGCGGCCAGCCTGCTGACCGGCGCAGTCGGCGCGGCCCCCATCGACATCCAGCTCTGGCGGCACGAGACCGGCGACAGCGACATGCGCGCCAGCGCAGCGGCTGAAGCGCGGTTCAACAGCCGGCAGTCGCGCTACCGGGTCTTGACAGAGACGCTGCCCCAGGGCTCCTACCAGCAGTCGGTGATCGCTGCAGCCATGACGAAGAAGCTGCCTTGCGTGCTGGACCTCGACCAGCCATCGGTGCCGAACTTCGCCTGGGCCGGACACATCCAGCCTCTGGAGGGTGCCCTGCGCCCTGCAGGCGCCGAGGCTTTGATCCCTGGTGGCCGCTCGACCTTCAAAGGCAAGCTTTATGCGGTCGGCCAGTTCGACGCCGCGCTCGCGCTCTTTGCCCGCAAGAGCCTGTTGGCCAAGCATGGCGTTCGCCTGGCGACGATGGCACACCCCTACACCGCGGCAGAGTTCCGCGACATCCTGCGTGACCTCAAGCGTGCCGGCTTCAGCTACCCGCTTGATCTGAATGCGCAGTGGACCGGCGAGTGGGTGTCGTACGCCTTCTCGCCGTGGCTGCAGAGCGCAGGGGCCGACCTGATCGACCGCAAGACCTTCACCCAGGTCGACGGCCTGCTCAATGGCGATGCGGCGCTCGGCGTGGTGGACTTCTACCGTTCCCTGTTCACTGAGCGCCTGGTTGCACGCCGACCGGTGGACGATCAATCCTTTCCCCGCGGCCGCGCGGCGTTTCACTACACAGGCTCGTGGGCGGCGAAGGACTACCTCATGCGCCTTGGCGACGACCTGGTCGTGATGCCGCCACCTGCATTTGGCCCGCAACCGCGCATCGGTGCAGGCTCCTGGCAATGGGCGGTGTCCAGCAGTTGTCCACACCCCGAAGGCGCACGGCTGTTCCTGGAGCATCTGACCTCCGCCGCCGAAATTGCCGCGTTCTCCGAGGCCACCGGCCTCATGCCTACCAGCGAGGCGGCCGCCAACGCCACCACGCTGTACCGTCCCGGTGCCTTCGGGCGCGACCTGTTCGAGTTTGCTCGTGCCTACGGCGTGCTGCGTCCCGAAACGCCGGCCTATCCCATGCTGTCGAGCAGCTTCGAGCGGGCCTTGAAAGAGGTTCGCGAAGGCGGCGACGCGGCCGAGGCGCTGGACCGCGCGGTCGAGGCGATCCAGCAAGACCTCAGGCGAAACCACAACTATGGCTTCTAGTGCCTCTCGCTTTGGCCACGCCCGCTGGTCCGAGGTGGCCGTGCTGGCGGGGCCAGCCCTGCTCCTCTTCACCGGCTTCGTCCTGCTGCCCTTCGTGATGGCGGTGGTTTTCAGCTTTACCAACGTCAAGCTGCTGCAGACCGACCGCATCGAGTGGACGGGGTTGGACAACTACACGCGCATGTTCGCGCTCAAGGCCGTCGAGGCGCCGCCCGCGGCTTCCATGGCCGGGCAGCCTCTGCCGGCCTCGCGCCAATGGCGCGCCTTGAAGCGCGCTGCGCCGGCCGACTTCGAGGGCTACCAATACCTCAGCGACCTCTCGCTGGGCGGCAGGCACTACCTGGTCGGCGCGCGCGATCCCCAGTTCCTGCGCTCCATCGCCAACACCTTCCTGTTTGCGCTGCTGGTGGTGCCGCTGCAGACTGCGCTGGCCTTTGCGATGGCGCTCTGGGTCAACCAGGCCTTCCGGGGCCGGGTGCTGTTGCGCACGGTCTTCTTTTCTCCGGTGGTGACGTCGATGGTGGTGGTGGCGGCGATCTGGGGCCTGATCCTGCACACCGAGGCAGGCCTGGCCAACCAGGTGCTGCGCGAGATCTTCGGTGCCGACGCGCCCCAGCCCGACTGGCTGGGCGACCCGCACCTGGCGATGCTGTCCATCGCGATCATGTCGGCCTGGCAAGGTGCGGGCTTCCAGATGCTGATCTTCCTGTCCGGCCTGCAAGGCATCTCCATCGAACAGTACGAAGCTGCCGACGTGATGGGCGCCAGCCGCTGGCAGAAGTTCATCTACATCACCCTGCCCGGCTTGAAGCGCACGCTGGTGTTTGTCGGGCTGTCGACCACCATCATGGCTTTCGGCCTGTTCACGCAGGTCGATGTGCTGACAGGTGGCGGACCGATGGACGCCACCAGCACGCTCATCTTCCATTCGATGCGGGTGGGTTTTCGCGAGCAGGACATTGCCTATGGCTCGGCGATGACGCTGTTCTTCTTCCTCTTTGTGCTTCTGCTGTCGCTCGGCCAGAAGAGGCTGATGGAAAGGCTGGGCCGATGAACCGCTCCTCAGGCGCAAACGACGTGGCGAAGTCGGTGCTGCACGTGGCGCTGATGCTGCTGGCGGGCATCGTGTTTGCCTACCCGATGCTCTTCATGGTGGCCGCCAGCTTCAAGCCTGGCGATGCGCTCTTCACCGACCTCGGCAATCCTGCCGCGTTGCTTCCCGACGCGCGCTGGTCGCTGGACAACTACCGCTCGGTGTTCGACAAAGGTGCGATCGGCGCCTACCTGGCCAACTCGGGACTGATCGCGCTGCTGAGCGTCACCGCCGGCATCTTCATCAACAGCGCCGCCGCATTTGCGCTGGCCAAGCTCAAATGGCGCGGCCAGAGCCTGGTGCTGACCGTGGTCATCGCGCTGCTGATCGTGCCTTTCGAGGTGCTGGCGATCCCGATGCTGCTGATCGTCTCCAAGCTGCCCTGGTTCGACAGCACCGGGCTCACCATCGGCTGGCTCGATACCCTGCACGTGCAGATCATTCCTTTCCTGGCGAATGCCTTCTGCGTGTTCCTGTTCTATCAATTTTTCAAGGACGTGCCCGATGAGCTGGTGGAGGCCGGCCGCATGGACGGTGCCGGCGCGCTGACGATCTACCTGCGCCTCGTCATGCCAGTCTGCAAGCCCGTCATCGTGACGGCCGCGATCATCCTGTTCCTGGGGATGTGGAACCAGTACCTCTGGCCCGTCATGACTGTGCATACCGCTGGCGCGCGGCCGGTCATGGTCGGCCTGCAGCAGTTCTTCGGGCGCAGCACGCAGTGGGGCGAGGTGATGGCCTATGCCTGTGTCATCACGTTGCCGGTGATGGTGTTCTTCCTGCTGTTCCAGAACCAATTCATCCGCTCCGTGGTCGGCGCGGGCATCAAGGGCTGAGTGGCCATGAACGGCCCGCTCGACTGTCGCCAACTTTGTCCATCGATCGCCATAGAACTCTCAGCGACATGCCCAACATCGTCTTCCATCAAGTCAACAAGCGTTTTGACGAGCGCGCCGATCGCCATGTTTTCCGTGATCTCAACCTGCACATCCGCAAGGGCGAGTTCACCGTGCTCGTCGGCCCCTCGGGCTGCGGCAAGTCCACGCTGTTGCGCATGATTGCCGGGCTGGAGCCGGTGAGCGGCGGCGAGCTGTCTTTCGATGAACTGCGCGTCAACGAGCTGCCGCCGGTCAAACGCGGGGTGGCGATGGTGTTCCAGAACTACGCGCTCTACGCCCACATGACGGTCTACGACAACATCGGCTTCGGCCTCAAGATCGCGGGCCTTTCCAAGGCCGAGCGACACGCGCTCATCCTGGACGCGGCGCGCCAGCTGCAGCTGGAGGAACTGCTGCAGCGCAAGCCCACACAGCTGTCCGGCGGCCAACGCCAGCGGGTCGCCATCGGCCGCGCCATCGTCCGCAAGCCCACCGCGTTCCTGTTCGACGAGCCACTGTCCAACCTCGACGCCAACCTGCGCGCCCAGATGCGTGCCGAGATCGCCGAGCTGCATCGCAAGCACGGCGTGACAACGGTGTACGTCACGCACGATCAGGTGGAGGCGATGACACTGGCGGACCGCATCGTCGTGCTCAGCCGCCATGGGCTGGAGCAGTTCGGCACGCCTGACGAGCTCTTCGACACACCGGCCAATCTCTTTGTCGCCGGCTTCATGGGCAGCCACCGGATGAACCTGGTGCCTGTGGACGAGCCTCATGCGCCACTGCTGCAATTGCTGACCGGCCAGTCCCCCGCAGCGTTGGCCGCAGCCGGCATCGGCACCATCGGTGCTCGGCCCGAGGACATTGAGCTGAGCGATGGTTCGGCGGCCAGCGTGCAGCTCGTCGAGCGCCTTGGCGCTGAATCTCTGGTGCACCTGACGGTGGCCAGTTCGCCCGCACCGCTGTGCGCGCTCTCCAATGACCGCAGCATCGCCTTCGGTCAAGGACGTGCCGTGCGCATGCCGTCCCACAAGCTCCATCGCTTCGACCCAGAAGGCAACCGAATCGCGCCATGAACTCCAACCTGCCCAAGTCCGCCGCCGCCTGGCGGCCGCGTTACCACTACACGCCTCAGTGCAACTGGATGAACGACCCGAACGGGCTCGTCTATTTCGACGGTGAGTACCACCTCTACTACCAGTACAACCCTCACGGCAGTGACTGGGGCCACATCAGTTGGGGCCACGCCGTCAGCACCGACCTGGCGAGCTGGCAGGAGTTGCCGGTCGCCATTCCCGCCACTGAACGGGCGATGGCTTTCTCGGGTTCAGTCGTGGTGGACCATGGCAACTGCGGCGGCTTCGCACCGCCCGACGCGTCGGCCCCTGCGCTCGTGGCCTTCTTCACCGGCTTTGACCCCGACACCAAGATCCAATCCCAGCACTTGGCCTACAGCCTGGACCGCGGGCGCAGCTACACGCCTTATGCCGGCAACCCCATCATCGACATCGGCTCCACCGAGTTTCGCGACCCCAAGGTGTTCTGGCATGCGCCCACGCGGCACTGGGTCATGCTCGTCGTGGTCGCGCTGGAGCAGCAGGTCTGGTTCTACACCTCGGCCAATCTGATCGACTGGACGCGCGTCTCGACCTTCGGTCCTGCCGGTTCGGCCGACAAGAACATCTGGGAAGTGCCCGAGTTGTTCGAACTGCCCATCGACGGCGACAGCACGAAAAAGCGCTGGGTCCTCATCGTCTCGGTCAACCACGGCTCGCTGTGGGGCGGCAGCGGCGTGCAGTATTTCATCGGCGACTTCGATGGCAAGCACTTCAAGGCGGACGCCAGCGATGGTCAACTCACGCTATGGGCCGACCACGGGCGGGACTTCTATGCGCCCATAACCTTCGCCAACCTGCCGGACGAGCGTGTGCTCTGGCTGGGCTGGGCCAGCAATTGGGCGTACGCACGCGAGCTTCCCACCGAGCCATGGCGAGGCCAGCAATCTGGCGTGCGCGAACTGGGCCTCGCGGCCACCTCTCAGGGCCTGCGCCTGCGCCAGCGCATGGCCCGCGAAATGCTCGCACTGGTCGAGCCCGAGCCGCTGCTGAAGCTGCGCGGCCTGCCAGCTTGCCAGGCCGGTGAAGCGCTCTCGCAGGCCTCGCTCGTCGGGCGCCAGCTGATGGCGCGCCTGGTCGTCTCCACACGGGGCCTGATCGACCCCATCGGTCTGGAGTTCTTCAAAGGCGGAGATGACTCTGTGCGGATCGGCTTCGATCCATCGCTCAATGGATTCTTCATCGACCGACGCTGCCGTGCGCCCTTGTTCGAGGGGCAGTCCGAGCGCCACGACGCGCGCCGCTTGCTCGATGCGCCCGATATCGAGCTGGAGGTCTGGATCGACGGCAGCCTGTTGGAACTGCTGGCCGACGGCGGCACTGTCGCGCTCACCGACCTCGTCTACGCAGACCCACAGGCCACGAGCGTTTGTCTCTTTCATGGCGGTGAAGCGGCCATGGTCCAGTCGCTCGATCTGCACCAGGTGCGCGCTGCGATGTACAGCTCGAACGAAGAATCCTGATGTTCGTGGTCCGTGGCGGAGCTCCATTCGACGTGTTCAACCGAACGAGGGCAGGTCGAGCCCTTTTGTGGGGAATGACGTGCCCCGCAAGTCCAGCGGGCCCAAGTAGCGCACATGCAAGCTGCGCGTTGCGAAGCGCCAACGCCCGTCGCGCTTCACCAGTTCGTCCCGGTAGAAAGCGATGGCCATCCAGGGCGCCGATTCCTTCGTCTCTCGGCCCTGTTCCACCAGGGTGCTGACGGCGGACGCTGCACTGTCGCCGCGCAGGGTCACGACCAGTCCGGAGCACAACTGCACCAGTAGTTCTTGCCGTCCCATCGATTCCTGCAGACCCTTCAGGATCGCATCGCGACCTTCGTGACGAAGGTTGACCGGTGCCAACACCTCCCACACCGCTGACGGCTCGAAAGCATCGTGCAGGAGCGATATGTCGCGCAGGTTCACGGCTGCGTGCCAGGCATCAACGAGTTCACGGATCGCGAGGGTGTCTAGAGAGGTGGTCATGGCGCGGATGGACCGGTGGTGATGCCTCAACGACCAAGGTGCCGATCGAACGCGCGGCGCCGGGTTGCGTCAGATAAACCTTGTTGAACTTAACCAAGGCGATGGCGGCAGATAGCGCAGTGTAAGAACTTATCCGTAAATCATGTTGACGCTCAACGCCCGCAGGGGCGCTGAGCGCAATGATCGGGTCGTTCTGCACCGTCGGCAGCGAGCTTCCGGCGCCATAGGCAGCAGCCGGCGTCGGCCGGGCGATTCCTGCTACCCGCAGTCAACGCCGGCATCGTTCTAACGGGGCATCACCTCTGATGCGAGCGGCCCCGGTCGTCGAACGGGGCAAACGTCTCCGCAATCCAATCGATGAACACCCGCAGCTTCGTACTTAAATGTCGGCTGCTCGGGTAGACCACGTGCAGAGGATGACGCGGTCGCGTCCAGTCGTCGAGCACAGTTCGCAGTGCGCCGGTTTGCATGTGGGGAACCACCATGAACCTAAAGGCCTGGCCTAGCCCCGCGCCGGTCAACAGCGCGCTGAGGTGGGCGGTGCTCTCGTTGACGCCCACCGCTACCTGGCCGTTCACCACCAGGTGCTCATCTCCCCTTCGAAAGTCGAGCGGAAATGCCTTCCCGGTGAGCGACGAAAAATACCCGACGATGGCGTGACCCGGCACGCGCGTCTTGTCCTTTGAGGACGATTCGGGGGGCAGGAGCTCTGAAGGATGCTTGGGCGTGCCACGCGCGCCCAAATAGATGGGGCTCGCGCAGGTGCACCAGTCAAGGTCAGCGATGTGCCGGGCGACAAGCGAGGTGTCGGCGAGATCGCCGCCACGGACAACACAATCGACACCTTCTCCGATGAGGTCGATCGGACGGTCGCTCACGCCAAGGTCGACATACAGCTCGGGGTAGCGCGCGCGGAATGCGGGCAGTGCCGGAATGAGGATCATGTTGGCCAGCACCGACCCGATGTCGACTCGAATCCTGCCACTGGGCCTTGCGCGCGCTCTGGCCGCGCGCTCGTCCATCTCGTCGAGGTCTCCGAGCAATCGCTTGGCCCTTTCGACGTATTCGGCGCCCTCAGGTGTCAGATTGACTTGACGGGTTGTTCTTTGAAGCAACTTGACGCCCAGATGCCGTTCCAGATCCTGCACGAGCTTCGTGACGGTCGCTCGCGGGATGTTCATGGCGTCCGCCGCTTTCGAGAAGGCGCCCATGTCGGCGATGCGCGCCAACACGCGCAGGGCAAGCAGTTGATCCATGGCCAATCGAGTGACAACGAGAGTGGCCTGATTATTCAAACACGTGGAATAAGTAGTCAAGTGCGACCGCTTTATTCAGCTGCCTGCATTCCCTAAGCTTTGCTCACCCTTTCAACCACTGGAGCAAAGACATGGGAACAAGACTTTCAGGCAAGGTCGCCGTCATCACGGGCGCGAGCACCGGCATCGGGCTCGCAGCGGCCAAGGCGTTTGCGTCAGAGGGCGCGTTTGTCTACATGACCGGCCGCCGCCAGGCGGAACTCGACGCCGCAGTCGCGGCCGTGGGACCGAACGCCATCGGCGTGCGAGGCGACGCCAGCAAGCTCGACGATCTCGACCGCCTGTACGACAAGGTTGCGACGGACCACGGTCGCATTGACGTGCTGTATGCCAATGCGGGCGGAGGCAGCATGCTCCCGCTCGGCGCCATCACCGAGGCGCACTTCGACGAGACCTTCAACCGCAACGTCAAGGGCGTCGTGTTCACGGTTCAAAAGGCGCTTCCGCTGCTCGACAAGGCGGTGAACGGTGCGTCGGTGATTCTGGCCGGATCGACCACCGGCATCGTCGGCACGGCCAGCTTCAGTGTGTACAGCGCGACCAAGGCTGCCGTCCGAAATCTCGCCCGCAGTTGGGTGCTGGATCTCAAGGGCAAGGCGATCCGCGTCAACACGCTGTCACCGGGCCCCATCCACACGCCTGGTCTGGTGGACCTTGCCGGGCCCGAGCCTGCTCAGCAGCAAGGACTGCTCGATTACATGACGACCCAGATTCCCATCGGACGCATGGGTCAGCCCCAGGACGTGGCGCAGGCGGCCGTCTTCCTGGCGTCTGAAGACTCGTCATTCGTCACCGGCGCCGAGTTGTTCGTTGACGGCGGACTCGCACAGGTCTGAATTGCGCAGCGCCACCACGACCAAAGAACCCTTCCAACCCCATTCATTTGACAGGACACCATCATGAAAAACGCCACCCGTCTGCTTCAAGACTATCTCGCAACGATTCAAGACCCTGCGGCCGCAGCAGCGCTGTTTGCCGACGACGGGGTCCTGGAGCTTCCGACCGTGAACGCGCGCGCCCAAGGTCCGGCCGCGATCGAGAAATTCCTTCGGGGATTTCTCGCGATGGTGCCGGGCTTCAGCTTTCACAACATCCGCATCCTGATCGACACGCCCGACCAGGCCTTCGGCGAGTACGAAGTCGAAGCGCGGGTGCCCGCAACGGGAAAGACCTACAAGCAGCGCTATGCCGGCCGGCTCGTCGCCGAAGACGGAAAGATCAAGCTTCTGCGTGAGGCGCTGGACACCCTCGAGGCGTCGCGGGCCTTCACGCCAGATGCCGAGCCTGCGCTGAAGGCCGTGGTCATGGAATACATCAAAGCCCTCGACAACGGCGGAACCACGTCCACGGGCGGGGGCGTGCTGGATCTTTTTGCCGATGATGCGCAGGTGTACTTCCCCAAGTGGGGCGTGGCCAAAGGCAAGCAGGAGATTCTCAAGCTGCTGATGGAATTCGGCCCCACGCTGAAAGCCATCAAGCACGACTATGACGGCTTTATCTGGACGGTGTCCGGATCGCGTGTCGCGGTGGAGGGCACCAGCAGCGGTGAGCACCGCGATGGCCCGTGGACCTCCGCACAGTGGTGCGATGTGTTCGAGATCAAGGAGTCGAAGATCCAGCGGCTGTTCGTCTATCTCGATCCGGACTATGCGGGAAAGGACACGGCCCGCTATCCGTGGTTGGCGAGCAGGGGCTAACGGCAATCCACCCCGTGCGCGGTCGTCTGATTGTTGCCGGCGTGTGGCCCAAAGATCACACCGGGATGTCTCTTGCCTGAAATTTGCCCCGTCGCGCGAACCTGCCAATAACGAGGACCCTTGTACGATGGGTGCAACAAGCTGCGGCCGGCCGGACATGCATCGGGCGCCACGCAGCAGCGGAAAATTCTAGGGGTATGAGTGGCGGTATCGCTCAAAGCCAAACGAATAAATTTCAATAAAACAGTAACTTAAGATGACCATGAAGCTCGCCACCTGGAACGTGAATTCGCTTGCCGTGCGGCTGCCGCAGCTGCTGGACTGGCTGGGACAGCACCAGACGGATGTGGTGGTGCTGCAGGAAACGAAGCTGACCGACGACAAGTTTCCGCATGAGGCGCTGAAAGAGGCCGGCTATCACGCGCAGTGGTTCGGCCAGAAGACTTACAACGGCGTGGCGCTGGTGTCTCGCGAGCCGGCCACCGATGTGGCACGCAACATCTTCGGCTTCGAAGACGAGCAGGCGCGGGTGATCGCGGCGACGGTGGGTGGCGTGCGCGTGGTCGGCGCCTATTTCCCGAACGGACAGGCGCCGGACAGCGACAAGTTCGTCTACAAGATGGGCTGGCTGACGGCGCTGCGCCGCTGGCTGGCCGACGAGATGGCAAAGCACCCACAGCTGGTGCTGATGGGCGACTTCAACATCGCACCGGAAGACCGAGACGTGTACGACCCGGTTGCCTGGGCCGGGCAGATCCACTGCACACCTGAAGAGCGGGCGCACTTCCAGGCACTGATAGAGATGGGCTTTGTCGACGCGTTCCGGCTGTTCGAGCAGCCACCGAAGAGCTGGAGCTGGTGGGATTACCGCAACCTGGCGTTCCGCAAGAACCAGGGACTGCGCATTGACCACATCCTGGTCAGCCAGGCGCTGAAGCCGCGGGTGACGGCCTGCGTGATCGACAAGCTGCCGCGCAAGAATGAGCGGCCCAGCGACCACGCGCCGGTGGTCGTCACGCTGGACTGAAGCGCAGCCGGTACCCGCGCGGCACCGGCCCTGACTTCAGTCGTCCAGCGCGAGTTCCTGGATCTTGCGCGTGATGGTGTTGCGCCCGATGCCCAGTTTTTGCGCCGCCTCGATGCGGCGGCCCCGGGTGATGGCCAGCGCGGTGCGGATCAGCCGCGCCTCGAATTGCCGGGTCAGCAGGTCCCAGACTTCTGGCGAACCCGCTTCCAGCAGCCGCTTGGCTTCGGTTTCGAGGTCCTGCAGCCAGGGCGCCTCGCCGCTGGCATTCGGCACCGGCGCCGCGCCTGCCGGTGATGGTGGTGCGACGACAGGTGCCAGGGCATGACTGCCGGGTTGCGGCGCCGTCGCAGGCAGCGGCGAATACCCGCCCTGCGGCAGCGCACGCGCGGTCTCGGCGGGGTCGACATGCAGGCTGTTGACCGAGGCCATTGGCACCGGGCCGAGAAATTCCGGTGGCAGGTCCTTGGACTCGATGACCTGGGCCGGCGCCATCACCGTCAGCCAGTGGCACACGTTTTCGAGCTGGCGCACGTTGCCCGGGAACTCGAACAGCTTGAGCCGCTCCAGCGCGTCGTCGGTGATGCGCTTGGGCTCCACGCCCAGTTCCTTGGCACTTTTCTGCAGGAAGAAGCGGGCCAGTGCAGGGATGTCCTCGTTGCGCTCGCGCAGCGGCGGCAGGCGCAGCCGGATCACGTTCAGGCGGTGGAACAAGTCCTCGCGGAAACCGCCTTCGCGCACCCGCTGTTCCAGGTTCTGGTGGGTGGCGGCAATGACGCGCACATTGCTGCGCAGCGGCTGGTGGCCGCCCACGCGGTAGAACTGGCCGTCGGACAGCACGCGCAGCAGCCGGGTCTGCAGGTCGAACGGCATGTCGCCGATTTCGTCCAGGAACAAGGTGCCACCATCGGCCTGCTCGAAGCGGCCGCGGCGCATGGTCTGCGCGCCGGTGAAGGCACCACGCTCATGGCCGAACAGCTCGGACTCCAGCAGGTCCTTCGGAATGGCCGCGGTGTTGATCGCGATGAACGGGCCGTTGCTGCCCAGGTCGCCGCGCGGGCTGTGGCGGTGCAGCGCGCGGGCCACCAGTTCCTTGCCGGAGCCGGACTCGCCGGTGATCAGCACCGTGACATTGCTCTGCGACAGCCGGCCGATGGCGCGGAACACGTCCTGCATCGCCGGTGCCTGGCCGAGGATCTCGGGGGCCGGGGCACCGCGTTCGTCGTTGACCTCTTCGCGCAGGCTTTCTTCGACTGCGCGGCGGATCAGCTCCACCGCCTTGGTCAGGTCGAAGGGCTTGGGCAGGTATTCGAAGGCGCCGCCCTGGAAGGCCGACACGGCACTGTCCAGGTCCGAGTACGCGGTCATGATGATGACCGGCAGGTTGGGCATGCGCTCCTTGACCTTGGCCAGCAGCTCCAGCCCGGAGCCACCCGGCATGCGGATGTCGCTGACCAGCACCTGGGGTTCGTCATCCGCCAGCGCCGCCAGCACGTCGCGGGGGTTGGCAAAGCTGCGCACCGGCAGCTGCTCGCGGGCCAAAGCCTTCTCGAGGACGAAGCGGATGGATTGATCGTCGTCGACGATCCAGATGGGTTTCATTCGAGCGGTCGTTAGGTCTTGAAAGCCAAGGAAAGGCCGCTCTCCCAAATTGAACCACCCCCCGCGCGGGCCACCTTCATGGGCGGCCTGGGGGTGTCCTCGCTTCAGGGCAACGGAATCACGATCTTGAAGACCGTGCGTCCCGGTTCGCTGTCACATTCGATCATGCCCTGATGTTGCTGCACAAAGGTCTGCGCCAGCGTCAGCCCCAGCCCCGAGCCGCCCTCCCGCCCCGATACCAAGGGGAAGAAGATGCGTTCTCGGAGGTGGTCGGGGACGCCCGGTCCGTTGTCCTGGATATGCAATTCCAGTGCCAGTCGATTGCGCTGCTTGCCGATCGTCACCTGCCGGGCAATGCGGGTGCGCAGCACGATCTGCGCATCACCGGCATCAATGCGCTCGGTCAGCGCCTGGCTGGCGTTGTGCACGATGTTCAGCAAGGCCTGGATCAGCTGCTCGCGGTCGCCGCGGAATTCGGGGATGGAAGCGTCATAGTCGCGCACCACCTCCAGCCCGCGCGAATGCTCGGCCAGCACCAGCGAGCGCACCCGTTCGCAAACCTCGTGGATGTTCACGTCGGTCACCACGTGCGGCTTGCGGTGCGGCGCCAGCAGCCGGTCGACCAGCAACTGCAGCCGGTCGGCCTCGTGGATGATGACCTGGGTGTACTCGATCAGCTCGGGCGACGGCAGGTCCATCGCCAGCAGTTGCGCCGCGCCGCGAATGCCGCCCAGCGGGTTCTTGATCTCATGCGCCAGGTTGCGGATCAGCTCCTTGGTGACCTGCGCCTGGCCCAGCGCGCGCTCCTCGCGGTCCTGCTTGGTCTGCTGCTCGATCTCCAGCATTTCGACCAGGATGCGGGTGTGCGAATGCTCGGTCTGGCTGACGATGATGTGCACCGGCAGCGGCTCGTGGTGGCCGACCACTGCGCGGCGCAGCGCGCCTTCGAAGCGGCGGGTGGCGAATTCATTGCGGGCAACGGCGTCGATCGCCTCGCTGAGCGCAGCCGGTTCACGGAACCATTCGAGCATGCTGCGCTTGAGCAGCGCCTTGCGCGACAGGCCGATGACCGACTCCAGCACCGAGTTGACGAACAGGCAGGTACCGTCCGGCTGGACCACGGCCACCATCGTGGCCAGCAGGTCGAAGGTCTCCCAGGCCTTGGCCTCGGCCGACTCTCTCGGTCGCAGCAGCTTCACGACGGCAGCTTGCCAAGTTCGCGGCGCAGCGCGGCCACGTCGGCTTCCTTGCGCGTGATCGCGGCCTTCAGCTCCGACACGCGGTCCTGGTACTTCTGGAAATTGCGTTCGTCGCCGCGGCGCTCCGGCTCGCCGTTGTTGTACTCGCGCTTCATCGCTTCGAGCGCCGCTTCTTCCTTGCGCAACTCGCCATCCAGGATGCGGCGGGCATCGGTGTCGCGGCTCTTCTGCTCGGCGGAATCAACCCGCTCGCCATCGGAACGGGCGGTGGTGGCCGGGCCGGCAGGCGCCTTCACCCTCGGGCCGGCAATCGTCGTCGGCTGCTGGGCCTCGCGCGCCTTGCAGCCGCGCGACTCGGCCTCCTTCGAGGTGATCGTGTTGGTGAACACATTGCCGGGGCAGATGTAATACACCGAGGGCGATTGGGCCTGCGCCCGCCCCGGCCCCGCCAGCAGCGCCACACACGCAGCAAGGGCAAGGAAGCCACCGGGCAAACCAGTTGAGGCTGGGGTGTCACTGAGGACAAAAGGCATGGGAAATGGCAGGGCAGACAACCGCATGGCCGGCATTGTGAACCGAAAAAAAAGGGACGGCGCAAGCCGTCCCTCTTCCGTTACCAATGATCCGTGACGGATCACAGGGCGTAGTACATGTCGTATTCCACCGGGTGCGTGGCCATGCGGAAACGCGTGACTTCCTGCATCTTCAGGTCGATGTAGGCGTCGATGTAAGCATCGGTGAACACACCACCCTTGGTCAGGAACGCGCGGTCCTTGTCCAGGTATTCCAGCGCCTGGTCCAGGCTGTGGCAGACGGTCGGGATCTTCGCGTCTTCTTCCGGCGGCAGGTGATACAGGTCCTTGGTGGCGGCTTCGCCCGGGTGGATCTTGTTTTCCACGCCGTCCAGGCCGGCCATCAGCAGCGCGCTGAAAGCCAGGTACGGGTTGGCCGAAGGATCCGGGAAACGGGCTTCGATGCGGCGGCCCTTGGGGTTGGCCACGTACGGAATGCGGATCGAGGCCGAGCGGTTCTTGGCCGAGTAGGCCAGCTTCACCGGGGCTTCGAAGCCAGGCACCAAGCGCTTGTACGAGTTCGTGCCGGGGTTGGTGATCGCGTTCAGCGCGCGGGCATGCTTGATGATGCCGCCGATGTAGTACAGCGCGAATTCCGACAAGCCTGCATAGCCGTCGCCGGCGAACAGGTTCTTGCCGTCCTTCCAGACCGACTGGTGAACGTGCATGCCCGAGCCGTTGTCGCCGACGATGGGCTTGGGCATGAAGGTCGCGGTCTTGCCGTAGGCATGGGCGACGTTCACGATGATGTACTTCTGCAGCTGGACCCAGTCAGCGCGCTCGACCAGCGAGCTGAACTTGGTGCCGATTTCCATCTGGCCCGCGTTCGCCACTTCGTGGTGATGCACTTCGACCGGAATGCCCATCTGCTCCAGCAGCAGGCACATTTCCGAGCGCATGTCTTGCGCCGAGTCGACCGGGGGCACGGGGAAGTAGCCGCCCTTGACCGAAGGACGGTAGCCGCTGTTGCCGTGCTCGTATTCCTTGCCGCTGTTCCAGGCAGCTTCTTCGGATTCGATCTTGAAGAAGCAGCCGGACATGTCGTTCGCCCAGCGCACGCTGTCGAAAACGAAGAACTCGGGTTCCGGACCGAAGTAGGCCACGTCGCCCAGGCCGGACGACTTCATGTAGGCCTCGGCGCGACGGGCCAGCGAACGCGGGTCGCGCTCGTAGGGCTTGCCGTCATGCGGGTCGATCACGTCGCAGGTCAGGATCAGCGTCGGCTCTTCGAAGAACGGGTCGACGTTGGCGGTGTTCGGGTCCGGCATCAGCAGCATGTCGGAGGCCTCGATGCCCTTCCAGCCAGCGATGGAAGAACCGTCGAACGCATGGCCCGAGGCGAACTTGTCTTCGTCAAAGTGGGAAACCGGCACGGTCACGTGCTGTTCCTTGCCACGGGTATCGGTGAAGCGGAAGTCCACGAATTTGACTTCGTTTTCCTTCACCAGCTTCATCACATCGGCGACGGTCTTGGCCATCAATAAGGCTCCTGGCGGATGAGTTGTTCAACAGGGTGCTTGGACGCAATTCCCCGGCACTGGCCTGCCCTCGGGCGAGCTCACGGGGGCACCACGGCGCCGGCGAATGTAGCAGAAACCATGCCCAGAAATGGGGATCGGGCCCGCTGCCAACGGGCCCCAGGCAGGGCTCGAACCACCCGCCTGACCGCGAGACGACACCCGGATTGCACCAAGCCGGCACAGCCAAGCTGGAAGCCAAATCGACCCATGCCGCGCAGGCGATCCAGGGCAACACAGGCGCACGCAAGCTGCCATGCGCGCCCACGCACCGGTCAACGCACCAAACTGGAAAGTCGAAGAACCAAAAAAGGGCATTGCCGCCAAATCGGGGCGTCACCTCACTCGCGCTGCCTCAAGCCAGGTCGAAGCGCAAGCCTTCGAAAGCCGCCAAGCCCTGTTGCAATTGTGCGAAGGCTGCCGCCACGGCGGCCGGCTCACCCTTCACGCCCAGTTCGATGTGCCTGCCGCGCTGCGGATGGTCCACGCTGGGCAGGCTGAAGACACGCACGCCGGCGAACTGGGTTTCCAGCGCCTCCATCAGCGGCGTCAGCGTCGCCTCCATGCTGCCGTAGACAAACAGCGAGCGTTCCTCATGGGCCAGTGGCGCCAGTTCGGCGTACTGGGTCGCCAGCACCCATTCGATCATCGGATGCGCCATCACTGGAAAGCCCGGCACAAAGTGCACATGGGCGACGCTGAAGCCCGGAATCTTGTTGTACGGGTTCGGGATGATGCGCGCGCCTTCGGGGAACACGCCCATGTTGAGCCGGTGCACATTGTCCGGCCGGTCCGGTTCCCAGGTCGTGCCCTGCTCGGCGGCCACGTCCCGCATGCGCTCCTCGATCAGGGCCTTGGCCTCCGGGTGCAGCACCAGCGGCCGGCCGGCGGCCAGCGCGGCGCACTGGCGCGTGTGGTCGTCCGGCGTGGCGCCAATGCCGCCGCAGGAGAACACCACTTCGCCCGAGGCCATCGCCTCGCGCAGGGTTTCGGTGATGCGCGAGCGCTCGTCGCCCACATAGCGGGCCCAGGCCAGCTGCTGGCCGCGCGCGCCGAGCAGTTCGATGACCTTGGCCATGTGTTTGTCCTGGCGGCGGCCGGAAAGGATCTCGTCGCCAATGATGATCAGACCGAAGTTCATCGTGCGGGGCAGTTGAAGTGAATGAAGGGTCAGGCCGGCGGCAGAACCGGCGGCTGCGGCGGCACGTCGCGCTGGAAGTCGTAGTCCGGGCCGGGGCCGGCGACCGGCAGCTCGCGCAAGTCCACCGGCTGGCGGGCCGCGGCGGCGGCATTGCCAGCGACGATCAGGCGGTCGTCGCGCAGCGCACCCAGGCAATAGTGCACGAACCAAAGCGCGGAAAACGCGAACACCAGCGTGTAGAGCCAGATCGAGACGACGATCAGGAATGGCGCCAGGATCAGCGTGGCGGCGCTGACGGCCCACAGCAGCGTGGGCGCGGCGCCCAGGTAGCCGGTGATGATGCCGATCATCAGCAGCGGCCAGTGGTGGCGTTCGCGAATGCGCAGCCGCTCGGCTTCGCTGGCATGCTCGGCCAGCGCGTCGAAGCTCATCACCCGCGTGGTCAGCCAGCCCCAGATCAACGGTGGAATGATCAGCGCGAGCGGCGGCACCAGCCACAGCGGTGCGCTCAGCAGCAGCCCCACCAGCGCCAGCAGCGTGGCGCCCAGCGATACGGCCAGCCCACGCCAGAAGTTGCCGCCACGCAGGCGCTCCAGGCCAGGGAAGCGCCGCTCGGCCACCAGGCTCACCAATGCCGGCGTCATGAAGGCCGCGACCAGCAGCAAAGACAGCACGACGACCACCGGAATCGCCACCGCCAGCACGATGATGATGGCCATCATCGCGCGGAAGCTGGTGCCGGCATGCAGGTCCAGCCAGCGCAGCACGGCCTCGGTCAGCGACCAGGTTTCCAGCCAATTGCGCACGCCGTCCACGGCCGGCTCGTAGAAAAAGTAGCCGGTCACCAGCGTCAGGCCACCCGCCACCAGGAGCGGCAGCAGGGTCAGGCCAAAGACACGCGGCATGAAGAGATAGGCCGCCGCGCGCCAGACCGAATCAAGCAGGAGTTTCATGGCGCGCAAGCATACGGCAGCGTGACCGTGAAGCCGGGGGCGCCGTGGCGTTCTTTCAGCCCGCCTGGCGGCGTGAGAACAGCCGCTGCAGGCCCAGCCACTGCTGGCGCCAGAAACCGCGGCCATAGTCGCGCCCGCCCGCTTCGGGCAGTTGGTCGCGGATGCCGGTGGCCGGCCATTCGGCGCCGAAATGCGCGCTGCGGAACAACAGGTCCCAGACAGGCAACAGCACCGCGAAGTTGTGCCCGCCCAGGCTGCCCTGGCCCTTGGACTCGTGGCCCACGCCGATGGCGTGGTGCAGTCGGTGGAAGCGCGGGCCGACCAGCAGCCGCTCACCCAGCCAGCCGAAATGCAGCCGGGTGTTGGCGTGCGCCAGGTTCTCGATCAGCTGCGACAGCGCCACCAGCGCGACGAACTGCCCCGGCGCCACGCCGATCAAGCGCGCCAGCAGCACAAACGCGCTGTCGATCAGCAGGTCGTCCAGCAGGTGGTTGCGGCTGTCGGACCACATCGTCATGTGGCGCTGGCTGTGGTGCAGCGAGTGCAGCGCCCACCACCATTCGAACTGATGCTGCGCCCGGTGCAGCAGGTAGTTGGCAAGGTCGAAGACGACCAGGTAGGCGATGAAGCCAGCCAGCGCGGTGTCGGTCAGGCCCGGCCACCACGGGGCGATCCACTGGTCCAGGTGCCAGGCGCCGTAGCCGGCCAGCGCCAGCCCCCCGAACAGGGCATCCCACAGCGGGTCGATGGCCAGGAACAGCCCGACGCGGAACAACCCCAGCCGGTGCAGCAGCGTGTAGAGAAAGTCAATGAAGATCGCGTGCCGACGCTCGGCACGGCGTGCAGGATCGGCCGGTGCCGCTTCGCCGGGCCACCAGCGCTGCAGCGGCCCGATCAGCGCGACGATGACCACCAGCTGGATCAAGCCGACCAGCAGCCAGCCGGTCGCGTCGAAGGCGTCTTCCAGGTAGGCGCCCCAACCCATGGAGAACAGCAGGGGCTGAACCGCCGCCTCGTACAACCACTGCTGGGCCAGGCCGAAGACATCGGCGATCCAATCGAACACAGACGACAAGACGTGCATGGCGCCGCTTACTTTGCCACCGCTTCGTCGGCCTTGAAGAGGCTGCGGTATTGCGGGTGCTCGCGCAGCGTGGCGAAGCACATGCCGCGCGCCTTCAGACCAGTGATCAGCGGCGCCAGCACCGCGGGTGCCCAGGGGTCCTGGCGCGACCAGATGCCCAGGTGCGCCAGCAGGATGTCCCCGGGCTGGACGTCGCGCAGCGCCTTCTGCAGCAGCTGCGCGTTGGGGTACTTGTCGCTGGGCAGTTCGTCACCGAGGAAACCGGCGGCCGACCACGGCACATGCGCGAAACCGCAGGCCTTGGCCGCAGCCAGCAGCGCTGGCGAAGTCTTGCCGCCCGGCGCTCGGAACAGTGGCGCCATCGTCGCGCCGGTCATCTCGTGGAAACGCGTCGCGCTGCGCTGGAGTTCCTGGCAATAATCCGCCGCGCTCCACTCCAGCGTCTTGCCGTTCTGCGGGCCGGCCGAAGGCTTCATCACGAAGCGGCCCCCAGGCTTGTCAGCGCGCCAGTAGACGTGGTCGAAAGTGTGGCTGCCAAACACATGGCCTTCGGCCGCGCGCGCCTTCCACCACGGCGCCCATTCGTCGTCCAGGCTGCTGCCGCCGTCCAGCGTCTTTTCGTTGGCCAGGAAAAACGTGACCTTGACCTGCTCGCGCTTCAGCACTTCCGCGATCAGCGGCGCCACGCCCATGTGGCCGGTGTCCAGCGTCAGGTAGACCGGCTTGTCGCAGGTCGCTGCAGCCACCCAGCCGCTGGACGCGGCCAGCAACATGGCCAGCGTCAGGGTGCCGGCGCAACGGGTCTTACTGGCGCGGCACATGGTCCAGCGTCCAGACGCCGTGCGGCGAGCGGCCCACGGGGATCTGGCGCACGACCTTCTTGTCGATGATGTCGACCACGCTGACCTTGCGGGCCCAGCGTGAACTGACCAGCAGCGTGCGGCCATCGGCCATCAGGTCCAGGCAGTCCGGGCCGCCGGGGCCGGGCAGTTCGCTCACCACTGTCATCGTCTGCGTGTCGATCAGGCTGATGGTGTTGGCCACGCGGTTGCTGACGAAGATGTGGCGCTTGTCGCCCATCGCGCGGAAGGCGTGTGCGCCCTCGCCCGTCTGGATGCGCTTGACCAGCTTGGCCGGGCCATTGGACACGTCGTAGACCTCGACGAAGCGGTCGCCGGTCAGGCCGACGAACAGCGTCTTGTCGTCGGCCGTCAGGTACACATCGGCCGGCAGCTTGCCGGTGGGCACGCGCCAGCGCACGGCTTGCGTGGCCAGGTCGATCGCGACCAGTTCATCGCTGTCCTGCATGGTCGCGTAGACCGTCGTGCTCTTGCTGTCGATCCACTGGTGACTGGGCGTCTTGCCGGTGGACACGCGCTTGACCAGCTTCATCGGCTCGGCGGCGTTTTCGGGCTGCCACTTGTAGATGTCCACGTGGTTGAGCCGGTTCGCAAGCGTGACGAACCACTTCATGTCCGGCGAAAAGCGCAGCTGGTAGGGATCCGAAATGCCGCCGAGCGTGCGCTGCACCTTGGCGGTCAGCGGGTCGATGAAGGTCAGCGAATCACTCAGCGCATTGGCCACCAGCAGCGACTTGTCGTCGGGCGTGAGGTAGAGATGGTGAGGTTCCTTGCCGACCGGAATGCGTTCGCGCTCGGTGAACGTGACCGGGTCCAGCACGCTGACGCTGGCATCCAGCGAGTTCAGCACGAAGATCGGGCGCTGGCCGGGCGGCGGCGCGGTGGCCGCTGCGGCACTGGCCGTGGCTGCCGGCTCCGGTGCCGCCATCAGCACCGAGGTCGACAGGCAACCAACAGCCAGCAACAGGGCCTGCAACGCCGGCAGGCGGCGCGCCTTCAAGGGAAATACGGCAGACAAATTCACTGAAACAGGACCCTGGACGGAGCAACACGCCAGTTTAGCCGCCCTGCCGTGTCAGACCCAGAATGACCGGCATCTCCCTGCAGCAAGCTTGCGCTGGCGCAAGCCCGCTGCCGCGAGTTGGTTTCAGTCGTCGTCGCCGCCCAGCAGGCCACCCAGCAGGCCCGCGCCGGCAAAGCCGCCCAGGACCGAGCCCTCCTCGCGGCTGCCGCCGTTCTGCGGCGCCGCGGCGAAGACCCGGCTGGCCAGCCGCGAGAACGGCAGGCTTTGCAGCCAGACCGTGCCCGGGCCGGTGACCTTGGCGAAGAACAGGCCTTCGCCGCCGAACAGTGCGGTCTTGATCTTGCCGACGTACTGGATCTCGAAGTTGACGTTGGGCGTCATCGCGACGATGCAGCCGGTGTCGATCAGCAACGTCTGCCCCGGCTGCAGCTCGCGCCGCAGCACCGTGCCGCCGGCATGCACAAAGGCCAGGCCGTCGCCTTCGAGCTTCTGCATGATGAAACCTTCGCCGCCAAAAAAGCCGACCGAAAGTTTCTGTTGGAAGTAGATGCCCAGCGACACGCCACGCGCTGCGCAGAGGAAGGCGTCCTTCTGGCAGATCAGCATGCCGCCGAGCTGGCGCAGGTCCATCGGCAGGATCTTGCCGGGGTAAGGTGCCGCGAAAGCCACGCGCTTCTTGCCGTCCACCTGGTTGGTGTAAACCGTAGTGAACAGCGATTCGCCAGTGACCAGCCGCTTGCCCGCGCCCAGCAGCTTGCCGAACAGGCCGCCGGTGGACTTGCTGCCGTCGCCGAACACCGTGTCCATCGAAATGCCGGCGTCCATGTACATCATGCTGCCGGCTTCGCCGACCGCCGCTTCGCCAGGGTCGAGTTCCACCTCGACAAACTGCATCTCCGAGCCCTTGATCTCGTAGTCCACCACATCCATCGCCATGGCGATCACTCCCCGATAGGTAAGTTCGTTGCGCAGCCCGGCGCCCACGCTTCGGCTGCAAAGAGGCGAATGGTACAAAAGCCCGAGCCCGCCGGCTGTGTGTTGCGGCATCCCCAATTCAAGGGGACCTCAAAGTAACGCAATGCAACCTGCGTTGGCACAATGACGCGGCGCTTCGTCGCGTCATGCGTGCAACTGGGTATGGCTGCCAAGCCAGCCGCCAACCACACTGGCCGGATGCCCATGTCACGCCCCACCCTTGCCTTGCGCTCCGCTGCTGTGTCCAAGCTTCCCACCGCCCGCCCCGGAACGCCGGCTCTAAACCACGGCCAGGCTGGCCGCATCGGCCCCTGGCCGCTGGCGCTGCTGGCGGCCGTGGCGGTGATGGGCGGGCTGGGCGTGTTCGCCTACGCCGGCAAGCCGACCTATGCCCCGGCCGGTACCGGCCGCCTGGCTGAAGGCAATGCCACAGCACCGGCCACCCAGGCCGCCACGCTGGCCGCGGCCACCCCCAGTGCCACCACCAGCGCCGGCACGCCGGAAGGCGTCAGCGCGGCAGACTGGGCCAAGGTGCAGCAGGCCTTGGCGCAGCACCCGCAGCGCGAAGCCGAGCTGAGCCGCATCGGCCAGTTGCTGACCTACCAGTCGCGCGTGCGGCGCTTCCAGGAAGCGCGCCAAGGCGGCGCCCCTGCCACCGAGCTGCGCACGCTGGCCAGGCAGCTCGACGGCGAGCTGGACCAGCATCTGGCGAACAACGAAATCAGCGCTGGCGAAGCCCAGACGCTCAAGGCCGCGCTGCTTGAACAGCTGCAACCCGACACCGCCGCGCGCGCGCTGGCCCTCGTCGCCTGGCGCCGCCAGCAGGCCGCCGCCGCGCCCAGCCAGCCCGACCCGCGCGACGCCAGCTACCTGCAGGCCCAGGCCAGCACCGTGGCCGCCTGGCAGGCCAAACCCGCTGCCCAGCGCAACGAAGCCCAACTGAGCCAGCAGCTGCGCACGCTGCGGGGCCAGGTCTATGCCGGCAACAGCGGCAACAACCAGAACACCGGCACCACCGGAGGAACCCAACCGTGAACCCTGCATCTGCTGCGAGCACGCCTGTGCGCCGCTTGTCTTCCCGCTGGCTGGCACGCGCCAGCGCCTTGCTGGCGCTGGTCGTGCTGCCGGCCGCCCATGCCGGCTATTTCAACTGGGACATGGTGGAGCTGCCGCCGGAGTCCGGCGCGTCCTGCGGCAACGGCACACCCTACCGCTTCTTCGTCAACCGCACGCCGCTGAACCACAACGTCTCGCTGACCTTCGAAGGCGGCGGCGCCTGCTGGGACCAGGACGCCTGCGAAGGCAAGGGTCCTTACAGCGCCAGCAACCCGGACGGCATTCCGCCCGACTACATGCACTCGCTGCAGACCATGGCCGCAGGCGGCCTGGTCACGCCCTTCACCTCGCGGCTGGACCCGTTCCAGAAAGTGCGCACGCAGGACTGGACCATGGTCTACCTGCCGTATTGCACAGGCGACGTTCACGCCGGCAGCAAGGTCTCGGTCTACGACGACGTCGATCCTTCAGCCCCGCGGGTGCAGCACCACGCCGGCCTGGTCAACATCCGCGCCGCCGCCTCGTGGCTGCGCAGCAACCTCGGCCGGGCGGACGACCTGCTGGTCGGCGGCTTCTCGGCCGGCGGCGTCGGCTCCACGGTCAACTATGCGACCGTGCGCGACACGCTGGCACCCAGGGGCAAGAGCACGCTGCTGGCCGATTCCGGCCCGCTGTTCAACGCACCGCGCGCCAGCACCACCTCGTCCACCCAGTACCCCTCGCTGCCGCTGCACCAGAAGATCCGCCCGGCCTGGGGCCTGGACGAGCCCGGTGGCATGATTCCACGGCTGGCCGCGCGCCTGCCGGCGCTGGATGCCAACAACCTGGGCAGCCTGAACACCGGGCTGGCGCGGGCCTATCCGCAGGACCGCTTCGGCTACCTGGCCTTCGAAACCGACAACGTCTTCTCCGGCTTCAGCTACCTGGACTTCCACCCGGAAGTGCGTGCGAGCGACCCGGCAGTGCAGAAACAGCTGGTCAACCAGCTCTGGCGCACCGACCTGGCCAACTGGCTGCCCACGCTCGCGGCGGAGGCCAATGTCGACTACCACGTGCCCTTCTTCCGCGACTTCAACGACGCCCACTGCCTGGGCATCGTCGACTTCTCCGGCACCGGCGTCGAGGAACTGGGCGTGGCCTCGCTGCTGCCCTTCTTCGACAACCTGATGGACCGCGGCCCGGTGCAGCGCAACTACGAGACCGACCAGGTTTCAGACCTGTCGCAGCCCTTGAGCCCGATCATCCAGCTCTTGAACTGGCTCGAAAACCTGTTCGTGTAATGGAGCACCCGGTCTCACGTGTACATGAGACCACCGGCCGCGCTGTCCTGCCTTCGATTGAGCTAAGCGCAGGCCCGGCTCAGGGCCGGCACAGTCCACCGAAACAGGTCTGCAGCAACAGCTCGATGATGCGTTCATCGCTGTACTGGCCGGTGGCCTTGAGGACCGGCAGCACCGGGTCGCAGGCACGGGCGAACAGGGTGTAGAGCACCAGCTCAGGCGGCAACGAATCGTCCAGCGCACCTTGCTGCTGGGCTTCGACGATCCATTCGCCGAGTTGCTCGCTGACCTCGTTGAGCCGCGTCAGGTAGGCCTCGTGGCCCATCAGCGTGGTGCGCAAGGACGAGTTCTGTGAAGGCAGCGACGGCATTTCGCCGGCCAGCTGCAACTGCATGGTCCAGCGTGCCACGGCCTTGAGCCGGCCCAGCGGCGTGGGCTCGGTGGCGGGCAGCGTGGCCATCAAGGCCTGCGCCTGGTTCAGCACCCGCACCATCGCGGCGGCGGCCAGTTCTTCCTTGGAGGCGAAATGCCGGTACAGGCTGGCCTTGGCAATGCCCACGTCGGCAGCCACTTCGTCCACCGTCATCAGGTCAAAGCCTTTTTCGGCCAGCAAGCGGTTGACCGACGCCACGATGGCGTCTTCCCGCACTTTCAACACCTGCTCACGAAACGGAACCTTGGCCATGGCACCATTGTATGACCGACGAGTCAAATTGCGACTGATCAGTCACCTGGTTCTTGCCGCGCCCAGGACACGCGGCGTCAACGCCGCCCGGCCGACCCGCTCGGGGCGTCAACAATGCTGATGAATCCACGCTGCAGCGCAATCACCACCGCCTGCGTCCTGTCGGTGGCACCCAGCTTGGACAGGATGCTCTTCATGTGCGTCTTGACCGTGTCCTCGGACAGGCACAGCGCATCGGCAATCTGCCGGTTGGTGCCGCCCTGCTTGAGCTGGCGCAGCACCTGCAGCTCGCGCGGGGACAGCGCCTCGCCATACGAGTGCAGGCCCATCATTGCCGCCACTGCCGTCGGGATGTGGCGCTTGCCGGCATGCACTTCGCGGATCGCGTCCAGCAGCTCCTTGCGCACCATGTTCTTCAGCAGGTAGCCGCGGGCCCCCGCCTTCAACGCCCGCAAGGCCTGCACGTCCCCCTCGTAGGTGGTCAGCACGACGATGCGCGCCCCAGGGTCGTCGGCGACGATCGCCTCGATCGCCTCGATGCCGTCGCGGCCCGGCATCTGCACGTCCATCAGCACCACGTCGGGCCGGTGGCTGCGGTACTGCTGCAAGGCCTCGTCGCCATCGGCCGCTTCGGCCACCAGCCGCATGTCGGGCTGCGACATGATCAGCGAGGCAATGCCCTGGCGCATCAGCGGATGGTCGTCCACCGCGAGCAGGCGGATCGCCGCGGCGTTCAACGGTCCGCCTTCAGCCGCTGCAGCAAGCTTCGCCAGCCGCCGCCTGCGGGATGGCCGCCACCCATCGGTGCGGGCAAGTCCGGCACCTCATGCGCCAGGCTCGCGGGCAGCCGCAGCTGCAGCCGCGCCCCACCATCGCGTTCGTCCAGGCGCAGTTGCCCGCCCATGCGCGCCACGCGCTCGTGCATGGCCGACGAGGCCGGCAGGCCGTGCATTGGGTGGTCGGGGCGGTTGTCCTGCATGTCGACGATGAACACCTGTTCGTTGTAGTGAAGTGTGACCAGCGCCGAGCGCAGCCCCGTGTGGGCCACGGCATGCGCCAGCGCCTCGCGGATGATGCCGCAGACCTCGTGGTACACCAGCCGCCGCAGCGGCCGGGCCCGGCCCTGCACCAGCACCCCAAAGGCCTGCGATTCTCCCCCCGCCAGCTCGGCCCAGATCGCGGCGATGGCCTGCGACAGCACGCTGGCATCCAGCTCGGCTGCCGGCAAGGTCCTGACCCGGTCGCGCGCTTCCAGCAGCCAGCCGTCCGCCTGGTTCAGCAGGGTTTCGAAATCCGCGCGCACCGGCCCGTCAGCCGGCAAGGTGGCCGCCAGCCCTTCGACCGCCAGCACCAGCCCCTGGGTGCTTTGCAGCAGGCTGTCGTGCAACTGCATGGCCTGCATTTCGCGCAGCTGCCTGGCCTGCTCGGCTTCGCGATCACGCGCGCGGGCCCGCCTGCGCAACAGCGCGCAACTGCAGCCGGCAATCAACAGCAGCAGCACCGAAAACGCCACCAGCAGACCGCCGGGGCCACGCAGCACCTGCTCGACACAGGCTTGCGGAACACACGACGGCGGCGGCGAGGAAAGCGGCATGTCAGACGATGAGCGGAGCTGGAAAAGACAGGCGTGCGGCCGGTGGTTCAGCTTGCCGCAGTTCGGCCGCGCCGCCTTCACCCACAAGGGTGAATCTGGCGTCGCTGGACCTGGGCTGGATCAAAGCAAACGATGCGGCCTAGCATCGACTCACCCAAAAGGAGGCCCCACATGTCATATGAGCGGATGTCCCATGCGGCTGGCACCGTGCGTGTCAGCGTGATCCACAGCGAAGCCGTGATCGCGCTGGGCATTGCCACCGCATTGCGCGGCCAGTCCAGCTGCGAGGTGGACATCGTCGGTGCCACCACGTCACCGCTGGCAGCCTGCGCGAGCGCACAGGCCGACGTTGCCGTCTGCGACCCCACCAGCGCGGCCCTGCTGCTGGCCCAGCGGCGCGACCATGCGCACGGCTGGGGCAGCGGCGTGCGGGTGCTGGTCGTCAGCACCCAGGTCCAGCCGCAGGACGTGCAGGCCGCGCTGCGCCACGGGGCGCACGGCTACGCGCTGCTGGACTGCAGCATCACCCAGTTGCAGGAGATCGTGCTGGCGGTCAGCCGCGGCCAGCGCCACCTGTGCCCGGCAGCGGCCAGCCTGGTCGCGGAAAGCATGAGCTACCAGGCGCTGACCGGCCGCGAGAGCGAGGTGCTGCAGCTGCTGGCCCAGGGCGACTCGAACAAGTCCATCGCCAATGCGCTCAGCCTGTCCGGCGGCACCGTGAAGGCCCACGTCAAGAGCATCCTGAACAAGCTGGACGCCAAGAGCCGCACCGAGGCGGCCAACGTGGCGATGCGGCGCGGGCTGATCGGCTCGCAAGCGCCGTCATCGCCCGCTGCCGGCGTGCGGACCGAGCTGCCACCGGTGCACCGCCCGCAGGCCCCGGCCTCCGCCTCGGCCACGCGCAGCCTGAGCCACGCGATCTGACTTCAGCCGTCACTTGGCCAGGAAGTCCGATGGCCAGCACCGGCATCGCCAGCTTGGACATCAAGGACATGGTTTCTTCGGCAAAACGTTTCAGGTACAGGTTTCAGGTGCGGGTGATGGATGCACCGCCGTCCACCAGCGAGGCGGTGCCGGTGACAAACGAGGCGTCATCGGACGCCAGGTAGAGCACCGCGCGCGCCAGTTCCTGCGGCGTGGCCACGCGCTTCAAGGCATGCAGCTGGGTCACGAAGGCCTGGGCCTGCTCGGTGTCATTCATGCTGCGGTACATGTCGGTGTCCACCGCGCCGGGCAGCACCGAATTGACCCGCACACCCTGCGGCCCGAACTCCGCCGCCAATGCCTGCGTGAGGCCGATCAGCCCGGACTTGCTCGCGGCATACGCCGCCACGCCGGGGAAGGCAAAGGTGTGGCCGACGAAGGTCGACGTGAAGATCACCGAGCCACCGCCGTTGCGCAGCATTTGCGCGATCTGGTGCTTGGCGCCGAGGAAGGCGCCGGTCAGGTTGATGGCCAGCGCGTCGGACCAGCCGGCTTCGGACACGCCGGTGCTGGGACCCGCTTCGCCCAGCGTGCCGGCGTTGTTGAAAGCGATGTCCAGCCGGCCATGACGCGCCACCGCCAGCGCCACCAGCGCCTTGGCATGCGCCTCCGAGCGCACGTCGCCGGCCAGCGCCACCGCGTCGCCGCCACGGTCGCGGATGGTGTTGACCAACTGGTCCAGCTCCGGCGCGCGGCGGGCGGTGACTACCACCTTCGCGCCTTCCGCGGCAAACAGCAGCGCGCTGGCGTGGCCAATGCCGGAACTCGCGCCGGTGACCAGCGCGACCTTGCCTGACAAACGGTTCATGGTTGCTTCTCCTTCGGGCTCGCACGCCTGGGCGATTGACGGGGTTGAGGGACGACGTGCCTCATGGTGTTGGCAGAGGCCCGGCCACGCCAGTGAATCGCTGTGAATTCACGCCGATTCACGAGTGATGGCCGACGAGGTTCAAGGCTTCACTTCAAACGGCAAGGCTTGGCCCTGATCACACGCCTGGCGGCTGTTGTCCCGCATCTCGAACAGGGCACAAGCCCGGTTGCCGGCGGCGTCTTCCAGGTCGGGGTGGACCATCAGCGTGTAGCGCCCCGCCACCCACGGCTGCGCAGGCACGAAGCGCCAGCCGGTCTCGGCGTGCATCAGTTGCGGCCGGCCCGGCAGGCGCTGGCCATCCGGGCCGCGCACGGCGATCAGGCGCCCGCCGCTGGCGCTGACAGGTGCGTCCAGCGCCACCAGCAGTGCAGCCGAACTGCCAGCCACTGGCGGCGCAATGCGCCAGCGCGTTGGCTCCGGCGCAGTACGGTCGGCCGCCGTGACCTGCCAGGTCTTGCGCAGCGCCGGCCCGAGTGCCGGGTCGTCGATCTGCAGCGTGACGCTGTCGCCAGCCTTCAGCGCCAGCCCCAGCCGCTCATGCGCGACCAGCCCGGACTTGACCCGGCCCGGGTGCAGCAGCAGCGTCAGCTGGCGGCCGTCGGCACTGGGCAAGGGCAGGTCCAGCAGCGCACCGGGCAGCACTTGGCCAGCGGCGTCCAGCAGCTTCACGTGGCGCATGTCCAGCACCTGCGGCAGCGGCCTGGGCAGCCGCAGCTCGATGCGCAGCAGGTTCTCCGGCACGCTGGCGCCGGACGGGAAGACCTGCACCGAACCCGCCAGCAAATCGGTGGACAGCAGCACCAGCGCCACCGCGGCACAGCCGTGCTTCACGGCAGCGTGCGCCGCGCCAGTTCGGGGTAGCCCTCGTCGCTGCGCAGCACGCCGTGCAGACCGCGGAAGCCGTCGCTGGCCTGGTAGCGGAAGTCGGCGAAGTCGTACTCGTTGATGAAGTCGCTCAGGCGCAGGAACGCCCCTTGGCGCAGCGACACCAGCTCCAGCGCCCCGGTGCTGCCGTGGCGGCGCAGCACGGTGAGGAAGGTCTTGTCCTGCACGCCCAGCCTGACGATGCCGGCCAGCGGGATCGGAATGGCCTTCACGCCCAGGTAAGGCTCGGTCGGCCAGTTGATCGGCTTGGCCAGGCCTGGCTGCATGCTCGCGGCGGCGATGGCCGAGACGGGCAGCAGGTCCGCCGCCTTGTGCGAGTTGGCCAGCAGCAGCGCTGGCCCTTCCTGCGTCTCCAGGCTGACCAGGCCGACAGGCGCGCTGCCCCAGCCCAGCTCGGCCACGGTGCGGCCGACGATGTGCGCGCCATCTTTCAGGTCCCTCAATGGAATCGTCACCAGCGGCGTGCAGGTGTAGGCCGCCACCAGCGTGGGCTCGCCGTTGAGGGTGGCGATGGCCATGCGGCGGATCGGCGCCCGCGTCTCGACCTGGTTGTGCACCGCGTGGTACATCTCCACGCTGGTCGCACTGGCCGTGCCGTTGAACGGGAAGTCGTAGACCCGCAGCGTGGAGGCAAAAGCCGCGTTGCTGAGCCCGGCCACGTACAGCTTGCCAGCTTGGTAGACCATGTCGGTCACGGTGTAGGTCGCCGCCGGCACGTCGGCCCAGAAGCGCTGGTCGTCGGTCGGTCGTCCTGCTATCGGCGCACTGCCATGCGGCAAACGCGCCAGGTCCAGCCGGCGCACCAGGCCACTTGCGTCCAGTGTCACGACCGCCGGCTCGGGCAGCCCGCGGCCACGGTCCACCGAGAGCGAGAGGTAGGCCAGCCCGGCACCGGGGCGCATTGCCATGTCCTCGAACTGCAGCCGTTCGGCGGATGTGCCCAGCAGCTTCGCCACCCGCGTCGCCACCTGCAGCTGGTTGAACGGCCGGCCCGCCTGCGCTGGCGCCACGTTCAGCGGTGGCAGCTTCAGCGCATGCAGCGCAGCGCCCCGCCAGTCCGCCACGACCAGCGTGTCCGCATCGGTGAACAGCAGCGTGCCGGCCGAGCGGATCGGCGCGTCAGCCGCGCTGACGTTGCCCAGCCAGCCTGCCAGTGCCAGGCACGGCAGCAGGCGCAGCCAGCGGAGGGTTCGAGGACCAGGTGACATGAGCGGCTCCAAAGCGTGAGCGTGCCGGACGGGCCGGCACCGGGGTTGCGGATGCCGGCAGCTTCGGCGCTGCAGCACGCCAGCACATCCCGCCGCAGGATGGTCGGCAGACCAGCCAATCGGGACAGCCGGCCGGTGGCCGACACCCGTCGCATCAGCGTGTCCGAGTTGACACCGGCGTAACGAGCTGCGACGTCAGGCGAATGGCGGCCCCGGTCTTGCCTTTGCCTCGGGTGTCGCGGCTGCAAGTGCCGGTAGAAGGGGTGTCAGGCAGGCCAAACTGCTCGAAACCCAGCAGCCACACCCCAAAAGCTGTCGACATTGGTGCAGCCTGATGTGATCGGACACATGGGCTGCGCAAAACCGAACCAAGGAGACCTCATGAAACTGAAACCTCTGCTCGCTGCGCTGAGCCTGGCGACGGCCAGCCTGGCCAGTCAAGCCGGCGTGTACGACCTGGGTGTGCTCAGCGTTGCGCCCGCCGATCCGACCTTTGCAGTCCACGGCGTCACGGCCAAGCCCAGCACGTTCACGGACTGGTGGTCCTTCAGCGTGCCGACGAACGCCAGCCTGGTCTCGTTCGCCTCCAACACGCTGCTGCTGAGCGGTTTCACCGAACTGTTCGGCCTGAAGTTGTCCATCACCAACACGATTGGCGGCACGGCCATCGCCACCGGTTACCAGAGCCTGAACGACATCACGCTGTCACCCGGCGGCAGCTACTACCTGGGCGTCACCGGCAAGACCGCAGGCACGCACGGCGGCGTCTATTCGCTGCTGGCCCAGGCCGCGCCGGTGCCGGAGCCCAGCACCTACGCAATGCTGGGCCTGGGCATTGGCGTGCTGGCCCTGATGCGCCGGCGCCGCAAGCCGGAAGAGACCGAAGCCGAAGCGCCAGGCCTGGCACACCCGCTCGCCACCGCCTGAGGCTTCGCGCCCCCGGGAACCTGGGGCGAAGCGCCGTGCCTGGGCCTGTTGGCGCCCAGCCCCGCGCGCAGGCTGCTGCTGGCTGGCGACACGCCGGCTCGACCAGGTAGCCGCGGGCTGGCGCTGCACTGACCTGCAAAAAGCGGCAGCTGAATCAAACCGCCGCACGCCTGCATTCACGCCGATTCACATCGGCCCGGCCGCATCGCTTCACGGCGATTCACGTCGATTCACTCGCGCCGCAACGGAAGCGGTTCCATCATCGGCCCACCGCACTGCCTGGAGGCCGCCATGCTCGATCTGCTCACGATCAAAGTCCTTGTCCTGTACGACGACCCGCTGCTCTGCGCCGGCCTGCGGGCCACGCTGGGTGCGAAGCCCGACATCGTGCTGCTGACTTCCCTGGCCGACCTGGCCCGGGCCGACGTGGTGATTGCCGACTACGAGCAAGGCCTGCGCTGCATCGCGCTGGGCAAGGCGGAACCGGCACGCCGCTCGCTGGGCGCACTGGGTGCGCGGGTGCTGATCCTCACGCGCCGCGACAGCGAACGCGAGATTCGCCATGCGCTGGAAAGCGGCGTGCGCGGCTACCTGACGATTGGCTGCGGGCTCGACGAGCTGGCCGACGCGGTGCGCGCGCTGCATTGCGGCATGCGCCGCATCGGCACGCTGGCCGCGCAGCGCCTGGCCGACAGTGTGGCCGGTTCGCTGCTCACCAGCCGCGAGACCGACGTGCTGCGCCTGCTGGTGGCCGGCCACGGCAACAAGGCGATTGCCAAGCGGCTGGACATCGCGCTGGGCACCGTCAAGTCGCACCTGAAGTCGGTGTTCCAGAAGCTGGACGCGAGCAACCGCACCGAGGTGGCGCTGGCCGCGGACAAGCGCGGCCTGCTGATCGACCTGCCGGCGCTGGACGAGCCCGAAGTGGCGGCCGCGCCAGCCCGCTGGCGCATGCCGGCCGCCAGCCCGCAGGCAGCACCGGCGCGGGCACTGGCGTCGGCCAGCTGAGTCACCCTGCCGCTGCGGTGGCGGTCAGGCGGGCGCGGTCTCGAGCGGTGGCCTGCATGGCATGCTCTGGCCCCTGACTTCCGCCGAGCACGCTCATGTCCCAACGCCCGCCCCTGCCGCCGTTCACCCGCGAGACCGCGGTCCAGAAGATCCGCCTGGCCGAAGACGCCTGGAACAGCCGCGACCCGGCGCGCATCGTGCTGGCCTACAGCGCCGACACACGCTGGCGCAACCGGGTCGAATTTCCGGTCGGCCGCGAGCAGGCACAGGCGCTGCTGGAGCGCAAGTGGGCGCGCGAACTGGACTACCGGTTGATCAAGGAACTGTGGGCGTTTGAAGGCGACCGCATCGCGGTGCGCTTTGTCTACGAATGGCATGACGACAGCGGCCAGTGGTTCCGCAGCCACGGCAACGAGAACTGGGCTTTCGATGCAGACGGCCTGATGACGCAGCGCCACGCCAGCATCAACGACCGGCCGATCGCCGAAGACCAGCGCCTGTTCCGCTGGCCGCTGGGCCGCCGGCCGGATGACCATCCAGGCCTGAGCGAGCTGGGGCTGTAAACCCGGGGGTTTGCTGGCAAGCCCTGGGGCAAAGCCTCGCCCGCTGCACTACATTGCAAGCCATCTGAACGCAGTTTTGGCGGGTTTGCGATGAGCGTGTCCACAGTTCCCCCGGCCCGTAAGAAGAAGGCCGCTGCCGACGCCAATGGCGCTGCCGGGCTGGCCCTGGGCGCCACCCTGCGCCAGGCGGCCGAGGCCGACTCGGCAGACGCCCGCTCGCGGCAGATCCTGGCGGCGATGATGGCCTTCCGCGATGGCGATTTTTCGCTGCGCCTGCCGGCGGACTGGGCCGGCGTGGACGGCCAGATCGCCACCGCCTTCAACCAGACCATCTCGCACGAGGCGCGCATTGCCGCCGAAGTCGCGCGGCTCAGCGCCACGGTGGGCAAGGAAGGCCGGCTGAAGCAGCGCATGTCGCTGCCCGGTTCGCTGGGCGGCTGGGCCACCAAGGTCGATTCGATCAACACCCTGATGGACGACCTGGTGCGGCCAACGGCGGAAATTGCCCGCACCATCGGCGCAGTGGCCAAGGGCGACCTGGGCCAGGCGATGGAGCTGGAGGTGGACGGGCGCGAGCTGAAGGGCGAGTTCCTGCGCTCGGCCAGGCTGGTCAACACGATGATCGACCAGCTCTCGGTCTTCACCTCGGAAGTGACCCGCGTGGCGCGCGAGGTCGGCACCGAAGGCAAGCTGGGCGGGCAGGCGCAGGTCAAGGGCGTGTCCGGCGTGTGGAAGGAGCTGACGGACTCGGTCAACCAGATGGCCGGCAACCTGACGGCCCAGGTGCGCAACATCGCCGAGGTGACGATTGGCGTGGCCAATGGCGACCTGTCCAAGAAGATCACGGTGGACGTGCGCGGCGAAATCCTGCAGCTGAAGGAAGCCACCAACACCATGGTGGACCAGCTGCGCTCCTTCGCCTCGGAAGTGACCCGCGTGGCCCGCGAAGTGGGCACCGACGGGCGGCTGGGCGGCCAGGCCGTGGTGCCCGGCGTGGCGGGGACCTGGAAGGACCTGACCGACTCGGTCAACGCGATGGCCACCAACCTGACGGCCCAGGTGCGCAACATCGCCACCGTCACCACCGCCGTCGCCCGCGGCGACCTTTCGCGCAAGATCACGGTGGACGTGAAGGGCGAAATCCTGGAGCTGAAGGAAACCATCAACACGATGGTGGACCAGCTCAACGGCTTCTCTTCCGAAGTGACCCGCGTGGCACGCGAGGTCGGCACCGAAGGCAAGCTCGGCGGCCAGGCCCAGGTGCCCGGCATTGCCGGCACCTGGAAGGACCTGACCGACTCGGTCAACTCCATGGCCTCGAACCTGACCGGCCAGGTGCGCAACATCGCCGGCGTGGCAACCGCCATCGCCAAGGGCGACCTGTCCTCGAAGATCACGGTGGAGGTCAAGGGCGAGATCCTGGCGCTGAAGAACACCATGAACACGATGGTGGACCAGCTCAACGGCTTTGCCGGCGAAGTGAGCCGCGTGGCGCGTGAAGTCGGCACCGAAGGCAAGCTCGGCGGCCAGGCCCAGGTGCCCGGCGTGGCCGGCACCTGGAAGGACCTGACCGACAACGTCAACTTCATGGCCTCCAACCTGACCGGCCAGGTGCGCAACATCGCCGAGGTGACCACCGCGGTGGCCAATGGCGACCTGTCCAAGAAGATCACCGTGGACGTGCGCGGCGAAATCCTGGAGCTGAAGAACACCATCAACACCATGGTCGACCAGCTCGGCGGCTTCGCTTCCGAAGTGACGCGCGTGGCCCGCGAGGTGGGCACCGAAGGCGCGCTCGGCGGCCAGGCCGAAGGCCGCGGCGTGGCCGGCATCTGGAAGGATTTGACCGACTCGGTCAACGCGATGGCGACCAACCTGACCGGCCAGGTGCGCAACATTGCCGAAGTGACCACCGCGGTGGCCAATGGCGACCTTTCCAAGAAGATCACCGTGGACGTGCGCGGCGAGATCCTGGAGCTGAAGAACACCATCAACACGATGGTGGACCAGCTCAACGGCTTCGCTGGCGAAGTGAGCCGGGTGGCGCGCGAGGTGGGCACCGAAGGCAAGCTCGGCGGCCAGGCCGCGGTGCCCGGCGTGGCAGGCACCTGGAAGGACCTGACCGACAACGTCAACTCCATGGCCTCCAACCTGACCGGCCAGGTGCGCAACATCGCCGACGTGGCGACGGCGGTGGCCAACGGCGACCTGTCCAAGAAGATCACGGTGGACGTGAAGGGCGAGATCCTGGGGCTGAAGAACACCCTCAACACGATGGTGGACCAGCTCAATGGCTTTGCCTCCGAGGTGAGCCGCGTGGCGCGCGAGGTCGGCACCGAAGGCAAGCTCGGCGGCCAGGCCCAGGTGCCCGGCGTGGCCGGCACCTGGAAGGACCTGACCGACAACGTCAACTTCATGGCGTCCAACCTCACCGGCCAGGTGCGCAACATCGCCGACGTGGCGACCGCCATCGCCAAGGGCGACCTTTCCTCCAAGATCACCGTGGAGGTCAAGGGCGAGATCCTGCAGCT
>NZ_JBGGNH010000047.1:0-4346 GCF_041287625.1 Ideonella sp.
CCGGGCGCTCAGGGTCTTCGACGATGGCCTGCAGCAGCTGCGTGAAGTGGCCGGCCATGCGTTCGATGGTCGCGGGCTCGAACAGGTCGGTGTTGTACTCCAGCTCGCCGTGCAGGCCTTGCGCGTCTTCCACCAGCGTCAAGGTCAGGTCGAACTTCGCCGTCACCCGCTCGGCCTGCATCAGCTCGGCGCGCAGGCCAGGCAAGACCAGCCCGGTCATCGGCGCGTTCTGCAGCACCAGCATGACCTGGAACAAGGGCGAGTAGCTGGTGTGCCGCTCCGGCCGCACGGCCTCGACCAGTTGCTCGAAGGGCACGTCCTGATGGTCGTAGGCCTCCAGCGTGGTCTGCCGCACCTGCTGCAGCAGGCTCAGGAAGTCCTGCGCCAGGTCCACCTGGGTGCGCAGCACCAGCGTGTTGACGAAAAAGCCGATCAGGTTCTCGATTTCGGTGCGGTTGCGGTTCGCGATGGGCGTGCCGATGCAGATGTCGCGCTGGCCCGAATGCCGCGCCATCAGCACATTGAAGGCCGCGCACAGCGCCATGAACAGCGTGCCCTGCGCCTGGTGGCCCAGCGCCCGCAGGCCGGCCACCGCGGTCGCCGGCACGGTGAACGGCAGGGCCGCACCGCGGTGGCCCAGCTTGGTCGGCCGCGGCCGGTCCGTGGGCAGGGCCAGCAGCTGCGGGCTGCCTTCCAGCTTGTGCCGCCAGTAGCCCAGCTGCTGTGCCAACAGGCCGCCGCTCAGGCGCTGGCGTTGCCATTCGGCGAAGTCCGCGTACTGGATGGGCAAGGCCGGCAAGGACGGCGGCAGGCCCTGCTGGAAGGACCGGTACAGGGCCGCCACTTCCTGCACCACGATGCCCATGGACCAGCCGTCCGAGACGATGTGGTGCATGGTCACCAGCAGCAGGTGCGCATCGCTGGCCAGCCGCAGCAGGCAAAAGCGGATCAGCGGGCCGGTCGCCAGGTCGAACGGCCGGTCCGCCTCGGCTTGCAGATGTTCGCGGGTTTGCGCCTCGCGCGGCGCTTCGGGCAGGCTGCTGAGGTCCACCGTCTCCAGCGGCAAGACCAACGCCGGCGCAATGACCTGCACCGGCTCGCCCGCTTCCATCGCGAACGAGGTGCGCAGCGCCTCGTGGCGGCGCACGATCTCGTTGAGCGTGCGCGCCAGTGCGTCGGCATCCAGCTGGCCCGTGAGCCGCACGGCGACGGGGATGTTGTAGATGGCCAGGCCGGGCTCGTATTGGTCCAGGAACCACAGCCGCTGCTGCGCGAACGACAGCGGCCACGAGGTCCTGCCCGCTTGCCGCGGCATGGGCTTGACGGCCGCCAGCGCAGCCGGTTCGGCAGGGGCCGGTGCCGGCCGCTCAGGCTCGGCCAGCGCCTGGCGTGGCGAGGTCAGCTCCGCACCGGTCGCGAGCGACTCACCCGCAAACTCACTGGCAAAAGGATAGGTCGGCAGACTGATCCGCTTGGGACGGGCACCGCCATCCGCAGTTGGGTGCAGGCGCTGCCAGTCCAGGTCGAAGCCTTGGGCCCACAGCTCGGCCAGCTTGCCGAACTTGCCCTTGGCGATCCAGGCCCGCACCGCAGCGTCCATGTCCTCGTCGTCCAGCAGCAGCGCCATGGCCTGGCGCCCGGCCTGACCGCGATGCAGGCCGCTCAGCTGCAAGTCACCGGCGATGAAGGCGGCCAGCCTGGCCCGCAACTCGTCCAGCGAACCCACCTGCAGCGCCAGGCGCTCTGCCATGGCCTCGCGGGCCACCTGCAGCGTGTAGGCCAGGTTGGCCAGCGTCAGCCCGGCTGTGGCCTGCGGCGTGGCGATGGCCGCCAGCAGCCGCTGTGCCTGCCGCTGCAGCGCGGCCCCGTCGCGAGCCGACAGCAGCACCAGCGCCGGCCCCTGGCTGGCGTTCGCCGCCTCGTCCGCTGCGAGTGGCGGGACGTGTTCCGCAATCACCAGGCAGGCGTTGGCGCCGCCAGCCCCGAACGAAGAAATGCCGGCCATCCTCGGCAGCTCGCTCGGCTTGCCATCCAGGGCCAGCACCGGGCGGCGCCAATGGGTCAGCTGCGAGCGCGCATCCGGCAGCAAGGTCTGGTGCTTCAGCTGCAGCAGCAACTGGCTGAGGCCGACAAAGCCGCTGCCAGCCTGCGCGGCAAGGTGGTGGCTGAGCGCCCGCGCCTCAACCCCCGCTCGCTGCAGCGCCTCGCCGGTCAGCCGGGCCTGCTGTGCAGCGATGGCAGCGGCGTCACCCTGCGTCCTGCCGGCAGAACTCACCGCGCTGCCCTTGATCACACCGTGGACGTGATCGCCATCGGCCAGCGCGCGTTGCAGCGGCTTGAGCAGCAGCGCGCCCACCGCTTCGCCGTCCACGCCGCCAGCGACGGCCACCTCGCTGTCGCCGCAGCGCAGGCTGTTGACGGCCAGATGCAGTGCCGTCAACGCGGACGCACCGGCGGTGTCCACGGCCATGCTGGGGCCCTGGAAGTCGAAGCACTGCGACACCTGGTCGGCAAGGGCCCCACCGTGCGCGTTGCTCACACCGACGAACAGCCCAATCTTCCGGCTGTGCGCCAGCCGGGCAGGTGTGTAGCCGGCCTCTTCGATGCTCGCGTGCACCTGCTGCAGGAAAATCCGCGCCTGCGGGTCCATGGCTTGCGCCTCTTCCAGGCCGATGCCGAAGAACTGGCGGTCGAACCCGCTGGCCTCGTTCGCCAGCTCGGCCTCGCCGGTGAAGTTCATCCCGGCCAGCCTGGCCCAAAACTCGCCAACATCGGCGGCGCCCGGGTAGCAGCCGGACAAGCCGACGATGGCCACGTCGAAACCTGGCCCCGCCATGGGCCGGTCCGCGGGCCCAAAGGCGGCTGCAGGCGCGACAGAAGGCTGCGCAGCGGGCGCAGGTCCCACGGCGACCCGGTCCAGGCCGGTCCAGCGCCGCAAGGCCTGGGCTTCGGTTTGCATGAAATGCTCGACCAGGCGCTCGATGGTCGGATGCTCGAAGAACAGCGAGGTGCCGATGCCCTCGGCCCCAATCCCGTCGCGCAAGGCATTGGTCAACTCCAGCGCCAGGATGGAGTCGATGCCGTACGCGTCAAAGCCGATGTGGGCCTGGATGGTCTCCAGCGGCAGCCCGACGCCCTCGCTGACCAGCTGCCTGATCTGCAGGATGCTTTTTTCACGCAAGCGCCCGTCCGCAGCCAGCGCTGGATTTGCAGCAATCAAATCGGTCATCTCGGAGGTGTTCTGGTTGGGTGGGGTTTCGCGTGCGGCTTGCGGCACGTCTCCTATGGCCGTGACACCCGGGCGCACGGCGCTGCTGCCCGGCACCCAGTGGCGTTCCTTGGCGAAGGCATAGGTCGGCAGGCTGATGCGGCGGCGCTTGTGCGCGCCGTGAAGCGCGCGCCAGTCCAGCGCAAAGCCCTTGACCCACAGCGCGAGCAACTGGCCCAGCTCACGCTTCTCGATCCAGCTTTGCACCGCCTGCGCCATGTCTGCATCTGCCGACAAGGCCGCCATCTCGTCCTTGTTGGGGCGGACCTGGCCGCGATGCAGCGCTTCCACGCTGGCCTCGCCGGACAGGAAACGGGCGAGCTTGTCGCCCAGCTCACCCAGTGAGCCGGCCACCAGGGCCAGCCGCTCTTCCATCGCTTCGCGGCCGACCTGCAGCGTGTAGGCCAGGTCGTTCAAGTCAACGCCTGCGTTCTCCGGCAAGCCGATGAAATCCTGGAGCTGGCGCGCCTGCGCCAACAGCCGTTCCTCGTTGCGGGCCGAAAGCACCACCGCGACCGGCCCGGCGTCGACGGCCGTGGACACCGGCGCGATGTATTCCTCCAGCACCACATGCGCATTCACCCCGCCAAAGCCGAACGAGCTGACGCCCGCGCGGCGCGGCAGCGGTTGGCCTTGCGCATCACGCGGCGCTGCCCATTCGCGTGTCTCCTGCACCACGTAGAACGGACTGCCGTGCAGGTCGATGTACGGATTCAGCGTCTCGCTGTGCAGGCTCTTCACCAGCGTCCTGTGCTTCATCTGCAGCAGCACCTTGACAACGCCTGCCACGCCAGCGGCCAGTTCCAGGTGGCCGATGTTGGTCTTCACTGAGCCCAGGCCGCAGTGAGGTGCTGCGACTTCGCTGCCGCCAGTGGCCGCGTAGAGTTCCTTGAACGCCGCCTTGAGACCGTTGATCTCCACCGGGTCGCCCAGCGGGGTGCCGGTGCCGTGGGCCTCGATGTAGGTCACCGTGCGCGGGTCGATGCCGGCACTGCGGTGCGCCTTGGCCACCACCGCGGCCTGCGCCACGGGGTTTGGCGCCGTGAGGGAATTGGCGCGCCCGCCGTGGTTCTCGGCG
>NZ_JBGGNH010000048.1:0-22889 GCF_041287625.1 Ideonella sp.
TCCAGGTACTTGCTGCCCATGACGCCGATGCCGATACAAGCACCGAGCGCGCCCAGACCGATGATCAGGCCGGCGGCGAGGGCAACAAAGCTGATGACTTCCATGATGACTCCTAGGTCGAGAGGTTATGTTTACGAAAAGGGAAAAGCGAGAGAAATCCTGAACTGCCGCTGTCAGTGCGAGTCGTGCGCCTGGCCGATGTACACCAGCGTCAGCATCATGAACACAAAGGCTTGCAGCGTGATGATCAGGATGTGGAAGATCGCCCAGGCGGAGCCGGCAATGATGTGGCCGATGGCCAGACCGATGCCGGTGCCCAGACCGACGGAGGCAAAAGCGCCACCCATCAGGGCGATCAGCAGGAAGATCAGTTCGCCGGCATACATGTTGCCGAACAGCCGCATGCCGTGCGAGACGGTCTTGGCGACGAACTCGATGATCTGCATCAAGAAGTTGAAGGGGTACAGCGCCCAGTGGTCGCCGAACGGCGCCGAGAACAGCTCGTGGACCCAGCCGCCGACGCCCTTGATCTTGACGTTGTAGACCAGGCAGACGATCAGCACGGCCAGCGACATGCCCATCGTGACGGACAGGTCGGCGGTCGGCACGGAGCGCAGGTAGGCGTGGTGCGCGTCACCGCCATTGGCGACGACGATCTTTTCCCAGATCCAGGGCAGCAGGTCGACCGGCAGCAGGTCCATCGCATTGAGCACGAAGATCCACAGGAACACCGTCAGCGCCAGCGGCGAGACCAGCTTGCGGCTGTTGGCGTTGTGCACGATGCCCTTGGCCTGGTTTTCCACCATCTCGACCAGGATCTCGACAGCGGCCTGGAAGCGGCCAGGCACGCCGGAAGTGGCCTTGCGCGCCGCGAGCCACAGCACGAAGCAGGTCAGCACGCCCAGCACGATGGAGAAGAACATCGAGTCCCAGCTGACCACCGAGAGGTCGAACGGGCCGTTCAGTTCCTTGTTGCGCCAGTGGGTCAGGTGATGAACGATGTACTCACCGGCGGTGGGCGCGTGCTCTGCGACTGGACCTTCAGTTGACATGATTGATTGCTTCTCGTTCGTTCAACGCTTGCGGCGACCGCGCCACGACAGCGCGAGCCAATAAACCTCGATGCACAGGACCAGCGCCACCAGCAAGGCTGGCCAGCTCAGGTCACGCACCAGCTTCGGCGCCAGCATCAGCATGGCCACCGAAATCCCCATCTTGCCGAACTGCCACAGCATGAAGCTCACGGCGGAAACGCCGGGCGCCAAGCTGCTGAGCCGGCTGGTCATGCCACGCGCCATCAAGGCACCCGGCACCACCACCGCAGCCGCGCCATAAAGCAGCGACCACGCCCACCCCTGTCGACCCGTGACCAGCCATGTCGCCACAGCCAGCACCAGCCCGATCACGGCTTGCACCGCGACCACCCGCCATGGCGACACCGATGGGTGCCGCGCCGCGAGGGCTTGCGCCTGCTCGCGATTCAGGGCTTGAAATTTCGGCTCGCCGCCCTCTTGTTCTGAATCTGCCCAACTGTCAAAGCGGGCCGGCCGATCTGACATGGACGAAAAAGTTCCTTGTGGGAAGCTTCAGGGAAGCTCGGGAGGGCGACAAAGCCTCGGAATTATAGGGTGAAAGCCTGCCTGTCCAAAACCTGTCGGTCTTGGCCTGCCAAGGCCGCCGGAATTGCCCCGGCTTTGCTTGACACCAGCCCCGTTTCGGTGCGAGCACCTGCCGGGCCCCGCGCCACGCCTCAAGCCTGGGCGAAATGCACCGGCAGCCCCGGCACCTCGACTCGCATCTGCAGCACGCAGCCGGCCCAGGGCTGGCGCCGCAGTTCCTCGGCCGGCCGGTTTTCGCGCGAGGTCGTCACGTACAAGGTGCGCAGGTCGTCGCCGCCAAAACACGGCATCGTCGCGCAACGCACCGGCAGCGCCACTTCCTGCAGCGGCGTGCCGTCCGGCGCCAGGCGCAGCAGCCGCTGGCCTTCGAACATTGCGACCCAGTAGCAGCCCTCGCTGTCGACCGCCGCGCCATCGGGCCGTCCGCCATACGAGACCAGGTCCTGGCCCGCCTGCTTCAGCGGGAAGCTGGCGAAGACCCGCTGGCGCGACAGCTCGCCGCTGGCAGGATCGAAGTCCAGCGCGTAGACCGTGTGGGCCTTGGTGTCGCTCCAGTACAGCGTGCGGCCGTCCGGGCTCCAGGCCAGGCCGTTGCTGACCGTCACGTCGCCGGCCACGCGCGCCAGGTGCTCGCCTGACCACCGGTACAGCGCCGCCAGCGCCGGCTCGCGCGGCTCGTAGAGGGTGCCCACCCAGAACCGTCCTTGCGCGTCGGCCTTGCCATCGTTGAAACGCTCCTTGCGCGGGTCGTAGGGCGCTCGCGCCAGGCGGCTGCGCTCGCCGCTGCCCGTGTCGAAGGTCCACAAGCCATCGCGCATGGCCAGCATCAGCCCGCCGCCCAGCAGCGGGGCGATGCTGCAAGGTTCCGTCTCGAAGGCCCAATGTTCGTGCGCCACCGTGGCCGGATGGAAGCGGTTCAAGGTCTTGCCCGGGATGTCGCACCAGTACAGCGCCGCCTGCTCCGGGTGCCAGAACGGCGACTCGCCCAGCAGCGAGGGCGCCACCGGCAGCGGATGGGGGTCGAACAGCAATTCAGCAGGCATCGGCGATCCTCGGAAGATTCGGCAGGTCATCGGTTGGCAGCGCTGCCAGCAGGCCGACATTGTCGGGGCGACGCCCCCTCGGAAGAAACAACCCGGTTACCAAACCTCCGCGCCCGCGCCGGCCGTGCCTCGCGTGACGCAGTGCACACCGGCGCCACCCGTGGCAGCGGCCAACCCTGGATCCCGGCGCGCAGCGGACGAAGTCAAAGGAACGTCGAGCTTCGACGCGCCCACGATTGCCCGGCATGCCGTTCCGACCCGAATCCTCCACGCCCCACTTCATGCGCCACGCCCGCGCCGATGCGGCCCGCGCGAAGGCGATGCCGCGCTCGCCGGCGGCCACCGCGATCCGCATCGCACTGGGCGCGCTGCTGCTCGCCGGCAGCGCCGTGGTGCTGTGGCCGGGTCCGGCACATGCGCGCGCATTGCCCGCCACGGTCGACCCCACATTGGAAGCCGATGCCTGGACCGACCGCCTGGTCGTCGCCTACCGCACGGCCGAAGCCACGCCGGTGCGCCGCACGCTGCTCAGCGCCACCCACAAGACCCAGCAGCATCTGCAGCGCTTCGGCCTGCAGGCGCTGGACAGCCACAGCACCGCGCAAGGCGCCCAGGTGCTGCACCTGAACCGCTGGGCCCGCGCCGCGGAGCTGCGCAAGGTGGCAGCCGCCATGGTCGCGGCCGACCCCAACATCGCCTATGCCGAGCCGGACCTGCTGATGCAGCCGCAATCGGCGCCGAACGACCCGATGTACGGCCAGCAGTGGCATTACTTCGAGCCCACCGCCGGCCTGAACCTGCCGGCCGCCTGGGACCTGTCGACCGGCAGCGGCATCACCATTGCGGTGGTCGACACCGGCGTGCGCCCGCATCCCGACCTGGTGGGCAACCTGCTCGCCGGCTACGACTTCATTGCCAACAAGACCACCGCCGCCGACGGCGATGGCCGTGACGCCGACGCGACCGATCCCGGTGACGGCTGCGGCACCGCGGCCGCCAGCTGGCACGGCACGCACGTTGCCGGCACGCTGGCCGCAGTCGCCAACAACAACCTGGGCGTGGCCGGCGTGGCCCATGGCGCCAAGCTGCTGCCGGTGCGCGCGATGGGCTGCGGCGGCGGCTACAACTCGGACATCGCCAGCGGCGTCGTCTGGGCGGCCGGTGGCAGCGTCAGCGGCGTGGCCGCGGCGGTCAGCAGGGCCAAGGTCATCAACCTCTCGCTGGGCAGCAGCGGCAGTTGCTCAGCCACGATGCAGTCGGCGCTGGACCAGGCGCGCAGCCTGGGCGCCACCGTGGTCGCCGCGGCCGGTAACAACAGTGGCGCGACATCCAAGTACTCGCCTGCCAACTGCCGCAACCTGATCGTCGTCACCGCGCTGGGCCGCGAAGGCAAGCGCGCCAGCTACGCCAATTTCGGCGCCGAAGTCGACGTTGCCGCACCGGGCGGCGACATGGCCACCGGCAGCGCCAACGGCGTGCTGTCGACCTCCAACACCGGCATGCTGACGGTGGGCAGCGACAGCTACCGCGTCGAACAAGGCACCTCGATGGCCACGCCGCACGTGGCTGGTGTCGCCGCGCTGATGCTGGCGCGCAACCCGGCACTGACGCCGGACGAAGTCGAAGTGCTGATCAAGAGCAGCACCCGCAAGATCCCTGGCGCCTGCACCAGCTGCGGCACCGGCCTGGTGGACGCCGCCGCCGCGGTGCGCGCAGTGTTCCTCGGCAGCAGCGCGCCCACGCTGGTCACCGAGGTCGAGCCCAACGACAGCCACGCCCAGGCCCAGCCGCTTGGCAGCTTCCCGGTCAAGGTCAAGGGCAGCATCAACCGCAACGGCGACCTGGACACCTACCGCATCAGCGTGCCGGCCAAGGGCACGGTCAAGGCGCGGCTGATCGGCAATGCCGAGTCGGACTACAACCTGGCATTTCGCAATGCAAAGAGCGTGGTGCTCGCCACCAGCGTCCGCGCCAAAGGCCTGACCGACGAACTCAGCTGGACCAACAGCGCCGCGACTGCAGCCGACCTGTTTGTGCGCGTCTCGCGCGCCAGTGGCGGCGTTGGCGACAGCGGTGGCCGCTACACCCTGGAAGTGACTCGATGAGTCACCCGGCCTGGCATCCCGCGAAGCCGCATGCCTCTACATTCCTTTGAACAGGTGAGCGTAGCTGCGGCTCACCTCTAGTTTTTGGTTGTGACCCTTCACGGCCACGATCTGGCGGCCGCGGAAGTCGCGCGTGATCGAGCCGATCGCGTTGACGGCCACCAGCGTCGAGCGGTGGATCTGCCAGAAGCGTTGCGGGTCCAGCTCGTCGACCAGTTCCTTGATCGGCTTGCGGATCAAGGCCTCGACCTGCAGTGTCTGCACCCGGGTGTATTTTTCGTCGCTGATGAAAAACAGCACGTCCTCGACCGGGATCATCTGGATGCCCTGGCCGACCGTCGCCTGGATCCACTTCAAGTACTGCGGCTGCGCGCTGCCGCCTGCCGCCAGCCGGTGCAGCAACTGCTGGATCGGCGGACCGTCCAGCGCCGCGCTGCTCGGCGCCGGTGCTGAGCCGGCATCGTCTGCCGCACGCCGCGCGGCCAGGCGCTTGGTGATGCGCTCCACGGTGCGCTGCAGGCGGTCGCGCTCGGCGGGTTTGAGCACATAGTCGGCCGCGCCCTGCTCGAAGGCCTCGACCGCGTACTGGTCGTAGGCGGTGATGAAGACGATCTCCGGCAGCCAGCCGTCGTCGCCCACGTCCATCTGCGCGATCTGCTTGGCCGCCTCCACGCCGGTCATGCCGGGCATGCGGATGTCCAGGAACACGACATCCGGCCGGTGCTGCTCGACCAGCTCGACCGCCTCGGCGCCGTGCTTGGCCTCGGCCACCAGCTCCAGCGCCGGCCAGACTTCCGCCAGCCGGGCGCGCAGCTGTTCGCGCATCAGCCGCTCGTCGTCGGCCAGCACCCCGCGGGCCGGCGGGAAAGGGGAATGGGATGGGGCGGAGGCGTCGTCGGTCATGCGCGCAACTTTAGATCAAGGAGGAGGCAAGGAAACGCAGGGCCGCCCCAAGTTTCCTTACCCCCTCGGGGGGCGGGCCGGGCGAAGCCCGGACCTGGGGGGCCCACATCACAGCGGGCGGCCAGGGGTCTCGACTGGGCGGTACGGCACGGTGATGGTCACCACGGTGCCGCTGGGCTGGTTGGCCGCCACCGTCAGGCTGGCCTTGCTGCCGTGCAGCAGCTGCAGCCGCTCGCGGATGTTGGCCAGGCCCACGCCGGTGCCGGAGGTGGCCGCGGCGCCGAAGCCCACGCCGGTGTCCGCCACCGTGACCTGCAGCTTGCCGTGCACGATCTCGGCCGTGACACGCAACGTGCCGCCTTCAGGCTTGGGCTCCAGCCCGTGGCGGATCGAGTTTTCGACCAGGGTCTGGATCATCATCGCCGGGAACTCGGCCGACAGCAGGCCTTCGGGCACGTCGATGCGCGCGTCCAGCCGCTCTTCCATGCGCACCTTCAGGATCTCGACGTAAGGCTTCACGACCGCCAGCTCGCGGCCCAGGTCGCGGGCGCTGGCGTCCGCGGTATCGCGCATCGTCGGCATGCTGGCCCGCAGCAGCGCGATCAGGTTCTTCTGCATCTGGCTGGCGCGCGGCGGGTCGGTCTCGATCAGGTGGTCGATCGAGGCCAGCGTGTTGAACAGGAAGTGGGGCTCGACCTGCGCCTGCATCGCGGCCATGCGGGCTTCCACGACCTGGCGCTTGAGCGATTCGGCCTCGGCCGTTTCGGTCGCTTGCGCGGCCTTGACCTCAGCCTGCATCCGCCCCTTGTAGGTGAACTTCAGGATCGCCGAGGCGACGATCCACAGCAGCGCCAGGTCGCTCAGGAACTCGCCATAGCGCACGGTGCGGATGCGGGTGCTGGGGCCGTCCTCTTCCTGGGCAGCGTCCCGCACCGCTTCGGCAGCGGCCTCGACCGCTTCGCGCTGGGCGTCGCGCGCCTGCTCCAGCGCCTCGACCACCTGCTCCTTGGCCTCCTTGACTGCGTCGCGCACCTCGTCCGAGTCGGCATCGGCGGGCAAGGCCACGTGCACATGCCTGTCGCCGATGTTGATGTCCACCCCCGGCTGCTCGGCCGAGGCCGCGCTGGCCGGTGCCGAGGCGGCCTGCGGCTTCTCCTCCAGCCGCACGCCGTGCTCGTCGATCGAGAACTCGAACGAGCGGCGGGGCGACGACGCCGGTGCGGCCGGCTTGGGCAGGACGATGTGGATGTCCGGCGCCGAGACCGGCGGAACGGGCGGCACCGTTGGCAGCGTGATCTTCGGCCGACGCGTGGCCACCACCGACTCGGTGAAGGTCCACTTGAACGGCGGCAAGCTCTGGACGAGGTGCACCACGACCAGCAGCAGCACCGACAGCACCGCAAATCGCCGCCAGCTGATGCGGACCAGCCACGTGCCGTAGGCGTGGAAGGCCCGCATGCAGCCGGCGACAAACTGCTGCCAGCGCTGGGCTGGCGTGTCTTGGGAGGAGGGGAAAGAAGGACTCATGATGTTCGGACCCGCACGGAACGACGACGGCATGGTTCGAAATGTAGGCAAGCCGCCGCCGCCCTGCAGCCGGGTTGCGACGCGCCGGCCGGTCGCGAGGACAGGCTGCACTTGGCGCCGACCAGACGGACAGGCGGCGCCATTCAGCGCCGCTCGACGATCACCGGCACCAGCTGCAGCGTGCTGCGCACCCGCTCGCTGGCCTCCCGGGCCTGCTCGCGCGAGACATACGGCCCGGCCTGCAGCCGGTGGATGCCGCCTTCGCTGAACACTGCCAGCAGCGGCGCCAGCCAGCCCAGCTCGTCGGCCACCCGCTGGTGGAAGCTCATTGCACCCTCGCTGCGGCTGAAAGCGCCCAGCTGCAGCCAGAAGCCGCTGGCCGCGGTGGTGTAGGAACGGGCCTGGGTCGGCGCGGTGCGGCTGTTGGACGGCAGCGGCGCCGCGTCGCTGCCCGGGGCGGGCATCGGCAGGCGGCTCAGCTCGGCCGGCGGGCGCGGGTTGCTGCTGGCCTGCGGGTCCGGTGGCGGGTCGTCGCCCGCAGGGTTGCCGCTGGCGGCCAGCAGGGTTTGCGCGCGCAGCGCGTCGCTGCCCGGGCCGGCGTCGGCAGCCGCCGCGGCGTCCACCGCAGCCGGGGCCAGGGTGTTCGCCGGCATGCCGGCCAGTACCGGTGGCGGCACCGCGGCCGGCGGCGCCACGCGCTCCATCGGGCTGCCGGCGGCCAGCACCGGCGGCGAGCTGACCGAGGGCCAGGCGCCGGCGCGGATGTCGTCGTTCGTCAGCCGCGTGACCTCCACCGCCGACACGCCGCCCTGCACGCCCAGCTTCACGGCCGCCGTCCACGACAGGTCGATCACCCGGTCCTTCGAGAACGGCCCGCGGTCGTTGACACGCACGATGACCTCGCGGCCGTTGGCCGGGTTGCGCACCCTGGCATAGCTGGGGATGGGCATGGTGCGGTGCGCCGCCGTCATCGCGTACATGTTGTACAGCTCGCCGCTGGCGGTGCGCCGGCCGTGGAAGCGCTTGCCGTACCAGGAGGCCAGCCCACGCTCGGCCAGCGGCTCGTCGCGGGTCAGCGGCGTGTAGCTGCGGCCCAGCACCTCGTAAGGCTTGTTCGGCCCGCCACTGGCAATGGGCTCGACCTGCGGCAAGGCGTCCGGCACCTGACGCGGGTCAGGTCCGCTGCCGGCCGGGGGCGGGCCATCGGGCCCGGTGCCAGGGCCGCCGGTCGCGCTCGGCGTCGTCGTGCAGCCGGCCAGCAATGCCAGCAAGCCGGCGCAGAGCCAGGCTGCAGGGCGGAAAAATGGCGAGGCAGCCAGCGCAGAGGTCAACCGATCAGGCTCCGGACAAGGTGGACGCGAGGGTGGCCCCGGTGGGCCGCCGCGTGGCCTGCATTCTGCCGCGCGATGCCAGCCGGCTTGTTTCAGGCCTTGTCCGGCAGGCCCACCCCCTCCTTTTGGCCTAGGCAGACCCCCGCCCGTGGCGGCATGGCGGGCCGCGCCTGCGCCCGCAAGATCGCCAGTGCAGGGGATTGGCAACGGCGGGCGAGGCTCGCATGCTGGACCGCGCCCCTTTTCATCCCCATCCACAGGAGCACCCCATGTTTGGACTGACTTCCATCGGCGTTGTCCACACCGCCATCAGCCTGGTCGCGCTGGTGACCGGCGTCTGGGCGCTGGCCCGGGACCGCGAGATCTCGCCGCGCAGCGGCCTGGGCCGGACCTACCTCTGGACCACCATCTTCACCTGCCTGACCGGCTTTTTCATCTTCCAGCACGGCGGCTTCGGCAAGCCGCATGCGCTGGGCATCATCACGCTGCTGGTGCTGGCGCTGGCCACCGTGGCCGGACGCACCACGCTGCTGGGCCGCAGCAGCCGCTACGTCGAGACCATCAGCTATTCGCTGACGCTGTTCTTCCACTTCGTGCCCGGCCTGACCGAAACCTTCACCCGGCTGCCGGCCGGCTCGCCAGTCTTCAGCAGCCCGGACGACCCCGGCCTGCAAAAAGTGGTGGGCGTGTTTTTCCTGGCCTTCCTGGTGATTGCCACGCTGCAGGTGCGGCGACTGCGCGCGGCGTCCAGCGGCCACTCGGTGCTCGGCAAGCTGGCCTGAACCCTCATCGGGATAGCGTCACCCTGTCCATGCGGATGATGCGATGCCGGCGTGACCGCCGGAGACTGCGGCTGAGCCTCCTGGGTGCCGCGCCGTTGTGGCGGCACCCGGGCCCACCCCGCCAAATGTCCCTGAAAGGTCACGCCCATGTCCATCACCGCCACCCCCACCCCCGGCCCGCTGCTGCTGAGCCCGACCGACCACGTGCTGGTCATGATCGACTTCCAGTCGCAGATGGCCTTTGCCACCAAGTCCATCGACGCGATCGTGCTGCGCACCAATGCTGCGCTGATCGCCAACGCTGCCGCCGGCTTCAAGGTGCCCACGGTGCTGACCACGGTTGCCGAGAAGAGCTTCTCGGGCCCGATGTTCGACGAGATCGCCGCCGCCTTCCCGGGCCAGGAGATGCTGGACCGCACCTCCATGAACACCTGGGAGGACGCGGCCGTCATCAAGACGCTGAATGCCATCGGCAAGGACCGCCTGGTGCTGGCCGGCCTGTGGACCTCGGTCTGCATCGTCGGCCCGGCCCTGTCGGCCATCGCCCAGGGCTACGAGGTCTATGTGATCACCGACGCCTGCGGTGACGTCTCGACCGAAGCGCACGAGCGCGCCGTCGAACGCATGATCCAGGCCGGCGCCCGCCCGATGACCTCGCTGCAATACATGCTGGAACTGCAGCGCGACTGGGCCCGCGGCGAAACCTATGAGCTGACCACCGGCATCGCCAAGAAATTCGGCGGTGCGTATGGCCTCGGCGTGATCTATGCCAAGACCATGTTCGGAGCCCATGAAGGCTGACCAGCCTTCATGTGTTTGACGAGCCCCTCACCAAGGGGCCTGACCCGCGGACTGGCAGCGCCAGCTCCGCGGTCTTCGCTGGGTTAAAACCAAATCACTGCCGGTGCTGCTCGCATGAAACCCTACCTTGTCTCCGCGGCCCTCGGGCTGCTGGTGGGCGTGATCTACGCCTTGTTCAACGTGCGCTCGCCGGCGCCGCCAGTGATTGCGCTGGTCGGGCTGCTGGGCATCCTGGTGGGCGAGCAGCTGCCGCCGCTGGTGAAGAAGGTGCTGCAGACCGATTCCGCGCCGGTGTCCTGGCTGCAGCACCAGGTCAAGCCGCACATGTTTGGCGAGCTGCCGCGCTGCGCTTCAGCCCAGGCCGCCACCCCTGTCCAATCACCTGCCGGAATTTCTCCGGGCGAAAGCAACCCGCATGGCTGAGAACCTCACCCCTGACCTGATCCTGCATCGCGGCCTGTTCACCACGCTGAACCGCGCCCAGCCGACCGCCAGCGCCGTCGCCATCAAGGACGGCCGCTTCCTGCGCGTGGGCCAGGACCACGACGTGATGCCGCTGGCCGGCCCGCGCACCAAGGTCATCGACCTGCGCGGCAAGCGCGTGCTGCCGGGTCTGATCGACAACCACCTGCACATCATCCGCGGCGGGCTGAACTTCAACCTCGAACTGCGCTGGGACGGCGTGCGCAGCCTGGCCGACGCGATGGCCATGCTCAAGGCCCAGGTCGCCAACACACCCGCCCCGCAGTGGGTGCGCGTGGTGGGCGGTTTCAGCGAACACCAGTTCGCCGAGAAGCGCTTGCCGACGCTGGAAGAGCTGAACGCGGTGGCGCCGGACACCCCCGTCTTCATCCTGCATCTCTATGACCGCGCGCTGCTCAACGGCGCCGCGCTGCGTGCCGTCGGCTACACCCAGGACACGCCCGAGCCGCCGGGTGGCCAGATCCTGCGCGACAGCGCCGGCAACCCGACCGGGCTGCTGCTGGCCAAGCCCAACGCCAACATCCTCTACGCCACGCTGGCCAAGGGCCCGAAGCTGCCAATCGACTACCAGCTGAACTCGACCCGCCACTTCATGCGCGAGCTGAACCGCCTGGGCGTGACCGGCGCCATCGACGCCGGCGGCGGCTTCCAGAACTATCCCGAGGACTACGAGGTCATCGAGCAACTGGCCAAGGACGGGCAGCTGACGATCCGCCTGGCCTACAACCTGTTCACGCAAAAGCCCAAGCAGGAGAAAGACGACTTCCTGCGCTGGACCGCCAGCTCGCAGTACAAGCAGGGCGACGACTACTTCCGCCACAACGGCGCCGGCGAGATGCTGGTCTTCTCGGCGGCTGACTTCGAAGACTTCCGCGAGCCGCGGCCGGACATGCCGGCCAACATGGAAGACGACCTCGACGGCGTGGTGCGCATCCTGGCGCAGAACCGCTGGCCCTGGCGCATGCACGCCACCTACGACGAAACCATCAGCCGCGCGCTGGACGTGTTCGAGCGCGTCAACCAGGACATTCCGCTGGCCGGCCTGAACTGGTTCTTCGACCATGCCGAGACGATTTCCGAGCAGTCGATGGACCGCATTGCCGCGCTTGGCGGCGGTGTGGCCGTGCAGCACCGCATGGCCTACCAGGGCGAATACTTCGTCGAGCGCTACGGCCACGGCGCGGCCGAGGCCACCCCGCCGGTCGCCAAGATGCTGGAAAAAGGCATGAAGGTCTCGGCCGGCACCGATGCCACCCGCGTCGCCTCGTACAACCCCTGGGTCTCGCTGTCGTGGCTGATCACCGGCAAGACCGTGGGCGGCATGCAGCTCACGCCGCAGCGCAACTGCCTGGACCGCGAGACGGCGTTGCGCATGTGGACCGAAAACGTGACCTGGTTCTCCAACGAGGTCGGCAAGAAGGGCCGCATCGAGGAAGGCCAGCTGGCCGACCTGGTGGTGCCGGACCGCGACTTCTTCGCCTGCGCAGAAAGCGAGATCGCCGACACCAGCGCGCTCTTGACTGTCGTTGGCGGCAAGGTGGTCTGGGGTGCGGGCGACTTCGCTGCGCATGACGACAGCGCGCCGCCGCTGCCGATGCCAGACTGGTCGCCGGTGCGGCGCTACGGTGGCTACGGCGCCTGGGGCGACCAGTCGCAAGCACCGCTGGCCCGCGCCTCGGCTGCAGCGGCCGCCTGCGCCTGCGCCACGTCCTGCGGCGTGCACGGCCACGCACATGCCAAGGCCTGGGGCAACAAGGCGCCGGTGTCCGACCTGAAATCCTTCTGGGGCGCCCTAGGCTGCGCCTGCTGGGCGGTTTGAGATGGCACGTTCCACCCTCAAGATCGCCCCGCTGCCTGGCGCCGACCTGGCGCCGGCCTCCGGCCTGGCCTCCCCCATCGTGCGTTGGCTGGCCATGCTGGGCCTGTGCGCGGCCTACCTGCAAGGCGGGCTGGTGAAGGCTTTTGACTTCGCCAGCGCCGTCGGCGAAATGCAGCACTTCGGGCTGCAGCCAGCGATGCCGCTGGCACTGGCCACCATCGTGCTGGAACTGGTCGCGCCGGTGATGATCCTCAGCGGCCGGCTGCGCTGGCTGGGCGCGCTGGCGCTGGCGGTCTTCACGCTGGGTGCCACCTTCGTCGCCAACCGCTTCTGGCTGGCCGAAGGGCATGACCGCTTCATGCTGATGAACGCGTTTTTCGAGCACTGGGGCCTGGTTGGCGGCTTTGTGCTGGTCGCCTGGCTGGACTGGCGCGAGCGCGACGCATAGCGCAACCGGCCCGGGCACTGCCCGCGGCCGGCGTTCATGCCGGCCGCAACCCGATCAAGCCGGCAGCTGGAAGCGGCCCACCGCCGCCGACAGTTGTTCGGACTGTTCGCGCAGGCTTTGCGAAGCCGCGGCGGACTCTTCGACCAACGCGGCGTTCTGCTGCGTGACCTCGTCGAGCTGCTGTACCGAGCCGGCGATCTCGCCGAGGTTGCGCGACTGTTCGTTTGACGCGGCCGAGATGCCATTGATCATCTCGGTGACGCGTTGCACCCGCCCGACGATCTCGGACATGGTGCTGCCGGCGCTGCCCACCAGGCGCGCGCCGCACTCCACCCGCTCGGCGGACGTGGCGATCAGCGTCTTGATCTCACGCGCCGCAGCGGCCGAGCGCTACGCCAGCGAGCGCACTTCGCTGGCCACCACCGCAAAGCCCTTGCCCTGCTCGCCGGCCCGCGCGGCCTCCACCGCGGCGTTCAGCGCCAGGATGTTGGTCTGGAAGGCAATGCCGTCGATCACGCCGATGATCTCGGAGATGCGGTTCGAGCTGTCCTGGATGTCCTGCATCGTCGTCACCACTTCGGAGACGACCTGGCCGCCGCGCTGCGCCACCTCGGCTGCCGAGCCGGCTTCCTGGCTGGCGGCCCGGGCGGCTTCGGTGGAGCGGTTGACCGTCGTCGTCAACAGGCTCATCGAGCCCGCCGTGCGCTGCAGGTTGGCGGCCGTGGCTTCGGTGCGGGTCGACAAATCCTGGTTGCCCAGCGCGATCTCGCCGCTGGCCGCGCCGACGTTGCCGGTCGCGTCCCGCACCTGGGCCATGACGTGGGCCAGGCCATCGCGGGTGCTGGAAAGCGTCTGCATCAGGCAGCCGATCTCGTCGGGCCGGCCGATCGGCACGTCCACCGTCAGGTCGCCCGCGGCAATCGCCGCCAGCGCGGCCTCGGCCTGCTGGAAGCGGTGCTGCAGGCTGCCGGCAAAGCGGTGGATGAAGACAAAGACCAGCGCGCACACCACCAGGCTGATGGCCAGCGTGACACCGGCAAAGCGCAGCGCGTCATTGCGTACCGCGTCGATGTAGACCCCCGAACCGACCACCCAGCCCCAGGGCGCGAAGCCGGCCACGTAGCTGCGCTTGGGCACCGGCTCGTCACTGCCCACACGCGGCCAGAGGTAGTCCACATGACCGCTGCCCTGGGCTTTCACGATGTTCGCCATCTCGACGAACAGCTGCTTGCCCTTGGGGTCCTTGGTGTTGGTCTGGTCGGTGCCGTCCATCTCCGGCTTGATCGGGTGGGCGACCATGTGTGCCGTGACGTCGGTGATGAAGACGTATTCCTTGCCTTCGTAGCGCATGGCCATCAGCTCGGCCTTGGCCTTGGCCTTCGCTTCAGCCTCGCTGATCTTGCCGGCGGTGGCTTCGGCCTGGTACTTCTGCACCGTGCCAAGCGCCTGCGTGACCACCGCGCGCGTGGTGTTCAGGCGCTGGCTGATCGACGACTCGTAGAACGCCAGTGCGGTGTACGCCGCCAGCCCCAGCATGGCCAGGGTCAGCATCAGCGCCATCAGGCGCAAGCGGGTGGTGAGGGACAAGGTTTTCATGGGTGGCTCGAACAGCAAGGCACCGGCACCTTGCCGGAGGTCTGTGGTTGTTTCGGCCCGATCCCGCCGAAGCTGACCCCCTGGCTTGACGGACATCCAGGCAAATGAGGCCGCCGCGTGATGCATCGCACGCCACGCCGCACCGCCTCACTGCCAACACGCCTGCTTACGGCTTGACAGGTATCTTACTGGTTCTATTTATGCATAACCAATTGAATGCCAATAGCATCGCATCGCCCTCGCCTCATCGCTGTTTTCATCCACCATCTGCTCAACAGGCGGGGCCTTCTTCGAGGAGATCACCGCCATGTCGATTCCTGTTTTCAACCCTGCACGTGCCCGGCTGGACTGGCTGGCCGCGCTGTCGGCCGTCGTCGCCGCGGCCGTGCCGCTGGGCAGCGAGGCTGCCACGCCGCTGGAGCAGCCCGTCACGGCGCAAGCCGTCGCCGCCTGCCAGACCTGGGCGGCCAGCACCGTCTACGTGGCCGGTGACACCGCCACGCGCAACGGCATCTCGTACAAGGCCAACTGGTGGACCCAGGGCGACGACCCGGCCACGCACAACGGGGGCGCCGGCAGCGGCCAGCCGTGGACGCAGATCGACAGCTGCACCGGCACGCCGCCACCGCCCCCTCCTCCACCTCCCCCGCCACCCGCTCCCGCACCGTGTGCGGCCTGGAGCGGCACGGTGGCCTATGCCAAGGACGCGCTGGTGACCGAAAACGCGGTCGGCTACCAGGCGCTGGCGCAGACGCTGAACCAGGAACCAGCCACGCACAACGGCAGCGCCGGCAGCGGCCAGCCGTGGACCAAGACCACCGCCTGCGACGCACCGGCACCGACCGCGCTGGTCTTCGGTTCGTACAAGGACATCACCGTCAACCTGAACTGGAACACCAACGAGCTGTCGACCCAGGTCACCGGCTCGCTGCAGCCGGTGCTCAGCGTGCTGCCGGCGCAGCAGCACTCGGCCACGTGGGCTTTTGCGACCGGCGAATGCGGCGCGGAGAACTGGGCCGGTGTGACGCCTGCGGCACTGGTTTCGGCCAACGTCTCGAAGTGGGTCGCCGCGGGCCGCAAGTACATGATCTCGACCGGTGGCGCGGCCGGCAGCTTCAGCTGCGGCTCTGACGCCGGCTTCGAGAAGTTCCTCGCCACCTACGCTTCCAGCAGTTTCCAGGGCGTGGACTTCGACATCGAGGCCGGCCAGAGCCAGGACGTGATCAACAACCTGGTGGCACGCGTGAAGGCGGCCCAGGCCAGGCACCCGACGCTGCGCTTCAGCTTCACGCTGGCCACGCTGGGCGGCAGCAACACGGCGCAAAGCCTGGGCGACGCCGGTGTGCGCACGATGAACGCGATCCAGGCCGCCGGCCTGAGCAAGTACATCGTCAACCTGATGACCATGGATTACGGCAGCACCAACGCCAACAACTGCGTGATCGGCAGCAATGGCTTGTGCGACATGGGCAAGTCGGCCGTGGCCGCGGCCACCAGCCTGCACAACCACTGGGGCGTGCCGTACAGCCAGATCGAGATCACGCCGATGATCGGCGGCAACGACACCCAGGACGAGACCTTCAGGCTGGCCGACGTGGACACCGTCGCCACGTTCGCGCTGGCCAACAAGCTGGCCGGCGTGCACTTCTGGTCGCTGGACCGGGATGTGGACTGTGCGCCCGGCTGGGCCTCGCCGGTCTGCAACAGCTACGGCCAGGCCGGCACCTGGGGCTTCACCAACCGCTTCGCGCTGAAACTGGGGCAGTGACACCGGGGCAGTGAGACCGGCGGCGATGGCTATCATCGCCCCTGGTCCGGCCGGAAGCAGCCCGCTTCAGCGGCCGGCCGGAGGTGACACCGATGGACCATTCCGCCAGCCCACTGCCCGCCATGTCGGTCGAACACCGGTACCGGCTGCTGGTCGAAGCCGTGACCGACTATGCGATCTACCTGCTGGACACGGCCGGCCACGTGTCGAGCTGGAATGCCGGTGCGCAGCGCTTCAAGGGTTATGCCGAGAGCGAGATCCTGGGCTCGCATTTCTCGCGCTTCTACGTCGACGAAGACCGGCAGAAGGGCCTGCCGGCGCGCGCGCTGGCCACCGCCGAGCGCGAAGGCAAGTTCGAGGGCGAAGGCTGGCGCCAGCGCAAGGATGGCTCGCGCTTCTGGGCCCACGTGGTCATCGACCCGATCCGCGACGCCAGCGGCGCGCTGATTGGCTTTGCCAAGATCACCCGCGACCTGACCGAGCGCCGCCTGGCCGAGGCCACGCTGCGCCGCAGCCAGGAGCAGTTCCGCCTGCTGGTGCAGGGCGTGACCGACTACGCGATCTACATGCTGGACGCAGACGGCTTCGTCAGCAGCTGGAATGCCGGCGCGCAGCGCATCAAGGGCTACACCGAGGCGGAGATCCTGGGCCAGCACTTCTCGCGCTTCTACACCGAGGAAGACAAGCAGGCGCAGGTGCCCGCCAGGGCGCTGGCCACCGCGCTGCAGGACGGCCGCTTCGAAAGCGAAGGCCCGCGGGTGCGCAAGGACGGCTCGCAGTTCTGGGCCCACGTGGTGATCGACTGCCTGCGCGACGAGCACGGCGCACTGATCGGCTTTGCCAAGGTCACGCGCGACGTGACCGCCAGGCGCGAGACCCAGGCGGCGCTGGACCTGGCCAGGGAATCGCTGCTGCAGGCGCAGAAGGTCGAGGCCATCGGCCAGCTGACGGGGGGCGTGGCGCACGACTTCAACAACCTGCTGATGGTCATCGTCAGCAGCATGGAACTGCTCCGCCGCCGTGCCGGTGACGACGCCAGGCTGCAAGCGCTGGTCGGCACCGCCTTGAGCGCCGCCAGGCGCGGCGCCTCGTTGACCCAGCGCATGCTGGCCTTCGCCCGCCGCCAGGAACTGACGCCGGTGACGGTGGACGCGCTGGCGCTGGTGCAGGGCATGCAGGAACTGCTGCGCCAGTCGCTGGGCCCGGCGGTGCTGCTGCAGCTGCCGGCCGCTGCAGCGCCGCTGTATGTGCAGGTGGACGAAAGCCAGCTGGAGCTGGCGCTGCTGAACCTGGCCGTCAACGCGCGCGACGCGATGCCCGACGGCGGCAGCCTGACCATCAGCGTGCAGCCGAGCGTGATCAAGCCGCTGCCGGGCGCGAGCCGCCCGCCCCTGCCCGCAGGGCCCTACGTCTGCATCAGCTTGCGCGACACCGGCCAGGGCATGGACGAGGCAACGCTGGCCCGCGCCACCGAGCCGTTTTTCACCACCAAGGGCCCGGGCAAGGGCACCGGGCTGGGCCTGTCGATGATCGACGGCCTGGCCTCGCAGCTGGGTGGCCGCTTCGTGCTGCACAGCCGGCCCGGCGAAGGCACGGTGGCCGAACTCTGGCTGCCGGCCGTCAGCGCTGCAGGAGGCGCGCCGGCCACCGGCAGCACCACTGTCGCGCCGACCAGCCAGGGCCTGCTGATCCTGGTGGTGGACGACGATGAGCTGGTGCTCAGCAGCGCGCTGGCCATGCTGGAAGAACTGGGCCACCGCGCGCTTGGCGCCGCCTCGGCCAGCGAGGCACTGCAGCTGCTGCGCAGCGAGCCCGGCATCCAGCTGCTGCTGACCGACCACGCGATGCCGCACATGACCGGCGCCGAGCTGATCACCATCGCCCGCCGCGAACTCCCGGACCTGCCCGCCATCCTCGCCAGCGGCTTTGCCGAAGTCGCCATCGGCCAGTCCCCGGTCAACGCACCTCGGTTGATCAAGCCGTTTGACCTGGAAACGCTGGAAGCCTCAGTGGCCAAGGCCATGGTGCCAAGCCTCAAGCTCTGAGCGTTGCCTTAAGGCTACGCCGAACAAGTCCTGCGTGCCGCGGCGGATTCAGGCGGGAGGCCAGGCTAGGCGCGAGCCGCAGCCCAGGCTCATGCCTGGGCAAGGTTCGCAACGACGCCTGGCGCCCGCCTGAACCGCCCCGAAGGGCTGGCGAGATAACGGGCCGCCTCGGTCGTTGCGCCGCTCGGCGTCGGGCAGAGAGCCCGACCTTCGCGTCGCGCCTACGACCCGGCCCGTTCTCTCGCCAGCGCGGCATGCAGGACTTGTTCGGCGTTGCCTTAAGCTCCGCCAGCTTCTTCACTTCGGCCACTCGCCACGGGATTCGACATGGGCAACAGCTTCGACCACGACTTGTTCGTCATAGGCGCCGGCTCAGGCGGCGTGCGCGCTGCGCGCGTGGCGGCCGGGCATGGCGCCAAGGTGGCGGTCACCGAGGAGTTCCGCGTGGGCGGCACCTGCGTGATCCGCGGCTGCGTGCCGAAGAAGCTGCTGGTCTATGGCGCGCATTTCGCCGAGGACCTGCAGGACGCGCGCCGCTTCGGCTGGGACGTGCCCGAGTGCGGCTTCGGCTGGCCGGCGCTGCGCGACACGGTGCAGGCCGAGGTCTCGCGCCTCAGCGGCCTGTACCGGCAGACGCTGGACAACCACCAGGTCACGGTGCTGGACGAGCGCGCCACGGTGGCCGGCCCGCACGAGGTGCTGCTGGCCAGCGGGCGGCGTGTCACCGCCAAGGTCATCCTGGTGGCGACCGGCGCCTCGCCGGTGCTGCCCGCCATCGAAGGCGCGCAGCTGGGCATCACCTCCAACGAGGTGTTCCACATCGAGCAGCTGCCGCGGCGGCTGGTGATTGCCGGTGGCGGCTACATCGCCAACGAGTTCGCCGGCATCTTCCATGCGTTTGGCGTGCAGGTCACGCTGGTCAACCGGTCCTCGCAGATCCTGCGCGGCTACGACGAATCCATCCGCGACCGGCTGCAGCAGATCAGCCTGGCCAAGGGCATCCAGTTCCGCTTCAACGCCGAGCTGGCGCGCGTCGAGAAGGCCGACGACGGCAGCCTGCGGCTGCACATCACCGGCAGCGACCCGCTGGCCTGCGACGCGCTGCTGTTCGCCATCGGCCGCAAGCCCAACACCGAAGGGCTGGGACTGGCCGAGGCCGGCGTGGCGCTGGACGGCCAGGGCGCCGTCAAGGTGGACGCATACAGCCGCTCGAGCGTGGACAGCATCTACGCGGTGGGCGACGTGACCAACCGGGTGCAGCTGACGCCGGTGGCCATCCGCGAAGGCCAGGCCTTTGCCGACACGGTCTTCGGCGGCAAGCCCCGCACGGTGGACCACAGCTGCATCCCGTCTGCCGTGTTCAGTGCGCCGCCGATGGCCGGCGTGGGCCTGACCGAAGCGCAGGCGCGCAACCGCTACGGCGACATCAAGGTCTACACCTCGGACTTCCGGGCGATGAAAAACGTGCTGGCCAACCGCCACGAGCGCGCGCTCTACAAGATGGTGGTGGACGCCACGACCGACAAGGTGGTCGGTCTGCACATGATCGGCCCGGACGCGCCGGAGATCCTGCAGGCCGCCGCCGTGGCCGTGAAAGCCGGCCTCACCAAGCAGGACTTCGACGACACCGTGGCACTGCACCCCAGCATGGCCGAGGAGCTGGTGTTGATGCGCTGAGGCGATGCGGCGGACGGAGCCTCCGCCCTGTGTTCACTGCCTCATGCTCATAGCATGTCACGCGCGTAGTTCAGCCCGATCCCGTAGCCGCCGCCATTGCCCTCGACGATGGCTCGCGCGGCATCGTAGGTGTCGTGCCGCGTCCAGTCCCGCTGCAACTCCAGCAGGACCTGCAGCCAGCTCGTCATCCGGGCGCCGGCGTGCGCCATCCTCCTGAGAGCCATCTCATGTCCGGTGTCGGTCAGGCCGGCACAGGCATCGGCAACCACATAGGCATTCAGGCCCTCTTGCTGGGCACACAGCACAGGCAACGAAATGCAGGCTTCGGTGAGCATGCCGGAGAACAGCAGGTTCATCCGGCCCGACTTGAGAATCGCGTCCCGGGTCGCATCGTCCTCCCAGACGTTCATGTTCCGCCGGTCATGGACTGGATGCTCGGGCAACAGCGCCCGCAATGCCGGAAGAAGAGGGCCGCTGTAGACCTTCGTCGCCGAGGTGCTGACGATGATGGGCAGGTCAAAGGCCAGGGCCGTCCGAACCAGGGCCACCGTGTTGTTCAACAGCACTTGCCGGTCGATCGACTGGGCGCCAAAGGCCAGGCCGGCCTGATGGTCGATCAGCACCAACGCGCAGTTGTCGGGCGTGAGCAGGGTGTCGGGGAGTTTCATCGTGATTCCGGGATTCGACTGTGAAATGACCTGCCGCGCCCACATCGGGCGCGGCCAGCACACTCGAACGATCCGCGATTTCACCGCCACGCACATCTTCCAGATAGGCTAGACCAGGACGTCCCGGATTGGGCTTCGCGCGGCGAGCCCGCCCAGGCATCGGACTCGGTGGAACTACTACGGGCACACCCTCACCGGCGCCGTCCTGACGCCATGCGTGGCCTGCATCGCCGAAGGCACTTCGACGCGGCGCGCCATCGAGCGGCGGGTCGTGCCGTCGGGCAGGCGCTCGACCTTGATGCACAGCCCGGGTCCATGCCCATCGCAATGCGCTCCTCGAAGGTCGGCACCGGCGTGTTGCTGCGCGGGTCCAGCACACCCGGATTCGCGAAGGACTCCCGCAGCACCTCGCGGCTGGGCGTGAGCACCAGCGCGCCCGAAGCCGCCCGGGCCACCGGCACCGGCACGCCAACCTCGGCGCCGTCCAGCCCAACCTGCCCCGGCAAGGCTGCGGCCGGCGAACCGGGGCGGGACTCGGTGATCGGCACGATCAGCCCGACGGGCGCCGGCTCGACCGCGGCGCCAGGGCTTGGCGAAGGCGAAGGCACGGCGAAGCTTCGCGGCGACGGCGGCGCGGGCGCCACGCTGCGCTCTGCCTGCTGGCGCACGCTGCGCAGCACCGGGTCAGGCAGCAGGCGCATCCAGGTGACGACAGGCGATTCATCCGCGCGCGTCAGCAACTGCTTGGTCTGCCAGCCCGACTGTCCCAGCACCAACACCAGCGCCCCGTGGACCAGCACCACCACCACGACCGCCACGGCACGCCGCCGCACCGGTGCGGCACGAAAGTCCAGCTTCAACCGGTTTGTCCGGTAGACCCGGCACGCACGCATGCCGGAAGCGGGAAGGACTGGGATTTCATGGCGCGTGGCAAGGACACATCAAACCCACGATGCTAAAAGCCACGCACTGTGGACTTTCATGCGCCAACGTCAGCGTGGGTAAAGATCTGGTGGGTGGCAGCCGATGCAGCAGCGCCACGCCATTCGGGCTGCGGATCGTGCAACGATCGGGCCACAAGTTCGAGAGCGCCTTCACAGGCCAGGCTTCGAAATTCGGCGGCTCCTCGGTGATTCCCCAGTGATGCTTCACTGGTGGTGCGCCCGGCTGGGATCGAACCAGCAACCCCTGGCTTCGGAGGCCAGTACTCTATCCATTGAGCTACGGGCGCCACGGAGAGGAACGCGGATTCTAGCAGGGCTGCGGCGGCTGTTGATGCGGGGCGAGGCCGGCGCCACGCAGGCGGGGGCTGGACTTGATCCATGTCTAGCGCAGGTGACCGGGGTGGTGCACGCGGTGCATACCCCGCCCCGTCCAGGCGGACCCGCTGGCTATACTCGGGCGCTTGAGCGGCCAGGGCGCCCGTGCACTGGCCGTCGGCCCGAGGTTTCAGCGATGCTGACTGCCGCGGGCTTGCGATAGATCAAACACCAAGCGAGACGAGGACCTCATGAGCGACGCTCACGTTGAAGCACACGGCGCCCCGCACGACAGCGCGCATGACGGGCCACACGAGGGGCCGATCAAGACGCCCAAGCAGCTCGTGGTGACGGTCGTCGCCTCCTTCCTGGTGCCCATCGTGGTGATCATCATGCTGATCAACTTCGTGGCCTTCGGCAACAAGGAAGCGGCAGGCACCGACGCGCTGGCGCCGGAAGCGGTCGCGGCGCGCATCCTGCCGGTCGGCGCAGTGGAGGTTCGCGCGGCAGGTGCCGCATCGGCCCGCAGCGGCGAGCAGGTGTTCCAGGGCCAGTGCTCGGCCTGCCATGCCAGCGGCGCGCTGGGGGCGCCGAAGTTCGGCGACGAGGCCGCCTGGGGCCCGCGCATCAAGACTGGCTTCGAGGCGCTGTGGCAGTCTGCGCTGAAGGGCAAGGGCAGCATGCCCCCGCAGGGTGGCGGCGATGCTTCCGACTACGAGATCGCGCGCGCGGTGGTCTACATGGCCAACAAGGGCGGCGCGAAGTTCGACGAGCCGAAGCCGCCGGCCGATGCTGCCAGCGGTGCCGCCGCCCCGGCATCCGCCGGAGCGGCCAGCCAATAACGCGCTCGGCCCCCTGCCAGAAGCCGCCCGAGAGGCCAATGCCAGTCAGTTAAGCCCTGACTGGCATTTTTTTGATGGGTACTTGCTGCGACTGGAGCGTTTGACCACACGTGGGAAGCTGCGTCCGGCACGGCGAGGTGGCAGCACGTAGTAGCGGGCCTGATCCAGCAGGC
>NZ_JBGGNH010000049.1:0-85466 GCF_041287625.1 Ideonella sp.
CGCGCTCTACCCGCACATGAGCGTGTACGAGAACATGAGCTTCGCGCTGAAGCTGGCCAAGGTCAGCGAAAGCGAGATCCGCGAGAAGGTCGAGCGCGCCGCGAAGATCCTGAACCTCACCGCCTACCTGCAGCGCACGCCCAAGGAGCTGTCCGGCGGCCAGCGCCAGCGCGTGGCCATCGGCCGCGCCATCGTGCGCTCGCCCAAGGTCTTCCTGTTCGACGAGCCGCTGTCCAACCTGGACGCCGCACTGCGTGGCCAGACCCGGGTCGAGATCGCCAAGCTGCACCGCGAGCTGGGCGCTACCACCATCTACGTGACGCACGATCAGGTCGAGGCGATGACGCTGGCCGACCGCGTGGTGGTGCTGCGCGACGGCAAGATCGAGCAGGTCGGCACGCCGCTGGAGCTGTACGACAAGCCGGCCAACCAGTTCGTGGCGCAGTTCATCGGCACGCCGCAGATGAACGTGGTCGCGCTGCCCCAGGCCCCGGCCTCGGTGCAGCAGCGGGCTCCGGCCGGCGCCGCCGGTGGCGCGATGGGGCTGCGGCCGGAAAGCATCGTGGTGCGCGCCGTGGGCAGCACGCCGGTGGCCGGGCAGGTGGAGCTGGTCGAGGCGCTCGGCGCCGAGACCCTGATCTACGTCAGCACCCCGGCTGGCGCGCAGTTCGTGGCGCGTCAGAACGAGCGCACCACGCTGCACCCGGGCGCCGCCGTCAGCCTGGAGTTCGACACCTCGCGAGCCCACTGGTTCGACCCCGCCGGACGCGTGGTCGCCCAGCAAACCGCCTGAGCCCGGAGCCTACCCAAATGAGCATGAACCTTCCTCTCGCCGGCCAGGTGGCCGCGGTCACCGGCGCGGCCTCGGGCATTGGCCTGGCCAGCGCACGCGCCATGGTCGAGGCTGGCGCCCGGGTGGTGCTGATCGACCGCGACGGCCAGGCGCTGGAACGCGCCTGCGCGTTGCTCGGCTCGACCGCGCTGCCAGTGGTGCTGGACCTGCTGGACCCGGCCCAGTGCGCCACGCTGCTGGCACGCACGCTGGCCCTCACCGGCCAGCTCGACATCTTCCACGCCAACGCCGGCTTGTATGTCGGCGGCGACCTGGTCGACGCCGACCCGGAGGCGATCGACCGGATGCTGAACCTGAACGTCAACGTGGTAATGAAAAATGTGCACAACGTGCTGCCCCACATGATCGGGCGCGGCACCGGAGACATCATCGTCACCAGCTCGTTGGCAGCGCATTTCCCCACCCCATGGGAGCCGGTCTATGCTTCGTCCAAATGGGCAGTGAACTGCTTTGTGCAGACCGTGCGGCGCCAGGTCTTCAAGCACGGCATCCGGGTGGGAGCGATCTCGCCTGGCCCGGTCATCACCTCGCTGCTGGCCGACTGGCCGGCCGAGAAGCTGGCCGAAGCCAAGGCCAACGGCAGCCTGATCGAGGCCGAGGAAGTCGCCAATGTGGTGCTGTTCATGCTCACGAGGCCGCGTGGCATGACGATCCGCGACGTGGTGATGATGCCCACCCAGTTCGACCTCTGAAGCCCTGTTTCACCTTCTCTCGGCTCTCCTTTCTTTCCTGCCTTTCAGAACGCAGCCGTCAGACCACGAAGGCCTTTTTCCATGTCCACCATGCTCCACCTCGGCCTGGGTTCGTTCCACCGCGCGCACCAGGCCCTCTACGTACACCAACTGCGGCAGACGGGCGACACCCGCTGGTCCATCACCGGCGGCAACCTGCGCCCCGACATGCTCGACACCATTGCCGCGCTGCAGGCGCAGGGCGGTGCCTACACGCTGGAAACTATCACGCCGCAGGGCGAGCGCAGCTACACCCGCATCGAATCCATCCAGCGCGTGATCCCCTACCAAGACGACTTGGCCCCGCTGATCGCCGCAGGCACCGACCCGGCGACCCGCATCATCTCCTTCACCGTCACCGAGGCGGGCTACTACCTGGACGCGCAGGACCGCCTTGATTGGGCCACTTTCCCCGACTTGCGCAATGACCTGGCGGCGGTAAAGGCGGGCGGCGCAGGCCACACGATCTACGGCGGCCTGGTCAGCCTGCTGCGCGCTCGCGCAGCTGCGGGCGCAGGAGGCGTGACGCTGCTGAACTGCGACAACCTGCGCCACAACGGCGACCGCTCGCGCGGCGGCCTGCTGCAGTTCATCGACGCGCTGGGCGACAGCGCGCTGAAGGCCTGGGTCGAGGCCCACACCACCAGCCCCAACGCGATGGTCGACCGCATCACCCCGCGCCCAACGCCGGATGTGGCCGAGCGCGTCAAGGCCGCCACCGGACGCGACGACCCCGCCGCACTGATGGGCGAAAGCTTCATCCAGTGGGTGATCGAAGACCGCTTCATCGCCGGCCGCCCCGAATGGGAAAAGGTCGGCGTGGATATGGTGGATTCGGTCGCGGCCTACGAGGAAGCCAAGATCCGCCTGCTGAACGCCACCCACAGCTGCATTGCCTGGGCCGGCACGCTGGCGGGCCACCTCTACATCCACGAAGGCACGCACGACGCCGAGATCCGGAAGATGGCCTACGACTACGTGACCGACGACGCCATTCCGGTGCTGCACACGCCCGAGAAGCCCTGCCCGCTGGACCTGGCCCGCTACCGCGACGTGGTGCTGGACCGCTTCGGCAACCCGGCGATCCAGGACACCAACCAGCGCGTGGCGATGGATGCGTTCTCGAAGATCCCCGGCATGATCGCGCCGACCATCCGCGACAAACTCGCCATGGGCGGCACCATCCGCAGCGTGGCGATGCTGCCTGCACTGTTCCTGGCCTACCTGCAGCGCTGGCACGCGGGCGGCCTGCCCTACGCCTACCAGGACCAGGCCATGGACCCCGCGGTGGCCCATGCGATCTGCGAGGCCGCCGACCCGGTGGCCGCGTTTGGTGCGGACCCCACGCTGTGGGGCGAGCTGGCCGGCGATGCCCGCCTGTTGGATGCGCTGCGCGTAGCGTTTGCGCAGGTGCAAGCCTTTGTGGCCCGCCGCGCTGCGGTCTGAGTCTGGAGCCGTGATGTCGCTCAAGCCCGTGACCCCGCGTGTCGTACGCCCCGAGCTCGAACACGAACTCGCCCGCTCGCCTGATCTCGGCTATGAAGCTTCTAGTGAGGTCGGATTCGTGCGCTGCCTCGCGCACGGCTACCCCACGCCGCATGCCCGCTGGCATTACCACGACGAGTACGAGCTGCACCTCATCACCAGCACCAGCGGCAAGCTGTTCGTTGGCGATTGGATCGGACCGTTTCAGCCGGGGCAACTGGTACTCACCGGGCCGCGCCTGCCGCACAACTGGGTGAGCATGGACCTACCAGCCGGCGGCGTTGAACAACGCGACCTGGTAATCCAGTTCTCGCACGAGCCTCTGGTTCGCACGGCCGAAACGATCCCGGAGTTGCGTGAGGTTCTGCCGCTACTGGAGCGCGCCAAGAACGGAATTGAGTTTTTCGGTTTGTCGGAACGAGCGGAGTCACACTGGCAGCGAGTTAAGTCGTCGCGTGGGCTGCGCAGGCTGACCGCCTTCTGCGACTGCCTGGCAGACCTGGCGGCCTGCACTGACTACCGGCTGCTGTCGAGCGTACAGCTGCAGAGCACGGGCGACGATGCCTCGCTGGCCCACGTGCATGCTGTGGTCAGCCGCATCACCGGTCACCTGGCCGAGGAACATTCGGCAGCCGCATTGGCAGCCGAGCTTGGCATGAGCGAAAGCCGCTTCTCGCGCTTCTTCCGCCGCGCTACCGGCAATACTTTCACCGACTTCGTCAACCGCATCCGAGTGAACCGCGCCTGCCAGCTGCTGATGGATTCGGACCGGCTGGTGACGCATATCTGCTTCGAGGTGGGCTTCAACAATGTCGCCAACTTCAACCGCCGGTTCCTGGACATAAAGGGTATGACGCCCACCGAATTCCGCCGCCAGGCCGGTCAACGCTTCGGCGTGCTGCCCGAAGGGCGGAGGAGTTGAGCTGCATGAGGCTTCGCATCGGTCTCGACACCTCCTACACCAGGCCGCTGTTGGGCACGCTGCGGCAGAAGTCGCCGCCCCCAGCAAGCTCCCTGACGATCTCGCAGCCGTAGCCCATTTCGAGCGAACAGCATCCGCTGCAGTGGTGCGCCACCGCCGACAGGATGCAGCAGCTTGCCCCGCTGCGTCCGCCAGCCATGGCTGCGGGGTTCGCGCCGTCTTCCCCTGCGACCCGATGCACGGCAGGTACCTGCTAGGCGCCGCGACATCAATCATTCGCAAAGTGACGACAACAGTTGAGCCGCTCATGTGTCTTGCCCGTGCCTGCCGAAATTTGGGGCTGCGGTCTGAAGTCCGACACTCGGCATCGTTGCAATGTCAGTGGGTTGTGGCCTGAGCCTGTTGGTTGATGCCTTGCATGAGCTCTGCGAACACCTGAATGGGACTGCGCCAGTTCAGCGTTTGACGAGGCCGGTTGTTGAGCAGATCGGCGATGGCATCGAGCGCGATCTGATCGTGCACCGACAGGTCCGCGCCCTTGAGCAACATCTGCTGTACCAATGCACGAACTCTCGCGCCCAATCGCGCGCCGCGCCGAGATTGGCAAAGCCCGCAGCGGGGAACTCCGGCCGGTACTTCGCCGTGCGGAACAGGCTTTCGACCAAGGCGTTGTCGTCGCTCACGCGCGGCCGCGAGTACGAAGGCTTCGCCCCCAGCCACCACAGCATCGCCAGCACTGTGGTGGCCTTGAGCGTGGCGCCGTTGTCGCCATGCAGCACTGGCCTTTCGTCGCGAGGCATCGCGTGGATTTCCTCGGCCAGCGCAGTGCGCTGCACGAGCCGTGCAGCATGGTCCGAGTTGTCGTCTTCGTGCACCTGGAAGCCCACGATCTTGCGGCTGTAAACGTCCAGGATCAGGTACAGGAAGAACCATCGGGCAGCGACGTCCGTGGGCAAGAACGTCATGTCCCAGCACCACGGCTTGGGGTCGGTGTTGTGGTGAGCGACGTATTCATCGATCGCCGCCACCAGTTCGGGCACACTGGTGAACACACCCCGGCACAGCCGCTCGGTGGTCAGATCGCGGAAGAAGCGCTCCACCATGTTCAACCACGCGTCGAAGTTGGCGTGAAGTGCGTGTTGAATCGCGGGTGCTTGGCCAGCCATTCCTGCACGGCGGGGTGCTTGTGCTTGGCGTAGTTGTCAGCGATCAGGTGCAGCGTCTTGTCCTTGGGTGTCTCGCGGTCGATCTTGCGCAGGAACTTCAGCCACTCGGCGTGGGTGTGTCGCTGCTGGCATTGGCCGATGACCTGACCATCGAGCACGTTGAGCGCGGCGAACAGCGTGGTGGTGCCGTTGCGCTTGTAGTCGTGCGTCATGGTGGCCGCGCGGCCCTTCTTGAGTGGCAGCCCCGGCTGTGTGCGATCAAGTGCCTGCACCTGGCTCTTCTAATCGCAGCACAGCACCAAGGCGTGCTCCGGCGGCGACATGTACAGGCCCACGATGTCTTCGAGCTTCTCGACGAACTTCGGATCGCGCGAGATCTTGAAGCCGCGCACCAAATGCAGCTTCAGGCCGTTGGCCTGCCAATGACGCATCACGGTGCTGGGGCTGACGCCGAGCATCGCCGCCATCTTGCGCGTGCTCCAGTGCGTGGCCGCCTCGGGCGTGGTCTGCGTCGTCAGCTCCACCAGCTTGGCCACGTCCACCTTGACCGGCGGCGCGCCGCGCGGCAGATCGCGTTCAATGCCTCAGCCCCGACTCCAAGTAGCGCTCGCGCCAGCGCGCGACCTGCACCCGTCCGACGCCAAGAAGCTCTGCGATCTCCTTGTTCTGCAGGCCCTGCGCAGCCAGCAGCACGATCTGCGCGCGTTCAGCCATGCGCACGCTGGTTAGCTTGGAATTCGACAGCTTCCTCAGCTCGCTTTCTTGCTCGTCCGTCAGCTCAATCGTCGGGGCAACTCGCAATTGCTCTCTCCAATGCAAACTGTAGTAGAGCATTGGAGATGGGTAATGCATTTAAGTTCACTCAAGAACAAAACACTACACTAGGCACGATCGACAGAGGCACGGCGGTGCTGCGACAGGCCGAGCCGATGCCCGCGATGATCGAACTGATCGCTGATCGCGAGTGAACAGGGCTCCTGCTGGGACGCGATTGGCCTACGCACGCACCGCTTTCGCGGAGCCTTCAGCATCACGCGTTCGCAGCAGCCGCTCGATGTCGCGCCGCGGTGGCGCACCGAACTCGCGGCTGTATTCACGACTGAACTGCGATGCGCTTTCATAGCCGGTGCGGAACGCCGCGTTGGACGCATCGATGCTCTCCGTGAGCATCAGGCGACGTGCCTCGTTGAGGCGCAGCCACTTCTGAAACTGCAGCGGGCTCATTGACGTGAGTTGGCGGAAGTGATGGTGAAACCTCGAAGGGCTCATCTGCACCTCGGCCGCGAGTTCCTCGACATGCAAGGGCTCGGCGAAGTTCGACTTCAACCAGTCGATCGCCCGCGAAACGCGGTGTCCATGGCTGCCGAACGAGGCCATCTGCCAGAGCAGTGCACCCTGGTCGCTCATCAGCACACGGTAGAAGATTTCCTTCTGGATCAGCGGTGCGAGCACGGGGATTGTCGCCGGCTCATCCAGCAGTCGCACCAGCCGGTCGAACGCTTCCAGCAACGGCGTCGTGGTCTCTCCGAGCACGATGCCGTGCGTGACCGGCTGTGCACGCGACGGTGGCGGCACCTCGATCTGCGTCATCAGTTCCGCGATGGCACGCGGGTCGAGCCTGAGCACGACGCTCAGGTACGGCGTCTCGCTGTTCGCCTTCACCGCGCGCAACACGACCGGCAGATCGAGCGACGTGATCAGGAAGCGATGCGGGTGGTAGTCGAACACCTCGTCACCGAGCAACGCACGCTTCGCGCCTTGCACCGTCAAGGCGATCGCCGGCTGAACCATGCAGCTCATCGCGTCGGTCGGAGCGTCGTGCCGGTAAAGCGTCAAGCTCGGGTTGGCGGTGTCGATCTGTTCGACGCCGACGGTCCAGCCGGCGATGCGCGCGGCAAGCGCGGCACGCGCTGACTCGAAACGCCGATCGGCGTCGGCACGGCTGCGTGGTGGCCTGGGTTCCATGAGGATCATCGTAGCGCAGGCCTCATCCAGATTCTGCCCAAAAAGGTGTCAGAACAGGAGGATCGGGCAATGGATCGAGCGGATCGCACTAACGAATGTCTCTGCGCCTACGCAGAATTCCCCACATCAACCTGACGAACATCCGATGAACCTCAATCAATTCCTGGCGGCGAGTACGCTGATCCTTGGCTCGTTGTTTCAGTCTTCGTCTCACGCTCAGGCGCAACCCGTGCCGTTCGTGCGGCTGGCAGATCTGCAGATCGACCCATCTCGGCTGGAGGCCTTCAAGGTGGCATCCGCGCAGCACGCCGAAGCAGTGATGCGCGACGAGCCGGGAGCGCTCGCGCTGCATGCCGTGGCCGAAAAAGGCAATCCGGCGCACATCCGTGTCTTCGAGATGTACCAGGATGCTGACGCCTACGCATCGCATCTGCGCACGCCTCACTTCGAGAAGTTCCGGGCCGTGACCGACGCGATGACAACGTCGCGCACGTTGATCGACGTGGTGCCGGTGCTGCTCGGCGCGAAGCCATCGATGCCTTCGAATCCTGTCGTTCGCACGGCCGATCTGCAGATCGATCCTGCCCGCCTGGATGCCTACAAGGCGGCTGTGAGCGAAGAGATCGAAGCCTCGATTCGGGTTGAGCCCGGCGTCGCCGCCATCTATGCCGTTGCCCTGAAAGACGCACCCAACCAGGTCCGCTTCATCGAGATCTACGCCGATGAAGACGCATACCTCCGGCACCGCGACACGCCGCACTTCAGGAAGTACCTGGAGACCACGGGGCCGATGATCACCGGACGCAACCTGATCGAGGCGACGCCGGTCGTGATCGCGGTACGCCCGCCGGCACTGAAGGCCGCGACGGCTCCGGCGTTCTACCTTTCCGAGTTCGAGCTCACCGACGCCGAAGGGATCAAGCCGTACAGCGCCGCCGTCGAGTCGACGTTCGCGCCGTTCGGGGGACGGTACGCGGTGCGCGGCGGGCAGCGTTCCTCGCTCGAAGGAGCGCCGGCGCAACGCATCGTGATGATCGTGTTCCCGAGCTTGGCGCAGGCCCAGGCCTGGTACGACTCCCCTGCGTATCGCGCGCTGCGGCCCATTCGGCAGCGCTCGGCCACGTCACGTGTCTTCATCGTCGAAGGGGTCGCCCCTTGAATCGAGCGAAGTGCCGCTGTCGCCTCGATTCATGAACCACGGTGATAGGCCCATGCGCTCGCGGCCGTCTAGTGTCCTCGGCGGGTCGGAACTAAATTCGTTGTGACTGGCCGGACCACGAGGGTGAACGTGACTCCGACGACACTGAACACGATGGCGAAGGCCGACCCTTGGCCGACGACCGATCTCGAACGCATCGTCGCCCAGGACGACCTGAAGATCGCGCCATTTCGGGAAGACGGCGTGACCACGGGAACGCCGACATGGATCTGGTGCGTTGCCGTCGATGGCGACCTCTTCGTTCGCGCATACAGCGGCCGGTCGTCGCGCTGGTACCAAGCGGCGCTGCGGCAGCGCGCGGGCCGAATCATCGCGGGAGGGCAAACCCATGACTGCGATTCGAGCCGGTGGAAGGCGCCATCAACACCCGCATTGACGACGCCTATCGTACCAAGTACAGCGGCAGTCGGTACCTCGCGCCGATGGTCAGCGGCGGCGCGCGGGAGGCCACGGTCCGGGTCTATCCCACAGCACGGACGGGAGCCCCGCAGTGAAGGCCGCCGTTCTGCACGACCCGGGGGACATTCGCTTCGAGGAGTGCGCCGCTCCGCAGATCCAGGAACCCACCGACGCGATCATTCGTGTCGTAGCCACGTGCGTTTGCGGCTCGGACCTGTTGCCGTATCGAGGCCTTCAACCGATCCCGACCTTGCTTCTCCCTGGTGCCTGACGGGCCAGCGACCCACAGAGGAACTCGCCCTATGACTTCCCCCTCCGAACTGCCGATCTCACGGCGGGACTTGCTGATCGTCGGCGCCTCGTCGGTGGGGGCCTCCGCGACGGTTACTGCGGCCCGGGCCGCAACAATGCCGAGCGGACCCGGCGTGGCGGACTCGCCTGTCACACCCACCGCAGTCCCGATGAGCACCATCAGCCTCGACATCAACGGTGAGACGCATCCGCTGACACTGGACAACCGCACCACCTTGCTCGACGCACTCCGTGAGCACCTCCACCTGTACGGCACGAAGAAGGGCTGCGACCACGGCCAGTGCGGCGCCTGCACCGTGATCGTCGATGGCCAACGGATCAACTCGTGCCTGTCGCTCGCCGTGATGCACGGCAGCTCGAAGATCACGACGATCGAAGGCCTCGGCACCTCGGAGCGTCTCCATCCGATGCAGGTCGCGTTCATCAAGCACGACGGCTTCCAGTGCGGCTACTGCACGCCCGGGCAGATCTGTTCGGCCATCGCCGTACTCGACGAGATCCGGGCCGGAGTACCCAGCCACGTCGGCGCGGACATCGCGGTGCAGCCGCTGCTCTCGGCGGCGGAACTGCGCGAGCGCATGAGCGGCAACATCTGTCGCTGCGCAGCCTATCCGAACATCATCGACGCGATCATCGAGGTCGCCGACGGCGTGCCGAGGAGGCCGGCATGAAAGCCTTCACCTTCGAGCGCGCGGTGTCGCGCCAAGCCGCCGCGATGGCTGCGGCGAATAGCCCGGGTGCCCGGTTCATCGCCGGCGGTACCAATCTGCTCGACCTGATGAAGCTGGAGATCGAGACGCCCACGCATCTGATCGACGTGAACGGCCTCGGCCTCGACAAGATCGAACCGACAGCGGAAGGCGGCCTGCGCATCGGCGCACTGGTGTCGAACACGGCGCTCGCGAGCGACATGCGCGTGCGGCGCGACTACGCGGTGCTGTCGCGCGCCATCGTGGCCGGCGCCTCGGGCCAGTTGCGCAACAAGGCAACGACCGGCGGCAACCTGCTGCAGCGCACGCGCTGCCCGTATTTCTACGACACCAACCTGGCGTGCAACAAGCGCCAGCCCGGCGCGGGGTGCGCGGCGCTCGGCGGGGCGAGCCGTTCGCTCGGTCTCGTCGGCGTGAGCGATACGTGCATCGCGACGAACCCGAGCGACATGGCGGTAGCGATGCGGCTGCTCGATGCGAACGTCGAGACCTTGAATGCGCAGGGCGCGACCCGGGTCATCCCGATCGCCGACTTTCACCGGCTGCCCGGCGCTACGCCGCACATCGAGAACGCATTGACTCCCGGTGAACTGATCACAGCCGTCACGCTGCCCGCGCCGACGGGCGGTACGCATCGATATCACAAGGTGCGAGACCGGGCCTCCTATGCGTTTGCGCTGGTCTCGATCGCTCTCGTGATGCAACGCGATGGCACGGGGCGCGTCGCGGTGGGTGGCGTCGGGCCCAAGCCGTGGCGCTCGGCAATGGCCGAATCCTTGTTGCCCAACGGGGCCAAGGCCGTGGCAGCCAACCTGTTGGTCGGCGCTCGACCTACCCACGAGAACGCGTTCAAGATCCCGCTGGTCGAGCGCACGCTCGCCGCGGTCATGGCGGAAGCGAGGACCGCATGAAGTTCGATGAACCTGCCGGTATCAATCCGATCGATCGACTGAAGGTCGTCGGCCATGCGACCGACCGGATCGACGGCAAGCTGAAAGTCACCGGCGCCGCGTCCTACGCCTATGAGCAGCATGCGGAGGTCGTGAACCCGGCCTACGGCGTGATCGTCGGCGCCGCGATCGCGAAGGGCCGCATCGAAGCGATCGATGCCTCGGCTGCGAAAGCCTCGCCGGGTGTGATTGCCCTCGTGACGGCAGAGAACGCAGGCCCCGTCGGCACCGGTGAGTTCTACGTCGACCGGCCTCTTGCCGGCCCCCGGGTCGACCATTACCACCAGGCGATTGCCCTGGTCGTCGCCGAGACCTTCGAACAAGCGCGTGCAGGTGCGAACCTGCTGCGCGTGAAGTACGCCAGCGAGCCCGGGGCGTTCGACCTCGCCGCGGCCAAGGCGACGGCGGTGACGCCCCAGCCAGCAGCGTTCGGTCCGCCGCCGCAGTCGCACGTCGGGGACTTCGAGGCTGCCTTCGCCGCGGCACCGGTGCAGCTCGACGCGACCTATAGCACGCCCGCCCATGCGCACGCGATGATGGAGCCGCACGCGACGATCGCCCAATGGCGGGGCGACAAGCTCATCTGCTGGAGCCCGATCCAGCAACTCAACTGGGGCCTGCGCGACCTGGCGCGCATCCTCGGCATGCCCAAGCAGAACATACGCATCGTCGCGCCCTTCATCGGCGGCAGCTTTGGCGGCAAGGGCACGGTGATTTCGGACTGCGTGATGGCCGCGCTGGGTGCGCGCGCGGCAAAGCGGCCGGTGAAGGTCGCTCTGCAGCGGCCACTGATGTTCAACAACACGACGCACCGGCCGGCGACGATCCAGCGCATTCGCATCGGGGCGACGCCCGGGGGCCGCATCACCGCGATCGGTCATGAAGGCTGGTCGGGCAATCTGCGGGGTGGCCGCTCTGAACCGACGACGGCGTCGACACGCTCGCTCTACGCAGGGGAGAACCGGATGACGCACCTTCGCGTCGCCGTGCTCGACCTGGCCGAGGGCAACGCGATGCGCGCTCCGGGTGAAGCCAGCGGGATGATGGCGCTGGAGATCGCGATGGACGAGATGGCGGAAAAGCTCGACATCGATCCGGTTCGATTCCGGGTGCTGAACGACACCCGGGTCGATCCCGAGAACCCGGCGAGGCCGTTCTCGGCGAGGCAGCTGAACGAGTGCCTGACCCAAGGCGCCGAGCGCTTCGGGTGGCAGGCCCTGCAGACCCCCCCGCGCAGAAGCGTGAAGGGCGTTGGTTGATCGGCGTGGGCGTCGCCTCGGCGTTGCGCGGTGCGCTGATCGCCAAGTCCGCGGCGCGCGTACGGCTGGGCGGCGATGGGATCGTGACTGTGGAAACCGACATGACCGACGTGGGCACCGGCAGCTACACGATCATTGCGCAGACTGCCGCGGAGATGATGGGCGTGACCGTGGACAAGGTGAAGGTGCGGCTCGGCGATTCGAGCTTCCCCGAATCACCGGGCTCCGGCGGTCAATGGGGCGCCGCTTCGTCCACCTCGGGCGTCTATGCCGCCTGCCTGAAGTTGCGCGAGGCCGTGGCAGGGAGGCTCGGGATGGAGGGTGCGGAAGCGGAGTTCGCCGACGGCGAGGTCCGCGCAGGCGGCCGCCACGTCCCGCTCGGCGAGGCCGCGGCCGCCGGAGACCTGACTGGCGAAGACGAGATCACCTATGGCAATCAGTCGAAAAGGTATTCGCAGCAGACCTTCGGCGCGCACTTTGTCGAGGTCGGCGTCGATTCAGCAACTGGCGAGATCCGCATCAGGCGCATGCTGGCGGTTTGCGCTGCCGGTCGCATCCTGAACCCCAAGGCGGCGCGCAGCCAGGTGATCGGATCAATGACGATGGGCGCCGGCGCGGCGCTGATGGAAGACATGGTGGTCGACAAGCGCCATGGTCTTTTCATCAACCACGATCTGGCGAGCTACGAGGTGCCGGTGCATGCCGACATTCCGCATCAGGAGGTGATCTTCCTCGACGAGGTCGACCCAACGATGTCGCCGATGAAGGCGAAGGGCGTCGGCGAGTTGGGCATCTGCGGCGTGCCGGCGGCGATCGCGAATGCGGTCTACAACGCGACCGGGGTGCGGGTGCGCGAATACCCGATCACGCTCGACAAGTATCTGCACTTGCTGCCAGCCGTGAGCTAACTGTCATGTCCCTTGCGGGTCACCCTGGATGATGGAAGACACTGGGGTGTGCGGGCCAGCGCGGGTAGAGGTCGGTCAAACTTTTGATGGCACTTGACCGCGATCGCTAACTTGACCCGCTGCCGACCACTCGTACCCAGGATTGCCTGCGAGGGTTGCCCGGACCCGGCAGGGTCGGGGCACACCTGACAGCCCACATTAAAGAGAGCCGCCGGGCTTGCCCGGCAGGCCATTGGTCGGCGGCACCAGTGCTGGCCCGCACGCTTGTGATTGTGATTCAAGCTGCAGGAGCCCAGGCAATGGATCTGACCCCGATGCACAAGCGCGTCATTGCGCTGGACGTTCACCAGGCCAAGATCACCGCGTGCGCTGTCGTCGAGCACGACGATGGCCGCGTGGAGGTCACCAAGCGCGACTTCGGCGCCTTCAAACGCGACCGCCGCGCGCTCGCCGCGTGGGCGCTGGAGATCGCGCCCGAGGTTGTGGTGATGGAGAGCACGGGGGTGTATTGGAAGAGCCCGTTCGCGGCGCTGGGGGCCGTGGGCATCATGGCCTGGGTGGTCAACGCACGCCACGTCAAGGCCGTGCCTGGTCGCCAGACCGACATGGCCGACGCGCAGTGGCTGGCCACGCTGGCGCGCGCGGGTTTGCTGCGCGCCTCCTTCATCCCGCCGGTGCAGATGCGCCAGCTTCGCCTGGTGGCGCGCCAGCGACAGAAGCTGGTGGGCATGTGCAGCGCGGAGAAGAACCGGCTGCACAAGGTGCTGGTGGACGCGGGCATTCGCATCAACGTGCTGGTGTCCGACATCCACGGGGCCAGTGCGCGGGCATGGCTTCATCGCCACGCCCGCCGCCGCCTGAAACCCGCTTCCCCGCTGACCCCGCGGTCCCGGCCAGCCTCAGGTCAGGCTCAGTCACGTCGGGAGGTGGGTGTCTTCCACATTAAGAGCGACTAACAAAACGCTGTGGTCTTGGGAACGCAGATCACGCAACATGCGAGGCCGAGTAGCGCGACACCCCAGCACCTCGCCCATCTTGCGGGTGCTCCAGTGCGTGGCCGCAGGCGGTGGGGTTTGGGTGGCCAGCTTCACCAGCTTGGCGGAATCCACCTTCACCGGCGGAGCACCGCGCGGCAGGTCGCGTTTGATGCCTTCGAGCCCCAACTCCAGATAGCGCTCGCGCCAGCGCGCCACCTGCACGCGACCGATCCCCAATTGCTCGGCAATGTCCTTGTTCCGCAGGCCTTGCGCCGCCAGCAGCACGATGCGCGCGCGCTGCGCCAGCCTGACGCTGGTGAGCTTGGAACGCGCAGCTTCGTCGCCCTCAATCACCTGGCCGCGGCCATCCTCGCATTCCGCAAGTTGCCGTTGGGTGTCAACATCGTTGACGGATAGGTTCCTAGCGGGCTACCACCAACGCATCCACGGCCCGCAGTCCCTGGCCCTGTGCACCGACGATCAGCGGATTGATCTCGAACTCGCGGATATCCGACGCCGCCAAGAACTGGTCGCCGAATGCGACCGCGGCATTCACCAGCGCATCCACATCGGCCGCCGGCTTGCCCCGGAAGCCCTGCAGCAGGGTCCACAGCTTGAGCTTGTGCAGTGCCGCGCGCACCTGCGCGGAAGTCACGGGCAGCGCGAGGTGGGCAACGTCGCGGTAGAGCTCGATCGCGACGCCGCCGGTCCCCAGGGAGATGATGGGGCCGAAGTCGGTTTCCCTCAGGCAGGACAGCACCACCTCGACGCCCTCGCCGACCATCTCCTGCACCAGAATGCGGGCGCCAGGCCTGCCCAGCCTGGCTCGGAACTCCGCCGCCAGCAGGTCCACCTCGTCGAACGATCCCACCCGCAAACGCACCAGGCCGAGTTCGGTCTTGTGCTCGGCCTCGGAAGGCAGGACCTTGACCACCAGCGGAAGGGCCATGTCGGCACAGGCCTGCGCCGCCCGGTCGCCAGCGCCCAACACCGTCCAGCGGGCCGGGGTGATGCCGCCGTCCTCGCAGAACCGCATCGTGCGGTCCCAGTCTGAAGGGGCTGCACGCGGCACCAGCGCCACCCGCTCGCGCACCGCGGGCAGCGCCCGGTACCGCATGCGCCGGTAGAGCCACGACAGCGCCTGCATGGTGGTCGACGGATCGGCAGCCAGCAGCACACCGGCTTCGCGGAACGCCCGCCGGGCCTCCGGCGCCATGGTCTCGCCGACGAAGCTGACGATCACCGGAAGCTGGCTGCCCAGGGCCTTGAACACCGCTGCATCTTCTTGCAGATACCTCCTGCCGCTGCTGGCGTACTGCACAACGATGGCCTCGGTACGGGGATCGTCCGCGATCGCATGGCAGGTGTCGCGGAACAGGTTCGCCACGGTATTGATCTGCCCGGTCAGGTCAATCGGGTTGGCCTTGCGCGCGAAGTCGGGCAGCAGGGCTTCAAGTCGCACCGTGGTGGCGTCGCCAAACTCGGTCAATGGGACGCCGCAATGGCTGCTGTGGTCGGCCAGCAGTGCGCCAGCGCCGCCTGACGAGCTCAGCACCGAAATGCCGCCCTTCGGATCGCCGCTCGCCCGCGGAGCGCGCATGAACGACAGCACCTCGACCGCCAGCAGCAGGTCAACCAGGCTGTCCACCGACATGACCCCCGCCTGCTCCAGTACGTCCGCATAGACCGAATGAGAGGACGCAATCTTGCCGGTGTGGGAGGCCGTGGCCTGCTGGCCCATCGCCGATCGGCCGGCCTTCAGCACGACGATCTGCACGTCGCGCCGGCGCGCCTTCTGCGCGATGCCGAGCATGCGGTGGGCGTCGTTCAAGCCCTCGATGTAGAGCGCCACGACCCGCACGTCGTCCTGGTCCACCACCCAGTCGAGCACTTCCAGCGCGTCCAGGCAGGTCTCGTTGCCAACGCTGACCATGTACGAGCAGCCGATGCCGTTGCGCTGCATCGCATTGCCGATGGCACCGGCCAGGGCGCCGCTCTGGCTGACCACGGCGATCGGCGCATGCTGGACCGCATCCAGGTTTTGCAGAGCCGGGCTGTAGGTCAGCATGCTCTTGTTGCGAACTGACCAGACGCCCTGGCAGTTCGGGCCCATCACGGTCACCTGGCAGCGGGCGGCTGCCTCCACCAATCGGGCGGCGTGGACCTTGCCAGCCTCAGTCTCCTCGAAGCCGGCACTGAAGACGATCACATGGCGAATGCCCTTCACGCCACACTGCGCGACGATGTCCGGCACCGTGTGGGCGGGGGTGATGACGAGTGCCACGTCGGGTGTCTCGGGCAGTTCGGCCACCGACTTGAAGGTTGCCAGCCCTTCAACCTCGGCATGGGTCGGGCTGACAGGGTAGACGCGGCCTTCGAAGCCATGCTTGAGCAGTACTTTGACAATCGCGTTGCGGGGGGAGCCAGCCTGCGGCGAGGCGCCCACGATGGCCACGCTGCGCGGGCGGAAGAAGCGTTCGAGAGAGTAGATGTCGCTCATCGGGGCCTCAGTTTGAGCCGTCCATGGTGAGTTTGCGCTCGGCCACCACCCGCTTGAGCAGCGCAAACTCGCTGTTGATCTCCGCCGTGTATTGCTCGTGCGAGCCGGTGATCACCATCGCGCCGCTCCTCTCGATCTGCTGCCGGACCGCCGGCTCCTCCAGCGCGGCGCGCACCGCTTCATTGATCTTGCGTACCAGCTCGGGAGGCATGCCCTTGGGACCGACGATGCCGAAGGCGGACATGCGGTTCATTGGGGCCAGCCCGACCTCGGCAAAGGTCGGCACGTCCGGGAAGTCGCTCAAACGCTCGGGCGATGCGACCACCATCGGCACCAACTTGCCAGCCTTGATGAATGGCAGCGCCGAAGGCAGCGCATCCATCACAACCTGGACCTGGCCCGCTACCGTATCGTTCAGGGCCGGTGCCGCACCACGGTAGGGAATGTGCGTGATGAACACGCCGGTCAGGCTCTTGAAGGTTTCCATCTGCAGGTGGCTGATGCCGCCCATGCCCGACGAGGCATAGGCGTAGCTGGCGGGCTTGCGCTTCAACTCCGCCAAGAAGCCGGCATAGTCTTTGGCCGGGAAGCTGGGATTGACGGCAATGACTGTGGGCGTCGCAGCAACGTCGATGATGGCGGTGAGGTCGGCAGGACCGTAGGGCGCCTTGGTGCTGATGGCCGGATTGGCAGCCGTCGTAGACGGCGTGGCCATGGCCAAAGAGTAGCCATCGGGTGGCGACCGGAGAACCTCGTTGGTGGCAGTCACGCCGCCGCCGCCAGGGCGGTTCTCGATGATCACGGTCTGCCCGAGCTTGCGGCCCATCGAGGGAGCGATCACCCGCGCCACCACATCGGTTGAACCGCCGGGTGCGAAGGGAACGACCAGACGGATCGGCTTGTTCGGGTAGGCCTGGGCCAGGGCGGCCGAACTCGTGGCCAGCAAGCCCATGGCCGCGATCGTTTGCCTGAGATATTTCACTGCTCGTCCTCCGCTGCACTGTCTGCAACTCAGTGGTTCAGTTCAGGTTGATGTAGACGGCCTTGCGCTGCAGGAAGCTTTCGACATGCTCGGTACTCCCCTTCCAGCCGTAGCCACTGGCCTTGCAGCCACCGAAGCCGACAGTCGGATCGACCATGCCGTAGCAGTTCACCCAGACCGTGCCTGAGCGGATGCCTTGCGAGACTCGATGTGCAGTGCTCAGATCGCGAGTCCAGACGCCGCCGGCCAGACCAAACTCCGAGTCATTGGCCATCTTCAGCACCTCGTCCACCGTGTCGAAGGGGATCACTGAGATCACAGGGCCGAAGATCTCTTCCCGTGCGATTGCCATGGTGTTGGCCACGTCCGAGAAAACCGTGGGCTCGACGAAGTACCCATTGGCCAGCTCGTTACCCAGGCGCGCGCCCCCGGCGGCAAGCACCGCGCCCTCTTCGCTGCCGATCTTCACGTAGCCCATCACCCTGTCGAGCTGGCGCGCCGAGATGAGCGGGCCGAGGTCGACGTCCGGCTGCAGCCCGTTCCCCACCTTGAGTCCGGCGCTGAAATGCCGCAGTCGCTCGACGAACTCTTCCTGCACCCGGCGCTGCACGAACAGCCGGGTACCGGAATAGCAGATCTGGCCGCTGTTGGAGAACACGCCCATGGCGGCACCGGGCACCGCGATGTCGAGGTCTGCATCGGCGAAGACAATGTCCGGGGACTTGCCGCCGAGTTCGAGCTGAAGACGCTTCAGGTTGCCGGCCGAGGCCGCGACAATCTTCCTCCCGGTCTCCGTCGAGCCGGTGAACGAGATCTTGTCCACGCCAGGATGCGCCGCCAGCGCGGAACCCGCCTCGCTGCCGTAGCCGGTGACGATGTTCATGACGCCGTCGGGCACACCCGCCTGGGCCATGATCTCGGCGAAGCGCAGCACCGACAGCGAGGCGTCCTCGGCCGGCTTCAGTACGCAGGTGCAGCCCGTGGCCAGCGTCGGCCCGAGGATCCACCACTGGCCACCGAGCGGCCCGTTCCACGGAATGATGCCGCCCACGACACCCAGCGGGGTCTTGTGGGTCAGAGCCATCACCTCTCCGGGCAGCGAATGGCCGGACGTGGTCGTCGTCGCCGCGCCGGTGCACGAAGCGAAGTGCAGGATGGTCTGAGAGATCCACTGCACGGTCGAACGAGTGCGCGAGAGCGGCGCGCCCATGTCCATGGTCTCGAGCACCGCAAGCTCTTCGGCGTGCGCCAGCAGCAGATCGTTGATGCGCAGCAGCAGGCGCTGCCGCTCGATCGGCTTCCAGCGGCTCCAGGGGCCCTCGAAAGCGGCACGGGCTGCTGCGACTGCGCGGTCAATGTCCACCGGGCCACCGCGCGCCAACCGACCGATGACGGTGCCATCGGCCGGGTTGAAGGTATCGAAGGCCTCACCGGAAGCGGCGGGCACCCATTGGCCGCCGATGAGCAGCTGCTTGGTGGAGCCCAGGAAGGCTGGGCGCTCGTGGACTGTGGCTGCAGAAGTTTGCATGGTCTTTCGGTTCAGCGGAAAGGCCGATCCGGCTTGTCTCGGCCGGTCGACAAAAAGGTCAATGGAAGCAGTGCCCGCCGTCGCCAACCTGCACAGGCGCCACCAGCACCGGCCTCACTTTGGCCCCAGGCCAGTGAGCACCTTGAGCACGCCGGACTCCCGTGTCAGGACGGCAGATGCCGAGGCTGCTGTCGATCACGACAACGAGGCGTGCCACGATGGGGATCGACACGGCATGTTCCGCGTGTCGCCAGCCGATGTCGAGTCGCCTTTTATGGCAGCCGAGGTAAGTTCGGCTAACTCACCGCGGCACGCTGCAGCAAACACAGTCACCAAGCCGCTTCGAGCACTTCGAGCAGCGTCTGCACGTCCTTCACCGGCCGTGCATTGCGGCTCACGAACCAGTCGGCCATGGCGGCTTCGGCAAGCGGTGCCAGGTCGTCGTGCAGCACGCCGATGTCCCGCAGGCGACGCGGCAGGTCGACACGCGCGAGCAGCACCTGGACGCGGCCGATCGCCGAAGTGTCGGCCGACGGCTCGGCATCAAGCTCGGCCAGCGCCTGCCGGATGGACGGCGAGCGCTGCGCAGTGACCGGTGCGTTGAAGCGCATGGTGTGCGGCAGCACGATCGCATTGACGACGCCGTTCGCCACATGCGAACGCTGGCCGATGGCATGCGCAAGCACCGAGGCCAGGCCGGTGCCACCCTGCTCGGTGCCGCGGCCGCAGAGCAGCGCGGCCACCACCAGCGTTTCCCGTGCTTCGCTGGCGTGCAGGCCATCGAAGGCCGTCAGGCCCCGTTGCACCAGCCGCAGCGCCTGCATCAACAGGGCCTCGGAGACCGGATCGCACTGCGGCGATTCAAGCGCTTCCACGGCATTTGCCAGGGCGTTCAGCGCCGCACTCTGCACGAGTGCGTCTGGCGCCGTCTGCAGGAAGCCGGGATGGACGAAGACCGCCCGTGCCCGCGTCTTGGGGTCGAACAGCGCGAGCCGCTTGCCCTGGGCATCGTGCACCGCGGTGCCGGCCTTGACGAAGGCGGTGCTGGGCGTGGTGGGCACCACGAACAGCGGCAGCTTCTGCGCATTCAGGCGCGGGCTCTCGAACCGGCCGTCGGCCATGCGGCGGGTGCAGAGTTCCGCCAGTGGCCGCCGCTCGCCGTTCAGGATGGCCGCGGCACGCGCGGTCACCGCCGCGGAGCCACCGCCCACCGCGACGATGGCATCGGCGCCGAGTTGCTCGAAGAGGCTTGCCGCTTCCTCGATACCTGCCACGGGGCTGTGCTCCCTGGCCGATGGGCAGACGCCGGCCACGAGCGACCCCAGTGTCTCGCGAAGCATCTGCAGCTCGGTGCTGCGCGCAATGGTCCGGCCGCAGATGATCACCGCACGACGGGAGCCGGCGCGTTCGAGTTCCCGCCGCAGCGCCAGCAGGCTCTCGCTGCCGTGGAACAGCCGCAGTTCGGCGGAGACGTGCTGGTACGAAAGGGTCATGGCATGCGCCTCGGTTCAGGCCGTTCGCTCACGGCTGGCGCTCGCGGCGCCCGCCGTGTCACAGCGCATCGGTCAGCTCGGGAACGGCGACGAACAGGTCGGCGACCAGGCCGTAGTCCGCGACGCCGAAGATCGGCGCCTCCGCATCCTTGTTGATCGCCACGATGACTTTGGCATCCTTCATGCCAGCCAAGTGCTGGATCGCGCCGCTGATGCCGCAGGCGACATACAGCTGGGGGGCCACGATCTTGCCGGTTTGGCCTACCTGCCAGTCGTTCGGCGCATAGCCCGCGTCGACCGCCGCGCGGCTCGCACCCAGGGCGGCGCCCAGCTTGTCGGCGAGTGGCGTCAGCACCTCGGCGAACTGCTCGCTGCTGCCGAGCGCACGGCCGCCGGAGACGATGATGCGGGCCGCCGTCAGCTCGGGCCGGTCCAGCTTGACGAGCTGCGCCTCGACGAAGGCGCTGAGGCCGCTGTCGGCCACGGCATCGATCCGCTCGATCGCCGCGCTGCCGCCCTCGGGCGCCGGGTCGAAGGCGGTGCCGCGCACGGTGACCACCTTCACCGCGTCGCGGCTCTGCACGGTGGCGACCGCATTGCCCGCATAGATGGGCCGCTCGAACGTGTCCGGCGCAACGATGCCGATGGCGTCGCTGATCTGCGCCACATCGAGCAACGCCGCCACCCGCGGCGCGATGTTCTTGCCGCAAGCCGTCGCCGAGAACAGCAGGTGGCTGTAGCCACCCGCCAACTGCAGCACCTGCGCGGCGATGTTCTCTGCCAGTTGCGCGGCCAGGCTGGGACCGTCGGCCTGCAGCACCCGGCTCACGCCCTGCAGCCGCGCCGCGGCCTGCGCGACACCATCGACATCGCTGCCGGCGACGAGCACATGGACCTCGGCACCGATGCGGCCGGCCGCGGTGACGGTGTTGAGGGTGGCGCCCTTGAGGCTGCCCCGCTCGTGTTCGGCGATCACCAGCACCTTCATCTCAGACCACCTTCGCTTCGTTCTTGAGCTTGGCCACCAGCGCAGCCACGTCGGGCACCTTGACGCCCGCACCGCGCCGCGGCGGCTCGGACACGTTCAGCGTTCGGATGCGCGGCGCCACGTCGACGCCGAGTTCGGCCGCCGTGAGCACCTGCAGCGGCTTTTTCTTGGCCTTCATGATGTTGGGCAGGGTGACGTAGCGCGGCTCGTTCAGGCGCAGGTCGGTGGTGACCACCGCGGGCAGTCGCAGCCGCAAGGTCTCAAAGCCGCCGTCGACCTCGCGGGTGACCAGCAGCGCGTTGTCGCTCACTTCGACCTTGGAGGCAAAGGTTCCCTGCGGCATGCCGGCCAGCGCGGCGAGCATCTGGCCGGTCTGGTTGCAGTCGTCGTCGATGGCCTGCTTGCCGAGGATCACCAGGCCGGGCTGCTCGCGGTCGACGATCGCCTTGAGCAGCTTGGCCACGGCCAGTGGCTGCAGTTCTTCTGCCGTCTCGACCAGCAGGCCACGGTCTGCGCCGATGGCCATGGCCGTGCGCAGCACATCCTGGCTGGCTGCCGTGCCGCACGACACCACGACCACCTCGCTGGCCGAGCCCGCCTCCTTGAGGCGTACCGCGGCCTCGACGGCGATCTCGTCGAAGGGGTTCATCGACATCTTCACGTTCGCGACATCCATGCCGCTGCCGTCGGACTTCACCCGGACCTTCACGTTGTAGTCCACCACCCGCTTGATAGCCACCAACACCTTCATCGACTGCCTCTCCGTTTCGCCATGTTCGCTGTTACCAGCAGCTTCAAACCGTCCAGCTCACCATGCGCATCTCGCACATTTCGTGGACCGCATACTTCGGGCCCTCACGACCGAAGCCCGAGTCCTTGCTGCCGCCATAAGGCATCAGGTCGACCCGCGAGCTCGAGGTTTCGTTGATGTGCACGCCGCCCACCTGGAGCCGGCGCACCGCCTTCATCGCGTCGTCCAGCCGGTTGGTGAACACGCCGGTGGCCAGGCCGAACGGCGTCGAGTTGACCCGCACGATGGCCTCGTCGATGTGGTCGAAGGACTCCAGGCTCATGACGGGACCGAAGACCTCCTGGCAGCTGACCTCGCAGTCCCGCGCAACATCCGCCAGCAGCGTCGGCGGCACCACCGCGCCCTGGCGCGGGCCGCCGGCGATCAATCGCGCTCCCTGGCCCACGGCATGCTGGATCCATCGGTCTATCCGCTCGGCGGCGGCCAGGCTGATGACCGGTCCCACCTGAGTGGCAGGATCGCGCGGATCACCGCTGGCGAGCGCCTGTACCGCCGTCTTCAGTCTCTCCTCCACCTCCGCCATGCGGCTGCGAGCGACCAGCAGGGTCTGGATCGACGTGCAAACCTGGCCTGCCTTGCGGTACGCAGCGCCGACGATCTTCGGGATCGCCGCATCGAGGTTGGCATCCGCGCACAGCACGGTGAACGCGATGCTGCCGAGTTCCATCTGGGTGCGACGCAGCCCTGCACGGCGCTGGATGTCGCGCCCCACCTCGGTGCTGCCGGTGAAAGCGAAGAAGCGGATGACGGGCTCGTCGATCAGCCAGTGCGCCACTTGCGCGCCGCCGTGCAACACCGACACCATGCCCTTGGGCAGGCCCGCTTCGATCAAGGCGGCGGCGATCATGACGGCGCTGCGAGGCGTGCTGCTCGAAGGCTTGACGATCACGGCATTGCCGGCCGCCAGCGCCGGGGCAACCTTGTGGGCCACCGTGTTGACCGGCGCATTGAAGGGCGTGATGGCGCAGACCACGCCGAGCGGCACCGGGATGGTGAAGCCGAAGCGGCCGGCCGCCTGTGGCGCGCCCTCGAGCGGAACCATCTCGCCGGTCAGGCGTCGGGCTTCCTCGGCCGAGAGCCGGAAGGTTTGGACGCAGCGCCGCAACTCGCCCTGCGCATCGGCCAGCGGAAATCCCGCCTCGGTCTGGATGACATCGACGAAACGTGCGCTGTCGCGCTCGATCAGGTCGGCCGCGCGGTCGAGAATGGCGCCGCGGTCATGGGCATTGAGCTCGGACCGCTCGAATGCGGCCTGCGCGGCGGCCGCGGCCTGCTGCACCTGCTGCTGCGAGGCAACGTGCATGCGGGCACAAGGTGCCAGCGAGTACTTGTCCAGCACCTCGACGAACTCGGTGCCGTCCTGCCACTGGCCGTCGATCAACAGGCGGACGTCGGAGAGCTTCGACGATCGGTCATGCATGGTCATCATCCTGGGTAAATGTGCGCCCGGCGTGCGGGACGCCTGTGGCAGTTCATAAGCCAAAGACGGCTCAGGTGCCGGTGAAATTCGCATCCCGGCGGGCGGCCGAAGCCTCCACGCCTTCCTTGTAGTCCTGGGTCTCGCGCAGCCAGTTCTGTTCGAATGACTCCCGCTCGGTGGCGGCGCGGAAAGCCAGGAGCAGCTCGGCGTTCAGCGCCTCGCGGGTCGCCTGGACCGAGAGCGGCGCCGCCTTGGCCAGTTCCCGGGCCATCTCGATGGCGACCGGCCGGACCTCGTCCTGCGGCACCAGGCGGTCGGCCAGGCCGATGGCATGTGCCTCCTCGCCGGTGATGCGCTTGCCGGTCAGCATCAGCCAGCGCGCCTGCTGGTGACCGACGAGCCGGGGCAGCGTGACCGTCAGCCCGAACCCCGGAAAGAACCCGATGGCGGTGAAGTTGGCGGAGAAGCGGGCTTCCTTGCAGGTGACGCGGAAGTCCGGGAAGACCGCAAGGCCGAGCCCGGCGCCAATCGCGGCACCGTGCACCGCGGCGACGATGGGCTTGCGCGTCGCCATCAGGCGACGCGCCTCCTTGTACGGATGGCGCTTGGCGGGCACGAACTTCTCGCCGCGGGCCTCGGTCTCCAGCCGCTGCTTCAAGTTGCCGCCGGCGCAGAAGTGCTTGCCCGCCGCCGCCAGCACCACGCTGCGGCACTGTGGATCGCGGTCCAGGGCCTCCAGCGCGGTGGCCAGATTGCCAAGCAGGTCGACATCGACGAAATTGTTCGGCGGGCGTTGCAGCTCGACGATCGCGACATGGCCGTCCATCGAGACGCCGATGTCGTCGAGAACCAGGCCCGATTCCAGCGTGTGGCTCATGATTCGAGCCTCACTGCTTGGCGATGTCCGTCTGGCGGACATCGCGCAGGTTGGTCTTGCCGTGGTGCCGGTCGGCCGGCTTGTAGCCCAGCGCGTCCTCGGCAATGATGATTTTCTGGATGTTGGCCGAGCCTTCGCCGTTGTAGAGCATGTCGGCGTAGACCCGCATCCAGGACACACGGTACTCGCGCGCCAGGCCGTAGCCGCCGAAGATCTGCTGGGCCTTGTCGGCGCACATCTTGGCGGTCTGCGAGGCGTGGTACTTGGCAATCGACGCGATACGGTTGGACGGCATGTCGTTGTCCATGCTGAAGGCGGCGCGATAGACCAAGCCGCGGCTGGCCTCGATCGCCGTCGCCATCTCGGCGATCGAATCCTGGATCATCTGGAAGCGGCCGATGGGCTGCTGGCGCACCGTGCGCTCGTTGGCGTATCGCACCGCCTCCTCGAAGCATGCCTGGGCCAGGCCGAGGCACTTGGCCGCCACGTTGAGCCGCCCGGGCTGCAAGGCCCGCATGACGATCTTGAAGCCGTCGCCCTCGGCACCCAGCCGGTTCTCCACAGGCACCACGAAGTCGTCGAGAAAGACGATGTTGGTGCGGAAGGCCTTGGACATGCCCAGCAGGTCGACCGGCTTGGCGGTGAAGCCGGGGTACTTCTTCGGCTCGACGATGAATGCGGTGGCACCCTTGGCACCCGCATCGCGGTCGGTCTTCGCGATCAGGATGCCGACGTCGGTCTCGTTGGCGATCGAGGCCCACATCTTCTCGCCCTTGATGCGGTAGACGTCGCCGTCGCGCCGGGCGAAGGTTTTCATCGCGCCGGCGGCGTCCGAGCCGCTGCCCGACTCGGACAGCGACATCATGCCGATGGTCTTGCCGGCCAGCAGGTTGGGCACGTACTTCTCGACCTGCTCCGGCGTGCCCGCCATGTAGATGCAGGTCGGGCAGGTACCGCCCTGCTGGTTGTTGCACGAGGTGAACCGCACTTCCTGGCGCGACATTTCCTCGATGATCACCGCGGCGGCCATGTAGCCCATGTCGCTGCCGCCGACCGATTCAGGGAAGACGGCGCCGTACAGGCCGGCCGCGCCGGCCCGCGCAACCAGCTCACGCGGAAACTCGCCGCGCTTCTCGAAATCCTCCATCACCGGGACGACTTCGTTGGCCATGAAGCGGGCGACCATGTCGCGCACGGCTTCGATTTCGGGAGGCATCGTGAAATTCATTGTTTGTCCTTGGGTTCGTCGGGAACTCAGTCCCGTGGGCGGCGTCGGTACATCAACGTCGTCTTCATCGTCTGCACCACCGTGCCGTCCTGCTTGACGATGCGGCGGTCGAAGGCCACCACGCCGCGGTCGGGCTTGCTGGTCTCCTTCTTCTCGGCGACCCGCGCCACCAAGTGGACGGTGTCACCGTGCTTGACGGGGCTCACCAGGCGCCACTCGTCGACGCCGAGCAAGGCCAGGATGGTTCCGTCGTTGACGCCGGCGGCATGCCACAGGCCGCCGGCCACCGCATAGACCAGCGGGCCATGGGCGATGGGCTCGCCGAAGGGCGTGCGCTTGCAGTACTCGAAGTTGGTGTGGATCTCGTTGAAGTCGCCCGAGATGCAGGCGAAGTTGACGATGTCTGTGCTGGTGATGGTGCGGGCCGGTGTCACGATCTCCTCGCCCACGGCGAAGTCCTCGAAGTAGCGGCCGCGGGGATGCTCGGGTGTGCTCATGGTCGTTCTCTCAAGATCTGTCATTGGCGAGGACCATCGTGCAATGCGACGACAGGATCCCGCCCTCGTTGTGCACCAGCGCCGCAGTGGCGCCATCGACCTGGCGCGCGCCGAGGCCGCCGCGCAGTTGCCGGACCACCTCCACGATGCCGAGGATCGCGCCTGCGGCACCGGCATGGGCATGCGAAAGCATGCCGCCGTTGGTGTTGACGGGCAGCTTGCCGCCGACGCGGGCATGGCCCTCTGCAAAGAACGCACCGCCCTCGCCAGGCCCGCAGAATCCGAGCTCCTCCAGCTCGATGATCGGCACGATGGTGAAGCAGTCGTAAAGCTGCGCCAGGTCCATGTCGCCGGGGCCGAGACCGGCCATGCGGTAGGCGCTGCGGCCCGACTCCTGTGCGCCGAAGTGGTTGAGATCGGGCGCGCACATCACGTGCTCATGGGTGTGCATCTCGCCGATGCCGAGCAGGTAGGCCGGCTTGTGCGGCAGGTCTCGCGCCCGTTCGGCCGAGGTCACCACGAAGGCGCCGGCGGCGTCGGAGATGATGCAGCAGTCGAGCATGCGCAGCGGGTCGGCGATCGGCTTGGAGGCCAGCACTTCGTCGATCGTGAGCGCCGTCTTCATCTGCGCATGCGGATGCAGCAGCGCATGCGCGCGGGTGTTGACCGCGACGCTGGCGAGCTGCTCGCGCGTGGTGCCGTGCGCGTGCATGTGGCGCTGGGCGACCATGCCGTAGAAGCTCGGGATGGACGCGCCATAGGGCTTCTCGAACTGCGGATGGCCCACGTTGGCGAGCACGGCGATCGCCGCCTCGCGCCCGAGGCCGGTAGCCCGGTTCTCGCCGGCGCACACCAGCACCGTCTCTGCGGTGCCGGCGGCAATGGCCTGCGCAGCGTGGCGCAGCATGATACCGGGGCTCGCCCCACCCGCCACCATGGAGGCGCACATGCGCGGGCGCAGACCCATGTATTCGCACAACGAGGCGCCGAGCATGGTGTAGTGCTCGGTGAACGAGTAGGCGGTCAGCAGGCCGTCGATGTCGGACGGGCGAAGACCGGCGTCGTTCAGTGCGCGTTTGCAGGCCTGCGCATTCAGGCCCAGGCCCGACAGGTGCGGCACCTTGCCGATGTCGGACTCGCCGACGCCGACGATGGCGACCTTGTTGCGCAAGCTCATGCCGCGCTCCCGCCGGACTGGCCGGCCACCCGGGTGAACTGCGGGATCTGCATCCCGGCTTCGCCCCGGCGTTCGAACACCACCCGCACCCGGTCGCCGATCACGCTCTCCAGCGCTCCGGGGCCGACGATGTTGGCGTACATGCGCGGCCCCTCTTCCAGAGCGACGAGCGCTGTCACGTAGGGCGTGATGGCCGCGAAATCCGGGGTCGGCGCGCGGTGCACGATGCTCAGGCTGTAGACCGTGCCGAAGCCGCTGCAATCGATCCACTCAAGCGCGTCCGACCAGCATACCGGGCACTGGCCGCGGGGCATGAAATGGCGCTCGCCGCAGGCGAGGCATTGCCGCACCGTCAACCGGCCTTCGCGGGCTGCGGCCCAGTAGGCGCGCGAGTCGGCGTTAGGCTCGGGAACGGGCAAGGGGATGGACGTGGACATGGTGTTCGACGGCGTCAGGGCCTGTGGCGCACTCAGGGATCCGACCTTGGAATGCTCGTCTGCGCTCATGCCACCCACGGCTTGCCGAAGGCCGGTTCCTTGAACGGCGTCGGCGGCAGTTGCCAGGTGCCGGTCGAAGGCGGACGGACGTCACCGTCGATGTGCACGTCGATGACGCAAGGGCGGCGGTTCCGCAGCGCCGCGGCAACCGCGTCGCCCAGGTCCTCGCTGCGGGTAACCGTCATGCCGTCGGCACCGCAGGCACGCGCCCAGGCGGCGAAGTCGGGGTTGTAGCGTTCGCCGCCCGGGCCCTGCTTGCCCTTGTAGAAGGCGGTGCCGTGTTCGCGGCCGCCGAACATGCCGTGCTGGATGTCGCGGATGGCGCCCCAGGCGAAGTTGTTCCAAACGATCCAGACGCAGGGCAGTTCGTATTCCACCGCGGTGCAAACGACGTAAGGCGTCATGGTGAAGCCGCCATCGCCGACCACGGCCACGCAGGGCCGGTCGGGGGCCGCGAGCTGGGCACCCAGCACACCGCAGACGCCGAAGCCCATTGAGGAGTAGCCCCAGCTGTTGAGCATGCTCTGCGGCCGGCGCGGCTTCCAGAACTGCATGAACCAGTTGTGATGCACGCCCGAGTCGAGCGAAAGGATCACGTCGTCAGGCAGCACCTTCTGCAAGGTGTCGACGACGTACTCCGGCCGGATCGGCGTGGTGATGGCCGAGAAGTTGGGCCGAACGAAGCGCTCCCATTCCGCATGCCAGCCGGCGACCTGCTCACGCCAGCCGGCATAGGTGCCGGCGTCGAACAGCGAGGCTTCGTCGATGGCCGCCAGCAGCTGCTCGCAGAACACCTTGCAGTCGGCCACGATGCCCACGGTGGGCGGGTAGTTACGGCCGAGCTCCTGCGGATCGATGTCGACATGCACCAGCCGGGTCTTCGGGAAGTTCCACGAATAGCCCGGCTGCCAGCTCGACGACGAGCGGTCGTCGAAGCGGGTGCCGACGGTGATGATCAGGTCGGCATGCCGGCCCGCCTGGTTGGCCGGGTAGGCCCCGTTGCGGCCGATGAAGCCCAGGGTCTGCACATCGTCGGCCGGCACGCAGCCCATGCCGTTCGGCGAGGTGATCACCGGCACGCCGAGCCGACGGGACAGCGCTGTGAGCGCCGGTCCGGCCTCGGACAGCGTGACCCCATGGCCGATGAAGAACACGGGCTGGCGGGCCGCCTTGAGCAGTTCGACCACCTTCCCCAAGTCCTCGGCGGAGGCGGCCGGCCGCTGCGCACCCATCACCTGAGAAGGCGGCGGCACCTCGACGTCAGCCTCTTCCTGGTAGAGGTTGTAGGGCACGTCCAGGTTCACCGGACCGGGTCGGCCGCTCACCATGGTGTCGAAGGCCTGCCGCAGGGCCAGCGGCAGCATGTCCACCCGCGAGGGCTGGAAACTGCGCTTGACCACCGGCCGCAGCACAGACGGGAAGTCGGCCTGGTTGTGCTTGTAGAGCTCCTGGAACGGCGCCCGGTTCATCTGCGATGTCGGCACGTTCGAGGTGATGGCCAGGAAGGCTGACGAGTCCGAAAGCGCCGTCGCCAGTGACATCACCATGTTGGCCGAACCCGGCCCGGTCGAGGTCAGCGTGGCCACCGGCTGGTGCCTGACACGGAAGTAGGCGTCCGCCATGTGGCCCGCGCACTGCTCGTGGCGCGGCGACACCAGGTTCACCTTGTCGCGCACGTCGTAGAGGGCGTCGAGCATGCCCACGTTGCCGTGGCCGCAGATGCCGAACACGTAGGGCACCTTCTGCTGCACCAAGTACTGCGCGATGACTTCGCTGCCTTTCATGACCATGCCTGCTTTCGCTGTTCTGTGTTGTGCGTCGGCTCGATTGGCGGATGCCTTCCGAGGACGATGGACTGTGCCGAGCGGGGTTGGGCGTGTCCATTCACTTCTTCTTATTCGTGGAGCCGGTCTGGCTTACCAGCGGCGCTCTCGGGTCAGCAGCGCTTACCGTCAAGCAAAAGAAAGTCGACTCGACCGGCGCCGCGGCGGGCGCAACAATGCACGGCAACGGCCCCGTGCGCCTGTCCCCCTCCAGTCGAGCCTGTAATGCCACTGACCCTGCCTGCCCCGCGCCGTGAAGTGCATCACCGCGCCATCGACATGCGCGCCTTCGCACGCGACGACGGCCTGTTCGACGTCGAGGCACGGCTCGTCGACCGCAAGCCCTTTCCCTTCCTGCGCGCCAGCTCGCCGGAGCCGGTGCCTGCGGGCGATCCGCTGCACGACCTCTGGGTGCGCATCACGCTGGACAGCGAGTTCGTCGTGCGCGACATCGAGGCGTCGTCCGATGCCACGCCGTGGCGTCTGTGCCGGGAAGCAGAAGGAACGCTCAAAGTCCTGATCGGCGAGAAGGTGGCCCGCGGCTGGTCGGCCAAGGTCAAGGAGCGGCTGCGCGGCGCCGCCGGTTGCACCCATTTGATGGAGATGCTGGTGACGCTGGGCACGACGGCGCTGCAGGGCATCCGCGGCGCGGATCCGGAACGGGCGCTCGCAGCGCCGTGGAAGATGGACAGCTGCTACGCATATGGCCGCGAGCGCGCCGTGGCGAAGATCCTCTGGCCCGAGCAGGCGGGCCAGGCCGCCACCGACGCACCCTGAACGCGCGTGCCGGCGACAGCGCTCGACGCTGCCCTACTCCTTCGGGAGCCGCTTCTTGAAGGTGGGCACGTTCGGCAGCACCTGCAGCCGCTCCGGCGAGGTCACGGCCAATGCCTTCATCTTGCCGGCGGCGATCTGGCCGCCGCTGCTGATGTAGGCATCGAAGAAGAAGGACAAGCTCGGCTTGCTGGGGAAGGACGCTGGCGCCGCGAAACCGGGCGAACACAGCGCGAGGCCGAGACACACCAGGCGGCGGCATTGAATTGGGGGGCATGATCGGTACTGCGGCTCCAGGCGCCGTCCTGACTGGAGATGCCAGGCAGCATCTGTACGCCCCTCGGGCCGGTCCGGTCGCTTATTCTGGGTCCTCGGATGAGCGACGCTGACGCATCAAGGCGGCGGCATGCGGCGCAGGTCGAACGCGACCCGTACGCCGACCAGCAGCGACGCAGCCATGACCCAGAAGACGCCGGCCGCCCCGACGATGCCCCCGGCCGCACCGGCCATGAGCGGCATCGAGATGCTGGAGGCATTGATCATCATCATGCGCAGTGCGATCACCTGTCCGTGCCGGTGCGGCGGTGTGATCTGGTGCAGCAGGCTCATGACCATGGGTTGCACGCCGCCGATCGTCAGGCCCATCAACATGGAGCAGGCGCCCATCGCCAGCGCGGTGCGCATCAAGGGATACACCGCCAGCAGCACGCAGGCCGCGGTGAGCGCGCTCGCCATGAGCACCCACTCCCGAAAGTGCCGGCCGAGCCAGGGCACCAGCAGGCGCACGGCCGCCGCCGCGATGGCGAACGAGGCGAGAATGCTGCCGATCGCCGAAGCATTCAGCCCGCGCGCATGTCCGAGCAGCGGCACCATGACGCCATGGATGTCCCAGGTGGCCGACACGAAGCCGTTCATCAGCAGCACGCTGCGCACGGCCGGATCGCGCCACAGGCCCTCGCCACCGGCGCCGGACCGGGACGGCCCGGCGGATGCCGGCAAAGCCGTGGCACCGCGCAGGAAGGCCCAGCTCACCACGGGCCCCACGCCCAGCAGGAGGAACGCGGCCCGGTAGCCTAGCGCGTCGATCACCAAGCCCGCCGCGAAGGGGCCGAGGAAGTTCGCTGCCGCCGGCGTGAAAGAGAGCCAGGAGAACACCCGCCTCATCTCGTCCGCGCCGTGCGCGATCTGCCCCGCGTGGCGCTGCAGGGCAATCACCGCGAGCGCAACGGCACCGCCTTCCAACAGAGCCGTTGCGCACAGTCCCGGGTAGGTCGGCCAGGCTGCTGCCACCGCGGCCCCGGCGAAGGCGGCGACCATGCTGATGTGCATCGGCCTCTTCAGCCCATGCCGATCCGCCATCCGGCCCGCCGGGATCGAGATGGCGAGCTGGGCCGCGCCGAACAAGGCCAGCAGCAAGCCCACGGCCGCTGCGCCGTGGCCGAGCTGCAGTGCCATCAGCGGCACCGCCATGCGCAGGCCCGACATGCAGGCATGCACGCCACCCTGACCGCCGACGAGACGGACGATCTCGCGCGCGAGCGACTCGCGGGCGAACGGCGGGCTCACCTGGTGAGCCATGGAGCCCGTTGGGCGGCGAACAAGGACATTGCGAGTTTCACCTGTCCGATTGTCCCAGGCTTCATGGAAAGTTGGACCAGCCCCTTCGGCTAGAAAAAGCAACTGGAACGTCGGCGATCCCGGCGGCACACTCGACCGACGTCGCCTTGAGGGTGCCACTGGCATGCCAGGTGCGGGCGATCGACATCCACAAGAGAGACAACCATGCACAAGCAATCTTTCGTGGCGGCCGCACTCGCGTGCACTGTGGCCGTCGGTGTGCATGGCCAGACCTTCCCCGACAGGCCGGTCAAGGTGCTGCTGCCCTTTCCTGCAGGCACCGGGCCAGACACCATCATGCGGATGGTCGGCGAAAGGCTGGCGCGCGTGTGGGGTCAGCAGGTGGTCATCGAGAACCGGCCCGGCGCCAACGGCTGGCTGGCAATGGAGGCGGCCAAGCGCGCGCCAGCCGATGGCTACACGCTGGTACAGGTCGATGCACCACTGATCGCCGTTGCGCCCCACCTGTGGAAGAAGCTGCCATACGACCCGATCAAGGACGTCGAACCGGTGGCGACCCTGTACCGCACCTGGTATTTCGTCACAGTCGCCGCGGACTCCAAGTGGAACACCGTGGGCGACCTGATCCAGGCGGCGAAGGCTGCGCCCGGAGGCCTGAGCTATGGCTCGTCCGGCGTGGGCGGCAACATCCACCTGGGCGGCGCCATGCTGGAGCAGGCCGCCGGCGTGAAGATGACCCACATTCCCTACAAGGAAACGCCGCAGATCTACATGGCCATCAGCAACGGCGACATCAGCTGGGCCGTGGGCACGGCTTCGACCACGCAGCCGATGCTCAAGGCGCGGAAGATCAAATACCTGGCCATCACAGCGCCCCAGCGCAGCGCCATCTTTCCCGATGTACCGACCGTGGCTGAGTCGCAAGGCCCTGCGCACTATCAGTTGCAGACCTGGGTGTCGATGTACGCCCCTCGCGGCACGCCGCAGCCCATCGTGAACAAGATCAATGCGGACGTCGGTCGGGTGCTGCAGGATCCCGAATTGCGGACCTACATGGGCAGCGTGGGTTTCGAGATGCTGATCCAGACACCTGCCGAGCTGCAGGACATGGCCCGCAAGGACTCCATGGTCTTCAAGGACATCCTGAAGGACCTGAAGCTGGCCCTGGACTGACAGGCTGCGTCGCCCATCAAGGAGATCATCGATGCTCGGCGTCGTTTTCAAGGGTCATCGCAAGCTCGCGCTGCAGTCATTCGACGACCCCGTTCCCGGGGACGACGACGTGGTGGTCGAGATGAAGGCCTCCGGTTTCTGCGGCAGCGACTTGCACCACTACCGCGGGGCTCCTGGCGCATCGCTGGCGGCCAAGAGCCCGGGCTTCCTGGCCGAACACGGGCTGTCGCCCGAGAGCCCGGTCATCGCGGGTCACGAACCCTGTGGTGTCATCGCCGAACTCGGCCGCAATGTCGACCGGCGCGCCTTTCGCCCGGGCGACCACGTGATGGTCTATCACTACGATGGTTGCCGCCACTGCGATCCCTGCCGCAGCGGCTGGGTCCAGATGTGCGAGCGCGGCTCGACCGTGTTCGGCCATACGGCTCACGGCGGCCATGCGCCGTTCATGCGGGTGCCGGCCCGCTCGCTGATCCACCTGCCCGCCGAAATCGGCTACCGGGCGGGTGCAGCCATCTCGTGCGGCACCGGCACGGCCTTCGGCGCGCTGGAGCGCATGGAGATCAGCGAGCGCGACACGCTCGCTGTCTTCGGCTTGGGGCCGGTCGGCCAGTCGGCGATCCAGCTGGCCCGCGCCATGGGCGCGCGGACCTTCGCGGTCGACGTCTGCAGTGACCGAGTCGAGCGGGCACGCCAGCTCGGCGCCACCCAGGCCGTCAACTCGCGCGAAGCGGATGCGGTGGAAGCCATCCTGCAGTGGACCGCGGGCCGGGGCGCAACGGTGGCCATCGACTGCTCGGGTGTCGCCGCCGCCCGGCTCGCCGCGGTGCGCTGCACTGCCAACTGGGGCCGCATCGCCTTCGTCGGCGTCGGCGGAGAGGTCACGCTCAACGTCTGGTCAGACCTGACGATGAGGCAGCGCAGCATCGTCGGCCACTGGACCTTCTCGGACGTCGGCATGGCACGCTGCGTGCGCTTCGTGGCCGACCATGGGATTGACCTTGACCAGCAGTTCAGCAATCGCTGGCAGCTTGCCCAGGCCGAACAGGCCTATCGGCAGTTCGACAGCCAGACCGCAGGCAAAGCGTGTTTCGAATTCTGACCGCCTCGCCCCCGCCCGGTGCCATGGCAGGCGCGCCGCTGCGGCGCATCCTCATGGCGCCGATGGCGCTGGTGTTCATGGTCTTCGCCATGACCGGCCTGGGCATGCCGGTCCTGCCCGTGCATGTCCACCAGACGCTGGGCATGAGCTCCTTCGTGGTCGGGACCGTGGTGGGCAGCCAGTTTGCGGCGGCCCTCGCCTCGCGCCTGTGGTGCGGCCACCTCTGCGACACGCGGGGGCCGCGGGTAGCGCTGCGCGCGGGGCTGCTCGCGGGCTGTCTCTCAGGTGCGGTGTACCTGCTGTCCTTGCCGTTCCATGCGTCGCCCGGCGTCGCCGTGGGCGTGCTGCTGCTGGGGCGTGCCCTGCTCGGCGCGGCCGAGAGTTTCGTCATCACCGGCGCCTTGGCGTGGGGCATCGCTGCGGCCCCTGCCAGCCAAACGGGTCGGGTGATCGCATGGATCGGCATCGCGATGTACACGGCCTTCGCGATCGGAGCGCCGATCGGCGTGTTGCTCTATGACACGATTGGTTTCTCGGCCATCGGCCTGGCAACGCTGGTGGTGCCGGCCATGGCCCTGCCCTTGCTGCGCCAGGCGCCCCAACGGGCTGGGCCGCCTGGCGCCGCCCGGCCGTCCGGCGGCATGCCAGTCCTGCGCGCGGTCTGGAAGCCGGGGCTCGGCCTGGCACTCAGCAGCCTCGGATTCGCCGCCGTGACGACCTTTGTCGCACTGCTGTTTGCCAGCCGCGGCTGGACACCGGGCTGGGCCGGGTTCACCGCGTTCTCGGCCGCCTTCGTGGCCGCGCGGTTGGTGGGATCGCAGCTGCCCGACCGCTTCGGCGGTGCGCGGGTCGCCGCGTGCGGCATGCTGGTGGAAACAGCCGGGCTGGCCTTGCTGGCCCTGGCGCCTTCGGCCACGGTAGCGCTCCTCGGCTCAGCCCTTACCGGTCTGGGCTATTCGCTGGTGTTTCCGGGCCTTGGGCTGGAGGTCGTGCGCGGTGCACCGAGCGGGCACCGCGCGCTGGCGCTGGGCAGCTACACCGCCTGCCTGGATCTGGCCCTCGCCCTGGCGGGACCGGCCCTGGGGTTGCTGGCCGACCAAGCGGGTTTTGCAGCGGCCTTTGGCGCCAGTGGCGCCGTGGTCCTGCTGGCTGCGGCGGTTGCCCTGCGCCTGGCCCATGACTGATCCGCGCACCGGCCAGGTCCCGCGGCAGGTGGCCGCAGGTCATCCCGATGCCACGCCTTGCCGGCCCCGCCGGCACCAACCCTGCGGGCGCCTGCGCTGCGCAGACCACAACGACACAATTCAAAGGAAGCCATGCACGACATCATCGTCGTAGGCAGCGGCGCCGCCGGGCTCTCGGCCGCCTGCACTGCAGCTGCGCTGGGCAAGCGCGTGCTGCTGCTCGAGCACAGCGACCGCATCGGCGGGACGACGGCCATCTCGGGTGGCATGGTGTGGATCCCGGACAACCACAAGATGCATCAGGCCGGACTTCCGGACAGCGCCGCTGCGACGCGCGAGTACCTGGATCAGACCGTTCCAGGCTCATCGGACGATCCTCGCATGCAGGCCTTCCTGTCGCGAGGCGACGAGGCCATCCGCTTCCTGGAGGCCCACACTTCGTTGCGCCTGCAACCGGTCAGCCGCTATCCCGACTACTACGCCGACCTGCCGGGCGCCACTGCCGGCGGCAGGGTGCTGGAGCCGGTTTCGTTCGATGGCCGCGCGCTCGGCGCCGACTTCGCACGGCTTCGCGATCCGCTGCCCGAGTTCCTGTTGTTTGGCGGCATGATGGTGAGCCGCGAGGATCTGCCCGTCCTGCGTCGGGTGGGCCGATCCCCGCAGGCGCAGTGGCATGCGCTGAAGCTGCTCGCCCGCTTCATGCTGCAGCGCCTGCAAGCCCACCGCGGCACTTCACTGGTGCTCGGCAACGCGCTGGCAGCGCGGCTGTTCAAGTCGGCGCTCGACCTGGGCGTCGACATCGCCACCCGCACCTCGGTGATCGGACTGATCGAGGCCGACGGCCGCGTGGCGGGCGTGCGCACCGAATTCGACGGCCAGCGCGGAGAGTCTCGCGCCAGCCTCGGCATCATCCTCGCGACGGGCGGACTGTCCCACGACTCGGCATTGCGCCCACGCTATGTGCCGGGGTCGGCCGGTACGCTGTCGGCGACGGTTCGAAGCGGCGCAGCCCACAGTGGCGCCGCGCTTGCCGCCGGCACCGGCGCACAGCTGACGCCCGCCACCTCGATGATCGACGACGCCCAGGCCTTCTGGGTGCCGGTGTCCCGATTCCGGCGCTCGGACGGCAGCACGGCGCTGTTTCCGCACACGGTCACAGACCGTGCCAAGCCCGGCCTGATCGCGGTGAACCAGACCGGCTGCCGCTTTGTCAACGAGGCGGTCTCGTACCACGAGTTCGTGCGCGCGCAGTTGCGCAGTGCCGATAGCGCCATCCCCGCCTGGCTGATCTGCGACAGCCGGTTCCTCTGGAAATACGGCCTCGGCCGGATCCGGCCCTTCGCCTTGTCGGCCCGTGCCGAGCAACGCAGCGGCTACCTGCACACGGCGCCGACGCTGGAAGCGCTGGCCACCCGGATCGGGGTGCCGCCGGCATCATTGGCAGAGACCGTGCGGGCCTTCAATGTCGGCGCGGCGCGCGGTGTCGACACCGCCTTCGGGCGCGGCAGCACCATTTATCAGCGGCACCTGGGCGATGCCGACCAGCAACCCAATCCTTGCGTGGCGCCGCTGGAGCGGCCGCCGTATCACGCCGTTGCCGTGTTCCCTGCGGACCTCGGCATGTCCGCCGGCGTGCGGACTGATCCGTCAGGGCGTGCGCTGGACGAGGCGGGTCGCGCCATCGAGGGCCTGTATGCCTGCGGCAACGACATGCAGTCGGTGATGAACGGTGCCTATCCGGGGCCGGGCATCACCCTGGGGCCTGCGCTCGTCTTCGGCTACCTTGCGGCGCGGAACGCCTGTGGCGCCGAGGCGCCTGCATCCCGCCCGCCAGCGGTGGCCCCCGCGGCGGCCGAGAAGGCCTGAGGCGGCGGGATCCGGACGGCCGTGCCCGGCGGGGCATTGCCTGGCGCGAGGCGGCCGCCTGCGCCCACCCGCCGATCAGGTGCGGTTGAGGATCCGGCCGCCGTCGACCAGGATGCACTCGCCGGTGATGAAGCTGGCTTCGTCCGACGCCAGGAACAGCGCGAGGTTGGCGACGTCCCATCCGGTGCCCTGACGCAGCAGCGGCACCTTGGCGTTGCGCTCGGCGTTGATCTCGTCACGCGACTTGGAGAAACGGCGCGAGCGGGTCTCGACCGCCATGGGCGTGTCGATCAGGCCTGGCAGGATGGCATTGACGCGAATGTTGAACTTGGCGTTCTGCAGTGCCAACTGCTCGGTGAGCGCATTGACGCCTGCCTTGGTGGCCTTGTAGGCCGCATACGGATACAGGCCCACCGCGGCAGCCGAGGAGACATTGACGATCGCGCCCGAACGCTGCTGGCGCATGATCACCAGCGCATGCTTGCAAGTGAACGCGGTGCCGCGCAGGTTGCTGCGGTAGATGTTGTCGAACTGTTCTTCGGTGATGTCCATCAGGTCCGCATCGCCACCGCCGAGGCTCACGCCGACGTTGTTGTGCAGAACGTCGAGCGAGCCCCAGCGCCGATGCGCCTCGGAGATGGCGGCGACGATGTCGGCCTCCTTCTGGATGTCAGCCTTGAAGGCGATGGCATCGCCGCCTTCGCTGCGGATCATCGCGGCGGTCTCTTCGGCGGATTCGATCGATCGGTTCACCGCCAGCACACGCGCGCCTTCGCGGGCGAAGCGGATGGCCGCCGCGCGCCCGTTGCCCAAGCCCTCGCCCGGGCTCTGACCCGCACCGATGACAACGGCGACCTTGCCGTCGAGACGCTTGCTTGCGGTCCAACCGGCCGCCTGATTCGTGGAAGTGCTCATGCCCGAAGCCCCTTGAAAGCTGGTCCTTAACAGAGCTTCGAATGTTATCATCGGTTCCACTGCACACATACAGTTCCACTGAACGGAACCGCAACATCGCCCCCGGAGACAGACCTACCATGAATCTCGGCATCGACGGAAAGCTCGCCCTGGTCACCGCCTCCAGTGGCGGCATGGGTCGCAACATCGCCCGCACCCTGGCCGCGGAGGGCGCCAACGTGCTGCTGTTCGCCCGCACCGCCGAGAAGCTTCAGGCGGTGGCCGAGGAGATCGAGGGCGACTACGGCGTCAAAGCCCATGTCGTGGCGGGCAGCATGCTGGTGGCCGACGACGTGGCGCGCCTCTCAGGCACGCTGGCATCGCTGGGGGGCGCCGACATCATGGTGCTCGTCACCGGCCGCCCACCGAACCCGCTGCGCGACACGCTCAAGGAGACCGAGCCCGAGCGCTGGCAGGAGGCCTACGAGAACCAGTTGCTGAGCGTGGTCCAGGTGGTCAATGCGGTAGCGCCGCAGATGCTCGACAAGGGATGGGGGCGCATCCTGGCGATCACGTCGGCCTCTGCCAAGCAGCCAATGGCCGTGCATGCGCTGTCCACCGTCTTCAGGGCCGGCGTGACGGCCTATCTGAAGGGCCTGGCCAACGAGCTCGGGCCAAAGGGCATCACGGTGAACTGCGTGGCGCCCGCCCTGATCGACACCTCGCACCGCAGCGGCTCGGCCGCCTACACGCCGGCCCAGGCGGAGCGCCGCGTCTCGATGACGCCGCTGCACCGCATGGGCACGCAAGAGGAACTGGCAGGCGTGGTGGCCTTCCTGGCCTCCGCACAGGCGGGTTTTGTCACCGGGTCCACCATTGCGGTGGAGGGCGGCATGATCGGCTCGCTGTTCTAGCCGACGCGCAAAGCCCCGCTCAGCTGGCGACAGGCCCGCCGAAGCGGCGCGAGATGTCGCCGGCGGCTTTTTTCACCAGCTTGGTGAAGGCTTTCTCGTGCATCTGGATGCGCACCGACGGACCGTTGACGGTGATGCAGTAACGCGCCTCACCGTTGGCGTCCCACACGGGTGCCGAAATGGCCGACAGGCCGAGCAGCCGCTCACCGTGCGACACCGCGTAGCCCTGATCCCGGATCTCGCTGAGCTGCGCGCGGATCTCGGCGGACTTGCGCTGGGTGGCCCGTGCGATTGCGGCGAGGGTCGATGACGAGGCGGTTTCCGGCATGAAAGCCAGCAGCGTCTTGGATGCCGAACCGAGCAGCAGCGGGATCTGCTCGCCCGGCTGCATCACGCTGCGCAGTTGCGATGGTGCAGTTGCCACCGAGTCGACGCAGACACGGTTGCCGTCCACCGCCATGTGGATCGCCACCGTCTCCTGGGTCTGCTCGGCCAGGGTCAGCATCGCGGGACGCGCGATGGCGCGGATGTCCAAAGTGTTGCGCACCAGCCCGGCCAGCCGCGTGAAGCGGAACGACAGGCAGTAACGCTGGTCCTCCAGCCGCACCAGGTAGCCGGCCTCTTCAAGGCTGCCAACGATACGGAAGGCGGTGGACTTCGGAAGTTCGATGCTGTCCGCAATCTCCTGCAGCGTCAGCGAAGTCTGGTCGGGGGTGAAGCTTTCGAACACGGCGAGGGTTCGTTCTACCGAGCGCATCATGGGGCGGGATCCTCTCTGGGATGTTGGCCCGCATTGTATTCAGCCGGTTCCACCAGCCGGCATGGATGCCGCTCAGCAGTCCCGGGGGCGTTGGCGGAGCGCAGGCCAGCATCATGCTCGGACAGGGTCCGTCCCCGGCACAGCCACCGGCAGCGCGAAGACTGCGCCGTGGCGCCGGCCGGCGACCAGCTCCTCGATGGAGCCGCGATAGACGGTGCAGAAGAGTTGCCGGCCGCCCTCCCCGCCCAGCGTGCACGACACGCCGCGGCCTTCGAAGGCGATGGTGTCGGTGACGACACCGCCTTCGAGCACCCGCAGGAACTCACCGGTATTGAAGCAGCCCACCCAGATGGCGCCTTCGGCATCGCCGCAGAGGCCGTCGGGATGCCGCTCGCCGAGATCGGCGAACACCCGCCGGCGGCCGAGGTGACCGTCGGCGTCGATGTCGAATGCGGTCAATCGACCCGCCCAGGTCTAGGCCACCACCAGCGTCGTGCCATCGTTGATGATGGCAGCGCCGTTGGGGAACTCGAGCCCGCTGGCAGCCACGCTGACGGTGCCGTCCCGCTCGATCCGGTGCAGTTCGGTCAGCGCCCGCGGCTCGCCGGCGTCGTAGTCATAGCCGAAGTTGCCGACATAGATCCGCCCGTGACGGTCGACGACGAAATCGTTCACGTCGCCAGTGGCAAGGTTCGACAGGTCGGCATGTTCGACCAGCGTCTCGCCGTCGATCCGCATCAGCTTGCGGTTCTTCGATGACACGACGATGGGCGTGCCATCCGGCAGGAAGCCGAGCCCCGACGGGCGGTGCGGCACGTGGCAGACCTTGCGGCGTCCACCCTGCACGTCCAGTGCATAGACCGAATGGTCGAAGACGTCCGACACCCAGAGCCGGCCGTCCTGCCAGTGCGGCGCCTCGAGAAAGATGAAGTCTTCGGCGAAAAGCTCCGGGCGATGGTCGGCCATGACGGACTACCAGCCGCCGTCGATCTGGATGTTCTGGCCGGTGATCAGGTCCGCCTGCGAGGACGAGAGGAACACGGACAGGTTGGCGATGTCGACCGCCTCGATGCGGCGCTTCAGGCTCTGGTTCTCCAGGATCCAGTTGTGGTACTGCTCGCGCGTATCGGCCCGATCACGGAACTCCGCTTCCGACAGCACGGCGCCCGGCGAGATGCCGTTCACCGTGATGCCGTGCGCACCGAGCTCGCGCGCCAGGCCCTTGACCAAGCCGAACATCGCGCCTTTCGAGGCGATGTAGGGCACGTACCCTTCCCATCGGCCGGTGAGCGTCAAGGAGGTCACGTTGATGATCTTGCCCTGCTTGCGCTCCTTCATCGTCTTGCAGCAGGCCCGGGCCAACACGAAGACGGCCGACGAGTTGATGCGCACCTGGTCTTCGTACTCCTCGATGCTGAACTGCTCGAAGGGCTTCATGATGACCAGCGCGGCGTTGTTCACCAGGATGTCGATGCCGCCCACTTCGTTGGCGAGCTGGCTCACCGCGCTTTCGGTGGCGGCAAGCTGGTTCAGGTCACAGCCGAAGAAGCGCACGTTCGGCGCCGCCTCGTCCAGGATGCCCTGTGGATTGGGGGCGCCGGGCCGGTCGAGCGCGATCACGCTGGCGCCCTCCTGGGCATAGCGCGTGACCATCGCGCGGCCAATGGTGCCGAGGGCACCGGTGATCAGAACTTTCTTTCCGTCCAGTTGCGGCATGCTTGTCTACTCCGGTTGTTGATGAATTGTGTGTTGATGTCGGGACGCTCGGCAGCGCCGGGTGGGGCCTGCTCGCGCACATGCAGGCGCCCCGCTGTCAGGCGCCGAGCGACGGCGCGAAGCCGATCATGGCCTTGACCTCAAGGTACTCCTCCAGGCCGAAGACGCCCATCTCGCGCCCGTTGCCGGAGCGCTTGTAGCCGCCCATCGGGGCTTCGGTGTTGCTGGGTGCGCCGTTCAGGAAAATGCGCCCGGCGCGCATGCGCGCACCGATGTCCTTGCCGCGCGCCGAGTCGCGCGTGAAGATGTAGCCGCCGAGTCCGTACTCGGTGCCGTTGGCGATGGCGATGGCATCGGCCTCGTCCCGGTAGGACATCACGGCGAGCACCGGGCCGAAGATCTCCTCCTGGGCGATGGTCATCTGCGACGTCACGTCGGCAAAGACGGTTGGCCGGACGTAGTAGCCGTGCAGGAGGCCCTCGGGCCGGCCCAGACCGCCGCTGACCAGCCGCGCGCCCTCATCGATGCCAACCTGGATGTAGTGCTGCACCCGCTCGAACTGCGCCCGGTTCACCACCGGCCCGACGAGCGTGGCGGGGTCCTGTGGGTCGCCCACACGGACCTTCACCACTTCGTCCGCCAGCAGGCGCACAACCTCGTCGACCTGCGCCTCCTGGACCAGGATGCGGGTGGGCGCATGGCAGGACTGGCCGCTGTTGGTAAAGGCCCGCGTGACGTTCCAGCGCACCGCGGCCGCCAGATCGGCATCGGGCAGGATGATGTTGGCCGACTTGCCGCCAAGCTCCTGCGAAACGCGCTTGACCGTGCCCGCCGCGGCTTCGGCCACCAGGATGCCCGCGCGCGTCGAACCGGTGAACGAGACGAAGTCGATGTCGGGGTGCTTGCAGATGGCCTGGCCCACGGTGGGGCCGTCTCCGATCACCAGATTGACCACCCCCTTCGGCACGCCCGCCTCGTGCAGGATCTCCGTCATCAGGATGGCCGTGACCGGCGTGAACTCGCTCGGCTTTACGATCACCGTGCAGCCGGCTGCAAGCGCCGCCGACACCTTGGTGGCCAGCAGTTGCGCCGGCCAGTTCCACGCCGTGATCAGGCCGCACACGCCGATAGACTCGCGGCGCACGATGTTGTCGCCCAGCCTCGTCTCGAACTCGTAGGCCCGCAAGGTCTTGATGGCCTGACGGAAGGCGTCTATCGCGGCACCGGTGCGCTGCTTCAGGCACACCGGCGCGCCCAGTTCGCGGGTGATGGCCGCGGCCACGTCCGCTTCGCGTTCGGTGAACCGCGCCACGATGCGCTCCAGCAGCGCGATGCGCTCGTCGCGGGTGGTCTGGCTGAAGTCCCAGAAGGCGCGCCGCGCGGCGACGACCGCCAGGTCCACGTCCTGCGCACTGGCCAATGCCACGGTGGCGAAGACTTCTTCGCTGGCCGGATTGATGAGTTCGAAGGTCCGCGCAGAGCGCGGCTCCACCCATTGGCCGTCGATAAAGCACTTGTCGTAATGTTTCACTGCATTCTCCGCAACGGTGGATTCAGATCTGTTTGGCGAGACCGCGGTCGGTCGATGAATGCGGCGTCATCGCGCCGCGGCAACTGCAGGGGCCCAGCCCATGCCCTGAAGCGCCAGCACACTGCGCTCGATGGCGGCATCGGGCTCCGGGTCGATGATCTCCAGTACCGGCGGGCAGTGGAAGCCAATCGCCTCGAGCGTGGCCGGCACAGGGCGGAAGTCGACAGTGCCCAGCCCGACCGCATCGTGACGGTAGACGCTTCGGCCGGTATCGGACAGGTGGACCACCCGCAGGCGCCGGGCGCAGAGCCGAAGCGCCTCGCAGAGATCCTCGCCGACGAAATGGCCGTTGGCGAGGTCGTAGACGATGCCAACCCGGTCGTCGGCGAACTGGTCGACGGCTTCGAGCAGACCGGCCATGTGCGGCAGGAAGGCGAATGGCATGTTCTCGACGTGGACGGCGGTCCCGAGGTCGGCAGCCAGGGGAACCAGCTGCGCCAGCGCCTGGTGAAAATGACCGACCAGCGCGTCACGCGGCATGGCCAGCAGCGGGTTCGCCTTGCCTGGGCCGATGACCACCCCTTCCGCCCCCAGGTCGCCCGCGAGCACCACCACTGACTGCAGAACGGCCAGGGTCGACCTCCGCATCTCTTCGGTGGCCGCAGCGACGTTGAGATCGATGTTCGGCATGTTCAGCGTGGTGATGCGCAGGCCATTGGTCTCGACGAAGGCGCGCAGCTCGCGGCGGGCGGCAGCATCGGCGTGGGCCGGCCAGAGATGGCCCGGGTACATCATCAGCTCGAAGGCCCTGAAGCCACGCCGCGCCAGGCGTTCGAGACAGTCACGAACGCTCGACCCCAGCGTGTAGGAGTAAGTATTGACCGCAAAGGCGGCCGGGCGAAGTGTCGATGACATGGGATGAAGTGAAAGCAAGAGGACTCGCGCCGAAACCGTGGAGGTGGCGCAGCGCGGAGCTCGCGGAGCGGCTCAGTCGCGGGAGGTTACGACGTCGCTCTTGGCCTCGCTGGAAGGCTTGGATCTATCCCGTGCCACGCCGAAGGCGCCGGCCCCATCCAGCTGGGCGATGTCAGACGCACTGAGGCCCAGATGTTCCTTCAGCACACTGTCGCGATGTTCGCCCAGGCGCGGCACCCGCAGTGCCTTGCGCGGCTTCTCGAGCCAAGCTGTATTGGCAGGCAGGGTGAAGGTGCCGCCATGGCCATCGTCGACCTCCCAGAGCGAGCCTCGCTCGCGAAGATAGTCGTTCAGGATCACTTCCTTCATGCCCAGGATGGAGGCCACTGGCACGTCGGCCTCTACCAGCTTGGCGGTGATCTCGGCGCGGGTGTGCGCACGGGTGAATTCTTCGGCAAAGGCATGCACCTCGCGCTGGCGCTTCGCGCGCTCCACATAGGTCGCATAACGCGGATCGGTGCCGAGCTCCGGGCGGCCCATGGCCACGCAAAAGCGCGCCCAGAAGTCATCGCGGTTGACGCCAAGGCTGACGGCGCCATCCGACGCCGGGAACGCGCCATAGGGAATGCCATGGAAGTTGTTCGAGCCGGTAAAGCTTGACGCGACTTCGTCGTCGACCTGAGCGCGCCCCATGGCGACCGAGACCATCGGCAGCATGCACTCGACCAGGCCGAGGTCGATCAACTTGCCGACGCCGAAACGCTCCTGGTTGCGCAGCGCGAGGATGACGGCCGCGTGAGCCGACACCGATGCAGTGATGTCTCCCAACGCGAAACCGCACCAGACCGGATTGCCGGAATGATCTCGGGTGAGGCCGGTGGCACCGGACATGGCCTCTGCCACGATCGCCAGTCCGGCACGGTCAGCGTAATCGCCTGAATTGTCCAGCCCGAAGCCCGAGATGCAGGCGATGACCAGTCGTGGAAATCGCTCGTGCAGGCTCTTGGGATGCAGGCCAAGGCGCGCCAGCGCTGCCGCACGCATGTTGGTGACGAACACGTCCGCGGTTTCGAGCAGGCTCAGCATCAGCTCTTTGCCGTGCTCGTTCTTCAGGTCGAGCACCAGACTCTGTTTGCCCCGATTGAGCGAAGCGTAGTACGCCGTGACGTCGCCGGTCTCGGTGCGGCGCGCGGGCAGACGGTGCCGCGTCAGGTCGCCGCTGGGAGGCTCGACCTTGATGACCGTGGCACCTTCGTCAGCGAGCATCTGACAGCAGTAAGGGCCGGCAATCAGATGGGCCAGCTCGACCACCTTGACGCCCTCGAGCGGCAATGGCTCCGCACTGCTGTTGCTGTTCGACATGGTTCCGCCCGTTCAATTTCGACAGCTCCATTCTCAAGAGCGCACCCAGTCGAGTCGAGTCGCATTTATTGGCGGGTCCGGTAAGTTGAACTAACCCAGGGTATGCGAGACGTCATCGGCAACATGCGCCGGGTCAGGTGCGGATAGACTCCCGCGGACTCATGGAACTCCGTCACCTGCGCTATTTCATCGCCGCCGCCGAAGAAGAACATTTCGGCCGCGCATCGGACCGCTTGCATGTCACGCGGCCTGCGGTCTCGCAGATCATCGCGGACCTCGAAGACGAGATCGGGACGCCGTTGTTCGAGCGTCTGGCGCACCGGGTCCGCCTGACCGAAGCCGGCAAGACGCTGCTGCCGCAGGTCCAGGCGCTGCTGAACCAGCTGGGCCAGGCTGTGCTGGCGACCCAGCGCGTGGGCCAGGGCAAGAGCGGCACCCTGAGCATCGGTTACGGCTCGCTGACGCTGCTCAACTCGCTGTTCCGGGCGGCCATCAAGCAGTACAAGGAAGCCTATCCCGATGTGACGCTGTCGCTGCACGAGATCTCCACCACGGACCAGTTCCGCGCGCTTGCCGACGGCAAGCTGGACGCTGGCTTCATGCATTTCGGGCCCGGACGGGTCAAGGTCCGCAAGGGGCCTGGCTCGAACCTGATGAGCCAGGACGAAACCGTGCTCGACTGGTTCCACATCCAGACCGGATCGCTGGGTGTCGCCCTGCCGACCGACCATCGCCTGGCCCAGCGAAAGTCGGTCACGCTGAGCGACTTGGCCGGTGAGCGTTTCGTGGTGGTGCCGCAATCCGTCAGCAGCCCCGGCTACGGCCCGCTCTACACGCTGTGCCAGGAGGCCGGTTTCGAGCCGGACGTGGTGCAAGAGGTCAAGACCATCTCGACCCAGCTGAACCTGATCTCGGTCGGCATCGGCATCGGCCTGGCGGTCACGGGCCGGAACTTCATCTACCCCAACGGCATCACGGTGGTGCCGCTGCAGGATGTCTCGCACGCCACCAGCTTCGTGCTCGCGTGGGTCAAGGACAAGATGGATCCCGCGCTCGAACGCTTGCTGGACATCGTCAAGCTCCTGGCGAAGTGACCGTTGGTCGCCGCCGCGAGGCGGCAGCGCGGCCGCCGTGACCTGGCCGATTCAGGCCAGCGTCCTGAAAAGTTCGCTGACGTCCTCGAGGTGCTCGAAGTCGCGGGCGAGTTGCAATGCCCGCTCGACCCGCTCGGCCGAGACGGGCGCCGTCGCCGCGCCTGCGCAGTCGCGGAACTTCTCCGCCAAGTCGTCCCATGTCATCGGCGCTTCGGCGCTGCCCGGCACCTTGTCGCCCACGCGCACGAGATGCCGTCCGTCCCGGGTCACGATCTCCACCCGCCCGTCCGGCAGGGTGGTGTTCCAGTCAAAGCGGCTGTCGTCAACCGGCAGCACCTTGGCGGCAGCGGCCAGCACCTGTGGGTCCTTCAGGGTCGCGGCACTGAAGTCGGAGACCTTGACGCGGCCGCGCGCCAGCGCCAGGCCGACGCAGAACGGCAGGCTGAACTTCGCGTCGACCAGGGTGGCCGGCGCGCGCCGCTGTTCCAGCGGCGACGACATGATCTTCTGGAAGTCGCCCACCGAGACGAGGACCTGCTCGATGTCGTCATTGGCCAGTCGATGCTCTTTCATCAGGACCAGCGTCGCGTGCAGGTAGGTGTGCACATTGCCGACCGCCGGCCAGGCCTTGTACAGCGTGCCGGCGCCCAGGTAGTCGGTGCCCAGACCGTGCAGCATGGCTGCCCGGTCGTAATGCCCGCCATAGTAGGTATTGAAGATGCCGGCCCGGCCCTCGAACAGCGTATCGATGCCGGTGATGCCGCGCTGCGCCAGCAGCGCGCCAAGCACGGCGCCCTGCGCTGTGAAGCCCGCGTACATGCCGCGCAGATCGCTCCCTGTGCCGAAGATGAGCTCCATGGTGCCGCTGGACTGCATGCTGGCGATGCCCAGTGCATGGGCTGTCTGCCGCGCGTCCAGGCCGAGCACATGCGAGGCGGCCGCAGCGGCCGAGAAAATGCCCACCGAGGTCGACAGGTTCCAGTCCTTTCGCCAGCCCACGTTGCAACGCAACCGCGCGAACAAGTCTTGGCCGACCGCCACCGCAGCCAACATCTTTCGGCCGGAGACACCACCGATGCGCTCGGCCACCGCGAAGGCGGCCGGCACGATGGAGCTCGCGGCATGAGCCCCCCAGGGCGTCTGGTCATCGAAGTCGAGGCAATGCGCCATCGCACCGTTGGCCAACGCAGCCAGAGGTGCAGGCAGGCGATCACCGAAGCCCAGGACCGTGCTCTCCCGGCGGCCGCCACATTCGGTGACCACGTCGACGAAGTTCCGCACCGCGGGCTCCAGGCCGCTCGCGGCGAGCGTGACGCCAACCGTGTCGAGCACGCTGTTGCGCGCCGACTCGACGGCGGCAGGCGGCAAGTCCTCGAAACGGGTATCGGCACTCGCCCTTGCAAAGTCGTGGCAGATGTCTTGGGTCATGGGGGCGGAGATGGGGGTTGCGAGGCTTGAGGCCGACCAGATCAGTGTGCGCGGGCACGACCGTGGCCGCCCACCGTGTAGATCGCTGCGGCGATGACGATCACCGTGCCCTCGATCAGCCCCTGGTAGTTGGCCCCGAGGTTCAGCATGTTGAAGCCGTTGGTCAGGGTGAACAGGAGCATCGCTCCTGCGAGCGTCTTGACCACGCTGCCCGCGCCGCCGAACAGCGAGGTGCCGCCCAGGATCGCCGAGGCGATGACCGTCAGCTCGGCACCCTGCAGCGCGGCCGGGTTGATGGACCGCAGGCGGCTGCCGAACATCACGCCTGCGAAGCCTGCGGCGGCGCTGCACAGGATGAACGCCGCCATCCGGTAACGCGTCACGTTGATGCCGGACAGGCGTGCCGCCTCGGGGTTGCCGCCCACGGCATACAGTTTGCGGCCGACGGTGGTGAAGGTGAGCACGAACCACACCAGCGAGGCGAAGATCAGCATGTAGATCACGGCCTTGGAGACGGACAGCTCCGATCCGCCCACCGCACCCACTGCGATCGCGCAGACCCCGCCCATCAGCATGCCAAGCGACGCGGGCGACAAGCCCCGGCCTTCGCGCCGCCTGCGCAGCGCCGCCGCGGCACCGGCGAATAACAGCACGGCGCCGATGCAGATCAGCGGCAGGCCGATCGCCACGCGGCCCGACTCGAAGGCGCGCATCGAGGCGATCACCTCGGGGCTCTCGACCGACAGGGAGCGGCCGTCGGTGTAGATCAGCACGATGCCGCGGATCGCCGTCAGCGTGCCGAGGGTGACGATGAAGGCATTGATGCCGACGTACTGCACGATGGCACCGTTGAGCAACCCTGCCAGTACGGCCACCAGCATTGCGGCACCGACCGCTGGCCAGAAGCCGATGGAGTCGGCCAAGCCGATCAGCACCGCTGCTGAAAGCGCTGCGACGGAAGCGACCGAAAGATCGAAATTGCCAGTGATCAGGATCACCGTCATTGCGATCGCCATCACGGCTGTCAGCGATGACTGATGCATCACGTTGGTGATGTTCTGCATGCTGAGGTAGCTGACCCGCCCTGTGTAGGCGCTCGCCACCGCCAGCACCAGCACCAGGATCAGCAGGGCGTAATAGACGCCCATCTCGCGCAGACCGAACACCCGTCGCCACTGCGTAGGCAGGGCCTGATGGACCGGCGCAGCCTCGCGCGGCGGCGCAACGGGCCGCGCTGTCGGATCGGAAGCGTGTGAGAGGTGGGAATTCGTCAGTGCCATGGCCGCTCAGTCTGTGTCAGTTGCGCGCCACCGGTGGGCGCAAGGCTCGGCTGGGCGCTCTGCCCGCCCGCCAGAAGGATGAGCTCGTGCTCGGAGGTGTCCTCGAGCGCCCGCTCCGCCACGCAGCGGCCGTCCCGCATCACCAGGATCCGGTCGCTCACCGCGAGCAGCTCCTCGAATTCGGACGAGACGATGAGCACTGTCATGCCTGCGGCGGACAGCTCGCGCACAAGCCGGAGGATGTCGGTCTTCGCGCCAATGTCGATGCCCGCTGTCGGTTCGTCGAGAAGGAATACCCGGATGTCGCTGAAGAGCCATTTGGCGATGGTCACCTTCTGCGCATTGCCGCCGCTCAGCTCGGTCACCAGCGCTTCGGGCGAAGGCGCCTTGATCTTCAGCTTGCGGATCGCCTCGGCGCCGCGCGCCACCTCATGGCGGCGCACCGGCAGCCAGCGGCGCCAGGAGACGCCGGCCAGAGCCGGCAGCGTGGTGTTGCGCCAGATCTCGAACTGCGGCACCAGGCCCTGGCGCGCGCGGTCCTCCGGCACCAGACCGATGCCAGCCTTCACCGCCGCCATGGTCGATCGGCCGACCGCGCGGCCCGCGATGGCGACGGTACCGGTGGCGTCGGGATCCGCGCCGAAGATGGCGTGCAGCAGCTCGCTGCGGCCCGAACCCAGCAGTCCCGCAATGCCGAGCACCTCGCCGGCCTTCAGCGTCAGCGAGATCGGCTGGAGCTTGCCCGGCGAAGCGAGCGAGCGCAATTCGAGCGCTACCGGTGCGTCCGGCCTGCGCGTCCTTGCGGAGGTCCGTTCCAGTGCCACCAGTTGCCGACCGACGATGGCCTCGGCGATGCGGGTTTCGTCCATGTCGCAGGTCTGCGCTCGCATGACGGCCTGGCCATCGCGCAGGATGGTGAGGCAATCGGTCAGGGCCACCACTTCATCGAGAAAGTGCGAGACGAACAGGATGGCCTTGTTCTCGACCCGGCTCAGGCGCCGCACGGTCTGGTAGACCACCTCGCGCTCGTCATTGGCCAGCGAGGCAGTGGGTTCGTCCAGCACGATCAGGTCGGCCCCGGTGCCCAGGGCCTGGAAGATCGAGACCATCTGGCGCTGCCCGATGGCGAGCTCGCCCACGAGACGGTCCGGGTCGAGCCGGTAACCGACTCGGTCGCAGAGCTCGTCGAAGCGCGAGCGATAGGCCGCATGACGGCGCCAGCGGCCTTCGTCGCCCAGGAAAACGTTCTCCAGCACCGACAGCGTCGGCACCAGGGGCACGTGCTGGTGGACGGTCGCCACGCCCATCGCGCTCGCTTCCCGCGGCGACGACCATTGAACCGACTCACCCTTCCACAGGATCTTGCCGCCGGACGCCGGGAAGGCCCCCGAGAGGATCTTGATGAGCGTGGATTTGCCAGCGCCGTTGGCTCCCAGCAGGCCGTGCACCATGCCGGGCTCGATCACCAGGTCGACACCGCGCAAGGCCACCACGGCCCCGTTCAGGAAGGCCTTGCTGAGTCCCTGCAGCTGCATCAGCGGGACATGCTGTGTCACCGGCATCGAACCCGCTCCTCGACGGTCAAGTGCTGCACCTCGGGATCACCACTCGGCCGGGCACGCGGCCAGGTTGTCCTTGGTGATCGCCGGCGTGTCGTACGAGATGTATTGGGCCTTCTTGGTGTTCTTGCCGGTCGCCGCGTCGTAGAGCGCCTTGGCCGCCAGCCGGCCGATCGTGGCGGGCTTGGTGCAGACCGAGCCGTCAATCTCGCCATTCTTGATGGCGTCATTGCCGAGCTTCGAGCCGCCGCCGGTCGAGACCAGCTTCACATTCGAGTTTGCGGCCCGGATCGCGCGCGAGCAGCCGAGGGCCATGTCGTCGGCGTGGCTGAAGAACAGATCGAGGTCGGGGTTCGCCGTCAGGATGTTCTGGCAGACCGCCTCGCCCTTGGCCGGCGTCCAGTCGGTCGGCTGCGAAGCCACGATCTGGAATTTCACGCCCGCCGCAGTCAGTGCCTTCTTGAAGCCTTCGGTGCGCTGCCGAACCACCGCGAAGCCGGGGGCACCCTCGATGATGCCGATCTTTACCGTGCGGCCCTTGGGCAGGAACTTCACGGCCAACTCGCCCGCACGCTCGCCGGCGACCACATCGTCGGTGATGACGAGCGCCGTGAGCTTGGAGTACACCTGCTTCACCGGTACCTTGTCGGTGTCACCGATCTGCGCGGCAGAGGCAACGAAATTGATCTTGGCATCCGTCGCCCGATCCACCCATCCCAGGGCCACCACCGAGTCGGTGGCGATGATGGTGATGCCATCCACCTTCTGCGCGATCAGGTCCTCGATGGCATTGCCCTGGCGCTCGACGCTGGCCCGCGCGTCGATCACGACGGTCTTGCAGCCCAGCTCCTTGCAAGCCTCCTGGAACCCCTTGCCCAGCGCCGCGTCGTAAGGGAACTGCATGCTGTTGGCCACATAGCCCAGCGTGATGTCCTTGGCGCCTGCCGCGCCTGCCACGAGCGCCAATGCAGCGGCGCCAATGGCCACCCCTAGCGTCTTGATCTCTTTCATGCCTGTCTCCAATTTGAATAGTTAAGTTTTACGTTGGCTGTCTCTTGCCGCACTCCGCCTGCCAACCACGCCGGAGCGGCCCATGCCAGTCATGCCCATCCACGGGCCGGCACGCCCTCTTCTCGAGTGCCCGGCTCTGCGGCAACCGCCCCGCTGGCAGACCGCCGTCCCAATCGACTGGGAGTCACTGGGGTCGGCGGATTATTTGCGCCGCCTCTGGTCAGGTCGAGTCGGTTTTTCTGGTGTCGAAGGTAAGCGCGCCTGAAGCACGCCGAGGGTTCGACCTCAGATGCCGGCGGTCTGTCCACCGTCCACCACCATGGCGTGACCGGTCACGAAAGCCGCCTCGTCGGAGCACAGCCAGAGCACCGTTGCTGCAATCTCTTCGGCCTTGCCCATGCGGCCGATCGGCTCCTGCGCGATCACCCTGGCGCGGCCCTCCAGCGTGCCCTGGGTGTAGCGCTCGATCATCTCGGTGTCGATGATGCCGGGGCACACGGCATTGATCCGGACCTTGGACTTGGCATATTCCAGGGCAGCCACCTTGCTGATGCTGGTGACGCCGAACTTGGACGCGCAATACGACGATTGCCCCTGGATGGCGAGCACGCCGGCTCCTGACGACGTGTTGACGATCGCGCCGCCGCCGCCCTGGACCATCAGCGGAATCTGGTACTTCATGCAGACGAAGACGCTGCGCAGGTTCACCCGGATGATGCGGTCCCAGACCTCTTCGCTGAGGTCGGCCAGCGAGGTGGCCGGCTGTTCGATGCCGGCGTTGTTGAAGGCGAAGTCGAGCCGGCCGAAAGTCCGCATCGCCTCGTCGAGCGCCCCGCGCACGGCGTCCCCGTTCGACACGTCGCAGCTGGCGGCCAATGCACGAGCGCCAAGTTGCTCAACGAGCCGCGCGGTCTCGCGGTTCGCCGGCTCGGCGATGTCCACCACGACCACGCTGGCCCCCTCGCGCGCGAAGGCCAGCGCCGTCGCCCGGCCGATGCCGCTGCCGGCGCCGGTCACGAAGGCCACCTTGCCGGCGTAGCGTGGCTGATGTGCAAGATCGATCATCTGATGCTCCTTGAGTGTGGGCAACGGCGGCGGCGCGGCTCGCCCCTGCCAAACGGAAATTGTGGTTGCCGGGCCGACGCCTGACTGGTCGCTTTTACTGCCGCCGACGGTCAGCAAATGCGACGCTCGGCACCGCGGCGCCGGCGCGGGCACCGTCAGGCCGCCTGGCGCGGGCAGTGGGCCACGGCGTCGTGAAGGATCATGTCCGCGCCCTTCTCGGCAATCATCATCGTGGGCGCATTGGTGTTGCCGGAGGTCACGTGCGGCATGATTGACGCGTCAACCACGCGCAGCCGCTCGACGCCCCGCACGCGCAGCCGCTCGTCGACCACGCCCAACGGGTCTGAGCCCATCTTGCAGGTGCCGGATGGATGCATCGCGGAGTTGCCGTGCTGTCGCAGGTAGTCGAGCAACGCAGCGTCGCTCTGCACTTCGCTCCCGGGCAGGATCTCCGACACGACCCGCGATGCGAGCGGCTCGGTGGCCAGGATGCGCCGGATCTGCCGCAGGCCGGAGATCACCGCGTCGATGTCGCCCTGGTGCGTCAGAAACTCCGGCTGCAGCAGCGGCGGCTGCAAGGGATCCGGCGAGCGCAGGCGGACGGTGCCGCTCACCGCAGGGCGCAGCCGGTAGACGGACGCGGCGATCGAGGGTTCGCGGTCAACCTCAACCAGGCCGTTGCCGTGGTAGGTGAAGGACATCGGCCTGAAGCTGATCTGCAGGTCGGCATGGTCCTCTTCGGGCCTGCTCTTGACGAACGCCGCCACCTGTGAAGACCCGAGGGCGAGATAGCCGGAGCGCGTCAACAGGTAGCGCAGGCCGGTCCAGTATTTCCGCGCGCCGGTGATCTCGTGGTTGTAGGAACTGTCCCGCGTCGACCGGTAGCTGGTGTGCACGTAGAAGTGATCCTGCAGGTTGCCGCCCACGCCTGGCGACAGCGCGACCGGCGAGATGCCGAAGCGCTGCAGTTCCTCGCCAGGCCCGATGCCGGAGAGCATCAGCAACTGCGGCGAGTTCACCGCTCCGGCCGACACGATCACCTCCCGCGTCGCCTGCAGGACGCGGGTTTCGCCGCCGGAGATCACCGAGACGCCGGTCGCCATTCGTCCGTCGAAGACGATCCGTTGCACCATGCAGCCGGTCCGCACCACCAGATTGGGACGCTGGGCCACCGGTTCCACATAGGCCATCCAGGCCGAGTGGCGCCGGCCGTGCTTGATGTTGTGCTGCATGAAGCCGACGCCATCGTGCAGGGCGCCGTTCATGTCGTCGGTGCGCGGGATGCCGTGGCGCTCGGCCGCGGCCACGAAGTCGGCGGACGCAGGGTGGCGGATCACCGGATCGCTGATCCAAAGCGGCCCGTCCTGGCCGCGGTAGGCGTCGCCACCACGCTCGAAGTGCTCCATGCGCTTGAAGTACGGCAGCACGTCGTCGAAGCCCCAGCCAGGGTTGCCGAGAGCACGCCAGGTATCGAAATCCTGGCGGTGGCCGCGGATGTAGACCATGCCGTTGATCGCGCTCGAGCCGCCGAGCCCCTTGCCGCGCGGCCAGTACATCCGGCGGTTCAGCATTTCGGGCATCGGTTCGGTGAAGTAGTTCCAGTTCAGCTTGTCGTGGAAATAGAGCTTGGCCATGCCCGCCGGTGTGCGGACCCAGAATTTGTCTGCCGGCGGGCCGGCTTCTAGCAGCAACACCCGGATCGCGGGATTGTCCGAGAGTCGCCGGGCCAGCACGCAGCCTGCCGAGCCGGCGCCGATGATGATGTAGTCGAAGGTCTCCATGCGGCGGATTCTCTGGATCGGTGTCCTGACTTGCCAATGAATAGAATCGATGCGTCCATCAGCAATCGCACATGTCCGATCTTCTCGAGACCATTCCCTGGGCCCGCCGGTTGAAGATCCGGCACCTGGAAGTGTTCCTCGCACTCGACGAAACCGGCAGCATGACCGCTGCCGCCGGGCAACTCCACATGACTCAGCCAGCGCTGTCGCACTGGCTGGCCGACCTGGAAGAGGCCATCGGTCAGCCCTTGTTCGTGCGCGGACGCCGGCTTTCGCTGACGCCGGATGGCGAGGTGCTGCGCGCGCATGCCTCGCGCATGCTGGGCGACGTGCGCCGAACGCACGCCGATTTCCTGGCCCTGCACGCCGGGCTGCAGGGGCGGCTGCGAGTGGGCACCGGTCTGCCGCGGGTCTTGTTGCCGCGCGCCATCGCACGGCTGCAGCAGAAACAGCCCGGCATCTTCGTGTCGGTGGTCGAAGCATCGTTGTCGGAACTGCTGGAACAGCTGGCGCGGCGAGAGATCGACCTCATCATCGGCGCGCTCAGCGCCCAGGCCCTGGCCTCGGGCTTTGCCACCGCGCCGCTGCGCGCCGACAGCCTGCAGGTCGTGGCACGCAGCGGCCATGCATTGCTCGGCCCGGCCGGCGCCAGCTGGGCGTCGATGGACCGCCATCCCTGGCTGCTGCCGCCTGCCGGCTCGGTCATGCGGGCAGCGTTCGACGAAGCTTTCGCGATGCAGAAGCAGCGGCCGCCGGTACCTTGTGTCGAAGCCGGGTCGTCGATCCGGGTGCAACTGCTGCTGGAGGAGCGCGACTACCTCACCATCCTCAGCGCTGCGGAGCTGCAGCTCTATCGGCCGCTCGGGCTGATCCAGCGCGTGCCGCTGAGCCCGGCGATCCCCTCGCCGGACATCGGCGCGATCTGGGAGCCGGCGCTCGGCAGCCGCCTGGTCGCGCACTTCGTGGAGGCGCTGCGCAGCGAGTCGCTCGACCTGGGCGGTGCCGACTGACCCGGCGGGGGCGCACAGCGTCAGCGGCACTTACCGTCGCCGCCAAAAGAACCGACTCGACCCGCGTCGACACGGCCGCGACAATTTGGCCGTCGTGTCGTCCGGCGGTCTTCGCGGGCGACACCGGCTTTCCAGGAGCATCGAATGCAAGTCGGGTATATCGGTCTGGGCGCGATGGGCGGCGCCCTCGCGCGTCATCTGTTGGACAAACACAGCTTGAGCGTCCTCGACCTCAACCCTGCGGTGGTCGCCACCTTCGAGCAGCTGGGCGCGCGCGCAGCGCCGTCGGCCAAGGCGTTGGCAAAGGGCTGCGAGGTGGTGCTGCTGTGCCTGCCACGCAGCGTTGACGTGGAGCGGGTACTGTTCGGGCCGGACGGGCTGGCAGAGGGCCTGTCGCCGGGTGCGATCGTGGTCGACCAGACCAGCGGCGTGCCGGGCGAGACACGCCGCTTCGCCAGCCGCCTGGCCGAACAGGGCGTGGACCTGATCGATGCGCCGGTGTCGGGCGCCATGGCCACGGCCATCGCCGGCACGGTGTCCATCATCGCCTCTGGCCCCGAGCCGGTGTACGCCAAGGTGCTACCGGTCCTGAAAGCCATCAGCCCGAACGTCTTCTATTGCGGCGGACGGGTCGGCAACGGCCAGACCATGAAGGCGGTCAACAACATGATGAACGCCGGCTGCCGCCTGGCTACGCTGGAGGCGGTGGCCATGGGCCGCAAGTTCGGCCTGCCGCTGGAGGCCATGACCGAGGCGCTGAACCACACCACCGGGCGCAACTTCACCACGCAGGGCATGCTGGTGGCGATCGCCGAAGGCCGGCAGTCGACCAAGTTCGGTCTGGGGTTGCAGGTCAAGGACGTCAACCAGGCGCTGTCGATGGGCATGGCCCGGGGCGTGCCGATGCCGGTCTCGGACATCGTTCGCGGCCTGCTGCAGATTGGCCTGAACACGCTGGGCGAGCAGGCCCAGCTCGAAGACATGATCCGGGTCGTCGAATCGATGGCCGACGCACGCTTTACCGGCGCCCCCCTGGCATCCCCCGCTCATTGAGGCTCAGAACATGAACGTAGGCATTGTGGGCAGCAGCCCGTTGGCAGCCGTGGTGGCACACCGCCTCTTGAAGGCATTCCGTGTTCACGTGCTGGCGCCGGAGTGGCCGGCCGAGCACCTTCAGCGCGAGATCGTGCCGGTGCAGGATCTGGCCGCCTTGTCGCAGCAGTGCCGCGTGCTGCTGGTCTGCGCAGCTTCGGCCGCGCTGCACGACACCGCGGGCTTCGGTGCCCGGCTGCCGAGCGGCACGACGGTGGTCGACCTGAGTTCTGGCGATCCGGCCGACGCCAAGGCCCTGGCGGCCGCGCTTCAGCAGCGGGGCATCGGCTTCGTCGACGCCCCGCTGCACTGCGAATCGCACGCGGCCCTGCCGGAGGCATCGGCCATCACCTGCGGCGGCCCGGCGGGCGCAGTGGCGGCGGTGCGTCCGCTGCTGGAAGCCATTTGCCCAAAGGTGATCGACTTCGGCGATGCCGGCAACGGCCGGGCTGCGGCGCTGGTGGTGGCCACGGTCGCCGCGGCCAACCGCTTGGTGACTTACGAAACCGCGGCGATGGGCTTTTGCAACGGCTTGTCGGTCGAAGACATGGGCACGGTGCTGACGCGATGCTCCGGCAACAACAGCGGCACGGTGCGGCTGCTGCCGGCCATCGCCGCCGGCCGCACCACGGCGGACGTGCCCTTGCGCAGCGTGGTCGCGGACCTCACGTTGGCATCGCAGCTGGCCGCAAAGGTCGGTGCGCCGATGATGATCGGCAACCTGGTTCGCAGCCTGCTGCAGGCCGAGTCGAACCGGCTCGGCTCGGCGGCGGCGCTGGACGACACCTTCAGCCGGTTCCACGACGCCACCCGCCAGAGCGCCGACAGGGCCCAGGCTGTAGCGTAGGCGCTGACCGCGGGCTCGCGCGGGACCGCCGAAGCCAGCCGCCATCCGACACTTGCAAGGACGCCGTTGGAACTCCGTCAACTGCGCTACTTCGTCAGCGTGATCGAGCTCGGCAGCCTCGGCCGCGCGGCCAAGGAGCTGGGCGTGGTGACGTCCGCACTGAGCCAGCAACTGAGCCGGCTCGAGAGCGAACTGAGCACGCGGCTGTTGCACCGCTCGGCCGCCGGCACCCGCGCCACCGACGCGGGCATGGCCTTCTACAAGCAGGCCCAGCTGACCCTGCGGCATGCCGACGACGCGGTGCGCGCGGCCCAGCAGGCGCGGCTGTCGGGCCATGTGAGCCTGGGCCTGGCGTCGTCTACCGCGGCGATGCTCGCCATGCCGCTGATCACCGCGATGCGCGAGCGTTACCCCGACGTGCGCCTGCGACTGGTGGAAAGCCTGTCCGGCAACCTGACGGCGATGTTGAACGCACGCCAGCTCGACATGGCCGTGCTGTTCGACCCCGGTTCTGCACAGCGCTGGACGCTGCTGCCGCTGCTCGAGGAACGGCTGTTCTTCATCGGCTCAGCGGAGCTGCCGGGCCTGCAGGCGCTGCACGGCCGGGCGCGCCTCGCCGTGGCGGACATCGCCGGCCTGCCGCTGGTGCTGCCGAGCCGGCCGCACGGACTGCGAGCGGCCGTCGACAGCGCCTTCGCGCGCGCGCGCTGCGAGCCCCGGGTGGTGCTGGAAGTCGACGGCTTGGCGGTGCTGATGGACGCCGTGCGCGCAGGGATCGCCGCCACGGTGCAGCCGGGCGCCGCGACGGCGCGGTTGCCGCAGGACGCCCTGGTGCGGATCGAGATCGCCGACGACCAGGCCAGGCGCCTGAACACCCTGGCCAGCCTCGGCGACGACGAGCTGTCGCCCGCGGCGCTGGCCACCCGCATCGTCCTGCGCGACGTGGCGGCGGCGACAATCTCGGCGGGCCTCTGGCCCGGCGCCACCCTTCACGCTTCGTGAAGACCCATTGCCACCGCTCCCTCTAGCCGTGCCTCGGCGCCCTTCCTAGACTGCCGCTCATGACTGAAGCCATGTTCGACGTGTTGGTGATCGGGGGCGGCAATGCGGCTCTGTGCGCAGCGCTGATGGCGCGCGAGGCCGGCGCCTCGGTGCTGCTGCTCGAGGCCTCTCCGCGCGAATGGCGCGGCGGCAATTCGCAGCACACCCGCAACCTGCGCTGCATGCACGACGCACCGCAGGACGTGCTGGCCGACGCCTACCCGGAGGAGGAGTACTGGCAGGACCTGCTCAAGGTGACCGGCGGCGCCACCGACGAGGCACTGGCTCGCCTGGTGATTCGGGCCTCGTCCACCTGCCGGCCCTGGATGCGGCAGCACGGCGTGCGCTTCCAGCCGTCCTTGTCCGGTGCGCTGCACACGGCGCGCACCAACGCCTTTTTCATGGGCGGCGGCAAGGCGCTTGTCAACGCCTACTACCGCAGCGCGGAACGGCTGGGCGTGGAAGTGCGCTACGACACGCCGGTCGATCGCCTCGAGCTGCGTGACGGCAGATTCTCGGCAGCGTACTCGGGCACCCGGCGCTTCAGCGCGCGCAGCTGCGTGCTCGCCGCCGGCGGCTTCGAATCCAACCGCGAATGGCTTCGCGAAGCCTGGGGCATGAACGAGCGCGGCGAACACCCGGCCGACAACTTCCTGATCCGCGGCACCCGCTTCAACACCGGCACCCTGCTGCGCTTCATGATCGATGCCGGTGCCGACACCATCGGTGACGCGACGCAAGCGCACATGGTCGCCATCGACGCCCGTGCGCCGCTCTACGACGGCGGCATCTGCACCCGCATCGACTGCGTCTCGCTCGGGTTGGTGGTGAACCGCGACGCCGAACGCTTCTACGACGAGGGCGAGGACTTCTGGCCCAAGCGCTATGCCATCTGGGGCCGGCTGGTCGCGCAGCAGCCGGGCCAGGTCGCGTTCTCGATCATCGATGCCAAGGCACAGGGTCGATTCATGCCGCCGGTGTTCCCCGGCACCCGGGCCCAGACCCTGCCCGAACTTGCACAGGCGCTCGGGCTCGACGTGGCCGCCTTCATGAAGACGCTCGACGCCTACAACGCGGCCTGCCAGCCCGGGACCTTCGACCACACCGCGCTGGACGACTGCCACACCGTGGGCCTCGCGCCCCCCAAAACCCACTGGGCCCGGCGCATCGACACCCCGCCCTACCACGCCTATGCCTTGCGCCCCGGCGTGACCTTCACCTACCTCGGCTTGAAGGTCGACGAAACCGCCGCGGTGCGTTTCGGCGGCCGCACCAGTCCCAACCTCTTCGTCGCCGGCGAGATGATGGCCGGCAATGTCTTGGGCAAGGGCTACACCGCCGGCGTCGGCATGAGCATCGGCACGGCCTTCGGCCGCATCGCCGGCACCCGCGCTGCGCAGTCAGCCCTTCAGGAGAACGTCCGTGCAGCAGCTTGAAACCTTGGTGCGCGAGGCCTCCGAGCTCGCCAACGGCCACCGCGTCATTCCGCTGCAGGTCCTCACCGACAACGAGACCGAGGTCGCGCGCGTCCTGCAGATCTGCAATGCCTGCCGTTATTGCGAGGGCTTCTGCGGCGTGTTCCCGGCGATGACGCGGCGGCTGGAATTCGGCAAGAACGACGTCAACTTCCTGGCCAACCTGTGCCACAACTGCGGTGCCTGCCTGCATGCCTGCCAATACGCGCCGCCACACGAGTTCGGCGTCAACGTTCCGCAGGCCATGGCGAAGGTCCGGCTGGACACGTACTCCCAGTACGCCTGGCCACCCGCCCTGGGAGGGCTCTATCGGCGCAACGGCCTGACGCTGTCGCTGGCGATGACCGCGGGGCTGGCCTTGTTCCTGATGCTCACCGTGGCCTCGACCGGCAGCCTGTGGGGCGCCGTGGACAGCAACTTCTACGGCATCTTCCCGCACAACACGCTCGTCGGCCTGTTCGCACCGATCTTCCTGTTCGCGGTGCTGGCCCTCGGCATGGGCGTTCGGAAGTTCTGGCACGAGGAGTCGCCCGGGCCGACATCGGCGCCTGCGATCACGGAGTCGGTCCGCAATGCGCTGACGCTCAAGTACCTGGACGGCGGCCATGGCGACGGCTGCAACAACGAGGACGACCGCTTCACCCTCCTACGGCGGCGCTTCCATCACCTGACCTTCTACGGCTTCATGCTCTGCTTCGCCGCCACCAGCGTGGCCACGCTCTACCACTATGCGCTGAACATGCCGGCCCCCTACGGCTACACCAGCCTGCCCAAGCTGCTTGGCATCACCGGTGGGCTTGCTCTGGTGGCGGGCACCGCGGGGCTGTTCTACCTGAACCTGCGGCGCCATCCGCTGCAACAGGACGCGGCGCAGAAGCCGATGGACCGTGGCTTCATCGCGCTGCTGTTCGTCACCGGCGCGAGCGGCTTGGCGCTGATGCTTGCCAAAGGCACGGGCGCCCTGCCGCTGGCGCTGTGTATTCATCTGGGATCGGTGATGGCGCTGTTTGCCACCATGCCCTACGGCAAGTTCGCGCACGGCATTTTCCGTGCTGCCGCATTGCTCAAGTGGTCGATCGAGCGCCGCCAGCCGAGCAGGCTTCAGTTGGGCGACGACTGACCCCTGCAGCCGATAGCCGGTGTCGACCAATGCAATGTGTGACGCCAACGTCCCACCGGATGGCAGGACAGTACAGTGACCGGCGAGCAGTACCTGCCGAGCCCCGGCCGTGAAACTCCACGGCAGCTCACGGCAGTCGAAAAGCCGCGACCTCAGAGCGATGTCAGCGGCTCGCGCAATGCCTCAATGACCACCGTCAGTGCACGCGTCGGGTTTCGCCGCCTCGAATAGCAGGCATGCAGCCCAGGGAACAACGGGCACCACTCCTGCATGACGGAGACGAGACGCCCGGCCTCGACGTGGCGCCGCGCCAGGTCGGCCGTGACGAAGACGAGGGCGTGGCCGGACAGGGCGGCCTGGAGCATCGGATAGACGCTCGTGAAAACCGTCTGGCCGGTGACTTTCGCCTCGGTCTTGCGGCCCTTGTGCTCGAGCGCCCAGCCGCAGATGCCGCCGCCGCTTGTCGGGCGCAGTGTGATGCAGTTGTGTCGCAGCAGATCCTGCGACGTGCACGGCACGCCGCGCACTGCGAGGTATCCCGGAGAAGCGACGATGACCATGGGTTGTTCAGCGGTCATGCGGACGGCGATCATGTCCCTCTCGACCTGGTTACCCCAGCGAACGCCAATGTCATAGCGATCTGCGTCGATGTCGACCATGCGGTAGTCAGCGCTGATCTCGATCTTGAGTTCGGGATACCTTTGAAGCAGTGGATCCAGGCGTGGCCACATGACGGAATTCAGCACATGGTCAATCGCTGTGATGCGGATCGTGCCGCCGACCTTGGAGCGTCGATCCGTTGTAGGAGCGGGCAGTGTATTGGGGCGGTTCTGGGCTTTGATTGATTTCTCAATCCAAGGCCCCCGCCAGGCCGCCGGAGGCTCCCCCGCCCGCGACGTGTGCGCATCAACCCGTCAGAGCGGGCACTCGCCGGAATAGCGCCTGGCGTGCCTCGTTGAGTTCCTCGGCGGCCTGCAAGTCGCTCAACGCCGTGGCCTACTCGCGCAGGTGTGCCAGCGTCATGCCCTCAAGCAGGCCCTGGGTCGCCTCGGGCAAGCTGGCCAGCTTGTCCAGCGGCGTCATCGCGTCCTGGGGCCTGTAGACCCGCTTGATGCGCCCCGGCTTTTTCGGGTCGGGTTTACCGGTCGAGAACAGGCATGGCCGGTGGAAGTTCAGGAACGAGTAGGCGCTGGACGGCAAGGCCGTGATCTGGATGGAGCGGGAGACGGACGCGCAGTACCAGGTCGGCCCGCCCGCCGCGGCCGCCGATCCGCTGCCCCCTTGAGCCTCGCGCCCTCAGGCAGATTCCGGCTCCCGCAGGCCCTCGATCACCGCGGCCAGCGCGCGTGTCGGGTGGCGGCGGCTGGTGTAGTACGCATGCAGGCCGGGAAAAGACGGGCACCACTCGGCCATCACCTGCTTCAAACGGCCGGCCTGGAGGTGGGGCTGCACCATGTCGGCCGTCAGGAAGGCCAGCCCATGCCCCGACAAGGCCGCCTTCAGCATCGGGAACACACTGGTGAAGATGGTCTGCCCCGTCACCTTCGCTTCGGTGGGGCGGCCTTCGTGCGCCAGCTCCCAGGCATAGAGGCCCCCGCTGCTGGCCAGCCGCAGCGTGATGCAGTTGTGGCGCAGCAGGTCCTGCGGCGTGCGCGGCAGGCCACGCTCGGCCAGGTAGCCGGGCGAGCCGACGATGGCCATCGGCTGGTCGGCCGTCATGCGCACGGCGATCATGTCCTTCTCGACCTGGTCTCCCCAGCGGATGCCGATGTCGTAGCGCTCGGCCACGATGTCGATCATGCGGTACTCGCTGTCGATCTCGATATTGAGGTCCGGGTAGCGGTGCAACAGCCCTTCGAGCCTCGGCCACACCACGGAATCGACCACATGGTCGATGGCGGTGATGCGGATGGTGCCCGCCACCTTCTCGCCAAGCTCGCTCACGGAGGCCAGTGCGGCTTCGATCTCCGCCAGCCGTGGCGCGATGGAGCGCATGAGCCGCTCGCCGGCCTCGGTCATGCCGACGCTGCGCGTGGTGCGCGTCAGCAATCGCACCCCCAGCCGGGCTTCCAGAGCCCGCACGGAGTGGCTGAGCGCGGACTGCGACACCCCCCGCTTCGCGGCGGCGCGGGTGAAGCTGCGTTCGCTCGCCACGGCGAGGAAGTTGGTGATGTCATTAATGTGATCCAGCATGGTAGGCGAGGTTCTGGCTTGTCATTGGCCTGCCCGAATGGTGGCATGCGCATTCATGAATCACAACTCATAGGCGCATGCCGTTTGGCATGCGCCTGCGAGCTACCTTATGCCTAGCATTGGGACATGTTGGGACATCCATCGTCCCCGCTCCCTGCCTGTGTCGGTGCCCCGGATGGCAGGCGACGCAAAAGGGGTAGCTGACAGTCAGACAACATCGCCCGAATCCAGCCCTGGAAGACTTGATGACCACCGCACTCGCCTACGCAGCCCCATCCGCCTCTGAACCGCTCTCGCCTTTCCGGCTGGAGCGGCGTACGCCTGAGGCACGCGACGTGCAAATCGACATTCTCTACTGTGGCGTCTGCCACTCCGACCTGCACACCGCGCGCAACGAGTGGAAGAACACGATGTACCCCTCGGTGCCGGGCCACGAGATCGTCGGCCGCGTCAGCGCGGCCGGCACCGACGTCACCAAATTCAAGCTCGGTGACTTGGTCGGTGTGGGCTGCATCATCGACAGCTGCCGCCACTGCGAACCTTGTGGCGAAGGCCTGGAGCAACTGTGTGACAACGGCTTCACCGGCACCTACAACGGCCCGGTCTTCGGTGGCGAGAACACCTTCGGCGGCTACTCCAGTCGCATCGTGGTGGACGAGCGCTACGTGCTTCGCATCGCCCATGACGAGAAGCAGCTGGCCAGCGTGGCGCCGCTGCTGTGCGCCGGCATCACCACCTATTCGCCGCTGCGCACCTGGGGCGTCGAGAAAGGCCAGAAGGTGGGGGTTGTGGGCCTGGGGGGCCTGGGCCACATGGCGGTGAAGATTGCAGCTGCCATGGGCGCCCATGTGGTGCTATTCACCACCTCGGCTGGTAAGGTCGAGGATGCCAAGCGCATGGGCGCCGCCGAAGTGGTGATCTCCAAGGACGCCGCGGCCATGGCGGCGCATGCCAGTTCGTTTGACTTCATCGTCAACACCGTGGCCGCCCAGCACGACCTGAACCCTTTCATCACCCTGCTCAAGCGCGACTGCACCATGACCCTGGTCGGCGCGCCCGAGCACCCCCACCCCGGCCCCGACGTGTTCGGCCTGATCTTCAAGCGCCGTCGCTTGGCAGGTTCCCTGATCGGCGGCATCCGCGAGACCCAGGAGATGCTGGACTTCTGCGCCCAGCACGGCATCGTCTCCGACATCGAGACCATCGCCATCCAGGACATCAACACCGCCTACGAACGCATGCTCAAGAGCGATGTGAAGTACCGCTTTGTGGTGGACATGGCCACCTTGTCCGAGCAGGCCTGAAGGCCGCTCCGTTCAGTCAGGCCGACTCCGCCCCGCCCAGTTCGCGGGGCTGCCCCAAACCAACAGATGAAGCAGCATGCAACTCCAGATCAACGGTAAGACGCATGAGGTCGATGCAGAGGCGGACACGCCTTTGCTGTGGGTGATCCGGGACGACCTCGGTCTGACCGGCACGAAGTACGGCTGTGGGCTGGCGCAATGCGGCGCATGTTCGGTGCTGATCGACGGCGTGGTGACGCGCTCCTGCGTGATGCCGGCCTCGGCCGTCGTCGGCCGGCAGATCACCACCATCGAGGCCATCGAGCAGGATGCGGTGGGCCAGCGGGTGGTGCAGGCCTGGGTGGTGCATCAGGTGCCCCAGTGTGGCTACTGCCAGTCCGGCCAGGTCATGGCCACCACGTCTCTGTTGAAGCAAAACCCGCGTCCCACGGACGCGGAAATCGACACCGCCATGGTCAACCTCTGCCGATGTGGCACCTACAACGCCATTCGCGATGCGGTGCATGACCTGGCAGGGCGGGCGGGCGCCGCAGTGGCGGGAGAGTTGCTATCAGGCCATTCGGTGGCGCGTACGGCCGGGACCGGCGGCGCTGCGGACGAGGTGCAGTCATGAGCACGCCATTTTTTCCAAACGCCGCGGCGGAAGATGCCTTCCCGACCGGTGAGCCGACCAATGTCTCGCGTCGGGGTTTCCTGCTCCGCTCGGCGGGTACGGCGAGTGGTGCGTTCGTGCTGGGCTTCGGTTTGCCAATGGGCAGTGCACGTGCCCAGGCTGCGGCGACACCCGCGATGCGCGGCACGAAAGTGCCGGCGTTCCTGGAGATCCGGCCGGACAACTCGGTTCGCCTGCAAAGCCCGTTCATCGAAGGTGGGCAGGGCACCTTCACCGCCATGGCGCAGATCGTCGGCGAGGAACTGGACGCCGATCCCGCTAGCTTCATCGTGGAAAATGCACCACCCGGACAGGAGTTCGCTGTGCTGGACAACGGCATGCGCATCACCGGCGGCAGCATGTCGGTGCGCCTTGGCTATCCGACCATGCGGCGCCTGGGCGCGCTCGCGCGGGCCATGCTGCTGCAAGCAGCGTCGCAGCGCCTGCGCGTGCCGGTCGCACAGCTCAGCACCGAGCCGGGCCGGGTGGTGCACGCGGCTTCCGGCCGCTCGCTCGCCTACGGGCAGCTCGCCACGCAGGCCATGGACCTGCCGGTGCCCGACCCCGCCAGCGTGAAGCTCAAGGAGCGTTCGCAATTCCGCTGGATCGGCCAGCCCGTCAAGCGGCTGGACGCGCACGAGAAGTCCACCGGCAAGGTGCTCTACACCATCGACATGAAACTGGACGGCATGCTGCATGCCGCCGTTCAGCACGCGCCCCGGCTGGGCATGACGGTGGGTAGTGTGCGCAACCAGGCGCAGGTCGAGGCCATGAAGGGCGTGCACTCGGTGCACCGCCTGCCGGGCGCGATGGCGGTCGTCGCTGAACGCTGGTGGCACGCCAAGCGGGCAGCCGAGGCCCTGCAGGTGGACTGGCGCGAAGCCGGGCCCGAGGCCACCCAGCGCGTGATGCCGGCCGATTTCTCGACCACGGCTTTCCAGCAGCGGCTCGCGGCCGCGACCGGTGCGGGCGACGAGGCCGAGGTGGCCGGCGACATCGCCTCCGGCTTCAAGGGCGCGAAGACCGTGGTGACTGCCACCTATGCCAGCCAGTACGTCAAGCACGCGCAGCTGGAACCACCCTCGGCGCTGGCGCGTTTCAACCCCGATGGCACACTGGAGGTTTGGCTGCCCAACCAGGCCCCGGACATGTTCCGCGCCGACATGGCCAAGAAAACCGGACTGCCTGCCGACAAGATCACGCTGCATTCGCCGGTGCTGGGCGGCTTCTTCGGCCGCCATTTCCTCTACGAGGCAGCCAGCCCGTATCCGCAGGCCATCCAGCTGGCGAAGGCTACCGGGCGTCCGATCAAGCTGATTTGGAGCCGCGAGGAGGAGTTCCTGCGCGACACCGTGCGGCCCATGGCCGTTGTGCGCTTTCGCGCCGGGCTCGATCAGGACGGCCTGCCGGTCGCACTGGAGGCCATCAGTGCCACCGAAGGTCCGACCGAAGGTCTCAGTGGCAAGCGCGCCGAGAAACCGGACCCAACCGCCGTGGAAGGCCTGGCAGGCAAGGCCTACGCCATCGCGAACCGGCGCGTGGCGCGGCTCTACGTGCAGACGCCCATGATGCTAGGCTACTGGCGCTCGGTCGGCAATTCGATGAACGACTTCTTCTACGAAGCCTTCCTCGATGAGCTGGCAGACAAGGGCGGGCATGACCCGTACGAGCTGCGGCTGCTCCTGCTGAAGGACAACGCACGGTTGACCCGCCTGCTGAAGGCGGCCGCCGAGCTGTCCGGCGGCTGGAAGCGCGGCCCCTTCACCGCGGCGGACGGTACGCGCCGGGCCCGTGGCGTGGCCATGGCCTCGCCCTTCGGCAGCCATGCTGCGGCCATTGCGGAAGTCTCGATCAAGCAGGGACGGGTGCGGGTGCACGACATCTGGGAAGCCATCGACCCCGGCAGCATCGTCAACCCGGCCATCGTTGAAGCCCAGGTCAAGGGTGCCGTGGCGCTGGGGGTGTCGCAGGTGCTGTTGGAGGAGAGCGTCTACGAGCACGGTATGCCCCGGGCGAGGAACTACGACCTCTATCCCATCCTGCCGCCCGACCTCATGCCGCGGGTGCACGTCCGGGTTGTCGAGAGCGGCGAAAAGATGGGCGGAATCGGCGAGCCGCCGTTGCCCGCCGTGCCGCCGGCTGTGGCGAATGCCGTCGCCCGGCTGACGGGCAAACCTGTCCGCAGCATGCCGCTGTCGCGCCACACCTTCGAGGCCTGAGCCGTACGATCGATGAGCAAGCTCCGTTTCAAGAAGATGCTGGTCCGGCTGCTGCTGGTCACACTGGTGCTGGCCGCCGGCATGGCTTGGTTGGCCCGTCGCACGCCGCCTTCGCCTTTCGACGCCGAGGCCGCAGGGGATCCACGCACTGCGGCTCCTTCGGCAGAGCTGATCCGCCGCGGCGAATACCTGGCCCGCCTGAGCGATTGCGTGGCCTGCCACAGCACGCCGCAGAGCAAGCCCTTTGCCGGCGGACTGAAGATGGCCACACCCATGGGAGCCATCTTCGCAACCAACATCACGCCGGACCAGGCTACCGGCATCGGTCGCTATTCGCTGGCCGACTTCGACCGCGCGGTGCGCCTGGGCGTGGCGGCCGATGGGCACCGGTTGTATCCGGCCATGCCCTATCCGTCGTATGCCAAGCTGGGCGATGATGACTTGCGGGCCCTCTACGCCTTCTTCATGCACGGCGTGAGCCCCGTCCCGCAGCCGAACCAGGCCAGCGAGATCCCATGGCCGCTGAACATGCGCTGGCCGTTGGCGCTATGGAACACAGTCTTCACCGAATCCGGCAGCTACCAGCCCAAGGCACCGGCCAAGGCCGGTGTGAACGCCGATCTCTGGAACCGCGGCGCCTACATCGTGCAAGGTCCGGGCCATTGCGGCAGCTGCCACACGCCGCGCGGCCTGGCGATGAACGAGCAGGCGCTGAGCGAGAGCAGCCCGCTGTTCCTTTCGGGCGCGTTGCTGGACGGCTGGTATGCGCCCAGCTTGCGCGGCGACGGTGCCACCGGGCTCGGTCGCTGGCGTGAGGACGAGGTGGTGCAGTTCCTAAAGGTCGGCCGCAACGCGCATGCCGTGGTGTTCGGCTCCATGGCCGATGCCTTCAATAACTCCACCCAGTTCATGACCGACGACGACCTGCGGGCCATCGCGTACTACCTGAAGTCCCTGCCGGGCGATGCCGGCACCACTGCCACGGCCCTCAGCGAGCGCCCGGCATCTTCCGACTCCGCGGCGAATGCCAGCGCTGTGAAGACCTTCGCCGCGAAATGTGCGGCCTGCCATGGTGCCAGCGGCGCTGGCCAGGCACCATGGATCCCGCCGCTGGCCGGTGCCACCTCCTCCGTGGTGCCGCTGGCCAGAGCGTCCGCCATCAACGTGACGTTGAATGGTTCGGCTCGCGTCGTGGCCGCCGGCGTGCCGGACGCGTACCGCATGCCGGCTTTCCGCGACCAGCTCTCGGACCAAGAGATTGCCGACGTGCTGTCCTACGTGCGCGGCGCGTGGGGCAACCAGGGCGGGGCCGTGAAACAGGAAGACGTGAAGACCTTGCGCGAAGAGACCAACCCGGCCCGCAGCGACGTGATCGTGCTGCAGATGCGCTGAGCGAGCCGGCCATGCCTGTCCGGTTCGTCCCACCACGCCCTTCCACCCCGTCCCGCACCGCGATCCCGCTCGCAGCCAAGGCCTCACCCGGCGCGGCATGGCGGTCGCGGCGCTGGGGTGGGTCCCCCTGGCCCTGGTCGCATCGGCCCGGGCCGCAGGACCCCATGAATCCACCATGAAGATCCGCATCCACCGCAGCGAGATCCACCTCGACGTCCTCCTGGAGGCCAGCGACGTGGCCACCGAACTCTTGTCGCTGCTGCCATTGGACGCTGCAGCTGGAGGACTACCAGGCCACAGAGAAGGTCGCCTACCTGCCGGGCAAGCTGGCGGCGGCGGCCGGTAAGCCCGGCTTCACCCCTGCGCCTGGAGACCTGGCCTATTACGCGCCCTGGGGCAACCTGGCGTTCTTCTACCGGGGGGCGCCCCACGCCAGCGGGCTGGTGCGCCTGGGCCGGCTGCTGGGTGACGTGAAGGCCCTCCAGGTCCTGCCGTCCGGCACCGTGCGCGTCGAGCGCGTCGCCGATTAAGGCAACGCTGAATAAGGTCGAATCTGCCGCGGGGTTTGCATGTACCAAGTCAGCACAGACGGGCAGGTGAAGATGAAGCAGCAGACCCTCGCGATGGCGGCCGATCAAGGCCAAGGATTCGAGCAATACCGCAAGCCGACGAGGCGCGACACCTTCCTGGCGACCATGGAAGAAATCGTGCCCTGAATTGCGTTGTGCGAGGTGATCGAGCCTCACTATCCCAAGGCTGGCAACGGCCGCCCGCCGGTCGGGCTGGAGCGCATGCTGAGGATGTACTTCGTGCAGCACTGGTTCAACCTGGCAGACGAAGCCTGCGAGGAGGCGCTGCTGTCACAGGTCGATCAGCTCAAGATCAAATCCGACGCTTCACCAGCGAATAGACGCGGCTCCTGACCAGCGTTCACACCAGCTGAACACGTTGATCGAGCGCATGCTGGCCGATCCGCGGCGCATCATCGCCGTGCGCGTGAACATGCACCTGGGCCAGACGGTGCGCTTTGTGGACTGGCGCGACGGCAGCCTGCGAGAGGGCAAGGTGCTGGCCATGCGGGACACGCAGGTCACGCTGCAGGACCTGACCGAGCGGCGCGAGTGGAAGCTGCCCTATGCGGCCATCGAGCCGCCGGCGCCCAATGCCACCGCAAGAGCGCAGGCGCAAATGCGGGAACAAGAGCTCGCACCGCCACCGGCTGCACCCAAGCCAACGCGCAACGACTTCCGTTGCGGCGAGAAGGTGGCGTTCGAGGACAAGTACCTGCAAACCGTCATCGGCACCATCGTGCGCATCAACGACCGCACGGTCTCCATCGACCCGGGTGACGGCACCAAGTGGCGCGTCGGCTTCGCACTGCTGCGCCACGTGCTCGACGTCTGACTTTGCCGGACCCGGCCGGTCAATAAGGTGCTGGGGCCGCGCTTACCGTGCACTGCAATTCGTGCCCGTGTCGCTGGCACAGACCCCGCTTTCCTCAACACCGGCCGACATCGAGCTGCGGCGCAGCGCCACGGCCCTGAAGATCAGTTGGCCGACCGCGCGGCCAGCGCAGACTACGCGGTCTGGATGCGTGAGCTGCTGCGGTGATTCGTATTGACCCGCTGTGGATGGCGGTCGGGCCGGTAGACATGCGTGCTGGCGCGGATCGGCTGGTAGCCATCGTGGTGCAGGTATTTGGCATGCGCAGACGCACCACAGGCTACCTGTTTGCGAATGCGCGGGCCACCCGCGCGGCGCGTTGCACGTTCCGCTGGACGTACTAGCCGAACATGCCGGCTGATGCAAATGCAAATGCCTCGCGCCTTTGCACACCAGCTCATTTTTTACGCGTCAGGCTGGCAGTGCCCCCACGGGCCGGATGGGCCCCCAGCCACGCAGCGATCGGCACTGCGCAAAGCGCGAGCAGCGCGGCAATGAGAAAAATCTGCGCCACTCCGATCACATTGGCGAGAAGCCCCAGGAGAGGCGCGAACAAGCCAAGCGCCAAGTCGATGAAGGCCGTATAGACACCCATTGCGAGACCTCGCGCCTCGGTCGGCGCGCGGGAGACAGCCTCCATACCGAGGCCCGGATACACCAGTGCGTAGCCGAATCCCGCCATGGCAGATCCAGCAAAAGCAAGCCACGCGTAGGGGGAAAGCCAGATAAGAGCAAGCCCCGCGCTGTGGATCACGATAAAGATCATCGCAGTGCGTGAGCCGCCGAGGCGATCAGGCAATGGACCGAAGAAGACTCGCGCCACCACCAAGGCGATCGCGAATGCGGTGAAAGACAGCCAGGCCGGCTGCCATCCATTCTGGACGAACAGCAGCACGGCGAACGCCGTAGTGATGCCGTAGCCCACGCTCGAAAATGCCATCGCCAGCCCAGGTATCCAAACCGCCTTGAGCACCTGTCTGGCTGTCCCTCGGCTTTGCGTTGCAGGCCGGGTCGCCGGAACGAAGACGACCAGCAGCCATGTCGCCACGGCGCCAAGAAGTGTCGCCCACCCAATAGAAGCGAAACCAAGTCTCGAATACAGAAAGCTCCCAAGAGGCGCACCCAGGGCCAAGGCGACGAACATCGCTGTGCCGATCCACGCGATCATCTTGCCTACCTGACCCGGACCCGCGAGAGCAAGGCACCAGCTCTGCGCACCGATCATGATGAAGCTCTCAGCGCCCCCCAAGAGCACGCGGCCTGCCAGCAGGATCGCGATCGACCACGCGGGATCGCCAGTAGTCATCGTCGATGCGAGGTAGAGCAAGCCGGCGAGCGCCGCCATCACAGCCCCAGCCACCACGGCAAACTTGGACCCCAGCCGATCTGATACCGTCCCGGACCACAGTCGGCAAAGCAGCGCCGCAGCGAACTGCGCGCCCGCGACAAGGCCGACAGCGAATACGCTGAAGCCCAGGTCTCCATGGATGTGTAGCGGCAGAGCTGGCAATGCCGCGCCCGTGACGAGAAACACGGCGAACACACAGCCCATCAAAGATGGCAGCGTGCCATGGATCGACGAATTCGAGGCCTTGGGCATGATTTTTGGCATTGCGTTTCAACCTCGACAGCGAAGCGAGTGCAATTCGCAATGCTGCCTTCGTATTCGTCGCTGCGCGCGTTGGCGCGGGGGGCAAGGAATTGATGAATCAGGTAGGCGTTCGCACCGTGGATCTCGACGCCATCCGGGCCGGCCTCGACGGCACACCGGGCTGCATGACGAAATGCCTGCACGATCTGCGGCACCTCTTGGGTGGTCCGAGCCCGGGGGCACAGGTCATTGGCTTCCTTTGATTTCCTGGTCTCTCTAAGGTGCGGCGCCGTTCGTGGCAGACCCCTGTGCCATCCCTCTTTGGGCCGGACAGCGATACCTGTCTCGGGCGGAATCGGCTATCGCTTCTTGGTGATTGACGGCGCAGTCCACCGCAGCGCATCAAGAACCAGCGAGAACGCATGCGAGGGCTGCTTGCGACTCGGGTAGTACAGGTAGTAGCCAGGGAATGGGGCACACCAGTCCTCCAGAACGCGCACCAGCCGACCGTTCTCAAGGTGCGGCGCAAACTCTTCTTCGGGCAAAAACGCGATGCCCAGGCTTGCGACTGCCGCGTCCACCATGCTAGGCGAGGTATTGAAGATGAGTTGCCCATCCACTCGCACGTTCAACTTCTGGCTGCGGCGCTCGAAGTCCCAAACGTAAATACCTCCCGCAGTCTGCATGCGCATGTTGATGCAGTTGTGCTTCACCAGGTTGCGAGGGTTCTTGGGCTTGGGATTTTTCGCGAAATACGCCGGCGACGCCGCAGCGGCCATGCGCAACTGCGGGCCGAGCGCCACCGCGATCATGTCCTTGTCGATGGTGTCGCCAAGACGCACACCGGCATCGAAGCGGTCCGCCACGATGTCCCTGAAGCCGTAGTTGATGTCGAACTCAACCTTGATTTCAGGGAACTCAAGCAGCAAAGGGGTCAGCTTGGGAAGCAGCGTGGTCCGCAGGACGTGCTCGCCGCAGGTGATCCGAACCGTGCCGGCCGGCTTGTCCCGCATTTCCGTCAGCTCGTCCAGTTCGGCATGGATCTCGTCGAATCGGTGGCCGATGGCGTTGAGCAGTCGCTCGCCGGCGGCGGTGGGCGACACGCTGCGCGTGGTGCGCGTGAGCAGACGGATGTCCAGGCGCGTCTCCAGGCCGCTGATGGCCTGGCTGAGCGCCGATTGAGTGACACCCAGCAGCGAGGCTGCGCGCGTGAAACTGCCTTCGCGCGCTACCGTCACGAAGTACTGGAGATCGTTGAGGTTACGTTTGACCACGGTGCAAAGTCTCGCACGGCTTTCTGATTAGTTAATCTTATATCCTCTTTAAGTATTCATTAGCTAGTCAATTTGACTTTGCTGCGCCAACATCCTGGCATGAAAAGAGGTATTGCCGATTTGCACGCCATGGTTGCGGCGCCAAGCGCCGGTCGTGCTCGTCGACTACACGTTCGGGCTGGCGGCATGCGGTGGCGGCTCACCCAGGCCAATGCCTCGGATGGCGATTCGTCTGTACCTTCACAGGAGTTCCGCCGGATGGTGGCTGTGATCCAGTTGCCCATCGCGCTGGGCGCGAGCGTCGGCGGTCAGCTGTTCGACGCAACCGGCTACCGGAGCACCTTCGTGGCGAGTACGGCCGTGCTGCTGCCCGCTGCCTCCCTGGCTTTCACGACCCCGCGCGCGCAAGCCCGGCAAGCGGCCTGAATCGCCGCCTCCAACCAGGAGACCCCATGACCATGAACCTCGATGTCCTTCACAAAGACCGCAGTCGGACGGTCAGTGAACACCTGCCTGGGCATGGCTTGTCGGCCATGCGCACCCTGGGCCTCTTGTGCGGTCTGCTCATGCTGACTGGATGCGACGCCGCCCAGCCCGGCGCATCGGGCACGCATACCGCCGCTGCCACGGCCACTGTCCAACCGGAGGAACCCCGCATGCAGATGACCGTCGGCGAACGCCACTTCACCATCACCCTGGCCGACACCGAAGCAGCTCGCGAGCTTGCCGCGATGCTGCCATTGTCGATCAACATGGCCGACCTCAACGGCAACGAGAAGCATGCGGAGTTGTTGAAGTCGCTGCCAACGAATGCAAGCCGACCCGGCACGATCCGCAGCGGCGACCTCATGCTGTACGGATCGAGGACGCTGGTCGTCTTTTACCTGACCTTCAGCTCCTCCTATTCCTACACGCGCCTCGGCCGCGTGGACGATCCCTCCGGCCTGGCCCAGGCGCTCGGCAGCGGCGGCACACGAATCGAGTTCTCCAAGGAATAGAGGACGAACCGATGTTGGCAACCACCTTGAACAAGCCCTACGTCGTGATCCATACGCTGACGACGCTGGACGGACGAATCCACAACATTGCACTGCCCGAGTTCGATTCGGCAGCGCTCCTGTACGAGCAACTGGCACTGCATGCCGAGCAGCAGGTGCTGAACATTCGGGGCTACCTGAATGGCCGCGTTTCGACCGACGACAACTTTACCCGCTACCGCAAGCCCGACCTGAACGAATCTGCGGCCCTGGTTCCCGAAGGCGACTTCGTGGCAGAGGCGAATGCGCCCATGTACTACGTGGCGCTGGACCCTGCCGGCCGCTTGGGGTGGGAGGAGAACCACGTCGATTATGGCGGTGTCCGGTCGCACGTGGTTTCGGTACTGACCGAGCGGGCCGGCAACGCCTACAAGGACTTGCTGAGGCGGCGGGGTATCTCCTACGTCATCGCCGGCAACGACCAGCCGGACAACGCCCTGGCCCTGCATAAGCTGGTGACGCTGTTCGGCATGGAGCGCGTGATGATCGGCGGCGGCGTGCTGAACTGGTCATATGTGCAGGACGGCCTGGTCGATGAACTGAGCCTCCTGCTGTGTCCCGTCTCCGACGCATCGCCCGCTGCTCCGGGTCTGTTCACGGCCCGGGCGCCGTTTTCTCAAGTCAAGCCTCGCTCGTTCACGCTGATCGACGTGAAGGCGCTAAAAAACAGCACCCTGTGGCTGCGCTACCGGGTGCACAGCCAGCCATCCTGATCCAAAGAACCCAAGTCCGCGAAGCTCAATTCTCATCCGGGTGAGCGAGCGAGCGAACGCAACGAATGCAAACAGGCCAACTCAACCATGAAGAACGTGATTCTGATCGGCGCCAACGGAAGCACGTCGCAGGAAATCATCCCCCGTCTGCTGGAACAGGCGGACGTGAAGCTGACCCTCTTCTTGCGCCGCGCAAGCCGCCTGCAGCACATGCGGAGCGGTCGGGTGAATGTCGTGGAGGGCGATTCGTCTTCCCTCGCAGACCTGATGCGCGCGATCCGTGGGCAGGAGATTGTCGTCAGCACCATGGGTGGCATGGACCTGGGCGCCAAGACCGCGAACATCGTGCAGGCCATGAGAGAAGTTGGCGCGCGCCACATCGTCGTCATCAGTGCCGGTGGCATCTACGGTGAACTGCCTCCAGCCTTCAATGCCTGGGACAAGAGCATGGTCGGCCAGTACCGCCCGATCAACTTTAAGACGGCAGAGATTGCCGAGCAATCAGGGCTGGCCTACACCGTCCTGCGCCCGGTCTGGCTGACCAACAAGCCAACGGAAGCGTTCCAGTTGACCCGGAAGGGCGAGACCTACAAGGGCACGGAAACCTCACGCGCGAGCATCGGCCGCTTCGTGGCCGAACTTGTGAAGAACCCCCAGCAGTACGCCAACCTCAACCTGGGCATCAGCCAGCCCGACACCGACGGCGGCAGACCGGAAGCGTACCGCTGACCCTCACTCGTGAGGGCAAAAGGAACCGACCTGCCGGCCAGATCCATCAATCACGTAATAGAGAACGTCATGAACGAAGCTACCCTGAACATCGAGAACCTCAAACGGAGGACAGCCCTCAAGGGCGTGGTCCAAGGCTCGATCCTTGCCGGCTTGTCAGTGGCCCTCGGTGGCCAGACGGCGCTGGCGCAAACTTCATCGGCCATGATCGAGTCGGGCGGCCTGCGGCTGACGCGTGAATGGGACAAGCTCTTCCCAAAGAGCGATAAGGTAGATCACCAAAAGGTCACCTTCAAGAACCGCTACGGCATCACCCTCGCGGCTGACCTGTATCTGCCGAAGAACCGCGCGACCCAGCGCTTGGCGGCGATCGTCGTCGGCGGTCCGTTTGGCGCGGTCAAGGAACAGTCCTCGGGTCTGTACGCGCAGATCATGGCCGAGCGCGGCTTCGTGGCACTGGCCTTCGATGGCTCCTACACCGGGGAAAGCGGCGGCGAGCCGCGCAACGTCGCCTCGCCGGACATCAACACCGAGGATTTCATGGCGGCGGTGGACTTCATCGGCCTACAGCCCTACGTCGATCGCGAGCGCATCGGCGTTATCGGCATCTGCGGCTGGGGCGGCATGGCGTTGAATGCCGTCGCGGTGGACAAGCGGGTCAAGGCCGTCGCGGTCAGCACGATGTACGACATGACCCGCGTCATGTCCAAGGGCTACAACGACGTCGTGACCCCTGCGCAGCGCACGCAGACGCTGGAGCAGCTGAGCCGGCAGCGCTGGGAGGACGCCGCGAATGGGAAACCGGCCTACCAGCCGCCTTACAACAAGGACGTCAAGCCCGGCGACGCACAGTTCATGGTCGATTACCACGACTACTACATGACGCCGCGCGGCTACCACCCGCGCGCGGTCAACTCCGGCAACGCCTGGACGGTCACCACGCCGCTGTCGTTCATGAACATGCCGATCCTGACCTACATCAAGGAGATCTCGCCGCGTCCGATCCTGTTCGTGCACGGCGAGAAGGCCCATTCGCTCTATTTCGCCCAGACCGCCTATGCGGCCGCCGCAGAGCCCAAAGAGCTGGTGATCATCCCGGGCGCCAGCCACATTGATCTGTACGACCGCGTGGACAAGATTCCCTTCGACAAGATCACCGACTTCTTCGGCAAGCACCTCAAGGGCTGATCCAACCGATCAAGGATCGCTCACATGGCCCGTTCGGGCTCGACCTTCGTCAACGGCCAGGCCCTGGCCGTTGACGGCGGATTCACTGTGTACTGGTGGTCACGCCGGCATGCGTTGCCGGCACATAGAAGGAAAGCGGAAGAACATCATGATCAAAGACAAAGTCGTCATCATCACCGGCGCCTCTTCCGGCATCGGCGAGGCCACGGCCAAACTGCTCGCGAGCAAAGGCGCCAAGGTCGTACTCGGCGCGCGGCGCGCAGCCAACCTGCAGCGAATCACCGACGAGATCCAGGCGCATGGCGGCCAGGCGATGTACCAGGAACTGGACGTCACCCGACAGTCCGAGAACGATGCCATCGTCAAGTTGGCCAAGGACAGGTTCGGCCGCGTGGACGCCATTTTTCTCAATGCCGGCCTGATGCCCAACTCGCCGCTGTCCGCGCTCAAAACCGACGAGTGGCATCAGATGGTCGATGTCAACGTCAAGGGCGTGCTCAATGGCGTGGCCGCCGTACTGCCCGAATTCCTGGCGCAGAAGTCCGGGCACGTGATTGCCACCTCGTCGGTGGCGGGGCTCAAGGCCTATCCGGGTGGTGCCGTCTATGGCGGCACCAAATGGTTCCTGCGCGACTTCATGGAAGTCCTGCGCATGGAGTCCGCCATGGAGGGCTCCAACATCCGCACCGCGACGATCTACCCGGCTGCAATCAATACCGAGCTGCTGTCGACCTTCAGCGACAAAGCGTCGCTCGACCAGATGCAAAGCATCTACGACAAGTTCGGCATTTCCCCGGATCGGATCGCCAACGTCGTGGCCTTCGCGATCGACCAGCCCGACGACACGACGATCAATGAGTTCACGGTCGGCCCCTCGAACCAACCTTGGTAGGGCCCGTGCCATGACGACGGCATCTTTCCGCGAAGCGATGCGCGAGAGCGGCGACCGGCCGGATGCCAAGGTACGCGCGGCCTTTGTCGTCATCGGCTTGGGCCACGTGTCGGCAGCCTCGGCGCAGCGCAGGTTCGCTGAACCGGCCTTCGACATGCATACGCGCAGTGTGGTGCCGATCCCGGCATCTGAGCGCGCATTGCAGACAGCCGTGGCTGAACCCTGGTTCAAGGTGTCCAACGAGGGGTTGCTCCTCGAAGGGGCGATCTTCGACCGCAGCTGCAATCTGCTTTTCTGCGACGTGAGCGAGCGACGCGTTCTGCGCCTGACCCCGGATCAGCAGTTGTCCACCGTCGTCACGCTGGACACGCTGTCGCCGGGCGGGCTGGCTTTCAATCCGAACGGGCGCCCGTTCATCGCGGCTCTGGGCATTCCGAACCGACGCGGCGCGATTTATTCGGCGAATCCGGGCGGCTCGGGCCTGCAGATCATCGTGCCGCCCGTGGCCGGGTACATGCCCAATGACCTGGTGTTCGACGCGCGCGGCGACTTCTACTTCACCTATTTCAAGAGCACCGCGACCGAATCCAGGGGCGGTGTGTACTACGCCGCGCAGGACTGGCGACCATCGAACCCGTGCTGCCCAACTTGGCAATGGCCAATGGCCTGGCGCTCTGCCCCGACGGCAAGACGCTGTGGGCGACCGAGTTCGGCCGCAACCTGCTGCACCGGATCGAACTGGCCGACGCGACCACCATCGCGCCGATCAGCTCGACCATCGCCTACGACTTCGTCGGCCCGGCCCCAGACTCTGATGCGTGCAGATGCCGACGACAACGTGTGCGCGGCGATCTACGGGCAGGGCCACTTGCTGGCCTTCAACCGCAACGGCATTCCCATCGGTCAGGTGCTGCTGCCCGGACACGATGGCGGCCACAACCTGACCCGCACCAGCCTGGCAGAAACGACCTCTACGTCGTCACCAGTGACATGGGCAAAGGGCAAGGGGCAAGGGGCAAGGGGCAAGGGGCAAGGGGCAAGGGGCGATGGTGTTCCACGCCAAGGCGTTCAGCAAGGGGCTGCAGCCCGCTTCATCCCGAAAACGGTATGCCGCCGCTGGCCATCCGGCGCCTAACGGCCTGATCGGGGGATCATGCCTGTGGAGCGTCAAATATTTTTCACCTCAGGCGCCGGACTTGGTTCGACATTGATTGCTGGCTCACCCCTTGACCCTGCGACATCCAGGGCACACACACCGGCGGATTCCGGAAAGGAGACTTCCACGCCCAACGCACAACGAGGCAGCAAGTCAGGCGTCAAGGCCCGCGTGTTCGTTACCGGCTCGGCCGATGGACTGGGCTGGGCCAGGGCCACGCAGTCGTCGTGCACGTGCGCTCGCAGGCGCATGTCGGCCGTAAAGGAACTCGTGGACCAGGACGCCGTCGCCACGGTCGGTGATTTGTCCGATCTTGCGCAGATTCTTGATCTTGCCCGCCAGGTCAATGCGAGCGGCGCAATGGATGCCGTCGTCCACAACGTGGGCATCCCCAATGGCGCCCAACTGCTGGTTGTCAACGTCGTCGCACCGTACCTGCTCACGTCCCTCATCCAGCGCCCCAAGCGCCTGATCTACCTGAGCAGCAGCATGCACCGGGGCGGACGCGCTAGCCTGGCCGGCATGGACTGGACCGGCCGCACATCCACCGGCTGCTACTCGGACAGCAAGTTGTTCGTGACCACTCTGGCAGCGGCCGTCGCACGGCTGTGGCCCGAGGTGTACAGCAACGCCGTCGATCCGGGCTGGGTGCCGACCAACATGGGTGGCCCGAGCACGCCCGACGACCCGAGACTGGGCCACCTGACCCAGGAATGGCTTGCGACCAGCGACGATCCCGAGGTATTGAACAGCGGCAGCTATTGGCACCACCAACGGCGCCAGGAGCCGCACCCCGCCGTCAACGACACCCGGTTCCAGGACCTGCTGCTGGCGGAACTGGCGCGCGCCACCGGTACCAGGCTGGCGGGCTCGTGCCCCCCGGCCGATCAGCGATTCCCCAAGAGGCAATGTCAGAACCTGATGAGAGGTGCCCATGAAGAAGCAAGCTCGACGTTCCGCCCTGACCGGGCATCTTGTTGCTGCCATCTCGCTGCTGGCCTTTGCCGCAGGAGCTGCGCAGGCGCAGGACTTCAACGCCCGCGCGCCGAATGCGAAGGACCAGCGCCCCGCCTTTGAAGGCCAGACCCGTGCGCCGATCCTCGATGCGGACGTCCGGCTGAACTCGCAGGTCGTCGCCGACGGTCTGGTGCATCCCTGGGGCATGGCCCAGTTAGCCGACGGCCGTTGGCTTGTGACCGAGCGCCCGGGCCGGCTGCGGCTGATCACCGCCGACGGCAAGGTGTCCGAGCCGATCACCGGCCTCCCCGCTGTGGACGCCCGGGGCCAGGGCGGACTGCTCGACGTGGTGGTCCGTGACGACTTCGCGCGGACACGCCGTCTGTGGTGGAGCTATGCCGAGCCGCGTGACGGCGGCGCCAACGCGACCGCTGTGGCAACGGGTGTGCTGTCCAGGGACGATCACAGGATCACGGACGTCCGGGTGATCTTCCGGCAGAACCCGGCCAGGAACTCCACGGCCCACTTCGGTTCGCGGCTGGTCTTCGACCGCGCCGGCATGCTGTTCGTGACGACCGGCGATCGCTATGAGGCGCGCGCGCTGGCGCAGGATCCCGGCACGCACATCGGTAAGGTGCTGCGCATAGATCCGCAAGGCGGTGCTGCCGCAGGCAATCCGTCGATTCCGGGCGGCCAGCCCGAAGTCTGGTCTTACGGGCATCGCAATGTGCAGTCGGCCGCGCTAGCGCCGGACGGCAAGCTCTGGACGGTGGAGCATGGGGCGCTTGGCGGTGACGAATTGAACCAGCCGCAAGCTAGGCGGAACTACGGCTGGCCAGTCATCACCTACGGCCTCGACTACAGCGGCCGCGCCATCGGCGACAGGCTGACGGCACGCAGGGACATGGAGCAGCCGATCTACTACTGGGACCCAGTGATCGCGCCCAGCGGCATGGCGTTCTACCAAGGCACGCTGTTTCCCGGATGGCACGGCGATCTGCTGATCGGCGGCCTGGCCGGCCAAGCGCTGGTGCGGCTGACCCTGAACGGCGGGCGCGTCACGGGCGAGGCCCGCTACCTGCAAGGCCAGGGCCGCATCCGGGATGTCGATGTCGCCCGGGACGGCGCGGTCATGGTGCTGACCGATGCCCCGAACGGCGCCCTGATTCGCGTGACACCCGCACAAGGTACATAAGCATGAAAGAACTCTGGTCCCGCGTCATCAAGGCGGGTGTCGGCGTCGCCGTCCTGGGCGTCGTCGGTGTCTTCGCCTATTTTCAGCAACCGGTGTTCGGGGAACTTCCCAGCGGCGAACGGTTGACACGCATCGAACACTCGCCCAACCTTGCCGATGGCATGTTCCGAAACCAGATCGACACGCCCATGAAGACGACAGATCAGTCCGAACTGTCGATGTGGATGGAGACTCTCCTTGGGAAGAAGGGCCAGCCCCGTCCGCCGGGCGCCATTCCCGCCATCAAGACCAACCTCAAGGCGCTCAATCCTGCGCAGGACCTGGTGGTCTGGCTGGGCCACTCCTCTTATTTTGTGCAACTGGATGGACAGCGCTTCCTGATCGATCCGGTCTTCAGCACCAATGCCGCGCCCCTACCGGCGGCAAACCGGGCGTTCGAGGGCACCAGCATCTACGCGGCCGACGACATGCCCGAGATCGATGCGCTGCTGATCAGCCACGACCACTATGACCATCTGGACTACCCATCCATCCTGGCCCTCAAGTCCAAGGTCAAGAAGGTGATCGTCGGGCTGGGCGTGGGGGCGCATTTCGAGGCCTGGGGCTACGACATGGCCACCGTGCGCGAGGCCGACTGGAACGAGGTGATCGCGCTGACCCCGCAGGTGCAGATCCACATCGCGCCGGCCCGGCATTTCTCCGGGCGCACCCTGACCCGCGACCAGTCGCTGTGGGTCGGATTCGCTCTGGTGTCTCCCGAGCGCCGCCTCTTTTTCAGCGGTGACTCGGGCTACGGGCCGCATTTCGCTCAAATCGGCCAGCAGCTCGGCCCTTTCGATTGGGTAGCGCTAGACGCTGGTCAGTACGACCCCCGCTGGGCGAGCGTCCACATGAACCCGGAGCAGGCCGCGCAGGCAGCCGAGGACCTGCGCACGCGCGTGCTGATGCCGGGGCATGTGGGCCGCTTCTCCATCGCGCCCCACGACTGGGACGATCCCTTCAAACGCATCGCGGCTGCCAGCAAGGGACGCGGCTATGCGCTGTGGACGCCAGAGATCGGCCAGCCCGTCCATCTGGACGGCGGCGCACAGTCTTTCGCGCCATGGTGGGAGCACAACGCCGCCAATGCGCAGTCCCACCGTGCCACTGGCGCGAAGGAGAAGTAAGGCGCGCACCTGCAATCGACACGACACGCACGCGCCCGCGATCCCATCCCGCGCAAGTTTTGTCCCGGCCAAACCGCCAACGCCATTTAGCCCGAAGGAAAGGAACCCACGATGAAACATCCCATCGAGACCGACCCACCGGTTGAGCTCAGCGCCGATGAAGCGGCGCTTCTGAGCGAAATGCCCGATCTGGACGGTGTCGGCCAGTCGCGCCGCACCTTCATGATGAGCTCCGCCGCCGGCGGCGTTGGCCTGTTCGCGGCAAACCTGCTGGCCCAAGAGGCCGCGTTGGCGCAGATGCCGCTTGCCGAAGGCGCCGCTACGGCGTTGATCAAAGCGCAGAACGTCGTCAACGTGACCTTCCAGGTCAACGGCGTGCAGAAGACCCTGGAAATTGATTCTCGCGTGGTGCTGCTCGACGCTTTGCGCGAACGCCTGGCAATGACCGGATCGAAAAAAGGCTGCGACCAAGGCCAGTGTGGCGCTTGCACGGTGCTGGTGGACGGCGAGCGCGTCCTGTCCTGCCTCACGCTGGTAGCAACGCTCGAAGGGCGAGAAGTCACCACGATCGAGGGGCTGGCCCAGGGCGATCAATTGCACCCGGTGCAAGCCGCCTTTATCAAGCACGACGGCTTTCAGTGTGGTTACTGTACGCCGGGCCAGATCTGCTCGGCCGTCGGCATGCTGGGCGAAGCACGCCGCGGAGATGTCAGCCATGTCACGGCCGACGTCAGCAAGACCACGACACGCCTCACCGACGAGGAAATCAAGGAGCGCATGAGCGGCAACATCTGTCGCTGCGGCGCCTACCCCGGCATCGTTGCCGCGGTGCAGGAGGTGCACTCGGGACGCCAGACCGCCCAGACCTGGCAATTCGCCACCGAGACGCAACTGGCGTCCGTTCGCAAGGAGGATGGCCATGAGACCGTTTGAGTACGTACGGGCGGCCGATGCCGCATCGGGCGCAGCCGCAGTCGCGAGCGTGCCTGGCGCGAAGTTCCTCGCGGGCGGCTCCAATCTCGTCGACCTGATGAAGGAAGACGTGGAGCGGCCCACCCGTGTGGTGGACATCCGCCAGTTGCCGCTGCGGCAGATCCAGCGTACCCGCGCGGGCCTGTCCTTGGGTGCGCTGGCGACCAACACCGAGACCGCCAACCATCCGGTGATCCGCGAGAACTATCCGCTGCTGACCCAGGCCATCGTCGCGGGTGCCTCGGGGCAGTTGCGCAACATGGCCACCAACGGCGGCAACCTCCTGCAGCGTACTCGGTGCAACTACTTCTACGACACCGCAACGCCGTGCAACAAGCGCGAGTCCGGCACCGGCTGCGGTGCGCGCGAGGGACTGAACAAGATCCACGCCGTCCTCGGCTGGAGCGAGGCCTGTGTGGCAACCTATCCGGGCGACATGGCCAACGCGCTGTATGCGCTTGACGCCAACGTGCGTGTGCGTACGACGGAAGGGCGCGAGCGGCTGATCCCGATTGCCGATTTCCATCGCCTGCCGGGCGACACCCCGCAGCGGGACAACAACCTCGAACATGGCGAATTGATCCTCGCCATCGAACTGCCGGTCTCGGCAGCAGAGTTCGCACGCAACTCCCATTACCTCAAAGTGCGGGATCGAACCTCCTACGCCTTTGCGATGGTCTCTGTCGCCGCCGCGCTGCAACTCGACGGCGGCACCATCCGCCAGGCGCGTGTGGTGCTGGGCAGCGTCGCCCACAAACCCTGGCGCAGCGCCGAGGCTGAGGCCGAGCTGGTCGGTCGCCGAGCCACCGAAGACACGTTCCGCCAGGCTGCCGCAGCCGCGCTGCGCGATGCCCGCCCGCTGGCCCACAACGCCTACAAGGTGGAACTGGGACAACGATCCGTTGTGCGTGCGCTGATGCGCGCCGCGAAACTGGCTTGAGCACAAGGAGAACTGCCATGGCACGCTATCTTGGGAAAGAAATGACCCGCGTGGACGGGATCGCCAAAGTCACGGGCAAGGCCAAATACACGGCCGAGTTCCAGGTCCCGCATGTGGCCTACGGCTTCATCGTGCTGAGCACCGTGGCCAAAGGTCGGATCACCGCGATCGATGCCCGCGAGGCCGAGAACGCAGCGGGCGTGGTGCGCGTATTCACCCATCTGAACGCTGGCCGCCTGGGCAAGGCGCCAGCGGCCAGTGCGCCGCCGCAGTGGTCTTGGCCGCTGCAGTCGGATCGGGTGTTCTTCAACGGCCAGCCGATCGCATTGGTGGTCGCCGAAACTTACGAGCAGGCGCGCCATGCCGCACGGCTGGTCAAGGCCACCTATCAAACCGAGCCGCACGTCACCGAGTTGCAGACAGTGCTGGGCCGCGCCATGCCGATACCGCAGAACACGCTGCCACGCGGCGACCCGGCCGGCGCGCTGAAGTCGGCAGAGGTCAAAGTAGAGGCCGAATATCACATCCCGATCAACCACCACAATCCGATGGAGCCGCATGCGGCGATCGCGTTCTGGGAAGGTGAGAACCTCACGATTTTCGACAAGACACAGAACGTCTACGGCGTGCAGAAACACCTGGCCGAAGGCCTGGCCGTGCCGGCCGAGAACATCCGCGTGGTGTCGCCTTTCGTCGGTGGTGCCTTCGGCTCATCGCTCAAGCCCAACTACTACCCCTCGCTGACCGCCATGGCCGCGCGCGAACTCCGGCGTCCGGTCAAGGTGGTCTTCACCCGCACGCAGATGTTCACCGGCCACGGCTACCGGCCGCAGACGATCCAGAAGGTCGCGCTGGGCGCGGACCGCAGCGGCAAGTTGCAGGCCATCGTCCAGGAAGCGTTTCACAACACCTCGTCCTTCGAGGCGTTCTCAGACAACACCACCGGCTTTCTCAAACAGGTCTATGCCTGCGCGAACCTGGACATGCCGCTGAAGGTGGCAGCCACCGACTTGCCCACGCCGACCTGGATGCGCGCGCCCGGGGCGGTCAGCGGCATGTTCGCGCTGGAAAGCGCGATGGATGAGCTGTCCTATGCGCTAAAGATCGATCCGCTGCAACTGCGCCTGATCAACTACGCCGAGGTCGATCCGGTCAGCGGCAAGCCGTTCTCGAGCAAGGCCCTGCGCGAGTGCTACCGCCTGGG
>NZ_JBGGNH010000050.1:0-64873 GCF_041287625.1 Ideonella sp.
GAAGCGCTGCGCGGGGCACTCAAGGATCCGGAACTCATCAAGCGCCAGGAGGCGCTGGGGATCACCGTCGTGTCGGACGCCCGCGTCGAACCGGCGGCGCACAAGAAGTTTGTCGAAGCCGAGGTCGCGCGCTGGGCCAAGGTCATCCAAGCCGCGGGCGCCTACGCGGATTGACGTCCCTTACCCAGCGCGGCACCCTCGAAGGCGCAAGCAAGGCGGACTGCGACAGCTCACTCCGGCTGCATCTGGCGCGACGCGAGCAATGCCTTCCAGGCCGCGCGGTTCACTTCGCCGGCGGACAGCAGCATCTCGCCGGTCGCATCGGTGATGTCGTGCGGCGATTCGGCTTCGATGGCGATGGCCAGGTTCAGGGACTGGCGGTAGGGGCCGTTTTCGCCGACCAGGGTTTGCGCGACGCCTTCGGCGACCGGCAGGCTGGACAGCAGGCGGTCGAAGGGTTGGCCGAGCATGCGGTCCAGCAGCGAGAAGACGCCGCAGATGAAGGCTTCGCTGCGGGCGGATTCGTCGCCCAGCCCGCGGGCCAGGTCTTCCATCAGCAGGCCGCGGCGCACGGCCAGGAACATCAACGGCTTCAGGTCCGGGCTGTCGACCGCGCTGGTCATCAAGAGCGCCAGCCAGCGCTTCAGGCGCTGGTAGCCGAGGATCATGATGGCGTGCTGGAACGAGCTGACCTCGACCGACAGGCCGAAGGCCGGTGAGTTGATCAGGCGCATCAGCTTGAAGGCCAGCGCCGGGTCGCCGCGCAGCACGGCATCGAGCTTGTTGGCCGGCTCCTCGCGGTCCACGCGCTGGATCAGGTCCATCACCACCTGGGCGCTGGCCGGCACATCCTTGCGGGCGACGTTGGCGGCGGGCGCATCGCCCAGCGGCCAGCCTTGCACCGCCAGCGCGCCGCGCTTGAGCGCATCGGCGGCCACGGTGGCCGTCGGCGCCGCGGCAATCACCCAGGGAGTGCTGCGGGCGGGGGCGTTGGCGGGCGCGGGTTGCTGGCGCCGGTCTTCGGCGGCGTCCACGATCACATGCTTGAAGCAGCCTGCCAGGTCCGGCGGCAGCGGGGCCAGCGGGCGGCCCTTGAGCACCAGCACCGAGCCGGTCTTGGCATGGGCGCGCAGCAGTTCGGCGCTGGCCGGATCGGCTGCCATGAAGGCCGGCACCTCCAGCTGGATGTGGGCCGGCGCGGGCCGTTCCAGCAGCGCATGCAGCAGCGGCTCGCTGGTGGGGTTCAGGGCCAGCGGGCCGTTGGTCTCGGGCCAGTCGGCCGCCAGCATGGCCAGCACGCCATCGGCCAGCTCGGCCGGTGCGCCGACCAGCGGGTGCAGCGTGAGACGGGTGATCGCCGGTTGGCGTTTGGCATTGAACAGGGCGCCGTAGGCCAGCACCAGCTGATCGAGCACAGGATGATCCATGACAGTTTTCTTGTTGTCAGCCGTTGATGTAGTTGAACAGGGACAGCTTTTGCATCGACGCGTAGGTCTGCAGCGCAGCAGAGTAGCCGGTCTGCTTGTTCGAGAAGTCCGAGATGGCCTGGGCCATGTCGAGGTCTTCGGCATTCGATTCGGTGGTTTTACTGAAAAGCTTCAAGTCGTCGACGCGGCCCTGCACGCTGTCGATGCGCTTGAGCAGCTCGCCGGTCATGCTGCGGGTGCTTTGCAGGTGATTGGCGACCGAATCGATGTCGCGCAGGCTGGATTGCACCGTCTGCGTGGTCTGCGCAGCGCTGCGCGAAGGCGTCTTCAGCTCGGCCACGGCCTTGTCGAGCACGCTGAAGATGGAGGCGTCCGGCGTCGAGGGCGCAATGTCGAAACTGTCGCCCTGGCCGGGCGTTCCGCTGACGCTCAGCGCCATGCCGTCGACCTGGATCGCCTGGCCCGAGGTGTAGGGCTGGTCGGACAGCACGGCGGTGCCGCCGTCCTTGATGACCGAGTAGGTCGTGGCACCGTTGGCCACGGTGAACTGGATCTGGTACGAAGAGCCGGTGATGGCCGCCGGCGAGGTCACGCGGCCGGCGTCGATCCAGGCGCTGGCGCTGTTGCTGCTGGTGGTGAACACGCCGTTGCCGGTGGGCGCGGCCAGCCAGGTCTGGTTGCCGTCCAGCGTCAGCGGCAGTTGCTCGTCGGACGCGACCTGGGTGGCACCGCCGCTGCCGGTGTAGCCGACGCCACCGGGCTGGTCGATGAACGGGGCCTGGCTGCTGCCCTGGCCAGAAAACACATAGCCGCCGGTGCCGTCGCCGCGGTTGGCCACGGCCAGCAGCTGCTTGCGGATCGCGGCGATCTGGTTGGCGGTGTCGGCACGTTCGGCGTCGCTGTACGACGCATTGCCGGCCGCAACAATCAGTTCGCGCGCCTGCTGCACCAGCTCACCGGCATCGGACAGCGCCGATTCGGTCAGTGTCATCGAGTTGCGGCTGGCGTCGATGGCGCGGGTCGTGGCGTCGGCACGCTGCTCCATCGCCCGGGCGCGCTCGGCGCGGGCGGCGGCGGTCGGGTCGTCGCTGGCTTTCAGCACGCGTTTGCCGCTGGTCATCTGCTCCTGCGCGCGGACCAGTTCGGCCTGGCGCTGCTGCAGGTTTTCCACCGAAGAGGAGAACGCGTAGGCGGTGGTGATGCGGGTCATCGCGGGGCTCCTGCGGCTCGCGCCGCGCGGTCAAGGCAATCGATCATCTGGCAACCATGCCGCAGGGCTCAATGGCCCAGCTGCAGCATGGTGTCGAACACGGTCTGGGCAATCTGCAGCACCTTGGCGGCAGCCTGGTAGGCCTGCTGGAACTGGATCAGCCGCGAGGCCTCTTCGTCCAGGTTCACGCCGGTCTTGGAGGCCAGGGTCTGCGCGGTCTGGTCGGCGGCCGAGGTGGAGATGTTGCTCGCAGCAATCGCACCCTGCACCCGCACGCCGATGTCGGCCATGGCTGCGGCGTAGGCGTCGGTGGCGGTCGCACCGTCGGCAATCGTGCCGTCGGTGCGCTGGAAGCGGCCGACCATGCGCTCGTCGCGCAGCGCAGCAAAAGCCAGCGCGTTGCCGTTGTTGGTCGCCGTGTAGGTGGTGGGCGCCACGCTCATCGAGTCGCCGCTCTTGGGCACGCCATTGAGCTGGACCTCGAAACCGTTGAGCGAGATCGGCTGGCCCGAGACCCAGGCACCGGTGCCGCTGGTGGTGACATTGCCGCTGCTGTCGCGCAGCTCCCAGTTGAAGTCACCGGTGTCGGACGTGAAGCTGACGCTGGCGGTGAGCGAGGGGTCGATCGACTTGTCGGTCACCGTCAGCGAGCTGACGGTGGCGGTGCCGGTGTTGGCGACGTTCATCGTCGCGGTCACCGGCGAGGCGGCGGCGATGCCGTTGACATCGTCCATGATGCGGTCCATGCCGCTGGCAGCGACGCCCACCGGCTGCAGCAGGAAGCGGTCGCCGGTCTGCAGGTCCGGGTTGACGTCGATCTTGAAACCGTCCACGGTATCGCCATTGGCCACCGTGCGGGTCAGGCCGTCGGACAGGCGCTTGAGCGAGTAGTTCCCGCTGCCGTCGGCCCGCATCTCGTAGTCGCTGGCCTGCAGCTGGGTGGCATCCGTCACCGTCAGCTGGACCTGCGCGATGTAGATGCCGCTGCCATCCTTGGCATTGTTGGCATTCGGCTTGGCGCTGGGCGCGCCGATGCTGAACAGCGGCGCACCGGCACCGGCCGGGTTGCCCATGTCGATGCCCAGCGACTGCACCTCGTTGACGCGCGTGCCGAACGCAGCGGCCATCTGGCCAAGCTCGTTGCGCGCATCGACCAGGTCGTCGTTCTGGAACTTCAGCAGGCCGGCCAGCGAACCGCCGGTGATCATGTCTTCGCGCAGCGACAGCGTGTCGCCCGAGCTTTGCAGCGCCAGCGCGCTGCGCGACGGGTCGGCCGGATCGGCCTGCACCGTCACCGTCGAAGCTTCGTTGCCCAGCACCAGGCGCTGGCCGCCGGCGATGAACACGCCCATCGTGCCATCCGTGGCCTTCAGCGTGCTGACCTCGACGATCTCGCTGATCTGCGAGATCAGCTGGTCGCGCTGGTCCAGCAGGTCGTTGGGCTGCTGGGTCACGCCGGCATAGCCCGCGATCTGGTTGTTCAGGTCGGCGACCTTCGCGGCCAGCGTGTTCAGCGTGGAGACCGAGTTGCGCATGTCGGACTGCACGCCCTCCTGCAGCACCCGGATGCGCTCGGCACCGGCCTTGAAGCGGTCGGCCACGTCGGACGCACGCGCCAGCACCACCTGGCGCGCCGAAGCATCGTTGGGCGTGTTGGCCAAGTCGACCATCGAGTTCAGGAAGTCGCCCATGGCATAGCCAATGCCCTGGTTGCCCGACGGAAAGACATCCTGCAGTTGCTGCAGCTGTTCGGAGCGGGTGGCGTCCATGGACTTCAGCGACTGCGCGGCCGCGGCCTGCATGGTCAGGAAGTCGTCGTGGGCACGCTTGACGTTGGTGACGTTGACACCCTTGCCGAAGAAGCCGCGGCCGGTGTACTGGCCCTTCGAGGTCTCGACCTCGGCCTCCTGCCGCGAGTAGCCCGCAACGTTGGCATTGGCAATGTTGTGGCTGGTGACGTCCAACGCCGCCTGAGCGGCGAACATGCCGCGCAACCCGATGCTCATCAAGCCGGACATGGCGCGGGCCTCAGGTCTGCACGCTGCGCTGCAGGCGCAGGGTGGTGTTGATCACGCGGCTGAGCTTTTGCGCATAAGCCGGGTCGGTGGCGTAGCCGGCCTTCTGCAGGCCGTGGGCAAAGCTGTGGGCGTCGCTGCCGGAGGCGACCACGCGCTCGTAGCGCGGGTTGTCCTTCATCAGCTTGGCATAGTCGGCAAAGGATTCGGCATAGCTGCCGTAGGCGCGGAACTTCTGCACCACCTTGTGCGGCTGGCCGTTGCTGTATTCGGTCGTGGTCACGTTGACCGTGTCGCCGGTCCAGTTGCTGCCGGCCTTGATGCCGAACAGGTTGTGGGCCGTGGTCCCGTCCTGGTGGCGGATCTCGTGCTTGCCCCAGCCGGTCTCATGTGCCGCCTGGGCGATCATGAAGGACGCCGGGATGCCGGTGGTGGCTTCGGCCTGTGTCGCGGCTTCGGTGTGCTGGGTCACGAAGTCGGAGGCCGACTGCTGCGGCATGCTGATGGCCGCCTGTGGCCGGGCCAGGCTGGCGGTGGAACGGGCGGCGGCGAGGTTGGCGCTGTCGGGCTTGGCAATCGAAGTCGCGCTGCCGCTGACCTGGCGGTCCAGCTGGCGGGCAATCACGTCGGCCAGGCCACCGGGGCGGCCGGAAAGCTTGGTGGACCATTGCGTGTCCAGCATTTCGGCGCCGAGCTTGGAGGCGTCGTTGTCCATGCTGCTGTCGGACTTGGTGGCCTCGCGCATGCTCTTGAGCAGCTGCTGCATGAACAGCGTCTCGAACTGCTTGGCGGCCTCCTTGACGGCGGCCTTCGGATCCTTGGCCGCGCGGCTCTTCAGCGACTCGACACCGCGCGCATCGCCAAAGCCGGTGCTGGCCACATTGGCCGCACCTGCGTTGGCTCCGAGACCGGTGGTGGCGAGCTTGCTCATGTCAGATGACTTCCAGGTCCGCCTGCAGCGCGCCGGCGGATTTCATGGCCTGCAGGATCGCCAGCAGGTCTTGCGGGGTTGCGCCGAGCGCGTTGAGGGCCTTGACCACGTCGGCCAACTGGGCGCTGGCCGGCAGCTGGATCACGTTGCCGCCCTGCTGGGAGATCGAGATGTCGGTCTTCTCAGTGACCGTGGTCGTGCCACCGGACAGCGCATTGGGCTGGCTCACCGTGGGCGTGGCATTGATGATCACCGACAGGCTGCCATGGGCCACCGCGCAAGGCGCCAGCGAGACGGCCTGGTTCAGCACGATGGAGCCGGTGCGCGGGTTCATCACCACCTTGGCAGCCGGCTTGGCCAGCTCCAGCGGCAGGTTCTCGATGTCGGCCAGGAAGGCCACGCGGTCATTCATGTCCTGCGGCGCACGCACCCGCACCACCCGGCCATCGAGCGCCTGCGCGATGCCAGGGCCCTTGGCGGCATTGATGGCCTGGGCCACCGCGCGGGCGGTGTTGAAGTCGGCCGAATTCACGTCGAGCTGGATCGAGTCGCCCTGCGCCAGCGGCGTGGGCACGGTGCGCTCCACCGTCGCGCCTTCAGGCACGCGGCCACCGCTCAAATGGTTGATCTGCACCTTGGAGCCGCCTTGCGAAGCGCCGGCCCCGCCGACGATCAGGCCGCCTTGCGCCACGGCATAGACCTCGCCATCGGCACCCTTCAGCGGCGTGGCGACCAGCGAGCCGCCGCGCAGGCTCTTGGCATTGCCGATCGACGAGACACTGACGTCGATGTGCTGGCCCGGCTGGGCAAAGGCCGGCAGCGTGGCGGTGACCAGCACCGCGGCAATGTTCTTCAGCTGCATCGAGGTGCCGGGCGGCACCGAGATGCCCATCTGCTGCAGCATCGAGCTGACACCCTGCGCGGTGAACGGCACCTGGGCCGTCTGGTCGCCGGTGCCGTCCAGGCCCACGACCAGGCCGTAGCCGATCAGCTGGTTGCTGCGCACGCCCTGCACCGAGGCGACCTCCTTGATGCGCTGCGCGGCCTGCGCCGGCAGCACCGCACCCACCGCCATGGCCAGGCCGGCGAGCACGACAGCACAGCGGGAAAGGCGGGTGGTCACGGTCATGGTGGCGGGCGTTTGCAAAGCTGACACAAAGCGGGAGGGGTTCGGCCGATTCTGGGCAAACTCAAACCGGCAGAAGGTTCAAGAAGAAGCGCGAGAGCCAGTTAATTCCCTGCGTATCGGCCATCGCGCCGTCGCCCTTGTGCTGCACGCGCACGTTGGCGATCTGCGTGCTGGCGATGGCGTTGCCCGGCAGGATGCTGCGCGGGTCGACCTGGCCAGTGAAGCGCAGCGTGTCCACGTTGTGGTTCACGCCAACCTGCTTCTCGCCGGCGATCAGCAGGTGGCCGTTGGGCAGCACGCCGGTGACGATCGCGGTGATGGTGCCGGAGAAGTCATTGGCGGTGTCGGTCGAGCCCTTGCCGGCGAAGGTGTTGCTGCTGCTGCCGGCGGCATTCACGCCCACCTTGGCCAGCAGGCTGGGGCTGATCAGCGGCAGGCCGCTGAGCGCGCCGGTCACCGCGCCGGTCTTGTCGATGGTGCTGGTGGCCTTCTGGCTGGCCGTGACGCGCTCGCTGATCTGCACCGTCAGCGTGTCGCCCACCATGCGCGCGCGGTGGTCCTCGAACATCGGACGGTAGGCCGCGGCCTGGTAGATCGAGCCGTTGACCGAGCCGGCGGGGCGAGCAGCCACCGGCACCGGCATCTGGGCTTCCCAGGGCGTGGGGCCGCTGGCCGGCATGGAGGGCGCCGTGGCTGTGGGGAACTGCACTTCCGGCGTCGTGTAGACGGTGCTGCAGGCCGCCAGCGCGCCGCAGGACAGCAGGGCGAGCAGCGCCACGGAATGGGAGGAAAAGCGGGCCAGGGTCACGGCAGGTCTCCGGGAAAGGATCAGGCGGATCAGCGCTGCGGCATCACAGCTGCGACAGGCGCTGCAGCATCTGGTCGGAGGTCGACACGGCCTTGGAATTCAGCTCGTAGGCGCGCTGGGTCTGGATCATCGAAACCAGCTCCTCGACCACGTTGACATTGCTCGCTTCGGTGAAGCCCTGCTGCACCGTGCCAAGGCTGTTGGTGCCGCCCGCGCCGGTCGTCGGCGTGCCGGACGAGGCGGTTTCGGTGAACAGGTTCTGCCCGCGTGGCTCCAGGCCGGCCGGGTTGATGAAGTTGGCAATCTGCAGCTGGCCGACGGTGGCCGGCGCGACCTGGCCCGGCGTGGTGACCGAGACCGTGCCATCGGCGGCAATGCTCACCGAGGTGGCATTGGTCGGGATGGTGATGCCGGGCTGCACCAGGTAACCGTTGTTGGTCACCATCTGGCCCTGTGCGTCGAGCTGGAAGGCGCCATCGCGGGTGTAGCCGGTGGTGCCGTCGGGCATCGCCACCTGGAAGAAGCCGTTGCCCTTGATGCCCAGGTCCAGCATGTTGCTGGTCTGCTGCAGCGTGCCCTGGCTGAAGTTGCGCGTGGTGGCCACCGCGCGCGTGCCCAGGCCGACCTGCAGGCCGGTCGGCAGCTGCGTCTGCTCCGAGCTGTTCGAGCCGGTCTGGCGCAGGTTCTGGTACATCAGGTCCTCGAAGCTGGCGTGCGACTGCTTGTAGCCGTTGGTCGCAACGTTCGAGAGGTTGTGGGAGATGTGGTCCAGCTGCATCTGCTGGGCCTCCATCCCGGATTTGGAAATCCAGAGCGATCGAAGCATAGGGCACCCCCGTCAAAGCGGTGAACCGATGATGCGGGGAACTTGAGGGCCGATAGCGCTGGAAAAGCCGGCATAAGCTGTGGCTTTCCTCGCCAGCGAACACCCGGCCTCTGGCGGCCCCGTCCTCTACATGAAGGATGTAACGCAGCCGCGGAAGGCCGCCGCCCTCCGCAGAACTGATCAGAATCGGGCGACCAACAGGAGGAGGCGACTTGCCCATCCCCGAAGACGAACTGCTCAGGCTGATGCTGGGCCATGCGCCGGATGCGCTGATCCTGATCCGGCCAGACGGCGAAGTACTGCGCTGGGCCCAGGGCGCCGAGGCCATCTATGGCCACACCGCGACCGACGCCTGCGGCCAGCGCTTCGAGGCACTGGTGGTGCCGCCGGACCTTCATGCCGATCATGCGCGTCACCTGGACCAGGTGCTGGCGGGCGGTGCCGGTGCATGGGAATCGGTGCGCCAGCGCCGCAATGGCTCGCTGCTGTATGTGGACGTGTCGGCGCGCCGGCTGCTGGGCGGCGCGGGCCAACCGCTGATCGTGGTTGCCGAGAAGGATGTCACGGCCCTGCGGGTTCAGCGCGATGCGCAGCTGATGGAGGCCCGCTACCGTGAGCTGCTTGATTCAACCCCGGACGGCATCGTGATGGCCAATCCCACCGGCCACATTGTCATTGCCAACACCCAGGCCGAACGCCTGTTCGGCTATGCCCCGGGCGAGCTGCGAGGCCGCGTGGTGGACGAACTGCTGCCTTCGCGCTACCGCCGGGCCCACGTGGGCCACCGCTCGCGCTACTTCCTGCAGCCGCGCCAGCGCTCGATGGGCTCGGGGCTTGACCTGGCCGGGCTGCGCAAGGACGGCAGCGAATTCCCGGTCGAGATCAGCCTGAGCCCCTTGCAGGCCGAGGGCCACACCTACGTGATGAGCGCCATCCGCGACATCAGCGAACGCAAGCGCTTCGAGCACGCGCTGCAGGAAAAGAACCAGGAGCTGGCACTGGCCAACGAAGCCAAGGACCGTTTTCTCGCGGGCATGAGCCACGAACTGCGCACACCGCTGAACGCCATCATCGGCTTCACCGGCACGCTGCTGATGAAGCTTCCCGGTCCGCTCAACGCCGAGCAGGAGCAGCAGCTGCGCACCGTGCAGTCCAGCGGGCGGCACCTGCTGGCCCTGATCAACGACCTGCTGGACGTGGCGAAGATCGAGGCCGGCAAGCTCGAGCTTCACCTGAAGCCGGTGGACTGCGGCGAACTGCTGCGGGAGATCGCCGCCACGCTGGCGCCCCAGGCCCGCGCCAAGGGACTGGACTTCGACCTGCAACTGCCAGAGGAGGCCGTGGTGCTGCAAAGCGACCGCCGGGCCCTGCAGCAGATCGTGCTGAACCTGGTGGGCAATGGCATCAAGTTCACCGAAGAAGGCGGCGTGCGGATGACACTGGCGGCTGGTGTGCCTGCACCGCAGGACAGCAGCGGCCACTGGGTCGAGATCCGCGTCGAAGACAGCGGCATCGGCATCGCGCCATCTGACCACGCCAAGCTTTTCGGCGCATTTTCACGCGTCAACCAGAGCCGGCCGGGTGCACCCGACGGTACCGGCCTGGGTTTACACCTGAGCCAACGGCTTGCCGAAGTGCTGGGAGGGCGTATCGTCGTGCAAAGCAAAAGCGACCACGGCAGCCGGTTTTCCTTGCTGCTGCCTGGAGCGTAGAGATGCCTGCGAACATTCTCGTCATCGAAGACAACCCTGCCAACATGGAACTGGTGCGCTACATCCTGACTCACCGCGGTCACACGGTGCTGATGGCGGTCAACGGACAGGAAGGGCTGGCGGTCGCCCAGTCAACCCCGCCGGCACTGATCGTGTGCGACCTGCAGATGCCAGTGCTCGATGGCTACCAGACGCTCACCGCCTTGCGTGCCGATCCACGCACCGCCGCCATTCCGGTGGTGGCGGTGACGGCATTCTCGATGCCCCACGACCGCGAGCGGGTCATCACGGCCGGCTTTGATGGTTACCTCTCCAAGCCCATCGAGCCGGAGCTGTTCGTCGGCCAGATCGAGGCTTACCTGCCGGCTGCGCTGCGGGGCCCTGCCGGGCATCCTGCCTCCTGACCGGGCCTCTGGCATGGCGCTCGTGCTCGTTGTCGATGACCAGGCGTCCAACCGGGACCTGGTTGTCACGCTGCTGCGTTATGCAGGCCATCAGTCCTTAGAGGCGGCGGATGGCCACATGGCGCTTGCACTGGCCCGGGAGAAAGTGCCTGACCTGGTGATCTGCGACCTGCTGATGCCGGCGATGGACGGCTACGAATTCGTCCGTCAGTTGCGGCTGGAACCCACCATCGCCGCCACAAAGATCATCTTCTATACCGCGACCTTCATGGAACAGGAGGCAAGCACCCTGGCCGATGCTTGCGGCGTGACCCATGTCCTGGTGAAGCCCTGCGAGCCGGAGGAAATCCTGCGCGTGGTGGCGGATGCACTGTCCTCTCGGCAAACGGCGACACCGGCCCTCGACATGGAAGACTTTGATCGCGAGCATCTGCGTGTGCTCACAAACAAACTCGCACTGAAGGTCGAAGAGCTGGAGCACACCAACCACCGCATGTCCGCGCTCACCGACCTGAGCCTGCAGCTGGCCTCGGAGCGAGATCCCTACGAGCTGCTCAACAAGGTCTGCCGCGGCGCTCGCGAGCTCACCGGTGCCCGGCGCTCCGTGCTGGCGGCCAGGTACAAGAACGGGACCACCACCACCCACCTGGCCACATGGGGCCTGACACAGGACGAGACGACGCAACTCAGGGCGCAACTGGACCTTGGCGCAGGGCTGCCAGGTCAGGTGATGGAAGACGGCCGGTCCCGGCGCTTCTCCTTCGAGGACGGCCAGACCCCGCTGCCGCCCGGCTTTCCGGCCTGGCAGCACGGCCTGCTGGCACCCATTGTTTCGCTGCACCACAGCTATGGCTGGATCCTGCTGCTCGACAAGCTGGGCGACGGCCCGTTCAGCGCGCAGGACCTGGACCTGCTGGCGATCCACGCAGCCCAGGCCGGGCGGATCTATGAAAACGGCAGCCTCTACAAGCGGGTGCAGCACACGGCCGAACAGCTGGCGCTGGAGATCGTCGAGCGCAAGGCCGCTGCGGCAGAACTGCGCGTTGCCAACGAGACGCTGGAGCTGCGCGTGCAGGAGCGCACCGCGCAGCTGCACGAGATCATCGATGGCCTCGAAAGCTTCACCCGCAGCGTCTCGCACGACCTGCGCGGACCGCTGGGCGGCATTGCCGGCGCAGCCAGGCTGGCCCGAGACTTTGTCGCGCAGCAGCGCCACGACAAGGTCGATCACTTCCTGGAGGTGATCGCCGACCAGGCTGAACAATCCGGCAGGATGGTGGAATCGCTGCTGCACCTTGCGCGCGCCAGCGACATTGCGCTGGCCCGCCAGGACATCGATGCGACGCAGGTCGTGCAGGCCGCACTCGCGCTGCTGCAAGCCCCAGGCGCAGCGCTCCTGCCGGTGCAGATCGAGGCGCTGCCGCAGATCGATGCAGACCCCGACCTGGCCCAGCAGGTGTTTGTCAACCTGATCGGCAATGCGCTCAAATTCACAGCCGGTGCCGGCAGCATGGCCGCTGCGGCCACGGTGGTGATCGGGGCCTTGAAGCACACCGGCGCGCCGGTGCTCTTTGTGCGGGACCAGGGCGTAGGCTTCGATGCCAGCCAGGCGGAACGGTTGTTCAAGCCCTTCCACCGGCTGCATGGTGCGCAGTTCGCCGGCTCGGGTGTCGGCCTGTCCATCGTCAAGCGCATCCTGGACCGGCACGGCGGCCGGGTGTGGGCCGAGAGCTCGCCCGGACAGGGCGCGACCTTCTACGTCAGCTTCGGCCCGCAGGCTGTTGCCGCCGGTGCCGGCGCGCTGCCGGCAGGCGACTGAGCCCGGCCTGCGATCAGCTGCTGCCCAGCAGCCGCGACGCGGCCTGGTCCTGCTTCTCGGAAGTCTGCAGCAGCTTCATCTGGTGCTCGAACTGGCGTGCCGCCGAGATCATCGCGACCATGGTCTCGACCGGGCTGACGTTCGAGCCTTCCAGCGAGCCGCTCTGCACGCGGGCGTTCGGGTCGGCTTCCAGGTCGCCGGTGGCGGCGCGGAACAAGCCGTCTTCGCCGCGCGTGAGCAGGTTGCCGGCTTCCGGCGTCACCAGCTTGAGCTTGCCCACGGCCTGCGGCTTGCCGCCGGGCACGGTGGCCGAAAGCGTGCCGTCGTCGCCGATCTGCACCTCGGCGTTCGGCGGCACCGTGATCGGCCCGCCGTCGCCCATGACCTGAAGGCCGCCACGGGTCACCAGCAAGCCTTCGCTGTTGATTTCCATTGCGCCAGCGCGGGTGTAGGCCTCGGTGCCATCCAAGCCTTGCACGGCCATCCAGGACTGGCCCTTCACCGCCACGTCCAGGTTGCGACCGGTGACTTCCAGCGGCCCCGCGTCGCCCTTGTAGCCAATGGTGGTTTCCAGCGCATAGGCGCGGGTGGAGGCGCCATCGCCGCGCACCGGCACCGAGCGAAACGCCGCCATCTGCTCGCGAAAGCCGGTGGTGTTGACGTTGGCCAGGTTGTGGCTGATCACCTCCTGGCGCTGCATCGCCGCCTTCGCGCCGGACATCGACAGGTAGATCATGCGGTCCATGGCGGGGTCCTAAGTCAGGTTAGCGGAGGTTGACCAGCGTCTGCAGCACCTGGTCCATCGTCTTGATGGTCTGGGCGTTGGCCTGGTAGGCGCGCTGCGCGGTGATCATGTTGACCAGCTCGCCGGTCAGGTCCACGTTGGACTCTTCCAGCGCACCGGCCTGCAGCACGCCAATGTTGCCCACGCCAGGTGTGCCGACCACCGGATCGCCCGAAGCGAAGGTGCGCTGCCAGCCATTGCCGCCCAACGGCTGCAGGCCCTGCATGTTGCGGAAGGTCGCCAGCTCGACCTGGCCTGCCGGCTTGGACTGGCCGTTCGAATAGCGGGCCATGATGACGCCGCTGTCGTCGATGGCGATCGACGACAGCGAACCCGGGGCGTAGCCGGTCTGCGACAGGTTGGTCACCCCGAAGTCCAGGCCGTACTGCGTCGAGCCGGTGAAATTCAGGTCGATGCCGGTGATTGGCAGCGTCTGCGAACCCTGTGAATTCTGCGAAGCCGGAATGTCGAAGCTCAGGCTTTCCGGCGTGGCCGAAGAACCGTCGGACTGGAAGTCCAGTTCGGTCAGCGGTTGCGGGTCGGCGGTGGAGCCGCCGACCGAATCGCCGTTGGCCGTCACGTAGACGTTCCACTTGTCGGTATCGGTCTTCTGGAAGTAGTAGGTCAGCGCCACCGTCTGGCCCTTGGCGTCGTAGACCGTCAGCGAGGTCGCCTTGTTGTAGGTCGAGGCGTCGCTGAAGTCGATGCGCGGCGAGACGCCGGAGCCGGGATCGGTGGTGGCCAGGCGGGAGTCCAGGTTGAACTCCATGTCGATCTGGTCGGTGGTCTTGGGGTTGATGCCGGCGGTGGGCAGCTGCAGCGGCACGGCCAGGCCCGGCTGGATGGTGCCGGTGTTGTCGGCCTGGTAGCCCATCAGCTTCAGGCCCTGGTTGTTGACGATGTTGCCGCTGGAGTCGACCTTGAACTGGCCGTTGCGCGAGTAGGTGACCGGGCTGTGGCCGTCGGTCAGCTGGAAGAAGCCGCCGCCGTTGATCGCCACGTCCATCGGGTTTTCGGTGGCGGTGATGTTGCCCTGGGTGAACTGCTGCGACACCGAGGCCATCTGCACGCCGATGCCCACGTTGTTGGTGCCGGCACCGTTCAGCGCGCTGGCGTACATGTCGGCGAATTCAGCCCGCGAGCCCTTGGCGCCAAAGGTGTTGGCATTGGCGATGTTGTTGCCGATCACGTCCAGGCTCTTGGACATGACGTTCAGACCGGACAGGCCTTGCTGGAAGCTCATGGAATGCTCCTGGGGCAGGAAGAGGAATGGAGAAGGACGGGGCGGAGACGGAAGGAAACGGCCAGTGGCAGCCGTCGATCAGAGGAAGGCCCAGACGGCGTCGTAGGCCACCCGGTCCCCGTTCGAGAGTTCCAGCGCCATCGTGTTGTTGAAGGTGCTGACGGCGGTGATCTTGTCGGTCTGCAGCGGCATTGAATCCACCGCGTTGCCCTTGGCGGTGGCGGTGACCTTGAAGGTCAGCGCCGTGCCTTCGCGCGAGGTCGGCACGTCCCAGTTGAAGTCGTGGCGGCCAGCGTCCAGGTTCTTCAGCGTGACGGTGTCCAGCGTGGCGCCGTCGGCGGTCTGGATTTCGATCTTGACTTCGTCGGCCGCGCTGCTGATCTCGAAGCCCCCGCTGCCGGAACCGGCGGACTGCTTCAGCGAGTTGCCCTCGAAAGCCACTTCGTGACCGACCAGCGCGGCACCCTGCATGGTCTGCAGTTGCAGGAACTGCGAGTTCAGGCCGCTGACGGTGGAATTCAGCGTCTCCAGGCCGGTGACGGTGCTGATCTGCGCCATCTGGCTGGTGACCTGCGCGTTGTCCAGCGGGTTCAGCGGGTCCTGGTTCTGCATCTGCGTGACCAGCAGCTTGAGGAAGCGGTCGGAGGCCTCGCTGCTGGAGGTGCTGTTCAGCCCGTTGGTGGAGCTGGTCTTGCTCGTGCTGTTGGTGCCAGTGGCGGAATCGACGGCCATGAGGGGCTCCTATGAAATCAGGTGGGCAGGGACGGCGTGGGACTCAGCCCTGGCCCATTTGCAGCGTCTTGAGCAGCAGGCTCTTGGCCGTGTTCATGACTTCGATGTTGTTCTGGTACGAGCGCGAGGACGAGATCATGTTGACCATCTCTTCGACCGGGTTCACGTTGCTGTAGGTGACATAGCCCTGCGCATCGGCCTGCGGGTGCGAAGGGTCGTGGACCTTGCGGCCGGCGGTCTGGTCTTCCTGGATGTTGGAGACCCGCACGCCCGCGCTGGCGGTCACGCCGTCATCGGTCTGGCGGCCGCCCGAGACGTTGCCGGAAGCATCCATCAGCACCGTCTGGAACACGACCTGGCGCGCCTTGTAGGGCTGACCGTCCGGGCCGGCGACGGTGTCGACGTTGGCCAGGTTCGATGCCACCACATTCAACCGCTGACTTTGCGCGCTGACCGCGCTGCCGGAGATGTCGAAAACCTTGAACATGCTCATTTGGCGGCTCCTTGCGGCTTGGCGGAAGCGGGGGCGGCAGGCTTGGTCACCGGTGCCATCGGCCAGTCGCTGCCCGTGGGGCGTTGCGGCTGTGGCGAGGGTTGCAGGTTCCAGTGGTTCATGTTTTCCCCTCGTCCGTCGAGTACGCCAGCCGATCCCCCAAGGGGATGCGGGCCGACTTGGGAGCGGCCCGGCACTCGGCCCGCTGAAGAATCGCTTCAAGGATCACGGTCATGCGCCTCAACCCTGGCTCGGACTCTTCATCGCGTCCGAGAGGGACTTGATCTGGCCATTCAGGAACCTCAGCGTGGCTTCGTACTTGACCGAGTTCTCGGCGAAGCTGGCGCGCTCACGGTCCATGTCGACCGAGTTGCCGTCCAGGTTGGTCTGCGAGGCCAATGCGTATTTCAGGCCGGTCTCGCTGGTGGCGCCGGCTGCGGGCTGGATGTGGCCGGCCTGGGTCGCCGCCATGCGGCCGTTCACCGCGGCGCTCCCGGTGGCTTGGCGCAGGGCTTGCGAGAAGTCCATTTCGCGGGCCGTGTAGCCGGGGGTGTCGGCATTGGCAATGTTGCTGGCAATCAGGCGCTGGCGTTCGGCCCGCAGGGACAAGGCCTGGGACTGGAAGTCCATGCTGTCGGTCAAGCGGTTGATCATGCGAACGTCCTTCAGAAGTTGCCGAGGTGAGCCGATAAGCAGGCATGGCTTGCGGCGTGGAGCGATTGTGAAAGTGCGCGCCAGACTCTGAAGGCGCGAAATGGCAGCCACCCGCCCCGCATTTCAGACCGTCCGACAGCGCCCCGCTGCCTACAGTGCAGAACCTGACGCTCCAGGAAACTGCCATGCCAGCCCGAACCCCCGCCCTGCCCCGTACCGCCCGCCGCGCGCTGATGCAGCCGCTGCTGTGCGCTGCGCTGGCCGCGGCCTGGGCCGGCGTGTCAGCTGAAGAGATCGTCATCAACCCCGGCCTGGTGCAGACCTTGCCGCCGAACACCCGCATCATCAAACCGGCTGCCGCCCCGGCGTCCGCCCCCACAACCGCCGCCGCTGCTTCGGCAGCGCCTGCACCCGTGCGCGCCGCAGTGGCGCCGCCGCCGCAGGACGGTGCGCTGGCGTCGTTGGGCAGTGAACTGGGCGGCCGCATCCAGCAACTGGCGCATGACAGCGCAGTGCTGGGCAGCGGCAACAAGAACACCCGCGTGGAGATCGAGGTCGGTGCGCTGGATCCTCGGCTGCGCCTGGCGCCTTGCCAGAAGATCGAACCCTATCTGCCGCCTGGCCTGCCGACCTGGGGCCGCACCCGCATCGGCCTGAAATGCGTGCAAGGCAGCAAGGCCTGGAACGTCAGCCTGCCGCTGACAGTGCACGTCTGGCGGCCCGCCCTGGTGCTGCGAGACGCCTTGCCCGCCGGCACCGTGCTGCTGGCCAGCCACCTGATGGAAGCCGAGGTCGACCTGGCGGCCGGCACCGGCATGCCGGTTGCCGAAGCCAATGGCCTGGTGGGCCGCTCGCTGCAGCGCGGCATGGCCGCCGGCAGTGCGCTGCGCCAGCCGGACCTCAAGGCACGCCAGTGGTTCGCTGCTGGCGAGACAGTGAAGGTCGTGGCCGGCGGTGCAGGCTGGGCCATTGCCACCGAAGCCCAGGCCATGAACCCGGGCATCGAGGGCCAGACCATCCGTGTGCGCACCGAGGCCGGCAAGGTCTTGATGGGCCGCGCGGTGGCCGACCGATTGGTCGAAGTGGCCTTGTGAAAACCCGCTTTTCTCGATTCGAAATGGCTAAAGTCCCGCCAAAGTGTTCCGATACAGCACACACGTGCATCGGATCCCTGGAGTTTCCCCGGGCCAGCAGGAGAGCAACATCATGAAGATCGGTTCCCCCGACAGCCAGCCTGGCATCAGCCAGCTGGTCAACGACCGCAAGGCCGCTGGCACCGACAAAAAATCGGGCAGCGCCGCAGCGGAACCTGTGAGTGCCGAAGTGGCCATTTCGTCCACCGCCAGCGAGCTGCGCAACGCCCCGACCGACGCCACGTTCGACACCGAGAAGGTGCAACGCATGGCGCAAGCCATCCGCGACGGCAAGTTCGAGGTCAACGCCGGCAAGATCGCCGACAAGCTGATCAGCAACGCGCAGGAACTGCTGGGTCGCCAGCCGTCCTGAGGCCGCGCCCGTTCAGCATTTGCCCGGCCTGGTGCGCGGCTTCGCCGCACGCCAGGGCCTGAGCACGACTGCCCCTGCCCTGCCCGTTTTCCGCCGTAAGCCCGCATCGGCCCTGCGCACCCGCGCGGGCCGAGGCTCACCTGCACCCCCGATGCGCCCCAATCCCGCCCCCGTCTCCGCGCCCCGCGACCTGGAAGCCACCCTGGCCGAAGTCGAGGCCCAACTGTCGGCCCTGGGCAATGCCCTGAAGCTGCAGAACGCCCCGGCTGCCGAGGAAGCGGCCGCTGCGCTGCACCGTGCGCTGGCCCAGGCCGTTTCCCGCTTTGGCAATGCCGAGCGCAGCGGCGGCGTGCCGCCCGCGCTGCGCCGCCGGCTGGTGCGCACCAGCGGCCAAGTTGCCGCCCAGCGCGACGCCGTGGCCCGCGCCACCTCCGCGCTGGACCGCGCGATCGACGTGCTGCTGCCCTCCGAGGCACCCGCTGCCTCGGTCTACGGCCAGGGCAGCACCGGCCGCAGCACCGGCCGCAGCAGCGGCCTCGCGCAGGCCTGAACGGCCACCCGCGGGACCACCGGTCCCCGCAGCCCCCAAGCCCGCTTCGGCGGGCTTTGTCGTTTTCGGGCCAGGCTTGGGTAACCTCCGTGGTTTCTCGAAACCGGAACACTCCAAGATGCCTCTCGCGCGTGCCGTCCGCCGGCTGATCCGCCCTTTCCAGTTCACCACCGTGCTGCTGCTGACCTGCGCCACACTGCCGGGCCGGGCCCAGGCACCGTCCGCCCCACCTGAGATCGACCCGGCCGTGCTGGTTCGCATCCGCGACGCTGCGCTGCAAAGCGATTTCGCCTGGCAGCGCCTGGCCAACCTGGCCGACAAGATCGGCCCGCGGCTGGCCGGTTCGCCCGGTGCCGAAGCTGCAGCAGCCCAGGTCGGCGCGGCCATGGCGGCGGCCGGCCTCACGGTGACGCAGCAACCCGTCAAGGTGCCGCACTGGGTGCGCGGCGAAGAACGCGCCGAGCTGGTGGACTACGCCGGCCGTCCGGCCGGCATCACCCAGCGCCTGGTGCTGACCACGCTGGGGGGCTCGGCCGCCACACCAGCCGCTGGCCTCACCGCGCCGGTGCTGCTGGTTCACGGCATGGACGAGTTGGCTGCGCGCGCTTCGGAAGTGCCCGGCAAGATCGTGCTGATCAGCGTGCCGTTCGACCAGCACCTGGCCGACAACGGCATGGCCGACAAGGCCTACGGCCAGGCCGGCGAACCGCGCTTTCGCGGGCCCTCGGTGGCGGCCAAGCTGGGCGCAGCCGCCGTGCTGGTGCGCTCGGTCGGTGCGGCCAACTACCGCCTGCCGCACACCGGCGCCACAGGCTTTGCGCCCGGCGTGCAGCCGCTGCCCGCCGCCGCGCTGAGCGCCGAAGACGCAATGCTGATCGAGCGCCTGTCCGCCGAAGGCCCGGTGACGATGAAGCTGCTGCTGACCCCGCGCACGCTGCCCGACGCCGATGGCCACAACGTGCTGGCCGACCTGCCCGGCCGCGAGCACCCGGAAGAATTCGTGATCGTCTCCGGCCACCTGGACAGCTGGGACCTGGGCACTGGCGCGATGGACGACGGCATGGGCGTGGCCGCGGCGATGGGCGCGGTGCAGGTGCTGAAGTCGCTCGGCCTCGCGCCGCGTCGCACGGTGCGCATGGTGGCCTGGGCCAACGAGGAAAACGGCGCCCGCGGCGGCAAGGCCTATTTCGAGTCGGTCAAGGGCAAGCTGTCCACGCAGACTGCAGCCATCGAAAGCGACTTCGGCCTCGGCGACCCGCTGGGCTTTTTCGGCGCCGTCAGCGAAGCCGAGCTCAAGCGCCTGGCACCGGTCGCGCAGGTGCTGCGCAGCATCGGCGCAGGCGTGATGACGACCCGCGCCGGCGAGGCAGGCACCGACATCGAACCGCTGCAGCAGGCCGGCGTGCCCGGCTTCGCGCCGCTGGTCGACACCCGCCACTACTTCGACTACCACCACACCGCCGCCGACACCCTGGACAAGGTCGACCCGCAAGCCCTGCGCAAGCAGGTCGCGCTGCTGGCGGTGCTGAGCTATGCCCTGGCGGAGATGAAGGCGCCGCTGGCGCGCGTGCCGGCGGGTCATTGAACCAAACGTTGCCATCCAACCGGCCGAAACGCACGACCGCAGCATGCCATCGGTTTGCGCCCACGGGACCAGTGTCATAACATACTGACATCCGTCAAGCCTCCCCGCAGGAGTCAACCCATGCCAAAACCGATCACGACCATCCCGGCGCGCCAGTTCGCACGCGATCTGGCCGGCGCCAAGCGGGCGGCCGACATGGGCCCGGTGCTGATCACCGACCGCGGCCATCCTGCCTACGCCTTGCTGCGCATCGACGACTTCTACGCGCTCGGCGGCGAGCGTCAACCCAGTCGCAGCCTGCTGGCGCTCATGGACGGGCTGCCAGAGACGGCCGGGATTGACTTCGAGCCTCCGCGCCTGATCGACCAGCCTGTGGCGGCCGATCTGGACTGAACATGTTCCTGCTCGACACGAACGTCGTCTCCGAGCTGCGGACGGGCAAGAAGCAACCCTCGGCCACGGTGCGCAGTTGGGCGGCGAGCTTGCCGGCAGAGCAGTTCTATCTGTCGGCCGTCGTGCTGCTGGAGCTGTGGCTGGGCTACGAGCTCAAGGCGCGCACCGACGCAGCGCAGGCAGCCGGTCTCAAGGCATGGATCGAAGGGCTGGAAGCTGCCTATGACGGTCGAACGCTGCCCTTCACAGCGCGCGGCGCGCGACTGTGCGCGCCTATGCACGTCCCCAATCCGCGCGCTTGGCGCGACTCCGTGATCGCAGCGACTGCGCTCGAGCACGGCATGACGCTCGTCACCCGCAACGTGCGGGACTTTGCCGGAACCGGCGTGCGACTCATCGATCCATTCGTTTGATGTTTGGAACAGCCGCTGGCACGCAGCCTCGCCAGCCGCTGACGCAACACTCGGTTTCAACCCGCGCCTAGCCGCGCTGGTTCTGTCAGCCACCGCGGCGCCTTGCGCGCCCGTCACGTACACCAGGATCAACCCAAAGCAGCACGCGCCTCACGCCACACCAGCAACAACGCCATCGAATCGTCTGGCTGCGTGGCAAAGATAGGCACGCCAGGCGGCAGAACAACCCACGCTGGCGCGCTGCGGGATTTGACTTCAGGGCCTTCCCAATTGCCGTCGAGGGTCTCGCGACACCTTTCCGGCAATCTCAGGTCGGGCTTGGTGATGTGGGTCAAAGGATCGCGTCGATTCCAGCCGGCAACTTGCCCTTGCTGACGGCGGTCTCTTCCATGGCCGCAAGCCAGCGCGCATCATGTTCACTGCAGAGGAACCCGCGCAGTTGGTGCAGCAGCACCGTGGCATGAGTCCAGGAGATTTCGACCGGGTTGATGGCTTGCCATTCGTCCCTGCCAGGCTCGTGAAACCGAAAGCGCTCGAAGACGACCGGCTTCGCATAGCCCAAGCGGATGAACTCGTTATTCGGGCCTCGCGCCGACAGAAGGTCGAAGTGAAGGGCGTACTTTGCACCGTTGGTGCCCTGGAAAATGGTCAACAGCGAGCCGCCGTTGCGCATCATCTCGGCACTCAGGAGGGCGGCAATGGCAGGCAGCATGGGGCAGTCACAGGGTAGCGGCGGAGCCGGGATTCTGGCCCGTGACCAACGCCCTACGCCGATGCTCAGTGCCCGCCGTGCCCCTCATGCCCCATCGGCTTCCGCACTTCCGGCATGTTGGCTTCCGCAGGTGGCGCTGCGGCGCGCACCGGCGCTGGCAGCTCGCCTGTGTATTCCTTCGCCAGCGTACCGGCCGGGTGCTTGAACCAGCCGGGGTCGCGGTAGTCACCGGGTTTCTGGTCGTCGCGCACTTTCAGCACGCTGAACATGCCGCCCATGCCGATGGCGCCGAAGGGGCCTTGGGCGGTCATCATGGGCAGGGTGTTGTCGGGCAGCGGCATTTCCATTTCGGTCATCTCGTGCATGCCCTTGTCGCCCATTTGCATGTAGTCCGGCAGCAGGCGGATGATCTTCTCGGTGGCGGCGCGCTGGTCCACGCCGATCATCGTGGGCACGTCGTGGCCCATCGCGTTCATGGTGTGGTGGGACTTGTGGCAGTGCAATGACCAGTCGCCGGCCACGGCGTTGAACTCCAGCGCGCGCATCTGGCCAACGGCCACATCGGTCGTCACTTCCGGCCAGCGCGCCGCAGGTGGCACCCAGCCGCCGTCCGTGCCGGTGACTTCGAAGCGGTGGCCGTGCAGGTGCATCGGGTGGTTGGTCATCGTCAGGTTGCCGACGCGGATGCGCACGCGGTCGCCGGTGCGGGCGACCAGCGGGTCGATGCCGGGGAAGACGCGGCTGTTCCAGGTCCAGAGGTTGAAGTCCAGCATGGTGTTGACGCTGGGCGTGGCGGCGCCGGGCTGGATGTCATAAGCCGCCAGCAGGAAGGCGAAGTCGCGGTCCACGCGGTGCTGGCGCGGGTCTTTCGGGTGCACGATGAACAGGCCCATCATGCCCATCGCCATCTGCAGCATTTCGTCTGCATGCGGGTGGTACATGTAGGTACCTGAATTATCCACGACGAACTCATAGACCCAGCTCTTGCCGGGCGCGATGGCCGGCTGCGTGAGCCCCGTCACGCCGTCCATGCCCGAAGGGATGATCAGGCCATGCCAGTGCGTGCTGGTGGGCTCGGGCAGGCGGTTGGTAACGAAGATGCGCACGCGGTCGCCTTCAACGGCCTCGATGGTCGGACCCGGGCTGGTGCCGTTGTAGCCCCACAGCCTGGCCTTCATGCCGGGCGCGAATTCGCGCACCACCGGCTCGGCCACCAGGTGGAATTCCTTGACGTTGCCTTTCAAGCGCCAGGGCAAGGACCAGCCGTTGAGCGTGACCACCGGGTTGAACGGCCGGCCATTGGGCGGCAGCGGCGGCGGCTGGGTGGCGGCAGACGGCGCCTCGGTGGCTTCGGGGACTGCCGCCACGGCAGCGCGGCTGACGGCTGCGGCGCCCACGGCGGTGGCGCCGGCGGCACGCAGGAAGTTTCGGCGGGAAGAAGTCATGGGAATGCTTTCACTGGCCCGGCTGCGGCAGCGGGCCGGCCAGGGCTTGTTGCAGGTCGGCATCGGCGAGCCAGAAGTCGCGCAGCGCTTCGGTGTAGCCGGTGACGCTGGTGATCTGTTCGCGTGCGTCGGCCAGCAGTTCGAAGACGCTGAGCAGCATGCCGTTGTAGCGAAGCTGGTTCTCGTCGGCGATGCGCTGCTGCAGCGGCAGCACTTCGTCGCGGTAGTGGCGCGCCAGCGCGTGGGCCGTGAGGTAGGCCGAGCTGGATTCACGCACTTCGGAGCGGGCGTTCACCGCCACCTCGGCCGCGTGATGCAGGGCCTGGCGGTACTGCGCCTCGGCCTGCACCGCAGCCGGGCTGCCACCGGCGCCAAAGTCGAACAGCGGCAGCGTGAGTTCAAGCTCGAAGCCACGCCGCGTGGCCTCGCCGGTCTGGCTGTGACGGGCCAGCGCGAGGTTCGGGTCCAGCAGGTTGACGAAGCCGGTGCGCTGGGTGAGACCGAACTGGCGGGCGGTGGCTTCGGCGCTGCGGCGGGCCTGCAGCACGTCCAGGCGCCGGTCCATCGCGGCCTGCTCGGCCTGCGCCAGCGCAGCCGGCTGGCCGGGCAAGTCGGGCAAGTCGGGCAGTCGCTCGGGCAGTTGCAGCTTGCCAAGTTCGTCGCCCGAAAGGCCGAGCGCCCGCACCAGCTGTTCGCGCTCGACCACGGCGCGGTGCTGGGCCCGCAGCAGTTGCGCGGTGGCATCCGCATCGAAGGCCTGTTGGCGCATCTGCGCGAGCTTGTTGAAGTTGCCCGCCTGCTGCATGCGCGTGGCCAGCTCGCGCGAGGCTTCGGCGGCCGACTTGACCTGCTGTGCGTAGGTGACCAAGGCTTGCGCGGCCACTGCGGTGAAAAACGCGCGCCGGGCCTGGGTGGCCACGGCCACGGCGTCGCTCGCGGCCTGCAGCTTGGCCTGCTCGAAGTGCTGCTGGCCAAGTTCGCTCGCCAGCGGCAGCGTCAGCAGGCCCAGCAGGTTGAACAGCACCGCGCCGTCGATCTCGGTCACGCCGCCGCCGCTCATGCGGCCGTAGCGCAGCGTGGGGTTGGCCAGCCGGCCGGCCTGCACGCGCTCGGCTTCGGCCATGCCCAGCTCGGCAAAGCGGGCCTGCAGGCCGCGGTTGTGCAGCAGCGCCAGCTCGACTGCGGCTTCCGCGCTGAGCGGCTGTTGCAACAGCTCGGTGACGCGGGTTTGCGCGGCGGCTTCGTCGGCCGGCGTGCGTTGCCAGCGCGGCGCCTGGCCGGTGCGGGCCTGGGTCAGCTGGGCAACTTCGCCAAAGCCACCGTCTGGCGAAAACGAGGCGCAGCCGCCGAGCACGGCCAGCGCAGCGAGCGCCACTGCGCCGCGCACAGGGAAAGGAAGAATGGACATGGAAGCTTGACTCAAAGCGCCGGCAAGCCCGTGGGCCACCAGCCGGCACCCGCGACCAGCGCGGGCGAGCTTCACCCGTGACGCGGCACGGGCGTGAACGACCCCAAGGGCCGCTTCAGCAGGCCGCTCTGGGCGGCCGCTCTTGCCCACCCGAGACAAAGCTCGGCGCGGGCGCCAACAGGTGCGGGTAACGCACGTTGGCGAGTGCCTGCGCCACCGGCAGCAGCGGCTCGGTGGCCGGCAGCGGCGTCATCGCGCAAAAGTCGCAGCAGGTGTTGCACTTGGCGAGCTCGCCAGAGGGTTGCGCGTGATGCGCCTGCCCGGCTTGGGCCTCGTGTTCATGCATGTGGGCATGGTCATGCATCGCCATGCCCGCAGGCGCGGCTGACAGCTGCAGCTGCATCGCCTGGCCTCCCGGGCACAGCATGGCCGCGGCCACTGCGCCCCGCAAGGGCAGCAGCACGGCCAACAACAGCAGCAGGCAAAGGCGGAGCGCTTTCACGGTCTGCAGTATCAGGCCTTCCCCGGCGGGAAGGTCAAGCCCGGCGCGGTCATGCCGCAGCCTTGCCGGGCCGCAGGCCATTGCGGGGGCCGTGGGCGACGGCCACCGGCTCGCCCTGGGCCAGGGTGTCGAGGATGGGGCAGTCCGGCCGGTCGTCGCCATGGCAGCAGTGCACCAGGTGCTGCAGCGTGGACTTCATCGCCTGGAGTTCCTGCAGCTTTTGCTCCAGCTCCTGCAAATGCGCCTCGGCCAGGGCCTTGACCTGGCGGCTGGGGCGGCGGCGGTTCTGCCACAGGCCCAGCAGCTCGCGGATCTGCTCGATGGAGAAGCCCAGGTCGCGCGACTGACGCACGAAGCGCAGCGTGCTGACCTCCTTCTCGCTGTACTGCCGGTAGCCCGCCTCGGTGCGGCTGGCCTCGGGGAACAAGCCCACGCTTTCGTAGTGGCGGATCATCTTGGCCGAGACGCCGGAGGCCTTGGCGGCCTCGCCGATGTTCATGGGTGCGGACATGCGGGTTCCTGGGTTCGCGGGGTCATTCGGGAAGGTCATCGGCGGCGCCGCGCCAGCGCCGCAGCAGCAGCGCATTGCTGACCACGCTGACGCTGCTGAAGGCCATCGCCGCGCCGGCAATCACCGGGCTGAGCAGGCCGGCCGCGGCGAGCGGAATGCCGAGCACGTTGTAGGCAAAGGCCCAGAACAGGCCCTGGCGGATCTTCGCGTAGGTGCGGCGCGAGACGTCGATCGCGTCGGCCACCAGCCGGGTGTCGCCGCGCATCAGCGTGATGCCGGCGGCTTCCATTGCCACGTCGGTGCCGGTGCCCATGGCCATGCCCACGTCGGCCGCGGCCAGCGCGGGGGCGTCGTTGATGCCGTCACCCACCATCGCCACGCGCTCGCCGGCCGCGCGCAGGGCTTCGATGACGGCCGCCTTGTCGCCCGGCAGCACGTCGGCACGCACTTCGCGAATGCCCAGCGCCTGGGCCACCGCCTGCGCACTGCCGGCGTTGTCGCCCGTCAGCAGCAGCGTCTTCAGGCCCAGCGCGTGCAGCCGCTGCACGGCCTCAAGCGCGCCTGGCTTGACCGTGTCCCCAAAGGCCAGCAGGCCGAGCAGCCGCGAGCCGCCCGCAGTTTCCTGGACCATCAACCAGGACAACGTGCGGCCTTCCTTCGCGAGTTCTTCCGCCTGTGCGGAAAGCGCGCCAGCCACCAGGCCACGCTCCTGCAACAGCCGGCTGCTGCCCAGCGCCAGCAACTGGCCTTCGACGGTGGCTTCCAGGCCGCGGCCAGGGAGCGCGCGGGCGGCCTGCGCGGCAGGCAAGGCTTTCGGCGCAGCGTGCAGCACGGCGCGCGCCAGCGGGTGGTCGCTGGTCTGTTGCAGCGCGGCGGCCAGGCGCAGCAGTTCGTCGCGCGACACGCCCGGCACGGGCTCGGCGGCCACCAGCGTGGGCTTGCCGGCCGTCAACGTGCCGGTCTTGTCGAAGACCACGGTGGTGACGCCATGGGCCACCTCCAGCGCCTCGGCATCCTTGATCAGGATGCCTTGGCGCGCGGCCACGCCGGTGCCGGCCATGATGGCGGTGGGCGTGGCCAGGCCCAGCGCGCAGGGGCAGGCAATGACCAGCACCGCCACCGCGTTGATCAGCGCCCGTTCCCAGTCGCCGGTGGCCCCGGCCCAGCCGAGCAGCGTGAGCAAGGCAATGCCCAGCACCACTGGCACGAAGACGGCGCTGACCTGGTCGACGATGCGCTGGATCGGCGCCTTGGCCGCCTGGGCGGACTCAACCATGCGGATGATGCGGGCCAGCGTGGTTTCGGCGCCCACGGCCTGCGTGAGCACCAGCAGCAGGCCTTCGCCGTTGATCGCGCCGCCGGTCACATGCTCGCCCACGCCCTTGGCCACCGGCAGGCTCTCGCCGGTCAGCAGAGATTCGTCCAGGTGGCTATGGCCTTCGGTGACCTTGCCGTCCACCGGCACCCGCTCGCCCGGCTTCACGACCACCAGGTCACCCACGACGACCTGCGCCACCGGCAGCGACAGCTCCTGCCCGCCACGCCGCACGCGGGCCGTGCTGGGCCGCAGCGCGTTCAGCGCGCGGATCGCATCGGCCGTCTGCCGCTTGGCGCGGGCTTCCAGCCACTTGCCCAGCAGCACCAGCGTGATGACGGCCGCCGAGGACTCGAAGTACAGGTGCGCCATGCCGTGGCCGCCGTGGCGCCACAGCTCATAGAGCGACAGCCCGTAGGCTGCCGAGGTGCCCAGCGCCACCAGCAGGTCCATGTTGCCGGCGCCTGCCCGCAGCGCCTTCCAGCCGGCGCGGTAGAAGCGCGCGCCCAGGCCGAACTGCACGGGGGTGGCCAGCGCCAGCTGCCAGGCGCCGCCCAGCATCCAGTGCAGGCCGAACAGTTCGAGCAGCATCGGCGTGAGCAGCGGCAGCGTCAGCAGCGCCCCCACGGCCACCGGCCACCAGCTGGGCCAGCGCGGCGCAGCGGGCGCAGGTGCCGGCGTCTCGGGCACCACGCTGGCGCCGTAGCCGGCCTTTTCCACCGCAGCGGCCAGCACCGCCACCGGCACACTGGGCAAGGCCCGCACCGAGGCCCGCTCGGTGGCCAGGTTCACCGCAGCCGACGACACGCCCGGCACCTTCAGCAAGGCCTTCTCGACCCGCGCCACGCAGGAGGCGCAGCTCATGCCCGTCACGTCGAGCTGCACCAGCCCCGGGGGCGGTGCCTTGGCGGGCGAGACGGTGGCAGTGACAGCAATCATTCCGAGGGCTCCGGCGCGAAAATGGATCATCAGGCAGTTGGCGTCGATTCTCAGGATTCCAACGGTGGTAAGGTCAAGCGGCCATCTTTGACCCAGAAGGGTCTTGGTCGCCACAGGCTTGACCTTGCCACTGCCGGAAGCTTCAAACTTGGCGCAGCATGGGCGCATGGCCCCGCCACTTTCTTCATCCACATCAAAGGAGCCCACCATGGTGGCATTCGAAGTCAAGGACATGACCTGCGGCCACTGCGTGGCCAGCGTGACGCGCGCCGTGCAGGCGGTGGACGCGCAAGCCAAGGTGCAGGTGGACCTGGCGCAGCACCGCGTGGAGATCGAAACCGGCAGCGCGCCGCTGCAGGCCTTGCAGGCAGCGATCGAGGACGCCGGCTTCACACCCGTCCCCGTCTGAAGCCCCGGCCATGAACCGCCGCGACGCCATCGCCCGCGTGCCCCTGGTCACCTTCGCTGCCTTGGCCGCCTGGCAGGCCAGCCCGGCCCGGGCCCAGCAACTCACCCACCTGCAGGAAGACGACCCCACCGCGGTGGAGATCCACTACAAGCGCGACGCAGGCAAGGTCGACCGCGCCAAGGTGCCCAAATACGTCCCCGGCCAGACCTGCGCCAACTGCAGCCTCTACGCCGGCGCGCCGGGCGACACCGACGGCGGCTGCGGGCTGTTCATCGACAAGGACGTGGCGGCGGCGGGCTGGTGTGACGCCTGGGACAAGAAGGCGGGCTGAGTTGAGAGCCGGGCAGCTGATAGACTAGTCACTAAACTAGTCAGAAGGCGCACCATGAAGACTTGGCCGGTTCAAGACGCGAAAGCGAAGTTCAGCGAGTTCCTGGAAGCCTGCCTGGCCGATGGCCCGCAGATGGTGACCAAGCGCGGTGCCGAAACCGCGGTGCTGGTGCCGATTGCCGAATGGCGTCGCCTGCATGCCTCGGCCAAGCCTTCGCTGAAGTCCTTGCTGTTGTCGGACGAGGCACGCACCGAGTTGTTGGTGCCCGCGCGGGGCACGGCGCGGCGGCGTCGCATCGAACCGATGCGGTGAGCCGGCATGTACCTGCTGGACACCAACATCATTTCCGAACTGCGCCGCCCGCGGCCGCACGGCGCAGTGGTCGCGTGGCTCGAATCGGTGGCTGAGACCGATCTGTTTCTTTCGGCCGTCAGCCTTGGCGAGATCCAGGCCGGCATCGAACTCACCCGCGAGCAAGACACCGCAAAGGCCGAAGAGATCGAGCGCTGGGCCGATCAGTTGGCAGCGGCGTACCAGGTGCTGCCGATGGACGCCGAAACGTTCCGCATCTGGGCCAAGCTGATGCATCGCCGCTCGGACACGCTTTACGAAGACGCGATGATCGCGGCCACTGCCAAACGGCACAAGCTCGTGGCGGTCACGCGCAATGTGGCCGATTTCTCGCAATTGGAAGTGGCGTTGCTCAACCCCTTTGAATGGCGCGGCAGCTGAACCAGGGCCAGCGTTGCTGAGTACCCCGACCCGCGCTTTGGGGAGCGCGCGACGTCACCCGTTCGGACGAGGCGAAGCTGACCGTGAGCGCGCACAGTGGCGGCATGGACAAGCCCCCTCAGAAGCCGCCGGCGCGCGCCACCGACGAAAGACGCCCGGAGTTGCGCTCCGCAGACCTGCGCCAGGTGGCCGAGCAGGCCTTGCCCCAGTCGGAGATGGTCACCGCGGTCATCCGCCAGCGCGTGAACCCGGCGCTGCACACCGAATACGAGGCCTGGCTGCACCGCATCATCCTGATCGCAGCGCGCTTTCCTGGCCACCGCGGGGTGCATGTGGTCCCGCCTGCGCCTGGTGAGACGCTCTACACCATCGCCCTGCAGTTCGACACCATCGCCCACGCCGACGACTGGTTCCGCTCCGAAGCGCGCCAGTCCCTGCTGCGGGACGCCGAGCCCCTGCTGGCAGCGCCGGAAGAGGTCAAGACCGTCACCGGGCTGGAATTCTGGTTCGAGCCGCGCGCCGCGATGCCGGCACCACGCCGCGCGAAACAGGCGCTGGCCACGCTGTCGGTGATCTTTCCGCTGACCACCGTGCTCGGCCTGCTGATCGGCCCCCTGGTGCACGGCTGGCCCACGCCCTGGGGCCGCCTGGCCGGCAATCTGCTCGTCTCCACGGCCACCGTGTTCCTGATGACCTACCTGATCATGCCGCGCTACACCCGGCTGCTGTCGCGCTGGCTGTCGCGCTAGGCATGCGGCGCGGCGTAGCCAAAAAGAAAGCCCCGGGCCGGACAGCAGCGCGGGGCTCTAACGACTTCTTGTGCAAGTCGGAGGAGGAGTCAACACGAAAACAATGCGATCAACCGGGTGGGTTGAGACTGCCAACCTCAGAGTGCCGAGGCACTGCCTGGTGGTTGTGCCACTGGTTCCCAACAACGGCTCTTTCGACGGGGGCGGCCATGCACCAGGCATGGCCGGAAAAACGGGACTTACCAGGCGCGCAGCTTGACCCGCAGGCGGGCGATGGACTGGCTGTGCAGCTGGCAGACGCGGGATTCGGTGACGCCGAGCACGGCGGCGATTTCCTTCAGGTTCATGTCGTGCTCGTAGTACATGCTCATCACGTACTGTTCGCGCTCGGGCAGGTTCTTGATGGCTTCGACCAGGGCCTCGCGCATGCGGTGGTCCTGCAGCATGGCCAGCGGGTTGGCTTCCGCGTCGGCCACGTGGCGGTCCAGGTATTCGTCGCCGCCTTCGTCGCCCGACATGTCTTCCAGGTAGACCAGCTGGGTGCCGCGCACCTTGGTCAGCGTGTCCTGGTAGGCATCCAGCGAGACGCCCATTTCCTTGGCGATTTCGCTTTCCTGCGGCGGGCGGCCGAGCTGCTGTTCGAGTCGATGCACGGCGGCTTCGATCTCGCGTTGCTGGCGGCGGTTGCCGCGGCTCATCCAGTCGGTGCCGCGCAGCTCGTCGAGCATGGCGCCGCGGATGCGCTGGGTGGCAAAGGTCTCGAACTGCACGCCCTGGCCGACGTCGAAGCGGCCCAGTGCGTCGTTCAGCCCGATCATGCCGACCTGGATCAGGTCATCGATCTCGACGTTCGCAGGCAGCTTGGCAATCATCTGGTGCGCGAGGCGGCGCACCAGAGGGCTGTACTGCTTGAGCAACGCATTGGCGTCGAGACGGCCGGTGGCGGTGTACATGAATGCAGTCTCCGTCTATCAATCCAGGGAAAGTGAGGCGCCCTGGCCGGCAAGCGCCGGACTGGGGGCGAAGGAGGAAGGCGCGGCCAGGCCAGTCAACTGGTCTTCCGCCAGCTGGGACAACTCGGGCGAGGCGGGCTTGTTCAGCGCAATGTCACGGTCGACCGCAGCCCAGTTGCGCATCGCGGCAGCCAGGAAGTTGTCGGCGCAGCTGGACAGGCGATCGGCCACGCGCTCGGCGCGGCGCGGCCGCGAGGCCATGCCGACCAGCAGGTCAAAAGCCATCAGCCCGAGGCGCTGCGAGAGCAGCTTCATCGCGGCATAGGCCTCGGTGAGGCTGACCGATTCGAGGCCGGCCATCAGCACCGGGCAGACCTCGCGCGCGCCCAGCAGGCGGCACAGGTCACGCGCCTCGGCGTGCACGATGATGACGTGGGCAAACGGCGCAGCCTGTTCGACCGCGGCGAGCCAGGCTTCGCTGGAGCCGCGGCTGTTGACGTGGCGGCGCGGCAGGCCGCGGGCAGCCAGGTAGGAGACGCTGTCGCCCAGGCGTTCGATGCAGGACGGCAGGTCCATGTCGATCAGCTCGTTGGGCAGCGGCGAACTGTCGGCAGCGTCCAGCACCAGGGCATGGGCACCCAGCTCGGCGAAGGCCAGGCTCAGGCGCTCCAGCATCACGGCGGCCATGTCCACATGCGGGTTGGCGACGACAGGCACGATCTGCACTTGCTGGCCGGAAAACAGGCGGCGCAGGCCGTCGGCCTGGTCGGACGGGGAAGAGGTGAAGGCGTTCATACGGCTGCTGGCATTCACTGGGGTTACAGACGCTGCATCGGCGCGGCGCCGGGGGCTGCGGCCGGGCGGTGCAGGGCCGAGAAGACCAGCTGCACGTCGTTGGCATCGACGCGGTAGGCCGCGCTGCCGCCGCCACGCATCGCACGGTGCATCAGCGCATTGGCCGACAGGCGGTGCCAGTCTTCCGGCACGCGCTGGCCGTTGGCCACGCCCAGCACCTTCATGCGGTGGCGGATCACGGCGTCCAGCGCGGGGGCCAGCTTCACGGCTTCGTCGAGCTTGGAGAGGATCACGCCCTTGCACTGCGCGGCGCGCCAGGCGGTCATCACGTCGTCAATGGTTTCGCCTTGCGACGAAGCATCGATCACCAGCAGGCGCTGGATCGAGCGGTGCTGCAGCATCTCCAGCAGTTCGCGGCAGCGCGCGTCGCGCTGGGCCATGCCGGCGGTGTCGATCAGGACCATCTTCTTGCCCGACAGCAGGTCCAGCAGGTCCTCCAGCGAAGCGCGGTCATGGGCGGTGTGCACCGGCACGCCGAGGATGCGGCCATAGGCGCGCAGCTGCTCGTGGGCGCCCACGCGGTAGGCGTCCAGCGTGATCAGGCCGAGGTGGTTGGCGCCGTGCGCGGTGGCAAAGGCGGCAGCCAGCTTGGCGGTGGTGGTGGTCTTGCCCACGCCGGTGGAACCGATCATCGCGAACACGCCACCCTGCTCTTCCAGGGCCGGCTCCTGTTCGCCGGTCAGCAGGTTGCGCTCCAGCACCGTGGTGGCCCAGGCCAGTTCGTCGGTGGTGCCTGCGGGCAGGGACTCGACCAGCTTGCGCGTCAGGCCTGGCGTGAAGCCGGAGTCCATCAGCTTTTGCGACAGCACGGCCTGGCGCGGCTCGCGCTGCAGCTTCTCCATGAAGGCCAGCGTGCCGAAGCGTTCTTCGATCAGGCCCTTCATCGAGCGCAGTTCGTTGACCATGTCGATCTGGTCGCGCTGCTGGCCCACCGGCTCGCCCAGCGTGGGAATGTCCATGCCGATGTGATCGGGCTGGCGGCGCACCGGGCCGCGGCGCACAGGCGCCGCGGGTGCCGGCACCGACATGCGGGCCGACAGCGTGGGCGCCTGGGCCAGCATTGCCGCCGTGGGCGCCGGGGCGCGCTGCGGCGCCTGCGGCTGCACCGGTGCCTGGGCGCGGGCCACCGGTTGTTGCGGTGCAGGCGCTGGCGGCTCGTACTGCGGCTCGGCGCTGCTGTCGATCGCGGCCTGGCGGCGGCGCAGCATGCGGTCGCGCACATAGTCCTGGAAGGACAGCGTGCTCATCGCCAGCTGTTCGACGTCGTCGTTCACGCCAGCGCCCAGGTCGTGTTCCATCGGCGAAGGTTCGGCAGCCGGGGGCGGCAGGCGGTCGGCCAGGCGGCGGCCGGGCGCTGCACGCTCGGCCTGCAGGCGCTCGGCACGCGCAGCCAGCGATTCACGGGCCGCCGGGCGGCCAGCAGCCGGCGCGGCGGCCTGGCTGGAGACACGCTCCAGCTGCTCGACCGAGTCCGGCGCCATCGCCAGCACTTCCATGCCTTCTGCGCAAGGTTTGGTAGACAGCACAACCGCGTCTTCGCCAAAGGCCTGGCGCACCAGGGCGAAGGCCTCGCGCGACGTGCGCGCGGTGAATCTCTTGACGTTCATGCTGCTTGCTCCTGCGCGGCCGCCATGAAGGCGGTGATGCGGCAACTACCTTGAGCCGAAGACACCGAGGTCATGCTGCACCTCCGATGATCGAGCCGATGCGGATCGAATGCGTTTCCGGAATCTCGCTGTGGGCCAGCACCTTCAGGCGCGGTGCCGCCCGCTTGAGCAGGCGCGCCAGCGGGGCGCGCAGTGCGTCCGGCACCAGCAGGCAGGCCGGGTGGCCCAGGTTCTCCTGCTTCTTCGCGCTCTCCGCCGCCTGGCGGGTCAGCGTGTCGGCCACGCCCGGATCCAGCGCGGCGCCGTGCGGCGAGTTCAGGGCCTGGGTCACCAGGCGCTCGAGTTCGGGTTCCAGCGCGATCACGTCGAGCTCCTTGGCCGGGCCGTAGATCTGCTGCACGATGGCCGGGGCCAGGTGGATGCGGATGCGGCGGGCCAGTTCGGCCGGGTCGGTCACCACGCTGGCGTGTTCGGCCAGGCATTCGACGATGGAGCGGAAATCGCGGATGTGCACGCCCTCTTCCAGCAGCAGCTGGAGGACTTTTTGCAAGGTAGCGATGCCGACCATCTTGGGAATCACGTCTTCGATGAGTTTGGGAGCGAGCTTGGTGACATGTTCGACCAGGGCCTGGGCTTCGGTTCTGCCCAGCAACTTGGCCGCGTTCATTTGCATCAAGTGTGAAAGATGGGTGGCTACCACGGTCGAGCAATCAACCACCGTAAATCCAGCCATTTGGGCCTGCTCCTTCTGGCGTTCCTCTATCCACACCGCCGGCAGCCCGAAGGCCGGGTCCACCGTCTTGGTGCCGGGCAGCTGCGGCGCATTGCCGCCAGGGTTGATCGCCAGGTACATGCCCGGATAGGCCTCGCCCTCGCCGATGGTGGCGCCGCGCAGCGTGACGCGGTACATGCTGGGCTTGAGGTCCAGGTTGTCGCGGATGTGCACAGACGGCGGCAGGAAACCCACTTCCTGGGCGAACTTCTTGCGCACGCCCTTGATGCGCCCCAGCAGGTCGCCCTGGCGTGCCTTGTCCACCAGCGCGATCAAGCGGTAGCCCACTTCCAGGCCGAGGGTGTCCACCGGCTGCAGGTCGTCCCAGGTGGCCTCGGCGTTCGAGGCCGGTGCGTTGTCCACCACCGGCCGGGTCGCCTCGGTGGCCTCTTCCTTCTGGCGCTTGGTCAACCACCAGGCGTAGTAGCCGATCAGGCTGGCCATGGCCAGGAAAACGATGTTGGGCATGCCTGGAATCAGGCCCAGCGCGCCGATGATGGCCGCCGTCAGCCCCAGCGAGCGCGGCGAGGTGAACATCTGGTTGCGAATCTGGCTGCCGGTGTCTTCGCCGGAGCCGACGCGCGACACCACCATGGCCGCGGCGACCGAGATCAGCAGGCCGGGAATCTGCGCCACCAGCGCGTCACCCACCGCCAGCAGGATGTACGAGCTGGCCGCCTCGGAGACCGACAACCCGTGCTGGGCCACACCGATGATGAAGCCGCCCACGATGTTGATCACCAGGATCAACATGCCGGCCATCGCGTCGCCGCGCACGAACTTCAGGGCACCGTCCATGGAGCCGAAGAAGTCCGCTTCTTCGCTCACTTCGGCGCGCCGCTTCTTGGCTTCCTTCTCGTCGATCAAGCCGGCGTTCAGGTCAGCGTCAATCGCCATCTGCTTGCCGGGCATCGCGTCCAAAGTGAAACGCGCGCCGACTTCCGCAATGCGCTCCGCACCCTTGGTCACCACCACGAAGTTGATGACCACCAGGATTGCGAACACGATCAGGCCAACCGCGAAGTTGCCACCGATCAGGAAGTGCCCGAACGCCTCGATCACCTTGCCCGCAGCGCCCGTGCCGGTGTGCCCCTGCACCAGCACCACGCGGGTGGACGCCACGTTCAGCGACAGCCGCAGCAGCGTCGTCACCAGCAGCACGGTAGGGAACGCCGCAAAGTCCAGCGGCTTGATCATGTTGGCCGCCACCAGCATCACCATCAGCGACATCGCGATGTTGAAAGTGAACAGCACGTCCAGCGCAAACGCCGGCAACGGCAGCACCATCATGGACAGCACCATGACGATGAACAACGGCGCCATCAGCGCCTTGATCATGGCCGTGTTCTCGCCGAAGAGGTTCTTCAGTTGGAGGGTGAGAGCGTTCATGTGGGCGTGGCTTGGGCAGCAATCAGGTGCCCCGCCATGGTGCCGCGGGAGGGGGTGGGGCTTGAGGCGGATAAGCGGGGGGAAAGGGGCCTGTTTTGGGGTGGGGTGGCTACTACGCAGCCGTGAACATGCTCCCTGACTTGATCCAAGTCGCCGTCAAATTTCGGGCCTGCATCCATCCTCCGAGGGATGACCGTAGATTGCGACGCCAGCGCTCTATTGGCAAAACCAAGTACAGCCCTCAGAATCTGCAACAAGCCCACTTTTGGCCAACTAACTTATGGTTCACAATAACCATTCATGGGCAGGCGGCCAAATGAAATCAACCTTCAGCAAGCTACAAAACTACGTTGCTAACGCATAGTTTCTAATATTTACTGCACGCCCACCAACACATAACAGGACCTTCAATCATGTTCGCTGAGATTTCCGCCGCGATCTCAAGCACTAGAAATGCACTAGAGCTTGTCAAAGCAGCCCACGGCCTTTCAAACTATAACGAACTTGTTGCGGCGGTTTCCGAGGTCAATTCAAAGCTTTTCGCAGCCACCGCTATCGCCCTGCAAAGTCAGGAAAAACAGGCTGCGCTCGCCGCCGAAATTGAGGAGCTAAAGAATGAGCTTGCCAATATTCGAAACTGGGACGCTCAAGCGAAAAACTACTTTCTCCAAGCTGTCGGCGTGGAGCAGCGGCATTTTGTGCAGGTCTACAAGCACTGCAGCTCCATCGTCACAGCAAAGCATTGGGCGTGCGCGAAGTGCTTTCAGGAGAGAAAATTATACATTCTCAGCGCGCACGAGCGCCATAGTTATATATGTCCAAACTGCGAATTCAAGATTACCCCTATTGCTGTCGGCGGTGCACTTTCATCCATTGAATCAGCTTATGAGCAGGGCCCTTGACATTGCGAAATGTCTCGGCCTTGCAAATAAATATTCCTTAGCTTGATTCTGATATATACCCCACCATTGCTACAGAGTAGCACCGCAAAATCAACCGCGCAGCAAAGGCAAACCCTGGGGGCTTGTAATATATTATTATGACAATAACAACAGTACACACTCCGAAAGCTGCAAACCCTTTACTCGTGTTTGCGACCTTTCTCACGCTAGCGCTAGCGCTTTGCAGCACCCCTGTAGCTGCGTCCGGCACACCAACCTCTGCTGCATCTTCAGTCGTTCAGCAGATAGAGCTTTCAAAATCGACTCGTGTCATCGATGAAAATAAAAAGGTACTATCTGGCACCTCCGATGGCCAACTGTCTGCGACAGGCACCGCCAGCAGAACAGAACAAAATTCGCCGGACCATGCATTTTTGAACATGAGAAGCAAATGCTTGATAGATTACTTACATGGAGCACTGTCGCACTCGCAATTTTTACTTTAGTGTTAGCCATTTTCACTGCACTTATGTGGTTGGCCACTTATAGATTGGCTACTCACGCGAAGGAGACTGCAGTACAGCAAACTGCAGACACAAAGGAGGCTATGGCCATTGCCAGCAGCGCGGCCGAGGCAGCGAAGGACAACGCGACTGCAGCGTTAGGTAGCAATCGCGCGTTCGTTCATGCCACGCCTTACTGGTTCACGACCGACGAAGGCGGCGCGTACTTTGGCGTTGGTTGGACAAGTGGAGGAAACACGCCTACTCGAGAATTGCGTACGTACATTGACTATGTTGTCACCGATGGCGAACTACCTGCCGATTTCGTTTTCCCCGAGGATGCCAGTCCGATCGCTAGAGGTTTCCTTGCACCAAAGCAGATGTTCAATGGCCCGCGCATTCCCGCGACCTCACCCCTCGACGTATCTATATCGGAACAAGTACGAACCAATGCGAAGAAACTGTACTTTTTTGGTTGGGCCAAATATTTTGATATGTTTCACAACACACCAGAGCGCATCACCAAATTTTGCTTCTTGGTGAACGGCGGTCGTGGAGAATACGGATTTCCTGTTCACGACTACTACAATGAAGCGACATAATAAGTAGGACTTACGCAAAAGAAACTTAATACCATTTGGCAGTATGCGGGATAATTGAGGGTCAAGCATGAATTGGGTCAGAATTGCGAAACGAGGATCAAGTCTTGCATTACGACATCCGCTTAAGTTGCAGGCGCAAGCATTCCAAAGTAAGACCCGATCGAAATTTTTCAATGTAAATTTCAATTCTGAAACTCCCCGCATATGAACAAAATCATCTACGTGGACATTGACGACACGCTGGTTCGCTCCGTTGGCACCAAACGCATCCCCATGCCTGCTGTCATTGACGACGTTCGGAGATTGAAGCAGGAAGGTGCGATCTTGTATCTCTGGAGTTCTGGCGGCGCCGAATACTGCAAGGACACCGCCGAAGAACTGGGAATTTCGCATTGCTTTGAAGCATTCCTCGCCAAGCCGACGGTATACATTGATGACCAACCGTTGAGCGAGTGGAAGTTCTGCACGCATCTGTACCCTGCGCAGTCAGAGCAGGCGTGAGAGGATGATCACGCTTCGCCAACTGACCGGCACGCCCGAAGAGATCAAGGCGCTGCAACTCATTTTCGAAGACTCACCCCGCTTCTCGATCTTGTCCACCGGATCGCTGGCGGCAAATGACGCTGCCGCGAAGGTGTTCACGATGTGCCCGAAGGGGAAGACATACGAAGACAAGCTGGTTTTCGGCGTCTACGAGCACGAGCGGCTGGTGGGATGCGTTGATCTGATACGCGCCTACCCGGGCGCTGAATCTGCGTTCATCGGGCTGCTGCTTTTGTCCGAAAGCAACGAAGGACGCGGGCTTGGATCGCTGGCGTTCCGTGAAGTTGAGAAGTGGGTGGCGCCCTGGGGCTATCGGCAAATGAAATTGGGCATCATTGAAACGAACGAGCGCGCTCGTCGCTTCTGGTCGAAATTGGGATTCGAACCTACCGGCGAGGCGAAGCCATTCCACGGGGCTGCGGTCGAAACTCGAATTCTGGTTTTCGCCAAATCTTTGCCTTTGGCCGCGTGACGGATCAAATCAGGTAGGCAGTACGGCCACGGTTCAAAAATAAATGGGGTCAGAGTCAATTTATCTGGATCCGGCCGTGCCTTGCTCGCCTGCTGCCGCAAGATAAATTGACTCTGACCCCATTTATTTTTATGCGCCGCGCCTGCCTTGTTTTCCTTTCCTGGTTTTGAAGCCGCTGCAGGCGCCGAAAGCCAAGAGTTGGGCCTGATAGCCCTGGCTTACTGATGCGTGCCGCGCGGAGGAACCAGATAGCGTGTCAGGTGCTGGCGAGCGGGTTGGTGGGCGTTTCTACGTTCTTGCCGCCGCGCGCCCCGACTGGAACTGGACGACATGGCTGATCAGCAATCACTGGACAAAGCTTCCCACCCTTCGCCTCTCACCTACGACGACGTCGCGGCAGCCGCTCAGGGGCTGGCGGACGACGGATTGCCGGTGGACCTGCGCGCACTGCGCGAAGCCTTGGCCGGCACGCAAAAGGAAGCCGGCCCGACGCAGGTGCTGCACCAGCACCTGAGCGCCTGGCGCGCGGCGCAGGCAGAGCCGGCTGAGCCGATCAACGTGGCGCCGCCAGTGGCACTGATCACCGCGCTGGGCGACTGGGCACAGCAGCTGATGGACCAGGCCGCCGCCGGCCAACGTGACGCGCAAGCCCAGACCGAAAGTGACTTGGCCTCCCTGCTGGCATTGAGCGGCGAGGCCGAGGCCGAGCTGGCCCGGACGCGGGCCACGCTCACCGAGCGCGAGGCCCGCATTGCGCGGCTGACCGTGGAGCTGCGCCAGGCGCGCGACATCGCGGCCGACGCGCTGGTCGGCAAGGCCAAGGACCAGCTGGCGATCCAGGGCAAGGACGCCCAGCTGGCCGACCTGCGGGCGCAGCTGGAACGTCAGGTGGCGAACACGGCGGCCGAATCCGACGCCCGGCTGGCCGCCGAGATGGAGCTGGTGGGCGCAGTCACTGCGCGTGACCACCAAGCCGCGGAGATCGCAACATTGCGCGCGCAGCTGGACAGCGGCGGCCGGGGCTGATCTCAGCCACAGGCCAAGTCTTGCTCGCGATGGTTGGACTGCCAGCCAATTCGTAGTGCAATTGGCCGCACATCTCGGGGGCCTCATGTTCGACCACGTCAAATTCGGCGCCAGCGACTACGCGGCGAGCAAGTTGTTCTACCTCCAGGCACTTGCACCGCTGGGCGTGGTGGCGGGTTCGGAAGGCGAGCCTGCCTACGGCATCGAGCTCTACCACCCGGACGGCGAGGTTTCGTTGTGCCTGTTCGAAACCAAGGAGAAGCCGGCGCACCTGCACCTGGCGTTCGTGGCAGAGAGTCGCCAGCAAGTGGATACCTTCTACCGTGCGGCGCTGGAAGCCGGCGGAAAGGACAACGGCCCGCCTGGCCTGCGCCCGAAGTACCACGCGAACTATTACGCGGCCTTCGTGATCGGCCCGGACGGGCACAACATCGAAGCGGTTTGCCACAAGCCGGAGGCTTGAGCCATGACGCTCCGGACCGGCAGCGTCTTCGCGGCGCAGGCTCGCTTTGACGCCGCCAGCGCCGTCACCGTCAAAACAGCTTCAAGCCTTTGCCGTGCTCAACCGCAGCATCAATGTCATCGGGTGCTGCGGTGATTCCTGGAAGCCGTAATGCAGGTAGAACTGCTTTGCGCGGTCGTGCAGGGCGTGAACAAGCAGGGCGCGCACACCGGCGTTCTGCGACACCGCCACGGCCCGATGGACTGCGTCTTGAAGCAGTGCAGCGCCAAGCTTGATGCCCTGGCCGCGGTGGTCAATGGCGAGCCTGGCCAGCACCATGACCGGCACTGGGTCGGGCATGTTCCGTCGCACGCCGCTCGTGGCCATCTGGTGCGCAACCGCACCCGCCGCCATTGCGTAGTAGCCACAGACTCGGCCATCCTGTTCTGCGACGACGAAAGTGCGACTGGCGCCGCTCAATTGGTTTGCCATGGCTCGGCGCTTGAGCCACTCATCAAGGCTGGCTTCCCCGCAGGCGAATTCGTCGAGCAGATGGGTGGCCGCCAACGGTTGTGGCGCGCTCAGCGCCAAGCTCATGCCGCGCCAGTGCGCCAGGGTGCCTTGACAGCCATCAGGCGTTCAAGTCCCGGGTTGGGAGCGGGAGGGGCGTCGAGCATCGCGGTGAATTGCTTGAACTTGTCCGCGTCCAGGTTGAAGAAAACCTGATCCAGCACCACGGCTTTGGCACGCTCGCAAGCCGCTTCGAGCATGAAGTCCGAACGGTTCTTGCCAAGCAAGCTGGCAGCGTGATCGATGAGGTCACGCTGCTCAGGCAAGGCTCGCAGGTTGATGGCGGCGTCACGCATGGGGCGCTCCTCTTTGTATATACGTCAGATATGCAAATTCTGCCGCCGATGTATATTCGTTGTCAATACAACTCGAACATCGAGCCCCTGGACGAGCGTTACTCGCCATCCTCATCCGTCGGCATCTTCCTGCCTGGCGCATTGTGCGGATCCAGCTCTGGCGGCACGTGCACTTCCGGCGGGGCGATGTAGCCGGGCTTGCCGCGCAGCTGGTAGACCCAGGCCAGCACCTGGGCGACGGCGGCGAACAGCGCGGCGGGCACCTCGTGGTCCAGTTCGCAGTGGGCATAAAGCGCACGCGCCAGCGGCGGGGCTTGCAGCACAGGCACCTTGGATTCGCGGGCAATGTCGCGGATCTTCAGGGCCAGCAGATCCGCGCCCTTGGCGACCACGCGGGGCGCGCCCATCTGGGATTCGTCGTACTTCAGCGCGACGGCGTAGTGGGTCGGGTTCATGACGATCAGGTCGGCCGTGGGCACGGCGGCCAGCATGCGTTTCTTGACCATCTCGCGCATGCGGGCCCGGATCTTGGCCTTGACCTCGACGTTGCCTTCCGCGTCCTTGTGTTCCTGCTTGACTTCCTCGCGGCTCATCTTGAGCTTCTCCAGCCACAGGTGGTGCTGCAGGGGAACGTCGATCAAGGCCCACACGCCCAGCACCAGCAGCAGCAGCCCGAAGCCGCCGGCCATCGTGCTGGCGAGCTGGCCCACGGCGCTGGGCAGCGGCACGGCCATCAGGCTGACCATGCCCATGAACTGGGCCTTGAGGTAGAAGTAGCCAACGCTGCCGAGCAGCAAGGCCATCACCAGCATCTTGCCGACGTCGATCAGGTGCTGCTTGGCGAACATGCGGCCCAGCCCGGAGATGGGGTTGAGCTTGCCGAAGCTGGGCTCCAGCACCTTGAAGCTCATGTTCCAGCCGCCGGACAGCACCGCCGTGAGGATGCCGACGCCGGCCATCACCAGGCCCATGGGCACGATGACCAGCAGGGCCTTGATCATCATGCCGCTGAGCTGCGCGCCCATCGCGGCGGGGTCGGCCACGGTGGCGCGGTCGAAGCGCAGCGCGCTCGCCAGCATCTGCTGCAGCCAGCCTGAGAGCGGCACGGCAATCGCGGCCAGCCCTGCGCCACCAGCGGCCAGCGCGGTGAAATGACCCAGGTCCCGCGATCGGGGGACCTGGCCTTCTTCGCGGGCCTTGCTCTTCTTCTTGGAAGAAGCCGGTAAGTTGCGGTCTTGGGCGGAATCAGCCATGGTTGACCGAGATGGTGCCCGGGCGGCGCCAGGACTTGAGCTGAAAAACAGCCCGAAAAACCACGGTGATCCGCACGGCAAGCCGTGTCAACACGCTGTCAAAACCCCCAACTACCGTGAGGCGCTCAGTTCGAGCCGGCCGTCGCCGGCCACCTCAAGGAAGTCATCATGGGACGCCCCAGCTCCGTCAAGCCCGCGCCGCAAGGCACCAGCCGCCGCGACTTTTTCAAGCGCTCCAGTTCCGCTGCCGTGGCCATCGCGGCCCTGCCCGCGCTGTCGCTGGACGCCCAGGCCGGCAGCTACAAGGGCGCCTTCCAGCACGGCGTGGCCAGCGGCGACCCGCTGAGCGACCGCGTCATCTTGTGGACCCGCGTGACGCCCACGCAGCCCAAAGACAAGGTCTACGCCAGCTACGTGGTCGCCCGCGACCCGGCCCTGAGCGACGTGGTCACCACCGGCCAGGTGACGACCACGCCCGGCCGCGACTTCACCGTCAAGGTCGACGTGAGCGGCCTTCAACCCGGCACCACCTACTACTACCAGTTCAGCCACCTGGACAAGCTTTCCCCGGTCGGCCGCACCCGCACCCTGCCCGCCGGCAGCGTGGACCAGCTGCGCCTGGCGGTGGTCAGCTGCTCGAACTACGCCTACGGCTACTTCAATGCCTACGGCCGCATTGCCGAGCGTGCCGACCTGGACGCGGTGCTGCACCTGGGCGACTACCTCTACGAATACGCCGACGGCCAGTACGGCAGCCTGCGCAAGCTGCAGCCCTCGACCGAGATCCTGAGCCTGGCCGACTACCGCATGCGCCACGCCCAGTACAAGACCGACCCCGACGCGCAGGCCATGCACCGCCAGCACCCGATGATCGCCATCTGGGATGACCACGAGACCGCGAACAATGCATGGAAGGACGGCGCCGAGAACCAGAACCCCGGCGAAGGCAACTGGCCGGACCGCGTGGCCGCCGCGCTGCAGGCCTACTACGAGTGGATGCCGGTGCGCATGGTCGACAAGGACAACCCGCGCCGCAACAACCGCAATGTGCGCTTTGGCAACCTGGTCGACCTGTACATGCTGGAAGAGCGCGTCAACGCCCGCAGCGAGCAACTGCCGGCCACCGTGCCCACCCCGCTGGGCCTGGGCTTCACGCAGACCGGCGACTTCCTGGACCCGAGCCGCACGCTGCTGGGCGACACCGAGGAGCAGTGGCTGACCAAGGGCCTGCGCAAGTCCACCACCAGCTGGCGCCTGCTGGGCCAGGGCGTGATGTTCGCCCAGCTCAAGGCCCAGGGCGCGGCCAATGCCGCCGGCGGTGGCGCCTTCCTGAACCAGGACCAGTGGGACGGCTACCAGCCCCAGCGGGACCGCATCTACAAGGTGCTCAAGGGCACGACGCAACACGCAGCAGTGGGCAACGTGGTGGTGCTGACCGGCGACATCCACAGCGCCTGGGCGGCCGACCTGAGCCAGGACCCGAACAACAGCGACCTGGCCAGCGGCGGCTACAACGCCAGCACCGGTGCCGGCTCGGCAGCGGTCGAATTCGTCGGCACCTCGGTGACCTCGCCAGGCATCGACGATCCGACCAACCAGATCGCCGGCTACCTGAAGTCGCAGAACCCGCACTTCAAGCACATCGACCTGAACCGGCGCGGCTACATGCTGCTGGACATCGATGCGAGCCGCATCGTCTGCGAGTTCTGGAACGTCGACACCATCACCGCGCCGAGCACGGTGGAGAGCCTGTCGACGACCTGGCAGGTCACCAGCGGCAGCCAGCGCCTGAGCGCCGGCACGCCCACGTTGAGCCGCAGCGGCGCGCCGGTCCTGGCGCCCTGAGCCGAAGCCTGGCGCCAAGCGCCAGGCTTCATCCGCCAGGCAGCGAGTTGGGCTCGGCGGCACCGGCGCGAATGCGCAGGCCGCCGGAGTCCGCGTCTTCCACGCCGACGCTGGCCATCGGCGCGGGCCTGGCACCGAGCAGGCGCACCAGCTCTTCCAGCGCCGCGTGGTGGCGCGGCGCGTCTTCGAGCTTGTCGGCATAGCGCTTGAGCACGCCACGTGCGGTGTCGACGAACTTCTGGTTCAAGGTGCTGCGGGCATGGCCCAGCAGCGCGTCCAGCGCAGCATCGGGCCGGCCGGACACGCAATGCATCATCGAGCGTTCGACCGACTCGGCGACCTGCACATGGCACTGCTTGATCAGCTCGCCATACGGCGCATGGGCGCCGGCCGCGCCGGCCATCAGCTCGCTGATGCCCTTGGTGCCGGTGAAGCGTTGGCCAATTGCCTGGACCCAGGCTTCGGCATCGGGCAGGTTCAGCTCGGCGGCGGTCAGCTGGGCAATCGCGGTCAGCAGGTTGCAGGCAGCTTCCATGTCGAAGTCCTTGGCGCTTACCTCGCTTGCCAGCCGCCTGAGCGTCTCCACCACCTGGCCGACCTGGTGCCGCAGCATCAGGTCAAAAGCGCCGACGATGCCGCTCATGCGCTGCAGCCGCCTGCTTTGAGGTGCCTTTTCAAGCGCCCTGGCCAAGTCCACCGCGCAGCGTCCCAGGCCTTTGCCGTCGCGCTGGCGAAAGCGCACGATGGCCAGCAGCACCACGCTCTGGAAGTCGAACAGCTTGGAGCCCTGGCCGAGGACCTGGGCCTTGTCCAGCGCCTTCGCGGCTGCCGCCTGGTCACCGGCATAAAACGCCAGCATGCCCAGCTTCTGCTGGCGGCGCAGCGAGCCGGGGGTGAGGTCGCAGGCCTTCTGGTAGGTCACCATCGCTTCCTGCAAATGGCCCTGCGCCACCTGGGTGCGGCCCATCACGTCGTAGGCATCGGCAAACGACGGCTCATCTGCGATCAGGCTTTCGAGCGAGCGCAGCGCGGGCGTGGTCTGCTGCGCGCCCAGTTGGGCGCGGGCGAGCCCCAAGCGCGCCCAAGGCAGCGCCTGATGGGCGACGACGGCGTCCAGCAGTTCGCGCGCCGCGGTGTGCATTTCCAGCCGAAGCAGCAGCTCGGCGCCCAGGCGCGCGGCGTAGAGCCAGTAGGTGTCGCGGTGGCGGAAGCGCTCTGTGCAGAGCCGCGCAGCGGTCTCGAACTGGCCATCATCGATCGCCACGTAAATGTCCTTCAGCACTTTCTTGCGCTGGCGCGCCTGCATCATGCGGTCGTGCAGGGCCTGGGTCGTGAAGGGCTTGAGCAGGTAGCTGTCCAGCGCGGATTCGGCCGCCTCGGCCACCTTGGCGTAGCTGCGCTCGCCGGTGACCATGATGAACACGGTGGCCCAGGGCAGCAGGTTGGCCGCACGCAGTTCGTCCAGCAGCTCCTGGCCCGTCTGGGTGCGAACGCCCGCGGTGGGGGCATTGCCGTGGAAGTCCATCTCGCACAGCACCACGTCGAACTCGCGGGTCTCCAGCTGGCGGCGCGCGTCAATGACGCGGCCACTCTGCATCACCGTCACCATGCCGGCGTCTCGCAGCTGGGCCGAGAGCACGCTGCGCGAGGTCGGGTTCGGATCGATGATCAGCGCGGTGCAGTCAGCGAGCAAGGCAGCCATGGCGAAGTCCTCTGCCTTGTAAGGAGTGGGGGACGCTCAGTGACCAAAAACCGTCAGCATGCGCTCTAGCGAAGCGACAAAAGGTGTCTGCATCATTGGCAGCATCGCCATCATCGACACAAGTCCGACGCCCATGGTGATGGGAAACCCGAGTGCGAAGATGTTGGACTGCGGCGCCACGCGCGAGATCACGCCCAGCACCAGGTTCACGAACATCAGCACCGCGATCATCGGCATGGCCACCCACAGGCCCATGCTGAAGACCTGCGCGCCCCATTGCTGCGGCGCCACCGTGCGCAGGAAAGCAAACGGCTGGTCGCTGATCGGGAAAGCTTGCAGGCTGTCGACCACCGTCTCGATCACCGTCAGGTGGCCGTTGATGACGATGAACATGAAGGCCACCAGCGTGGCAAAGAAGCGGCTCGCGGCAGTGGACTGGCTGGCCATCACCGGATCGAAGAAGCCGGCGAAGTTCATGCCCATCTGCAGCCCGGCGATCTCGCCGGCAAACTCGATCGCGGCAAACACCACGCGCACCGAGAATCCCAGCGTCACGCCAATCACCAGTTGCTGGATCACCAGCATCACCGCCAACCCCGAATCCAGCGCCACCACCGGCACCGGCGGGCCCACGCCCGAGGCACACACCGCCACCATGAAGGCCAGCGCCACCCTCACCCGCGCCGGCACCGTGCGCTGCCCGAACACCGGCAGCACCTGGAACAAGGCCAGCACCCGCAGGAACGGCCACAGCACCGGCGTGAGCCAGGCCATGACCTGGGCTTCGTTGAAAGAGATCATCCGCCGGCTGCGGACGGGATCGACAAGAGCATCGCGCGGATGTAGTCCACCAGCTGCGTCATCATCCACGGGCCGGCAATGGCCATCACGGCGACTGCGGCGACCAGCTTGGGCACGAAGCTCAGCGTGGCTTCGTTGATCTGCGTGGCGGCCTGGAAGATGCTGACCAGCACGCCGACGATCAGCACCACGGCCAGCATCGGCGCCGACACGGTCAGCAGCATGATCAGGCCTTGCTGGCCGATGGTGAAGACCTGGGACGGTTCCATGGAGTGGCTTTCCTTATTGGGCGAAGCTGGCGGCGAGCGAACCCAGCAACAGGTTCCAGCCATCGGCCAGCACGAACAGCATCAGCTTGAAGGGCAGCGAGACCAGCACCGGCGACAACATCATCATGCCCAGCGACATCAGCACGCTGGCCACGATCATGTCGATGATCAGGAACGGGATGAAGATGAGAAAGCCGATCTGGAAGGCGGTTTTCAACTCACTGGTCACGAAGGCCGGCAGCAGCACCTTCAGCGGCACGTCTTCGCCCTTGATGCCGGCGTCCAGCTTGGCCAGCTTGGCGAACAGCTCCACATCGGACTGGCGGGTCTGCTTCAGCATGAAGGCGCGCATCGGCACCTCGCCGCGCTTGAGCGCTTCGGTGAAGTCGATCTGGCTGGCCTGGTAAGGCGCCCAGGCCTGCTCGTAGACCTTGTCGATGGTGGGCGACATCACGAAGAAGGTCAGGAAAAGCGACAGGCCGACCACCACCTGGTTCGGCGGGGCCGACTGCGTGCCCATGGCCTGGCGCACCAGCGACAGCACGATCACGATGCGGGTGAAGCCGGTCATCAGCAGCAGCACCGCGGGCAGGAAGGACAGCGCGGTGAAGAACAGCAGCGTCTGGATGGGCACCGAGTAGCTGGTGCCACCGGCGCTTTGGCCGACCAGCAGCGGCAGGCCGGGCGCGGCCGGTGCAGCCTGGGCCATTGCGGCCCCCGGCAGCGACAGGGCGAGCGCCGCCAGCGCTGCGGTCATCGCGCAGCGTTGCAGGGTGCGACGGGTCATGGCTGGTTCCCGTCCTGGCCGCCTGTGTTGCGGCGCCAGCGGTTGATCAGCTGGCTCACCGAGTGGGCCTGCGGGTTCAGGATCTCGGTCGGCACTTCGTCCGGCGCGTCCAGCGTGGTGAGCGTGGTGATGCGGTCCGGGCTCACGCCCACGACCAGCCAGCGGGCATTCGCGCCCTGCATCAGCTCGACCACCACCACGCGCTGCGACGGCGACAGCGACAGGCTGCCCACGTTGCGCAGCAGCCCGGGTGTGCCGGCGCCACCGATGCCGGAACGGCGCATCAGCCACAGGGCCAGCGGGATCATGGCCACCACCGCACCGAAGGCAATGAGAGGCATCAGCGAAGAAGTCATTCCGGCGTTCCTTGGACAGGGAAAACTGCGGGGTTCAAAGGCGGCTCAGGCGGCGCATGCGCTCGCTGGGCGTGACGATGTCGGTCAGGCGGATGCCGAACTTGTCGTTGACGACCACCACCTCGCCCTGGGCGATCAGGAAGCCGTTGACCAGCACGTCCATCGGCTCGCCGGCCAGCGCTTCGAGCTCGACCACCGAGCCCTGCGCCAGCTGCAGGATGTTCTTGATCGGGATGCGGGTGCGGCCGAGTTCAACCGTGAGCTGGACGGGGATGTCCAGGATCATGTTGATGTCGTTGCCGGCGCCGGAGGTGGCGGTGGTCGGCGAGAAGTTGGCGAACGAAGCGGGGGCCACCTGCTCTGCCGCGACCTGCTCGGCGACCTCGCCACCAGAGGGGCCCTTGGACTCGGCCAGGGCCGCGGCCCAGGCATCGGCCATGTCGTCCTGGCCGTCGTCGGTTGCTTGATCAGCTGCCATTGCTATCTCCCAACCAGCCGAAGTTCGGGCTGGTCAACATGCGATCGATCTTGATGGCGTAGTGGCCATCGGAGGTGCCGTAGTGGCAGTCGAACACCGGGACGCCGTCGATCTTGGCCTGGATCAGCGGCTCGAGATCGAGTTCGATGAAGTCGCCAGGCTTGAGTGACAGCAGTTGTTCGACGGTGGCCGGGGCCGTGCCCAGCTCGGCCACCAAATCCACGTTGGCGGACTGGATCTGCTCCTTCAACAGGTTGACCCAGCGGTGGTCCGGCTCCACCGAGTCCCCCTGCATCGACGAATACAGCACGTCGCGAATGGGCTCCAGCGTGGAATAGGGAATGCAGAAGTGAACCGAGCCGGAGGTTTCGCCAAGCTCCAGCGAAAACGAGGTGCAGACGACGATCTCGCTGGGCGTGGCCACGTTGGCGAACTGCGGCTGCATTTCCGAGCGCTGGTAGTCCAGCTCCAGCGGATAGATGCCGCGCCAGGCGCGCTTGTATTCCTCGGTGATGCAGCCGACCAGGCGCTCGATCACGCGCTGCTCGGTGGCCGAGAAGTCGCGGCCCTCGATGCGAGTGTGGAACTTGCCCACGCCGCCGAACAGCGCGTCGATCACCGCGAACACGATGCTCGGGTCGCAGACGATCAGGCCCGAGCCGCGCAGCGGGCGCACCTGCACGATGTTGAAGTTGGTGGGCACCACGATCTCGCGCAGGAAGGCGCTGTACTTCTGCACCTTGATGCCGCCGATCGAGACTTCCGGGCTCTTGCGGATCATGTTGAACAGCCCCACGCGGATGTTGCGCGCAAAGCGTTCGTTGATGATCTCCATGGTCGGCATGCGACCACGGACGATGCGTTCCTGGCTGGCCAGGTCGTAGTTGCGGATGCCGCCAGTGGGCGCTTCTTCCTGCTCGAGCTTCTGGCTCTCGCCGGTGATGCCCTGCAGCAGCGCGTCGACTTCGTCCTGCGAGAGGATTTGCTGGTTCACGGATGAGATCCTGCGACCGGGCGTGTCGGGCTTATTGAATGATGAAGGACGAGAACTGGACCGACTTCACCGGCGAGTCGTCGAGACTGTCGAAGCGCTTGCGCTTCTTCTTCTTGCCCGGCGTGGGCGGGGCTTCTTCTTCCACCGCGTCCTCGTCTTCGAGCTCGATGCCCATGGGCTGCACCGCGACGCGGCGCAGCTGGCGGGCCAGCACTTCCTTGCCGTCGGGCGTCATCAGTTCGGCCGAGGTCTTGTGGCCCAGCAGCAGCAGCACGTTGTTGCGGATTGCCGGCAGGTAGGCCTTGATCTCGTCGGCCACGTGCGCGTCCTCGACTTCCAGCGTCAGGCCGATCTGGGCGAAACGGTCGGTCTCGCGGTCGGCCAGGTTGACGACAAACGGGTCCAGCGGCACGAAGACCGGCAGCGCGTGCTTGTCGTCCTTCTTCTTGTCCTTCTTGGCGCTCTTCTTTTCGTGGTGCCCGCTGCTCTCTTCGCCATCTTCGGCGGCAGCGGCCGCTTCCGCGTCGTGGTTCTTCTTCATCACCAGCGCGACACCACCGCCCACCAAGGCCAACAACACCACCACGGCGATGATCAGGATCAGTTTCTTCTTGCCCTTCTTGGGGGCATCGCCGGCGGGGGCAGCTGCGGCAGCAGACATGGACGGGCTCCTTGATTCCTCTGAAGGCTCCACACTGCGCCAAGATGGCGCAGCAGGACCGATGAGCAGAATTGTTGAGCGCCGAGCCCCGTGCAGAAGCCACGAAAAGCGGCGGTTTTACCGGTGCACCTCAGGCTGGACAGCCGCCGGTTTCCGATCCGTCCGCACTGGCGGTGCATGCCCCGTCCGCACTCACTGGCAGTGCGTTTCCCCGTTCGCCCTGAGCCTGTCGAAGGGTTGCCCGCGTTGAGCCGCGATGAGCTGCGCGGCGCAGGGGGTTGACCGGCCAGCCGCGCTGGTCAGGCGTACATGTCCAGCAACCCGCGGCGATTCACCGCGGTGCGGGCCGGGCTCATCGTCGCGTTGTCCAACGCTTCATCGCCGCTGTTGCCACGCCCGCCCATGCCAAACGCGCGGCCACCGCCGCCAGCTTGCTGGGCACCGGAATCGCCCTGGCGCTGGCCCTGGCTGGTCTGGTCGGAGACGCTGCCGCCGGCAAGGCTCAAGCCCACGTCACCGAGCTGTTCGGCCAGCTTCGGCAGGGCTTCGCTGAGCGCCGAGCGGGTCGACGCCACGTCGGCGCCCAGTTCGATGCGGGTGCTGCCTTCGTGCACCGCAATGCGGACCTCGATCGGCCCCAGGTCGGCCGGGTTCAGTTCCAGCTTGGCATGCGACACGCCTTCGTTCATCCAGGTGCTGAGCTGCACGCCCAGCGCCTGTGGGAACAGCGGGCTGTCCGGCGGCGTGGGCAACTGGGCCTGGGCCGGCGCGGCCTGCAGCTCGGCGCTGGCGTCGGTGGCCGGGCGGCTGGCGGCCAGGTCGACCATGCCCGCCAGGCTCGGCAAGCTGCCATCACCTTCGCTTTCGCCGCCGCGCTCGGCCGCGGGAGCGGCGGTCAGGCTCATGCTGGCGGCGTCGGCCGGGCTGTCGCCGCTGGCCTGGCGGGCAGCCAGCAAGCTGCTGCGGAAGCCGTCTGCCGTGGCGGCTTCGCCTGTGGCGGCAATGCCGCCGGCGTCCTTCAGTTCACCGGCGCGGCGAGCCCCTGCGCCGCCGGCATGGCCGCGGCCTTTCAGTGCGTCCAGGCCGCGCGAGGCGCCGCCCAGGTCTTCGCGCTTGGCCACCAGCTGCAAGGTGCTGGGCTGGGCGGGCAGGTCCTCGGCGCTGAGCGCGGTCTTCTTCGGCGCGTCGGCGCGTTCGTCCTTGTCGCCCTGGTCGGCGGCCTCGGTGTCGCTGCCGGCCTCGGCCTTGTCGGCATCGGGTTTCTGATCGGCTTTCGGCGCGCTGTCGGCGGTCAGCGCCTGGTCAGCATCAGGGGCGGCCTTCAGGCTTTTGGCGCCCTGGCCGCGCAGCATGTCGGCGAAGTTGCCGTGGCTGCCGGCGTCCTGGCGCTGAGGCGCGCGCTGCGCGACGCGCGACGACACCGGCTTGACCGGGACCACGGGCGCCAGAGGGGTGTCCAAAGGCATGCGTATCCTCCTGCGGGAAATTCAAGAAACAAGATCGGATTCGATGGGCTCAGGCCGCAGCGCCGGCCATGGACTGGCGCGAGGCCCAGGCGCGGCGCTGGTTGGCCTCGTCGGCCTGCTTCTGCTCGCGCTTGCGCTCGTCCTGCAGCAGGCTGTCCTGGCGGCGCTCGATCAGCCGGCGCACGGTGGCCACCTTCAGCTCGCGCTGCTGCACGCGCTGGTGCGCGGCACGCACCCGCTGGTCGGCCTGCAGCACCACGCCCTGCTGCGAGGCAATGGCCTGGTCCAGCCGGCCGACAAAGCCGTGGTAGCAGCGCACCAGCTCGATGGCGCCGCCCTTGGCGAACTGCGCGGCCCAGCGCTTGCGGTATTCGCCGCGGTAGGTCACCAGCGAGTCGGCCTGCTCACGCGCGGCTTCGGCCATGCGTTGGGTCTCCCGCCATTCGGCCATCGCGTCGTCACGGCGGCGCTGTTCGCGCTCCAGCAGCGTGCGGAGAAGTTCCATGCGGTTCATTGGGCGATTCCTGATGAAGGACTGCGACGAGGGCTACGGGCACTGCAACCACAGCCGGGACGAAGCAGCAGCTTCCTCCGAAACGCCGGCCTGCACTGCGAGAAACAACACCTTCAACGACGCCTTCTTGTGTGATTCAGCCAGCGGCCTGGTTCTGCGGCTGGCCCGCCGGGTTCAGGCGCAGCAGCGCGCGGCGGCTGGCTTCCAGCGGTGCGCGCTCGTGCATGCCTTGCTGCAGCAGCGCGGTGAGCTGCGGGTGAACCTTGACTGCGGCGTCCAGCTCCGGGTCTGCCCCGGGCACGTAGGCGCCGAGCTGGATCAGGTCGCGCGCCTTGTTGAATTTCGCCATCCACTGGCGGGCCTTGCGGGCGCCTTCCAGGTGCTCGCGCGGGGCGACCGCGGTCATCACCCGCGAGATGGATTTCTCCACGTCGATGGCCGGGAAATGCCCGGCCTCGGCCAGCTCGCGGGACAGCACGATGTGACCGTCCAGGATGCCTCGGGCCGCGTCGGCAATCGGGTCCTGCGGATCGTCGCCTTCGGTCAGCACGGTGTAGAAGGCGGTGATGGAGCCCACGCCGTTGAGGCCGTTGCCGGAACGCTCGACCAACTGCGGCAGCTTGGCAAAACAGCTGGGCGGATAGCCCTTGGTGGCCGGCGGCTCGCCAATGGCCAGGCCGATCTCGCGCTGCGCCATCGCGAAGCGGGTCAGCGAGTCCATCAGCAGCAGCACGTGCTGGCCCTTGTCGCGGAAATGCTCGGCCACCGCGGTGGCATAGCTGGCGCCCTGCATGCGCACCAGCGGCGGCGCGTCGGCCGGTGCCGCGACGACAACCGCGCGCTGCAGCCCTTCGTCGCCGAGGATGTCTTCGATGAATTCCTTGACTTCACGGCCGCGTTCGCCGATCAGCCCGACGACGATCACGTCGGCCGCGGTGTAGCGGGCCATCATGCCCAGCAGCACCGATTTGCCGACGCCGGTGCCGGCGAACAGGCCGATGCGCTGGCCGCGTCCCACGGTGAGCAGCGAGTTGATGGCGCGCACACCGGTGTCCAGCGGCTGGCGCACCGGGTCGCGGTCCATCGCGTTGATCGGGCGGCGCACCATCGGCTCGTTGAGCACGTCCTGCAGCGGGCCGCCGCGGTCCATCGGGTGGCCATGGGCATCGACCACGCGGCCCAGCAGGCCTTCGCCCATCGGCAGGTGCAGGCCGCGGTCTTCGCTGCGCCGCCAGGGGTGGTTTTCCACGCCCAGGCGAGGGGGAATCTGCGGCACCGGCAGCGGCACGACCTGCGCGCCGCTGGCCAGGCCATGCAGCTCGCCGGTGGGCATCAGGTAGGCGCGGTCGCCATGGAAGCCGACCACTTCGGCGGTGACCGGCGATTCGCCCGGCACACCGACCGAGCAAACCGCGCCAACCGGCGCACGCACGCCAGCGGCTTCCAGCACCAGGCCGGTCACGCGCACCAGCGAACCCTGCATTTCCAGCGGCTGCGGCAAGGAGGCGTAGTTCTGGATGTCCTGCAGGAAGCGCTGCCAGCGCTCGGGGCGGGTGGTGAGCATCAGGCGTCTGTTTCGGGTTCGGGCGATTCGAGGGGCTCGGCGATGGCGGCCGCACCGCCTTGCCAGGCCAGCGGCACGGCAAACACCGCGGCGGCCTGTGCCCAGCGGCTTTCGATGCGGGCATCCACGCGGCCCAGGTCGGACTCGACGATGCAGCCACCGCGTGCCAACTGCGGGTCGGCGATGACCATCACGTCGCGCGTGCGCAGCGTGTCAGAGGCACCCATTTCGACCAGCGCCACATCCTCCGGGTGCAGCCGCAGCACCAGGTGCCTGGCGGTGACCATGACGGCGGCCACGGCTTGCTGCGCGACCTGGACCACGCAGTCCGGCCGCTGCTCGATCTCGCTGCGCACGACCTGGCGGGCCAGCTTCAGCGCGGTCTGCACCAGCGAGTCGGCCATGCGGGTTTCGAGGCCGCCGAGCTGGTCCTGGAATTCGGCCACAACCTGTGCCATCTGCGCGCTGATCTGCTGGGCGAACTGGCGCTTGGCGGCTTCCAGTGCTTCGAGCCCGTCGCGGTAGCCTTCCTGGTAGCCGTTCTGGCGGGCATCGATGGCCTGCTTGCGGCTGGCCAGCATCAACTCTTCCAACGTCGGCGCGGGCGGTGGCGGCGGTGCGGGCGGCGGCGGCGCCACCGGCGCCTGCGCGGCCGGCGGGTTGACGACGACGCCAGGCGGCAGCCCGCCCAGGCCGCCACCAAAGGTGTCGGGCGTCCAGGCGGCGAAGTTGTCCAGCTCCTCGCGGGGAATGAAGCGGGCGTAGGCGTTGGCTGGGCGGTTGTTGCCACCCTGCGGCGGCGGCACCGGACGCGGCGTGTTCGGTTTAGAGGAAGTCATCGGCACCTCCCGATGCCAGCACGATCTGGCCTTCGTCGACCAGGCGGCGGACGATCTTCAGCAGTTCCTTCTGCTCGGCTTCGACTTCGGAGACGCGCATCGGGCCGCGCGATTCGAGGTCCTCGCGCAGCGTCTCGGCGGCGCGGCTGGACATGTTGCGGAAGACCTTCTCGCGCATCTCGGCGGTGGCGCCCTTGAGCGCCACGACCAGCGAGTCGCTCTGGACTTCCTTCAGCACCGCCTGGAAGCCCTTGTCGTCGAGCTTGTTCATGTCCTCGAAGGTGAACATGTTGTCCATGATCTTCTGGGCCAGGTCGCCGTCGGCTTCGCGGATGTAGTCCAGCACCGAGGTCTCGACCGAGGAGCCCATCATGTTGATGATCTCGGCCGCGGCCTTGGCGCCGCCCAGCGAGGCCTTGCGCAGGCGGTCGCCACCAGCCAGCACCTTGTTCAGGACTTCGTTCAGGTCCTTCAGGGCCGACGGCTGGATGCCGTCCAGCGTGGCAATGCGGATCAGCACTTCGTTGCGCTGGCGCTCGGTGAACGACTTCAGCACGGTGGAGGATTGGTCGAAGTCCAGGTGCACCAGGATGGCCGCGATGATCTGCGGGTGTTCGTTGCGCAGCAGCTCGGCCACCGAGCCGCCGTCCATCCACTTCAGGCTTTCGATGCCGGACACGTCGCTGCCCTGCAGGATGCGGTCGATCAGCAGGTTGGCCTTGTCGTCGCCGAGGGCCTTGCGCAGCACGGCCTTGACGTATTCGTCGGTGTCGGCCACCAGCATGTGCTGGGCCTCGGCCTGCTTGCTGAATTTGTCCAGCACCCGCTCGACCCGCTCGCGCGGGATGACCTTCAGCCTGGCGATGGTTTCGCCCAGCTTCTGCACTTCCTTGGGACCAAGGTGCTTGAACACGCCGGCCGCCTCCTCCTCCCCGAGCGACATCAGGAGGATGGCGGCGTTTTCAGCGCCTTCGTCGTCTTTCGAATTTCCAGCCATGGGGTCGTTCGTTACCGGTTCAGGTGGCGATTTCGCCGGTCACCCATTCGCGCATGATGTTGGCCACGGCGCCTGGGTTGTCACGGGCCAGCCGTCGTGCGGCTTCCAGCTGGGTGTTCTCAAGAGGTGCCTCAAGTGCCGGCAGACCGCTGCCACCGCCCAGGGCCGGCAGGATGTTGTCGTCATCGACCACGGCATCGAGCTGCTGGCCCTTGTCGTCTTTCTCGGCCTCGATCGGCGTCAGCACCTGGCGGATGCCGGGCCGGATCACGCCGAAGATCAAGGCCAGCGCCACCAGGGTCAATGCGGCCGGCACGCCGGAGGCACGCGCCAGGTCCAGCAGCCATGGCTGCTTCCACAGCGGCAGGTCGTCGGCCGCCGGTTCGGTGACCGGCTTGAACGGCGCGTTGATGACCTTGACCGAGTCGCCGCGCTCCCTGCTGAAGCCCACGGCTTCCTGCACCAGCGCCGTCAGCTTCTCGATTTCCTCGGGCGGCAACGGCAGCGTCGTGGTCTTGCCCTTGGCATCGGTCGAGGTGCGGTGGTTGACGACCACGGCGGCGTTCAGCCGGCGCACGGCACCGGTCGCGTTGCGCGTCACGCGCACGGTCTTGTCGACCTCGTAATTGGTGGTGGCTTCGCGGCGCGAGCTGCCGCTGCCGCCCATCTGGGTGGCCTGCAGCGGGGCCGAGGCGCCGTTGATCGGCGCGGTGGCGGGCACCGGCGGCTGGTTGGTCGCGGCGCCCGGCACGCCGGTGGGCATGGGGTTGCCGGCGCCATTGGATTCGGCACTCTGGGTGCTGCGCACGGCGGCCGGTTCGTTGCCCTGGTTCGGGCGGTACTGTTCGGAGGTGGCTTCGGTCTGGTTGAAGTCGATGTCGGCGGTCACCGAAGCGCGCAGGTTGTCGCGGCCGACCACCGGCTCCAGCAGGTCCTGCACGCGCTTGAGGTAGCTGGCCTCGATCTGGTGCACGTACTGCAGCTGCTGTTCGTCCAGGCTGCGGGCACTGTCTTCGCCAGGGCCGGAGAGCAAGGTGCCGCGCTGGTCCAGCACGCTGACGGCCTTGGCATTCAGGTCCGGCACGCTGGACGACACCAGGTGCACGATGGCAGCGGACTGGCCACGGTCCAGCGTGCGGCCGGGCATCAGCGTCAGCATCACGCTGGCGCTGGGCTTTTGCTGCTCGCGGAAGAAGCCGTTCTGGTTGGGCAGCGCCAAGTGAACGCGGGCATCTTCCACGCCGTCCAGCTTGGTGATGGTGCGCACCAGTTCGCCTTCCAGCGCGCGCTGCATGTTCAGGCGCTCCTGGCGGTCGGTCTGGCCGAAGCGGGCGTTGTCCAGCAGCTCGTTGCCGGTGACGGTGGCCTTCGGCAGGCCGGCAGCCGCCAGCTTCATCTTCAGGTCGTAGACCTTGTCGGCCGGCACCATGATGGAGGCGCCGCCATCGCTGTGCTTGTAGGGCACGCCCATCTGCTGCAGCTGGGCCAGGATGGCACCGGCTTCCTTGTCGGGCAGGCCGCTGTAGAGAATGCGCCAGTCGCCCTGGCTGGCCCACAGCATCATGGCCACCATGGCCGCCAGCACGGCAGCCACCGCGCCGCCAAGCTTGAGCTTGGTGGCGGGCGGCATGGCCATCAGCTTGGCCACGGCGCCTTGGGGGGCGACCGGGGTCAGCTCGGCGGGTACGGGAGCAACAAGGGCTTGGTCCATGGGAGCGGGCACTCAGCGGCGAAAAGGTCGATGGCCCCACAAGAGGGCACGGACCGGATTGTTCGCCAGCACCCTGGTCCACCAAGACGCGAGAAGCCCGCCAATCGCCTCGCAGTTCCATCCATAGAGAAGCCCGGCGATCCCTACCATTTCGGTCATGCCCTCCACTTCTTTAGGGCCCCTAGAGAAGGAAACGCCATGGACCTGAAGCTCAAACCTTTCGACTTCGCACAAGCGGTTGCCAAAGCAGGCCTGTCCCAGGACGGCATGCCGCTTTCGCGCGCCAAAGCGGCGAACAGCGTCGAAAAAGGCAGCTTCCAGAGCGCCATGAGCAGCGCGCTGAAATCGGTCAGCGACTCGCAGCTCGAAACCCAGCGGCTGCAGAAGGAATTGCAGCTGGACAACCCGTCCGTCAGCCTGGAAGACACCATGGTCGCGATGCAGAAATCGCAGCTCGGCTTCCAGGCCACGCTGTCGGTGCGCAACCGGCTGGTGCAGGCCTACACCGACATCATGAACATGCAGGTGTAAGACGCCGGCGCTGCTGCACCGTCTCCATTTTGGGGGACGCTCAAAGAGGGGACGACGCGCACGGCACCCCCTGCAAGAGGGGTGCCGCTCTCCTGCCAGAAGCACAGACTGCGGTCGCGCTCCAAGCCTTCACAGGGCTGAACTCACAGGCCGGAATGCACCGGCCGCCGGGGCGCTGATGACTGCATCCATTCCTTCTGGAGACACACATGAGAGACGCCTCTGTTCACTTCAAGCGCTGCCTGCTCGCAGCCGCCGTTGCCACCCTGCCCGGCCTGGGCATGGCCGCAGCGGCCGACAGCGCGATGACCCCCGGCGCAGACGCGCTGGCCGCCCCCGAACCTGACGCAGTGGGCCGCTATGTCCTGCCGCCCAACGTGTTCCGCCCGGACAGCAGCGTGCGCCGGGCCGAGGACCGCGGCCAGCGCGTCCACACCAACTACGTGATGCACAACCGCAACGGGGTCAAGGTCAACCGCCTGGAAGACCTGGCCGTGCCGGCCCCGGAAGCCAATCCCGCCCCCAACGCCACGTTCGCCGAGTACCCGGCTTCGCTGGCCTGCATCGCCAAGGTCGGTCCCGCCTACAGCGGCTGCGTGCCGACCAACAACGCGGCCTACAACGCCACCGGCGGCGGCCGTGCCATCGTCATCGTCGACGCCTACGACTACCCCACCGCAGCGGCCGACCTGGCCACCTTCAGCTCGTTCTTCGGCCTGCCGGCGGCCAACTTCACCAAGGTGATCGCCAACGGCAACGGCGCCTGCGTCACCCCGCCCTACAACTCGGGCTGGGCGCTGGAGGCCGCGCTGGACGTGCAGTGGGCCCATGCGATGGCGCCCAAGGCCAAGATCATCCTGGTCGAGGCCTGCTCCAACAGCTGGGCCGACATGATGTACGCCGAGCAGATCGCCATCCAGCAGGCGAACGCCGCCGGTGGCGGGGAAATCTCGAACAGCTGGGGCGGTGCCGAATGGAGCACTGAATCCACCGACTGGGACTGGGTCTTCCGTTCCAACTGGGTCGCGAACAAGCCGGTCAACTTCTTCTTCTCGGCGGGTGACTCGGGCCTCGGCGCGCAATTCCCCAGCGCTTCGCCGTGGGTGACCTCGGTGGGCGGCACGACCATCAACCGTGACCCGACCACCCAGGCCTTCCTGAGCGAAAGCTGCTGGGCGGGTTCGGGCGGCGGCACCAGCGCCTATGAAACCTACAGCAGCACTTTCGGCAGCGGCACCGGCCCGTGGACCAACTACCAGTACCCGCTGTTCGGCCAGGCCGCACGCCATTCGCCGGACATCTCGTTCGACGCCGACCCGGCCAGCGGCGCCTATGTCTACAACGCCGGCAGCTGGTACGTCGTCGGCGGCACCAGCCTGGCCGCACCGCTGGTGGCCGGCATTACCAACACGTCCAACAACCGCCTGGGCATGGCGCCCAAGGCGGGCGGCTACTTCACGAACGCGCAGAACAACCTGCTGTACGCGGAGCTGCTGACGAACAAGGACTACGGCGTCAATTTCTATGACGTGACCACCGGCAACAACGGCGCTGCAGCCGCCGTGGGCTGGGACCAATGCACGGGCGTGGGCAGCCCGCGCGGCCGCGTCGGCAAGTAAGCCAGCGTTCACCTCCCTGCTCCTGACGGCCTGGCACCAGGCCTTCCAGCGGACCTGCAAGGCAAAGGCGACAGCCTTCCTGCCTGCAGGTCCGCTTTTTCATGGGCGGCACTCGGCGGTTCCGAAGCGACCGCTGCCGGTAGACGAGGTGTGGTCATCCACGCGCCATGAACGTGAAATCCAGCCCGGAAGTGCCACCGTCTCACCCGTCCGGAAGCAGATTGCCCAGGAGTGTGGGACACCGTTCACGCAACCCGAAAAAGAGGATGCGAAGCCGCTTGCAAACGCACAGACTGCGCTCGCGCTCGAAGCCCGGCCCAGGTTTGAAACGCCGGCCCGCAGGCATGCATCAGCCTGCCCGTGCGCACTGCCTTTGCATTCATTCCATTCGGAGAGATACATGAAAGATACCTCTGTCCACCTGACACGCTGCCTGCTGGCGGCCGCCGTTGCGGCCCTGCCCGGCCTCGGCATGGCAGCAACCGCTTCCGACAGCCCGATGACCCCGGGCGCCGAAGCCCTGGCCGCGCCCCAGCCCGAGGCCGTGGGCCGCTACGTGCTGCCGGCCACCGTGTTCCGCCCGGAAAGCAGCGTGCGCCGCGCCGCGGACCGCGGCCTGCGGGTGCACACCAACTTCGTGGTGCACAACCGCCATGGCATCCAGGTCAACCGGCTCGAAGACCTGGCCGTGCCGGAACCCGAAGCCAACCCGGGCCCGAATGCCTCGACCACCGAATACCCGGCGTCGCTGGCCTGCATTGCCAAGGCCGGCCCGAACTACAGCGGCTGCGCGCCGGTCAACAACGCGGCCTACAACGCCACCGGCGGCAGCCGCGTGATCGTCATCGTCGACGCCTACGAAACCCCGACCGCGGCAGCCGACCTGGCCTACTTCAGCACCTACTTCGGCCTGCCCGCGGCGAAGTTCAAGAAGGTGATCGCCAACGGCAACGGCGCCTGCGTCACGCCGCCCACCAACACCGGCTGGGCCCTGGAAACCGCGCTGGACCTGCAATACGCGCACGCGATGGCGCCTGGCGCCCACATCGTGCTGGTCGAAGCCTGCTCCAACAGCTGGGCCGACATGATGTACGCCGAGCAGATCGCCATCCAGCAGGCCAACTCCTACGGCGGTGGCCAGATCTCCAACAGCTGGGGCGGCGCCGAGTGGAGCACCGAGTCCGCGGACTGGGATTGGGTCTTCCGCTCGAACTGGCTCGAAGGCAAGACCGTGAGCTTCTTCTTTTCGGCCGGTGACAACGGCCTGGGCGCCCAGTGGCCCAGTTCCTCGCCGTGGGTGACCTCGGTGGGCGGCACCACCATCAACCGCGACGCCACCACCAAAGCCTTCCAGAGCGAAAGCTGCTGGCCCGGCTCGGGCGGCGGCACCAGTGCCTACGAGACCTGGGGCACCACCTTCGGCACCGGCACCGGCCCGTGGACAGGCTTCCAGTACGCGCAGTTCGGCCCATCGGCCCGCCGCACGCCCGACATCTCGTTCGCAGCCGACCCGGCCAGCGGCGCGTACGTCTACAGCGCTGGGGCCTGGTACGTTGTCGGCGGCACCAGCCTGTCGGCACCGCTGGTGGCTGGCCTGGTCAACGGCGCAGGCAACCGCCTGGGCCTGGCGCCCTCGGCCGGCGGCTATTTCGGCAACATGGAGAACAACCTGCTGTACGCGCAGCTGCACACGGCCAAGGAGTACGCCAACAACTTCTATGACGTGACCACCGGCAGCAACGGCGCCTCGGCCACTGTCGGCTGGGACCAGTGCACCGGCGTTGGTAGCCCGCGCGGCCGCCTCGGCAAGTAAGCCACGCCGCCCGCCTCGAACCTGCATTGCCACGGCCTGCTGCCATCACGCTGTCAGCAGGCCCCCGCGACACTGGCTGCCAGATTGACCTACCCAACAGGCAGACAACACCATGTGGCAAAGCGAATTCAGCATCCTGGCCCCCGCCTCTCCCGCCGCCGTCTGGCGGCTGTTTTCCGACGTGGCCGGCTGGCCGCGCTGGAACGCCGGCATTGAGCACATCACGCTCGAAGGACCGTTTGCCAGCGGCACCCGGTTCGTCATGAAGACACCCGGCCAGCCGGCTTTCACCAGCCGCTTGCTGGCAGTGCAGGAGAACCTCGGCTTCACAGACGAAACCGTCATCGACGACGTCCGCGTGCTGGTGGACCACCGCATCGAGCGGGCCGACAACGGCTGCGTGCGCATCACCTACGCCGCCACGGTGCATGGACCCGAGGCCGAGATGATCGGCAAGGCCGTGACCGACGACTTCCCGCAGGTGCTGCATGCGCTGGCCACGCTGTTGCGCGCTGACGCACCGGTGAGCCGGGCGCTGAGCTGGGCCTGAGCAGGCTGTCGCCTCCTCTTTCGGCATCCCCAATTTGAAGGGCGTGGCCCGAAGCCCGGTGTTCGCGCTTATGGCAAGCTGCGCCGGCCTTTGAAGTCGCGCACCCCTGCCGGGTTTGTACCGCCGGCATGGTGGCGAGCCACGCGTCGTGACCTGTCCGGCATGTGGCTCATTTCCCACCACCGGTGATCGCGGCCACAAGGCCCGCGGCGGCACATCGCTGCGGTCATGACCGATCAATTCAAATGGGGAAAACGATATGCGGCAATACGGCGCGGAGTTTCTGGGAACGTTTTGGCTGGTGCTGGGAGGCTGCGGCAGCGCGGTGCTGGCGGCCGCCTTTCCGAACGTGGGCATCGGCCTGCATGGCGTATCGCTGGCTTTCGGCCTGACGGTGCTGACCATGGCCTTTGCCATCGGCCACATTTCGGGCTGCCACCTGAATCCGGCCGTGTCGGTCGGACTGTGGGCGGGCGGCCGCTTTCCGGCCAACCAGTTGCTGCCCTACATCGTCGCCCAGGTGCTGGGCGGCCTGGCGGCCGGCGCGGTGCTGTATGTGATTGCCAGCGGCGCGCCTGGCTTCGACGTCAGCAAGGGCTTTGCTTCGAACGGCTATGGCGCGCATTCGCCGGGCGGCTACTCCTTGCTGGCCGCGCTGGTCACCGAGGTGGTGATGACGATGTTCTTCCTGCTGGTGATCCTGGGCGCGACCGACAAGCGCGCACCGGCCGGCTTCGCACCGATCGCCATCGGCCTGGCGCTGACGCTGATCCACCTGATCAGCATCCCGGTGACCAACACCTCGGTCAATCCGGCGCGCAGCACCGGTGTCGCGGTGTTCGTCGGCGACTGGGCGCTCGGCCAGCTGTGGCTGTTCTGGGTTGCCCCGATCGCCGGGGCGCTGCTCGGCGCCTTTGCCTACAAGGCGATTGCCGGCGAAGAAAGCTGATCGGCAAGGCCACCTCGGCGGCACTGCAACGCAAAACGCGGCCGAGGCCGCGTTTTTTCATGGGCGAATCCCGGTCTGCTTCATCCGCCGATGCGGAAGTCCACGTCCGAGATGTCGAAGAACACGTTGCCGTGGCACTTGACCTTGATGCGGGCCTGCGAGGTGCTGACCGCCGGCAGCGTGACCTTGGCCGAGCCGGTATTGGCGGCCTTGGATTTCAGGCTGTAGGCCATGGTCTGGCCGCCGTCGGTCGACAGCCAGATCTCCACGGTCGCGCAGGACACCGGCGCGACGTCGGTCTTGGCCACGTCCCACTTGACCTTCAGCGTGCCGCCAGCCGTGGCCTGCACGTTGGTGTTCGGCGCGGTGACCTTGAACGGGCCGGCATCTGCCGTCACGTTGAAGCTCAGGTCGGCGCTGGCCAGGCCACCGGCAGACGGCGCTGCCTGGTTGTCGCGCACGATGAAGCGGAAGTTCAGCGGGCGGGTTTCGGTGGGCAGCAGTTCGCCCAGCGTGTGGGTGTTGCCCAGGAGGTCGCTCAGCTGCGGGAAGGTGCGCGTGGTCGAGGCCACCGGCGGGAAGGCGCGGAACAGCGGCGCGGTGCCGGTGGGCGCGTCAGGCGAGCCGCCAGGACCGAGGTCGCGCTCTTCCCACTGGTAGCTCAGCGTCTTCTTGCCATCCGCGTCCTTGCCCTTGCCGGTGAGCTCGAAAGGCGTGTTGGCCGGGATGGTGAAGCCACCGGCCGGCACCGTGGCGGTGGGCGGCGTGTTGCCCGAAGCCGTCACCGCGGCGCAGCTCGCGCCGTTGCCGCTGCGGGTGTAGGCCACGATCTCGTCGTAGCTGGCGCTGTGGAACTGGGCGTCGCTGTGCGGCTGGATGTCGTCTGCGCCGCAGATGCCGGCATAGCCCATGATGGTGGTGCCGCTGCCCGGCTCGTAGGCCGCGCTGGCGGCGCGGTTGCCGCCGCCGCAGGAGCCGGTCACGCTGTTGAAGGTGTGGTTGGCACCGAACTGATGGCCCATTTCGTGGGCCACGTAGTCGATGTAGAAACCGTCACCCACTGGCTTGCCGAGGCCGGTCACGCCGCCAGCCTTGTTGCTGCCGCAGATCACGCCCAGGTAGGCCACGCCGCCGCCGCCGGTGCTCACCACGTGGCCCACGTCAAACGCATCGTTGCCCAGCACCGTGCGCAGCGTGCGGATGTTCTGGCCCAGCATCGAGCTGCCGTTGGAGTTGGCATACGGATCGGTGCCGGCATCGGTGTAGATGATGGCGTCTTCACCTTCGATCAGCTGCAGGCGAATGCCCAGCTCACGCTCGTAGACGCCAGTGACCCGGTTGGTCAGGCTGACCAGTTCGGCCAGTACGCCGGCCTTGTTGGTGGGCGAGGCGTCCGGGTCCTGGAACTTCGCGTATTCGCCGGTGGTGGCCAGCGCCAGCCGGTAGGTCAGCAGCTCGGTGCCGATGGGCACGCCGGCCAGCGCCGACTTCAACTGCGGCGAAGCCTCGCTGCCGGGCACGGTGAGCACGCGGTCTGCGTCGCGGTGGCGCAGCGGCAGGTCCTGGCGCAGGTAGACCTGGTGCAGGCCGGCATTCGCGTCACGGCCCGGATCGATGAAGACCCGGCCCTGCGGCGTGAACACCATGGCCTTGAAACCGTGCGGGCTGAAGTCGATGCGGGCCGTCACGCCAGGCTGATCGACCGCTGTGCCCACCAGGCTGTGGATCTGCGGGTAGCGCGTGGCCAGGCCAGGCGCCATCACGTCCACCGGCGAGAGGCGCAAGGTGAGCGTGCTGCCGTCGGGCATCGGCAGGTCCAGCAGCGGGCGCAAGGCCTCGGCACCGGTGCCAGCCGGTACACGCTCGACCAGCGCCTGCAGCGAAGCGCTGTCCCATTGCACCCAGCGCGCCTTGGGCGCAGCCAGTGCAGACTGCGCCGAAAGGGCCTGCGCCGCCTGCGCGGGCGGCACGTCACGCCACAAGGGCGCGGCGATGGCAGTCGACGCACCGAGCGCCGAAGAAGAAATTCCCAGCACCAGGACGGCGCGCCAGACAGCAGCAAACAACATCAAATACTCCGACTCCGCAGGACAAAGATGCACCCGCGGCCGGCTTCGCAAGCTGCGAAGCCAGGCGCAAGCCCTCATGAGGCTGCGGGTGGTGGTGCGGAGCAGTGTCAGGACATTGCGCGAAGACGCAAATCCCTATCACGCAGGGTGTTGGTGCCTCCGAACTGGCCGCTGTAGCTGCTCAGGCTGTCCAGCGGGTAGGACTCGAACAGCGTGTGGCCGTCCACGTCGTAGGATTTGACGACGAAGCGTTCCTTGCCGTTGGCGTTGTATTCGTGCTTGATGGGGTAGCTGCCGCCGCCTGTTGTAGGCGTAAGTCCAGGTGGTGTTGCCCTTGGCCACGGTGGCGGGCAGGCCGTCGCCGGTCAGCGTGCGGGTGGTGCCCAAGGTCGTGCCGTCGCCGTAGGACGTGCTGAGCAGGCGGTTGCGGGCGTCGTAGCCGAAGTTGGCCTTGGCGCTTTCGGCGACGGCGCCTTGTTTGCACTCTGTTGTGCTTGGCAGATCCTG
>NZ_JBGGNH010000051.1:0-43954 GCF_041287625.1 Ideonella sp.
GCGAAACAGGATGGCCGCCTTGTTCGGGAAGTATTGGTAGACCGAGCCGATGCTGACGCCGGCCCGCTCGGCCACGCGTGTGGTGGTGAAGCGGCGCGCGCCTTCCTTGGCCAAAACCTGAAGGGCAGCTTCGAGGATGGCGGCGACAAGGTCGTTCGAGCGGGCCTGCTTGGGCAATCTGCGCGAGGAGACGGGAGGGCTGGGGCGGGTGCTCATGGCGGCGGCGCGAAACGCGAATTGAGGATTTGAATGTTCCTTCATATTATTCCGTCACTCGGCGCCACCTTCCTGCCCCTCGCAGCGCCGAGGGAAATCAACAGCTGCCAGCCAGGTTGGCCGTAAGCGTTTACGTCAATCAACGCACTCACCGATCTCGCCGATCGGGGTGTGCGCTTGCCTGTGCTTTCGCTTGCTGCATCCCGTCGACGAGAAACCCACTGGACATGCTTGCCATGCGTTTCTCTCATTTCTCGGCCAATGCACCCGCGCAGCGCCAGTTGCTGCTGCTCACCGCGCTGCTCTTCGTGGCCTACCTCTGCGTGGGCATGGCCCTGCCGGTGGTGCCGGTCTTTGTCACCGGCCGGCTGGGCCTCGGCCATGCCTGGGCCGGGCTGGGCGTGGGCATCGCGTTCCTCGCCACCATCCTGACGCGCGGCCACGCCGGCAGCCTCGCCGACCGGCGCGGCGCCAAGCTCACCCTGTCGCGTGGGCTGCTGTTCTACATCGCCGGTGCGCTGGCCTCGATGGCGGCCAGCCTGGCTTCGCTGCCTGCCATGGCCGCGTTTGCGGTGCTGGTCGCCGGCCGGCTGTTGCTGGGGCTGGGCGAAAGCCTGGTCGCGGTGGGCGCAATCGCCTGGGGCATCGGCCTGGTGGGCCCCGCACGTGCAGGCCAGGTGCTGGCGCTGGTTGGCGCGGCCATCTACGCGGCGCTGGCCGTGGGCGGGCCGCTGGGGCTGGTGCTGCAGGACCAGGTGGGCTTTGCGGGCGCGATGGCGGCCAGCGCGCTGTTGCCCGCGCTGGGCTGGCTGACGGTGCGTGGCCTGTCCGCGGTGGCGGTGCCGCCCGCTGCGCAGCGGCCTTCGCTGCGCCAGGTGCTGGGCCAGATTTGGGCGCACGGCCTGGTGGTCTGCCTGCAGGGCATTGGCTTTGCGGCCATCGGCGCGTTTTTCAGCCTGAGTTTCCTGGACCGCCACTGGCCACATGCCGGCCTGGGGCTGACGGCGTTTGGCGCCGGCTTTGTGCTGGTGCGCGTGTTGTTCGGCCGGCTGCCGGACCGCATCGGCGGGCTGCCGGTCGCCATCGGCTCGCTGGCGGTGGAGGCGCTGGGCCAGTGGCTGATCTGGCAAGCGAGCACGCCAGCCGCTGCGCTGGCCGGCGCCTTCCTGACCGGCCTGGGTTGCTCAATGATCTTCCCGGCGATGGGCCGCGAGGTGGTGCAGCGCGTGGCGCCGCCACTGCGGGGCACTGCGATGGGTGGCTTCTCGGCCTTCCAGGACCTGGCCTACGGCCTCACCGGGCCGCTGGCCGGGCTGTTGGCGGACCGAGCCGGCCTCTCCAGTGTCTACCTGGTGGGCTGCGTGGCCGCGGCAGCGGGGCTGCTGGTGGCACTGCGGCTGCGATTGCGGTTAAGCGTCCAGGCGCGGACGCGGGATGTTGAGCGCGTCCGCAGCCTTTGAGACACCGCTTCACAAGAGGCCTCGACATGACCGCTTCCCTCATCGCTTCGCAAACCGCTTCACCGGTCCAAGGCAGGGTCGCTGGCAAGGTCGCCGTGTTCACAGGCGACATCACCGAGGCGCACGTGGACGACACCTTTGGCCGCATAGTCAAGGGCGTGCCCTTCACGGTGCAGAAGGCACTGCCGTTGCGGCCAAGGGCGCCTCGGTGATCCTCGGCGGCCCCACCACCAGCATCACCGGCACCGCCAGCTTCAGCATCTACAGCGCCAGCAAGGCCACAGTGCGCAACCTGGCTCGAAGCTGGGTGCGATCCTTTGCACTTGCCGTCGCCCAATGCGCCCCAACCGGCCCTCTAGAAAAAGAAGCGGACCCCCCTGGGACTGCGGGTGAATCTGGCGCTGGCCCGCATGAAGGCCGGTGCAAGCCTGGCTTCGGTGCTGCCCCTGATCGATGACCGTGCCACCGATTCGCGCTTTGACAGCTCAGTGTCTGAATCGCATGCCTGGGCCAGACCAGCGCGCGCCTTCTTCTACGCTGCGGAAATCGAGGCAGCGCGCGTCTACTGCGAACGCGTGACGCGCATCGGCAGCGGCAGTGAGTCGGATCTGGTGGCCGGCATGCGCCTGCCATTGATCAAGGGCGACCTCCCTGCAGCCGCGAAGTCTGCGGCGGATCGCCTGAGTCGCTACGACGGCGACACAGGTCGGCGCGATGTCGCGGGACTTGCTTTCATAGCGGCCTGAGCGCTGCCACGCTCAAACCCGCTTGCGGCAAGCAGTTGTGGGACGCGCACAGCTGGCGTTGATCCGAAAGCTTCAGTTCACGCAGCCCCGCGCATCCACCGCCCACACAGCCTCGACCACGCCGTCCTGCAAGCCGCCGCGCACCGCGATGAGGTGGTCGTGCAGATTGACCGTCGGGTCGCAGTGGCCGGGCACCAGCCAGACGGTCTCGCCCAGCTGCGGCAGCACATCGGCGCGCACATGCGGCGCGGGGTGCAGGATGCCGTGCTCGTCGCCGCCGTTGGCGAGCGTGAGGTTGCTGCGTAGCCAGGTCGTGGGCAGGCCGCTGTCAATGGCGTAGGCCTTGTGGCCGGCGTCGATGACGGCGTGGGCGGCGCCGCGACTGATGACCTGGGCCTTGATGAACAGTGCTTGCTCGAAGACCGGGGCGCCGGGGGCCGGCTCGTTGTCGGCGTAGTCGCGGTCCATGAAGAGGTAGCTGCCAGGTTGCAGTTCGCCCCACAGGCCGCTGGCGGCTTCGAAGGCAAAGGTGCCGGTGCCGGCGCCGGTGATCAGCGGGCAGACGATGCCGGCGGCGGTGACCGAGGCCTGCGCCGCGCGGGCCAGTGACGCGGCATGGTGGATTGCGGCCTCGCGCTCGGCCGGGCTGCGCAGGTGCTGCGCACGGCCATGGTAGGCCTGCAGGCCGGCAAAGCGCAGGCCGGCCGGGCCGTGGGCCACGACCTGCTGCGCCAGCGCACCAGCGGCGGTGGGCGCCACGCCGCAGCGACCCTGGCCGACATCGACCTCGACGAACACGTCGATGTGGCTGCCGGCCGCCTGCATGGCTTGCGCGAGGCGCTCGACGCCGAGCTTGGAGTCGACTGCAATGGCCAGCGTCACGCGGCCGGCCAGTTCGGCCACGCGCGCAAGCTTGGGGAGGTCGACGATTTCGTTGCTGATGAAAAGATCGGTGACACCGGCAGCGGCCAGCGCTTCGGCTTCCGAAAGCTTTTGCACGCACACACCCACCGCGCCCGCGGCGACCTGCAGCTTGGCGATGGCCGCGCTCTTGTGCATCTTGGCGTGCGGCCGCAGGCGCAGGCGGTGCTGGCGCGCGAAGTCGGCCATGCGCTGCAGGTTGCGCTGCATCGCGTCGAGGTCGACGACGAGGGTGGGCGTGGGCAGCATGGCGGCGGCGTCGCCGGGCTGCGGCAGGCTGGGAAGGCGGTGGCTCATCAGTCGGGTCATCGGGAACGGACATGGGTGGGGCTGACGGCGCGCAGTAGAGCACGGCGGGGCGCTGCATTTGTAAGGCGCACAAGTGCTTGAACGCCGGTGCACATACCGCGTTGTCAGCGGGCGTTGGCCGGGTTGGCGAGAATGCGAAGCCGGTGCGGCCGGCGCCGGTCTTGCTCCGCATGCCGTGACCGACTTTCGATTGCCTCTCTTGAACCCACGCGTCGGCATTGGCCGCCTGCTGTCCTTGCTTGCCATGCTGCTGGCCCTGGTGGGTGGCGGCGGGACGTTGCGCGCCGCAGCGCCGCCGCCATCGACCTCGCCACTGAGCGAGTTCATGCACATCTCGCGCACCGTGACCGACGGCGCGCCGGCCGACATCTGGACGATGGCCCAGTCGCCCACCGGCTCGCTGTGGCTGGGCACAGGGCTTGGCCTGTACCGGTTCGACGGGGTGCGCTTCGACCGCTACCCGCTGCGCGAAGGCCAGCGCCTGCATTCGACCAACATCAACGCCTTGCTGGCGCTGCCCAACGGCGACATCTGGCTGGGCCTGTACACCGGTGGGGTGGTGCGGCTGCGCGACGGCGTGGTGACGGCCTTCGGCCCGGCCGAGGGCCTGCCGGGTGGCCGGGTGCTGCGCTTTGCCACCACGCCGGACGGCCTGCTGTGGGCCGCTGCAGCCGAGGGCCTGGCGCGCTTCGACGGCGAGCGCTGGCAAGGCGTCGGCCTGGCGCGGGGCGTTCCGAAAGGCAGTGCCGACTACGTGCTGACCGATCACCGCGGCGTGCTGTGGGTGGCCGCCGCGCAGACCCTGGTCTACCTCAAGCCTGGCGAGCAGCAGTTCCGGCCCACCGGCGAATGGCTGGTCCGCGAGCCGGTGCTGGCCGAGGACCGTGGCGGGCGGCTGTGGGTCTCCGAGCCCGCGGGCGGCACCCGGCCGCTGCCGGACTACGCGAATGGCGCGCCGCTGGCCCGGTCATTGGCCGAGGCCACCGCGGCCCACGCGGCGCTGCCGCCGAACCCGCCCAGGCGCGTCAAGCAGATGCTGTTCGCGCGCGACGGCAGCCTGTGGCTGAGCGAGTCCGGCGCGGGGGTGCGGCGGCTGCGCGACCCGGCTTCGGTGCCCACCGGACAGCGCCTGATGCCGAACGACTCGGCGCTGTTCTCCAGCCGTGAGGGCTTGTCGTCCGACGTGGTGGGGCCGATGCTGGAGGACGGCGAGGGCGACATCTGGCTGGGCACCAACTACGGCCTGGAGAGCTTCCGCAGCCTGCGCCTGCACACGGTGCCAGCCTTCGCACAAGGCGTGCCGGGCCGGCTGGCAGTGACGGCCTCTGGCACCGGCGTGCTGGTGGCCAATCGCGACCAGGCGCTGTGGCTGGACCCGCCCAACCCGCCCCAGGTGCGAAGCGACCTGCAAGACGTCAACGGCATGCTGCTGGCGCCCGATGGCGCGCTGTGGCTGCTGGAAGACGACATGTACCGGCTGCAGGGCGGCCAGCGCCAGCGCATCGATTTCGACTCGGTGGCCGGCACGGTCTACCAACGGGCCATTGCGCCTGACCACGCGGGCGGCGCCTGGGTGTCGCTGGTCGGCAAGGGCGTGTACCACGTGAGCCCCGGCAGCGTGCGGCGCGAGCAGCGCATCGACAACGGCGGCCCACCGCCGACGGCCATCACGGTGGCCGACAACGGAGACGCCTGGTTCGGCTTCGACGACGAGGTGGTGCAGCTGGCCGGCGACACGCTGCGCCGCTACGGCAGTGCCGACGGGCTGCTGACCGGCCGCACCACGGCGATCCACGTGGGCCGCGATGCGGTTTTCGTGGCCGGTGAATCGGGCCTGGCGCGCTTCGACGGCCGGCGTTTCTCGACCGTCTCGGCCGAGCGCGACGATGCCTTCGGCCATGTCTCGGGCATTGCCGAAACGCGCAACGGCGACCTGTGGCTGAACGGCGCGCGCGGCGTGGTGCAGATCAAGCCGGCCGACGTGCCGGCGATGTTCGAGCAGCAGCCGCCACGCCTGAACTACCGCCTGCTGGACTGGCACGAAGGCCTGCCCGGCATTGCCCAGCAAGCGCCGCTGCAGTCCACGCTGGTGCGCGACGCGCAGGACCGGCTGTGGTTCGCGACCAACCATGGCCTGGCCTGGCTGGACCCCGCCCGGCTGCCTCGCGACCTGGAGCCGCCGACGGTGGAGATCCAGCAGCTGCGCGTGGGCGATGTCGCGCATGCGCCGGCAGCGGGCCTGCAGTTGCCGGCCGGCACGCGCAACCTGGCGATCCGCTACACCGCGCTGACGCTGGCCGTCGCCGACAGGGCCCGTTTCCGCTACCGGCTGGACGGCGTGGACAGCGACTGGCAGGAGGCCGGCACGCGACACGAGGCCACCTATGCCAACCTGACGGACGGGCACTACCGCTTCCGCGTCGTTGCCGCCAATGGGGACGGTGTGTGGAACCCGCAGGAGACGACGCTGGACTTCCGCATTCCACCGACCTGGCAGCAAAGCCGGCTGTTCGTGCTGGCCTGCGGTGCGGCGCTGCTGCTGGTCACCGGCGGGCTCTACCTGTTGCGCGCGCGGGCGATTGCCCGCCGGGTGCGGCGCGAGCTGCAGGTGCGCCACAGCGAGCGCGAGCGCATTGCCCGCGAGCTGCACGACACCTTGCTGCAGAGCACGCAAGGCCTGATCGTCAACGTGCAGGGCCTGGCCTCGACGTTGCCGGCCGATGCGCCGGTGCGGCAGAAGATCGAAGCGCTGCTGGACAAGGCCGACGACGTGATCCTGGAAGCCCGCGAGCGGGTGCGCGACCTGCGCAGCCCGCAGGTCGATGGCACCGAGCTGGCCCAGGCGCTGGAGGCGCTGGGCCGCGCGCTGGGCTCGGGCTCGGCTGCGCGCCTGCGCGTCACCACCCAGGGCCAGCCGCGGTCGCTGCAGCGCAAGGTGCTGGACGAGCTGTACTGCATTGCCCGCGAAGGGCTGTTGAACGCCTACCGGCATGCGCACGCCAGCCAGATCACGCTGGTGATCGCCTACGGCAGCGACGGGCTGCTGCTGTGCGTCTGCGACGACGGCATCGGCCTCAGCCCGCAGGTGCGGGACCGTGGTGCCGCCGACGGCCACTGGGGGCTGGCCGGCATGCACGAACGCGCCGCACTGATCGGCGCCCGCCTGACGCTGGCCAGCGGAGCGCCCACCGGCACGCGCATCGAAGTGCGGGTGCCGGCGCTGCTGGCCTACGAGGACCCGGGCCTCGGCCACTGGCTGGCACCGCAATGGCTGCGCCGCCGCCGGGCCAGGCAACACCTGCACAAAACCCGGGCAAGCCAGACAAAAGCCTGACGCGGCTTGCACTTGGCGCCACTGGGCACGGCTTTGACACAGGCTTGTCCACAGCGGCTGTGGACATTGCCCTGCCTCACTCGGCAGGCGGCTGCTCGAAATCGCCGCGCGCCTGCTGCAGCGGCTGCCAGTCCACGGCATGCAGCAGCGCCCAGCTGCTGCCCCATCCGACCAGCAGCGCCACGGCCAGCCGCAGCGCGAGGACCAAGCCTGGTGAGCGCACCTGGCCGGCGGCCGTCATCAGCGCGCCCATCAGGCCACCGGCCAGCAGGCCCCCGATGTGCGCGGACTGGTCCACGCCACTGATCAGGCTGCCGGCCACCAGGTTGATCAACACCACCTGGCCCAGCGACCTGCCAAAGCCCGGGCCCAGCCGCGACGGCGCGCGCTGCAGCCTCTGCCAGGCCAGCGAAGACAGCAGCGCCCCGCACACGGCCATGATGGCGCCCGAAGCGCCAGCGCTGACGACCATCCAGTGGCCGACGCTGCCGCCCTGCACATGCTCGCGCAGCAAGTGCCAGCCGAACCAGCCGCTGCTGGCGCAACTGGCGGCCCAGCCGCCGGCCAGGAAGACCAGCAGCAGGCCGCTGCGGCCGAGCTGGCGCTGGGCGGCCGGGCCGATCAGCCACAGCATGTACATGTTCATCGCCAGGTGCAGCAGCCCGCCATGCAGGAACACACTGCTGCCCAGCCGCCACAGCTCACCGGTCAGGCTCAGCAGGGCCAGGTTGCCGCCCCAGGCGAGCAGTTCGGTCGGCGAACGCTCGACCCACGACTGGCCGGACAAGGCCTGCAGCAGGTACAGGCCGACGTTGGCCGCGACCAGCGCCGCGGTGGTCAGGCCCACACGCTGCAGGGCCGATGGCGAGGAAGAGGTGGTCATGGCGGGGTCGCAGTTTCAAGCAGGGCCTGGCGCAGCGCGGCCACATCCAGCCGGTCCAGGAAGCGCGGGATGTTGCGCCACAGCGTGTGGTAGCCGTAGCCGCCGCGGAACATCTCATGGCGGGCGGCGTCCTTGTCCCAGCCTTGCAGCGCCATGCGGTATGCCGCGGCGACGACGCCGGTGCGGTCAGCGCCGTGCCAGCAGTGGATCAGCACCGGGCCCCGCTGCTCGGCGCTGCGGATCGCGCGCAGCGCCCGCAGCACCTTCTCGTCGTCGATGGACCACGTGTCGATCGGCACGCGGACCTGCGCGATGCCGCTGCCGGCGAGCGCACGTTCGTCGCTGTTGAAGGAACGAAAGCTGACGACCGTGCGGATCCCCAGCGCGTGCAGTGCCGGCAGGTCGCTGCGCCGGGGCTGGGCGCTGCGGTACAGCGTGGGCGTGAGGCGGTGCAGGTTGGCCAGCGCATGCGGCTGGCCGGTCAGCGGGTCGGCCCAGTCCTCGGGGCGAACACCGGGCACCGCGTAGTGCTTCTGCTTGCTTCGCCGGGATTCGCGCTTCATGCGCGGCCCCCGCGGCGCGGCCGGTGGCGCAGCGCGACGATCAGCGCGGCGCCGCCCAGGCCGACCCAGTAATCCGTCGGCGCGAACAGCAGCCAGTGCTTGTGCCAGGGCACGTGGGCCGGGTTGAACTGCTGCCAGCCGTAGGCCGGGTTCAACACGAACCACAGCCAGTCCTCGACGATCCAGAACGTCATCAGGCCGGCCAGCGCCAGCGCGGCGTCGCGCCAGCCAAAGCGGCTGTTGAAAGCCAGCGGCATGAAAAACACCAGCGCCATGAAGCTGAAGACCCAGGCGTGGTAGCCGGTCATCGCCCGGCCGCCCCAGAAGATGTCCAGCAGCCAGTGCGATTCGATGCGCCAGGTCGGCAGCGCTGCGGCCCAGCCGGCCGGGCCTTCGATCTGCACCTCGACATTGGCAAAGAAAAACGCCACCACCAGCACCCACAGCAGGTAGACCAGCGTGCGGCGCAGGCCGGTGTCTTCGCCTGCGCCGCTCATCGGCCCAGCACCTGCTCGAGCACGCGGCGCGCAGCATGCGGTTTGCCCAGCGCCCGGCTGGCCGCGGCCATCTGCGCGAGCTTCTCCGGCATGGCCATCAGCCGCGCCACCTTGTAGCCCAGGCCGATGGCGTCATAGGCCAGCCACGCAGCGCCCTCTTCGAGCAGGAAGCCGGCGTTGTGCTCTTCCTGGCCAGGGATGGGCGACACCAGCAGCATGGGCCTTCCCAGCGCCAGGCATTCGGAAATGGTCAGCCCGCCGGGCTTGGTGACGACCAGGTCGGCCGCGGCCATCAGCCGCTCCATCTCCTGCGTGAAGCCGATGGCGACCAGCCGCCCCGGCATGCGCTGCGCCAGCGCCTGCAGCGCCGTGTGCGCCGCCTCGTTGCGGCCGGCCACGGCAATCACCTGGAAGTCGCAGCCCGGGCCTTGCAGCGCCAGCACCTGCTCGACCATGCTGGGCAGGTCGCCGACACCGGCACCGCCGGAGGCCATCAGGATCACCCGCCGCGCCGGGTCCAGGCCCAGGCCCAGGCGGGTGACGTTGGGCTCGCGCGCCAATTCAGGTGCCTGAGGTTGCGAGAAACCCGGCATCACCGGGATGCCGGTGACATGGACGCGGTCCGCCGGCAGGCCGCGGGCGCGCATGCGAAAGGCCACCTCCTCGGTCGCCGCGAGGTAGCCCGCCATGCCGGGCACCAGCCACATGTTGTGCAGGTCGTAGTCGGTGACCTGCAGCCAGATCGGCGCGTCCAGACGGCCCTTCTGCTGCTCGCGCATCAGCAGCTCGGCTGGCAGGAAATGGGTGCAGACGATGGCCCTCGGCCGCACCTTGCGCACCTCGCGCAGCAGGTCGCCGGCGCTGACGCGCTCGATGGCGCGGCGCAGCCGTTGCGAGGTGGCGCTGTGCGGCGTCTCGTCGGTCTTCTGGTGCAGGTAGGACCACAACTCCGGCGCGCGGTTGACGAGCTGGATGTACCAGTCGGTGTAGACCTTGCGGAAGCCGGCCGCGACATGGGCCATCGCGTCCACATGCGTGGCCTGGCAGGCCGGCTGCAACGCACCGGCCGCAGCGGCCAGCGCCTGCGCGGCCCGCACGTGGCCGTTGCCGGCGCTCACGCTGAGGATCAGGAGTTCTTGCGAAGCGGTAGGTGTGCGGTCGATCTGGCTCATGGATGCGGTCTGGCGATGCGGTGGGCGCGGATGCCGAAGGCGCTTTCGCCGGGGTTGGCCCGGGATTGTCACCGCCGGACCGCGTTGGTCTGCACGCCGCGCGAACTTTCCTTGCCGCTCCGGCCCGCGGATACTTTTTGATACCCCATCAAACTGCGGGGATAACACCGGCATGGAAATGCCACCAAGCCCGTCGGCACGGGCCGCAAGTAGAATCCGCGACCCGGTGCCTGCCTGCCACATATATCCAAACAGCTTGCCTCATGCCTTTTCAATCCCCCTCCTTGCTGATAGGTGTTTCCGCCCGGATTTATTACCCGTCCGGCCCGGTACTGGATTTGGGTGGTGTCTGGACCAAAACCCTGCATTACCTCGAACAGTCGGTGGCGCAATGGTTGATGCGCGGCGGCGCACTGCCGGTGATGATTCCCGCGGTGGACGCGCAAAGCGTGGTGCAGCGGGAGGAATTGCACCTCGGGCACTACGCCGAATCGCTGGACGGGCTGGTGCTGCAGGGCGGCAACGACGTGGCGCCTGCCAGCTACGGGCAGCAACCGCTGTCGCCCGAATGGGCCGGCGACCCGGTGCGCGACGCCTACGAGATGGCCTTGATCCAGGCCTTCGTGCAGGCCGGCAAGCCGGTGTTCGGCATCTGCCGCGGGCTGCAACTGCTGAACGTGAAGTTCGGCGGCACGCTGTGGCAGGACATCCAGACCCAGCAGCCGCACGCGCTGCAGCACGTGAAGACGGACCTGTACGAGCGCAATGTGCACGCGATCGAGATCGTGCCGGGCACGCACCTGGCGGCGCTGTACCCGGCGCAGCAGGACAGGCAGGTCAACAGCATCCATCACCAGGCCATCCGGGACCTGGCGCCGGGTTTTGTGGTCGAGGCCCGCAGCGTGGAGGACGGCATTGTCGAGGCCATCCGGAAACAGGGACCGGAGTTTGTCGCCGGCGTGCAGTGGCACCCTGAGTTTCGTCACAAGAACGAATCCCTCACATTTGACGACGGCCCCATCCTTCAGGATTTCCTGAGCGTTGCACGCGGGCTCAAGCGCAATTCAATGCGCTGATTCCAAAAGTTATTAAATTCACGCCACCCACATGCAATTCATTCATTCAAAAGCACTCACCCTGGGCATGGAGCTGGAACTCCAGATCGTCAGCAACACCACGGGCGAGTTGTCGCCGTCCAGCCTGGCGTTCTGGGAGGCCTGCAAACACCTGGACCATGCCGAGCGATATTCGCTGGAGGCCACGCTGTCGACCATCGAGCTGAACACCTCGGTGCATGAAGACGCCGACACGCTGCTTGCCGAAGCCCTGGCCCTCACCGCCACCTTGTGCGATGCCGCACGGCCCATGGGGCTGCTGCTGCGCGGCGGCGGCACCCAGGTCACGCAGTTCTGGAACGAGCGGGTGATGGCGCCAACCCCGCGGGCCGAGGAACTGGCCGGCCGTTTCGGCTTCCTGCCCAAGCGCTTTTCCACCTATGGCATGCATGTGCACATTGGCGCCGAGCAGCCGGCCGATGCGCTGCGCATGGGCAATGTGCTGCAGGCCCTGGTGCCGCTGTTCATCGCCTGCTCGGCGGCCTCGCCCTTCCTGCAGATGGAGGACACCGGTTTCTGCGCCTCGCGCCCCCTGGAGCCCTTGCTGTACCCGCACGCCGGCGCCATGCCGCGGTTCAAGGACTGGGCCGGGTTCGAGCAGGCCTGCGAAGAAATTTTCTCGACCCGGCTGGCCTCGACGCTGAAGGACATCTACTGGGACGTACGGCCGAAACCCGAATTCGGCACCATCGAAGTCCGCGTGTTCGACACGCCGCTCTCGGTCCACAAGGCCGCCGCGCTGGCGGCCTTCACCCGCGGCTGCGCGGCGCTGGCGCTGGCCGGCACGCTGCGCCTGCCTGACCAGCCGCAGCCGCTGACGGCCGAGCGCGTGAGCCGTTTCCTGGCCTGCCGGGACGGGCTGGATGCCGAGCTGTTCGACCCGTTTGCCCAGGCCTGGCGGCCGGCGCGCGGCTGGCTGTCCGAGCTGGCCGCGGCCATCGCCCAGGCCCCCGTCTGCGCCGCCGACCTGCGCCAGGTGCAGGCGCTGGTGCAGCACTGCCAGCATCACCAGGACGCGACGCTGATGCGCGACGCGCTGGCAGAGGCGCTGCAACAGGACCAGGGCGTGCGGGACAAGCAAAGCCAGCTGGCCAGCTACTCGCGCGGGCTGGGCGAGCGCCTGTTCGCAACACTGGCTGGCTGACGGCCAGCAGGTGCGTGCCGGGGTATCCCGGGACGTCCGCACCGGGGCGCGTGGGGCCGGGGTTGTAAAATCAGCGGTTTTGGCCTTGGGATCTGTGACTGGTAGCCCGGCGCAAGCAACGCGCCCCTCCCCCGTGACCGGCTCGGCCCTGGTGCGCCTGCTGGCTGCGTTGCAGGCGCCTGGGGCGCCGAGTGTGACGGTTGCCAAGGGTGCGTTCGCCGAACGGCTGAGCCGCTGGGTGGACTGGCGGGATGCGATCTCGCTGTCCTCGGCCCTGAACACCGAACCCGCCCCGCCGCCGGCCCGTGCCGTCGCGCTGCCAGCTGGCAACGTGGCCAGCGCCCACGAGCGCGAGTGCCGCCGCGTGCGCGCCGGCCTGACCGCCCTGATCGAGCAGGCCCCCGCAGGCAAGACCGAGCCCCGACCCTTGAACCCGACCGCTGCCGCAAGACGCGCCGCCCCCGAGCCGGCCTCGATCGACTTTCCCGCCTACCGCCAGCGCTGCCTGGGCGTGCAGCAGGCCATGGAGACGCAGCTGGGCGCGTTGCGCCAGCGCCTGCAGGCCGCTCTGGCGGCCCGCTCACCCGAGATGGCCCGGCTGGCCGCGCTGGACGCGGTGATGGCGCCCATCGTCGGCGCGCAGGAGCAGGCGCTGCTGGCCAGCGTGCCGGCCTCGCTGGGGCTGCATTTCGAGCGCCTGCGCCGCGCGCAGGCCCAGGCCGCCGCACCCGGCACCGTGCCGTCCACCGAATGGCTGGACCTTTTTTGCCAGGACATGCGGGCCCTGCTGCTCGCTGAACTGGACCACCGCATGCAACCGATCGAAGGGCTGCTCGCCGCCCTTCGCGGGTCGTGAACAGACCGCCATGAACAGATTCCTTCGTCTCGCCACCTTCGCCACCGGCTTGGCCGTGGTCGGGTGGATCGCTGCCGGCTACCTTGGCACCAGCCTGCTGGCACTGGCCGTCACGGTGCTCATCGCCGCGTTCTTCCTGATGGGCGCACTGGAGCTGCAACGCTTCGAGCAGGCGACCGCCGGGCTGGCGCAAGCGCTGGCCGAACTGCCGGCGCCACTGCCTGAGCTGCGCGCCTGGCTGGACCGCGTGCCGGCCGCGCTGCAGCCCGCCGTGCGCCGCCGCATCGACGGCGAGCCGGGCGGCCTGCCGGGCCCGGCGATGGCGCCTTACCTCGCGGGCCTCCTGGTGCTGCTGGGCATGCTGGGCACCTTCCTCGGCATGGTGCTGACGCTGCGCGGCACCGGCAGCGCGCTGGCCGGTGCGGCGGACCTCGCCGCCGTGCGCGACTCGCTGGCCGCGCCGGTGCAAGGCCTGGGGCTGGCCTTTGGCACCTCGGTGGCGGGTGTGGCCGCGTCGGCGGCGCTGGGGCTGATGTCGGCCCTGGGCCGGCGCGAGCGGGCGCGCGTGGCGCAGCTGCTGGACACGCAGATCGCGGGCAGCTTGCATGTGTTCTCCAAGGCCCGCGCGCGGGACACCGAACGCGAAAGCCACCGCGAGCAGACGCTGGCACTGCTGCAGCGCCAAACCGAGCAGATGCCGGCGCTGGTCGAACAGCTGCAGGCCATGATGGCCGCGCTGGCGCGCCAGGCCGAGCAGTCCAACACCCAGCTGCTGGCCAGCCAGGAGCGCTTCCAGGACCAGACCGCCGCGGCCTACACCGGCCTGGCGGCATCGGTCGACAAGACGCTGAAGGACAGCCTCACCGCCAGCGCCCGCGCCGCTGGCGACACGATCCAGCCCGTCGTCGAAGCCACGCTGGCCGGCATCGCCCAGGAAACCCGCGCGCTGCATGCCACGCTGGCAGGCGCGCTGCAGCAGCAGCTGGACCAGCTTTCGGCCCGCTTCGAAGCCAGCAGCAGCCGCGTGGCCGACACCTGGCAGGCCGCACTCGGCCAGCACGAACGCAGCAGCCAGGACCTGAGCGAGGCGCTTGGCACCTCGCTGACCCGCTTCACCGACACCTTCGAACAGCGCTCCGCATCGCTGCTGGACACCGTGGGCCAACACCAGGCTGCATCACAGCAGGCGCTGGCCGCCGCGATGGCCGAGCTGGCACGCGACAGCAGCGCCTTGCAGGAACGCCTGGCCAGCACCGCCACCGAGCAGATCAGCGGCGTGACGGCGCGGCTGGACGACACTGCGCAGCGCGTGACCGCCGGCTGGCAGGCGGCAGTGGCCCAACACCAGCAGGCCAGCGAAAAGGCCGCACACAGCACGCAGCAAGCCCTGGGCAGCGCCGCGGAAAGCTTCGCGCAACATGCGGCCTCGCTGCTGCAGACCGCCGGCCAGGCGCATGCCGAGCTGCAGTCCGCCTCGGCCACGCAAGACCAACAGCGCCTGGCCGCGATGACGCAAGCATTGGAAGACATGGCCGCCTCGCTGCGCGCCGAATGGCAGCAGGCCGGCGCACAGACGCTGGCCCAGCAGGCGCGCATCTGCGAAACCATGGAACGCACCGCCCGCGAGATCACCACGCAGGCCGAGACTCACGCCGCCAGCACCATCGCCGAGATCGGCCAGCTGATGCAGGCCGCGGCCGAGGCGCCGCGCGCAGCCGCCGAGGTCATTGCCGAGCTGCGCCAGAAGCTGTCCGACAGCATGGCGCGCGACAACGCGCTGCTGGCAGAACGCGCGCAGGTGCTGGAGACGCTGGGCAGCCTGCTCGCCGCGGTGAACCAGGCCGCAACCGAACAACGCGGGGCGATCGACGCGCTGGTGGGCCGGTCGGCCAGCCTGCTCGAACGTGTTGGCCAGCAGTTCGGCGAACAGGTGCAGGCGCAGGCCGGCCAGCTCGCCGAAGCCGCGGCGCAGCTCACCGGCAGCGCGGCCGAGGTCGGCAGCCTGGGCGAGGCCTTTGGCACCGGCGTGCAGCTGTTCAGCGACTCGAACGAGAAGCTGGTCTCGCAGTTGCAGCGCATCGAAGGCGCTTTGGGCAAGTCGCTCTCGCGCAGTGACGAGCAACTGGCCTACTACGTGGCCCAGGCGCGCGAGGTGATCGACCTGAGCATGCTGTCGCAAAAGCAGATCATCGAAGAACTGCAACGCGTGGCCGGCAACCTGGCCAGCGCGGAAGCCGCTTGATGACGACCGACGAGTTGGAGCTGGACGCCGGCCTGGAGGCGTCCACGCCCGTCTGGGCCGTCTTCGGCGACCTGATGGCCGGCCTGCTGGGCGCCTTTGTGCTGATCCTGCTGTTTGCGCTGGCTTCGCAGCTGGAGCTGGCTTCGCGGCTGGAGAACGAGGTCAGGCAGCGCCAGCTCGAAACCCAGCGCCGCACGGAACTGGAGCGCGCGCTGGCCGTGCCGCTGGCCGCCGGCCGCGTCACGCTGGACCATGGCCGCATCGGCATTTCCGGCAGCGTGCTGTTTGGCTTCAACTCGGCCGAACTGCAGCCCGAAGGCCGGCAGTTGCTGAAGAGCCTGGCGGCACCGCTGGCCACCTATTTGCAGTCGCGCGATGAGGCGCTGATGGTCAGCGGCTTCACCGACGACCGCCTGATGCGCGGCGGCAAGAACCAGGTGTTTGCCGACAACTGGGAACTCTCGGCCCAGCGCGCACTGACCGTCACGCGCACACTGATCGAAGAAGGCGTGCCGGCTTCGGCCGTGTTCGCCGCCGCCTTCGGCGCCGAACAGCCGGTGGCCTCGAACGACAGCGCCGAAGGCCGTGCGAAGAACCGGCGCGTGGAGATGTCGCCCACGCCCAGGCCCTCGCGCGAAGCCGCATCGTCGCCATGAGCGACACGCTGCAGGCCTTGCAGGCGCGCGGCGCAGCGCGGCTGTTGCCGGTGCGCTGGCAATTGCTGCAGTCGCTGGCGCAGCGTGCCGGTGCGCACCAGGGCGCCGCGCGGCGTGTGCTGCACGACAAGCTGGCCCGGCTGCTCGCAGCCTGCGAGGCCGAGCTTGAAACGCGACTGGCCGCCGAAGCCGCCCCCGCGCAAGCGCCAGCGCCCAGCCCGTTCAAGGCCTTGATGGCCGGCATGGCACAACCCGCGCCAGTGCCCTTGCCGGCCGGTGCGCCAGCGGCCGCCCGCAGCGCCCCGGGCGAGCTGAAGGCGATGCAGCTGTTCAAGCGCACCTGGTCCCGGCTCAGCGCCGAGCAGCGCCTGGCCCAGTCCCTGGCCTCGCTGCCCGACAACGCCGGCCCGCTGAATTCGCACCACCTGGTGCACCGCTCGCTGAGCCTGATGCGCGAACTCTCGCCCGCCTATTTCGAGCACTTCATCGCGCATGCGGATGCGCTGCTGTGGCTGGACCGGGTGAACACGGCCAATGGCCGATAGCGGCCAAGGATTCGTTGCACAATCCGTGGCAATCCATTGCGTCCACACCCCCATGCGCCGCGAACCTCCGATCAGCGAAGCGTCCATGCAAGCAGGCGAGTCCCGCATTCCCCAGCTGGCGGCCCAGGCTGGCAAGGCGGCTCATGAGCGTGCGCTGGTGGAGACGGGAGCGGTCGTCATGCGATCAGCCGGCGGTCAGCTGATCGAATTGCGGTCAAGCGGTGCGGTCCGGGTCATCAAGTCCTTGCCCGCCAGCACGCCGGTGCGGTCTGGCACCGTGCTCAGGCGCACCAAGAAGCCCGCAGCGACAACCGAGTCACGGTGAATTCAGCGGCCGTCGCGCAACCCAGGCTTCGGGTCTTCGCGGGCCCGAACGGCTCTGGCAAGAGCACCATCCACGAACTGCTGCGCCCCGAATGGATCGGCGCCTACGTGAATGCCGACGAGATCGAAAAGGCGCTGCGCTAGCAGGCAAAGCTTGAACGGCACGCTTGCCGGTCGCGAGACAGGCTTGGCCCCTGTCAGCGGAAGTGTTGCAAGGCCCCACACAACAGGACTTCCTGTCCCTGCGCCAGCGGCACCCGCGCCGCCAACGCGCGCGCCACACGCACAGCCTCGACAGGCCGGTAGTTGGCTGGGATCAGCGGCCCCAGCCAGTGGCCGACGGTTTCGGCGACCTGCTCGCCGCGGCGCTCCGGTTGCCCCAGCGCCACGCGGTCGCCCACCAGCATCGACGGCCACACGATGACCCAGGCGTCGAAGCCCAGCGTCGCCAGCGCGTCTTCCATCTCGCCTTTGACGCGGCTGTAGAAGACGCTGGACGCGGCCTTCGCGCCCATCGCGCTGACCAGCCCCGCGCAGCGCGCACCAGCGCCCGTGCCGCGCGCGCCACAGCCAGGTTGGCATCGAAATCCACCGCGCGGAACGCGAGCCGGCTGCCGGCGATCTTGATCGTGGTGCCCAGCGCGAGGTGGACCTCGTCAACCGCGGGCAGCTTCGGCAAGGCCGCGAAGTCCACGACATGCGCGGCAAGCTTCGCGTCGCTCATCGTCAGCGGCCGCCGCACCAGCGCATGCACCTGCCGCACCGCCGGGTCTGCCAGCAGCAAACCCAGCAAAGCCTTGCCGACCAGCCCGGTCGCACCGGCGATCAGCACGCTGCGGCCAGGCTGGGCACTGGATTCGTCCACCATGGCTACCTTCCCGGGAGCAAAAGGGGCCGATCTTAGGCGCCCCTCACAACGCGCCCGCCAGAGCCTGCACCTCGGCGACGGCCTGGGCCCGCGCGGCCTGCGTCATGGCTTCGGAAATGCTGGTGCCTTCGATGGACACGACTGCGACGTCTTGCACGCCCATCATGCCCAGCCAGTGCTGCAGGTAGGGCGTGACGAAGTCCCACGCGGCGGTGGGCGAGCCAGGTGTGTAGATGCCGCCGCGGGCCGAGACGACCAGCGCCTTGCGAGCTTTGAGCAGGCCCTGCATGCCCTTTTGGGGGTCGGGCCGGAAGGTCAGGCCGGGTTGGGTGACCACGTCCAGCCAGTGCTTGAACTTGTAGGGCACGCCGAAATTCCACAGCGGCACGCTGAGCAGCAGCAGGTCGGCGCGCTGCAGGCGCAGTGCGTGGCGGCTGACCTCGGCCCATGCGGCCGCTTCTTCCGGCGTGTGCGGCACGCCACTGCGGGCGGCGAATTTCGCGCTCAGCGCGGCGCCTTCGAATTCGGGCAAGGCCGCGTCGGGCGACCACAGGTCCCAGGTGTCGAGCTCGACCCCGGGGTGGCGGGCCAGGTAGGCGTCGAGGAAGGCGCGGGCCACGGCGGTGGAGTGCGAGCGCTGTTGGCGCGGAGAAGATTCGATGTAGAGCAGCGTGGTCATGCAGGCCATCAGTCAAAAAGCTTCGATGGCCCGAATGCTAGGGAGCGGCGGCTGGACTGTGAATGACACAGAATCCAGAAATCATGACGCAGCGTCCAAGCCCTTCTTCCACCGCGGCGGTGCCTTCGGGCGCGGTTGACAAGGCCGTGCCGCCGCTGCCGCTGCCCGCCTTCGACGCGCTGTTCCAGGCGCTGCGCATCAAGGGCGTGGTCTATTACGCGCAGGACTTTCACGGCGACTGGGCGATGCGCTTCCTGCACACCGTGCACGCGCGCATCCACGTGGTGCTGTGGGGACGCTGCTGGCTGCAGATTGGTGGGCAGACGCTGGCGTTGAGGGCCAACGACCTGGTGCTGATGCCCGAAGGCGTGGAACACGTGCTGGGCCATGGCGACCCGGCACAGGCCGCGCTGGCGCCGGATGCGCGCGACATCGGCCGCATGATCCGCGCCGGCACGCTGCCCGCCGACGCCGAGCGCAGCGCGCGCCTGATCTCCGGCCACTTCGAGTTCGACCCGCAGGTGCGCGGGCTGCTGGTGAAAAGCCTGCCCACGTTGATCCGCACGCGTGCCCGCACCGGCGCCAACCGCGAGCTGGTGCACGCGCTGCCCAGCTTCATGGCGGCAGAGCTGCGCAACCGGCGGCCGGGCAGCGCGGTCATCGTCGAGCGCCTGGCCGAGATCTTCCTGGTGCAGGTGGTGCGCGCGCATTTCGAGGCAGCGCAGCCGGTGGCTCAAACCCCGAGCCTGATGGCCGCGTTTTTCGAGCCCCGGCTGAATGCGGGGCTGAACCTCATGCACACCCGCTGCCACGAACCCTTGACGCTGGCACAGATCGCCAGCGAGGCCGGCATGTCGCGTTCGGCCTTTGCACAGCGCTTCAAGGCCACCACGGGCGAGATGCCGATGGCCCACCTGGCCGAGTGGCGGCTGCTGAAGGCCACGCAGCTGCTGGCCGGCTCCGACCAGTCGATTGCGCAGGTGGCCGCCGCCTGTGGGCACCGCTCCACCGAAGGGTTCAGCCGCGCCTTCAAGCGCCGCCATGGCCAAAGCCCGGCGCAGTGGCGAGCGACTGCCGCGGCGGCAGCGTGAAGGCGCTGTGTTGTTTTTGATCTGCTTGCGCGCGATACGTTGACAAGCAGAGTAAAGACTATTTACAGTCCAGCCCATTCCAACGCAACAGCCAAGAGTTCACCGTGATCGCCAACCCATCGTTCCATCGCCATCGCGCCCACGGCCTCGCCGTGTGCCTGCGCATGGGCGGCGGTTCGCGTGGCATCGCGATGAAAGGACGCGTCGGGCGCGATGCAGGCAGTCACCTGTATCGGCCATCGAGTTCGCACCAGCAGCAGGCATGGCTGGAGGATCCGACGCATCCGGGAGAGGACCGCGCATAGCCGCGCACCCTCGTCGCTCTGTACCCACACAGAGGCCCGGACACCCGCAAGGTGCCCGGGCCTTTTTGTTTTCCCCAATCGCTCAACGGAGAGCTGCCCGAGTGGCAAGGGGCCGGCTTGCTAAGCCGAGGCCGGTGACGCGAGTCGCCGCGAGCGTTCGATCCGCTCGCTCTCCGCCAACCTTTTTTCCTCGATCCGAATGCGGTGTAGTCGAGTGGCCTCAGACACCAGCCTTTGAAGCTGGGGACCTTGGTTCGAATCCAAGCGCCGCTGCCATTCACCTGACCCTCAATCCATCCGCGGCCATGAAAGGAGGCCAGCATGCATCAACATCACCAGCACGTGCTGCAGTTGGACATCCAGGGCACGCCGCAAGCCTGGATCTCGCTGCAGCAGGCTGCTGTGCACATCGCCACCGGCTCGGTCGCCTGGATCGATGGTGACGGACCGCTGGCCACGCTGCGCGGCGGTTTCAACGTCGCCAGCGGCCGGCAGTCGCTGATCGAAGTGCACCCCATCATCGCGCTGCGAGGTGCCTCGAAGCTGAACCTGTTCGACGTGGTGCCCGGTTTCACCAAGGCCAAGCTGCTGCGGCGCGACCGCATGACCTGCGCCTATTGCGGCCAGCGTTTTCAGGAGCGCGAGCTGCAGTGCGAACACATCCAGCCCGAGTCGCGCGGCGGCGGCTGGACCTGGATGAACCTGGTCGCGGCCTGCGGCCCGTGCAACAACCGCAAAGCCGCCCGCACGCCCGAGGAAGCTGGCATGCCGCTGCTGTACCTGCCCTACGTGCCCAGCCGGTTCGAGAGCTTCCTGCTCGAAGGTCGGCACATCCGGGCCGACGTGCATGAATGGCTGTCGGCGCGCCTGCCCAAGGGCTCGCGCCTGAACTGAGCACCCTGGCGGCGCTGGGAAGCTTCTCAGGCCCGGCCAGAGCGCCGGCTGCGTGGCTGCAGCTTGTCCAGCTCGGCGATCTGCTGCTTGAGCAGGATCAGCAGCGTGCGGGCGTGTTCCACCGGCAGGCGCAGGCGGCTGCTGGCGGCGCCTTCGTCGCGCGGCGGCAGGTTCACCACCGTGAGGTCCAGGCGGAATTCGATCAGGCCCATGTCGTGTCGGGCCGATTTCAGGTTCTGGACGTCAATGTCGTAAGTCTTCAAGCGCGTTCTCCTGCGTTCTGGGCAATGTGCGATTGTCGGCTGGCATGACCATGCGCGGCCACGGCGCGCCGCCAGCGGCAACGGCGGCATCCCGTCCCGCGAGGGTTTCCACCAAGTCCCTGAACTTGCGCTGGATCAAGACCGGATCTATTATTTACCGATCGGTCGGTCAATTGTGTCTGCGCTCACCGGTGCTTTCCCGACCCGACACCGCGGATGGCTTCGCCCATGATGACCTCTCCACCTTCCCTGGTGCCTCGTCTGCAGAACCCATGACCTCTTCCTTTCCGCTCGATCCGTCCACCCGAGTCGCCGTGATCGGTGCCGGCAGCATGGGCGCCGGCATTGCCCAGCTGGCGGCCCAGGCTGGCCACGAAGTCTGCCTGTTCGACCTGGCGCCCGGCGCGGCGGCCAAGGCCATCGCCCGCATCGGCGCGGACCTGGACCAGGCCGTTCAGCGCGGCCGGCTGACGGCGGAAGAACGCGCTGCTGTGGGCAGCCGCCTGCGCGCCACCGAGCACCTGGCCGAGCTGGCGGGCTGCGGCTTGGCAGTGGAGGCCATCGTCGAGCGGCTGGAGCCCAAGCAGGGCCTGTTCCGGCAGCTGGAGGAATTGCTGGGCGACGAGGCGGTGCTGGCCACCAACACCTCGTCGATCTCCATCACCGCGATTGCCTTTGGCCTGAAGCGCCCGGCCCGCCTGGTCGGCTGGCACTTTTTCAACCCGGCCACGCGCATGAAGCTGGTCGAGATCATTGCCGGCGTGGAGACCGCGCCAGCCCTGGTCGATGCGATGCGCGCGCTGTCGCTGGCCTGGGGCAAGACGCCGGTCGACGCGCCGAACGCGCCGGGCTTCATCGTCAACCGCGTGGCCCGGCCGTATTACGCCGAAGGTTTCAAGCTGCTGGCAGAGCGCGTGGCCGAAGCGCCGGCCATCGACCGATTGCTGCGCGAAGCCGGCGGTTTTGCGATGGGCCCGTTCGAGCTGACCGACCTGATCGGCCAGGACGTGAACCTCTCGGTCACCGAATCGGTCTTCCAGGCCACCGGCTACGACCCGCGCTACGCACCGAACCTGATCCAGCAGGAGCTGGTGCGTGCAGACCGCTTGGGCCGCAAGAGCGGGCGCGGCTTTTACGAGCACGCGAAGGATGCCGCCGCGCCCGCCGTCGCGCTGGTCACGCCCGCGGCCACCGCGCCGTCGGTTCGTGCGCCGCGCAACGCCGGGCTGCTCGCGCCGCTGCTGCAGCGCCTGGAAAAATCCGGCGTCAGCATCCACGTGGACGACACGCTGCCCGCCGAGCATCTGCAGCTCGGCGAGTTGCAGGTCGCGCTGACCGACGGCCGAACCGCCACCGAACGCGCTGCCGGCAAGCCCATGCTGCTGCTGGACCTGGCGCGCGACTTCGCCAGCACGCCGCTGCTGGGCGCCGCCGCCAGCGCAGGCACCGAGGCGCACCTGGCCGAACTGGCCGCGCTGCTGCACACCGCCGGCATCGGCCTCCTGGCGCTGCACGACGTGGCCGGCCTGGTGGTGATGCGCACCGTCTGCTGCCTGGCCAACGAAGCGGCCGAGCTGATGACGGTCTCGACCACGCGCGCGGCCGACATCGACACCGCCATGCGCCTGGGCACCAACTACCCGCTGGGCCCGCTGGCCTGGGCCGACCAGCTCGGTCCCAGCCGCGTGTTCGGCGTGCTGGCGAACCTCCAGCAGCACTACGGCGAAACACGCTACCGCCGCGCGCCGCTGCTGTCGCGCCACCACTTTGCCGGCAGTCACTTCCACGGTGAATGAGGCCGCAGAGCCCACGCCCCGGCCCCTGATTTTCGGAGAGAGACATGCCCGCCAAGCGACCCGCCCCTGGTGATCTGGAGACCATCGAGACCGCCAGCCGCGACGAGATCGAAGCGCTGCAGCTGCAGCGCCTGCGCTGGACGCTGCAGCACGCCTACGACAAGGTGCCGCACTACCGCCAGGCCTTCGATTCGGCCGGCGTGCACCCGGGCGACCTGAAGGCGCTGAGCGACCTGGCGAAGTTCCCGTTCACCACCAAGCGCGACCTTCGGGACAACTACCCATTCGGCCTGTTCGCCGTGCCGCGCGAGCAGGTCTCGCGCATCCATGCGTCCTCCGGCACCACCGGCAAGCCGACCGTGGTGGGCTACACGAAACGCGACATCGACACCTGGGCCGACCTGGTGGCACGTTCGATCCGCGCCGCCGGCGGCCGGGCCGGCGACATCGTCCACATCGCCTACGGCTACGGCCTGTTCACCGGTGGCCTGGGCGCGCACTACGGCGCCGAGCGGGCCGGCTGCACGGTGATCCCGGTGTCCGGCGGCCAGACCGAGAAGCAGGTCCAGCTGATCCAGGACTTCAAGCCGGACATCATCATGGTGACGCCCTCGTATATGCAGGTCCTGATCGAGGAGTTCACCCGCCAGGGGCTGGACGCGCGCGAAAGCTCGCTGAAGGTCGGCATCTTCGGCGCAGAGCCCTGGACCGAGGCGATGCGGCGCGAGATCGAAGGCAAGGCCGGCATCGACGCGGTGGACATCTACGGCCTGTCCGAAGTGATGGGCCCGGGTGTGGCCAGCGAATGCATCGAGAGCAAGGACGGGCCGGTCGTCTGGGAAGACCATTTCTACCCCGAGATCATCGACCCGCTGACCGGCGAGGTGCTGCCCGACGGCAGCGAGGGCGAGCTGGTCTTCACCTCGCTGAGCAAGGAAGCGCTGCCCATCATCCGCTACCGCACGCGCGACCTGACCCGCCTCTTGCCACCCACGTCCCGTTCGTTCCGCCGCATGGGCAAGATCGTCGGCCGCAGCGACGACATGCTGATCATCCGCGGCGTCAACGTGTTCCCCACGCAGATCGAGGAGATCGTGCTGCAGCACCAGCAACTCTCCGGCCAGTACCAGATCGTTGTCAGCCGCGAGGGCCTGCTGGACCATGTCGAGGTGGTCTGCGAACAGCATGCCGGCGCGAGCCTGAACGAGGCCGAGTTGCGCGACGTGGCCGGCTGGCTGCAGCACCGCATCAAGACGCTCGTGGGCATCTCCGTCAAGCCCAGCGTGTTGGCCAACGGCAGCATCGAACGCACGCTGGTCGGCAAGGCCCGCCGCGTGGTCGACAAGCGGCCGAAGTAAGCCACGCACTCCCCCATTCATCGAAAGGAACGCGCATGTACACCCAAGCCATGGACCTGATGGCCAAGGAAGGCGGCCCGACGCAGAAGCCGCTGCGCAGCGCCGAAGAGGTGCAGCTGGAAGCCCGCTTCGAGGCCCGCATCGACGACGGCGACTTCATCGAAGCCAAGGACTGGATGCCCGAGCACTACCGCAAGACGCTGGTGCGGCAGATCAGCCAGCATGCGCATTCGGAGATCGTCGGCATGCTGCCCGAGGGCAACTGGATCACCCGCGCGCCCACGCTCAAGCGCAAGACCATCCTGCTGGCCAAGGTGCAGGACGAAGCCGGCCACGGCCTGTACCTGTACGCGGCCGCGGAAACGCTGGGCACCTCGCGCGACCAGATGTACGAGGCGCTGCACACCGGCCGCGCCAAGTACAGCTCGATCTTCAACTACCCCACGCTGAGCTGGGCCGACATGGGCGTGATCGGCTGGCTGGTGGACGGCGCGGCCATCATGAACCAGGTGCCTCTTTGCCGCTGCTCGTACGCGCCGTATGCGCGGGCGATGGTGCGCATCTGCCGCGAAGAAAGCTTTCACCAGCGCCAGGGCTACGAGGCTTTGCTGACGATGATGAACCACGGCACCGCGGCACAGAAGGAGATGGTGCAGGACGCGGTGAACCGCTGGTGGTGGCCCTCGCTGATGATGTTCGGCCCGCCGGATGCGGAGAGCCCGAACTCGGCGCAATCGATGCGCTGGGGCATCAAGCGCATCTCGAACGACGCGCTGCGCCAGAAGTTCATCGACGCCACCGTCGAGCAGGCCAAGCTGCTGGGCGTGGGCCTGCCGGACCCGGACCTGAAGTGGAACGAGGAACGCCAGTCCCATGATTACGGCAGCATCGACTGGGCCGAGTTCTGGCGCGTGGTCAATGGCGACGGCCCCTGCAACCGCGAGCGCCTGAACGCCCGCGTGGACGCCTGGGAAGACGGCGCCTGGGTGCGCGACGCCGCGATGGCGCATGCCCGCAAGCAACAGCAGCAAGACAAGGAAGCAGCATGAGCACCGGCAACAGCCAGAACCCGAAGGTCGACCCCAAGGCAGCGCAGGAATGGCCGCTGTGGGAGGTCTTCGTGCGCAGCAAGGCCGGGCTTGACCACAAGCATTGCGGCAGCCTGCATGCGCCCGATGCGGCCGGCGCGATCCAGCTGGCGCGCGAGGTCTACACCCGGCGCCAGGAAGGCACCAGCGTGTGGGTCGTGCAGTCCAGGGACATCGTCGCCAGCGACCCGTCGGACAAGGACATGTACTTCGACCCGATGGAAGACAAGGTCTACCGCCACCCGACCTTCTACGAGCTGCCCGCCTCCGTGGACCACATGTGATGACTGCTTCGATTCAAGTTGCCACCAACCCTGCCGTGCAATACGTGCTGCGACTGGGCGACACCTGCCTGATCGCCGGCCAGCGGCTGGCCGAATGGTCGGGCCGCGGCCCGGTGCTGGAAGAAGACATCGCGCTGTCCAACATGGCGCTGGACCTGGTGGGCCAGGCGCGCGCGCTGCTCACCCACGCTGGCAAGCTCGAAGGGGCAGGACATGACGAGGACCAGCTGGCCTTCCTGCGCGACGAACGCGACTTCCTGAACCCGACGCTGGTCGAGCTGCCGCGCGGCGACTTCGCCGTCACCGTGCTGCGCAATGCCATGCTCTCCACCTTCCTGAAGCAGATCTGGCTCCGCCTGCAGGACTCCAGCGACAGCGAGCTGGCCGGCATCGCTGGCAAGGCCGTGAAGGAAGCGCGCTATCACCAGCAGCATGCGGCCGACTGGGTGGCCCGGCTGGGTGACGGCACCGAAGAATCGCGCCGCCGCATGGAACGCGCGCTGCGCGACCTGTGGCTGTACATGGCCGAGCTGTTCGACGCCGACGCGGTGGACGAAGCCGCGGCCGCCAACGGCCTCGGCCCGCGCTGGTCCGACGTGCAGGCCGCGTGGACGGCCGAGATGGACCAGATCCTCGAAGGCGGCAAGCTGCAGGCGCCCAAGACCGGCGCCTTCCGCAGCGACGGCAAGCGTGGCCGCCACAGCGAGCACATGGGCTACATCCTGGCCGAGATGCAGCACCTGCAGCGCAGTTTCCCCGGAGGCGTCTGGTGAACCTGGTCGCGCCGCCTGAACCGGACACGGCTCGCCTCGAACAGGTCTGGGCGGTGCTGGATACCGTGCTGGACCCCGAGGTGCCTGCCGTCTCGGTGCGCGACCTGGGGATCGTGCGCGACGTGCTGGACACCGGCGACGGTGGCATCGAGGTGGTGCTCACGCCCACCTACTCCGGCTGCCCGGCCACCGAGGTCATCGAGCGCGACGTGCTGGCTGCCGTCAACGCGGCAGGCCTTGGCCCGGCCCGCGTGCGCCTGCAGCGCGCCCCCGCCTGGACCACCGACTGGATCAGCGAGGCCGGGCGCCAGAAGATGAACGCCTACGGCATTGCGCCACCCGGGCCGGTGCTGGCCGAAGGCGAATCACTGGTGCGTGTCATCCCCCGGCTGGCCTGCCCGCGCTGCGGCAGCAAACGCACCGAGCGCCTGTCCGCCTTCGGCTCCACCGCCTGCAAGGCCCTGTACCGCTGCATCGCGTGCCAGGAGCCGTTTGAACATTTCAAACCGATATGAGTTTGCATTTCCAATCCCTGCGCGTGCGCGCGCTGCACCCGGACACCGACGAAGCGACCATCGTGTCATTTGAGGTGCCTGAATCTCTTCGCGAGCAGTTCCGCTTCAAACCCGGCCAGTACCTGACGCTGCGCACCGAAGTCGATGGCGTGGACCTGCGGCGCTCGTATTCAATCTGCTCGGCCAGCGGCGACGAGCTGCGCGTGGGCGTGCGCAAGGTGCCGGGCGGCGTGTTCTCCACCTGGGTCAACGAACACCTGAAGCCGGGCGACCTGCTGCAGGTCATTCCGCCGCAGGGGCATTTCACGGTGCCGGCACTGCCGGACGCCGAGGCACCCGCCCGCCACTACCTCGGCATTGCCGGCGGCAGCGGCATCACGCCCATCCTGTCCATCATGAAGACGGTGCTGGCCGAGCAACCCAAGGCCCGCTTCACGCTGATCTACGGCAACCGGCAGCAGAAGTCCACGATGTTCAAGGAAGAACTCGAGGACCTGAAAAACCGCTACCTGACCCGCCTGGTGCTGCACCATGTCTTTTCGCGGGAGGTCATGGACACGCCATTGAACGCCGGCCGGCTGGACCGCAACAAGCTGGCCGAGTTCTTCCGCACGGTGGTGAACCCCGCAGGCATCGACCATGCGTTTGTCTGCGGCCCGTTTGGTGTCAACGACGAAGCTGAGGTCGCCTTGCGCGCGGCCGGCCTGTCGGAGGACCAGATCCACATCGAGCGCTTCGGCGTGCCGGATGCCGAGCGCGCCGCGCAGGTGCATGTGCCGCAGCCGGGCGACGCCGAAAGCGCCCGCGTCATCATCATCCGCGACGGGCTGGAACGCGAGATCTCGTTCCGCAAGAGCGACCCCAGCATCCTGGATGCTGCGGCCGCCGCCGGCCTGGAGGTGCCGTTCTCGTGCAAGTCCGGCGTCTGCTGCACCTGCCGCGCCAAGCTGCTCGAAGGCCAGGTCCGCATGGACCGCAACTTCGCGCTGGAAAAGCACGAGGTCGAGGCTGGATTCGTGCTGACCTGCCAGTCCCACCCGCTGACCGAGCGCGTGGTGCTCTCCTTCGATGAGCGCTGAGAATCCGGCTTCCCCTCACTGACAAGGAAAGCCGTGGCCCGCGGACGTTCTGCCGGATATGACAACCAGCGCGAAGCCATCCTGGCGCGCGCGGCCGAGCTGTTTGCCCAGCAGGGCTACCCGGGCACCTCGATGAACCAGGTCGCGCAGGCCTGCGGGCTCTCGAAGCCCGCGGTCTACCACTACTTCCGAGATAAGTACGCGCTGCTGGTCGAGATTGCCGAAGGCCATGTGGCGCGGCTGCAGGAGCTGGTGCAGGAAGTGGAAGCGGCCGACCTGTTGCCCGAGCCGCGGCTGCGCGAGCTGATCCACCGCTTCGTCGAGGAATACGGCAGCGCCCAGCATGCGCACCGGGTGCTGACCGAAGACGTGGGCTTCCTCGAACCGGCCGACCGCGAACGCGTGCTGAACAAGGAACGCCAGGTGGTGGAAGGCTTTGCGCAGGCCATCCAGCAGCTCCGCCCGCAGCTCGCCGAAGGCGGCATGAGCAAGCCGCTGACCATGCTGCTGTTCGGCATGATCAATTGGATGTTCACCTGGCTGCGTCCCGACGGCGCGCTGACCTACGCCGCGATGGCGCCCGTCGTCACGGACCTGTTTTTTGGCGGCATCGGCGCGGTGCGCCTGCCGCTGCCGGCCGAACCGCCACCCGACCCCAAGACATCCAACGGAGACTGAACCCATGACCCCCTCGCCCCGCCACGCCTGGATCATCGACGGCGTGCGCACGCCCTTCGGCCGCTACGGCGGCAGCCTGGCAGGCGTGCGCACCGACGACCTCGGCGCCGTGCCCATCAAGGCCTTGATGGACCGCAACCCCGGCGTGGACTGGGCCGCGGTGGACGACGTGCTCTACGGCTGCGCCAACCAGGCCGGCGAGGACAACCGCAACGTGGCCCGCATGGTCGCGCTGCTGGCCGGCCTGCCGGTGGACGTGCCCGGCAGCACCATCAACCGCCTGTGCGGCTCGGGCCTGGACGCGGTGGGCAGCGCGGCGCGCGCCATCGTCGCCGGCGATGCGGACTTGGTCATTGCCGGCGGCGTGGAGAGCATGACGCGCGCCCCCTTCGTGATGGGCAAGGCCGACAGCGCGTTTTCGCGCAGCGCCAAGGTCGAAGACACCACCATCGGCTGGCGCTTCGTCAACGCGAAGATGAAGGCCGCGCACGGCATCGACTCGATGCCCGAAACAGCAGAGAACGTCGCCACCGACTACAAGGTCACGCGCGCCGACCAAGACCAGTTCGCCTGGACCTCGCAGCAGCGCACCGAGGCCGCGCGCAAGGCCGGCTTCTTCGACGGCGAGATCGTGCCGGTGGTCATCCCCGCGCTGAAGGGCAAAGGCGAGCCCGTCAGCATCACGGCAGACGAACACCCGCGCCCCGAGACCACGCTGGAGCAGCTGGGCCGCCTGAAGGGCGTGGTGCGGCCGGACGGCAGCGTCACCGCCGGCAATGCCTCCGGCGTGAACGACGGCGCGGTGGCGCTGCTGCTGGCCTCGGACGATGCCGTCAAGCGCTACAAGCTGAAGCCACGCGGCCGCGTGCTGGCGATGGTTGCCGCAGGCGTGCCGCCGCGCATCATGGGCATCGGCCCGGCACCGGCCACGAAGAAGCTGCTGGCCCACCTGGGCTGGACGCTGGACGAGGTCGACACCATCGAACTCAACGAAGCCTTTGCCGCGCAAGGCCTGGCCGTGATGCGCGAACTCGGCCTGCCCGACGACTCGGCCAAGGTCAACCCGAACGGCGGCGCGATTGCCATCGGCCACCCGCTGGGCGCCTCGGGCGCCCGCCTGGTGCTGACCGCGCTGCGCCAACTGGAGCGCACCGGCGGCCGCCGCGCGATTGCCACGATGTGCATTGGCGTCGGCCAGGGCATTGCCATTGCCATCGAACGGGCATGACCCGCTGGAGCCCCACATGACCACCCCTGTCCTTCAAAGTTTCATTGGCGGCCGCTGGATCGGCCAGCAGCATTCGCAGTCGCTGCTGAGCGCGATCAACGGCCAACCGGTGGCCGACACGCATGCCGAAAACCTCGACTTCGGCGAGGCCGTCACGCACGCCCGTGGCCCCGGCGTGGCCGCCCTGCTGAAGCTGGACTTCCAGCAGCGCGCCGCGCGCCTGAAGGCGCTGGGCGCCTACCTCAACGAGCACAAGGAAACGCTGTACGAGGTCTCGCGCCACACCGGCGCCACCCGGCGCGATGGCTGGGTCGACATCGAAGGAGGCTCCGGCACGCTGTACGCCTATGCCAGCCTGGGCTCCAACGGCCTGCCCTCGGGCAATGTGCTGCACGAGGGCCCGGTGATCCCGCTGGGGAAAAAAGGGGGCTTTGCCGGCACCCACATCCTGGTGCCGCGCGGCGGCGTGGCGGTGCACATCAATGCCTTCAACTTCCCGGTCTGGGGCATGCTGGAGAAGTTCGCGCCCAGCTTTCTGGCCGGCATGCCGTGCATCGTCAAGCCGGCCACCGCCACCAGCTACCTGACCGAAGCCGCAGTGCGGCTGATGCACGCCAGCGGCCTGTTGCCAGAAGGCAGTTTGCAGCTGGTGATCGGCAGCACCGGGGACCTGCTGGACCGCCTGGCCGGCCAGGACATGGTGACCTTCACCGGCTCGGCCGACACCGCCGCCAAGCTGCGCGTGCATCCGAACCTGATCCGCCAATCGGTGCCCTTCAACGCCGAGGCCGACTCGCTGAACTGCGCCATCCTCGCGCCCGACGTGACGCCAGCCGACGAGGAGTTCGACCTCTTCGTGCGCGAAGTGGCCAACGAGATGACCACCAAGGCCGGCCAGAAGTGCACCGCCATCCGCCGCGCCATCGTGCCCCGTCAATACGTGGACGAAGTGGCCGCGCGGCTGCGCAAGCGCCTGGCGGCCACCGTCGTGGGCGACCCGGCGCGCGAAGGCGTGCGCATGGGCGCACTGGCCTCGCATGCGCAGCAGGCCGACGTGGCCGAGCGAGTGGCCCGGCTGCTGCAACACGCCGAGTTGGTCTATGGCGAACGCGATGGCTTCGCACCTGTGGGCGACGGCGTCAGCGAAGGCGCGTTCTTCTCGCCAACGTTGCTGATGGCACGCGACTCGCACCATGCCGACGTGCACGACATCGAAGCCTTCGGCCCGGTCAGCAGCCTGCTGCCTTACGACGGGCTGGACGAAGCCCTGGCGCTGGCCGCCCGCGGCAAGGGCAGCCTGGTCGGCACGCTGGTGACGCGAGACCCGGCGATTGCAGCACGCGCGATTCCCGCCGCCGCGATGTGGCACGGCCGGCTGCTGGTGCTGGACCGTGAAGCCGCGGTCGAGTCCACCGGCCACGGCTCGCCGCTGCCCGCCCTCAAGCACGGCGGTCCCGGCCGCGCCGGCGGCGGCGAAGAACTGGGCGGACTGCGCGCGGTGCACCATTACCTGCAGCGCACCGCCGTGCAAGGCTCACCCACCATGCTGGCCGCCATCACCGGCGAGCACGTGCGTGGCGCGAAGGTCATCGAGACCGAGGTGCACCCCTTCCGCCGCCACTTCGAGGACCTGCAGATTGGCGAGTCGCTGCTCACGCACCGCCGTACCGTGGGCGAGGCCGACATCGTCGCCTTCGGCGGCATCTCGGGCGACTTCTTCTACATGCACTTCGACGAGATCGCCGCCAGGGAAACCGACTTCGGCCAGCGCATTGCCCACGGCTACTTCGTGCTTTCCGCCGCCGCCGGCCTGTTCGTCTCGCCCGCCCCCGGCCCGGTGCTGGCCAACTACGGCCTGGACACCCTGCGCTTCACCAAGCCCGTCGGCATCGGCGACACCATCCAGGCCCGCCTGACCTGCAAACGTAAGATCGACCGCAACAAGCGCGACGCCAAAGGCATCGGCCAAGGGGTGGTCGCCTGGGACGTGGAAGTGCGTAACCAGCACGGCGAGATGGTCGCGAGCTATGACATCCTGACGTTGGTGGCGAAGAAGGTTTGAGAGCCGCGCGGTCTGACGCGACGAGTTGTTCAAGAGATGTCGATTGCACGAAAAGGAAGCAGGCGCATCGTGGTGGACGAAGTGACCTACCGATGGTCGATTCGTTCACGACCGACCTACGCTCAAGCACTGGCCATGAGCCCGATGACCGCGGCCATCGTCAAAGACGAATGCGCAGGCTCGACGTTGATCGCCACCTTCGACGTTGCAAGACCTGATAACTGGATGCGCCAACACAGCTCGCCCGTTACGCCCGCGATCATCGAGCGTGCAATTCGAACGGCCCTGTCAGAGGGATGGCGCTCAGACGAGAACGGTAGCCCGTTTGCTGTAGCGGTCCCGACTGGCTCTGCTGAACCAACAGGCAAGCGCTGCTGATGATGTCAGGCGCCCATGCCAGCCGCCAATCCTCATCACTCTCCACTTCAAGAGGCGGCCCCTAACCTATGACAACACTGATTTCGAAGTTCTCCGTTCGCAATCGTCGAACCAAACCGCACGTCGTCGCAGTCGAACCATGGGCACATGATTTCACGCTCCTTCCTGGTGAGGCGTTGGAGATTTTCGCCATGAGCGAAAGCGCCGCGCCGTCTTTTGAGCTCGTGGAGTGGGCCGACACCACGCAGGTGTACTGCAACGATGCCGATGATTTCAAAGTGATGCAAGGCGACATTCAACTGGAGTGCGGCCACCAGCGAGGATCGGCCGCTTGATAGTCGCCTCGGCCACCAATGGCAGTTGCAAGATCGACCGCAACAAGCGCGACGCCAAAGACATCTGCCAAGGCGTCGTCGCCTGGGACGTGGAAGTGCGCAACCAGCACGGCGAGATGGTGGCGAGCCATGACATCCTGACCTTGGTGGCGAAGAAAGCCCGTCCAGCCTTTCCACCGACACAATCTCGTTGTCAGCGTCGCGGAACGGTGGCGCACGGCACCAGCCGTCCTCTCGCACGTGGTGCAGGTTTCGATGCCTGCCGCTGACAGTGCGCGCGCAACCAAGCCCTAAGAAGTCGCGCCCTTGGTGGCCTCAAGTTCAACATCGTTCGCTTCGATCCATCGCTCCAGTTCATCGAAGTGATCTGGCCAGACCTCGTTGTATTCAGCTTCAAAAAGCACCATGCACGCGCGCATCCCTTTGAGGTGCGTGTTGCCATACATCTCGGCCCACATGTTGGCGAAGTTGGTCACTTGATTGTCGTGATCGACAGTCGAATAGCCGATGCAGATGCCTTCGTAGTTGGGATGTGCACTTTCTGAGAGTTCTCCGTACAACTTCACGAGCCCGGGATAGCGCTTGTCGCAGTGCCCGAGGACAGTGACTATATTGATCGCAACGTGGTTCGTTGATCGGTCTTTGGACCCAAGCAGCAGTTGCGATGTCTTTTCACTGAAGGTGTGGAAGTTCAACGTGCCATCGAGCACCTTTGCCATCAACTGGTTCAGGTAGATGAGCAGTGCCAGTGTCTCGAAGCCGCTTCGCAAAAGAATCCTGGCGCCCAGCACATGGCCTGCCTGGAAGAGGACATGTGACTGCACCAACAGATCGTGCAGTCGCCAAAAGACTGACTCGCGCAGCATCAAGCTGCGGAATGGTGCCTTCCACTTGTGCGCGGTCGGGTTTCTTACGTAGAGGCCCCCAAGTTCCAACTTGGGGTCGAGAGACGCCTTCCAGTTCGCGAGGGCCTGTTCAACGACTTGTGCGGTGTCATCCATATTGCGCATTCTGCAGGGTACTGCGCCAGCGGGTGGCTCGCCGATTGCGACGACGAGCCACCGCTAGCGAACTCGACATCCGACCTTGCTCCTATGCAGACTTCACTATCGCAACACCCACCACCAGCCGCGCTCCGCTTCCGCGGCTGCGACACGACATGTTCATCCAGCTCCCCGACGCTGCCACATGGCCCTGTTTGATCACGCCGCCCCGTGCTGGACCAAATCTCGGGCAACGACGACCGAGAAGCGTAGCGCCTGGGCAGTGAGGGCAGCCACCATGAGGCAAGATTCGCCAAAGAGCAACCTTCGACACCTCGGCCGAACCAATGCACGAAACGCATGCCTTCATTGTCTTTGCCGACTATTTTCAGTTCGTCGTGCAGGACGAGGATTCTGAAGACGACTTCGCCACGATCTGGACGCCCGAAGCGCTGGCCTGCCAGACGGCCTTCGGCAAAAGTGCTGTTTGTCCCGGCACGCTACGAAACGTAGATGTCCCCATCGAGATCGTCATGGTTGACGCGGACCCTGAGATTCCACTCGGAACAGTAGATCACGCAGTCGAAGGCAGCATTGAGATCACATCCGGCAAAGTGGTCGTGATGGGCTGCACACAGTACTTTCCGGACGCGCCTCGGTTTGAGGTGAAGCCAGGTACCTACCGTGTGCTTGCAGTGATGGAAGGCATCGGCAGCATCCAGCACGAATGGGAGCCCGCAGATGACAAGTACACCGTTTACATGTGGCCGGGCGAGGCGCGCCAAGCGAAGCTAATCAAGCATTGGAACGGCAACTCCTAGCCCAGTTGCGCCCACGGCCAGCACGATCCGGTCGTGATGCGCTGCTACTCCCTCAGCGCGCTTTGGATGTCCTCCAGCGCAATGCCGCGGGTCTCGACGCCGCTGCGCCACAGCATGACGGCCGACAAAGCCATGGGCAACGCGAGCACGAGGGCTGAGAGCGCGAAATGGTCGAAGAAGCTGAAGAGGGCCAGTGCGGCACCCAGGATGCCGCCGAACTTCGAGCTTGCGGCAATGACGCCGGACCCACTTCCGCGCAGGTGAACCGGGTAGATCTCGGCGGCGTACGGAATGAGCATCGCGATCACGCCGCTGACGCAGATCAGCAAGGCCGCTGTGGCCGCCGTCGTGACGCTCGCCGAGCGCAACTCGAATGCAGCCAGCGCAGCAAAGCCGAGCAGCACCGCGGCCGTGAGTGCAATGAACAGCACCAGCGCCTTGAAGCTGCTCCAGCGCTGGTAGAGAAGGATGACGACAGCGATCCCGGGCAATGCGAGGAAGGCCGACTTCGCCAGCAGCGCGCTGGCCGCAGCGGGGTCGACGCCCAGTTCCTTCAGGTTCGTCGGCAGCCACAGCAGGAAGCCGAAGTTCGCCAAGCCCCAGCCGGTGCCGCAGACCAGCAGCGCCCAGCTGATGCGGGCATGCCGGCCCCGCATCAGTGGGCGAATGCCCGACACGGGATGGCTTTCGTCGATCACCGGCGGGCCGGGATGCGCCGGGTCATCGGCCTCCAGGGCCTGCTTCGCCCCCGCGAATCGGCGCAGGACCGCGTGGGACTCCTGGTGCCGACCCATCGCCGCCAGGAAGCGCGGAGACTCGGGAATGAACCGGTTCAGGAAGATGATCACCGCACCCGTGGGCAAGCCCAGCAGCCAGAGCACGCGCCAGTTGAAGAGCGGCTCCAGCCACGCCGCCGATCCCGCTGCAATCATGTAGCCGGCAGAGGTGCCGATGCCGCCCAGCGCGACCATCAGCCAGCCCCGGTGCCGGGCCGGCACTGTCTCCGCCATCAAAGTGAAGGCGATGGGCAGCAAGCCGCCGGCCGATGCGCCCATCAGGAAACACATCGCGAGGTTCCATTCGAAGGTCGGCATCGCACCGCAGATGGCGGTGCCGATGAACATCAGCGCCGAAAACAGGATGGCCGCGCGTCGCCCGAAACGGTCGGCAATGCGCCCCCAGACCACCGAGCCCACTGTCGTCCCGGTGAGCGCGAACAGTGCCAGCAGGCTCGCATGAGACCTGGGCAGCCCATATTCGGCGCTCAAGCCCGGCATCACAAAGCCGAGCGTCGCGGGCTTCATCACGTCGATGGCGAGGGTGACGATGAGGACCAGCACCAGCTTCCAGTGCTCACGGTTCAGCGCCACGCCGTCGGCGACATGCAGGTACCTGGCGCTCGCTTGGGGGGTGGACGATTCGGCCCGCCCCCGCGGCGGCATCAACGCGTAGAACGACAGTGCAAGACCGATGGGGATGAGCGCCATGCCAATCCACATGTCCATCGTCATCGGCATGCCCACCAGCCGCCAATGCGTGTGCTGGCCCATCAACAACATCGGCAAATGGGCAAGCACACCCGCGGTGATGAGTGCGCAGCCGATCCAGAACGCCAGGGGATGCTGGAAGAGGACTCGCTTGGCTTGCATGCGGTGGGACGCTCGATGAGGCGGGCAGTCTAGCGCGGGGCATGCTCGACACCGCGCCGCCAGCCGCGAAGGCTGCCGCGCCACCGGAATGCATGCCATCGCCAGAGCGAGTCCCACCATGCGGCATGGGGTATCCCCGTCGACACCGGTGCAGGAGCTTGGCATACGCTTTGCGTGGCTGGCTCCCCGCCATCTTCCTCAACCCAGCAGAGCTTGTTCATGCCGAACCTCCCGATCCGCCCGACGTCACGCGCTTGCCTTCCCATGGCACTCGCGACGTGCGCACTCGCACTCTTCATCAGCGGATGTGGGGGCGATGACGACCAGGCCAGCACACCCGGCGCAGTGGCACCCGTGGCGGCCCTCGCGGCCTCTGCCGGTGCCACCGGCCTGGTGGTGGCGGACGCACCGCTGCCCCGGCCCACGACCGCACCGTGCACGATCACGCTGTACAGCGGCATGACCTACAGCGGGTTCGATGCGCATTCGTTCGCCTACCCGGGTTCGGGCGCCTGCTCCGGCAAGTTCGCCAAGGTGGTGCTGGAAGCGGACTTCTCGGTCAACGCCGGCCGGCAGTTCGACCGCACCGCGCTCATCTCCATCGGCGGCGTGAACCTGTATTTCGGCACCACGCAGGAGCCCTCTTCCACCGTGGCGCCGAGCTGGCACATCGAGCGGGACCTGACCGACTACGCCAACGCGCTGACGGCCGCTGCCACCGGCTACGTGCGGCTGGACAACGTGGTTGACGACACCTACACCGGCCTGATCCAGGGCTCGGCCAGGCTGGTGTTCTATCCGGCAGCGACGGCTGCCGACGCCGCCACTTCGCGCGTGGCCGACGCGGTGATCCCCTTCGCCGGCGACCTGGTGACGGGCAACCCGGCCAGCCTCGCCACGGCCACCGACGCGCTGCAACGCACGCTGTCGCTGCCGACCAACATCGTGCGGCTCTACCTGGACGTGCAGGCCGAGAGCCAGGGCGGCGATGAGTTCTGGTACACCTGCGTGCCTGACGACCAGACCGATGCACTGCAAAGCTGCGGCGGCGGCAGCTTCCGCGAAGTGCTGGTCGCCATCGACGGTCAGCCGGCCGGCCTGGCGCCCGTGGTTCCGCGCGTCTATACCGGCGGCATCGACCCCGGCCTCTGGCGCCCGACCACCGGCGCTGAGACGCTCGCGTTCAACCCTTCACGCGTCGACCTCACGCCGTTCGCCGGCGCGCTGAGCGACGGCGCCCCGCACACGGTGGCGATCTCCGTCGAAGGCGCCCAGGACCACTACTCGGTCGTCGGCAACCTGCTGGTCTACCGGGACGCAGGCGCCACCACCACGGGCGGCGTCGTCAGCAGCAACTCGCTGACCAGCGCGGCACTGACCACACCCGTCACGACCAACGGCGTCGTGGTCGCCGACGACGGCAGCGTCAGCGGTCCGCTGGGCGTGACGGCAACGCGCAGCTACGCGATCACCGGCTACGTCGACACCTCGAAAGGCCGCGTGACGACGACGGTGCAGCAGGACCTGAGCTTCAGCAACCAGCAGACCTTCCAGATCACGGACATCCTGTATTCGCAGACCATTGCGCAGAAGTCCACCGTGGCCGCCACCGTGACGACCACCAACGGCAAGAACAAGACCGTCGACACCTACGCCTTCAGCTACCCGCTGGATGTGGGCTACGTCTACGACGGCGATGCGAACACCCAGAACAGCACCATGGCCCAGGACTTCAGCACCACCGTGTCGCGAACGGTCAACGGCAAGGCCGTGTTCAACAGCGCCTTCGAGAACAGCCTCACTTCGAAGTCCGGCCTGATCTTCAGCAACACCGGCGGCGCCACCCAGCGCGTGGGCCAGGAAGGCACGCAAACGGTCAGCTACAGCGACAACATCGGCAGCTGCTACAAACGCAGCATCGCCACTGCCTTGAACGCACTCACCTCGGTCGAAGACGGCAACGGCTGCGCCAAAGGCAACGTCCTGAACTGGCTCGCGCAACCCGATGGCGCGCCGGCGCAGGGCGTGCTGGAACAGGTATCAGAGGACTGAGGACAGCAGCGCTCCCTCGAAGCCGTCGAGTTGCCACATGCACGGGGAGGCAATCGTGCGCATCACCACCATGTCCAGCCGCGAATTCAACCAGGACACGGCCTGCGCCAAGAAAGCAGCAGCGCAAGGGCCCGTCTTCATCACGGATCGAGGGCGCCCAGCGCACGTGCTGCTGACCTTCGAACGCTATCTGGCCCTGTCTGGTCCGGCACCCAGCATCGTTACCCTGCTGTCGATGCCAGGCGCCGGAGACGTCGAATTCAACCCGCCTCGCGCAGACCCGCTCAAAAGCGAAACGGATCTGAGCTGATGCGCGAGTTGGACACCACCCCGGAGCGATGCTGCCCAATCACCGGGCCATGGCTCGCATCACCAAAGGACAGCGGAACTTGCCAGAAGTGGCATGCCAGCCCCTTCAGCCCGCCACCACCGCCACGCCGCGGATCTGCCCGGCCTTGGTGGACGCGGGCGGCTTCGGGTAACGCTGCGGCAGGTAGCGGTGCATCAGCTCGGCTTCGCGGGCACGGGCCAGTGCGATGTTGGCCAGCTTGATGTGGCCGTAGCCGCGCATGCTCATCGGGACGGCGGCGATCTGGGCGGCCAGGGCCTGCTTGTCAGCGGCCAGGCCTTCCAGCAGTTCGCCAATGCGGGCCTCGAACTGGCTGATCAGCTGCCGCTCCATGCGGCGCTCTTCGCTGTAGCCAAAGAGGTCCAGCGCGGTGCCGCGCAGCGCCTTGCCCTTGGCCAGCAGGCGCATCGCTGGCAGCATCCACGGGCCCAGGCGGATCTTGCGCGGCGCCTGGCCGTTTTTCGGGCGTGACAGCAGCGGCGGCGCCATGTGGAACTCCAGTTGCAGTTCGCCTTCGAACTGCTCGCTGAGCTTGCGGCGGAAGTTGCCGTCGGTGTAGAGCCGGGCGACTTCGTATTCGTCCTTGTAGCTCATCAGCTTGAGCAGGCTGCTGGCCACCACGCGGGTGACCGGCAGGCTGGCATCGCCGCCGGCCAGCGCCGCCTCGGCCTGGCGCACACGCTGCACCGTGGCCTCGAAGCGACGGGCCCAGGCGTCGTTCTGGTAACCCGCGAGATGCGCCACGGCGCGCGCCACCAGCGCATCGACGGACTCATCAAGAGGCAGCTCTGATGCCCCGCTGCGCAAGGCTTGCAGGCCTTGCGGATCGGCCGCGGCGAGCCGCCCCAGCGAGAAAGCCAGCAGGTTGGATTCAACGGCGACCGCGTTCAGTTCGATGGCCTTGGTGAGTGCGGCCAGGCTGACCGGCACCAAGCCGCGCTGCCAGGCGTAGCCCATGGCGAGGATGTTCGATGTGATGGTGTCGCCGAGGAACTCTTCGGCCAGCGCCTGGGCGTCGAAGGTCTCGACCTGTTCGTCACCGGCGACGAAGCGCATCTTCTCCAGCAGCAGGTCGACCTTGAGGCTGGCGTCCGGGTTGCGCAGCGATTCGGCGACCGGAATCTGGTGCGTGTTGGCGAGGATGCGGGTGCGACCGTGGCGCACGGTCTGCAGCGCATCCGGCGAGGCGCCGACGACCACGTCGCAGGCCAGGATGGCATCGGCCTGCTGGGTGTCGATGCGCACCTGGTTCAGCCGCTCGGGCACGTCGGCCAGACGCACGAAGCTCAGCACCGCGCCGCCCTTCTGCGCAAAGCCCATGAAGTCCAGCACGCTGGCGCGCTTGCCTTCCAGGTGCGCGGCCATCGCGATCACCGCGCCCACGGTGACCACCCCGGTGCCGCCGACGCCGGTGACCAGCAGGTCGTACGGCGCGGCCCAGGTGTGTTCGGCCGGCTGCGGCAGCGCTTCGACACGGGCCAGGAACGCCGCTTTGCCGGTGCTCAAAGCGCCCGCGCGCTTGCGCAGCTTGCCGCCGGTCACGCCGACGAAGCTGGGGCAGAAGCCCTTGGCGCAGGAATAGTCCTTGTTGCAGTTGCTCTGGTCGATCTTGCGCTTGCGGCCCAGCTCGGTTTCCAGCGGCAGCACGGCCACGCAGTTGCTCTGCACCGTGCAGTCGCCACAGCCTTCGCACACCGCTTCGTTGATGAACAGGCGCTTTGCAGGATCGACCATCTCGCCCTTCTTGCGGCGGCGGCGCTTCTCGGCCGCGCAGGTCTGCTCGTAGATCAGCACGGTGACGCCGGCGACCTCGCGCAAGCGGCGCTGCACGGCGTCCAGCTCGGCGCGGTCGTGGAACTCGGTGCCGGCGGGGAAGCGCTCGCGCATCTCGTCGTATTGATCGATGTTGTCGCTGACGACCACGACCTGCTTGACGCCTTCGCTCTCCATCTGCCGCGCAATCGCGTCCACGCTGATCACGCCGTCCACCGGCTGGCCGCCGGTCATGGCCACCGCGTCGTTGAACAGGATCTTGTAGGTGATGACGGCCTTGGCCGCGACCGCCTGGCGCACCGCCAGGTAGCCCGAGTGGTAGTAAGTGCCGTCGCCCAGGTTCTGGAAGACGTGCGGCACCTTGGTGAACATCGAATGCGAGATCCAGTCCACGCCTTCGCCGCCCATCTGGATCAGGCCTTCGGTGTCGCGGTTCATCCAGTTGGCCATGAAGTGGCAACCGATGCCGGCACGGGCCGTCGAGCCTTCAGGTACCTTTGTGCTGGTGTTGTGCGGGCAGCCGGCGCAGAAGTAAGGCAGGCGCTTGACCGTGTCACCGCCGTTGGACAGCAGCGGCGGTGGCGTGAAATCGCGCACATGGCGCAAGTGGTCGCCAAAACGGGCCTCGCCGAAATGCTCGGCCAGCCAGTGCGCGGTGATCTCGATCAGCCGCGAAGGCCGCAGCTCGCCCAGCGCCGAGACCAGCGGCTTGCCGTCGCGGTCATGCTTGCCGACCAGCGCTGGGCGCGCCTCGGCCGGTGCGTTGTAGAACAGGTCGCGCAGCTGGGTCTCAACGACCGCGCCCTTTTCCTCGACGATCAGGATCTCTCTCAGGCCCTGGGCGAAGGCCTTGACCCGCGTCGTCTCGATGGGGAAGCTCAGGCCCACCTTGTAGAGCCGCACGCCGGCCTCGGCCAGTGCCTCGGGCGAGATCTCCAGCCGGCGCAGCACTTCCATCAGGTCGTAGTGCGCCTTGCCGCAGGTGATGATGCCCACCGTGGCGTGCGGGCTCGTGATCACCTGCCGGTCAATGCTGTTGACCTTGGCAAATGCGGCCGTGGCCTGCAGCTTCGCGGCCATGCGGGCCTCGATGGCCAACGAGGGCAGGTCCGGCCAGCGGATGTGCAGCCCGTCGGCTGGCGGCTGGTAGCCGGTCGCGGCAGTGACGCTAGCCGCATCGGCCCAGGCTGCGGCGCGGGCATTGACCAGGTCCAGGTCCACCGTGGCGCCACTCTCCACCACTTCGGACAGCGCGGCCATGCCGACCCAGGCGCCCGAGTAGCGCGAAAGCTCGTAGCCGTACAGGCCGAACTCCAGGTACTCGGCCACGCTGGCCGGCTGCAGCACCGGCATGCCCCAGGCCTGGAAGGCCTGGTCGCTCTGGTGCGGCATCGAAGACGACACGCAGCCGTGATCGTCCCCCGCCACCACCAGCACGCCGCCGCGCGGCGACGAGCCAAACGCATTGCCGTGCTTCAGCGCATCGCCCGCACGGTCCACGCCCGGGCCCTTGCCGTACCACATGCCAAACACGGCATCCACCGTGCGCTCCGGGTCCAGCTCCACGCGCTGCGTGCCCAGCACCTGCGTGGCACCCAGCTCTTCGTTGATGGCCGGCACGAAGCGGATGCCCGCTTCAGTGAACTTCTTGCCGGCTTTCCAGATGGCCTGGTCCACCATGCCCAGCGGCGAGCCGCGGTAGCCGCTGATGAAGCCCTGCGTGGCCAGGCCCGCAGCAGCGTCGCGCTGCCGCTGCATCAGCATCAGGCGCACGAGCGCCTGGGTGCCGGTCAGGAACACCTGGCCGTCGCGTGCCCACAAGGCGTCGGAGAGTTGGTAGCCGGGGCGCAGGAGCGTGTCTGTCATGGCGCCAAGGCTAAGGGGGTGGCCGGAGAATTTGCTTCTTTTCTTCTCCGATTTCATACTCCCGGTAGAAAACTGTTCTACGCGCCCAAGGAGACAAGAGAATGGAAGAGCTGGATCGGCAGGACGTGGTGCTGCTCACGGAACTGCAGCGCGACTCGCACCAGACGGTGCAGCAACTGGCAGACCGTGTCGGCCTGTCGAGCACGCCGTGCTGGAAACGCATCAAGGACATGGAGGCCAGCGGCGTGATCCGTGGCTACACGGCGCTGATCGACCGCGAGCAGGTGGGCCTGGCGCTGTGCGTGATCGCTGAAGTCAACCTCACGCGCCACAGCGAAGACGTGGTGGTGCAGTTCGAGAAGGAAGTGGCCGGCTGCCCGCAGATCGTGAGTTGCTACTCCACCACCGGGCAGGCCGACTATGTGCTCAAGGTGCTGATGCCCGACATCAAGGCCTATGAGCGCTTCCTGCACGAGGTCGCCTTCCGGTTGCCGGGCGTGACGCACGTGCGTTCCAGCGTGGTGCTCAAGGAAGTGAAGGCCGACACGCGGCTGCCGATCGAGTTGCCGGGCAAGCCGCGGGCCAAGGCAAAGCGCCGCTAGGTCAGGTCGGCCGTTTCGGAATGTTGAGGCCGCGCTCCACCGCAGGCCGCGCGACAAAGGCCGCCAGCGTGCGATTCAGGTGCGTGAAGCTGTCCATGCCCACCAGCTCGCCGGCGTTGTAGTTGGCGACCAGGTTGCGCACCCACGGCAAGGTCGCGATGTCGGCGATGGTGTAGTCGTCGCCCATGATCCAAGCGTGGTCGGCCAGCCGGTCATCGAGCACCTTGAGCAGCCGCTTCGATTCCTCCACATAGCGGTCACGCGGGCGCTTGTCCTCGTACTCCCGGCCGGCGAATTTATGGAAGAAGCCGATCTGCCCAAACATGGGCCCGATGCCGCCCATCTGGAACATCAGCCATTGCAGGGTTTCATAGCGCGCGGCCGCGTCGCGCGGCATGAGCTGGCCCGTCTTCTCGGCCAGGTAAACCAGGATCGCGCCGGATTCCCACAGCGGTAGCGGCTTCCCGCCCGGGCCGTTCGGGTCCAGGATGGCCGGAATCTTGTTGTTGGGGTTGAGCGAGAGGAACTCCGGCGAGAACTGGTCCTTGCTGTCGAAAGAGACGCGATGGACCTCATACGGCAGTCCGGTCTCCTCCAGCATGATGGAAATTTTCACGCCATTGGGGGTCGGAAGTGAGTAAAGCTGCAGCCGATCGGGGTGTTGGGCGGGCCATTTGCGGGTGATGGGGAAGTCGGAGAGTTGGGTCATGCGGCCCAATATAAATGCACAAGCGAGCGGCTGTCCTGCGACATGTAGGAAACCAAACTCAACGCTGAGGGGATAGCGTCCTACACCCCTGCCTACCCGTCGAGCTTTACCTTTGGGGCCAGCAGTCCTTATCAAGCAGTACCCCAATGACCACTTTCAATGACTCCGGCGAGTTCGAAGTCAACAGCACCACTTCCGGCGACCAGCGCGCGCCCACCATCGCCAGGCTCGATGACGGTTACGTCGTCGCATGGCAATCGTTCAACGGCCACACCGATCTGCACCTGCAGCGCTATACCGATGGCGGTGTTGCCGTGGGCGGCGAAGCTGTCATCAATTCGACGACGCTGGGCGAGCAATCGCAACCCACCATCACCGGCACCGCAGGCGGCGGTTTCGTGGTGGCATGGGCGTCCGACCAGGGCGGCAGCGACTTCGGCGTGTACCTGCAACGTTTCGACAGCCAGGCCCAGCGCGTGGGTGGCGAGACGCT
>NZ_JBGGNH010000052.1:0-235623 GCF_041287625.1 Ideonella sp.
GATGGCCGAGGTGGCGTTCAAGAACATTGGCTCCACCGATCCGATCTATGCCTCGAAGATCGCCACGGCCCGCTTCTACTTCCAGCGGCTGCTGCCGCAAACGGCGGCACTCTGCGGCGAAATTCGGGCCGGGTCGTCCGCAGTGATGGAGCCGGCGATCGAACTCTTTTGATGGCGGCGCCACGGCAATGGCCCTGGGCAAGAAGATCAAGAAGACGTCGGTCGTGCCGGCGTATGCGACGGCTTCATCGGCAATCGCATGATCGAGCAGTACAGCCGCCAGGCCGGCTTCCTGCTGGAAGAGGGCGCCACGCCAGCGCAGGTGGACAAGGCGGCCGAGAAGTTCGGCTTCGCGATGGGGCCGTTCCGCATGGGCGACTTGGCCGGCAATGACGTGGGCTGGTACATCCGCAAGCGCCGCTACCTGGAGAAGCCGGACCTGCGTTACTCCAAGACGGCCGACCTGCTGTGCGAGATGGGCCGCTTCGGCCAGAAGACCGGGGCCGGCTGGTACGACTACGTGCCCGGCAAGCGCGACGCGATCCCGTCGCCGCTGGTCGAGCAGATGATCGCCGACTACCGCAAGGACCTGGGCATCACGCCGCGCAAGATCAGCGACGACGAGATCGTGCACCGCCTGGTGTTCGCACTGGTCAACGAAGCCGCGCGGCTGCTGGAAGAAGGCATTGCGCAGCGCGCGTCGGACGTGGACATGGTCTACCTGACCGGCTATGGCTTCCCGCTGCACCGCGGTGGCCCGATGTGCTATGCCGACACGGTCGGCCTCTACAACGTGGTGCAGATGATGAAGCGCTTCGCGCAGAACCCGCACGACGACGCGAGCTTCTGGCAGCCGGCTCCTTTGCTGGCCAAGCTCGCCGCCGAAGGCAAGAGCTTCAGCTGATGGCCCACCCCCGAGCGGCTTTGCCGCTCCCCCTCAAGGGGGCGACACCAGCGGCCCGGCAAAGCCGGTTCCGCGGCGTCCGCTTGATGGGTTTCTGCACCGCCCACGTTACGCAGTATTCAGGAGTCAACTCATGACCGATGCCGTCATTGTTTCCACCGCACGCACCCCGCTGGCCAAGAGCTGGAAGGGCGCTTTCAACATGACCCATGGCGCGACGCTGGGCGGCCATGCCGTCAAGGCCGCCGTCGAGCGCGCCGGCATCGAAGCCGGTGCCATTGAAGACGTGCTGATGGGCTGCGCGAACCCGGAAGGTGCCACCGGCGCCAACATCGCGCGCCAGATCGCGCTGCGCGCCGGCCTGCCCATCACGGTCAGCGGCGTGACCGTGAACCGCTTCTGCTCCAGCGGCCTGCAAACCATCGCGATGGCCGCGCAGCGCGTCATTGCCGGCGAGGGCGATGCCTATGTCGCCGGTGGCGTGGAAAGCATCTCCTGCGTGCAGCAGGAAATGAACCAGCACATGCTGCAGGAAAGCTGGCTGATGAAAAACAAGCCTGAGATCTACTGGAGCATGCTGCAGACCGCCGAGAACGTGGCGCAGCGCTACAAGATCTCCAAGGAGCGCATGGACGAATACGGCGCCGCCAGCCAGCAGAAGGCCTGCGCCGCCCAGGAAGCCGGCCTGTTCAATGCCGAGATCGCACCCATCACCGTGACGGCCGGCGTGGTCGACAAGGCCCTGGGCCTGCGCAGCAAGGAGGTGACCTGCAGCGCCGACGAAGGCTTGCGCCCGGGCACCACGCTGGAAGCGGTGCGCGGCATCCGCACCGCGCTGCCGGGTGGCGTGATCTCCGCCGGCAATGCCAGCCAGTTCAGCGACGGCGGCGGCGCCTGCGTGCTGGTCAGCGACAAGTACGCGCAGCAAAAAGGCCTGACGCCGCTGGGCCGGTTCCTCGGCTTTGCGGTGGCTGGCTGCGAGCCCGACGAGATGGGCATTGGCCCTGTCTTCGCGGTGCCCAAGGTCCTGAAGCGCCTGGGCCTGACGGTCGCCGACATCGACCTCTGGGAGCTGAACGAAGCCTTCGCGGTGCAGGTGCTGTACTGCGCCGACACGCTGGGCATTCCGATGGACAAGCTCAACGTCAACGGCGGCGCGATTGCGGTCGGCCACCCGTACGGCGTCTCGGGCCAGCGGCTGACCGGCCATGCGCTGATCGAAGGCAAGCGCCGCGGCGCGAAGAAGGTCTGCGTGACCATGTGCATCGGCGGGGGCATGGGCGCTGCCGGCATCTTCGAGGTCCTGTAAAGCCATGGCCAGCGGCACCGCGCGCCCTCAGCGCGCGGGCTGCTGCCGCATGGGCGGAGCGATGCTGCCGCCCGTCATTGCAAAGGAGGGGCCATGCGCGCCCTGGTGGACTTTTTGCTGCGTGACTGGCTGCATGCCGACACGCTGACCGAGCGGCCGCGTTTTGCCGACCACAGCCCCGAAACCTTCAACCAGGTGCTGGACACCTGCGAGCGCATCGCGCGCGAGAAGTACGCGCCGTTCAACCGCCTGGTGGACACAGAAGAGCCGAGGTTCGACGGCGAGAAGGTGATCCTGCCGCAGGCCACGCACGACGCAGTGAAGGCCTACGCGGCCTCCGGCATGCTCAGCGCTGCGCAGGACTACGAACACGGCGGCATGCAGCTGCCGTACACCGTTGAAGCCGCGGCGAATGCGTTTTTCGCCAAGGCCTCGGTGAGCATTGGCACCGGCATGCTGACCACCGGCAATGCCAACCTGTTGATGAAGCACGGCACCGAACTGCAGAAGACGGTGTTTGCGCTCAACGAGTTCAGCGGCCGCTGGTCCGGCACGATGTGCCTGTCCGAGCCGCAGGCCGGCTCCAGCCTGTCGGACGTGGCGACCAAGGCCGTGCCCGATGGCGACGACTTCGAGGCCGATCCCTTCGGCGCCCGTTATCGGCTCACTGGCAACAAGATGTGGATTTCGGCCGGCGAGCATGAGCTGAACGAAAACATCATCCACCTGGTGCTGGCCAAGATTCCCGGGCCGGACGGCAAGACTGTGCCCGGCACGCGCGGCATCTCGCTGTTCATCGTGCCGAAGAAGCTGGTGGACACGAAGGGCCAGCTGACGGGCGAGCGCAACGACGTGGCGCTGGCCGGCCTGAACCACAAGTGCGGCTGGCGCGGCACCACCAACACCTTGCTGAACTTCGGCGAGGGCAGGTTCCCGGTGCGCGGCGGCGCAGGGGCCATCGGCTACCTGGTCGGCCGGGCCGGCGAAGGCCTGCGCTGCATGTTCCACATGATGAATGAGGCCCGCATTGGCGTAGGAATCGCGGCGACCATGCTGGGCATGGCGGGCTATGAAGCTTCGCTGGCTTATGCGCGGCAACGGCCACAGGGCCGGCCGATGGCAGAGGGCGGAAAAGACGCGACCCAGCCGCAGGTGCCCATCATCGAACACGCCGATGTGAAGCGCATGCTGCTGGCGCAGAAGGCGTATTGCGAAGGCGCATTGGCGCTGGAGCTGTACTGCGCGCGGCTGGTGGACGAGTCGCACACCGGCACGCCGGAGGCAGTCGCCGAAGCCGCGCTGCTGCTGGAGGTGCTGACGCCGATTGCCAAGAGCTGGCCCAGCGAGTGGTGCCTGGAGGCCAACAGCCTGGCCATCCAGGTCCACGGCGGTTACGGCTATACGCGGGACTTCCCGGTCGAGCAGTACTGGCGCGACAACCGCCTGAACATGATCCACGAGGGCACGCACGGCATCCAGGCGCTGGACCTGCTGGGCCGCAAGGTGGTGATGCAGGGCGGCGCCGGCCTGAAGCTGCTGGCCACGCGTGTGGGCGAGGCCATCCAGCGCGCCGGCCACGTGGAAGGCCTGGCCGAGCCGGCCAACGGCCTGGCGGCGGCGCTGCAGCAACTGGGTGCCGCCACCAAGTCCGCCTGGGCTACTGGCGTGCCCGAAGAGGCGCTGGCCAACGCCACGCCTTACCTGCAGGCCTTTGGCCATGTGGTGCTGGCGTGGATCTGGCTGGAACTGGGCCTGGCCGCCAAACAGGCTGCGCCGGCGAGCGAGCAGGCCGCCGCGCGCAACGCCGGCCTGCTGGCCGCGATGCGCTACTTCCACGTCTACGAACTGCCCAAGATCGGCGCCTGGCTGGCCGTTGTCAGCCAACGCGAAGCGGTCTGCCGCGAAATGCAAGACGCCTGGTTCTGATCACACGCACACACAAGGAGACGCAGACATGAGCACCCCGATTGCCAAGTTGATGGACCTCACTGGCCGGACGGCCCTGGTCACCGGCGGCTCGCGCGGCCTGGGCCTGCAGATTGCCGAGAGCCTGGGCGAGGCCGGCGCGAAGATCGTGCTGAGCTCGCGCAAGGCTGGTGACCTGGAAGAGGCCGCGGCCATCCTGAAGGCCAAGGGCATTGACGCCAGCTGGATCGCGGCCGATGCCAGCCAGCCCGAAGACGCCAAGCGTGTCGTGGCCGAAGCCATGCAGCGCCTGGGCCAGATCGACATCCTCGTCAACAACGCCGGCGCCACCTGGGGCGCACCGGCCGAGGACCATCCGCTGGAGGCCTGGGACAAGGTGATGAACCTGAACATCCGCAGCCTGTTCGTCTTCAGCCAGCTGGTGGCGCAGGCCAGCATGATCCCGCGCCGCCACGGCCGCATCATCAACGTGGCCAGCATCGCCGGCCTGGGCGGCAACCCGAGCGAGATGAAGACCGTGGCCTACAACACCAGCAAGGGCGCGGTGGTGAACTTCACCCGCGCGCTGGCAGGCGAGTGGGGCGAATACGGCATCACCGTCAATGCGATTGCGCCGGGCTTTTTCCCCAGCAAGATGACCAAGGGCCTGCTGGCCGCGCTGGGCGAAGACAAGATGGCCGCCAAGGCGCCGCTGCGCCGCATTGGCGACGACGACGACCTCAAAGGCGCGGCGCTGCTGTTCGCCTCGGCTGCGGGCAAGCACATCACCGGCCAGATCCTGGCGGTGGACGGCGGCGTCAGTGCCATCCATGCGGGATGATCAGGGCTGTGCCGCCGGCTCGGTTTGTCGGCGGTTTAGCTTCCTGAGGATTGCATGTCCAACGCCACGCCCCAAGCCTTCCCGATCCCCATCCCGTTCGCCCACCACCTGGGCCTGCAGTTCTACGGCTGCACCGAAGACACTGCCGAGGTACGGGTCTGGCTGCAGCCGCCGCACCTGAACGGCTGGGACGTGGCCCACGGCGGCCTCTTGATGACCATGCTGGACATTTCGATGGCGCTGGCCGCGCGCAGCGGCCAGATGGAAGGCCCCGGCGTGGCCACCATCGAGCTGAAGACCAGCTTCCTTCGACCCGCCGAAGGTGAACTGCGGGCCATCGGCCATGTCTTGCAACGCACCGTGACGATGGCCTTCTGCGAGGGCCGCATCCTCAACAGCGCCGGCGACCTGTGCGCCCACGCCACCGCCACCTTCAAGTTTCTCCGCGCGATGCCGGTCAACCCGCATCGTGTCAACCCCGCTCAGCGCGGCACGCCCTCATCGGGCGACGCCTGAGCGCCCCCCACATCCACAAGGACCATCACCATGTCGCTCGTCAACCGCCAGATCCTGCTCGACAACCGCCCCACCGGCGAGCCCAGCGTCGCCAACTTCAAGCTGGTCGAGACGCCAGTCTCGGCGCTGGCCGACGGCGAGGTGCTGGTGCGCAACCACTACCTGAGCCTGGACCCGTACATGCGCGGCCGCATGAACGACGGCAAGAGCTACGCGCAGCCGCAGCCGCTGGGCGAGGTGATGATCGGCGGCACCGTGGGCGAGGTCGTCGAGTCGCGCAACAGCCATTTCAAGGCCGGCGACAAGGTGGTCGGCATGGGCGGCTGGCAGGAGTACCTGCGCGTGGACGCCAACCAGCGCGGCGTGCTGCAGAAGGTCGACACGACGCACATCCCCCTGTCCGCCTACCTGGGCGCGGTCGGCATGCCGGGCGTGACCGGCTGGTACGGCCTGGTGAAGATCATCAACCCCAAGGCCGGCGAGACGGTGGTGGTCAGTGCGGCCAGCGGTGCCGTGGGTGGCGCTGTGGGCCAGCTGGCCAAGGCGCGTGGCTGCCGCGTGGTCGGCCTTGCCGGTGGGCCGGACAAGTGCGGCCAGGTCGTCAGCGAGCTGGGCTTTGACGCCTGCATCGACTACAAGGCCCACCCGGACCTGAAGTCGCTGTCCCGGGCGCTGAAGGAAGCCTGCCCGGACGGCATCGACGGCTACTTCGAGAATGTCGGCGGCATGATCCTGGACGCGGTGATGCTGCGCTGCAATGCCTTCAGCCGCATTGCCTTCTGCGGCATGATTTCCGGCTACAACGGCGACCCGATCCCGATGACCAACCCGTCGTTGATCCTGGTCAACCGCATGAAGCTGGAAGGCTTCATCGTCAGTGAGCACATGGGTGACTGGCCTGAGGCGCTGAAGGAGCTGGGCGCCATGGTGGCCACCGGCCAACTGAAGTACCGCGAGACCGTGGCCCAGGGCATTGCCGCCGCCCCGGAGGCCTTCCTCGGGCTGCTGAAGGGCAAGAACTTCGGCAAGCAGCTGGTGAAGCTGGTCTGATGGGCGGGGCGCTGGCACTGCGCTGGCAGTGGACTCGCTTCGACGCGCTGTCGCTCCATGACCTGTACGACGCGCTGCGGCTGCGGGCCGAAGTCTTCGTGCTGGAACAGAACTGCCCCTACCTGGACGTGGATGGTGTGGACCCGCACAGCTGGCACCTGCTGGGCCACCTGGCGCAGCCGTTTGGCGAGCTGCCGGCCGGCCAGCTGGCGGCCTACCTGCGCATGGTGGACCCGGGCGTGAAGTACGCCGAGCCTTCGATGGGCCGTGTGGTCAACGACCCGCGGCTGCGCGGGCAGGGCGTGGGCCGGCTGCTGGTCGGCGAGGCCTTGCGCCGCGCCGATGAAGTGTGGCCCGGCCTGGGCAACCGCATCAGCGCGCAGGCGCACCTGGCGAAGCTGTACGGCGAGTTCGGCTACACGCTGGTGGGCGAGCCCTACCTCGAAGACAACATTCCCCATCACGAAATGTGGCGGCCCCCGGCGGTTCTGACGGGCCGCGCTTGAGTGGCCACACAAGGTGCAACGCAAGATAAGGAGACAGGCATGAAGACATTCCAAGGGCGCACCGCCGTCATCACTGGTGCGGGCTCCGGCTTCGGGCTGGAGGCTTCGCGCATTGCGGCCCGGGAGGGCATGCGCATCGTGATGGCCGACGTGCAGCAGGACGCGCTGGACAAGGCCGTGGCCGAGGTCCGCGGCCTGGGTGCCGAGGTGCTGCCGTTCCAGCTGGACGTTGCCAAGGCCGAGCGCGTGGAAGCCATGGGCGCGGCCACGCTGGAGACATTCGGCGCGCCGCACTTCGTGTTCAACAACGCAGGCGTTGGCGCGGGCGGCCTGATCTGGGAGCACACGCTGAAGGACTGGGAATGGGTGGTGGGCGTGAACCTGATGGGCGTGGCCCACGGCGTGCGCGTCTTCACGCCAATGATGTTGGAAGCTGCGAAGGCAGACCCGTCCTATGAAGGCCACATCGTCAACACCGCCTCGATGGCCGGCATGCTGAACGCGCCCAACATGGGCGTCTACAACGTGACCAAGCATGCGGTGGTGGCGATGAGCGAAACGCTCTACCAGGACCTGGCTTTGGTGACCGACCAGATCGGCGCCAGCGTGCTGTGCCCCTACTTCGTGCCCACCGGCATCCACCAAAGCGAGCGCAACCGGCCGGCAGACTTCAACGATGGCGACCACAAGCCCACCAGGAGCCAGCTGATCGCCCAGGCCATGTCCGACAAGGCGGTGACCAGCGGCAAGCTCACGGCTGCGCAGGTCGCGGAATGGGTGTTCGAGGCGATGCGCAAGCGCCAGTTCTACATCTTCAGCCACCCGCACGCACTGGGCGGCGTGCAGATGCGCATGGAAGACATCCTGCAGCTGCGCAACCCGACCGACCCGTTCAAGGAGCGGCCGGAGGTGGCCGCGAACCTGCGCGCGCAACTCCGCGGCTGAGCCACCATCCCGTTCGGACTGAGCCACCATCCCGTTCGGGCTGAGCCTGTCGAAGCCTTTCCCCTGCCGTTCAGGCTGCGCAGCCGGCTCAGGCCTTGAGGGTCGGGCTGCGCTTGCGGGCCACCTTGACCTGCACGGCCGGCGTGGACTCGTTGGCATGCGGCCCCGGCCTCACCGAGTCGCGCCACACCACCTCGGGCGGGAACTCGCGTTGCACCGGCAGCGAGAGGCCGTAGCAAAGGTTCAGCAGGAAGCGGCAGCCGTTGGCGGCCATGTCCACGCTGGGCACGCGCACGGTGCTCAGTGCGGGCGTGGTGTAGCGGGCCAGCACGCTGTCGTCGAAGCCCAGCACCGAGAGCTGGTCCGGCACCTTCAGGCCATGTTTGCTCAAGCAGGCAATCGCGGCCATGGCCATGGTGTCGTTCGCGCAGAAGAGGGCACTGAATTCCAACCCCTGTGCCAGCAGCGCTTGTGCGGCGGCATGCCCGCCGTCGAAGCTGAACTGGCCTTCGCGCTGGCGCGAGGCCGGGATGACGACGCCATGCTGCGCCAGCTCGGCATGGAAGCCGGCCATGCGCAACGCGTTGTCTGGCGCGGTCTGCAGGCCGCTGATGCAGGCCAGTTCGCGGTGGCCCTGCTGCAGCAGCGCATGCGCAGCCAGCCGGCCGGCGAGTTCGTGGTCGGTCGAAAAACAATGCTCCGGCCTGGACGAGCTGGTCTGGTTCAGGACCACCAGCGGCGCTTTTTCGCGCCACAGCATGTCCAGGTCTTCGGAGCTGAGGGCGTTGCTGACCACCAGCACGCCGTCGCACTCGCGCTCGATCAGGAAGCGGATGCCGTCCAGTGCACGCTGGCGGGAATCTGCGTCATCGGCACCGCCCATGCCACCCAGGCCGCAGCCGTTGGCCGCCACCATGTGCCGGTTCGCGCCGCGCAACTCGCCGTCCACTGCCTGCAGGATGGGGCCGAAGAAGTCGCCAGCGAAATCGTGCACGTAGATGCCCACCATGCCGGTACGCTTGGTGGACAAGGCGCGCGCGGCGTTCGAAGGCCGGAAGTTCAGCGCGGCCACTGCCTCGCGCACACGCTGCAGCGTCTCGGGCGCGACCGCGCCGTTGCCCGAGATGGCGCGCGAGGCCGTGCCTTTGCCCACGCCCGCGAGGCGGGCGACGTCAGCGATGGTGGGGGTGCGGGTCATCAGGGCAGGATTGTCCTGGAAACGCTCACAGTCGAACCTGTGTTTGCGGATCGAACAGCGACACGTGCGCGGAATCCAGCGAGAAGCCCACGTGGCCGTCCACGACCTGCGTCATCTCGGCCTGCAGGTCGGCCGCCAGCGACAGGCCTTGCGCGTCCAGCCAGATGATCTGGTGGGAGCCCATCGGCTCGACCATCGAGACCTGGGCCCGCCCTGCGGTGCCGGCGGCCTCCGACGATGTCAGCGTCACATGCTGCGGGCGCACGCCCAGCACCACGGGCTGGCCGGCCTCGGGCGGCTGGGCAAAGGGATAGGCCGTCACGTCGAGCTGCAGCGTGGGTGAGACGAAGCGCAGCGCGTCACCATTGCGTTGCAGCTGGCCGCTCACGAAGTTCATGCTTGGGGCGCCGAGGAAGCCTGCGACGAACATGTTGGCCGGCTTGGCGTAGACGGCGGCCGGCGTGTCGATCTGCTGGATCACGCCGGACTTCATCACCGCGATGCGGCTGGCCAGCGTCATGGCCTCGACCTGGTCGTGGGTCACGTAGATCATCGTCGCACCCAGTTCCTGGTGCAGTTGCTTCAGCTCGCGACGCAGCTCACCGCGCAGCTTGGCATCCAGGTTGGACAGCGGTTCGTCGAAGAGAAACACGGAGGCCTCACGGACCAGCGCGCGGCCAATGGCCACCCGCTGGCGCTGGCCGCCGGAAAGCTGGGCCGGCTTGCGGTGCAGCAGCTCGGTGAGCTGCAGCATGCTGGCCGCGCGCTTCACGCGCTTGGCGATCTCGGCCTTGGGCACGCCGGCAATGCGGGGCGCGAAGGACAGGTTCTTCTCGACCGACATCGTCGGGTACAGCGCATAGGACTGGAACACCATGCCGATGCCGCGATCCTTCGGGTCGGCCCAGGTCACGTCGCGCCCGCCGATGGCCATGCGGCCGTCGTGCACGTCGATCAGGCCGGCAATGCTGTGCAGCAGCGTGGACTTGCCACAGCCCGAAGGGCCGAGCAGCACCAGGAATTCCCCGGTGCCGACCTCGAGGTTCAGCTGGCGGATGATGTCGACGCCCGAGAGGCGGATGTCGAGGTCTTCGATGGTGACGGATGACATGTTCGGAAATCCTTTAGCCGATGCGGGACTGCCGCCGGGCCGCCCCAAGGCTGGCCCGCGCCCCCTCGGGGGGCTGTGAACGAAGTGAGCTGGGGGTCAACCTTTCACGGCGCCAGCGGCGATGCCGCGCACGAACCAGCGGCCGGAGACCAGGTAGACCACCAGCGGGACCAGCGAGGTCAGCAGCGTGGCGGCCATGTTGACGTTGTAGAGGCGCTCTCCGGTGGTGGTGTTGATCACGTTGTTCAGCTGCACCGTCATCGGCAAGTTCTCGCGGCCGGCAAACACCAGGCCCAGCAGGAAGTCGTTCCAGATGTTGGTCAGCTGCATGATGACGGCCACCGCGATGATGGGCAGCGACATCGGCAGCATCAGCTGGAAGAAGATGCGCCAGAAGCCACCACCGTCGATGCGCGCGGCCTTGAACAGCTCGCCAGGCACGCTGGCGTAGTAGTTGCGGAACAGCAGCGTCATCACCGGCATGCCGAAGATGGTGTGGACCAACACGATGCAGGGCAGGGTGCCGAACATGCCGGCGGCCGAGAAAATGCGCACCAGCGGGTACAGCGTGACCTGGTAAGGCACAAACGCGCCGAACATCAGCACGCCAAAGAGCACGCCGGCCCAGCGCACGCGCCAGAAGGACAGCGCGTAGCCGTTCAGCGCGCCGAAGAAGATCGACAGCACGGTGCTGGGCAGCACGATCTTCACCGAGTTCCAGAAGCCGACCTGGATGCCGTTGCAGTCCAGCCCGGTGCAGGCGCTGGACCAGGCGTCGACCCAGGCGGCGGCGGTGGCATGCGTGGGCAGTGCAAACAGGTTGCCCAGCCGGATCTCGACCATCGGCTTGAGCGAGGTCGAGATCATCACGTACAGCGGCACCAGGAAGAATGCCGCGGCGCTGATCAGCAAGGCGTACAGGCCGATGCGCGCCGGGCTGAACATGCTGCGCTTGGGCCGCGTTGCATGGCGCGACCCAGGCTTGGCCGGTGGGGCGACGGTGGGCATGGGGGTGGTGGCGGTGTTCATGCGTGACGCGCCTTCTTGGCCTGCACCGCGCGGGCATACCACCAGGGCGTGAGCAGGGCCAGCACGGTCAGCAGCATCACGGTGGAGGCAGCGGAAGCCAGGCCCACGTTGGCGCGGCCGAACAGGTTGTCCATGATGAACTTGGCCGGCACTTCGCTGGCATTGCCGGGGCCGCCCTGGGTCATGGCCACGACCACGTCGAAGACCTTGACCACGCCGACGGCCAGCAGCACGAACGAGGTGCCAATGGCGGGGCCCAGTTGCGGCAGCACGATGCTGAGGTAGTAGCGCCAGCGCGGCACGCCGTCGACCCGCGCGGCATGCCACAGCGATTCATCCACGCCGCGCAGCCCCGCCAGCAGCACTGCCATCACCACGCCCGAGGCTTGCCAGACGGCGGCGATGACGATGGTGTAGATGACCTGGTCCTGCTGCACGATCCAGTCGAACTTGAAGTCCGGAAAGCCCAGCGCCCGCACGGTGGACTGGATGCCCAGCTCGGGGTTCAGCATCCACTGCCAGACCAGGCCGGTGGCGACGAAGGACATCGCATAGGGGTACAGGAAGACGGTGCGCAGCACACCTTCGCCTCGCACATGCTGGTCCAGCAGCACCGCCAGCAGCAGGCCCAGCACCAGGCAGGCCGCGATGAACAGCACACCGAAGACGGCGAGGTTCTGCACCGAGACATGCCAGCGCTCGGTTTCGAACAGGCGCTGGTATTGCGACAGGCCGACAAAGTCGTCCCGCGGGAAGATGCGCGAGCTGCTGACCGAGATGCGCATCGACCACAACACGGTGCCGATGTAGACGCCCAGCGCGGTCAGCGCCATTGGCAGCAGCGCAATCTGCGCTGTCAAGGCCCGCCATGGCCGTGCCCGGCCCGGCCTGTGTCCGGAAGAAGAAGTGGCCATGGCGGTTCCTGTTTCAGCGCCTGGCGGCGCTCAGCCCTTGATGGCGCCTTGCAGCGCCTTCACGACGTCGTCAACCGACTGGTTGCTGTTCCAGAACTTGGTGATCACGTCCTGCACCGCGCCCACCATGTCGGGCGTCATCAGCATGTCGGGATTGGCAATCTGCCGCGACGCGTCCTTCATCGCCGCCACGCCAGCCTGGGCGCAGACATCCATCTTGCCGGTGTCGACGTCGGTGCGGATCGGGATCGAACCCTTCTTGTTGTTGAACGCCACCTGCGTGGCCGGCGAGGTGAAGACGGTGGCCAGCTTGTGCTGGGCGTCGATTTGCGCCTTGTTGGTCGTCTTCGGGAAGACGAAGACGTCGCCCGCCACCATGTAGGGTGCGCTGGGCCCGAAGCCGGCGAAGCAGCCGAATTCCTTGCCTGCTGTCTGGCCTGCGGCGCCGAACTCGCCCTTGGCCCAGTCGCCCATGATCTGGAAGCCGGCCTTGCCGCTGATGACCATCGCGGTGGCGTCGTTCCAGTTGCGGCCTGGCGAGCCGGCGTCCACATAGCCGTGCAGCTTCTTCAGCGCCGTCATGGCCTTGCGGAAGGGCTCGGAGTTGACGCTGGCCACGTCATGGTCGCGGAAGAACTTCAGGTAAGCGTCCCGGCCGCCCACGTGCAGCACGAAGCTGTAGAAGGTGATCCATTCCTGCCAGCTCTGGCCACCCAGGGCCAGCGGCACCAGACCGGCAGCCTTGAGCTTGTCCAGCGCGGCGAAGAATTCATCCACCGTCTTGGGCTCGGCAGCCACGCCGGCCTTGGCCAGTGCGGACTTGGAGTACCAGAACCAGGTCGGGTTGTGGATGTTCACCGGGACCGCGTAGTAGTGGCCCTTGATCTTGATGCTGTCGATGATGGGCTTGGGCAGGATCTTGTCCCAGCCTTCCTTCGCCGCCACCGGGTCGATGTCGTTCAGCAGGCCCTCGTCGATCACGTCGTGGTACTGCTTGGAGGTGTTGAACTGGGCGGCGGTCGGCGGGTTGCCGCCGGCGATGCGGTTGATGGCGGCGGCGCGGGCGTTGTCGGCACCGGCCACGGCCGCGTCGACCCAGGTGCCGCCGGCCTGGTTGTAGGCATCGGCCAGGGTCTTCACCGCGGCGGATTCACCACCTGATGTCCACCAGTGGATCACCTCGGCCTTCTGGGCGTGGGCGGCGTTGGCGGCCAGCGCGACGAAGGCGGCAGCAGCGAGGGTCTTGAACTTCATTTGGGCCATGGCTTGTCTCCAGTATCTGTCTTTGAAATGACCGGGGGAGGGGCCGCTTGGCGGCCTGTTGGGGAAAGCGAGAAAGGGGCCGGGTGCTCAGCCTTGCCTGCGGGCGGCGAGGAAGGACTGGAAGGCCAGCGCGCTGTCTTTCAGCGTGCGCTGCTGGGTCTGGTAGTCCACATGCACCAGGCCGAAACGGCGCTCGTAGCCGAAGGCCCATTCGAAGTTGTCCATCAGCGACCAGACGAAATAGCCGCGCACGTCCACGCCGGCTTCGATGGCCCGCGCCACTGCGGCGAAATGCCGGTTCAGGAAGCTGATGCGCTGCGCGTCGTGAACCTGGGCGGCTTCGACCTTGTCGTCCGAGGCCATGCCGTTTTCGGTGATGAAGACGGGCGGCAGGTTGGGGTAGCGGGACTTGAAGTCGCGCAACAGGTCTTCCAGGCCTTGCGGGTAGACCTCCCAGCCCATCTGCGTGCGCTCGACGTTGGGCACCTCGGTCTCGATGTAGCCGTGCCCGCCGTCGCTCTTCAGCTGGGTGCGGAAGTAGTAGTTGGCGCCGAGGAAGTCCAATGGCTGCGCGATGGTGGCCATGTCGCCTTCCAGCACCAGTGGCGCGCTGTCCGGCCACAGGCTGTCCAGGTCGGCCGGGTAGGCGCCCTTGAGCAGCGGGCCGAGGATCCAGTCGTTGTGCTGCAGCTCGAACAACTGGGCAGCGCGCACGTCGGCCGGGCTGCTGGTCTCGGGCGTGCCGCGGCCGAAGTTGGCCACGATGCCGCGCTGCGCGGCGGGGTCGTTGGCCTCCAGCGCCTGCAGCGCCAAGCCGTGGCCCAGCAGCAGGTGGTGCATGGCCTGGCGGGCATAGCGCACGCTGCTGCGGCCGGGGGCGTGGTGGCCGTTGCCGTAGCCCAGGTAGGCGGAGCACCAGGGTTCGTTCAGCGAGGCCCAGGAGGTCACGCGGCCCTGCAGCTCGCGGCTCATCAGGTCGGCGTATTCGGCGAAGCGGTAGGCGGTCTCGCGGTTCAGCCAGCCGCCGCGGTCTTCCAGGTGCTGCGGCAGGTCCCAGTGGTAGAGCGTGACGAAGCGCTGCAGGCCCTTGGCTTCGAGGCGGTCCAGCAGGTGCTTGTAGAAGTCGATGCCCTTCTGGTTCGGCCGGCCCTTTTCGTCCATGACCCGCGGCCAGGCCAGCGAGAGGCGATAGGCGTCCACGCCCAGCGCCGCGATCATGTCCACGTCGGCTTCCCAACGGTTGTAGTGGTCACAGGCATTCGCGCCGGTGTCGCCGTTCAGCACCTTGCCGGGCGTGTCGCAGAAGGTGTCCCAGATCGAGGCCAGGCGGCCGTCCGCATGCGTGGCACCTTCGATCTGGAACGAAGCGGTCGCCACGCCCCAGGTGAAGCCGGGCAGCGCCATGGGCGACTGCGGCGGCGGGGCGAGCGGCGGCAGGGTCGAAGGCGATGGGCTGGACATGAGACGTTCCTTGGTGGGAGCTTGCGGAGCCATGAGCGGTCCGGTTGTGGGTGCGTTGGGTGGATCGGCTATGGAACCGGTTCCAATGGCTCGCATTGCACCAACGTTGGCCATGGCCGTCATCAGGGAGAACCCGGGGTTGCGCTGTCCCGCGCCTCGCGTCGGCTGGCATGCCCAAAGCGTCCCTGGCGCTTGGCTTCTGGCAAACTGCAGCGCTCTCCCGGTCATTGAAGACACGAGTTTTGGAAAAGATCCTGTTGCAAATTGCGGCCGAGCTGAAAGCTCGGCCAGCGCAAGTCCAGGCGGCCGTCTCCTTGCTGGACGGCGGCGCCACGGTTCCCTTCATTGCCCGCTACCGCAAGGAAGCCACCGACGGGCTGGACGACATCCAGCTCCGCGAGCTGGAAGCCCGGCTGGGCTACCTGCGCGAGCTGGAAGACCGGCGCGAGGCGGTGCTGAAAAGCATTGCCGAGCAGGGCAAGCTGACGCCGCAGCTGCAGGCCGCCATCGAGGCGGCGCCGACCAAGCAGGAACTGGAAGACCTGTACCTGCCGTACAAGCAGAAGCGCCGCACCAAGGGCATGATCGCCCGCGAAGCCGGGCTGGAGCCGCTGGCGGACAAGCTGTTTGCCGACCCGACCCTGGACCCGATCACCGAGGCTGCGGCCTTCCTGAACGCCGACGCCGGCTTTGCCGATGCGTTTGCCGTGGTGGATGGCGTGCGCGACCTGCTCAGCGAGCGCTGGGCCGAAGATGCCGCGCTGGTCGGCAAGCTGCGCGAGTGGCTGTGGGCAGAAGGCCTGCTGCGCTCCAAGCTGGTCGACGGCAAGGACCCGAACAACGCGGACCACGCCAAGTTCCGCGACTACTTCGAGTACGACGAGCCGATCCGCACCGTGCCCAGCCACCGCGCGCTGGCCGTGTTCCGCGGCCGCACCCAGGAAATCCTGGACGCGAAGCTGGTGCTGGACGAAGAGGTCATCCCCGGGCAACCGACGCTGGCCGAAGGCCGCATTGCAGGCCACCTGGGCTGGCGCCATGCCAAGCGCACGGGCGACGAGCTGATTCGCAAGACGATTGCCTGGACCTGGAAGGTCAAGCTCTCGATGAGCCTGGAGCGCGATTTGTTTGCGCGCCTCCGTGAAGACGCCGAGAAGGTCGCGATCAAGGTCTTCGCCGAGAACTTGCGCGACCTGCTGCTGGCGGCGCCGGCCGGCAAGCGCGTGGTGATGGGCCTGGACCCGGGCATCCGCACCGGCGTGAAGGTGGCCGTGGTGAGCGACACCGGCAAGGTGCTGGACACCCACACCGTCTACCCGCACGAGCCGCGCAAGGACTGGGAAGGTTCCATCCACACGCTGGGCCGGCTGTGCGCCACGCATGGCGTGAACCTGATCGCGATCGGCAACGGCACCGCGAGCCGCGAGACGGACAAGCTGGCGGGTGACCTGATCAAGCGCATCCAGCAACTGGCCCCGGGCACGCTGATCGAGAAGGTGGTCGTCAGCGAAGCCGGTGCTTCGGTGTATTCGGCCTCCGAGTTCGCGTCGAAGGAGTTGCCTGATCTGGACGTGAGCCTGCGCGGCGCGGTCTCCATCGCCCGCCGCCTGCAGGACCCGCTGGCGGAGCTGGTGAAGATCGATCCAAAGAGCATTGGCGTAGGCCAGTACCAGCACGACGTGAACCAGAGCGAGCTGGCACGCACGCTGGACACGGTGATCGAGGACTGCGTGAACTCGGTCGGCGTGGACCTGAACACCGCCTCGGCGCCGCTGCTGGCGCAGGTCTCAGGCTTGTCGAATGCAGTCGCAGCAAGCATCGTGCGCTGGCGCGACGCCAATGGCGCATTCCGCAACCGCCAGCAGCTGATGGAAGTGGCCGGACTGGGGGCCAAGACCTTCGAACTGGCGGCCGGTTTCCTGCGCATCCGTGGTGGCGACAATCCGCTGGACTTCTCCGGCGTGCACCCCGAAACCTACCCGCTGGTGCGGCGCATGGCCGAGAAGCTGGGCCGCCCGGCGGGCGAGCTGATGGGCAAGAGCGACGTGATCCGCACGCTGAAGCCCGAAGCCTTTGCCGACGAGAAGTTCGGTGCCATCACGGTCAAGGACATCCTGGCCGAGCTGGAAAAGCCCGGCCGCGATCCGCGCCCGGACTTCAAGGTGGCACGCTTCAACGACGGCGTCGAAGACATCAAGGACCTGCAGCCCGGCATGACACTGGAGGGCACTGTCAGCAACGTCGCCCAGTTCGGCGCGTTTGTGGACCTGGGCGTGCACCAGGACGGCCTGATCCACGTCAGCCAGCTGTCGAACAAGTTTGTGACCGATGCGCGAGAGGTCGTGAAGACCGGCGACATCGTCAAGGTCAAGGTGCTGGAGGTCGACCTGTCCCGCCAGCGCATTTCGCTGACGATGAAGCTGGACGCGCCCACCGGCGCGAAGGCCCAGGCCGCCCGCGGTGACAACAATTACCGCCCGGCCGCCCGAGGCGAGCGGCCGCAGGGTGGCGGCCAGCGGCAGGCTGAGACGCCCAGCGCGATGGCGGCTGCGTTCGCCAAGCTCAAGCGTTGAGCCAGCCGGTGCGGGCACTGCGCATCCTCGCCGGTCCACGGGCGCGGCAGCACTTGCGCGAACGTGGGCTGTCGCCGGCGGATGTGCGCGTCATCCCTGCTGCGGCCGGTGGGCCGAAAGGCCTGGCGCTCAATCCGCTGGACCAGTTCCTGTTCGGCGACTGGTTGCCGCAGTCCTCGCAGACGGTGCACCTGCTGGGCGCTTCCATCGGCGCCTGGCGCATGGCCTCTGCGTGCATGAGCGATTCGAAAGCGGCGCTGGCACGGCTGGCGGAAGACTACATCGCGCAGGACTATCCGCATGCGCCAGGCAAGGCGCCGAGCGCAAGGGTGGTCAGCCAGATCTTTGGCGAGCAGCTGGGTCATCACTTCGGCGGACGCGAGGCGGAGGTGCTGCAGCACGCGCGCTACCGCCTGCATGTGTTCACCAGCCGCGGCCGGCATGTGCTGGGCCGGGAAGGGCGGCTGCGCACGCCGCTGGGCTACGGCGGCGCGTTTTTCACCAACCTGGTGGCGCGCAAGGCACTGGGCCACTGGCTGGAGCGCGTGGTGTTCTCGGACGCGCGCGACCCGCTGCCGATGCCGCTGGACGACTACCGCAGTCGCCAGGTGACGCTGGACGCCGCGAACCTGGCGCCGGCCATCCTCGCCAGCTGCTCCATTCCTTTCTGGCTGCAGGCGGTGCACGACATTCCCGGCGGCCCGCGTGGCGCCTATTGGGACGGCGGCATCACCGACTATCACCTGCACCTGCGCTATGCCCAGATGCAGGACGGCCTGGTGCTGTACCCGCACTTTCAACCCAGCGTGGTGCCGGGCTGGCTGGACAAGGCGCTGGTGCATCGCCACAGGCCCAGCGCTGCACTGGACAACCTGGTGTTGCTCGCGCCTCGCGCCGAGTGGATCGCCACCTTGCCCAATGCCAAGCTGCCGGACCGCAATGACTTCAAGTCGTTCGGGGACGACCTGCAAGGTCGCATCAAGGCCTGGCGGCGGGCCGTGGCCGAGAGCCAGCGACTGGCGGACGAGTTCGCCGCCGCGGTGTCCCAGCCAAGCGGCATTGACGCTGAAGCCTTGTCGTGAGGCCGCGCGATGGCGCATTTGTCATGCACCGCTTGAAAAGCTGCCGCTAGAATCCCAACTCCATCCAGATGCAAGAACGGGAAAGGCAGCACGGGTTATGACACCGCGAACTACGACCTTCGTCACTGAGGATTTAGTCGGCCGCGGCAGGTAAATACACGTCACTGTTTTTGTTCCTGCACCCAATAGCGCGGCCTTGATGCCGCGCTTTTGTTTTTCTGGGGCCCTGAAATGCGCCCCGCCCCTGGAGTCTCCTGATGATCACGATCACGCTGCCTGATGGCGCGAAACGCGAATATCCCGCCCCGCTGACGGTGGCCGAAGTGGCCGCCTCCATCGGCACCGGCCTGGCCAAGGCCGCGCTGGGTGGCCGTGTGGGCACTGGCGAGGCCAGCAAGCTGGTGGACACCAGCTACCTGATCGAGGTCGACACGCCGCTGGCCATCGTCACCGACAAGGATGCCGACGGCCTGGACATGATCCGCCACTCGACGGCGCACCTGCTGGCCTATGCGGTGAAAGAGCTTTTCCCCGAGGCCCAGGTCACGATCGGCCCGGTGATCGAAAACGGCTTTTTCTACGACTTCTCCTACAAGCGCCCGTTCACGCCGGACGACCTGGTGGCCATCGAAGCCAAGATGGGCGAGCTGGCCAAGAAGGACGAGAAGGTGCAGCGCCGCGTGCTGCCGCGCGACGAGGCAGTCGAGTACTTCAAGGGCCTGGGCGAGAACTACAAGGCCGAGATCATTGCCAGCATCCCGGAAGGCCAGGACGTTTCGCTGTACCGCGAAGGCGCCTTCGAGGACCTGTGCCGCGGCCCGCACGTGCCCAGCACCGGCAAGCTGAAGTTCTTCAAGCTGATGAAGGTGGCTGGCGCCTACTGGCGTGGCGACCACCGCAACGAGATGCTGCAACGCATCTATGGCACGGCCTGGGCCAGCAAGGAAGCGCTGCAGCAGTACCTGACGATGCTGGAGGAGGCCGAGAAGCGCGACCACCGCCGGCTCGGCAAGGACCTGGACCTGTTCCACATCGACGAGCATTCGCCCGGCACGGTCTTCTGGCACCCCAAGGGCTGGACGGTCTGGCAGGAGGTGGAGCAATACATGCGCCGCGTCTACCGCGAGAACGGCTACCTGGAGGTCAAGGGCCCGCAGATCCTCGACCAGGGCCTGTGGGAGAAGACGGGCCACTGGGACAAGTACCGCGAGAACATGTTCGTCACGGAATCGGAAAAGCGCGACTACGCGCTCAAGCCGATGAACTGCCCCGGCCACATCCTGATCTTCAAGCAAGGCATCAAAAGCTACCGCGACCTGCCGCTGCGCTACGGCGAGTTCGGCCAGTGCCATCGCAATGAGCCGACCGGCGGCCTGCACGGCATCATGCGCGTGCGCGGCTTCACGCAGGACGACGGCCACATCTTCTGCACAGAAGACCAGATCGAGTCGGAGGTGGTGGCCTTCACGACCTTGCTGCAAAAGGTCTACAGGGACTTCGGCTTCAGCGACATCATCTACAAGCTGTCGACGCGGCCGGAAAAGCGCATTGGGACAGAGGAAAGCTGGGACCGCGCCGAGGCAGCGCTGGCCAACGGGTTGCGTGCGGCGAACTGCGATTTCGAGTACCTGCCAGGCGAGGGCGCGTTCTACGGTCCGAAGATCGAATACACGCTGAAGGACGCGCTGGGCCGGCCCTGGCAGTGCGGCACGATCCAGATCGACCCGAACATGCCAGAGCGCCTGGACGCCGACTTTGTCGGTGAGGACGGGGCGCGGCATCGGCCCATGATGCTGCACCGCGCCATCGTCGGCAGCCTGGAGCGTTTCATCGGCATCCTGATCGAGCAGCACGCTGGCGCGCTGCCGGTGTGGCTGGCGCCGACGCAGGTCGTGGTCGCCTCCATCACCGACGCACAGGCCGACTATGTGCACGAAGTGGTGAAAGCCTTGCAAAAACAAGGAGTTAGGGTGAGCGCGGATTTGCGCAACGAGAAAATCACGTATAAAATACGCGAGCATTCGTTGCAAAAGGTCCCGTTTATCCTGGTCGTAGGTGACAAGGAAAAGGCAAGCGGGGCCGTCGCGGTGCGCGCCCGAGGCCAGCAGGACCTGGGTGTGATGGCCCTCGCAGACTTCCAGTTGAAGCTCGCAGGTGACATCGCAGCCAAGGCCTGAGCAGTCGCTTTGGTGCCGCGCGCCGATTTTATTTTTTTGGGCCCCTCTCTTGCCTGGGCGCCTGTTTGAGGGGTTTGCACCATCGCTACCTTTGCCGACCGTCGGATGCCTAACGTCGAGCGCAAGCATCGACTGAACCGTGAGATCACTGCCTTGAATGTGCGCCTGAACGGCGTCGAAAACGAGCCTTTGGGCATCGTCAGCATTCAGGACGCCTTGCGCATGTCAGCCGAAGCCGACGTGGATCTGGTCGAAATTGCCGCCACCGCCGATCCGCCCGTTTGCCGGCTGATGGACTACGGCAAGTTCAAGTACCAGGAGCAGAAGCGCGCCGCTGAAGCCAAGTCCAAGCAGAAGGTCATCGAGGTCAAGGAAGTCAAGTTCCGTCCGGGCACGGACGAAGGCGACTACAACATCAAGATGCGCAACCTGCGCCGCTTCATTTCGGAAGACGGCGACAAGGGCAAGGTCACGCTGCGCTTCCGCGGACGCGAGATCACCCACCAGGACATCGGCATGCGGCTGCTGGAGCGCATTCGCGATGAGTTGTCTGACGTGGCGCTGGTCGAGCACATGCCCAAGCTCGAAGGCCGGCAGATGATCATGGTGCTGGCTCCGAAGAAGAAGTCCTGATCGTTCTGATTTAGAGATTCACGCCGCGGTTTCGCGACCGCGGTGTTGAAGAGAAGCCACTGCAGGCCATCAAGCACGTTGCAATCGCAGCGTCGCCCAGCAGAGGTGTCAAAAAGGAGCATGCAATGCCCAAGATGAAGACCAAGAGCAGCGCCAAGAAGCGCTTTCGCGTTCGCCCGGGTGGCACCGTCAAGCGCGGTCAAGCCTTCAAGCGTCACATCCTGACCAAGAAGACGACCAAGAACAAGCGCCAGCTGCGCGGCTCAGTGAATGTGCATGAGACCAACATGGGTCACATGGCGCAGATGCTGCCGTTCGCCGGCCTGTAATTCCACCAAGACTCAAGGAGAACTCACATGCCTCGCGTCAAACGTGGTGTTACCGCTCGTGCTCGTCACAAGAAGATCCTGGCCCTGGCCAAGGGCTATCGCGGCCGTCGCAAGAATGTCTTCCGCATCGCCAAACAGGCGGTGATGAAGGCTGGGCAATATGCCTACCGTGACCGCCGCGCCAAGAAGCGCGTCTTCCGTCAGCTGTGGATCGCGCGCATCAACGCCGGTGCTCGCAGCCTGGGCCTGACCTACAGCAAGTTCATGGCCGGCCTGAAGAAGGCCTCGATCGACATCGACCGCAAGGTCCTGTCGGACATGGCCATCCACGATCCGGCAGCTTTTGCCAGCATCGTCGACAAGGTGAAGGCCCAACTCGCTTGATTCCCTAACAGGGCCCGGTCGTCTGTCTGCAGGCGGTCGGTTGCCCGATCAGGCTCTCGAAGGCCGTCACCTCGTGGTGCGGCCTTTTTTATTTTTCCGCAGACATTTCCCCTCTTCATGAACGATCTCGATCAACTGGTGGAGAACGCGCGCGCCGAGTTCGCGGCGGCTGCCGCGCCTGCCGAGCTGGAGAATGCCAAGGCCCGTTACCTGGGCAAGTCCGGTCAGGTGACCGAGCTGCTCAAGGGCATGGCGGCGCTGTCGCCCGAAGAAAAGAAGACCCGCGGCGCCGAGATCAACCAGACCAAGCAGCGCATCGAGGCCTTGCTGACCGAGCGCCGCCAGGCCCTGGCCGACGCCGAGCTGGCCGTCCAGCTGAAGGCAGAGGCGCTGGACGTCACGCTGCCGGGCCGGCAACGCGGCAGCAGCGGCGGCCTGCACCCGGTGACACGCGCGATGGAGCGCATCGAGGCCATCTTCGGCTCGATGGGTTTTGACGTTGCCGATGGTCCCGAGATCGAGATCGACTGGTTCAACTTCACCGCGCTGAACACGCCGGCGGATCACCCCGCGCGTTCGATGCACGACACCTTCTATGTCGAGGATGGCCACGTCCTGCGCACCCACACCAGCCCGATGCAGATCCGCTACGCGGTGCAGCACGTCAAGAAGCACCAGCACCTGATTGATGCCGGCGAGCCCATGCCCGAGATCCGCGTCATCGCGCCGGGCCGCACCTACCGCGTGGACAGCGACGCGACGCATTCGCCGATGTTCCACCAGGTCGAAGGCCTGTGGGTGGGTGAGAACATCAGCTTCAAGGACCTGAAGTCGGCCTACATCAACTTCATGCACGCGTTCTTCGAGACGACGGACATGGAGATCCGCTTCCGTCCCAGCTACTTTCCGTTCACAGAACCCAGCGCCGAGATCGACATGATGTTCGGCTCCGGTCCGCTGAAGGGCCGCTGGCTGGAAGTGTCCGGCTCGGGCCAGGTGCATCCGCAAGTCATCCGCAACATGGGCCTGGACCCGGAGCGCTACATCGGCTTTGCCTTCGGCTCCGGCATCGACCGGCTGGCCATGCTGCGCTATGGCGTCAACGACCTGCGGCTGTTTTTCGATGGCGACCTGCGTTTCCTGACGCAGTTCAAGTGAGTCCCGCGCGGCTTTGAGTGCCGCGCCCGCAGCCTTCGAAAAACAATCATCCGGAACCTTTCATGCAATTCCCCGAATCCTGGTTGCGCGAGTTCTGCAACCCGCCTGTCAACACCGAAGAACTGGCCCGCCTGCTGACCATGGCGGGCCTGGAAGTGGAAGAGCTGCGGCCTGTGGCGCCAGCGTTCCACGGCATCGTCGTGGCCGAGATCGTCGAAGCCGAACAGCACCCCAACGCCGACCGCCTGCGTGTCTGCCGCGTGGACGCCGGCCCGCACAGCAAGGACGGCCCGCTGCAGATCGTCTGCGGTGCACCGAATGCGCGTGTCGGCATCAAAGTGCCGCTGGCCATCGTCGGCGCCGAGCTGCCGCCAGGCGAGGATGGCAAGCCGTTCAAGATCGGCACCGGCAAGCTGCGTGGCGTCGAGAGCTTTGGCATGCTGTGCTCGGCTCGCGAACTCAAGCTCAGCGAGGACCACGGCGGCCTGCTGGAACTGGCGGCCGACGCGCCGCTGGGCCAGGACATCCGCGAGCACCTGAGGCTGGACGACACGCTCTTCACGCTGAAGCTCACGCCCAACCTGGCGCATTGCCTGTCGGTCTACGGCGTGGCCCGCGAGGTCTCGGCACTGACCGGCTCGCCGCTGCTGCAGCCCGACCTGCAAGCGGTCGTGCAGGCGCACACCGACGTGCTGCCGGTCACCGTGCAGGACAGCGACCTCTGCGGCCGCTTCTCCGGTCGCATCGTGCGCGGCGTGAACCCCACGGCAGCCACGCCGGCCTGGATGGTCGAGCGCCTGGCGCGCTGCGGCCAGCGCAGCGTCTCGCCGCTGGTGGACATCTCGAACTACGTGATGTTCGAACTGGGCCGCCCGTCGCACATCTTCGACCTGGACAAGATCCACGGTGGCCTCGCCGTGCGCTGGGCCAAGGAAGGCGAAAGCCTGAAGCTGCTGAATGGCAACACCGTCGCGGTGGACGCGCAGGTCGGCGTGATCGCCGACGACCAGGCCGTCGAATCGCTTGCCGGCATCATGGGCGGCGACGCCACGGCGGTTTCCGACGACACGCGCAACATCTACATCGAGGCGGCGTTCTGGTGGCCCAAGGCCGTCATGGGCCGCTCGCGCCGCTACAACTTCTCGACCGACGCCGGCCACCGTTTCGAGCGTGGCGTGGACCCACAGCACACGGTCGAGCACATCGAGCGCATCACGCGCCTGGTCCAGGAAATCTGCGGCGGCGAAGCCGGACCGGTGGACGACCAGCAGCCGGCCATGCCGGTGCGTGAGCCAGTGACGCTGCGCGTGTCACGTGCCTGCAAGGTCATCGGCATGCCGGTCACCCAGGCCGAATGCGCCAGCGTGTTCCAGCGCCTGGGTTTGCCGTTCGTTGAAGGCGATGGCACCTTGACCGTCGCGCCACCAAGCTGGCGCTTCGACATCACGCTGGAAGAAGACCTGATCGAAGAGGTCGTGCGCATCCTCGGCTACGAGCGCCTGCCGGCCACGCCACCGCTGGCGCCGGTGACTGCGCGCGTGCGCAGCGAGTCGCAGCGGGCGCCGTTTGCGGTGCGCCATGCGCTGGCTGGCCTGGACTACCAGGAAACCATCAACTTCAGCTTCGTCGAAGCCCGTTGGGAGCTGGAACTGGCGGGCAATGCCGATCCGATCAAGGTGCTGAACCCGATCGCCGCGCCGCTGTCGGTGATGCGCACCAGCCTCTTGGGCAGCCTGATCCAGGTGCTGAAGTACAACCTGGCCCGCAAGGCGCCACGTGTGCGCGTGTTCGAGCTGGGCCGCGTGTTCCTGCGCGACGCCAGCGTGCAGGACACCGACCACAGCGTAGCCGGCGTGCACCAGCCGCTGCGCGTGGCCGGCCTGGCCTACGGTCCGGCGGCAACGCCGCAATGGGCCCAGGCCGACAAGGCGGTGGACTTCTTCGACGTCAAGGGCGACATCGAAGCCCTGCTGGCGCCGCGCAAGGCCGTCTTTGTCGCTGCCGAGCATCCAGCCATGCACCCCGGCCGTTGCGCCGCAGTGCAACTGGACGGCACCACCATCGGCCACATTGGCGAACTGCATCCGAAGTGGCGCCAGGGCTACGAACTGCCGCAGGCGCCGGTGCTGTTCGAGCTGGACCTGGCCGCGGTGCAGAAGCGCGAGCTGCCGGCCGCTCAGGGCGTGCCGCGCCAGCAAGTCATCCAGCGCGACCTGGCGCTGGTCGTGGCCGACAAGCTCACGCACGACGCGCTGATGACCACGCTGCGCGACGACTCGCTGGTGCGCGCCGCCTGGCTGTTCGACGTCTACAAGCCAGCCCAGCCGACCGCCGACATCGCCGCCAGCGAACGCAGCCTGGCTGTGCGGCTGGAGTTGCTGGACGACAGCACGACGCTGACCGAAGAGCGCATCGACGCTGCGGTCGCCGCGGCGATTGCCCGGGTGCAGGCCGCGCACGGCGCGCGCCTGCGGGCTTGAGGGAAGGGCGCCACACCATGACCAGCATGATGGGCAACGACAGCAACGACGCCCCGTCTTCGGACGACCTGCAGCCGCCGGAGCGCCTGCTGCTGACCTCGGTCGAGACGCCGACCCTGACCAAGGCCGAGCTGGCCGAGCTGCTGTTCGAGCGGCTGGGACTGAACAAGCGCGAGTCCAAGGACATGGTCGAAGCCTTTTTCGACATCGTGAACCAGGCGCTGGTCACCGGCGACGACGTGAAGCTGTCCGGTTTCGGCAACTTCGCGATCCGCCGCAAGGCGCCGCGCCCTGGGCGCAACCCTCGGACCGGTGAATCGATCCCCATCAAGGCTCGCAACGTCGTCACCTTTCACGCCAGCCACAAGCTCAAGGCTGTCGTGCAAGGGGATGTCCCGCCGGCCGAAGAGTTCGAGTAAAGTCATAGCGCCCCGCGAGAAATCGTTGATATCTCGTTGATTGCGGGCCACTTTTTGCCATGCACCATGAAGCCGCACCGCTGCTGCCGGCCATCCCGGCCAAACGCTACTTCACCATTGGCGAAGTGAGCGAGCTGTGCGGTGTCAAACCGTACGTGCTGCGCTACTGGGAGCAGGAATTCACCCAGTTGCGCCCGATGAAGCGCCGCGGCAACCGCCGCTACTACCAGCACCACGAAGTGCTGTTGATCCGCCGCATCCGTGAGCTGCTGTACGACCAGGGCTTCACCATCAGCGGTGCCCGCAACCGCCTGCAGGAAGCCGGTCACATCGAAGGCGGCGAGTTCTCCAGCAGCGACATCACGATCGATCCACCGAGCGACGAACTGGGCATGCAGGCCTTTGTGCCGACCTTCCGCCCTGAATCGCCAGCTTCGCACCCTCACTTCGCAATGGCCGCGCTCGATGCCAGCGGCCTGGCAGCCGAACTGCGCGTGCACCCTGTTTTGCCGGAAAACCCGAGCGCCGCTCAGGTGCGAGAAGAATTGCTGGCGATCCGGGACCTGCTTTCAATCCAGTGATTTTTCTGCCTATAATGTAAGTCTTGTCGGGGCGTAGCGCAGCCTGGTAGCGCACTTGCATGGGGTGCAAGGGGTCGCGAGTTCGAATCCCGCCGCCCCGACCAAAGACAGCGAGAAAAATCAACGGGTTAGCCTTACCAGGGGCTAACCCGTTTCTCGTTTCTGGGGTTGAAAACGCGGTTGGTGCCCATTGCCCTCGGCCACTGCGTGATCGGCGCTTTCGTCGAGGATTCAGCGCCGGTGCAGTTTGAGTTCGACGTCATCGATCCGCGACGACCTGCGGTCGCAAAGCCTTCGATTGAACACGCGCGCGGCCACCGGCTCACGCCCTGCCGCGCACCATGTCGAGCAGATGGCCCACGACGCGCTCACCATCGGCACGCAGTCCATTGTGGACGTACTCGTTGGTGATCCACGCGCGCAGCCCACGCACGCGAAGCGCGGTGTCCTCGGCGAATGCTCGCTCCACGTACATGTCGTCCACATACACGGTTGCAGCGACCGGCACGTCGTTGCGCGCCAGCCGGTCGGCGTCGTACAGGCGCGGCCAGGGATGTTCGGCCAGCAGCTGCGCTGCTTCGCGGTGCGCGTGCAGCCCTGCGTAGTCGTCCCACATCCAGGGGAAGACATGCTCGCCGCCGAGCAGTTCACCGTTCACCGCGTCTTCAGGGGCCAGCCGGTGCGCCGACCAGCGTGTGGCGCCGCCGTCGGCATACGAGGACTCATGCAGCGTCGCGTAGATCGGGTTTCGTTCCCATGCCGACGCCTGCTGCGCGTCCCACAGGAACGCCTGCGAGGCGAACGGCAGCTCCAGCAGATGATGCAGCCGCTCGAACCCGGCGCTGTCGCCCAGCCACATCCCGGTCTGGCGGAAGCGGCGCGCCGTGAGGCGGTCGCCGTTGGGCAGGCGAACGTCCTCGCCGTCGAGCCGGCGCAGGATGGTGCGCAAGCGATCGAGGTCGCCCGGATACCGCGCGTGGTAGCGCTGGTTCGCTTCGCGTGTGCGCACCCAGGTGGCCGCATAGACCTCGTCGACAGGCCGGCCTGTCACCGGCGCGAGGCCACCGGTGATCAGCACCTCTCGCAGACCCTCGGGCGCCAAGGACAGGTAGGTGAGCGAGGTGAAGCCGCCGAAGCTCTGGCCGAGCAGGCTCCAACGCTCGACGCCAAGTTCGGCGCGGATCAGTTCGAGGTCGTGCACGATCGAATCCGCGCGAAAGTGCGTGAGGTACTCGGCCTGGTCGGCCGGCGTTGCACCGGGAAGCACAGAACCGACAGGCGTGGAGCGCCCGGTGCCGCGCTGGTCCAGCAGCAGCACGCGAAAGTCGACCAGTGCCCGCGCCAGCCAGCCCGATGGCGGGCTCGTGGGGCGCGTGGCCTCGAAGCCGGGGCCGCCCTGCAAGAAGACGAGGTAGGGCCGGTCGCCGCCGTCAGGCGCTGCCACCTCGCGGGTGAATACGCTGATCCTGCCGCGCTGCGGGTCGCCGTGAACCAACGGAACGGCGTGCTCGCGCTCGGTCAACACGGCGCCGGGGATGAGGTAGGTGGTGCCCATGGCGACACGATAGCCAGATGGCGATGCGATTTGGCGTAAAGACGATCAGTCTCGTGGGTAGATTCGGCGGACGATCTCGAGTTCTTCCTTTCGTGTCGCGTGGCGTGGCACTGAAGTGCCGAAAACGCCCATCGCGGCCCCCCTCGCGTAATGCTGGAGGCAGTTTGAAGCACAGGTTCCCAGGGTGTGGCCCGCCAGGCGCTCTCGTCCGGGCGCAGGTTGGCCCGGGCAACGAACTCCGAGGGATCGAACGCGGACTGGCGGGCAAGCCGCCGCGCGCGATGGCTGCGGCGCTTGGGTCTGCTCAGATCTGTCAGCGCGCGAAGACCTGCAGGTGGTACGGCGGTGTTGCTTGCCCGGTCTCGGTGCCGAAGGCATAGCCCAGGCGCGACTCGTTGACGAGTAAATAATTTCTGCCGCCCACCGAAGCCGTCGTGACGCCGGAGGGATCGAACAGGTTTTCCTGCACCACGGTGCGGCGTGCCGTGGTCTTGTCCGTGAAGGCGATGCGGAATACGCTGCCGTGCGCACCGGGCACCATCAGGTCGTTCTCGGCGTAGTAGATGCCGCCATCGACCCAAGTCATCCCATCCGCGAAGATGACCGGATCGCCCTCGATGCTGACCTGCGCCGGCGTCGCTGCCGAGCCGTCGGCGTTGATGCCGATGAACCAGAGTTTGTTGTTGTGCGCCGCGTAGATGCCGGTTCCGTCGTAGACCATGCCGCCAATACCAAAGCCATTGAGCACCCAGCGTGGGTCGGTGGCCCAGACGGTCACCGAGTCGTTGGCCGGGTTGATCTTCACGATGCGCGTCTGGGGGCCAATGTCGCCGACATAGAGGTTGCCGTCCTTGTCGACGTCGACCGAGTTGCCGACCGTCTGCGCCGGCAAGGCCCAGCTGCGTACCTTGCCGCCAGAAGTCAGGTCAAAAGCCGACAGCCGACCCGCCTGCGCATGGGTCGGGTTGAAGTCGTAAGGCACGTTCTTCAATGACAGCAGCCAATTCTGCGCAGGCACCACGCGCAAACCCCAGGCCGAGCTGAGGGCATCCGTGGCGGGCGCAATGAACGTCGAAGACGCACCGCCATTTGCCAAGTCCAGCTTCAGCACGGAGCCGTCGTTGAGGTTGGAGACATAGGCAACGCTGCCGTTGACAACGACGTCCTCCGGAATGCCGCCGCCGACATCGAGTGTCGACGGCACCGGTGCGACTGGCGTCGCGTCGTCGGAGCCACCGCAGGCGGCAAGCACCATTGCTTGGGCGACAAGGGCGGCGAGCGCTGCGAGGCGCAGTGGGTGGGTGATCTTCAATTGCTTCCTTCAGTGCGAACAGAAAGTGTTCTGACTGAAGGTTATCCAGGGGACTCCATTGCGAGTAGCCGGTCAAAATCCAAAATACTTTCTCATGGATGGGAAACGATTCGCGGCACAGAACCATATGGAACTCGTCGCGAATGAGAAGGCGATGGGAGGTTTCACGCCAAGGGATTGCTTTCGAAGTACGTCGCGCAAAAGTCCTTGAAGGCACGCACAAGGGGCGAGAGATATCTGTTGCTGGGGAACGCCGCGGCCACCTTGACGCCCGCAAACTGCCACTCAGGCAGGACCTCCACGAGTCGACCCTCTCGCAGCGCCGCCTTGCAAAGGAAGCTGGGCAGCTCCGAGACGCCCAGTCCGTCGATCAGGCCCTGCAGGACGCCTGCATAGTCGTTGATCACCAGCCGTGGTTCCAGCTCGATCCGCACAGACGCGTCGCCACAAATCAGGCGCCACGCCACCGGCTGCTCCCACCGGGAAAACGCAATATGCACATGCGGGACCACATCTTGAAGCCGCGTGATGGGTTCAACGCGTGCCATGTAGGTCGGGGATGCAAGGAGTCGAGGGCGGTGCACTGTCATCGTGCTGGCAACCACGTTGCTGTCCCGGTTGCTCGGCTGCTCCACGCGGAGGGAAAGGTCGATGCCGTCGGCGATGTAGTCGATGTATCGCTCCGTGACCAGGCAGTGAACGGTCGCCTTTGGATAGCGCTCCTGAAAGGCGCTCACAAGAGGAACGATTGCGAGATCCGACATGCTGGGGGGTATGGAGATTCTCAGCCGGCCCGAGATCTCGGCCTGACGCTGCGTCACCAAACTGTCGGCCGCCTCGAACTCCGTCAGGCCGCGGCGACACAGCTCGAAGTAGCCTCGACCGATCTCGGTCATTCGCAGCTGTCGGGTGGAGCGCTCGAGCAAGCGAACCCGCAGCGCCTTCTCCAAGTCAGCAATCTTTCGGCTGATGGTCGACACCGGCACACCCGCACGCGCAGCCGCTTTGGAGAAGCTCCCTGCCTCGACCACCTGTACGTAGAGCGCCATCGCATTCTTGTCGGTGTGCATCTGTTTTCCGTGACTGAAGAGAGAGTGTCAGTGGATTTCCGAACCCATTTGTCTCTCAATTCCGGACAGTGCATCGCATGCCATGGCATCCAGTGCGGGAACTGGGGCAGCGCTTACCAACGCACGGCCATGGGGCGGCTCAGCGCGCCCGACATGGCCGTGTTTTCAGGGCTGAGCTGCCGCCGGCACGGCGTTCACGGTCGGGATCCAGTCGGAGGCCCAGATCTCGAACGGCTTGTCGGGCGTGGACAGCCACAGCGACGGGTACAGGTGCGCGCCGGCGGGCAGCTTGGTGACCTGCGGCAGCCCCTTGGCGATGTGGCGCGTCTCGCCCGGCTGCAGCGTGACCAGCGTTTGCGCCTGGCCACCGTCGCCCGGCACGGCGAAGCTGGTGTTGTTGTTCGGGGACCCGGTGGGCAGCACGTTGTCCGAGGTCCAGAACGCGAGGGTGCGCGCCGTCGTGCCGGTGTTGCGCAAGTCGAAGCCGTAGCTGCACTTGCTGCCTGCAGGCAGCGCGTCGCTGTTGCTGCATGCGGTGATGTTGGCGATCTCGATGTGCTTGGGCGGCAGCGTGAAGTTCACAGCCGCCGGGGCGGTCTTGCCGTCGTAGTCGAAAGCCGCCGAGTAGCCGATGTCGAAGCCCGGCGTGCCAAGGGCCCAGAACTGGTAGCGGCCGGCCGGCGCGCGGCGCATGTCCATGGTGAAGCTGCCGTCCAGCCCGACCTGCACGCTCTTCAGGTAGCCGGTGCAGAGCGCGTAGCCGGGGGCCGCGCAGACGTAGAGGCTGGCGTAAGGAGGGGCAGGGTCGGTGACCGGCTGGCCGGTTTCCGCGTTCAGCAGCGAGCCGCGGAAGCTGACCTGGGGCGCCGGAGCGGCGGCCTGGGTGGTCTGCCTGGCCTGTCGGCCTGCCTGCATGCGCCACGCCTGGCCTTGCTTACGCTGGGCGAACTGCGCCTCCGTCATGCCGGTGGCGCCATCGGCCGTCACGGTGAAGCCGAAGAAGAGCTGGCCCAGCGTGGCCAGCGGCTTGCCGGCCTTGCTCACGTAGACGGTGCCCTGGCTCAGGATGCCGGTAGGCGCACCGGCGATGGGCAGCAGCTGGGTGACGATGGTGGAAGTGCCCGGGGCCAGCTGCACGTGGGCGGGCGTGTAGAGCGCCGTGCCGGTCATGAAGGTCGACGTCCCATACGGGCCGCCGCTCGTGTTGGCATTGACCATGGTCCAGACGTCCGCGTCGATCGCGTTGGCCGTGATGTTGGTCAAGGTGACGGTGTACTCGCAGTCACCGCCCTCGGCCGCACGGGTGCAGTTGGTCGGTGCGGACACCGTCACCGGCAGGAGTTTGGCCTTCAGCGCCTCTTTGATCACGGTCTCCGGCCCGTCGTAGTGGAACGGCGTGCCGTAGGTGGTGGCATAGCCGGTGGGCGATGTGCTCAGCTGGTAATACCCGGTGTCGATGCCGGACAGCGACAGGGCGAAGCTGCCATCGGCGCCAACGGGCAGCGTCATCAGCTCGGTCTGGCAGATGTCGTAGCCGGGGCCGTCGCAGCGGCGCAGTGTGACCGGCCCGATGTTCAGCGGCAGCGGGAGACCGGTCACCGCATCCTTCACCGTGCCGGTGGCATAGGGCGCTTGTGCCTTGAGCACCTTCAGGGAGTAGGTTCCCAGCTCGCTGGTATCGCCGGTGAACGAGAAGTCGGGAAAGCCCGCCGCGGCGAAGATGACGGTGCCATCGGCCGGCACCCTGAACAGCGCACGCGAGTCCATGTCCGGCCCCGCATAGTCGTTCTGGCTGATCTGCTGGCAGCTGCTGTCGAACACGCCGACGATGCTGTCTGCCAGCGTGCCGCCGCCACCCAGCGCCGCCGACAGATTGACCTGCAGCAGCTTGCCTGGTGTCGCAGTCACGCGGAAGAAGTCCACATCGCCGGCGGCGATCTCTCCGCTCACCGACACGCCGGGCGCGGCGCCAATGGATTGCGCAACGGCGCAACGATTGTTGGGTTCGACCTCGGCCACCTTGGCGTGTACCCAGGAACTGGTGGCGGCCAACGCCAGCGCAATGGCAGCGGGTCGCAGGGGGGTTCTGTTCATGTCCAAAAGACTCCGTGTGGGAATGCGCTGGCGTGTCTTGTCAACGCCGCGTGTCAATGACGTGCCAGGTGCGTGTCAGCTCAGGATAGAGCGGGCTCAAAACAGCGGCAAGAAATTTCTAAGGAAATTCTGAGCATATCCCTAGTGTGTCGGCGGCTCACCCGTCATCGCCGAAATGAACCTGATTTCCGAAGCGCGCGACAGCCCGCTTCCGTCCACGCGAGACGGTGAGGCGCTTGGGAAGGTGGTGGCCCATGACGCGGCGCTCGCGGGCCGGCCCGGTATTCGCAGGCGCCCGTCCAGCATCTGCGGGCCCTTGCAGCAGGGAGAAGGGCTTGTCCTTTCCCGCATTGCGTGCATTGGTCACACGCTCGTCGTATTGAATAATAATCATTCTTATTATGATTCATTGGTAGGGCCTCGCGGTTGCGGCCTGACAGGCGTGTGGAGGCGCCGACAGCATGTCTTGCTTGCCCAGCAGTTCCCTGGCCGAGGCCTTCATTGGCAGCCGCCTGCAATTGCGGATGCTCGCCCAGCGCATCGTCGGCACCCTCGACCTGGCCGAAGAGGTTGTGCAGGAGGCGTACCTGAAGGTGGTCGAGCGAGCCAGCATCGAGGTCGTGAGCAAGCCGCAGGCGTTCTGCAGCCAGGTGGTGCGCAACGTGGCGCTGGACCACTACCGTCGGCAGAAGGTCGAATCGACTTACCGCATCTACTCCGACGATGGCGAACTGCCGCCCGTGGCGGGCGGTTTCACGCCGGACCAGCTGGTGCAGGACAGGCGCATGCTGGCGGCGGTCGACCGTGCGCTGGACACGCTGCCCGCTCGCACGCGCCATGCGTTCGAGTTGTATCGCCTCAGCGGCATGACGCAGCGCGACATCGGCAAGACGCTCGACTGCTCGGCCACGCTGGTCAACTTCATGATCAAGGATGCGATGCAGGTCTTGATGAGCTGCCCGGTGCTCAGGACCGGCATGGCGGACTGACAGCGCTGGTTTGGACGGGCGGCGTGCATGTGCCGCACAAACGGGTGTCGTGAGGTGCCTCGCCTCTGAAACACCGCGTGTTGTGAGGTAAAACGCGCTGCATGGATCACGATATGCAGCCGCCGCATGATGCTGTCTGGCAGGCCGCCTGGGCCTGGGTGCAGCGGCAGCATGAGATGCCTGATCTGCCTGCCGCCGAGCAGGCCGCTCTCGTGGCCTGGTTGAACCAGGCCCCCGGGCATGGGGCCGCCTACGAGCGGGCCAGCAAGGTCTGGCTGATGGCCGGACTGGTGCCGCCCGTCAACGACATCGAGTTGCCGGACGACAAGGGCGGCTGAGCCCGTCCCTAAACAAACTGCCGTTCCGCGCGTCTTGAAGAACGACGGCGCATGCGCAGGCCCTCCGGCCTCGCCCATGCGTCTTCGCTCCCTTCAACCGCGCGAGGACGCCGATGTCAACCAGCTGCTTTGACCGAGAGGACGAAACCTTCATCGTCCTGGTCAACCACGAAGAACAGTATTCGATCTGGCCTGAATGGAAGGCCGTGCCCGGTGGCTGGAAGGCCGTCGAGGGCGTGAAGGGCGACAAGAAGACGGTGCTCGCGTTTGTCGAGCAGACCTGGGTCGACATGCGCCCGCTGTCGCTGCGCCAATGGATGGCGGCGCAGGCCGAGGCAGGACAGGGCGAAGCCACCACGGCACCCGTCTCGCTGCAGTGAACATGCCCGCCATGCCGGCTTCCGGCGTTGAACTGCTGTGCCTGCCTTGCGCAGGCGCCAGCGCCACCATGTACCTGCGCTGGCGCCGGCAGCTGCCAGCCTGGCTGCGCGTGCAGCCGGTGGAACTGCCGGGTCGCGGCTCTCGCCTGGACGAGCCCAGTGCCACGGACTTCGACACGCTGGTGGCGCAGCTCTGCGCCGAGCAGCAGGCCGCCATGCGCGGTCGCTGCGTGCTGCTGGGTCACAGCATGGGTGCGCTGCTGGCTTACGGCATGGCCTTGCGCCAGCAGCAGGCCGGCGCGCCGATGCCGCTGGCGCTGGTCGTCTCCGCCAGCCCGGCGCCCGGCGCGCGCGACCCGGCGCGTTTCGAGAACCTGCAGGGCGACGAAGCGCTGATGGCCGACCTGCGCCGCCAAGGCGGCACGCCCGAGGAAGTCTTCGCCCACGCAGAGCTGCGCCGCATGACATTGGATGTGCTGGCGGCCGACTACGCCGTCTGCCAGAGCTTCGAGCTGGCGCTGCAGCAGGCAGCGCAGCCCTTGCCGCGCCTGTCATTGCCGCTGCAGGTGCTGGCCGGCCGGCAGGACGACATCAGCGCCGACGCGGTCGAAGCCTGGCTGCAGGTCAGCACCGGCCCGGCCAGCGTGGACTGGTTCGACGGTGGGCACTTCTTCATTCGCCAGCAGGAAGCGCAAACGCTGGCCTGCCTCACCCGTTCGCTGGCCCGCTTCGCGCCAGGCGCCGACCATGCAACGCCTGCCTTTGCCTGAGCCGCTGCAGCACAAGGTGCAAGTGCACCTGCTGACGCTGGACCTGCAGGCGCCGCTGGCCGATGCGGACTGGCAACTGCTGGACGATGGCGAGCGTCGCCGCGCCCAGGCCTTCTGGCGCCACGCGGACCGCCAGCGCTTTACCGCCACGCGAGCGGCCTTGCGCCGCCTGTTGGCACAGGCCAGCGGGTGCGATCCGCGCAGCCTGTGCTTCGAGGTTGGGGCGCATGGCAAGCCGCAGCTGCGAGGCGCAGCCGCATCGGTGCCCGCCTTCAACGTCGCCCATGCCGGCCGCCATGCCTTGCTCGCACTTGGCCATGTGGACTGCCTGGGCGTGGACATCGAATGCTGCGACGCGGTGGCCGACTGGGCCGAACTGGCGCCGCAACTGCTCTCGCCGCGCGAGCAACGGCAAGACCCGCACGCCCGGCCCACATTGCCTGCCACCTGGGCCGCCAAGGAAGCCGTGCTGAAGGCCATGGGCCTGGGCATTGGCGAGCACCTGGGCGCTTGCTCGGTACTGGCCGCACCAGCCCACGCCGCTTCGCCTTATCAACTCGAACTGCCGCCGCACTGGCCGGCGCTGTCGGTCTGGCCGCTGCCGGTGCCGCACGGCCATGTGGCCGCGCTGGCCGCATCGCCTTCTTTTCCCTTGATGCTGCAGGACGCCGCATGACTTTCACCGCCGTGCCAGCCGCCAATCTTGTCGACCACCTGCGCCTGCTCGCCGAGCGCCGGCCCGGTGTCACCGCGCTGACCGCGGTCGCCGCCGATGCGCAAGGTGCAGTGCACGAGCAGGCCTTCAGCTACCAGCAGTTCGAGGCCCGGGTTCGCGCGTTGGCGGCCTGTCTGCAAGCCTCGTTTGCGCCCGGCGCGCGACTGCTGGTGGCGCTGGACAACGACCCGCACTACGCCTGCGCCATGTTCGCCTGCTTCTACGCCGGCATGGTGGCGGTGCCGGTGTTTCCGCCCGAACCTCACCGGCCGCAGCACATGGCAAGGCTGGCCGGCATTGCGGCCGACGCACAGGCCGCAGGCGTGCTGACCCTGGCCGCGCTGCGGGTCGGCTGCGCCGCGCTGGGCGAGCTGCAGCCGGTCGCGGTCGACACCATCGACGCTGCCGCGGCCCAGGCCTGGCGCCCGCACAGCCCTGCACCCGAGGACCTGGCCTTCCTGCAGTACACCTCGGGCTCCACCGCCGCGCCCAAGGGCGTGATGGTCAGCCACGCCAACCTGATGGCCAACGAGCAGGTGATCCAGGCCTGCATGGGTGTGGCGCCTGGCGACGCGATGTTCGTCTGGTCGCCGCTGTTCCACGACATGGGGTTGATCGGCGGTTTGCTGCAGCCCTTCTTCAGCGGCATCCCTTGCGTGCTGGCCTCGCCTGCGTTCTTCCTGGAGCGGCCCATCCGCTGGCTGGAAACGATCGCCCGCCACCGCATCACCCTCAGCGGCGGGCCGGACTTCGCCTACCGCCTGTGCCTGGAGCGCGTGAAGGACGCACAGCTCGCCACGCTGGATCTCTCGCACTGGCGCGTGGCCTACACCGGCGCCGAGCCGGTGCGCGCCGACACCATGCAGCGTTTCGCCAGGCGCTTCGCAGCCGCGGGTTTTCACGCCGCAGCGATCTACCCGTGCTACGGCCTGGCCGAAGCCACGCTGATGGTCACAGGCGGCCGGCGAGGCGATGGCCTGCAGGTGCAGACCTTCGATGCCGATGCATTGGCGCAGGGCCATGCCCGCGCCGCGCCGCAAGGGCCGCAACTGGTGGCCTGTGGTGCCATCGCGCCCGGGCATGTGCTGCAGCTTGTGTTGCCCAGCACGTGCGAGCCTGTCACGCCGGGCCAAGTGGGCGAGGTCTGGGCCAGCGGCGCCAGCATCGCCCAGGGCTACTGGCGCCGGCCGGAGGCCACCGCGGCGACCTTCGTGCAGCAGGCCGGCCAGCGCTGGCTGCGCACCGGCGACCTGGGTTTTGTGCACGGTGGGCAGCTCTACCTCGCCGGCCGGCTGAAGGACCTGATCATCGTGCGCGGGCACAACGTCTACCCGCAGGACATCGAGGCCGCCGTCGAAGCTGAAGTGGAAGCGGTGCGCAAGGGCCGTGTCGCGGCCTTCCCGGTCGAGCTGCCAGATGGCGATGGTGAGGGCATCGGCCTGGCGGTCGAAGTTTCGCGCGGCATGCAGAAGCTGGTGCCGCCGCAAGCCCTGGCCGCCGCGCTGGCGGCTGCCGTCAGCGCCCAGTGCGGCGAAGCGCCTGCAGTGCTGTTGTTGCTGAATCCGGGTGGCCTGCCACGCACCACCAGTGGCAAGCTGCAGCGCAGCGCCTGCCGCCTGGCCTGGCAGGACGGCAGTGCCGATGCCTACGCCATCCATGCCCACGGTCGTTTCGTGCGTGGCGCTGAGGATGCGCGGCCAGCAGGCGCAGCGCCGCTGACCGGCGTGGAAACCGCGCTGGCCGGGCTGTGGCAGCAGGTGCTGAACCTTGGCGGTGAAACCCCCGTTCCGCTCTCACGCGAATCCAACTTCTTCACCTGCGGCGGCCAGTCGGTGCGGGCCGCGCAGCTCGCCGCCCGCGTGGCCGAACGTTGGTCGCTGGCGTTCTCGCCGCAGGCCGTGTTCGCCCATCCCGTGCTGGCCGAGCAGGCGGCAGAGATTGCCCGGCTGCAGGCCGGCGGCGCGCAGCACGCGCTGCAGCGCATCGCCACTTTGCCCGCCGCATTGCGCGAAGGGCCGCTGCCGCTGTCGCCGGCCCAGGCGCGCCAATGTTTCCTGTGGCAGCTGGACCCGGCCAGCCCGGCCTACCACCTGGGCGGCACGCTGCAGCTGGACGGTCCGCTGCAGGTGCCCGCCCTGCAAGCCGCGCTGGACGCGCTGGCCCAACGCCACGAAGCCTTGCGCACAGTCTTCGACCCAGCCGCCGGCCTGCAGCGCATCCAACCAGCTCAAGCGCTGAGCCTGCCGCTGATCGACCTCGCCGGTCAGCCACCAGGGGCGACCGCGCAGGTCGTCGAAGCGCTGCACCGCCAGCCTTTCGACCTCACACGCGGCCCGCTGTGGCGCGTGGCGCTGATCCGCCATGCCGCGGACCGCCACATGCTGGCGCTGGTGCTGCACCACGTCGCGGCCGACGGTGCGTCCATGGCCGTGCTGCTGGGCGAGCTCGCGCATCGCTATAGCGCAGCGGTGCAGGGCCATGCCGATGTCGACTTGCCGGCGCTGTCGCTGCAGGTGGCCGACCATGCCGTCTGGCAACGCGACTGGCTGGCCGGCCCCGAGGCAACGCGCCAGCTTGCCTGGTGGCGCGAACAGCTGGGCGACGAGCAGCCGCTGCTGCGCCTGCCGGCCGACCACGCGCGCCGCCCCGGCGTGCCGCAGCGCTCGGCCTGCCATGCGCTGCCGCTGCCGGCGGCACAAGCCGCACGCCTGCGCGCCGCAGCCCAGGCTGGCCGCTTCACGCCGTTCATGCTGCTGCTGGCCGCCTACCAGTGGCTGCTGCACGAACACACCGGCCTGCAGGACTTGCGCGTTGGCGTGCCGGTGGTGAACCGGCCGCAGCCCGCGCTCGAAGCGCCCATCGGCATGTTCGTCAACACCGTCGTGCTGCGCACCGAGCTGCATGGCGGCCTGCGCGTGGCGCAGCTGCTGGAGCGGGTGAGGGCGGCATCGCTGGGCGCGCTGGCCCACCAGGCCTTGCCGTTCGAAGCGCTGGTGCAAGCCCTGCAGCCGCAGCGCGACCCGGCCCACAGCCCCCTGTTCCAGGTCATGTTCAACCTGCAGCCTGCGTTGCCGCAACCTGGCTTCACCGGTCTCACCGCGCAGGCCAGTCGCCTGCCGGACCTCGCGGCCGCTTTCGAGCTGAGCCTGGACGTGAACGAAACCGCCGACGGTGGTTGGCAACTCGAGTTCCACCATGCGGCCGATCTGTTCGAGCCGGCCACCGTCGCCGGCTGGGCCGTGCGCTACCTGCGGCTCATCGACGAGGTGCTGGACGCCGCACTGGGCGGTTCCGACCGCCGCCTGGCCGACGCCACTGTCACGCCGCCCTTTGTGCAGGAGACGGCCGTCGTTCCGGCGCTGCTGGTGCCCGCCGCCATCGCCCAGCGGGTCCACCAGCAGCCCGAAGCCGCGGCCTGGCGCAGCGAGGCCGGCGAGCCGGTCACCTATGCCGAACTGCAGCGCCGGGTCGACCGCCTGGCCGGCCAGTTGCTGGCGCTGGGCCTGCCGCGCGAGGCCCCGGTGGCCGTGGCCTTGTCGCGCTCGCCTTCGCAAGTCGTCGCTTTGCTCGCGGTGTTGCAGGCCGGCGGCGTCTACCTGCCGCTGGAGCCCACGCTGCCTCCTGCGCGCCAGGCCGAGCTGCTGCAGGACAGCGCCGCCTGCTGGCTGTTGACCGACACAGCGCTGGCGCCCGGCCTGCAGCCGCTGGCATTGCCCGGCATGCAACTGCTTTGCGTGGACGCACCGGCCGAGCCGGGCGCGCATGCCGCAGCCATGCCAGCCCCGCACCCCGCGCAGCTGGCCTACCTGCTCTACACCTCCGGCACCACCGGCAAGCCCAAGGCGGTCGCCGTGAACCATGGCGCGCTGGCTTTGCACCTGGCCGCGATGGCGCAGCGCTGCAGCCTCACCGCCGATGACGTCTGCCTGCAATTCGCGCCCTCGCATGTGGACGCGGCCATCGAGCAGTGGCTGATGCCGCTGTGGGCCGGCGCGCGCCTGGTCTGCCCACCCGAGTGGCCTTCGCAGGCCGATGACCTGGCGGCGCTGTGCACGCGCCACGCCACCACGGTGGCCGACCTGCCGCCGGCCTACCTGCGCCAGTTGCTGCAGGACCAGGCGGCGCCGCTGGCCGCGCCACCGCTGCGCCTGCTGCTGTGCGGCGGCGAAGCCTGGACCGCGCAAGACCTGGCGCTGGCCCGACGAGTGCTGCGGCCACAGCAGGTGCTCAACGCCTACGGCCCGACCGAAGCCGTCATCACGCCCACCGCGTGGGTTGCGCCGACAGACTTCAACGAGGCAGCCGACGATGCGACGCGTGGCTTGCCAATCGGCACGCCCGTCGGCGCGCGCCAGGCCTGGGTGCTGGGCGACAGCCTGCAGCCGCTGCCGCCCGGTGTGCCCGGCGAGCTCTACCTCGGCGGCGAGATCCTCGCGCGCGGCTACCTCGGCCGCGCCGCGCTGAGCGCCGAGCGTTTTGTCGCCAATCCATTCGACGCCGCCGGCGGCCGGCTCTACCGCACTGGCGACCGCGCCTGCCTGCGAGCGGACGGCCAGCTGCTCTGCCTGGGCCGCGTGGACGACCAGGTCAAGCTGCGCGGCTGGCGCATCGAGCTCGGCGAAGTGGAGGCGGCGCTGTGTGCGCTGCCCGGTGTGCGCGAGGCGCTGGCGGGTCTGCAGGCGGGTCCGCAAGGGCCGGTGCTGGTGGCCGCCGTGGTGCCGGCGGCCGGTGCCACGCTGGTGGCCGACACGCTGCGCCAGGCGCTGCGGGAACAGCTGCCCGAACCCATGGTGCCCAGCCTGCTGGCCGTGCTGCCACAGCTGCCGCTGACCGCTGGCGGCAAGCGCGACCGGCGCGTGCTGGCCGAGCTGCGCCTGCCTGCGCGTTCGCCTGCGCAAGACGTGGCGCTGCCGCAAGGCGAGCTGCAGCAAGCCCTGGCGGCAGCATGGGCCGAAGTGCTGGGCCTGGCGCGTGTCGGTCTGCACGACAACTTCTTCGACCTCGGCGGCAACTCCTTGCTGCTGATGCGCCTGCACGGCCAGCTGACCCAGCGCCTGGCGCCGGCCCTCACGCTGATGGCGCTGTTCAGCCATCCCACCGTGGCCGCGCTGGCAAGCCACCTTGGCGAGCCCGGCGAGACCGCCGCGCCCAACAACGCTGACGACCCGCAGGCCCGTGCGCTGCGCCAACGCGCTGCACAACGCCAACGCCAGGCCGTTCGACCCAGGACCTCGTGATGAACAGCGCCTCCGCTTCCCCCTTGCATGACACCGCCGTGGCCGGCACGGACATCGCGATCATCGGCATGGCCGGCCGCTTCCCCGGCGCGCCGGACCTGGCCAGCTATTGGCGCCTGATCCGTGACGGCGCCGAGGCGCTCACGCCCTTGAGCGACGCCACGCTGCGCGCGCAAGGCGTCGGCGACGCGCAGCTGGCCGACCCCGACTTCGTCAAGGCCGGCCTGCTGCTGCCCGGCGTGGACCAGTTCGACGCCGCGCTGTTCGGCTACTCGCCACGCGAGGCCGCGCAGCTGGACCCGCAGCAGCGCCTGTTCCTCGAATGCGCCTGGGAGGCGCTGGAACACGCCGGCCACCATGGCGAGGCGCGCGCCGCTTCGGTCGGCGTCTATGCCGGTGAAGGCCCCAACCTGTACCTGATGCAGCACCTGCTGCCCGGCGCTGGCCTGGCCCCGGGCGCGGGCATTTCAGACCTGCTGGGCCTGATGAGCGGCAACTCCTCCGGCTCGTTGTGCACCCGCGTGGCCTACAAGCTGGACCTGCGCGGCCCGGCCGTCAGCGTGCAGACCGAATGCTCCACCTCGCTGGTGGCCGTGCACATGGCCTGCCAGGCGCTGCTGAGCCAGGAGTGCGACATGGCACTGGCGGGCGGCGTGTGGCTGAACCTGCTGGCCGAAGGCGGCTACCAGCACCAGCCCGGCGCCATCCTGTCGCCCGACGGGCACTGCCGCGCCTTCGACGCGCAGGCCGCGGGCACGGTGATCGGCAGCGGCGCCGGCATCGTGGTGCTGAAGCGCCTGGACGAAGCGCTGCGCGACGGCGACACGGTGCATGCCATCATCAAGGCCACGGCCGTCAACAACGACGGCGCCGACAAGATCGGCTTCACCGCGCCCAGCATTGCCGGCCAGTCCGCCGTGATCCAGGCCGCGCTGGCGCTGGCGGGTGTCTCGCCACGCAGCATCGGCTACGTTGAGGCCCACGGCACCGGCACCGTGCTGGGCGACCCGATCGAAGTCGCCGCGCTGACCGATGCTTTCCGCGTGGGCACGGCAGACAGCGGCTTCTGCGCCCTCGGCTCGGCCAAGACCCAGATCGGCCACCTGGACGCTGCCGCCGGCGTGGCCGGGCTGATCCGCGCGGCGCTCGCGCTGCAGCACGCCACCTTGCCGCCCAGCCTGCATTTCACGCAGCCCAATCCGCGCATTGATTTCGCGCGCAGCCCGTTCTACGTCAACACCCAGGCCAGGCCCTGGCCGGCCGGCGACACACCGCGCCGCGCAGGCGTCAGCTCGTTTGGCATTGGCGGCACCAATGCGCACGTGGTGCTGGAAGAAGCGCCGGCCGTCGTGGCCGAGCCAGACGACGGCGCGTGGCAGGTGTTGCCGCTGGCTGCGCAGAGCGCCACGGCCGTTCGCCAGGCCGGCCTTCGGCTCGCCACCGAGCTGCAACAAGCGCCAGGCCTGGCGCTGGCCGACGTGGCCTTCACGCTGCAGACCGGCCGCCGCGCGTTTGCGCAGCGCGGCGCAGTCGTGGCGCGTGAGCTGGCGCAGGCGGCGGCAGGCTGGGCCGCGCCGCAACTGCAAATCCGCACGGCCGGCGAGCAGCCGCCCGAGGTCGTCTTCCTGTTTCCCGGTGGCGGCACCCAGCATGCCGGCATGGGCCTGGCGCTGTACCAGCAAGACGCGGCATTCCGTGCCGAGATCGACGCCTGCTGCGCGCTGCTGCAGCCCGAGCTGGGGCTGGACCTGCGCACGCTGCTGTTTCCCGCGCCCGGCCACGAGGCCGAGGCCAACCGGCTGCTGGCGCGCATGGACATCGCGCAGCCGGCGCTGTTTGTCATCGACCATGCCCTCGCCCAGTGGTGGCTGCGCCGCGGTGTGCGGCCGGCCGCGATGCTGGGCCACAGCCTGGGCGAATACGTGGCCGCCTGCGTGGCAGGCGTGTTCACGCGCGACGACGCACTGCGCCTGGTGGCCGCCCGTGGCCGCCTGCTGCACAGCCTGCCCGCCGGTGCGATGAGCGCCGTCACGCTCGCACCCGAGGCGCTGGCCCCACTGCTGCAGGACAGCGGCTGCGACCTGGCGGCGGTCAACGCCGAGCAGGTGTGTGTGTTCTCCGGGCCCGAAGCCGCAGTCGCCACGCTGGCGCAGCGGCTGCTGGCGCTGGGCCATTCGCCGCGCCGCCTGCATGTGGCGGTGGCCTCGCATTCCGCCATGACGGAGCCGCTGCTGCCGGCGCTGCAGGCGCTGGTCGCTTCCGTGCCGCGCCAGGCGCCAGGCTGGCCGTTCATCTCGAACGTCACCGGCCAGGCGATCACCGCGGAACAGGCACAGGATCCGGCGTATTGGGCCGCCCACTTGCGCAGCACGGTGCGCTTTGCCGACGGGCTGAATGAGGCACTGCGCGTGCCGGGCCGTGTGCTGCTGGAAGTCGGCCCAGGCGAGACGCTGGCTGCGCTGTCGCGCCAGCATGCGCAAGCCGAAAGTGCCGCAGCCATCGTCGCCAGCCAGGCCCATGCCCAGCAGCCCGAGCGCCATGCGCAGCAACTGGCGCAGGCCCTGGCCACGCTGTGGACCGCCGGCGTGGCGATTGACTGGCGGGCGCATCACGCGGGCCACAGCCGCCGCCGGGTGCCGCTGCCGGGCTATGCCTTCCAACGTCGCCGCCATTGGGTCGAGCGCTCTGGCGGCGCTGGCACCGCCGCGCCCGCCGAAGTCTTCCATGCGCCCACCTGGTCCCGCCTCCCGCGGCCCGACGGTGCGCGGCCGGTCGACTGGGTGCTGGTGCTCGGCGAGCTGCACTGCAGCCTGGCCACTGCCGTTTTCGAGCAGGCGCGGCAGCAGGGCAGGGCAGCGCTGTGGGCGCAACCCGGCGCCAGCTTCCAACGCCATGGCCCGCAGCATTGGACCTTGCCGTTTGACAGCCGCGAGGCCCTGGCCCGGTTGTTGACAGAAGCCATCGCCGCGCACGGCCCCGCTGGCCAGGTGCTGCACCTCGCCAGCCTGGGGACCATCGCTGAAGGCGGTGAGGACGGCTGGCTGGCCCGACACTACGCCGGCCTGCTGGCCTTGGCCCAGGCACTGGACGCGGCCGAGCCGGGTGTTGCGCGCCAGCTCGCGCTCACGCTGGTGGGCCAGGGCATGGAGGACATCACCGGCAGCGAGCCTTTGTGGCCCGAGCGCAGCATGCTGCAAGGCCTGGCCAAGGTCATGGGCCAGGAATCGCCAGGCCTGCAGGTGCGGGTGCTGGACCTGCTGCCGCCCGCGCCTGAAAGCGCCGCCGAGCGCCAGCTTGCCGCCGCTGTGCTGGCCGAAGCGTTGTGTGCAGACACGGCTTCGCCGCTCGCGCTGCGCGGCCCGCACCGCTGGCACAAGACCTGGGCACCGCTGGCGCTCACGCCGGCCGCCAGCCCGCGCCTGCGCCGGCAAGGCGTCTACCTGATCACCGGCGGCCTCGGCGGCGTGGGCCTCGCGCTGGCCCAGCACCTGGCGCAACACTGGCAGGCCAGTCTGGTGCTGCTGGGCCGCAGCGCACTGCCGCCGCGTGCGCAGTGGCCCGCCATCGCCGAGGACCCTGCCCAGCCGGCGCCTTTGCGCGAGCGCCTGGCCACGCTGCTGGCCCTGGAGGCCGCAGGCGCGCAGGTGCTGACGCTGGCCGCGGACGTGGCCGACGCTGCCGCGGTGCGCCAAGCCATTGCGCAGGCGCGCCAGCACTTCGGCCAGCTGCATGGTGTGGTGCACGCCGCTGGCGATGCGGGCGGCGGCATGATCGCCCACCGCAGCCTGGCGCAGGCCCAAGCGGTGTGGGCCGCCAAGCGCCTGGGCAGCCGCGCGCTGCTGGCCGCGCTGGACGAGGCACCGGCCGCGCAGGCCCCGGACTTCGTGCTGCTCTGCTCCTCCATCGCCAGCCTGGCCGGCGGCCTGGGCATGAGCGACTACGCCGCGGCCAACCTCTACCTGGACGCGCTGGCCACCGCGCGCCACCGGGAAGGCGGCTACCCGGTGATCTCGGTCAACTGGGATGCCTGGCGCGAGCTGGGCATGGCCCGCGGGCTGGTGCTGCCCGAAGGCCTGGGCATGAGCGGTCCGGAAGGCGCACTGGCCTTCGAGCGCATCGTCAACGGTCCTGCGGTGCCGCAGGTCGTCATTGCCACCACCGACCTGGCACGCCGCCTCGGCCCGCTGGACAGCAGCCTGCTCGAAGGGCTGGACGAGGCTGATGCGTCGGCCCCAGCGCCCGCTGCCGAGCGCCACGCCCGCCCGGCGCTGGCCACGCCTTTTGTCGCCCCGGCCAGCGCGCTGGAGCAGTTGTTGGCGGCGGCCTGGTCCGAGCGCCTGGGCCTCGCGCCCGTCGGCCTGCACGACAACTTCTTCGAGCTGGGCGGCGACTCGCTGGTCGCGATCCAGCTGCTGTCCCGCCTGCGCAAAAGCCACGGCCTGGCGCTGCACCCCAGCGAGTTCTTCAAGGCGCCCACCCTCGCCGCGCTGGCTGCCCACATGGGCGCGCAGCAGGCCGAGCCTGCGGCCAGCCAGCTCATCGCGCCGGTGCCGCGCGATGCTGCCTTGCCGCTGTCGCCGATGCAGCGCCGGCTGTGGCTGGTGGACCGCCTCGGCAGCGCGGACGATGCGCTGGGCCGCGCGGCCTACAACATGTCGGCCGCACTGGACTGGCATGGCGCGCTGGACCCTGTCGTGCTGGCCCAGGCCATCAACGCCATCGTCGCGCGCCACGAGACGCTGCGCACGGTTTTCACTGAAGACGGCGATGGCGCACCGATGGCCCAGGTGCACGCGGCGCTGCAGATCCCCTTGCCCTTGACCGATCTGTCGCCGCTGCCCGAGGCCGAGCGCGAGTCGCGTTTCCTGGCCGGCTTCGATGCCTTCATCCGCGAGCCGTTTGCACTCGACCGCGGGCCGTTGATGCAGGCCGCGCTGGTGCGCCTGGCGCCGCAGCATCACGTGCTGATGCTCTCGCTGCACCACATCGTGTTCGACGGCTGGTCCATCGCCGTCTTCGCGCAGGAGCTTGGCCAGAACTACGCAGCGCTGCTGGCGCATCGGCCGCTCGCCCGGCTACCGCTCGCGGTGCAGTACCTGGACTACGCAGCCTGGTACGCCGCCAGCCTGGCCGCACCCGAAGGCCAGGCCAGCGCGCGGTTCTGGCGCGGCCAGCTGGCCGGCGCGCCCGCGCTCAGCGCCTTGCCGGCGGACCACGCAAGGCCCGCCCGCGCCTCGCAGGTCGGCGCCGTGGTGTCGACCCGCCTGGACCCTGGGTTGACCGACGCCCTGCAGCGCCTCGCCCGCGCCCACGAGGCCTCGTTGTTCCAGGTGCTGCTGGCCGCCTTCCTCGCCTTGGCGCACCGCGCGTGCGGCCAGCAAGACCTGGTGATCGGCACCGACGTGGCCGGCCGCCGTCACCCGGACCTGGAGCCGCTGATCGGCTTTTTCGTCAACGTGGTGCCGCTGCGCTCGCGGCTGCCCGCCGCCACCGGCAATGAAGCCTGGCCCTCGTTCACCGAATGGCTGCAGGCCAGCCAGCGCGCAGCGCTGCAGGCGCTGGACCACCAGCTCACGCCGTTCGACGAGATCGTCGAGCTGGCCGGCGTGCCGCGCCAGCGCGACCGCAACCCGCTGGTGCAGACGCTGTTCGTGCTGCAGAACACGCCCGAGGTGCGCTTCGAGCTGCCGGGCGCGCGCATCGAGGTGTTGCCGCAGCAGCTCAACGAATCCAAGTTCGACCTCGCCGTCTTCGTGCGCCAGGACGGCGGCACGCTGCAGGTCGACTGGGTCTACGCCACCGCGCTGTACCGGCGCGAGACCGTGGCCCGCCATGCCCAGGCCTGGCAGCAGTTGCTGCAGGCCATCGTGCAGCAGCCCAACGAGCCGCTGCACACCTTGATGCCTTCTCCGGAACGTCTGCCCATGACCGCTGACCCTTCTTCGCCCACAGCCACGCCGCCGCGCAAGCTCGACACCTCCGCCAAGCTGGCCGCGCTGCAGGCGCTCAAAGGCGCGCGCGCTGCGGCGCCGGTGCAACTGGTCGGCGGCGCGTTGCAGGCCCGCCCGCTGCAGCCCGGCCGGAACTTCCCGCTGGTGTTGCAGGCGCAAGCGCCTGGCCTGGACCTCGCCGCCTGGGCACGCGGCCATGCGGATGAGGTGGAAGCCTTGCTGGCGCGCCACGGCGGCCTGCTGTTCCGCAACACCGGCCTGCACACGCCGCAGGACTTCGAGCGCTTCGCCGAGGCCATCGAGCCGCAGCTCTACGGCAGCTACGGCGACCTGCCCAAGAAGGAGGGCGGGCGCAACACCTACCGCTCCACGCCGTATCCCGAGGACGAGATGATCCTCTTCCACAACGAGAGCGCCCACCTGGAGCGCTGGCCGCGCAAGCAGTGGTTCTTCTGCGAGCTGCCATCGCCGGTCGGCGGCGCCACGCCCATCGTCGACGGGCGCGAGATGCTGCGCCGCCTGCCGGCCGAGCTGGTGGCCGAGTTCGAGCGCCGCGAGCTGCTGTATGTGCGCACCTTCCTGCCGGGCCTGGACGTGCCCTGGCGCGAGTTCTTCAAAACCGACGACCGCGCGGCCGTCGAAGCCCGGCTGGCCGCCGCCGGCATCGCCTGGCGCTGGTTCGAGGACGACGCATTGCAGACCCGCACCCGATGCCCCGCGGTCATCGTTCACCCGGTGACCGGCGAGCGGGTCTTCTTCAACCAGGTGCAGCTGCACCACACCAGCTGCCTGGCGCCCGAGGTGCGCGCCGACCTGCTGGAAACGGTGGGCGCAGCGCGCATGCCGCGCCAGGTCTGTTTCGGCGACGGCGAGCCCATTCCGGACGCGACCATGGCCACCATCGGCCAGGCCTACGAGGCCTGCGCGGTGCGCTTCGACTGGCGCCAGGGCGACGTGGTGATGCTGGACAACATGCTGGCCGCCCATGCGCGGGACCCGTACCAGGGCCCGCGCAAGATCGTCGTCGCGATGGGCGCGATGTTCGAGCGCACAGCCCTGGCGCCGCTGGCGTCGGCCAAGGTGGAGGACTGAACGATGGCCGATCACCACCTGGCCGCCTGGCCCGCCGAAGCCGCACCCAGCCCCGAGCAGCGCGCGATGCGCGCCGCGCTGCAGGCCTTGCCTGCCGATGCTGCCTTGCCCTGGCGCGTGCTGCAGCTGGAAGTGCCCGCCACGCTGCACGCTGACGCGCTGCAAGCCGCGTTGAATGCGCTGTGGCCAGCGCATGCGCAATGCGCGCTGTCGGCCCTGCCACGTCTGCAACAGGTGGACCTGCCCGCGCTGCTGCAGCCCGCAGCGCAGCCCGGCGAAGGCCTGCGCGTGGGCTTGGCCGCAGGCCGGCTGCTGTTGGCCGCGCACCCGCTGTGGGCCGATGCGGGCAGCCTGCTTGCGCTGGCGCAGCAGCTGGCGGACGTTTGCGCTGGCGCGCTCGCGCCGGAAGTCGACAGCCTGTTCCAGTACCCCGCCTATGCCGAGTGGCGCCAGGCGCTGACCGAAGGCGAAGACGCCGCGCCAGGCCGCGCCTATTGGCAGCAGGCGCTGGCCGGCACCGAAACCTGGCCCGCAGCACATCCGGCCCAGCGCGGTGATGCCTCGGCAGAACACGCCGCGGTCGCCACGCTGAGCGCCACGCAATCCGAGCGCATCACCGCCGCTGCCGGGTCGGCCGGCCTGTCGCCCTGCGACTGGCTGCAGGCCGCGTGGTGGTCGCTGCTGGTGCGGCTGGCAGGCTTCGAGCCGCGGCTGGCGCACTGGCAGCACGACTGCCGCGATGACTACGACGTGATGCAAGGGGCCGTCGGCCTGTTCGACAAGCCGCTGCCGCTGCGGCTGGACCCGCGAGCAGACGAGTCGTTTGCCGGCTGGCTGCTGCGCTGGCAGGCCGACGCCGCAGCCCACCTCGCCGCGCAGGAATACTGGCCGGTGCAGGCGCCGCCCTCGCAGGTGCATCTCGCCGCGGGCTTTGCCGGCCACACGCTGCCGGCCCTGGCTGGCGGCTGGCGGGTGCGGGCGCTGCAAGGCGACTGGCCTGGCAGCGCGCTGGGCCTGCAGGTGCTGTGGTCGCCAGCCGGTGCGCAGCTCACGGTGCGGGCGCAGGCGGCGTGCGATGCACAGGTGCTGCTGGCGCAATGCCAGGCCTGGATCACTGCCTTGCTCGCTGAGCCGGCCACGCCGCTGGCCGAATTGAACCCGCTGAGCCCCGCCGATCAGCAGGCCCACGCCGCGCTGCAAGGCCCCGCCGCCGCGCCTTGCACGCAGGGTGTGGACGCACTGTGGATGCATTGGGCCGAGCACACGCCAAACGCACCGGCGATCGAGGCCGATGGCAGCCAACTCAGCTACGCCGAACTGGCCGCGCAGGTGCGCCAGGCCGCGTTGGCAATGGCGCAAACCATGTCGGCCGCAGAGCCCGGCGAGCCGCGCCTGGTCGCGCTGGCCTTGCCGCGTTCGCCGGCCTTGCTCGTCGCCATGCTGGCCGCCTGGCAAGCCGGTGCGGCCTACCTGCCGCTGGATCCGGAATGGCCGGCCGCGCGCCGCGCCGCGGTGCTGGCCGAGGCCCGCCCGTCGCTGCTGGTCAGCGACACGCCGCAGCCCGGTGCCGCCTGTCCAGTGACGAGCTGGGCCGCGCTGATGGCCGGCCCCACATCCGCTGCGGCCCTGCCGCCGGGCCGTCACCCGCAAGACCTGGCCTACGTGCTCTACACCTCCGGCTCCACCGGCCGGCCCAAGGGCGTGATGATTTCGCACGGCGCCTTGCGGCACTACGTGGCCGGCGTGGCGCAGGCACTGGATCTGGCCGGCCCGCAGCGCTGGGCGCTCACTGGCACGGTTGCGGCCGACCTGGGCAACACCGCGCTGTTCGGCGCGCTGTGCCACGGCGGCTGCCTTGTCATCGCCAGCGCCGGGGACATGCAGGACGCCGCGCACTTCGCGCGTTTCCTGGCCACCGGCCGCATCACCGCGCTGAAGATCGTGCCCTCGCACCTGCAGGCCTTGCTGGAAGGCGAGCAGCCACTGCTGCCGGCGCGCATCGTGCTCGGCGGCGAACCGGCGCCGCGTGCGCTGCTGGCGCGCATCGCCGCGCTCGCGCCAGTCACGCGGGTTGCCAACCACTACGGGCCGACCGAAGCAACAGTCGGCGTGATGGTGCATGCCTGCCCGCCCGGCGCGCCGTGGCCCGAGCGCCTGCCGCTGAGCCAGGTGCTGGCCGGCAGCGCCGTGCGTGTGCTGGACCACCAGCGCCGGCCGGTGCCCATCGGTGCGGTAGGCGAGCTGTTCATCGGCGGCGCGCAGCTCTGCGACGGCTACCTGAACCGCCCCGAGCTGAACCAGCTGGACGGGCCTGACAGCGTGTTCATCCAAGATTCCCTCGGCCAGCGCCTGTACCGCAGCGGCGACCTGGCCTGCCTGTTGCCCGAAGGCGGCCTGCGCCTGCTCGGCCGGGCCGACGATCAGCTGAAGATCCGCGGCTTCCGGGTGGAGCCGGCCGAGACCGAAGCCGTGTTGCGCGCGCAAGCCGGTGTGCGCCAGGCCGCCGTGCTGGGCCTGGCCGATGCCACGGGCCAGACGGTGCTGGCTGCCTTCGTCGTCGCTGAAACCGGTGTCACGGCTGACGGCCTGCGCGAGGCGCTGGCCGCCGCGTTGCCCGCACCGCTGCTGCCGGCCCAGTGCCACCTGCTGGCCACGCTGCCGCGCCTGGCCAACGGCAAGCTGGACCGCCAGGCGCTGGCCGCGATGGCGCGCCAACCCGAAGCCGCACCTGCCTCGCCGCAGCGTGCGCCGCGCGATGCCGTCGAGGCCTTGTTGGCCGCCGGCATGGGCGAGCTGCTGGGCCGTGGCGCACTGGGCGTGGAAGACGACTTCTTCGACCAGGGCGGCCACTCGCTGCTGGTGATCCGCCTGGTGGCCCGCCTGCGCAAGCAGCTTGCGGTGGAGGTGCCGCCGGCCTGGGTTTTCGATCACCCCAGCGCGGCCGCCTTGGCCGCAGCCCTGCAGGCGCGCGAAGACGCGGCCGAGCTGCTGCAGCGCGCCCAGGCCCTGCAGCCCGCCTGAGTTCCCACCCCAAGTGCCTTCGACATGACCCTGCCGCCCCACGCCCATCCCTTGTCCTTCGGCCAGCAGCAGCTGTGGCTGCTGCAGCAGCTCGCGCCGGGGCAGACGGCCTACAACCTGCCGCGCGTCTTCACGCTGGACGGTCTGCTGGACGCCGAAGCGCTGGCCCGTGCCTTCCAGGCCGTGGTCGACCGGCATGCCGTGCTGCGCACCCGCTTTGCCGAGCATGGCGGCCAGGTGCTGCAATGGGTGCAGCCCTCGCTGGCCTTCACGCTGCAGCGGCAGGACCTGCGCGGGCTGGCGGATGCAGCGCAGCAGGCCGCGCTGGACGCTGCGGTGCGCGAGTTGGCACTGCATGTCTTCGACCTGGCCCAGGCGCCGGTGATGCAGGCGCGGCTGGTCCAACTGCACGAGACCCGCCATGTGCTGGTCGTCTGCCTGCACCACATTGCCTCGGACGCCGGCTCCAATCCCGTGCTGGCCACGGACCTGGCCGAGGCCTACCGGCTGGCCCGCCAGCAGCCAGGCGCCGTGGCGCTGCCGCCGCTGCCCTTGCAATACACCGAGCACGCCACACAGCAACGCGAAGCCCTGCAAGGCGAAGCGCTGGCCGCGCGGCTGGCGCACTGGAATGCCTACCTCGGCCCCGAAGTGCCGGCGCTGGCGCTGCCCACCGACCATGCACGCCCCGCCTTGCCGCGCTTCGAAGGCCGCGCGCTGGGCTTTGCATTGCCCACGCCGCTGTGCTTGGCGCTGCGCGAGTTCTGCCGCGCCGAGCGCTGCACGCCGTTTGTCGTGCTGCTCACCGCCTGGCAGCTGCTGCTGGGCCGCTGGAGCGGGCAGCAGGACTTCGCCATCGGCGTGCCGCATGCCGGCCGTGACGACGAGGCCTTGCAAGGGCTGATGGGATTTTTCGTCAACACGCTGGTGCATCGCGTGCGGCTCAGCCCCGCGGCCAGCCTGCGCGACATCTGCCGCCGCGTGCGCGCCGATGCGCTGGACGCGTTGGCCCATGCCGACCTGCCATTCGAGCTGCTTTCCGCGCAGCGCAGCGAGCGCCGCGAGCCCGGCCGCAGTCCGCTGTTTCAGGTGATGCTGGGCGTGCAGATGGCGCAGTCCGCCACGCTGGCGCTGGACGGTTTGCAGGCCGGCTTCGTCGAGTTCGACGACAGCGGCGCCAAGTTCGACCTCTCGCTGGATTTCTACATCGGGGCGGAGGGCGTGCAGGGTCGGCTGGAGTACAGCAGCGCACTGTTCGAGCCCGCCACCGCGCAGTGGCTGGCCCGCGCCTTCGAGGCGGTGCTGGGCCAGTTGCTGCACGCGCCCGAGCAGCGCTACGGCGCGCTGCACCTGGTCGACGAGCCGGCGTTGGCCCAGCTCGCTCGCTGGGGCGATGGCGGCCCGGCCATGCCCGGCGTGCAGCCGGTGCACCAGCAGATTGCCGCACAGGCCCGCGCCACGCCAGCCGCCATCGCGCTGGTGATGGCAGGCGAGGGCGGCGAAGCACAGTCGCTGCGCTACGACGCTTTGGAGGCGCGCGCCAACCAACTCGCCCATGCGCTGCTCGCAGGCGGCCTGCAGCCCGAGCAGCGGGTTGGCGTGGCCATGCCACGTTCGCTGGAATTGGTGATCGCGCTGCTGGCGGTGCTGAAAGCCGGCGCCGCCTTTGTGCCGCTGGACCCGACATTGCCGGCCGAGCGCCTGGCCTACATGGCGACGGACAGCGGCGTGGCGCTGGTGCTCACGCTGCCTGGCGAAAGCCTGCCGGCGCTGGCTGCGTTCCCGCAGCAGGCGGTGAGCGCCACGCTGGCCGCCACAGGCCCCACGCACAGCCCCGCGCTGCCGGTGCACGCTGCGCAACTGGCTTACGTGCTCTACACCTCCGGCTCCACCGGCCGGCCCAAGGGCGCGGCCAATGTGCACGGCGCGCTGCACAACCGGCTGGCCTGGATGCAGCAGGCCTACCCATTGGCCGTGGGCGAAACCGTGCTGCAGAAAACCCCCATCGGTTTTGACGTGTCGGTCTGGGAGTTCTTCTGGCCCTTGACGGTGGGCGCGAGCCTGGCGCTGGCCGCACCCGAGGCGCATCGCGATCCGGCCCGTCTGGCCGAGGCGATTCGCCGGCACGCGGTGAAGACGCTGCACTTCGTGCCCTCGATGCTGCAGGCCTTCCTCGCTGACGAAACGGTGGCGCGCAGTTGCACCGGCGTTCGCGACATCGTCTGCAGCGGCGAAGCCTTGCCGGCCGAGCTGCAGCGCCGCCTGGCCGCCTGCCTGCCTCAGGCGCGCCTGCACAACCTCTACGGTCCCACCGAGGCCGCCATCGACGTCACCCACTGGACCTGCCGGCCCGAGGACGCGCCGTTGGCTCGCCCCGTGCCGATTGGCGCGCCCATCGCCGGCCTGCGGCTGCGCGTGCTGGACGCCGACCTGAACCCGGTTGCGCCCGGCACTCCCGGCGAGCTGTTCCTCGGCGGCGTGGGCCTGGCGCGCGGCTACCTGGGCAAGCCCGGCCTCAGTGCCGAGCGTTTCGTGGCCGACCCGCTGGCCGCAGACGGTGCGCGCCTCTATCGCACGGGCGACCTGGTGCGACACCGTGAGGACGGCCAACTCGAATACCTCGGCCGGCTTGACCACCAGCTCAAGCTGCGTGGCCAGCGCATCGAGCTGGGCGAGATCGAGGCGCAGTTGCTGAGCCAGCCGGGTGTGCGCGAGGCCGTGGTGGTGGCGCTGCCGGCTGCCGGAGCGCCCGCTGGCGCTGCGCCGGAGCGCCTGGTCGCCTACCTCGCGCCGGAGATGGCGGGCGACGCCGTTGCCGCGCACCAGGCCGCGCTGGCCCGTGTGCTGCCGGCCTACATGCTGCCGGCGCGTTTTGTCACGCTGCCGCGTTTGCCGTTGAATGCCAACGGCAAGATCGACCGCAAGGCCTTGCCCGAACCACAAGCGCCAAGCGGGCAGGCCGCCGGCGGCGCGCCGCTGCAGCCAGGCGAGGCCGCGCTCGCAAAGGTCTGGGCCGAGGTGCTGAACCTGCCGATGGCGCAGCTGGGCCGGGACGCCAACTTCTTCGACCTCGGCGGCCACTCGCTGCGCCTGGTCGCGCTTCAAGCGGCGCTGAAGCAGCAGCTGGACTTGCAGGTGCCGCTCGTCGAGCTGTTTGCCCACACCACCATCGCCGCGCTGGCGCGGCACCTGGCTGCGCGCGAGCAACCTGCCGTCAGCACCGCGCTGCAGGCCGCGGGAGACGACGCGGCCCGCCAGCGCGAGGCCTTGATGCGCCGCCGCCGTGCCGCCGCGGCAGGAGCGCTGCGATGAACGAGTCCCTTGACATCGGCGAGATGGACATCGCCATCGTCGGCCTGGCCGGGCGTTTCCCCGGCGCGCCGGACCTGGCCACCTTCTGGCAGAACCTGCGAGACGGCGTGGAGTCGGTGCAGCGTTTCAGCGACGAGGCCTTGCGCGCGCAAGGCGTGCCCGAGGCCTTGCTGGCCGACCCTGCCTATGTGAAGGCCGGCGTGGTGCTGGACGGCATGGCGCTGTTCGACGCCAGCTACTTCGGCCTGGCTGCCGGCGAGGCCCAGCGCCTGGACCCGCAGCAGCGTGTGTTCCTCGAAACCGCCGCGCACGCGCTGCAGCATGCCGGTTACGACGGCCCCTCGCGCCCGGTGCGCACAGGCGTCTACGCCGGCAGCAGTGCCAACCAGTACGTCTGGCGCCAGCTGCTGCCGGCCGGCGCGCTGGCCGACGAGGCCGCATTGCCGGCGCTGCTGAACGGCAATGACAAGGACGCGCTCGCACTGCGCACCGCCTACGCGCTGGACCTGCGCGGCCCGGCCGTGTCGGTGCAAACCGCTTGCTCCACCTCGCTGGTGGCCGTGCACCTGGCCTGCCAGGCGCTGCTGAATTTCGAGGCCGATCTGGCGCTGGCCGGCGGCGTGTCATTGAACCTGGCGCAAGGACAGGGGTATCTCTACCAGCCCGGCGGCATCCGTTCGCCCGACGGCCATTGCCGGGCCTTCGACGCGCAAGCCGCCGGCACGCTGAGCGGCAGCGGCGCGGGCGTGGTCGTGCTCAAGCGCCTGGCCGAGGCGCTGGCCGATGGCGACACGGTGCACGCCGTGATCAAGGGCTCGGCCATCAACAACGACGGTGCCGGCAAGGTCGGCTACACGGCGCCCAGCGTGGAAGGCCAGGCGCGTGCCATCGTCGCCGCGCAGCGCGTGGCCGGCGTTTCACCGGCCAGCATCGGCTACGTGGAGGCACACGGCACCGGCACGCCCATGGGCGACCCGATCGAGCTGGCCGCGCTGGTCCAGGCCTTTGCCGCGAACAGCGAAGGCCAGCCGGCCCGCGCCGCGCCCTGTGCCATCGGCTCGCTGAAGACCAACATCGGCCACCTGGACGCTGCGGCCGGCGTTGCCGGCCTGATCAAGACCGTGCTGGCGCTGCGTCACGCCACGCTGCCGGCCAGCCTGCACTTCGAGCAGCCCAACCCGCAGATCGACTTTGCCGCTGGTGGCTTCGAGGTCAACGCCCGCACCCGGCCCTGGCCGGCCGGCGCCACGCCGCGCCGCGCGGGTGTCAGCTCGTTTGGCATGGGTGGCACGAACGCGCATGTGGTGCTGGAGGAAGCGTCGCCGCGCCCTGTGCAGGTGGCGCGTGCCGAAGGCTGGCAACTGCTGCCGCTGTCGGCCCGCAGCGCTGCCGCGCTGCAGCAGGCCCAGGCCGAGCTGGACGTCTGCCTGGCAGCACCCGGCGCACCGGCCGCGGCCGACGCCGCGTTCACGCTGCAAACCGGCCGCCGAGCGCTGGCCCACCGCAGCGTGCGCCTGGTGCCGCCCGGCGCCGCGCCAGACCAGGGCCAATGGCTGGCCGCCACCCAGGTCGGCGCGCAGTCGCCCGTGCTGGTCTTCCTGTTCCCGGGCCAGGGCGCGCAGCATCTGCGGATGGGCCGTGCGTTGCATGCGCAGGCCCCCCTGTTCCGCAGCCTGGTGGACCAATGCGCCGAGCAGTTGCGCCCGCGCCTGGGCCTGGACCTGCGCGACTGCCTGTTCCCGGCCGCCAGCGACGAGCGCGTGGCCGCCGAGTCCCTGGCCCAGACCGCGCTGACCCAGCCGGCGTTGTTCGTCGTCGAATACGCCATGGCCAGGCTGTGGATGAGCTGGGGCCTGCAGCCCACGGCCATGCTGGGCCACAGCGTGGGCGAATACGTGGCCGCCTGCCTGGCGGGCGTGTTCAGCCTGGAAGACGCTTTGGACCTGATCGCCGAACGCGGCAGGCTGATGCAGGCCCTGCCGACCGGCGCGATGACCGCTGTCGCGCTGGCCGAATCCGCGCTGCCGCCCGAAGTGCTGGCGCAGGGCTGCAGCCTGGCGGCGGTGAATGCCGAAGGTTTGTGTGTGCTGGCGGGCCCGTTGGCATGCATTGCCGCGGCCGAGCAGTTGTTGCAGGCGAGGGGCGTGGCCGTGCGGCGGCTACAGGTCTCGCATGCCTTCCATTCGGCGATGGTCGAACCTGCGTTGCCGGCCTTCGAAGCGGTGCTGGCGCGGGTCACGCTGCACCCGCCGCGCCTGCCTTTCATCTCCAACCTCAGCGGCCGTTTCATCACCGCCGAAGAGGCCACCAGCCCGGCCTACTGGGTGCGCCATCTGCGCGGCACCGTGCGCTTTGCCGATGGGCTGGACAGCTTGCTCGCCACGCCGGGCAGGCTGTTGCTGGAAGTCGGCCCCGGCGAGGTGTTGACCGGCCTGGCGCGCCGCCATGCCCGCGCAGGCGAGGCGGCGGCGCTGCTGGCCTCGCAGCCGCATCCACGCGAACAGGCGCAGGCCGAAGCCCACCTTGCCGGCACGCTGGCGCGGCTGTGGCAAGCGGGTGCGCCGCTGGACTGGGCCGCCTGCCGGTCCGCCGAGGCCAGGCCACGCCGCGTGCCGCTGCCTGGCTATCCGTTCGAGCGGCAGCGGCACTGGGTCGAGGCCGGTCCGGTGGCGTCGATGGCGCCAGTCACCGCCGGCCCCCGCCCGCTGGACGACTGGTTCGAGGTGATGCGCTGGCAGCGTGCCGAGCCGGTGTCCGCGTCGGTGGCCCGCACCGCTGGCCCGGTGCTGCTGCTGGGCCAGCACAGCGGGTTCGACGAAACCCTCGCCGCGATGCTGAGCGCGGCAGGCCATGCCGTGCAGCGCGTCACGGCGTTCGAAGGCGATGCCGACGCGCTGGCCGGCCTGCTGCAACACGCCGCCGCGGCCCACGGACCGCTGCAACACATCGTGCACACCGGCAGCCTGCCAGCCGCGGACGACGCGCAGGACGAAGCCGTCTTGCAGAACGGGCTGTACAGCCTGCTCGCGCTGGTGCGGGCGCTGCACCGCGCCGGCCCGGCGGTGCGGGCTGCGAAGCTGCGCGTCACCGTGCTGGCCAGCCAGCTGGACGACATCACCGGCATCGAGCCGCTGCACCCCGCCAAGGCCGCGCTGCGTGGCCCGTGCGCGGCGCTGCCGCAGGAGTGGCCGGACATCGAATGCCAGCTGATCGACGCGCTGGACCCGGCTGGCGACGGGCGTGCGCAAGCCCAGCTGGCCGCACAGGTGCTGGCCGAGCTGCAGTCGCCCGCGGCGCTGCCACAGCTGGCGCTGCGCGGCCCGCATCGCTGGGTGCAGCAGGCGGTCGCGGTCTCTCGCCCCAAGGCCGCGCCACCGCTGCGGCGTGGCGGCGTGTACCTGGTCACCGGCGGCCTGGGCGGCGTTGGCCTGGCGCTGGCCACGCACCTGGCGCGCCACTGGCAGGCCAGGCTGGTGCTGCTGGGCCGCTCGGCCTTGCCGGCGCAGGGCGACTGGCCGGCACTGCTGGCCGATCCGGCCACCCCCGCCGCGCTGCGCCAGCGCCTGCAGGCGCTGGCAGCGCTGGCAGGCGAGGGCGGCGAATGGCTGGCACTGCAGGCCGACGTGAGCGATGCGGCCCAGCTGCGCAGCGCGCTGCAGGCGGCGCGGCGGCGCTTCGGCACCGTGCACGGCGTGATCCACGCCGCGGGCCTGGCGGGCGGCGGCGTGATGGCCCAACGTGACCCTGAAGCGGTGGCTGCCGTGATGGCACCCAAGCTCGGTGGTGCCCGCGCGCTGGCGCAAGCCTGGGACGGGCCCGCGCCGGATTTTGTCGCCCATTGCAGCTCGATGGCCGCCATGGTCGGCGCCTTCGGCGATGCCGATTACGCAGCCGCCAACGCCTGCCTCGATGCCCACGCCCAGTGGCTGCGCCGCGAGCGCGGCTGGCCGGCCTGGTCGCTGCTGTGGGACAGCTGGCGCGAGGTCGGCATGGCCGCGCACCGCCACCTGGATGTCGCCACCAGCCTCTCGCCCGCGCAAGGCGCCGAGGCCTTCGAGCGCGTGCTGGCAGGGCCGCCCGCGGCGGTGCTGGTCTCGCCGCAAGGCCTGGCCGCCAAGCAGGCCGCAGCGCGCTCGCTGGACTTTGGCGACGCGCTGCCTGTCGCCACGCCGCGAGGCTCGGCTTCCCATGCGCGGCCCGCGCTTGCTGCGCCGTTCGCGGCGCCCGAAGGCGAGCTGGAGCAGGCGCTGGCGGCTTTGTGGGGCGAAACCCTGGGCTTCCACGGCCTTGGCAGGCGCGACAGCCTGTTCGAGCTGGGTGGCGATTCCTTGACCGCCCTGCAACTGCTGACCCAGGTGCGCCAGCGCTTCGGCGTCACGCTGCATCCGGCCGAGCTGTTCACCGAACCCACGGTTGCCGGCCTGGCCGCGCTGGTGGAGCTGCGCCTGATCGAACAGATCGGCGCCGACCTTTCCTGAAGAAACGCCTTTTCGCATGAGCACTTTGCACAACATTGCAAGCCGCCGCGCCAGCCTGACCCCCGAGCAGCAGGCCAGGCTGGCCGCGCAGCTCGCCGCAGGCCTGCGTGGTGATGCTGCGCCGGTGGCCGCCGGCATTCCGGCGCTGCAGCTGGCGCGTGCGCCGCTGTCGCATGCCCAGCAGCGGCAATGGTTCCTGTGGCAGCTGGACCCGCAGGCCACCACCGCGCACATGGCCGAAGTGCTGCGCCTGCAAGGCGTGCTGGACGCGGCGGCGGTGCGCGAGGCGTTCCAGTCCCTGGTGGCCCGGCACGCTTCGCTGCGCACCGTGTTCGAGGCAGGTGAAGACGGCTTGGCGCAACAGGTGATCCAGCCCGAGATGGCGATTGAGGTGCCCCTGATCGACCATCTCGGCGAGGCGCCCGATGCCGCATGCGTGCAGGCCACGCTGCAGCGCCTGCTGCTCACGCCTTACGACCTGGCGCGCGGCCCGCTGCTGCGTGTGGCGCTGGTTCGCCTGGGGCCAGAGGATCACCTGTTGGTGCTGGGCATGCACCACATCGTGTCAGACGGCTGGTCCATGCAGCTGCTGCTGCGCGAGTTTGGCCAGCTGTACGCGGGGCAGGGCGCGCTGCCGGCTTTGCCCATCGCTTATGCCGACTACGCCGCCTGGCAAACCCGCTGGCTGGCCGACGGTGAAACCGCGCGCCAGCTGGCCTACTGGCGCCAGCAGCTCGGCAGCGAACACCCGGTGCTGCAACTGCCGGCGGACCATGCGCGCCGCGCGGAAGCTGCCCACCGGCTGGCCCGCCTGGAACACCCGCTGCCACCCGCGCTGGTGCAGGGCTTGCGCCGCCTGGCGCAGCAGCAGGGCGGCACGCTGTTCATGGCCTTGCTGGCCGGGCTGCAGGCACTGCTCTACCGCTACACCGGCCAGCGCGACATCCGCATTGGCGTGCCCATCGCGAACCGGCACCGCGCGCAGACCGAGGGCCTGGTGGGCCTGTTCGTCAACACCCAGGTGCTGCGCAGCCAGCTGGACGGCAGGATGCGCCTGCACCGGCTGTTCGCCCAGGTGCGTGAAGCCGCGCTGGGCGCGCAGGCGCACCAGGACCTGCCGTTCGAGCAACTGGTCGAGGCCTTGCAGCCCGAGCGCCAACTCGGCAGCAGCCCGCTGTGCCAGGTGATGTTCAACCATCTGCGCGCTGACGGCAGCGCCCGCCCCACGCTGCCGGGTCTGACCGTGCAGCCGCTGGACCTGGCGCTGGACAAGCCGGCCCAGTTCGAGCTGAGCGTCACCGCGGTCGAAGACGCAAACGGCGGCCTGCGGCTGGACTTCGGCTACCCGCAAGAGCTGTTCGAGCGCGCCACCATCGCCCGGCTGGCCGAGCATGCCGAAGCGGTGCTGCGCGCCTTGGCCGAGGCACCCGAAAGCCGCCTCGCCGAGCTGCCGCTGCCGCATGTTGACGAACAGGCCTGGCAAGCTGCCGCCCACAACCCGCGCCGCTTCGCCGATGCGCCGCCGCTGCACACGCTGTTCGCCCGCCAGGCCGCAGCCACGCCAGAGGCCATCGCGCTGCGCTGCGCCGGCCGCAGCCTGCGCTACGCCGAGCTGGAAGCCCACGCCAACCGGCTGGCCCATGCGCTGGTCGCCCGCGGCGCCGGCCCCGAAACACTGGTGGCCATTGCCTTGCCACGGTCCATCGAGATGGTCGTGGGCCTGCTCGCGATCCTGAAGACCGGCGCCGCCTACCTGCCGCTGGACCCTGGCCTGCCGCCTGAGCGCCTGGCGCTGATGCTGCGCGACAGCGGCGCCAAGCTGCTGCTGGCCGCCCAGCCGGCGCCACCGGGCGCGAACCTGCCTGTCTTGATGCTGCAGGACCTGGAACTCACGCACGGTCCCGCTCAAGTGCCTGTCGCGCCGGTGCATGCCGAGCAGCTCGCCTATGTGCTCTACACCTCCGGCTCCACCGGCCGGCCCAAGGGCGTGATGGTGCGGCACCACGCGCTGTCGCACTTCCTGCTCAGCATGCGCGACGAGGCGCCAGGCCTGGGTCCGCAGGATGTGGTGCTGGCGCTGACCGCGCTGTCCTTCGACATTGCCGCGCTGGAACTCTGGCTGCCGCTGATCAGCGGCGCGCAGCTCGTGCTGGCCGATGCCGACACCTTGGGCGATGGCCGCGCGCTGGCGCAGCTGGTGGACGCGAGCGGCGCCACCGTGGTCCAGGCCACGCCTTCGGGCTGGCGCCTGCTGCTGGCCGCCGGCTGGCCCGCGAGTGGCCAGGCCAGGGTGAAAGCCTTGTGCGGCGGCGAGGCGCTGCCGCCGGATTTGGTCGCTTCGCTGCAGGCGCTGGGCGTGTCGCTGTGGAACCTCTACGGCCCCACCGAAACGACGATCTGGTCCAGCGCCGAGGCCGTGCCGCCGGGCGGCGAACCTGGCATCGGCCGCGCCATTGCCGGCACCAGGCTGCACGTCCTGGACGCGGACCTGCAGCCCGTGCCGCTGGGCGCCGCCGGCGAGCTGTACATCGGCGGCGTCGGCCTGGCCCGCGGCTACCTGCAGCGCCCCGGCCTCAGCGCCGAGCGTTTCATCGCCGATCCTTTTGGCCACGACGGCGCGCGCCTCTACCGCACCGGCGACCTGGTGCGCGCCAGCGCCGATGGCCGGCTGGCCTACCTCGGCCGCAGCGACCACCAAGTCAAGCTGCGCGGCTTCCGCATCGAGCTGGGCGAGATCGAAGCCCAGCTGCTGGCCCAGCCCGGTGTGCGCGCCGCAGTGGTCATGGCCCGCACAGGCCCCACCGGCCTGCGCCTGGTGGCCTACATCGCGCAGGGCGGCGAGCCGCTGGACGACGCGATGCTTCGCGCGGCCCTGGCCCGCGTGCTGCCCGAATACATGCTGCCCTCGGCCCTGGTGCAACTCGCCGCGCTGCCGCTGAACACCAACGGCAAGGTCGACCGCCACGCCTTGCCTGAACCCGGCGCTGCGCTGGACGCCGCTGCCCACGAGGCACCCGAAGGCGACACCGAACAGGCGCTGGCCACGCTCTGGCAAAACCTGCTGGGCCGGCCCCGCGTGGGCCGTCGCGACCACTTCTTCTCCCTGGGCGGCCACTCGCTGCTGGCCGTGCAACTCGTCGCACGCCTGCAGCAGGCCGGTCATGCTGACTTGGCGCTGAAGGACGTGTTCCGGCTGCCGGTGCTGCAAGACCTGGCTGCGCACCTGGATGGCCTGCGAACTGCGGCGAAAACGCAAGGACGAGATGCCGATCAGGCGCTGGCCGCGATGGATGCGTTTTTGGACAGTCTGGCTTGAACGGCTGCGTCAAAGGCGGGTGTTGCTTCGTGGAAATGACGCGAGTCAACGGCGCGCCTTGAGCCAAAAAGTGGATTGCCGACAGCTTCAGGCTGAATGCGGCCGGTCACCCGTCTGCGCGTAAATGACAGCTGCCAGAAACCTTCAGCTTCGAAGAACTACTTTTGCCGATACCGGACGCTGGGCGACTGGCGGCACGAGCGATCGCGATTGGTCTAAATCAGACGTCAGTCTCCACCTTGAGTGCAGGCGGGCTAACTACGCACCGCCACGACTCGGAGTTAGGGTTGGCGATTGAACGCCGACTCTGCCTTACTCAAGGCACTGACCATCTGCTTGGCTCCATCACCGCCCGCCACTCCGCACAGAGGCCGTCCCGACTTTGACACTGCCAAAGTCGCGAAAGCCGCTGCGGAGCGCGGCGCTCGGGAATGCGCCATACGTACGAAAATGGGCGTCGATGAGTACTCCAGAAGACCAACGTTGGGAGCAGACGCGCGCCGGAGCACGTGCTGGCCGCGGCTTCCGCTATCAGGATGCTGCCGCAGCCTTCCTACTTGTGGAGCAATGGAATCGGGGCACTACCGCCGAACTCGTGCCTGAAGGTCTGGACGACCTGGCCCTGTTCGTTGACGGAGTAGAGACCCGGATCCAGGCGAAGTCCATGCACGATCCGAAAGGCATGTTTCGCGCTTTGCAACTCGCCGAGTACCTGGCGAAGACTGCGGCCCTACTGTCGCAGGAAGAGTGGGTTCAGGGCAGTGTGCGTATCGCTGTGATCCTTGAGCGCGCTGTCATCGGCCTGGAGGCCAAAGGATGGGAGGTGCCTCTGTCGTCGTACGAGGATGTTGCTGTAGTCCGTCAGGCCCTGGACGCGCTGCCTCCCTCGGCGAGAAGCTTCACAGTGGAGCAGTTGCTTGAGCGTTCATTTCTCCTGGTCGAGAGCACTCCAATTGAGTGCTGCGTTCAGCTCCTCACCGAAAAGCAAGGCGCGCCCGCCTTCGCCTGCAGGCTCGTGGCACAACAACTTCGCGTGGACGCCGGCCGCTGCTCTGATGAGAACTATTCTGCGAAGGCATCCAACGCCGCAAACGTAACGACTGCCGACGTGGCTGGGGCAATGGAGCGCGTTCTCCTCGCCACTCAGGAAGGCGGACTGCAGCGCGCCATCCAGGACGGCATCTGTGAAATCGTCGACTTCTCCGTCAGGGTTCATGACGAAGCGTTCTACGCAGGCGTGAACGTAGTAGCTGGCCATGTCGCGGCCGGCCTGGTGTTCGAGCGTCCAGCCGTCACTGAGCAGGTCGAGACCGCTGTCGAAAGCGGAAGAGCGACCCTCATCGCCGGCCAATCAGGCAGCGGAAAGTCGGCCAGCGCATGGCTGTATGCGAACTCTACGCGGCACGATGTGATCTGGTACAGAGTTGCGAGACTCGCGTCGGATGAGTCCGCTCTTTTGCTACGTCTTGCGAGGGCCAATGAGGCGAGTCGGACTCGCAGGGTCGGATTCATCCTGGACGACGTAGGCAGAAACTTCGCCGACACCTGGGACGAGGTGGTCCGCATGGCCGGGGAGTCTGAAGGCGTCATCCTGATTGGCACGATTCGAGAAGAAGACCTCGATCTCCTATCTGACCTTCGGAGCACCACGGTCGTCAGGCCACAGCTGGACGAAGAACTCGCGACTCGGCTTTTCACTCAGTTGCCATCGCCTGAGGCGCGTCGCTTTCATCACTGGCGCGAACCATTCGAAGAGAGCAAGGGGCTGCTACTCGAATTCACGCACCTAGTGACCCAAGGGCAAAGGCTCGAAGCGGTGCTTCGCGACCAGTTGCGCCAGCGCGTCAAGGAGGCTCGTGACGATGAGCTATTGATCTTGCAGGCGGTCTCATTCGCCTCACGCTTCTCCGCAGCTATCGACAAGGAGCGTCTACGCGAAAAGACTGGCCTGACCCCAATCGCATTTGCCAGAGCTCTAAACCGCTTGGTTCAAGAGCACGCCGTCGCGTTAGTGGGCGACGACTCCATCGGCGGGCTCCATGAAATCAGGTCACGGCATCTGGACATCCTGCTTCGGGAGATAACACATCAGACTGAGCTATCCTCTCTGCACCTTGCTCTGACGTGTATCAGATTCAAGGATCTCGCCAGCTTTATTGCCAGTCTTTATCGCGAGCTACCCACAGTTCATGACGCCGTAGTACAAGACTTGGCCTCCTTGCTCCCAGGCTCCAAGATTGAGGCTTGGACTGCGGCGTTTCACGGCTTGGGATTGGTCACCTGCGATCTCGTCGGCAAGGCCTGGATGGAGATCTGCAAGGACGAGAAGATCGACGAACGCTTCGCGCACACGGTATTCGGGCTCACTATAGCGAATGCGAACCTGGAAGGGATGGACTTTTGGGAGAGGATTCGCGGTGCGATGAGCCGCTTCTCGGGCATCGGCATACCGGACAAGCGATTGCAGTTGTCAATGCAGCTCTCCAGCTCACCGCCACCTCCCCCCTGGAGTTTGCAACAGGCGGTCGAACTCGCAGCTGCACTAATGCCCCTACATGGCACAACGCAACCGCCGGCCACCCCCCAGTGGCTGGTGAGCACCCCTTTCAGCGAGCCCGCATCGGCTTCACAGGTGCTTGGCTTCATCAGCGTGCTGCGCGAGTTGAGCGAGCAACTTGCAGCGGAAGCTCTCACAACCCAGGGCGGCTCGGCTCACCTACTCGAGAGATTGCACAGTGATACCGCTTGGCTGACGAAGCCCACCCTTGAAGACAATGGCGAAGGTGTATCCGTCATCCGGGCCAACATCCGCCTGGTGAACGACACAGTCCAGTCTAATCTGCACGAACGCGCGGTTTCAATCTGCGACATGCTCATTGCCGCCGAGCCGGTCGCGCAAGCGGCCGCTGTCTCCGCAGTGCTCGGAGATGGCAGCGTTCTGAAGATAGGTGACTATCCGGTGGCTGACGTCCGATTAGACCGCAGCCGCATAGTCGTTCCGGCGCGGGTGGCTTGGAACCGGGCACAGCTTCGCAGCGTTCAGCAGGTTCAGGAGACGGACGGGGAAACGGCTCGCGCCAATAGCCTGGCGACAGCGCTTAGCGAGACGCTTTCGAATTTGCGCCGTGCCGCAGAGTGCTTCTGTCGCTTGGAGCCAGCACCCTCGAAGCTGCATGCGCTTGCTTCCATCCGACAGCTTCTTACAGGAATGATCCTCCCTGGTCGCGTTCGCTCGTCCGTCTCCGGAGTTCTGGACCAAGGAAGTTACGACACTTCAGATACCGTCGCCGATGTGGTGCAGGGAATCCAGGAAATCACAACAGACCTCGTGTCAGGGAAGGTCGAGCGACCTCTGCTAAAGGCGATCAACACGATAAAGATCTCAAACAAGATGCGTGCGGTGGCCTCTTCTGAGCTTTGGCGGTACACAGACCTGGCGAGCGATGTCGACTTCGAGGGTGCCGCACAGTTGCTCAAAGAGATTTCCTACGTGCTGGCGGATATGCACACGTGCCCCACCGAGTCGCACTCAAGTAGAGCCGCGCTATCGAAGCGGTCACGCAAGCACTCAGCTCTTGGCGCCGCTAGTGCTCTGGCCCTCTCCCGTGGTCAAGGCCTGATTGAGGCGCGTCGTCGAGAGCTCGAAGTCCAGTTTCGAGGAGCTGAGCCAGGATGTGTGGTGGTGGCCCGCAATGACCCGTTTGATCACCTGTGGCCTCCCGCATCGTTTGCCATTCTTTTGCCGTGCAACGAAATCGTCGAGTTTTTTCAAGCGATCGAGCGCTTTGCGAGCGAGCACACCTGGGACGGCCCTTACCTCCGCGTAGCGGCTCCTTTGTTACGCGGGAAGGTCGCCGCTCGGTTTGCCATGGGCGGAGTTTCGACTGTCTTTCCCCAATTCGAGTTCACGAAAGAATGGCAAGCGCTGCTTCAGTATCCTCTGCTCGATGACGTTGCGACTGCGGCATTCGACAGAATCCTTGGCGACTGCACCAGTATTTCTGCGGTGATGACGGGTCTTGACCGGGACCTGAACTCCGAGGAAGCGGACTACCTCAACGAACTCGTGGCACCGCTTGCAGGTCGTGTGGGGAGTTTTCTGACGCTCAGGAAGGGCGACGACGATGAAGTGATAGTGGCCACGGGCACGTTTCTCGCCGAGTGTGCGCAGAAGGCGATTAGCCAGGTCCAAGAGAACGGCGCCGGCCCGTCCATTGCACAGGACCAAGCCTCCCTCTTTCGCAACGAGATCACTGATGCGAACGCGCAAGTGTTGGGATACAGGCTGATGCTCGCAGATTGGGACGCTGCCTCCCAGCCAGTACAAGCAAACTAGAGATGAACGGATCCACTTCTCCCGTGCTCGCGCTTCGGTACAACATCCTCAGTGCATTTGAGAAAGCCAACGAGAGCTTCCAGGCACGGCTGCAAGCCGCCGTAGAGCAGGGCCGCATCAGCCCTGAGATCGAGCTCGATGAGCGACCAGGGATTCCGGTTGCGCCGAAGATTTCGCGCGAAAGCCGGGATTCAGCTCCCGAAATCCGGCTGCAGGTCACCTATCTGGAGATTCTTTGGGCGTTCATCTATGCCTGGATGATCTTGTACGAGGAGGGTGTACACAAACCACTGTTGCGAGGAGAGTCACCGGCACAGATTGATGACCGTACGCCGCTTTTGAGTCGCGCGCGTGAGTTGTTCGAATGGGCGTTCGGTTTACGCGCCTCGCATACCCCATGGCCCGCGCATCTGCCGTCGCCGGAGAATTATCAAAGCAGTCAGGAGCGCTGGTACGGCGAAAAGGCGAATCTTGTCTTTCAGGAAGCCACCAGCTTCATGCTGGTTCACGAGTTCATTCACGCTGAACAGAGGCACCTCGACATCCGGGCTGCAAACCCTCCTAAAGAGGTGATTCTTGAACTTGAGAAGGATGCCGACAACGGGGCGTTTGAGGCATTGGTCAATCCCATGCTTGGTGACACAGAGAAGCTGTCACGAGGATGGGCAATTCTCGCGGCGCTTCTGAGCTCATACTTGGTGAAGGGCGAAAGCACAGCCAAGCAACCGACAACGCACCTGCCGCTGCATCACCGGCTGGAGCATATGCTTCGCGGCCTGAACTTCGAAGGCGAAGCTGAGCGTGCCTACTTCGAGTATCTGATTTCCTTGGTGCTGCGGCACATTCTGCATAAGGATCTGGACGCACAAAGTCCATTCATTTTTGACACCGCCGCTGACGCCCTGACCGATAAACTGGATCGCCTCGATGGATTGAAACCACAAGCCTGATGCGCCCCCGGTGAGGACCAGCACGTGCCTTCGGCTTTCGCGGCAGGCGTTCTACCGACGCTTGCCGCGTGTGAAGACTACCGAGGTTGCCCTCACGACTGGAGACTTTACTTACGACGATGCGGATGCGGATGCGGCACGCAGGAGGGGGCCGTCTAAGGGGTACGGTTAAAGTCGTAGCCACGGATGGTGGCTTGCGCGGGCGCCATCGCGAGGACTTCATGTTCGATGGACGACGAGCGCGTATTCAGTTCTTGGATCCACGCGTTCTCGGAACCGTCCTTCGCCATGGGGCCTTGCCCACGTGAGGTCGCTTTGGACGCCCGGCCTCCGCGAGATTCGATATTCACAGCGGCTGGCCAGAACCATCGCCAATCTGCCGGACTTGCCTGGAAAGGTCTATCCGCACCGGCTCTTTATGCAACGTGTGCTCTTTTGGCTCCGCCAGTCTCCACAGGCTAATGGCAGCAATCCGCCCTGACGAGTCGGTCGGGACGCGTAGCTCAAGGACCGCACCCGCTGCGTAGTGGACATTCCGTCAACGCGGATGGCGGCGAATCGGCCGCGGCGGGCCCCGCCGAAACCGGGCCGTTCTCCTGCGTCAATCCCTGGCTCGCTTCGGCGGCTGCCCACGCTTTCGCTCTGGCCCTGAACTAAACACCAGCCCCCGGCTTTCGTCTTGGATATGTCCAGTCACGTGTCTCGCGTGCCTGGGTCATTTCTTCGAAGACACAGCCGACCATGCCCGCTTCCACGCCGAATCTCGCTGCCGCTCAACGCATTGCCGAACGTTTTGCTGCCCTGACGGACGCCCAGCGGCGTGCCGCCTACGCGAAGATGCAGGCAGAGGGGCTGCACATGGCGCAGTTCCCGGTGCCGCGGCGCCAGGCGGGGGCGGATGGGGCTGCGGCTTGTGCGCTGTCACATGCGCAGGAGCGCCAGTGGTTCCTGTGGCAGTTGGAACCGCAAGGCTCGGCTTATCACATGGCCGAGACGCTGCGCCTGCAGGGGCCGCTGGATGAAGCCGCCTTGCGCGCTGCGTTCCAGGCGCTGGTGGCCCGGCATGCGGTGCTGCGCACCGTCTTCCGGCCGGGTGAAGACGGCTTGCCGCAGCAGTTGGTTCAGCCGGCGCAAGCCCTGGACATTCCGCTGTGGGCGCATGACGGCGACACGCCGGACAGCGACGCGGTGCAGGCTCGCCTGCACACGCTGGTCCACACGCCGTTCGACCTGGCGCAGGGCCCGCTGCTGCGCGTGGCGCTAGTCCGCCTGGGCGCGCAGGACCATCTGTTGGCCGTGGTGATGCACCACATCGTCTCGGACGGCCGCTCGCTGCAGATCCTGGTGGCCGAATTTGCCGAGCTGTACCAGGCGGCCTGCGCCGGCCAGGCCGCTGCGCTGAAGCCCTTGCCCGTGACCTATGCCGACTACGCGCTCTGGCAGCGCCAGTGGCTGGCCGCGGGCGAGAAGGAACGCCAGCTGGCCTACTGGCGCGCGCAGCTGGGCGACGAGCATCCGGTGCTGCAACTGCCCACCGACCACCCGCGCCGCGCGGACGGCCGCTACACCGCGGCCCAGCATGGCCTGGACCTGCCGCAGGCGCTGGTGCAGGGCTTGCGCCGGCAGGCCCTGCAGCAGGGTGGCACCTTGTTCATGGCCTTGCTGGCGGGGCTGCAGGCCTTGCTCTACCGCCACACCGGCCAGGCGGACATGCGCTTGGGCGTGCCCATTGCCAACCGCCACCGCAGCGAGACCGAAGGCGTGGTCGGCTTTTTCGTCAACACCCAGGTGCTGCGCGGCCAGCTGCATGACGGCTTGCCGCTGCAGGCCTTGCTGGCGCAGGCCATCGAAGCCTCATTGGGCGCGCAGGACCATCAGGACTTGCCGTTCGAGCAACTGGTGGAAGCCCTGCAGCCCGAGCGCAGCCTGGGCAGCAGCCCGCTGTTCCAGGTGCTGCTGAATCACCAGCGCCAGGCGGCCACTGCCAGCGCGCAACCCCTTGCCGGGCTGCAGGTGCAGAGCCTGGCGCCGGCCGCGCCCGCGGCGCTGTTCGAGCTGATGCTGGACGTGGCGGAGGACGAAGCAGGCCAGCCGCGCCTGAAGTTCGTCTATGCCCGTGAGCTGTTCGAGCCGGCCAGCATCGCGCGAATGGCTGGCCACTACCTTGCGCTGCTGCAAGCGCTGGTGGATGCCCCCGCGCAGGCGCTGGGCCGGGTGCCGCTGCTGGGCGCCGCCGAGCAGGCGCAGCTGCGCCAATGGCGACAGCCGCTGCTGCAGGACGCGCCGGTGGCGCCGCTGCACGCATTGATCGAAGCCCAGGCGTTGCGCCAGCCCACGGCCATCGCGTTGACGCTGGGCGACGCGCATGTCAGCTACGCCGAGCTGAACCAGCGTGCCAACCGCATCGCGCACCAGCTGATCGCGCTGGGCGTGGGGCCGGAGTGCAAGGTCGGCTTGGCGGTGGAGCGTTCGATCGAACTGGTGGTCGGCCTGCTGGCCATCCTCAAAGCCGGCGGCGCCTACGTGCCGCTGGACCCGGACTACCCCGCCGAGCGCCTGGCCTACATGGTCGAGGACAGTGGCCTGGCGCTGCTGCTCAGCACCAGCACGCTGCGCGACAAGGTGCCGGTGCCGGCCACGCTGCCGGTGCTGTGCCTGGACGCGACGTCGCCGGCTGACGCCTACGCCGGCAACCCGGCCCGCGCTGCGCATGTGGACCAGCTGGCCTACGTCATCTACACCTCCGGCTCCACCGGCCGGCCCAAGGGCGCGCAGCTCAGCCATCGCCACGTGGCGCGCCTGCTCAGCGCCACCGCGCCGTGGTTCGGCTTTGGCCCGCAGGACGTGTGGACGCTGTTCCATTCCTACGCTTTCGACTTCTCGGTCTGGGAAATCTTCGGCGCGCTGTGCACCGGCGGCCGGCTGGTGGTGGTGCCGTACTGGGTCAGCCGTTCGCCTGCGGACTTCATGGCCTTGCTGCGCAGCGAGCAGGTCACGGTGCTGAACCAGACGCCTTCGGCTTTCCAGCAACTGGTGCACCTGCCGCACCTGCCCGAAGAAGAGGGTGCAAGGCCGCTCGCGCTGCGCCAGGTGATCTTCGGCGGGGAGGCGCTGGAGCCCGAAAGCCTGCGCCCGTGGCTGGACCGCCATGGCGATGAAACGCCGCAGCTGGTCAACATGTACGGCATCACCGAGACGACGGTGCACGTGACCTACCGGCCCATCACGCGCGCCGACCTTGCGGATTTGGCGGGAGGCAGAAGCCCCGTCGGCCGCGCCATCCCGGACCTGGGCCTGCAGGTGCTGGACGCGGCGCTGAACCCGCTGCCGATTGGCGTGCCGGGTGAACTGCACGTCAGCGGCGCCGGCTTGGCGCGCGGCTACCTCGGCCGCCCTGGCCTGAGTGCCGAACGTTTCATCGCCGACCCCTTCGGCCCGCCGGGCGCGCGCCTCTACCGCACCGGCGACCTGGTGCGCTGGCGCGCCGATGGCCAGCTCGATTACCTCGGCCGCATCGACCAGCAGGTCAAGATCCGCGGCTTTCGCATCGAGCTCGGCGAGATCGAGGCCCAGTTGCTGGCCCAGCCCGAGGTGCAGGCTGCCGTGGTGCTGGTGCGCAGCGCGGCCGGTGGCGACAGGCTGGTGGGCTACGTGGTGCCGCAGCCGGGTGCAGCGACCGATGCTGCACTGCTGCGCGAGCGGCTGGCCGCGCAATTGCCCGAGTACATGGTGCCGGCCGCGCTGGTGCTGCTGCCGGCACTGCCGCTGAACGCCAACGGCAAGGTCGACCGCAAGGCCTTGCCCGAGCCCGAGTTGGCCACCGCGCAGCAGGCCTTCGAGCCGCCGCAGGGCGAGGTGGAGCAGGCGCTGGCGGTGATGTGGGCCGAGCTCCTGGGCCTGCCGCAGGTCGGCCGTGCCGACAATTTCTTTGCGCTGGGCGGCCACTCGCTGCTGGCCATCCAGCTGCTGGAGCGCATGCGCCGCCAGGGCTGGAAGGTGCAGGTGCGCGAGCTGTTCCAGCACCCGCGCCTCGCGGACTTCGCCAGGCTTGTCGAGCCGGTGCCGGTGGATGAACCCGCCGCGCCCGTCGCGCAAGTGCTCGGCATCCCGCCAGGCTGCAAGTCGATCACACCCGCGATGCTGCCTCTGGTCGCGCTGCAAGCCCAGCACCTGCGCTTGATCGAATCCCAGGTGCCCGGCGGCGCCGCCAACATCCAGGACGTCTACCCGCTCGCACCGCTGCAGGAAGGCATCCTGTTCCACCACATGATGCAGGCCGAGGGCGACGTCTACGTCAATGCCTTCCTGCTGGGCTTCGACAGCCGCGAGCGCCTGCAGGCTTTTGTTGAGGCGCTGAACCAGGTCGTGGCGCGGCACGACATCCTGCGCACCGCCGTGCTGTGGGACGGGCTGCCCGAGCCAGTGCAGGTCGTGGCACGCCAGGCCACGCTGACCATCGAATGGCCGCTGGATGGTGCGGCGACCGCCGGGGACGACGTGGCCGCGCAACTGACTGCGCTGGTGCAGGCGCGGAACTTCCGCATCGACGTGCGGCGCGCGCCGATGATGCGACTGCTGTCTGCGCAGGATGCGGCCAACCAGCGCTGGCTGCTGCAGCTGCCCAGCCACCACCTGGCGCTGGACCATGCGTCCGAGGAGCTGCTGGTCGAAGAGATTGCGCAGATCCTGCAGGGCCGCGCTTCGCAGCTGCCGGCCCCGGTGCCATTCCGCCGTTTCGTGGCCCAGGCCCGCGAGGCCGCGGATCCGGCCGAGCAGGCGCGCTTCTTCAAGGCCATGCTGGCGGAGGTGACCGAGCCCACCGCGCCGTTCGACCTGCTGGACGTGCAGGGCGATGGCGCTTCGCTGGCCGAGGCTCGCCAGATGCTGTCACCCGCACTGGCTCAGGCCTTGCGCCAGCAATGCCGGCAGGCCGGCATTGGCGCGGCCACGCTGTTCCACCTGGCCTGGGCGCTGGTGCTGGGCAAGACGACGGCGCGCGACGACGTGGTCTTCGGCACCGTGCTGTTCGGCCGCATGCAGGGCGGCGAGGGCGCGGAGCGCGCGCTGGGCCTGTTCATCAACACGCTGCCGCTGCGCGTGAAGCTGCGCGGCCTGGGTGTGGCCGCGGCATTGCGGCAAACGCACGCCGCGCTGACCGAGCTGCTGCACCACGAGCACGCCAGCCTGTCGCTGGCCCAGCGCTGCAGTGGCGTGCCTGCTGGCACGCCGCTGTGCGCCACGCTGCTGAACTACCGCCACGTCACACCCGCGCAGGCCGACGCCGCGCAGGAAGCCCGCACCTGGCAAGGCATCGAAACCCTGGCCTTCCACGAGTCGTCCAACTACCCGTTTGGCCTGTCGGTGAACGACCAGGGCGAGGGCTTCGAACTGATCGCGCAGATCGACCGGCGCGTGTCCGCACAGCGCATCTGCGACGACATGCAGCGCGCGGTGCAGCAACTGGTGCAGGCCCTGACCACGCAACCCGACCAGCCGCTGCACACACTCGCGCTGCTCAGCCCGGTGGAGCAGGCGCAGCTGCAGCGCTGGGGCCGCGGCGACGCCAGTGGCTGTGACGGCCGGCTGGTGCACCAGCTGGTGGCTGAACAGGCCGCACTGCGGCCCGATGCGGTTGCGCTGATCATGGGCGAGCAGCAGCTCAGCTACGCAGAACTCGACACCCGTGCCAACCGGCTCGCGCACCGGCTGATCGCCGCCGGCGTGGCGCCCGAAGTGCGCGTCGGCCTGGCGCTGCCGCGCTCGCTGGACATGGTCGTCGCGCTGCTGGCGGTGCTGAAGGCCGGCGGCGCCTATGTGCCGCTGGACGCCAACTACCCGGCCGAGCGCCTGGCCTACATGCTGGCCGACAGCGGCGTGGCGCTGCTGCTGGCGCACACCCGCACCCAGCGCGGCCTGCCCGCACCGGCGACGCTGCTGCTGGACACGCTGGACCTGTCCGACCAACCGACGCACGCGCCCGAGGTGCCGCTGCACGGCGAGCACCTGGCCTACGTCATCTACACCTCCGGCTCCACCGGCCAGCCCAAGGGCGTGGCGGTGGCGCACGGGCCGCTGGCCATGCATGTGCAGACCATCGGCCTGGCCTACGGCATGCGACCCGAGGACCGCGAGCTGCAGTTCGCGTCCATCAGCTTCGACGGTGCGCACGAGCGCATCTGGGTGCCGCTGGCCTTCGGCTCGGCGCTGATGCCGCGGGACGAGGAACTCTGGTCGGTCGAGCGCACCTGCGAAGAGATCCAGCGCCACGGCATCACCATGGCCTGCTTCACGCCCAGCTACCTGCACCAGATGGCCGAGCTGATGGGCGAGGCCGCCAGCCGGCTGCCGATCCGCTCCTACACCGTGGGCGGCGAGGCCATGCCGCGCACCAGCCTGGCGCTGGTGCACGCGGTGCTGAAACCCGAGCGTGTGATCAACGGCTACGGCCCGACCGAAACCGTCATCACGCCGACCATTGCCAAGGCCGAGCGCGGCGAGAACTTCGACGCCGCCTACATGCCCATCGGCCGCCTGGTCGGTGACCGCACGGCCCATGTGCTGGACGCCGCGCTGCGGCCGCTGCCGCCCGGCGTGGCCGGCGAGCTTTACCTGGGCGGCAGCGGCCTGGCGCGTGGCTATCTTGGGCGCGCCGGACTGAGCGCCGAACGCTTCGTGGCCGACCCGTTCAGCGAAAACGGCGCGCGCCTCTATCGCACCGGCGACCTGGTCTGTTGGCGCGACGACGGTCAACTGGACTACCTCGGCCGCATCGACCACCAGGTCAAGATCCGCGGCTTCCGCATCGAGCTTGGCGAGGTCGAGGCGCAGTTGCTGGCCCAGCCGGAGGTGCGCGAGGCGGTGGCCGTGGCGCTGCCTGGCGGCGCCGGCCTGCGGCTGGTGGCCTATGTCTCGCTGCTGCCGGGTCAGCTGGTGGACGGTGCCACGCTGCGCAGCCGCCTGGCCGAGCTGCTGCCCGAGCACATGCTGCCCAGCCTGACGGTGGTGCTGCCCACGCTGCCGCTGAACCTGAACGGCAAGGTCGACCGGGCCGCGCTGCCGGCGCCGGCTTTCGAAGCCGCTGCCGAACACGCTGTGCCGCAAGGCCCGGCCGAAGCCACCCTGGCCACGCTGTGGGCCGAAGTGCTGGGCGTCCCGCGCGTGGGCCGGCACGACAACTTCTTCGAGCTGGGTGGGGACTCCATCCTCAGCCTGCAGATCGTCGCCCGGGCCCGCGAGCGTGGCTGGCGGCTCACGCCGCGCCAGCTCTTCGAGCGCCAGACCGTCGCCCAGCTGGCCCAGGTGGCCGAGCCGGTGCACGCGGCCGTGTCCGCTGCGGTGGCGGCCTTGCCCGAGGGCTGGCTGCCGCTGCTGCCCATCCAGGCCGACTTCTTCGCCCAGGCCGCGCCTTCGCTGCACTGGAACCAGGCGGTGCTGCTGCAGAGCCGCACCGCGCTGCAGCCCGAGCAACTGCGCCCCGCGCTGGCCGCGCTGTTGCGCCAGCACCCCAGCCTGCGGCTGCGCTTCGAGCGTTCTGCCGAAGGCGTCTGGCAACAACGCTACGCAGCCGCGGACGAGGCAGACGCCGCCGAGTTGCTCTGGCTGCGCCAGGCGGCCGATGCCGCCGAGCTGCAGCGCCACTGCGACGAAGCCCAGCGCAGCATCAGCGTGCAGCATGGCCCGCTGTTGCGCGCGCTGGCGGTGCAGTTGCCGGATGCCAGCTGGCGCCTGCTGCTGGCCATCCACCACCTGGCGGTCGATGGCGTTTCGTGGCGCATCCTGCTGCAGGACCTGGAAACAGCACTGCGCCAACAGGCTGCCGGCCAGCCGGTGGTGCTGGCGCCGGCCACCAGTCGCTACGACGAATGGGTGCAGGCACTGCAGGCACGCGCCGCGGACCATGCGGACGAGCTGCCGCATTGGCTCGCCCAGGCAGAAGCTGCCGAGCCCTGGCCCTGCGCCCGGCCGCAGGGCCGAAACCGCATGGCCGATCAGGCCGGCCTGTCGTTCACGCTGTCTCCCGCCACCACCCAGGCCGTGCTGAAGCAGGCGCCCGCCGCTTACCGCACGCAGGTCAACGACCTGTTGCTGACCGCGCTGGGCCGCGCGCTGTGCGCAGCCAGCGGCCGCAGCGAGCTGCAGGTCGACCTCGAAGGCCACGGCCGGGAAGACCTGGTGCCGGGGCTGGACCTGTCGCGCACGGTGGGCTGGTTCACCACCGTGCACCCGGTGCGGCTGGCGCCGCTGGGCGAGCCCGGCGCGGCCCTGCTGCGCGTCAAGGAAGCGCTGCGCCAGGCGCCGCACAAGGGCCTGGGCCACGGCCTGCTGCGGCATTTCGGAACGCCCGCGCAACGGGCCGCGCTGGCCGCTGCGCCCGCGTCGCCGGTGCTGTTCAACTACCTCGGCCAGTTCGATGGCAGCTTCGATGCCGAAGCGCCCTGGACACCGGCCGCCGAATCTGCCGGCGAATCGGTCGACCCCGAAACCCCGCGCCCGCACGAGTTCAGCGTGCATGGCCAGGTCTTTGAAGGCCGGCTGCGGCTGGAGGTGGCCTACAGCCGCGAGCGCCATGACCAAGCCGCCGTGCAGGCCTGGATGCAGGGCTTCGAGCAGGCGCTGGAAGCACTGGTGGCGCACTGCTGCAGCGGTGCACGCGGCGTCTCGCCTTCGGACTTCCCGCTGGTCCGCCTGACCCAGCCCGAGCTGGACGCTTTGCCCGTGCCTGCGGCCCGGCTGCAGGACTTGCTGCCGCTTTCGCCCATGCAGCAAGGCCTGCTGTTCCACAGCCTCTACGAGCAGCAGGGCGCCGCCTATGTGACCCAGCTGCGTGTCGATGTTTCCGGCCTGGATGTCGCCCGTTTCCATGCTGCCTGGCAAAGCGTGCTGGCTCGCCACGAGGTGCTGCGCAGTGGTTTCCTGGTCGGTGAACGTCCGCTGCAATGGGTGGCCACAGAAGCCACGCTGCCATTGGCGCAACACGACGCACGCGAGTTGGCCGACCCGTTGGCAGCGCTGGACGCTTGGGCCAGCGCCGACCTGGCCGCCGGTTTCGACCTCGCTTGCCCGCCGCTGATGCGGCTGACGCTGGCGCAGCTGGGCGCCCGGCGCCACCACCTGATCTGGACCCTGCATCACCTGCTGCTGGACGGCTGGAGCAGCTCGCGCCTGATGGGCGAGGTGCTGCGCTTGTACGAACGCCAGGCACTGGCGCCCACCGTGGCGCCCACCTTCGCACGTTACCGCGACTACCTGGCCTGGTTGCAGGCGCGGGACGCGGCGGCCGACCAGCGCTACTGGCAGGACCGCCTGGCGGCAGTGGCCGAGCCCACGCTGCTGGCCGACGCATTGCCGCGCCCCGCACAGCCCGAAGCAGGGCAGGGCACGCAGCTGCTGGACTTCGGCCCCGAGGTCACGCAAGCTCTGCTGGCGGCCACGCGCGCCGAGCGCATCACCCTCAACACGCTGGTGCAGGCCGCCTGGGCCCTGCTGCTGGCGCGGCACACGGGGCAATCGGTGGCGGTCTTTGGCGCGACGGTCGCCGGCCGGCCGGCCGAGCTGCCCGGCGCCGAGCAGATGCTGGGCCTGTTCATCAACACCTTGCCGGTTGCCGTGCCGCTGCCGGCCGCGCAGCGGGTGGGCGAGTGGCTGCGTGCGCTGCAGGCGCAGAACCTGGCCTCGCGCGAGCATGAGCATGCGCCGCTGTACGAGATCCAGCGCTGGGCCGGCCGTGCCGGCCAGCCGCTGTTCGACACGCTGCTGGTGTTCGAGAACTACCCCGTCGACCAGATGCTGGCCGAAGCCGCGCCTGGCGGGCTGCAGTTCGGCGACGTGGCGATGCAGGACGACACGCATTACCCGATGACGCTGTCGGTGCACCAGAGCGCCACGCTGACCATCGCGCTGGATCACTCGCGTTCCCACTTCAGCGCGACCGCCGCGGCGGCCCTGGCCGCGCAGCTGCGGCACCTGGTGCTGGCGCTGGCCGAGGCGCCCGAGCAGGTGCTGGGCGAGGTGCAGGCGCTGGACGCTGATGCCCGCGCCAGCTGGCTGCAACACGGCGCCGGCGCAGCCTGCCTGGCCGGCTTCGAGCCGGTGCACCAGCGCATGGCACGCCAGGCGGCGCTGCGCCCGCAGGCGCTTGCGTTGATTTTTGGCGAAGACACGCTGAGCCACGCCGAGCTGAACCAGCGCGCCAACCGCCTCGCCCACTGGCTGATGGCCCAAGGCGTGCGCGCCGAGGTCACCGTGGGCGTGGCGCTGGCGCGTTCGGTCGACATGGTGGTGGCCGTGCTGGCGATCCTGAAGGCGGGCGGCGCCTACGTGCCGCTGGACCCGGCCTATCCGCCGGAGCGGCTGGCGCACATGGTGGACGACAGCGGCATGGCGCTGCTGCTGTGCCACGCCGCGGTGCGCGGGCGTTTGCCGGCGCAGGCCGGCTGCCGCGTGGTCGAGATCGAATCCTTGCGCCTGGGCGACGACGCCAGCGATGACCCGCAGGTGCAGGTGCAAGCGGGTCAACTGGCCTACCTGATGTACACCTCCGGCTCCACCGGCAAGCCCAAGGGCGTGGCGATGGCGCACGGCCCGTTGGCGGACCATGTGCAGGTGGCAGAAGCCTTCTTCGGCTTGCGGCCCGAGGACCGCGTGCTGCAGTTCGCCACGCTGAATTTCGACGGCTTCGTCGAGCAGCTGTATCCGGCGCTGTGCGTGGGTGCCGCGGTGGTGCTGCGCGGGCCGGACGTGTGGGACGCCCACGCTTTCCACCGCGCGCTGCACCGCCACGGCGTCACCGTGGCCGACCTGACGACCGCCTACTGGTTCCTGCTGCTGCAGGACTTCGCGCGCCTGGGCCTGCGCGACCATGGCCGGCTGCGCCTGGTGCACGCCGGCGGCGAAGCCATGCCGCCCGAAGGCCTGGCCGCTTGGCGCGAGGCCGGGCTTACCCACGTGGCACTGCGCAACACCTATGGCCCGACCGAGGCCGCCGTCACCGCCACCGTGCTGGACTGCGCGCCCTATGTGCAGCAGGCCCTGCCGGCGCCGTCACGACTGCCCATTGGCCAGGCCTTGCCGGGCCGGCAGCTGTACGTGGTGGACGCCGAGCTGAACCTCGCGCCGCCAGGCGCCATTGGCGAGCTGTGCATTGGCGGTGAGCTGCTGGCGCGCGGCTATGCGCGCCGCGCCGGCCTGAGCGCCGAACGTTTCGTGGCGGATCCATTTGCCACCCATGGCGGCCGGCTCTACCGCACCGGAGACCTGGTGCGCTGGACCGAGACCGGCGCGCTCGAATACATGGGCCGCAGCGACCACCAGCTGAAGATCCGCGGCTTCCGCGTCGAGCTGGCCGAGATCGAGGCACAGCTCTTGGCCCAGCCCGGCGTGCGCGAAGCGGTCGTCGTGGCGCAGCCCGCGCCCACCGGCGCGCGGCTGCTGGCCTATGTGTCGGCGGACGAAGGCACGGCGCTGCACGGCGAAGCGCTGCGTGCTGCATTGACCGGTGTGTTGCCGGACTACATGCTGCCCGCCGCCATTGCGGTGCTGCCGGCCTTGCCGCTGAACGCCAACGGCAAGATCGACCGCCATGCGCTGCCGCAACTTGCGCTGGCCGAGGCGCAGGCCTTCGAGCCGCCGCAAGGCGAACGCGAATGCCTGCTGGCCGCGCTGTGGCAGTCCCTGCTGGGTCGCCCGCAGGTGGGCCGGCAGGACCACTTCTTCGCGCTCGGCGGCCACTCGCTGCTCGCCGTGCAACTGCTGGGGCAGCTGCGGCGCCAGGGCTGGCAGACGGACGTGCGCACGCTGTTCCAGCGGCCCCGCCTGGCCGAGCTGGCGGCCGTGTTGCAGCCGGTGGGCGAGGTGCAGGTTTCGGCAGATGCCGAGTCCGCCGTGCCGGCCGGTTGCAGCGCGCTGACCCCGGCGATGCTGCCGTTGGTGGCATTGGACGAGGCGCAGCTGCGCCTGATCGAGGCTGCCGTGCCCGGCGGCGCGCGCAATGTGCAGGACGTCTACCCGCTGGCACCGCTGCAGGAAGGCATCCTGTTCCATCACCTGATGCAGGAGACGGGCGACGCCTATGTCACGCCCTGCCTGCTGGCCTTTGACAGCGAGGCCAGGCTGCTGGCCTTCATCGCCAGCCTGAACCGCGTGATTGCACGGCACGACATCCTGCGCACAGCCGTGCTGTGGGAAGGCCTGGCCGCGCCGGTGCAGGTGGTGCAGCGCGAGGCCACGCTTTTGCTCGAATGGCTGGCGGAGGCTGAGGGCGACGCGGCCGAGCGCCTGAACGCCGCCGTGGACCCGGCGCGCCAGCGCATCGACGTGCGCCGCGCGCCGATGCTGCGCGCACTGGCTGCGCAGGATGCAGCGGGCCAGCGCTGGCTGCTGCAGCTGCCCAGCCACCACCTGGTGCTGGACCACACCACGCTGGCGCTGTTGATCGCCGAGATCGCCGAGGTTCAGCAAGGCCGCGAGGCCGCGCTGCCGGCGCCGGTGCCGTTCCGCCGCTACGTGGCGCAGGCCGTGCGCTCGCAGGACCGCGCCGCGCAAGAGGCTTATTTCCGCCGCACCTTGGGCGACCTGGACGAGCCAACTGCGCCGTTCCAGCTGCTGGACGTGCGCGGTGATGGCACAGGTGTTGACGAGTTGCGCCTGCCGCTGCCGGCCGCGCTGGCGGCCCAGCTGCGGCGCGAGGCGCAGCGCCATGGCGTGAGCGCCGCGGCGCTGTTCCACCTGGCCTGGGCCATGGTGCTGGTCCGCTGCACCGGGCGGCAGGACGTCGTCTTCGGCACCGTGCTGTTCGGCCGGCTGCAGGGCGACGCCGAGGTCGGCCGCGCGATGGGCCTGTTCATCAACACCTTGCCGCTGCGGCTGCGACTGGCCGGGCAGGACGCGCCACAAGCCCTGCAGCAGACGCACGAGGCGCTGGCCGAGCTGCTGCGCCATGAGCATGCCAGCCTCGCGCTGGCGCAGCGCTGCAGCGGCCTGCCCGGCGGCACGCCGATGTTCACCGCGCTGCTGAACTACCGCTACGGCAGCCCGGCCGCGGCCGAAGGTGTGTCGGCCTGGCAGGGGGTGGAGATGCTGGGTGGCGAGGAGCGCACCAACTACCCGTTCACGCTCTCGGTGGACGACCTGGTGGACCAGGACGGCGGCTTCGACCTCGTTGCGCAGGTGGTGCGCAGCGTTGGCGCCGAGCGCATCTGCAGCTTGACCGTGGCCTCGCTGCAAGGCCTGGCCGATGCCTTGACCGAGGGTGGCAGCCAGCGCCTGGGCGAACTCGCGCTGGCCACCCAGGCCGAGCGCGAGGCGCTGCAGCGCTGGGGCGTTGGTGAGCCGGCGTTGCCGGGCGCCGAGCCGGTGCACCGCCTGATCGAGCGCCGCGTGCGGGCCCAGCCCGATGCCCCGGCCGTGGTGTTCGGCGACACGGTGTTGAGCTACGCCGAGCTGAACCGCCGCGCCAACCAGCTGGCGCATCGCCTGATCGAGGCCGGCGTGCGGCCGGATGCGCGCGTGGGCGTGTGGATGGCACGTTCCATCGAGATGGTCGTCGCGCTGCTGGCGGTGATGAAGGCAGGCGGCGCCTACGTGCCGCTGGACCCGGAACACCCCGATGAACGCCTGGCCTACATGGCCGAGGACAGTGGCATCTCGCTGCTGTTGAGTGATCGCGACGTGGCGCCGTTTGCTGCCGGTCTGCCGAACTGGAACCTGCGCACGCTGGACGTGGCTGGCGAGGTGGGCGAGGTGGACCATGACCCGCAGTTGCTGCTGCACGGCGAGCACCTCGCCTATGTGATCTACACCTCCGGCTCCACCGGCCGGCCCAAGGGCGCGGCCAACCGTCACCGCGCGCTCTACAACCGGCTGGCCTGGATGCAGCAGGCCTACGCGCTGTCGCCGCGCGACACCGTGCTGCAGAAAACCCCGTTTGGCTTCGACGTGTCGGTGTGGGAGTTCTTCTGGCCGCTGATGGCCGGTGCCCGCCTGGCCGTGGCCGCGCCCGGCGAGCACCGCGACCCGGCACGCCTGGTCGCGCTGATCCGCCAGCACCGCGTCAGCACGCTGCACTTCGTGCCGTCGATGCTGCAAGCTTTCCTGGCGCATGAGGGCGTGGAGGCTTGCGATGGCTTGCTGCGCCGCATCGTCTGCAGCGGCGAGGCCTTGCCGGCCGAGGCCCAGCGCGAGGTCTTCCGGCGGTTGCCGGGCGCTGCGCTGTACAACCTCTACGGCCCGACCGAAGCCGCGATCGACGTGACCCACTGGACCTGCCGTGAAGACGGCCGCGGCCACGTCGCCATCGGTCGCCCCATCGCCGGCTTGCGCACCCAGGTGCTGGACGCGGACCTGAACCCCAGCCCGCCAGGCGTGGCCGGTGAGCTCTACCTCGGCGGCGTGGGTCTGGCGCGGGGCTACCTGGGCAAGCCGGCGCTCAGTGCCGAGCGCTTCATTGCCGATCCGCTGGGCGCGGATGGCGAACGCCTCTACCGCACCGGCGACCTGGCGCGCTGGCGCGAAGACGGCCAGCTCGAATACCTGGGCCGCACGGACCACCAGGTCAAGGTCCGCGGCTTCCGCATCGAGCTGGGCGAGATCGAGGCGCAGCTGCTGGCGCAGCCCGAAGTGCGCGAGGCCGTGGTGGTCGCGCGCAGCGGCCCGGGCGGCGCGCGGCTGCTGGGCTATGCCTCGCTGCATGTGGGACAGACGGCGGATGCCGCATTGCTGCGCGAGCGCCTGGCCACCGGCCTGCCCGAGTACATGGTGCCGGCCAGCCTGACGCTGCTGCCGCAACTGCCGCTGAACACCAACGGCAAGGTCGATCGCAAGGCCTTGCCCGAGCCCGAGGCCAGCACGGCCGGCGCGTTCGAGGCGCCGGTGGGCGAGGTGGAGACCGCCATTGCCGCGCTGTGGGCCGAGGTGCTGCAGCGCCCGCGCGTGGGCCGCCACGACAACTTCTTCGAACTCGGTGGCGACTCCATCCTCAGCCTGCAGATCGTCTCCCGCGCCCACCGCGCCGGCTGGCGCCTCACGCCGCGCCAGCTCTTCGAGCGCCAGACCGTGGCGCTGCTGGCGCCCGTGGTGCAGGCCGTGGGCCAGGCCACCGAGCTGCGCCGCGAGGTGCAGGGCACGCTGCCGCTGCTGCCCTTCCAGGCCGAGTTTTTCGCGGCCGACATTCCGGCCCGCCACCACTGGAACCAGGCCGTGCTGCTGGCCAGCCGCGAGGCGCTGGCGCTCGGCCCGTTGGCGGACGCGCTGGCCGCGCTGGCGCGCCACCATGAAAGCCTGCGCCTGCGTTTTGTCGCCGACGCGCACGGCCAATGGCAGCAGGCCTATGCCGAGCAGGTCGATGCGAGCGAGCTGCTGTGGCACCGCGAGGCGGCCGATGCCGCTGCGCTCGATGCGATCTGCAATGAGGCCCAAACCAGCCTGGACCTGGCACGCGGCCCGCTGCTGCGCGCCTGCGCCGTCGCGCTGGCCGATGGCAGTTGGCGGCTGCTGCTGGTGCTGCACCACCTGGTGGTGGACGGCGTCTCCTGGCGCGTGTTGCTGGAAGACCTGCAGACGGCTTATGCGCAATGCTGCGCCGGCCAGCCGGTCGCCCTGCCGCCGGCCACCAGCAGCGTGAAGGACTGGGCGCTGGCCCTGCAGGCGCATGCCGCGCAGGCAGGGGATGAGCTGGGGCACTGGTTGTCGCTCGCCGATGTGCCGGCGGCTTTGCCTTGCGATCACCCACAAGGCCGCAACACCGCGGCCGACCAGGCCAGCCTGCAGCTGCGGCTGGACCGGGCGCAGACGGAGGCCTTGCTGCGCCAGGCGCCTGCCGCCTACCGCACCCAGGTCAACGACCTGCTGCTGACCGCGCTGGGCCGCGCGCTGTGCGCCTGGAGCGGCCATGCACGCGTGCTGGTCGACCTCGAAGGCCATGGCCGCGAGGCGCTGGCCAGTAGGCCCGCGCTGGACCTGTCCCGCACGGTGGGCTGGTTCACCAGCCTGTTCCCGGTGGCGCTGTCGCCGCTGGGTGAACCTGGCGAAGCCTTGAAGCGGGTCAAGGAAGACCTGCGCCGCGTGCCGGCGCATGGCCTGAGCCATGGCGTGTTCAAGCACCTGGGCAGCGCTGCACAGCGCGAGGCGCTGCAGGCCCTGCCGCGCGCCGAGGTTGTCTTCAACTACCTGGGCCAGCTGGACGGCAGCTTCGAGGCCGATGGCGGCTGGCAGCCCGCGCCCGAGAGCGCCGGCCGCGTGGTGGACGACAAGGCGCCGCGCTTCCACCCGTTTTCCGTCGACGGCCAGGTGCTGGACGGCGAGCTCAGCCTCACCGTCAGCTACAGCCGCGCCCGCCACGAAGCGGTCAGCGTGCAGGCCTGGGTGGACGGCTTCGAGCAGGAGCTGCTGGCGCTGATTGCGCACTGCACGAGCGGCGCGCGCGGCATCACGCCGTCAGACCTGCCGCTGGCAGGCCTGGACCAGGCCCAGCTCGATGCTGCTGCGCTGCCGCTGGACCGGTTGGTCGACCTGTACCCGCTCTCGCCCATGCAGCAAGGCATGCTGTTCCACTCTCTTGTGGAGAGTGGCGGCAGCGCCTACGTGGCCCAGCTGCGCCTGGACATCGAGCGCCTGGACCCGCAGCGCTTCCACCAGGCCTGGCAGCAGGCGGTGCAGCAGCACGAGGTGTTGCGCACCGGCTTTGTCCAGCTGGGCGGCGCGCCGCGCCAGTGGGTGGCGCGCAGCGCCGAGCTGCCGATGTTGCTGCTGGACTGGCGCCGCCGGGCGGACCTGCCGCAGGCGCTGGACGAGTTGGCCCAGACCCAGCACCAGGGCCTGGCGCTGGACCAGCCGGTGCTGATGCGGCTGTCGCTGGTGCGCGTGGCCGACGACACGCACCATCTGATCTGGACCCACCATCACCTGCTGCTGGACGGCTGGAGTTCGGCCCGCTTGCTGGCCGAGGTGCTGCAGCGCTACCAGGGCGAAACCCCGGCCACGCCGCCGTCCCGCTACCGCGACTACATCGCGCTGCTGCAAAGCCGCGACGCCTCGGCCAGCGAAGCCTACTGGCGCACCCAGCTGGCCCGTCTGCCCGAGCCCACGCTGCTGGCCGACGCGCTGCCGCGCCCGCTGGCGGCGGACCTGGCGCCAGAAGGCTACGGCGAGATCGAAGCTGCGCTGGACGCGCCTGCCACCGCGCGCTGGTTGGCCTTCGCGCGCCAGGCGCGTGTCACGCCCAACACGCTGGTGCAGGCTGCCTGGGCGCTGCTGCTGGCACGCTACACCGGCCAGCCCGAGGTGGCCTTTGGCGCCACCGTGGCCGGCCGCCCGGCGGACCTGCCCGGCGCCGAGCAGATGCTGGGCCTGTTCATCAACACGCTGCCGGTCATCACCGCGCTGCCTTCGGGCCAGCGCCTGGGCGACTGGCTGCGTGCGCTGCAGGCGCAGAACCTGGCTTCGCGCGAACACGAGCACACGCCGCTGCACGAGATCCAGCGCTGGGCCGGGCAGGGCAGCCGCGGCTTGTTCGACAGCATCGTGGTGTTCGAGAACTACCCCGTCGGCGAGATGCTGGCCCGCTCAGCCGGCAGCGGCCTGGTGTTCCACGCGCCGCACAGCGTCGATGTGTCCAACTACCCGATGGACGTGGAAGTGCACCTGGCCGACACGTTGATGATCAAGCTGATCTACCAGCGCCAGCACTTCGGCCAGGCGCAGGTGCAAGCCTTGTCGCGCCATCTTTTTGTGCTGCTGCAGGCCATGGCCGAAGCGGGCGAGGGCACGCTGCTGCGCGAGTTCAGTCCGCTCTCGGCGACCGAACAAGGCGCACTGCTGCTGCAGGGCCGGCAGGCCCAGGGCCGTGCCGAGCCGGCGGCACCGCGCACAGCGGTGCATCGCCTGATCGAGGCCCGTGCCCGCGCGCAGCCGCAGGCCATTGCGCTGGTGATGGGCGAGCAGGAGTGGAGCTATGCGCAGCTCAATGCGCGTGCCAACCGCCTGTCGCGCTGCCTGCGCCAGGCGGGGCTGCGGCCGGGCGCGCGCGTGGGCGTGGCGATGGAGCGTTCGCTGGACACCATTGCCGCGATGCTGGCCATCCTGAAGGCCGGCGCCGCCTACGTGCCGCTGGACCTGGCCTACCCCGAAGAGCGCCTGGCCTTCATGGTGCAGGACAGCGGCGTGCAGGCCGTGCTGGCGCACCGCCAGGCCTTGCCGGGGCTGCGCCTGCCGGCAGGCGTGCGGCGCATCGAGCTGGAAACTTTGGACCTGCAGGCCCAGTCGGCGCACGACCTCGCGCTGCCGGTGCACGAGCATGCGCTGGCCTATGTCATCTACACCTCCGGCTCCACCGGCACGCCCAAGGGCGTGGCCGTGTCGCACGGGCCGCTGGCCATGCATTGCCTGGCGACGGCAGAGGTCTACGGCATGGGCCCGGGCTCCTGCGAGCTGCACTTCATGTCCTTCTCGTTCGACGGCGCGCACGAGCGCTGGCTCACCGCGCTCTGCGTGGGCGCCGGCCTGGCGCTGCGCGACAACGAGCTGTGGACCGCCGAGCAGGCCTACGACGCGCTGCACCGCTACGGCGTCACCAACGCCGCGTTCCCGCCGGCCTACCTGGGCCAGCTGGCCGACTGGGCCAGCACGCGCAACGACGCGCCGCCGGTCGAGCTTTACGTCTTCGGCGGCGAAGCCATGCCCAAGGCCTCGTACGACAAGGTGCGCCAGACGCTGCGGCCGCAAGTGCTGATCAACGGCTACGGCCCGACCGAAACCGTGGTCACGCCGCTGATCTGGAAGAGCGACGCGAGCGAAGGTTTCGACTGCGCCTACGCGCCCATCGGCAAGCCGGTGGGAGAGCGCGCGGTGTACGTGTGCGACGCTGAGATGCGCCTCGCGCCCGCCGGCGTGGTGGGCGAGCTCTACATCGGCGGCTACGGCCTGGCGCGCGGCTACCTCGGCCGCCAGGGGCTGACGGCCGAGCGCTTCGTGGCCGACCCGTTCAGCAGCGAAGGCGGCCGCCTCTACCGCACCGGAGACCTGGTGCGCTGGATGGCCGACGGCAACATCGAGTACATCGGCCGCGTCGACCATCAGGTGAAGATCCGCGGCTTCCGCATCGAGCTGGGCGAGATCGAAAGCCGCACCCGCGAGATGCCTGGCGTGCTGGACGTGGCCGTGGTCGCGCGAGACGCTGCTGCTGGTGGTTCGGGTGGCCGTCGCCTGGTCGCCTACCTGGTGCCAATGGCCGGGCAGGACGCGGGCCGCCTCGCCGCCCGCGTGCAACAGCAATGGCGCGAGCAGTTGCCGGACTACATGGTGCCGGCGCAGCTCCTCACGCTGGCTGCACTGCCGCGCCTGGTCAGCGGCAAGCTGGACCGTGCGCAACTGCCCGAGCCCGAGCTGGCGCAAGGCCGGGCCGTGACGCCGCCTTCCACGCCACAGGCTCGCCAGCTGGCGGCGATCTGGCAGGAAGTGCTGGGCGTGCAGGCGATTGGCGAAGACAGCAACTTCTTCGAATGCGGCGGCGACTCGCTGTCCAGCCTCAAGGTGCTGGCCAGGATGCGCGCGCTCGGCGACCCTGCGCTGGCCTTCAAGCTGCGCGACCTGATGCAGCGCCCCACCATTGCCAGCCTGCTGGGCCTGCACGGCAGCGCTGCGCAGCCCAGCGCTTCACCGGCAGGCCTGCAGCGCCTGGACGCAGGTGGCGCCACGACGAGCAGCGAACCGCTGTTCTGCCTGCACGCAGGTCTTGGCACCGTCTTCGACTACCGCCCGCTCGCCCGCCACCTGCAGGGCCAGCGCCCCGTCTACGGCATCCCCAGCCGCATGCTCGGCGACCCGGCGCACCGCGACGATTCGCTGCCGCAAATGGCCGCTGACTACGCCCGCATGATCCAGGCCCAGCAGCCGCAAGGCCCGCTGCACCTCCTCGGCTGGTCCTTCGGCGGCACGCTGGCCGCAGCCGTCGCCGCCGCGCTCGAACAAGCCGGCCGCCAGGTCGCCTTCCTCGGCCTGGTGGACCCGTTCATTCCCGCCAGCGGCGAGCATCCAGAAGCGATGGACGGCGACATCCGCCAGGCCCTGCGAGACTTCGCCCAGCTGGCACTGCCCGGCCAAAGCGAGCTTGATCCTGCCACCTTGCCCGCCACCGAAACACTGGGCGATGAAGTCACCATCGCCGCCTGGCTGGACGCCCGCATCGCGCTGCTGCGCGCCAGCAGCGCCGCGGCAACAAACGAAGCCGGCGATCTCGCCAGCCTGGACGGCAGCGAACTCGCGCGAGTCTTCAGCGTCGCGTTGAGGCTGCGGGAGATTGCCGCGCAGGCGAATGCGCTGGTGCCGGTGCAGTGCGGCGCGCAATGCTGGTGGGTGGCCGAGCGGCCGGCTTCAGATCGCGCGGTGCTGCCGGCACAGCTCGGTCGGGCCCTCGCAGCAGAGCAAGCCTTGCCCGTGGGGCACTTCGGCCTGCTGGCTCACGCGGGCTTGCTGGAGGGCGTGGCCGCTGCCTTGCGCGAGCGGCGGTAGTGGGCCGGCACGGATCGCAGGAGGGCCAAGCCGGTCCCTCCTGTGGGCCACCTTCGCTGGCCATTGAGGCTTCCCTCATTCGAGACGGTTCAAGTTGCATTGGGCTGGGATCCCAACAATTGGGAGCACTCGCAGGCCCAGCAAGCCCGTAGGGAATCCACTGACCAGTGAGCGGGAAATTTTCCCAATGCTTTCTGTGCATGGGCTCATATGGTGTGCACCACGGCGGCAATGCAAAGCGATGCCTGCCGTGACATCAGGGCGCGATCACAACGAGGTTCGAGGCGGCAATGCGGCTCGCCTCAAGCTCTGCCATGGCCGCAACGCGGTCGCGAACACGCCATCGAAATGGGTTCTTTCACATGCAGGTTCGGAGCTGTGCTTTACCGTATCGGACTGTCCAGAGGGTGGTGGCGATTGGACTCATTGCAGGGTGCAGCATCGCGGTCGCGCAGCAGACAGCGGCTCCGCCGGACACGGCTGCTTCTGCGACCCCCGCGCAAATTGTCCTGATTCGCGGCCAGCGCCCGGTCGACATCGGGCCTCTGCCTGGCTTGGGCGTCACCAAGGACCAGATTCCGGCCAACGTTCAAAGTGCCACCCGCACCGAGATCCGTGAATCGCGTGCGCTGAACATCGGCGACTACATGAACCGGGAGATGCAGGGCGTCAACGTCAACGACTACGCCGGCAACCCCTTCCAGATGGACGTGAACTACCGCGGCTTCACGGCCAGCCCGCAAATCGGCACGCCGCAAGGCCTCTCGGTATTCTTCGACGGCGTTCGCGTCAACGAGCCCTTTGGCGACGTCGTCAACTGGGACCTGATCCCCCTCAATGCCATTGAGCGTTTCGATCTCTTTCCAGGTTCGAACCCACTCTTCGGCCTGAACACGCTGGGCGGCGCGATTGCGGTGCACAGCAAGAGCGGCTACTCGGCGCCCGGCGTCGAGGCCTCGCTGCTGGGTGGGTCCTGGGGCCGCCGGCAGTTGCAACTCTCAGGTGGTGCCAATGACGACGGCCTCGCCGGCTTTGCCGCCCTGAACCTCTTCCATGAAGACGGCTGGCGAGACGCCTCGCCCTCGCGTGTGGCGCAGTTCTTCGGCCGTGGCGACGTTTCCGTGCCCTCGGGCACCCTGACCGGGACTGTGCTCGCATCGAACAACACGCTGGTCGGCAATGGCCTGATCCCCTCCGAGCTCTATCGCCAACGCCCCGAGAGCGTCTACACCTCGCCCGACGAAGCGCGGAACAAGCTGCTGCAACTCACCGTCTCGGGCACCTACGACCTCTCTGACACCACCAGCCTCACCGGCCGCGTCTACCGGCGCACCAGCAGCCGCCACGGCTTCAACGGCGATGTCTACGAAGGCTTCGAGGACATGAGCATCACCTACGACAAGGTGGCAGCGCCTCCCGGCAGCGAGGCCATCGTCGTCGGCCGCAACGGCGCGAGTGACCCGTTCAGTGCCGGCAGCGGCGTGATCGCGGGCACACCCATCGGGCTGATCAGCCGGACGCATCTCGACCAGACCACGGTGGGTGCCGCCGGCCAGCTCAACTGGAACCTCAAGACCCACGCCGTGATGGTGGGAGCCTCCGTCGACCGCAACAGTACCCGCTACGAGTTGTCGCAGCGCCTGGGCATGATCGATGCCTCCCACAAGGTTTACGCCGATCCCGACGCGATCGGCGACCAGTACTACGCCGCCGCCAACGACGTGCCGGGCAACGACTTCTCCGGCCACTCCACCACCGGCAGCGTCTACTTCAGCGACACCTGGACACCAGCCCCCGAGTTCACGCTGAGCTCGTCGGCCCGCTACAACTTCACCCGCGTCGGCAACCACCTGCTGGTGCGATCGTCCGAGGGCAACGTCGCGCTGCACGAGCTGCGCGTGAACAACAAGAACCTGGACAAGTACGTCTTCTCGACCAGCACCACCGAAGAGAGTTTCGACTACCGCTCGTTCAATCCCGCGCTGGGCATGAACTGGCGTCCCGCGGCCGGCCTGAACATGTTCGCCAACCTGAGCCGCGGTGCACGCGTGCCGTCAGTGGTGGAGCTGGGTTGTGCCTTCGACGACACGCCCGTGCCCATCGACCCCTCCCACCCGGAAGGCGGCACGATTGCGCGCAGCCTGCGCGGGCCCGGCTGCAACCTGCCGACCACGCTGTCCGGCGACCCCTACCTGCCGCAGATCCGCTCGCTCTCGGGCGAGCTGGGCGCGCGTGGCCAGTTCAGCCTCGCCACCGCCAACCTGCAGTGGAACCTCAGCCTGTTCCGCACCGACCTGCACGACGACATCTATTACGTCGGCGTGGCCGATGGCCGCAGCTTCTTCGACACCATCGGCAAGACCCGCCGGCAAGGTTCGGAGCTGGGGCTCAAGGGCAGCGCCGGGCCTTTTGAGCTGGGCGTCGACTACGCCTATACCGAGGCCACATTCCAGAGCCCGTTCTACGTCACCAGCCCGCACAACAGCAGCGCCGACTTCAACCAGAACTCGCAGGGCATCTCCAGCGCAGGCATCGTCTACCTGCCCTCGCCGACAGCCGCAGACAACAACGGCCTCGGCACCTACCGCACGATCTTGGTCAAACCTGGCGACCGCATGCCCGGCATCCCGCTGCACACGCTGAACCTGCAATCGCGTTGGCGCGTTGGTGAAAGCTTGAAGCTGGGCCTTGGCATGCAGTTTCGTTCGTCGACCTATGTGCGAGGCAACGAAAACAACCAGCATCAAGCCAGCGGCAGCGACCAGGAGACCGGCCTGTTTTCCTGCCAGCCGGCGCAGTGCGCCGCGACCGGCTTCCAACAGGACCTGGTGCCGGTCGGCCGGCCGTTCGCCAACTCGGGCCGGCTGGGCGGCTACGCGCTGTTCAACCTCGACGCCAGCTACCAGATCAACCGCCGCACCAGCCTGTTCCTGCAGGTCACCAACCTCTTCGACCGTGGCTATGCCTCGGCCGGCCGGCTGGGCGTGAACCCCTTCGCACCCTCTGTGAACGGCGCCATCGGCGCCAGCGGCTGGAACTACAACTCCAGCGAATGGCAAAACAGCACCTTCGTCGGGCCAGGCGCGCCGCGCGGCATCTTCGTCGGGCTGAGCTACGACTTCGACGCCCGGCCGTGAGGCGCGTGCGCCTCTCCAAACCACTTCACCAACGCGCGGGCAGTTCCTGCGCACCACACGAAGGAGACACCATGACATCCCGGTTCCTGCTCTCTGCCATTGCCGCCGCCGGCCTGCTCTGCCATGCGGGCGCGCAGGCCGGCTGGGTCACCGTCAGCGACTCGGGCAGCCCCGTGCTCTCGACCTGCAATCCGAAGAGCGCGAGCGGCAGCCAATCGGCCACGCTGGCCACCTGCAAGATCACCGCGCTGCCGACCTATGCAGCAGACGGCTACATCGTCGCGACCTCGGTGCCGCAGCGCACGACCAACATCTCGGTCACCGGCGACACGGGCACCGCCGTGGTCGGCAAGCTTTACGAACGGGTCTGGTGCCACAGCACCAACGGCAGCAGCTGCGACACCACCAACAAGTTCATCTTCGGCATGCGAGCGAACCTGAACACGACATCGACCTGGAACTCGGATGGCGAGACCTTCGAGATCAACGACATGTTCCATGCCGTGCCCACCGGCGCGACGGTGGAGATCGCCTACTTCATGGGAACGGTCGCTGGCGGCACCAATGTGGACACGGCCCAGGCCAACAAGTACCTCGAGTATTCGGGCCGCACGAAGAAGGGCCTGGGCGAATACGCGGGCTCGCCGAGCGGCGTGAACCCGACGCGCGACAACACCTGGATCAACTTCCGGGCCGACACCAATGCACTGGACCCTGACGGCATCAGCAGCCCGTGGTCACCGTGGGTCTTCGCGCGACTGACCTGCACCAGCGGCATCGATACGGTGGCTCGCACGTCCAAGCTGCGGGTGCATGAAGGCGGCGAGGAAGGCCAGTCGGACATCGAGGTCCTCATGTCGGGCTACGTCTGCCAGTGACGCGCTGCCGCAGCCGGAACAGGCGATGAGCGCGATCGAGATGCAGGGATCCAGGCGGGCAGGTGGGCTGGCCATCGCCAGGTTGGCAGTTGCCGGGTTGGCAGTCGCCGGCCTGGCGCTGTCGCTTGCATGGTGGTGGCGGGCCGGGACGGAAGATTCGCCCCGGCCTTCGCAACCCGCCGCCGCGGTGCGTTCCGAAGCGGCGCCATTCGTAGCCCTCACTGCCTCGCCGCTCGCCGAAACAGCGCCGCCGTTGGCACGCGCACGCGCTGCCTCGGAATCGTCACCTGCCTGCGCGGCCCAAAGCATCGGGCTGGCGCTTGGCGCCATGCCGCCTGAACCTCGATGCGCCACGCCGACCCGCACGCGGCGCAGCGGCGAAACCCTGATCCACGAGGTCCAGACCATCGGCGGTACCTCCGCCTGGACGCTGCGTGCAGAGACCATCGGCCCCATCGTGCATCGGCTCACGTTGACGAGTGCACAGGGAGCGCGCTACGGCTGCAGCCAGGACGAGGCAGGCTGCACAGGCGTGAGCTTCGATCGGCCCCAGCCGAACTCGACCCACCGCATCGTGCTCGCCGACACGCTGTTGCGGGCACTGCCACCGCAGCGCCCAAAGGGCATGCGCGCCGCCGACTTCGCGCCGGCGATGGTCGACGCCGATGCCACAGCGGCCCCGATCCGGGTGAGCGCAGCACTGGCCGTCCCGGCCGCAGATGAGGCGGCCTGCGCTGGGGAGGCGCTCACGCTGGTTGCCAGCAGCGGCCAAGTGAGCAAGTTCTGCGCCGATGCCGGCAACGAGCAGGGCAGCCTGCCGGGCGGCGGTGCACACATCGGCTACCTGCCTTACGCAGGGCCGGCGCTGCGCATTCGCGTTGACGAGCACGGGCGGGTCTCGCGCGTCGAGATGGGCTCGCTCGCCTGCGAAGGCGGCGGCTGCGCGGGTGTTTCCATTGAGGATGCCGAGCCTGGCGCACCCCCAGGACCGCGCAGCATCGCGTTTGCCGGCACGACGCTGATGCCGAGCGGCACCGGGGGGTCGGCCGAATCCGTGGTTGTGAACGGCCGGCTGCCCATGCCATGAACACCCTGCCAACCAACCGAGTCGTCGTCGCGTGAAACCTCACCTCAGCTCCAACCCCGTCGCAACCAGCCCTCGATCAGCGCCCCGACCTCGCTCGATTGCGCGCAGCGCGGCGTGCATGATCGCGCTGGCACTGTGCGGCTGCGGAGGGGGCGGTGATGGCGGCAGCGAGCTGCCCTCCGCGACCGTGCCGCCCGCGATGAGCGGCACGGTGAGCGGCGGCGTGGTGATGGACATGGGCAACTTTCGCGGCCTGGATGTCGGTGTGAAAGGCAGCGCAGGCATCGCGCGCGAAACGAGCGCCGTCACGGTCACCACCCACTACGGCGTGACCTTGGATCAGTTGGCGCCGCCCTACCTGTTGTCGGCCAATGTGCTGGACGGCATTCGCCTTCTCGCCCCGGCAACCAAGGACGGCACGGCCAACCTGACGCCACTGACGACGCTGACAACCGCCTGGCTGCTCGGGACCGACCCCGCCGCCTACTTCGACAACACCCTCGCGGGGCAAGGTGGCGTGCCGGCGTTCACTGACGCCGATGTGGCGACCGCTCAGGCCGAGGTGACGCGTTACCTGGCACGCGTGAGCCAGGTCGAGCTGAGCTCGTCCATCGCGAGCCAGAACTGGGTCACCACGCCGATGCAGGACACACCGGGTGATGCGATGTTCGACCAGATCGTCGTGCTCAACAACGCGCTCGCCGCGGCCACTTCGAGCCTGGCGCAGTTGGCCGGCGACGTCGCTGCCCAGAAGCAGCGCTGCGGTCGCACCAGCGTGGCGGTGACGGGCGGCATTGCTGCCAACCACTTCTGCCAGAAGGACAGCAGCTCGCAATTCATGAGCGGCAACCTCGTCCGCGTTTTCAACTTCGCCGACGTCGAGGGATCGACGCTGGCCCTGAGGGTGAACAACGGCGCCGTCATCAGGGTCGCCTACGTCACCCGGGAAGGCACTTTTGGCTGTGACAGCCAGACCGCCTGCGCCGGTGCCACGGTCGGCGCGTTGACCGCGGACGACACGGTGCCGATCACGCTGGCCGGCGTCCAACTGCGCGCGCAGGCTGGCACCAAGGTCGCCCTTGACGGTGCACTGGCCGGCGCGGGAGCCTTGCCCACCTTGCCCTGCGACAACGACAAGTTCTACCTGCTCGATCCCGCTGGCGGCGTACGAGGCCTTTGCATGTACGAGGCCGGCGCCAACAAACGAGCGTCTCAGGCCGACTACAACTGGGGCAGCCAGGACGGCGACCAGCCCTACTACCTGGAACTGGTGAGCGACGGCACGAGCGTCGCCAGCATCGACGTGTGGTGGTACGACCCCGAGACTGGCAACCCCCTGACGCTGTACCGCTGCGAGCACGCGGCCTGCACCGGCGTCACCATCGGCGAACCGGTCGACAGCGTGGACGAATATGGCGACCCGCTGCGCGCGCGCAACTTCGCGCTGCACAACGTGCCGATGTCAGCGGTTGACAGCGAAGGCCGTCTGGGCAGCGCCGTGGCGATGACCGTCACTGCCACTCTGAGCAACCGGGTGCCCGGCGCGGGATTCACCCCGGACTGCAGCACCAGCATCGAGCACAACGCCGTCACCTTCAGTGACAGCACGCCGGCACTGGACGTCTGCCCACCGCCCCCCAGTTCCGACGACTACTACACCTTCAAGAGCGCCTACCCGTATTACGTCCCCGGCATCGATGATGCGGTCGACTTCAGCGTCTCGACCTACGTGCACCCGATCGACGGCAGCGTGTCGCCCCTCAACACCCTCCACGTGGTCCTGTCCGGCGACACCGTGCTGAAGATCTTCCTGCAAACCGCGGGCGATACGCGCAGCTTCTCGTGCCAGGCGGATGCCTGCGCGGGTGTCACGGTCTCGGCGCTCGACGATCAGGGCCAGCGGACCATGGGGTTCAACGGGACGGTGCTGCTGGAAGACCCGGTCCGCCAGATCCCCGGCACGGGCACCACGGCGGTCATCACCGGTGGATTCCTCTCGGTGTCGGATCCGTATTTCGTTCCCTTGTCGGTGGGTGGGCGCCGCGCCGCGGCCACGCTGCCGTCGCGTCCCCGCCAGGCGAGTGGCGCCCATCGGTGAAGGCCCTCATCGGCAGCGCTGCGCAACTCAGAACTTCACATTCGCCGAGAACGCCACGTTGCGTGGCGAACCGACGTAGTACGAGTTCTGCCAGTAGCTCTTGTTGGTGACGTTGCTGGCGTAGAGGTTCAGGGTCACGGGGTGGCTGGCGGCGGTGGTGGTGTAGCGCAGGCCGAGGTCGAGGGTGGTGTAGGCGGGCAGGCGGTCGGTGTTGCCGTCGTTGGCCCATTGCTTGCCGGTGTAGAAGACGCCGCCGTTCAAGCTGAGGCCGGGGATGACGCGCAGCTGGTATTCGGCGTAGACCTTGGCCAGGACCTTGGCCACGTTGATGGGCTGCAGGCCGCTGAGTGCGCCGCCGTGGACCTTGGGCGCGAGCCAGGTGAAGCCGCTGAAGACGGTGAGGTCGCTGGTGGCTTTGCCGGTGGCGCCGAGTTCGATGCCGCGGTGGCGTTGCCGGCCGTCCTGCCTGTAGACGTTGTCGTCGTCAAGGAATTCGTAGGCCTTCTCGATGTCGAACAGCGCGCCTGTGAGCAGCATGCCGCCGAGGTCGGCCTTGATGCCGATTTCCTTCTGTTCGCTGACCATGGGCTGCATCACCGCGTTGGCGTTGGCCGCCGTTTCAGGCGCGGTGCCGCCTTGCTCCAGGCCTTCGATGTAGGTGGCGTAGGTGGTCAGCCAGGGCATGGGCTTGAAGATCAGCGAAACGGAAGGGGAGTTGCGCGACTTGTCGTAGTCCTTCACGACCTTGCCGAGGTCGAAGTCATAGTCGCTGGTGACGATGCTGCTGTGGCTGATGCCCAGCAGGGCCGACCACTGCTCGGTGAAACGGACCTGGTCGCCGATCAGCCAGTTGCTGTTGCGCACCTTGGCCGCGTAGACGGGCTCGGTGGTGTCTTCGGGAAAGGTGGGCTCGGCGATGTGGTGCGGCGCGTCCAGCGGGAACGGGCCCATCCAGCCGGTGTTGGGGTTGAAGGTGGTGGCGTAGTACTTGTCCTGATACATGGCGTAGCCCAGGGTGAGCTTGTGCTGCACGCTGCCGGTGTCGAGGTTCAGGTCGGCCATGGCCTGGGCGGCGTCGAAGCGGTCCTTGGTGCGGCCGGAGCGGATGCCGATCTGCTCGTAGCCGGCGGCCACATCGCCCACGTAGTTCTGCGCGTGGTCCTGCTTGGGCCTGTCGATGTTGTCGCGCATGTAGGCGCCGCGCAGCGTGAGCTGGTCGTTGAGCTTGTAGCTCAGCTTGCCCATCAGCTTGGTGTTCTCGAACTCGTCCTGCACCCAGGGCTGGCCCCAGAGCTTGTCGGCGTCCGGTGCCTTGCCGTGTGGCGCGTCGTAGAACCAGTAGGCCGACGGGCCATCGGTGTGGTACTTGTTGTAGACGCCGTTGAGCTCCAGCAGCAGCTGGTCGGTGATGTGCCAGTCCAGCGCGCCGCTGACCAGGCTGCGGTTGATCTTCTGCTGGTCGACCGAGGTTTCGCCGTCCTGCTTGACGAGGTTCAGCCGATAGCCGAACTGGCCTTCGCTGTCGATCATGCCGCCGAAGTCCCCGTGCACAAACCACTGGCTGCCGCCGTAGTTGCCCACGGTGACGCTGTTCAGCCGCTCGGTGGTGGGGCGCTTGTAGACGTAGTTCACCATGCCGCCCGGCGAGGCCGCGCCGAACAGGAAGCCCGAGAGCCCGCTCAGCACTTCCACACGCTCCTTGTCTTCCAGCACGGCCGCGTGGTTGTAGATGCGGCGCAGGCCGTCTTCGGCGGTGTTGCTGCCGTCGAAGCCGCGGATGTTGACGACGGGCGTCCAGCCGGTGCCTTGGGGTGTGGCGCTGCGGCTGGAAGGGGTGAGCTTGAACAAGTCGTCAGGCGACTGGGCCTGCAGGTTCTCGAGCAATTGCAACGGCAGCACGCTGATGGCAAACGGTGTGTCCTGCAGCGAGACGCTGCCCAGCGCGCCGACGGAAGACACGGTCTTGGTCTTGTAGCCGTCCTTGGCATCGCCTTCGCGCTGCAGCGCGGCGCCGTCCTTCACCGGCGCCTTGCCGGTCACGCGCACGACGGGCAGCGTGGTGCTGGTTTCGGTGCTGCTGTCAGCCGGCACCGGGGCGGGGCTGGCCTGGGCAAGGGCCGAGGTGCCGCTGGAGGCCAGCAGGGTGCCGAAGGCCGCGCCGAGGGCGGCGCAGAGCAGGCGGGGACGGTGCAGCGAACGCATCAAGAACTCCTGGATCGGTGAAAAGAAGGAAGGAAAACGAAGGGAAAAAGCGAGAGGGAAAAACGAAAACGCCCCGGCGGGCCGGGGGCGTGGTGCACAAGCGCAAGCGAGGCGTGCTTCAGTGGGTCGGCACCTCGTGCAGCCGCGAGGGCGGCGCGCTGCGCTCGCCCGCCAGGGCTTGCAGCAAGGCCTGGCCGATCTCATCGGAGCGGATGGCGAGCACCGAGAGCAGCGTGTCGCTCAGGCCATGGCTGGACTCGCAGGCGCCTTGCAGGAAGACGGCGGGCTTGAAGTCCGGCGTGGTGCGCAGCCGGTAGTTGCGGTCCACCTCGAAGCGGCCGAAATGTTCGCGCAGCGGCTTGAGCAGGCGGCGATGGCCGTCGCGCTCGTAGCCGGTGGCCAGCACCACGGCGTCGTAGGTCTTGTGCTGCCGCTGGTCGTGGTTGAGGTCGCGCAGCGTCAGCGTCACGCCTTCGCGGCTGGCCTGCACTTCGGCCACTTCGTGGCGGCGCAGGAAGCGGTGGCGGTCCTGGCCGCTGACGCGCTGGCGGTAGAAGACGTCGAAGATCTGCTGCACCAACGCAAGGTCGGGTGCCGCGTAGTTGGTGTGCCAGAACTCTTCGAGCAGCTCGGCGCGCTCGGCGTCCGGGCGGCTGAAGACGAAGTCGGTGAAGTCTGCGTTGAAGATCTCGTTGGCAAACGGGCTGTCGTCCGACGGGCGGATGGCGCGGGCGCGCATCACCAGGTCGATCTCATGCGCCGGGCTGCGGCCCTGCAGGTCCATGAAGATCTCGGCCGCGCTCTGGCCCGCGCCGATGACAGCGATGCGCCTGGCCTCGGGCACGCGGGCAATGGCGCCCAGGTACTGGCTGGAATGGAAGACGCGGCGGTCTTCCTTCAGCGGCTGGAAGCCGGCCGGCACATGCGGCGCGCCGCCCATGCCGATGGCGAGGTGGCGCGTGAGGCGCTCGCGGGTCTGGCCACGGGCGTCCCGCGTGCGCACGCACAGCAGCTCGACCTGGCCGGCGCGGCCTTCGGGCAGCACCTCCAGCACTTCCTCGCCATAGGCGCAGCGGTCCTCGAACTGGGCCGCTGCCCAGCCCAGGTAGTCGTTGAACTCGTGGCGGCTGGGGAAGAAGGTCTTGAGGTTGATGAAGTCCTGCAGGCGATCCTTGTCATGCAGGTAGTTCAGGAAGGTGAAGCGGCTGGCGGGGTTGCGCAGCGTGGCCAGGTCCTTCAGGAAGGAGATCTGCATGTGGGCCTGGTCCAGCAGCATGTTCTGGTGCCAGACGAAGCCGGGCTGCTTCTCGATGAACAGCGTGTCCGGCGCGCGGCCGCCGGCGGCGCGGCGCTCTTCGAGCGCAATGGCCAGTGCGATGTTGGACGGGCCGAAGCCGATGCCGATCAGGTCGTGAATGTGCATGGAGGCAACCTCAAAGGGACGCGCCGGGACGCGCGGGAATCCACAGGGCTTCGCCGAAGAAGCGCTCGCGCAGCAGCTGGCCCAACATGGCGCGCTTGTGCGGGAAGTCGAACTCCTTCATCAGCGCATAGCCGCAGCGCGAAAGGCTGCGGATCATCCTGGCGTTGTCGGCGCGCGGCTCGATGACGATGCGCTGGGTGCGGCAGTCGTCCAGGAAGAGGCAGTGCGACATGCCGGGCATCCACGCGGTGAGCCAGGGCGCGCCGCGAAAGCGCGCCTCGCCGACCAGCGCGTGCCAGCCGCGGTCGAAGTCCTGCGCGTCACAGAACGGGGCGATGCGGTCTTCCTTGGCCCAGTAGGCTTCGAAATAGCCGAAGGGCTGGCGGTCGAAGCAGCCGATCAGGCTCAGCACACGCGGGTCCACGGCCAGGCCTTCGAGGTAGGCGCGGTGCCTGGCCAGGTCGCCTCCTTCCTGCCAGAACTCGGCCACCACCGGGTCGTTCATCCAGCGGCTGAACATTGGCAGGTCCTGCGCAATGTCCACGGTGCGGAAGGACAGGCTCTGGCCCAGCCAGGGAATGTGGCGCTGGTAGACCGTGCCGCTTGGCTTGGCTGGGCGGCGCGGATGGCGGCGGCCCTGGCTGAGCGTGTACTGCAGCGGATGCGGCGCGGGCTGCGGCTGGGCCAGCCACAGCGCAGGGTGCTGCCACAGGGCCTCGCGCCAGAGGGTGGGCGCGTCGGCCCGCTGGTCCGCCCGCAGCAGGCCGGCCTGGGCCAAAGGCGCGAGCAGCGCGGCAGGCAGGGCCAGCGTGATGGCGGCGTGTTGCGGATGGGCGCTGAACGCGGCTTCCAGCGCGGCCCACAGGTGGACGGCCGGCACGGCGGCTTCCGGGCGGGGCGCGCTGAGCTGCAGGCTGCCGGCAGTCTCCGTCAGCCGCCACTGGCTGCGGGCGTCGTCGCCATGGCCGTCACCATTGCGTTCCGCTGCCTGCACCGCCAGGTGCGGCAGGTCCAGCGTCACGCGCAGCGGCTGGCCGCCGGGGCGGGCCAGGAAGTCGGAGAAGGGCGGCAGGTCGGAATGGGGCAAGGGGGTTGTCCTCGGTCTGGGCCGGTGCAGGTTCAGGTTGAAAAGCACGTGCACCCAGGAGCCATGACGAAGCGGGGCGGCAGATGTTTAGTCCGCTTTGTGCGTTGGGCGTTGGGCGTTGGGCGCTTCAGCCGAAGGCGGCGCGCAACTGGGCGGCCAGGTCCTGGCGCAGCTGCAGTGCGGCGTCCGGCACGATCTGGCCCAGGCGCGCGAAGTCGTGCACCATGCCTTCGTAGACCTTCAGCGCCACCGGCACGCCGGCCGCGCGCAGGCGCCCGGCATAGGCCAGGCCTTCGTCCACCAGCGGGTCGTGCTCGGCCAGCGCGATGCCGGCTGGCGCCAGCCCGGTCAGGCTGGCGGCCTGCAGCGGGGCGAAGCGCCAGTCCTGCCGGTCGGCCTCGCTGCTCAGGCAATGTTGGAACATCCATTGCAGCGTGTCCTGTTCCAGCAGGTGGCCGGTGGCGTAGCGCTGGTGCGAAGGGCTGTCCTGCCAAGCGGCGGTGCAGGGGTAGAGCAGCAGTTGCAGGCATGGCTGCGGCCGGCCGGCCTCGCGCGCGGCCAGGCAGAGCGCGGTGGCCAGCGTGCCGCCCACGCTGTCACCGCCAACGGCCAGGCGCCGGGTGTCCAGCTGCCAGTCGGCGCCATGCGCCAGCAGCCAGCGGTGGGCGTCTTCGGCGTCTTCGAAGGCGGTGGGGAAGCGGTGTTCAGGGGCGAGCCGGTAGTCCACGCTGAGCACGGCGCACTGCGCCGTGTGCGCCAGGTCGCGGCACAGCGCGTCGTGCGAATCGCAGTTGCCCAGCACGTAGCCGCCGCCGTGGAAAAACAGCAGCACCGGGCTGGGGCCGGCTGCCGCCCTGGGGGCGCCCAGGTAGAGGCGGGCGGGCAGGCGGGCGCCGTCTCGGCAGGGCAGGGTCGGCGCTTCCACCGGCAGCTCCGCGCCGGGCAGGTCCAGCAGCAGGCTGCTTTGTGCATAGGCATCGCGCGCCTGGGCCGGGCTCAGCGCGCTCATGGGCGTGCGCGAGGGTGCGGCCGCCAGTTCGAGGAAGGCTTCGAGGTCAGGGTGCAGGGGCGGCATGGCCGGGCGCAGGGCAGCGCAAGCGGTGGGTGGTCTTCTGGGAGACGGGCCAGGCGCGGGTTTGTTTAGCCTTAAACCCCAGCGGTCCCAGTTCGTCAGCACACCATCGCCACGGACAACGAAGCCAAGCATGAGGAATGAACCAACTTCCGCGAGGAATGCGCAAGCAGGGCGCCAGCGTGCGGGTCGACTGTCAGCGGTGCTGCGTGCCGCGATCGCCGGCGCGGTGCTGCTCTGGATCGCCATCAAGTCGCTGCATGCGTTTGCTGCGCCGCTGCCGGTCGAAATCCGCCGCACGACGGATGGCATTCCGCACATCAAGGCGGCCGACTGGCGGGGGCTGGGCTACGGCATCGGCTACGCGCAAGGGCAGGACGCGCTGTGCACGCTGGCCGAGGCTTTCACGACCTACGAAGGCCTGCGCTCGTTCCACTTCGGGCCGGAGAACCGGCCGACCCGTGAATCGACCTTTGGCCGGTCGCGCAATCTCGATCTGGACTTCTTCTTCAAGGCCTTTGCGGACGACGCAATGGTGGCCCGCTACCGGGCCGCGCAACCGGCCGAGCTGAACGCCGCTGTTGACGGTTTTGCTGCGGGCTACAACCGCCAGTTGCGCGAGGCCCGCATCGGCCATGCCAGTGCCAGCCAGCAGCTGTGCCTGCACGAGGCCTGGGTGCACGACATCGCGCCAGAGGACCTCTACCGCCGCTTCTACGCGGCCCAGGTGGCGGCGGGTTACGCACGTTTCATCCCGGAGATCGTCAACGCGCAGCCGGGTGGCGCTGCGCAGGCTGGCACCGCTTGGCTGTCGAGCCGGCTGGCGCACCGCGTGGGCGACCAGGACGGCCTGGGCAGCAACATGATGGCGTTTGGCCGCCAGGCCACAGGCGAGGGCGGCGGCGTGCTGCTGGGCAACCCGCACTGGTACTGGGGCGGGCCGGACCGTTTCTACCAGATGCAGCTGACCATTCCCGGCAAGGTCAATGTGGCGGGCGTGGCCTTCCTGGGCGTGCCGCTGGTGATGATCGGCTTCAATGCGCATGTGGCCTGGAGCAACACGGTGTCCACCGCGCGGCGCTTCGGCCTGTTTGATCTTTCGTTGGCCGAAGGCCGGCCGACGGACTACCTGGTGGACGGTGCTGCGCAGCCGCTGCAGTCGCGCGAGGTGCAGGTGACGCTGAAGGGCGAGGCCGGCCAGGCGCGCACGCTCAGCCGGCGGCTGTACCGCAGCGCGCAAGGGCCCATCGTCGACCTGGGCGCGCAGAACGCGGCCTTCGGCTGGTCGGCCACGCATGCACTGGCCATCCGCGACGCGAATGCCGAGAACTTCCGCGCCTTTCGCACCTTCTGGGCGTGGAACCAGGCCGCCTCGCTGGACGAGTTCATCGCCATCCAGCGCAGCGAGCTGGCGCTGCCGTGGGTGAACACTGCGGCCGTGGACCGCAGCGGGCGCGCCTGGTATGCAGACTTCGGTCCCGTGCCGAATGTGCCCGACGCGCTGCGCGAGCGCTGCAGCACGCCGCTGGCCCAGGGCTTCGCGCAGCTGGACGCTTTCACGCCGTTCCTGGACGGCAGCCGGGCCGAATGCAACTGGCAAGCCGACGCGGCCGCCGTGCAGCCCGGCACCTTGCCGGCAAGGTCCTTGCCCAGCCTGCTGCGCAGCGACCAGGTGGCCAACATGAACGACAGTTACTGGCTGGCCAACCCGGCGCAGCCCCTGCAGGGCTTTGCGCGCGCGCTGGGTGGCGAGCAGCAGGCGCTGTCCCTTCGGGCGCGCCAGGGCCACGCGATGGCCCAGCGCCTGGCGGCGATGCGGCCGGGTTCGGCTCGCGCACTGGCGGCCGAATTGCGCGAGGCGGCGCTGGGCGCGCAGGCCGAATCGGCCCTGCGCTTCAAGGCCGAGCTGCTGCACCACGCCTGCGCACAACCGAAGGTGAACCTGCCGGCGACCGAGGCCAGCCCGGCAGCGCAGGTGGACGTGACGGCGGCCTGCACGCTGCTGGCGAGCTGGTCTGGCCGGGCGGACGAGCAGGGCCACGGCAGCTTGCTATGGGAGCTGTTCTGGGCGCAGTGGCTGCATGCGGTGCCGGCCGAGGCGCGTTTTGAGGTGCCTTTTTCCGCCGCGGCGCCGCTGGACACACCGCGCGGTCCGCGTGCCGAAGGTGTGGCGCAGGCATTGGCTGCGGCCGTGCAGGCCATGGCCGCGCAAGGCACTGCGTTGTCTGCCACCACCACCAGCCGGCGCCTGGTGCAGACCGGCGCCGGGCCACTGCCGGTCTATGGCGGTTGCGACGACGTGGGCTACTTCACGACGGCCTGCAACGACGACGGCAGCGACCCGCTGGGCCCCAACACCTCGGCCAACAGCTACCTGCAGGTGGTGAGCTACGGCCCGCGCGGCCTGCAGGCCCACACGCTGCTGGCGCATGGGCAGGACGAGCAGGCGGTCAGCGGTGGGGCAGGGCTGGCAGGTGCCGCGCCGGTGCAGCGCTACGTGCGGCGCGACTGGCTGGCCTTCCCGTTCACCGAGGCCGAGATCGCGCGCGACCCCGCGCTGACCAGGACCGTGTTGAGCCCCTAAACATCTCGCCGGCCAGATCGTCTGGTTCAGGGATGACTGCCACCTTGAGGATCCATGACTGCGCGCGCCATGAACGATGAACCCCGCCGTCCGGCCAGCGAGATGGGCCGTCTGCTGCGCCCGTTCCTGCCCTGGATCGTGCTGTCTGCGGTCACCGGCATCGCAGCCGGTGCCGCCACCGTCGCCTTGCTCGGCACCATCAACCAGGTGTTGAACCGGCCGGGCGGGCTGGCCGGCGGGCTGCTGCTGACCTTTGTCTCGCTGTGCGTCGCCGCGCTGGTCGGCCGCGCGCTGTCGGACATCTCGACCAACTGGGTCGGCCAGCAACTGGTGGCCCAGGTGCGCACCGGGCTGGCGCAGAAGATCCTCGCGGCGCCCATCGACGCGCTGGAGCGCTACCGCACGCACCGGCTGATGCCGGTGCTGACGCAGGACGTGGACATGATCAGCGACGTGGCCTTCGCGTTGGCGTCGACCACCATCGCGCTGGCCGTGGCGCTGGGCTGCCTGGCCTACCTGGCCTGGCTGTCACCGGCGCTGTTCGGCCTGGTGGTGGTGGCGCTGGTGATCGGCACTGCGGTGCAGACGCTGGTGCAGTCGCGCGGCGTGGCCGGCTTCTGGCAGGCGCGCGAGAGCGAAGAGGCGCTGCACAAGGCCTACCGCGGCATCAGCGAAGGCGCCAAGGAACTGCGCATGCACCGGGCGCGCCGCTCGCGGGTGTTCGACGGGCAGATCGAGGGCACGGTGCACCGCATCCGCGACATCAACAACCGCGCGATCAACATCTACGTGCTCGGCACGGCCTTCGGCTCGGCGCTGTTTTTCCTGCTGATCGCGGTGATCCTTGGCTGGGCGGCGATGCGCCCGATGGCGCCCGAAGTGCTCAGCGGCTTTGTGCTGGTGCTGCTGTTCCTCAAGGGGCCGGTCGACCAGATCACGTTGACGCTGCCCAACGTCGGCCGCGCCAAGGTGGCCTTCGAGCGCATTGCCGACCTGTCGCTGCGCTTTGCCACGCCCGAGCCGCATCTGCACCTGGCGCGCCCGCCCAGCGAAGTGCACTTTCGCGAATCGCTGGCGCTGCGTGGCGTGCGTTACGCCTTCGCGCCGGCCGAAGGCGCCGAGCCCTTCACGCTGGGCCCGATCGACCTGACGCTGCACCCTGGCGAGCTGGTCTTTGTCGTGGGCGACAACGGTTCCGGCAAGACCACGCTGATCAAGCTGCTGCTGGGCCTGTACTCGCCGCAGCAGGGCGACGTGGTGCTGGACGGCCTGCCGGTGAGCGACGAGCGCCGCGACGATTACCGCCAGTTGTTCACCACCGTCTTTTCGGACTTCTACCTGTTCGAGGACCTGGCCGCCGCAGACGGCGAAACCGGCGGCCGCGCCAGCCTGCCCGAAGCCGCACGGCCCTACCTGGAACGGCTGGAGATCGCCCACAAGGTTTCGGTGGTGGACGGCTCGTTCAGCACGACGGACCTGTCCACCGGCCAGCGCAAACGGCTGGCGCTGGTGCATGCCTACCTGGCGCAGCGCCCGGTGATGGTGTTCGACGAATGGGCCGCCGACCAGGACCCCAGCTTCCGCCATCTCTTCTACACCGAGCTGCTGCCCGAACTGCGCGCCCGCGGCCACCTGCTGATCGTCATCTCCCACGACGACCGCTACTTTCATCTGGCAGACCGGGTGCTGAAGATGGCCGACGGCAAAGTGGAAGAGACCGACCAGAGCCGGGTGGTGCCGCTGCGGGCTTGAGTGGCCGGGACCGGGGATCTCGCCCCGTCTCAAGGGAGAGCGTCGCGCCGCTGCGCCGAGGCCGATCACGAGGCCTGTTGGTTCTCAACCCGCGAGCGCTGGATAGTCCATGTAGCCCTTGGCACCGGGGGTGTAGAAGGTGTCCGGGTCAGGGGCGTTCAAGGGCGCGTCCTGGCGCAGGCGGTCCACCAGGTCAGGGTTGGCGATGAAGGCCCTGCCCATGGCCGCCAGGTCCGCGCGGCCTTCGCTCAACGCTTGTTCCGCGCCGGCTTTGTCGAGCCCGCCGGCGAGGATGAAGGGGCCGTCGAACGCAGCCCTCAGATCGGTCTTCAGCTTTGCCGGGACAGGCGGGGCGCCCATGGCCGAATGGTCCAGGACGTGCACATGCATCAGGCCGAGCGCGGAGAGTTGCTTGACCAGCGCCAGGTACTGTTCGTCCACGCCTTCGAATGCACTGGTGCTGTTGACCACGCCGTGAGGCGACAGACGGATGCCGACTCGCTCAGCGCCGATCTCCTTCACCGCTGCACGGGCGACCTCGAGCACCAGCCGGTTGCGCCCTTCGGCGGAGCCGCCGTGGCCATCGGTGCGGCGATTGACGTTGGCGTTCAGGAATTGCTCGAGCAAGTAGCCGTTGGCCGCGTGCAGTTCGATGCCGTCGAAGCCGGCCTGGATGGCAAGGCGCGCGGCGGTGGCGTACTCGCCGATCACGGCGTAGATGTCGGCCTCGGTCATGGCGCGCGGCGGCGTGTGCGGCTGGCTGCCTTGGGTATCGGTCCACATCTCGCCAGGGCAGGTCTCGGGTGACGGTGCAAGCACTTCGGCGCCGGCCGGCAGGTTGGCCTGGTGGGACACGCGGCCGGTGTGCATCAGCTGCACGACGATCTTGCCGCCCCTGGCGTGCACCGCGTCGGTCACCAGCTTCCAGCCTTGCACCTGGGCATCATTGAACAGGCCTGGGATGCGGGCATAGCCCAAGCCGTTGGGTGACGGTGAGGTGCCTTCCGTGATGATGAGGCCGGCGCTCGCGCGCTGGGCGTAGTAGGTGGCCATCAAGCTGTTGGCCGTGTTGTTGTCGCTCGCACGGCTGCGCGTGAGCGGTGACATCACGATGCGATTGCTGAGCTGGGTGGCACGCAGGGAGAAGGCTTCGAAAAGCATGGGGCTGTCCTGGGGAAAATGGAGAACGGGGAGGGACTCCAGGGTGCGGTCAAAAAGGCATTCAGGCCTGCGGCTGGTAGCGCTCGGCTGCGCGCGCTTGCCGGATGTCCGACAGCAATCCCTGGCGCGCGCCGTCCAACGCATCCCAACGGCCAGCCACATGCAGCGGCGGGATCGTGACCAGCTCGCGACGGTCGAAGCCGACCAGGGCCGCGTCGACCAGTTCCTCGACATCCATGACTTCAGGCAGGGTGTTGACGTCGATGCCGGCGCGCGCCCAGATCTCGGTGCGCGTCGCTGCCGGCAGCACTGCCTGCACATGGACACCCTTGGGCGAGAGTTCCAGGTTCATCCCCTGCGACAGGAAAAGCACGAAAGCCTTGGTGGCGCCATAGAGCGTCATGCCGAACTCGGGTGCAAAGCCCACGACGGAGCCGATGTTCACGATGGAACCCGCGCCAGCCTGCGCCAGGCGCGGGGCAATGGCTGCAGCCAGGCGCGTGAGCGCTGTGGTGTTGAGGGCGATCAGCCTGTCGATGTCCTGAGCGCTTTGCTGGACGAAGCCGCCTGACTGCGCCATGCCGGCGTTGTTGATCAGGATGCCGATGCGGGCGTCGGTGCGCACGCGGGCTTCAACCGCTTCCAGGTCGATCTGTTGGGTGAGGTCCGCCGGAAGCACGTCGATCGCCACCTTGTGCGTTTCCCGCAGGCGTGCCGCCAATGCGTCCAGGCGCGACTTGTCGCGCGCCACCAGCACAAGGTCGTGGCCGCGCTGCGCGAAGCGTTCGGCGTAGACGGCGCCGATGCCGCTGGACGCGCCGGTGATGAGGACGGTGGGAAGGGTGGTCATGTTCAAGGGTTCCTGAGCAGTGGTTGCCGCTTGTCGAGGGAGTTCGATTTCCGGCGGGATCGGGTTCACATGGATCAATGATGACGATCGTAATCCAATACGTCAAGATTTTAATGACGACCGACATCAATATAGAATCGAGGCCGGCAAATGCATCACTCCAGGGCGAACAAGCGATGAGAGTCACCAAAGCGCAGGCGCAGGCGAACCGGGCGCATGTGGTGGAAACAGCTTCCCAGCTGTTTCGTGAGCGCGGCTACGACGGGGTTGGCGTGGCCGACCTGATGGCTGCCGCGGGCTTCACCCACGGCGGCTTCTACAAGCACTTCGGCTCCAAGGCCGACTTGATCGCGGAGTCGACGGCCTGCGGTCTCGCTCAGACCATGGCGCTGACGGAGGGCGTGGCGCCATCAGAATTCGTCAGGCACTACCTCTCTCGCGAGCATCGAGACGGCCGCGCGGGCGGCTGCACGATGGCCGCACTGAGCGGGGATGCCGCACGCCAGCCGGACGCGGTCCGTGCCACGTTTGCGGCCGGCATCGAGCGTCTGATTGCTGGGCTGAGCGCCCCAGGCGCTTTGTCGGGCGCCGCGGACGCTGGACAGGCACGGGCCAGGATCCTCGATGTGCTGTCGCACGCCGTGGGCGCCCTCGTGATGTCGCGGGCCTGCCCGGACGACTCGCCACTTGCCGATGAGATCCTTGCGGTCAATCGGGACGCAATCCTTGCACTGCTGGAATCGTCCGAGACGCAGATGGGTCCCCGCCCGGACTCGGCAGTGCCCTCGAATCGCTGACGGGTTGACCAGCAGGCCCTGCGGCCGCTGCAACCGCTTCGGCTTGTGCCCCGTCGCGCCAGGGTAGCGATTCGGGCCGCTGCCGGACGCTGCCCCGGCGGTGCGACGGACGAAAAAAAGCCGGCCTCTCGAGGCCGGCTTTTGCGTGCGCCCGAAGGCGCTCAATAACGACCGCCGCCGAAGCCCCCGTTGCCGTAGCCAACATCGGCGCGCTTGCTGGCGGTGAAGCCGCCAGCCCCATGGCCGCTTGCGCCACCATTGGCCTCGCGGGGGCGAGCCAGGTTGACCACGATGGCACGTCCATCCACCGCCATGCCGTTCAGTGCCGCGATGGCGGCTTGTGCCACCTCAGGGCTGGACATTTCCACGAAGCCGAAGCCCTTGGATTTGCCGGTGTCGCGGTCCATCATGACCTTGGCGGACGACACCTCACCAAACTCCGAGAAATTGGATTTCAGGCTGGCGTCGGTGACGGAGTAGGGCAGGTTGCCTACGTAGATTTTGCTGCTCATGATTGAGTCTTTCTGGAAAATAAGGGGCGCACGTTCAAGTGCGCATCTGCGAAAACTGGTTCCGCAGTTGGGCTGCTGGTGGGAATGTCTCCCGCCCAGTTGTCAGCAGACTGGCGGCTGAGCCATGCTGGTTTGCAGCCAGCCCTGGGACACGGCAAACAGCCGGGCCGCATCACGGGAGGCAAACGTCTTGTCAAAGCGGAAGACACGGCAGTAGCTGCCGTTGCCTTGTGACCGCTGAACCGAGATCGACCCGCGAAAGCGGCCGCATTCGGTCGGGTGTGTCGTGGGCGAAACGACAAATTGGCCCATGGAAATGGCAGAGAGGAGAATCTTGATCAATCAAAGCTGCAGGCTCGAACAGCACTGCAGGTAAACGGCCGCTCGGATGGCTGCGGGCAGCTCGAACGGTCATGGCAAGTCGTTGGGGCGACCTGTAGCAGGCGATGGAGGATTTGCTGGTTCTCAACAAATTTTCGCCGCCGAAGCTTGAGGCTTTTCTGGAAGCAGGTCAATGACTTTCTGATCGGGTAGATGTCCGTCGCGATGAAGTCGGTGGGTTGGCCCGAACCTGCGACGCCCTGGAAAGCGCCGCTGAAGTGGCGCGGGATGAGTTCGTCCGATTGCGCGGGGGCAGTCCGATCGCCGGCGCAATCAGGCTTGTACGAAATTCGCTGAAGCGAGTGGACAGCACATCACATTTTTTAACAACCTCACCCAAAATCGGGGATGAAGCGAAGAACTGGATCCTTTGTCGCCTATCGATGGGTCATCCCCCATTTGCGGGAGTGCGCCGTGCTGCGGTGGGCCTATGATCCGGCTCCTCCGGTACCCAAGGGTTTGGCGGCTGCCCAGCCGGAGGTTTCTCCTGCCGCCAGGAGGCTCCCATGGAAGCAGTAACCGATCTTCGCTTTCAATCGGTGAGCAGTGACCTTCGTTGCGCCGTGCCGGCAACGCGGCGTGTGCTGCTGATTGACGACCACGAGCTGGTGCGTGCCGGCATCCGCACGCTGTACCGGCTGCTGGACGACCTCAGCATCGAGTGGCTGGAAGCCGCATCCTTGCAGGAAGGCCTGCAGGTCTACCGCGACAGCGGGCCGGTCGACGTGGTGCTGCTGGACCTGAACCTCAGCGACTGCAAGGGCCTGCAGGGCCTGCGCCAGTTCCTGCAGGCCTTTCCCGAGGCCAGGGTGGCCGTCTTCAGCGGCACGCAGGACGAGTTCGTCGTGCGACAGGCGAGGGCGCTGGGCGCCGTGGGCTACGTGCCCAAGGGCGCGATGATGGTCGAGATGCGCAACACGCTGACCGCCCTGGTCGGCGACGCGCGGCGCAACCGGTCTGCATCGCCCGGCGCCTTGTTCCCGCGCTTCCCGTCTTCTGCCATGTACGACCGCGTGGCCGAGCTGGGCCCGCGCCACCTGGAGATCCTGGAACTGGTGCTGTCGGGCTGCAGCAACCAGGAGATCAGCAACTCGACCCAGCTGTCGCTGGGCACGGTGAAGAACTACGTGTCTTCGCTGTTGCTGGCACTGGATGTGAAGTCCCGCTCGCACATGATCAGCCTGTTCCGCTGACGGCTGCTCCGGACCAAGGTGGCGTCACAAGCGGCCGGCTCGCCAGCGCAATGGGCGGTGCACGTTGCCGTTGCGGGCCCCGCCCGTGGTGAGGACGATTCACCGGCCGACGGCCGCTGGCACGAGCGCCGCGCGCGCGCCAGGCGCCTGAAGGACGCCGCCTTCGACGAGGCCTGGACCCCTGGCGTCCACCTGCTGGCCGGCCTGGCCTTGCTGCTGCTCGTCTGCCTGTTGGTGCAGGCTTTTGGCCGCCCGCTGGAACCGGTGCAGGGCCTGTGGCTGCTGGCGGTTGCGGTGGCGGCCGGCAGCAGCGTGTGGATGGCGGCGCGCCTGCGGCGCCGCACCCGGCGCAGCCTCGGCAACCCGCGCGCCACGCGCCGTTGGCTGACCGCACTGGCGGTGGCCTGCCTGCTGTTGCTGAGCCTCTACCCCTGGCTGGCCAGCATGCCGGTGCCGCGCCTGCCCTGGGCCGAGGCCTTGCAGATCGCCCTGACGATGCTGCTGGCGCTGGCGCTGGCCCCATTGCGGCGGGTGGCGACCATGGCTGCGCTGCTGCCCATGTCCGACGGGCTGGCGGCACTCGCCAAGGCCGTTGCCATGGGCGTGTCCTGGCAGGACGCGGTGGACCCCGCGCCGTTCGGCCTGGCACTCGGCGCCGTGGGCCTGGCTTGGTGGGGCCACCGCCGTTGGCACCGCATGCGCGAAGCGCTGATGGCACGGGACGACCGGGTCGAAGCGCTGGCCGGTGCGCGTGACGCCGCGCTGCGTGCCGACCAGGAGAAGAGCCGTTTCCTGGCGATTGCCAGCCACGACCTGCGCCAGCCGGTGCATGCACTTGGGCTGTTCGCCGCCACGCTGGAGCAGCGGCTGCAGGGCACGGCCGAAGAGCCGCTGGTGCGCAACGTGATGCGCTCGATCGAAGGTCTGGAGCAGTCGTTCAATGCAATGCTGGACATCTCGCGGCTGGACGCCGGCACCATCGAGCCCAACATCCAACACTTCCCGCTGCGCGACGTGTTCCGCCGCCTGCACATGCACCATGCCGGCCAGGCCGAGGCCCTGGGCCTGGGCTTGCGTTTTTCACCGGGTGGCAAGTCGGTCAGCAGCGACCCGCAGCTGCTCGAGCGCATCCTCGGCAACCTGGTGCAGAACGCGCTGAAGTACACCCGGCAGGGCGGCGTGGTGGTGGTGGCACGCTCCACCGCCACGCACACCAACGTGGAGGTCTGGGACACCGGCGCCGGCATGCGTGCCGCCGACCTGCCGCGCATCTTCGTCGAGTTCCTGCAGTTGGGTGACGGCCAGCGCAGCCGGGCGCAAGGCCTGGGCATGGGGCTGGCCATCGTCAAGCGGCTGGCGCAGCTGCTGGGCTACCGGCTGGTGGTGGCTTCGCGGCCGGGCAAGGGCACGATGTTCCGCCTCAGCATCCCGCTTGGCGGCCTGCCCGAGATCCAGGACGCCACCGCCGCCGCCGACACCGTGCCCATGCCGGTCATGGAGCCACGTTCGGTGCTGGTGATCGACGACGAGGAGCCGATCCGCGAAGGCCTGCGCATCCTGCTGGAAGAGTGGGGCTACGAGGCCAGCGTGGCGGCCAATGCGATGGAGGCCGAGCAGTCGGTGCAGGTCCGCGGCCTGGCGCCAGACCTGATCCTCTCGGACCTGCACCTGGGCGCGGGCCGGGACGGCATCGCCGCCATCGAGGCCGTGCGCCGCCTGTGCGGCCAGCAGGTGCCCGCCATCCTGGTGACCGGCGACACCACGCGCGAGGAGCTGCGCCGCGCCACCGACAGCGGCCATCCCGTGCTGTTCAAGCCGCTGCAGCCGCGCCGCCTCTTCGACGCGATGCGCGGCATGGTGCCCTGAGCGCATGGCGACAGGTCTTTGGAGGCGCGCGCATGAGTCAACGCCGGGCCGTCCCAAGTTGACTCATCCCCCTCGGGGGGCGGGCCGGGCGCAGTCCGGTCCTGGGGGCACCATCTCGCCAAAGTGACTTTCGACCACTGCGTCACGGCGGTCGGATCTCTAGAGTGCAGGCATCCCATTCCCATGGCCCGCACACGCGATGGCTGACCTGGACCTCGACTCGCTGCTCGCTCCGCTTCAGCATGACGCACCTTGTGGCGCGGACCTGGAGTACGACCCGGTTTTCCTTGCACTGCAGACAGCAGGCGCCGGTCGGCCCGAGCAGCAGTATGGCGACACCCTGATTGCCGCCGAGGAACCCGACTGGCCCAAGGTGCGCGAGCTGGCGCTGTCGCTCGCGGCCCGCACCCGCGACCTGCGCGTGGCCGTGTGGCTGTTGCGCAGCGGCGCGCGGCTGCAGGGCTGGCACGGTGCGCTGCAAGGCCTGCAACTGCTGCAAGGCCTGCTGTCGCAGCACTGGGCCCAGGTCCATCCGCAGCTGGACGCGAGCGATGGCAACGATCCCACCGCGCGCCTGAATGCGCTGCAGCCCTTGGTCAGTCCCGCCGAGGTGCTGGCAGACCTGCGCGCCGCCAGCCTCACCGGCCAGCGCGGCGGCCCGCGGGTGCGCGAAGCCGAGCTGGCCGCCGGGCTTGCCGAAGCCGCACCTGGCGAGGCCGTGCCTTCGCCGCAAGGCCTGCAGGACGCGCTGGCGAAACACGCCACCGCGGTGCCGGCGCTGGCCCAGCACCTGGGCGCCGGCTTGCCGGTGGTGCAGGGCATCGCCGCCGCCATCGAGCAGCAGCTTGGTGCCACCCACGGGCCGGACTTTGCGCCGCTGCTGCGCCTGCTGAAACCGCTGGCCGCGCTCGGTGCGCAGCTGCAAGGTGTCCCGGCATCGCAGGTGGTCGCTGTGGCAGGCGACGGCGCCGCAGGGCCAGTTGCTGCGGCAGCGCCGGCGGCCAGCGGCGTCATCGCCTCGCGAGAGGACGCGATGCGCGCATTGCAGCGCGCCTGCGAATGGATAGAGCGCAACGAACCCAGCCACCCGGCACCGCTGCTGATCCGCCGCGGCATGCGGCTGATGAGCAAGAACTTCATGGACATCGTGCGCGACCTGGTGCCAGACGGCGTGCGAGAGCTCGAAAAGCTCGCTGGCGCAAGTTCCGATTGAGAGTCCTCTTTTCACACCGACCACCTGACCCGCCAGCGATGGCGATGCAGCCAACCAAGGAGCCAGCATGGCCACCAGCAGCCAGAAGTTCATTGCCCGCAACCGCGCGCCGCGGGTGCAGATCGAATACGACGTCGAGCTCTACGGTGCCGAGAAGAAGGTCCAGCTGCCGTTCGTGATGGGCGTTCTGTCGGACCTCTCGGGCAAGCCGACCGAGCCGCTGCCGCCAGTGTCGGACCGCAAGTTCCTGGACTTCGACGTGGACAACTTCGATGCCCGCATGAAGGCCATGAAGCCGCGCACTGCCTTCACGGTGCCCAACACGCTGACCGGCGAAGGCAACCTGATGGTCGACATCACCTTCGAAAGCCTGGACGACTTCTCGCCCGCCGCGGTCGCCGCGAAGGTGGACGGGCTGCGCCAGCTGCTCGAGGCACGCCAGCAGCTCGCCAACCTGATCACCTACATGGACGGCAAGGCCGGCGCCGAGCAGCTGATCGCCAAGGTGGTCAAGGACGAGGCACTGCTGAAGTCCCTCGCCGCCCACAAGCCGGCGGACGCCGCGCAGTGAACACCCATCCCGCAGGAGACCTCCATGGCTGAAGACACCCTCGTGCAGCCCGCCTCGGCGCTGCAAGGCATCGAATACGAAGGCGGCGAATTCGCGCAGCTGCTGGGCAAGGAATTCAAGCCCAAGACCGACGACGCGAAGAGCGCCGTCGAGCAGGCGGTGCTGACGCTCGCGCAGCAGGCGCTGAGCCAGACGCAGCTGATCGGCAGCGACGTGATCATGTCGATCGAAGCCATGATCGCCGAGCTGGACAAGAAGCTCTCCGACCAGGTCAACGCCATCCTGCACCACGCCGAGTTCCAGCAGCTCGAAAGCGCCTGGCGCGGCCTTCACTACCTCGTCAACAACACCGAGACCGACGAGATGCTGAAGATCCGCGTGATGAGCATTTCGAAGCTCGACCTGGGCAAGACGCTCAAGCGCTACAAGGGCACGGCCTGGGACCAGAGTCCCATCTTCAAGCGCGTTTACGAAGAGGAATATGGCCAGTTCGGCGGCGAGCCTTTTGGCGCGCTGGTCGGCGACTATTACTTCGACCACAGCCCGCCGGACGTGGAGCTGCTGGGTGAGATGAGCAAGGTGGCCGCGTCGGCCCACGCGCCCTTCATTGCCGCGGTCAACCCTTCGCTGATGCAGATGGGCTCCTGGCAGGAGCTGGCCAACCCACGCGACCTGACCAAGATCTTCACGACGCCGGAATATGCCGCGTGGAAATCGCTGCGTGAGTCGGACGATGCGCGCTACCTTGGCCTGGCGATGCCACGTTTCCTTGCGCGCCTGCCGTATGGCGCGAAGACCAACCCGGTCGAGGAATTCAATTTCGAGGAAGAGACCGCCGGCGGCGACCATGCCAGCTACACCTGGGCCAATTCGGCCTATGCGATGGCGGTCAACATCAACCGTTCGTTCAAGCTCTACGGCTGGTGCACCCGCATCCGCGGCATCGAGTCCGGCGGCGCGGTGGAAGGCCTGCCGGCCCACACCTTCCCGACCGACGAAGGCGGCGTGGCGATGAAGTGCCCGACCGAGATCGCCATCAGCGACCGGCGCGAAGCCGAGCTGGCCAAGAACGGCTTCATGCCGCTGGTGCACCGCAAGAACTCCGACTTCGCCGCCTTCATCGGTGCGCAGTCGCTGCAAAAGCCCTTCGAGTACGACGACCCGGACGCCACGGCCAACGCCAACCTGGCCGCGCGCCTGCCGTACCTGTTCGCCTGCAACCGCTTCGCCCACTACCTGAAGTGCATCGTGCGCGACAAGGTGGGCTCGTTCAAGGAGCGGGCCGACATGGAGAAGTGGCTGAACAAATGGATCATGAACTACGTCGATGGCGATCCGGCGAATTCGTCCGAGGTCACCAAGGCGCAGAAGCCGCTGGCGGCCGCCGAGGTCACCGTCGAAGAGATCCCCGGCAACCCGGGCTACTACAGCTCCAAGTTCTTCCTGCGGCCGCACTACCAGCTCGAAGGGCTGACGGTGTCGCTGCGCCTGGTGTCCAAGCTGCCGTCGCAGAAGACGCAGTGAAACCGTGCCGGCGGCCTGACCGGCCGGCCGTGCAACCCATTCCCCCGCATCCACTCAGGAGAGACACGACATGACCATCGACACCAACCTCAAGATCGCCGGCGTCGACGGCGAATCCGGCCACAAGGACCACAAAGGCGAGATCGACTTGCTCGCCTGGTCCTGGGACGTGCGCCAGGAAAGCACCGCCGCCGCGGGCACCGGCTCCGGCAAAGGCAAGGGCATTCCCGGCCAGCTGGTGTTCGCCCATTACTACGACAAGGCCTCGCCGGTGCTGGCCAAGAGCTGCGCGAGCGGCAAGCACTTCGACTCGGCCATCATCACCTGCCGCAAGGCCGGCGAGGGCCAGCTGGACTTCCTGAAGGTCACGCTCAAGCAGGTGCTGGTCACGTCGGTCGCGCCGTCGGCCAGCAGCGGCGGCGAGATCTCTGAAAGCGTGGCGCTGAGCTACGCCGACATCGAGTTCGAATACAAGCCGCAGGACGACAAGGGCGCACTCGGCGGCTCGGTGAAGTTCGGCTGGAACGTGGCCAGCACCGAAACCCGCTGAGCCCGATCCACCCTGCCTGGAGCTGAAGATGGTCCATGCCCCCAGCGCCTTGCGAGCGACCAGCGCCGACATGTACCTCGCCCTGACGCTCAAGCGCGCCGGCAAAGTCAAGGGCGAAGCGGTGGCCACCGGCCACCAGGACGACATCACCGTCATCGGCTTCAGCTGGGGCGTGGGGGCGGTGGGCGACGCGGTGGCCGGCCTGGCGACAGGCCGGCGCAGCTACCGCCAGCTCGTCATCACCAAACACCTGGACAGCGCCAGCACCGCGCTGATGAGCGCGGTTGCCACCAATGACGAAGTGCGCAGTGCGGTGCTGAGCCTGCGCAAGGCCGGTGGCGAGCCGCAGGACTTCTGCAGCATCACGCTGGAGAAGGCCCGCGTGGCGACCTATGACGTGGAAGCCGGTGCCGATGGCGACACCGTCGAGAGAGTCGCGCTGAGCTTCCAGAAGGTGGCGATCGAATACCGGCCGCAAAGCGCCAGCGGCCAGCTGGGCGCGAGCCACAGCTTCAACGACGACCTGAGCTGAGCACCATGGACACGATCAAGGAACTGGTCGCCGCCGGCAGGCCGCGCGAAGCGCTGGCCCAGGCGCAGCAGCAGGTGCGCGCCAAGCCGCAGGACGCCAAGCTGCGGGTGCTGCTCTTCCAGCTGCTGGCCATCACCGGCCAGTGGCAGCGCGCCAGCACGCAGCTGGCGGTGTGCGGCGAACTGGATGCCGAAGCGCTGCCGATGGTCAACACCTACCGCGAGGCGCTGAAGTGCGAGCTGGTGCGTGAAGCGGTGTTCGACGGCAAGACCACGCCGATGCTGCTGGGCCAGCCGGCCGAATGGGTGGCCCTGCTGGTGGAGGCGCTGCGGCTGCAGGCCGAAGGCCAGGTGCAGGCCGCGCGGGCGATGCGCGAGCAGGCGCTGGGGCAGGCGGAGACTGTGGCCGGCTCGCTGGACGGCGCGCCGTTCGAATGGATTTGCGATGCCGATTCGCGCCTAGGCCCGCTGCTGGAAGCGGTGGTCAACGGGCGTTACGCCTGGGTGCCATTTTCGGCGCTGAGCAAGGTGCAGATCGAGGCGCCGAGCGACCTGCGTGACCTGGCCTGGCTGCCAGCCCACCTGTGCTTTCCGAACGGCGGCGAGACGGTGGCACTGATCCCCACCCGCTATCCGCGCAGCACCACCTGGGACGACGAGCGCGTGTGGATGGCGCGGCGCACCGAATGGACGCCGCTTGCCGCGCCGGGGGCCGAGCAATACGCCGGCGTCGGCCAGCGCGTGTTCGCGACCGACGCCGGTGAGCATTCGCTGCTGGATGTGCGGTGCATCGAGCTGGGCCGGTTGAAAGCAGACTGATGGCCACCAGCCCGCGTGACCGCCTGCAGCCGGCGCTGCTGGACCGACTGACCGATGACGACCCGCACCATCGTGAGGAGGCCGAACACCACCGCGTGATGAACAAGTCGCAGCTGCGCCAGGCCGTGTTGCGCGACCTGGGCTGGTTGTTCAACGCCGTGCAGCCGCTGGGCAAGGAGGCCGAGGCCTGGCCAGGCCTGGCCGCCAGCGTGCTGAATTTCGGGCTGCCGGCGCTGTCTGGCCAGCTGGCTTCCCGGGTGGACGTGAGCCTGCTGGAAAAGTCCATCCGCGCCGCGATCCTGCGCTACGAGCCGCGCATCCTGCCCGAGAGCCTGGCGGTGCGCGCGCTGGAAGCCACCAGCGTGCTGGACACCCACAACATCATCGAATTCGAGATCCGCGGCCACCTCTGGTCGCAACCCGTCCCGCTGGAGATCCTGCTGCGCACGCAGTTGGATCTGGAGGCGGGGCAGGTGGAAGTGCGGGAAGGGCGAACGGCTCTCTGACCGTCATCTACATCGAAGTATTTTTTCCAGGGGAATCACATGTGGCTTTATTGGTCGTTCTACCCAAAGGATACGAGGGCCTCCTTCAGTTTGGCCGGGCGAGTCAATGAGATCTTCGCTGGCCAAAACGTGAATGAGCACAAAAGAAACTACTCACGGCACCAAGGCTTTGGCAACGGCCAGCCTACATCGAACAGCTGGGAGGATCGCGCCATCAAGGACGGGCGTGCACTTACCGTATTGCCGAACGCCCATCACACCAACTCGCCCTACGTCGAGGTGGTTTGGTCACCGCCAGGTTTCCCGCCAGGCCAAACGCGCTTCATCTGCAACCAGAACAACTGGGACGAGATGTATTTCACGGACAGCCACTATGCTGTTTATTGGAAGGTTTGGGGGCAAGAGAACACGCATGTGGTCTTCGCGTAAGGGGTAGTTGCTTGGACCCCCGCCTCCTCCGCCACTACACCGACGAACTCGCGCACCTGCGCGAGGTCGGGGCCGAGTTTGCGCGGGAGTTTCCGAAGATCGCGTCGCGGCTGGGCATGGAGGGCATCGCGGTCACGGACCCGTATGTCGAGCGGCTGCTGGAGGGCTTTGCCTTCCTGGCTGCGCGGGTGCAGCTGAAGCTGGACGCAGAGCACCCGCGGCTGATCGCGCACCTGCTGGAATCGATCTACCCGAATTTCCTCGCGCCGCTGCCTTCGATGATGGTGGCGCGGCTGGAAGCCGACCTGGCCGACCCGAACCTGCTGGGTGGCTACACAGTGCCGCGTGGCAGTGCCATCGCCGCCGAGCTGACACGCGGGCAGGACACCCGCTGCGAATTCCGCACGGCGCATGCGGTCACGCTGTGGCCAGTCGAGATCGCTTCGGTGCAGTTCTTCACCCACGGTGCGGACCTGCCGCTCAAGCAGCTGCCGCCCGCGCTGGGCGCCAAGGGGGGGCTGCGCATCCGGCTGCGCTGCGGCGGCGGTGCCAGCTTCCGGCAGCTGCGGGGACTGGACCGCCTGAGCTTTCACATCAGCGCGCCGGACGACGTGGCCCACCGGCTGCACGAGTTGATCCAGAGCGCTGCGATGGGCAGCTGGGTGCACGTGACGGGCTCGCCCGCCGCCCACGCACTGCCGCAATGGTGCGACGCCGCGAGTGTCCGCATGAAGGGCTTTGGCGCCGACGAAGCCTTGCTGCCCGAGCTGCAGCGCAGCTTCTCTGGCCACCGCCTGCTGCAGGAATTTGCCGCGCTGCCGCAGCGCTTGCTGTTCTTCGAAGTGGGCGGCCTGTCCACGCGGCTGGCCCGCGTACCGGGCGACGAGGTGGACCTGGTGCTGCTGTTCTCGCGCGGCGACGCCGCCCTGGAGCCGCTGGTGGACGCGGGCAGCCTGTCGCTGTTCTGCACCCCGGCGATCAACCTGTTCCGCAAGCGGCTGGACCGCATCCAGCTCGGCCCCGGCGCCTGGGAATACCACGTGGTGGCGGACCGCACGCGGCCGATGGACTTCGAGCTGCACAGCCTCGAATCGGTCGTTGGCTTCGGCACTGCACGTGCCGGCCAGCAGGCCTTCCAGCCGCTGTATGCCAGCGCGCACGTACAAGGGCAGGGCGAAGGCGCGGCGCCTTCGGGCTTCTACACGCTGCGCCGCGAGCCGCGCCTGATGTCCGAGCGGCAGAAGCAGCACGGCCCGCGCTCGGGCTACATCGGCGAAGAAGCGTTCCTGTCGCTGGTCGACCCTCAGCACGCGCCGTACCGCGAGGACGTGCGCCAGCTCTCGGTCTCCGCCTGGGTCACCAACCGCGACCTGCCAACGCTGCTGCCGCCCGGCCAGGCGAGTGGCCTGTCGCTCTGGCGGCTGGACTCGCCCGGCCCGGTCAAGCGGGTGACGGCGCTGCGCGGCCCGACCCGCCCGCAGAGCCGCCGGCCGGTTGGCGAGCTGGGCTGGAGCCTGGTCAGCCTGCTCACGCAACGCCAGTTGCCGCTGGCCGGCGACGATCCGGGCCAGGCCGCGGCCATGCTGCGCCGCCTGCTGGTGCTGCACGGCCCGCCGGAAGACCCGGCCTGGTTGCGCATGGTGGAAGGCGTGCGCGCGCTGCGTGCCGGCACCGTGGTGCGCCGCCTGCCGGGCGGTGGCCGGCTGACTTTCGGCAGCGGCGCGGAGCTGGTGCTGGAGCTCGACGAGCTGGCTTTCCAGGGCGGCAGCGCGGTGCTGTTTGGCAGCGTGCTGGAACACTACTTCGCGCGTTATGCGTCGATCAACACCTTCACCCAGCTGACGCTGCGCTCGGCCCAGCGCGGCGAGCTGATGCGCTGGCCGCCGCGCATGGCCAGCGAAGGCGCGCTGTGAACGGGTTTTGTTTCTCGTGAGCCCGCCATGAAGACGCACGAAAGGGCGGTGGAACAGGCTGCAGCGCTGCGGGCCTTGTTCGATTCGCTGGAGGCCGCACCCTACGCGCACGACTTCTTCGCGCTGCTGCGCCGAATCGAAGGCCTGTCGCCCAGCGCGCCGCGCTTCGGCCGCGCGCTGCGCCCTGGGCAGGAGCCGCTGCGCCTGGGCCAGGCGGCCGAGCTGCGTTTCCCGCCGGCCATGCTGGCGAGCTTCAGCCGCGAAGGCAGCGTGCCACGGCTGGCGGTGCATTTCTTCGGCCTGCTGGGCCCGCAGGGCCCGCTGCCACTGCACCTGACCGAATACGTGCGCGAGCGCCTGCACCAGCGCAGCGACCCCACGCTGCAGCGTTTCCTGGACATGTTCCACCACAGGCTGCTGTCCTTGTTCTACCGCGCCTGGGCCCAGTCCCAGCCCTGCGTGCAGCTGGACCGCCCGGCCGACGACCGCTTCGCCACGTGGCTGGGCGCCAGCACCGGGCTGCACGAAAGCATCCGCCCGCAGGACAGCCTGCCGCACCACGCGCGGCTGTTCCATGCCGGGCTGCTGGGGGCGGCCAGCCGCTCGCCCGAAGGCCTGGTGAAGATCCTGCAGCAGCACTTCGGCGTGTCAGCGCGCATCGAACAGCACGTGCCGCACTGGCTGCCAATGGCGTCGTCCGAACGCACCCGCCTGGGCCACGCGCGCAACCGCAGCGAGCGCGTCGGCACGGTGCCGGCGGCGCTGGGCCGCAATGCCAACGCCGGCCGCCAGGTCTGGGACCGGCAGTTCAAGTTCCGCGTGGTGCTGGGGCCGCTGACGCTGGCGCAGTACCAGGCCTTCCTGCCCGGCGGCCCGGCCTGGCGGCCGCTGGTGGACTGGGTGCGCGAATACGCCGGCCTGCACCTGCTGTGGGACCTGCAGCTCACGCTGCAGCCGCGCGAGGCGCCCGCACCGAGGCTGGACCGCCGGCTGCGCCTGGGCCTGAGCAGCTGGATCGGCCGCGCCGGCACTTCGCCGCTCGCCGAGCTGCGCCTGCGGCCGCAAACCTCATTCGTTGCCAAAGCCCATGGAGGCCTTTCATGACCGAGATTTCCCGCGTTGCGCTGTTCGGCAAGCTGAACCCGCTGGCCTACAAGGCCATTGAGGGCGCCACGGTGTTCTGCAAACTGCGTGGCAACCCGTTTGTCGAGCTGCAGCACTGGCTGTACCAGATCCTGAACACACCCGATTCCGACCTGCACCGCATCGCCAAGCACCATGGCCTGGACGCCTCGCAACTGGCCGCGGACCTCACCGCTTCGCTGGACCGGCTGCCGCGCGGGGCCAGTTCGGTGACGGACCTGTCGAGTTGGGTCGAAAACGCCGTCGAGCGCGGCTGGGTCTACGGCTCGCTGATGTTCGGCGACAGCCAGGTGCGCACTGGCCACCTGGTGATCGGCCTGCTGAAGACGCCTTCGTTGCGCAATGCGCTGCTGTCCATCTCGAAGCAGTTCGAGCGCATCAAGGTGGACGACCTGGCCGACAACTTCTCCCGCATCGTCGAAGGCTCGCCCGAGCAGCAGATGCGCGCGACCGACGGCAGCGCCGAGCCGGGTGAGGCCAGCGGTGCGGTGGCGCCCGCGGCGATGGGCAAGCAGGAGGCGCTCAAGCGCTACGCGGTGGACCTGACCGAGCGCGCCCGCAACGGCGAGATCGACCCGGTGGCCGGCCGAGACGAGGAGATCCGCCAGATCGTCGACATCCTGATGCGACGGCGCCAGAACAACCCCATCCTCACCGGAGAGGCCGGCGTGGGCAAGACGGCGGTCGTCGAAGGTTTTGCGCTGCGCCTGGCGCAGGGCGACGTGCCGCCGCAGCTGAAAGAGGTTTCTCTTTATTCGCTGGACATCGGCCTGCTGCAGGCTGGCGCCAGCATGAAAGGCGAGTTCGAGAACCGGCTGCGCTCGGTGATCGACGAAGTGCAGGCCTCGCCCAAGCCGATCATCCTGTTCATCGACGAGGCGCACACGCTGATCGGCGCTGGCGGTGCTGCCGGCACCGGAGACGCGGCCAACCTGCTCAAGCCCGCGCTGGCCCGCGGCAAGCTGCGCACCATTGCTGCCACCACCTGGGCCGAATACAAGAAGCACATCGAGAAGGACCCAGCGCTCACGCGCCGCTTCCAGGTCGTGCAGGTCGGCGAGCCGAGCGAAGAAAAAGCGGTGCTGATGCTGCGCGGTGTCGCGTCCATCCTGGAACAGCATCACCGGGTGGCGCTGCTGGACGAGGCGATCGACGCGGCGGTGCGGCTGTCGCACCGCTACATCCCGGCGCGGCAACTGCCGGACAAGGCCGTGAGCCTGCTGGACACCGCCTGCGCCCGCGTGGCCGTGAGCCAGCACGCCACGCCGCCTGCGCTGGAGGACAACCAGCGCCGCATCCAGGCGCTCGAGGTGGAGCAGGCCATCATCGGCCGCGAGGCGGCCATCGGCATCGAAGTGGCCGAGCGCAAGCGCCGCGTGGCCGCTGCGCTGGACGAAGCCCACACCGAGCACGCGGTGCTGGCAGAGCGCTTTGGCAAGGAGAAGGCGGTGGTGGACCGCCTGCTGGCCCTGCGCGCCAGGCTGCGCGAGGATGGCGAAGGCGCGCCCGGTGTCGCCGAGCGCGATGACCTGCTCGCGGAACTGCAAGGCCTGCAGGTGCAGCTGGGCGAGCTGCAGGGCGACGCACCGCTGATCCTGCCGACGGTCGACGAAGCGGCCGTCGCCAGCGTGGTGCAGGACTGGACCGGCATTCCGGTTGGCCGCATGGTGAAGAACGAGGTGCAGGCGGTGCTGCAACTGGCCGACACGCTGAACCAGCGCGTGGTCGGCCAGCAGCATGCGCTGGAGATGATCGCGCGCCGCATCCAGACCTCGCGCGCCCGGCTGGACAACCCGAACAAGCCCATCGGCGTGTTTCTGCTCTGTGGCACCTCCGGCGTGGGCAAGACCGAGACCGCGCTGGCGCTGGCCGAGTCGCTCTACGGCGGCGAGCAGAACGTCATCACCATCAACATGAGCGAGTTCCAGGAGGCCCACACCGTCTCCACGCTGAAGGGCTCGCCGCCCGGCTATGTGGGCTACGGCGAAGGCGGCGTGCTGACCGAAGCCGTGCGCCGCCGGCCGTACAGCGTGGTGCTGCTGGACGAGGTGGAGAAGGCCCACCCGGACGTGCACGAGCTGTTCTTCCAGGTCTTCGACAAAGGCTGGATGGAAGACGGCGAGGGCCGCGGCATCGACTTCAAGAACACCATCATCCTGCTCACCAGCAACGTCGGCAGCGAGCTGATCATGAAGCTCTGCGCCGATCCCGAGCTGATGCCCGAGCCCGAAGGCATTGCCAAGGCCCTGCGCGAGCCGCTGCTGAAGGTTTTCCCCGCCGCGCTGCTGGGCCGCGTGGTCACCATCCCGTACTACCCGCTGAACGAACAGATGATGGCGCAGATCGTCCGCCTGCAGCTGGGCCGGATCCAGCGCCGCGTGCAGGACCACCACGGCGTGCCCTTCAGCTTCGATGACGAGGTCGTCAAGCTGGTGATCAGCCGCTGCGGCGAAGTCGAAAGCGGCGGCCGCGTGATCGACGCGATCCTGACCAACACCGTGCTGCCGCGCATCTCGGTGGAATACCTGACCCGGCTGTCGACTGGACAGGCCATGAAGGGGGTGAGCCTGGGGGTGAGCGAGGGCGACTTCAGCTATGCCTTCGATTGACCCCGATCCGATGAACGGCTCTGCAGCTTGAGCAAAATCGCCCGATGGCAGGCCAACGCATTCCCGGTGCCACCAGCCCCACGCTGCGCGAGCCAGCGGGCTGGGGAGAACCGTTCGATCTTCGCTCGGCGCTGCCCGGGCCCACGGGCCTGGTGGCCACCGGCATCGGCGCCGGCCTCGACGGGCTGCCGGACAAGCGCGGCCAGTCGCCGCGACCGCAGGTGCAGCCGGTGCGCCGCCCCACGCCGGAGGGCGAGTCGCGTGGACTGACGGTCAACGAACGCGACATGGCACGCACGCTGTTCGGCAATTCGGTCGACTACAACCGCGTGAAGGTGCACAACGAGGAGTACCTGTGGTTCGGCCTGCAGCCGGACGACACGGCGATGACGCCCAACGGCGAGATGTATTTCAACCCCAAGCACTTCAAGGAAGACTTCGCGCTCGCCGGTTTCAGCGATTCGCTGTGGTTCATGCACGAGATGGTGCACGTCTGGCAGCACCAGCTGGGCTACCCCGTGATGCTGCGCGGCGCCATCCGCATCGGGCTGGGCTACGACTACACGCTGGATGCAAAGAAGACGCTGGGCGACTGCAACATGGAAGCGCAGGGCGACCTGCTGTCCGACTATTGGGCCGTCAAGAACTTCAGCCACCCGCCCGAGATGCATCAGTCCAAACACATCAACGACCGTGCCCTGTTCGAGACCGTGCTGCGCCTGTTCATTGCCAACCCTTCGGACAAGCGCAACCTGCCATGAGACGCGTCGGGTTTCACCTTGTCTTGTCCATTGCCTTTGTGCTGGCTTCGGGCGGCAGCCTGGCCACTTCCAGCAAGGGCTCGGTCGAAGTCACTGCCGAAGCAGGCCTGCCTTGCTTCGCGCTGTCGCAGCGCGAGCTGGCCGGCCCGATGCGCGTGTGGACCCTCAGCGTCAGCCACGGCGAGCGCACCGACTGGCGCTCGCTGCCGCCCGAGGACTGGGGCTTTGCGTTCGCTCCGCCCGGTGGCTCGCTGCAACTACGAGCGGGCGCCTGCCTGCGTTATGGCGCGCTTCCGCCCGGTGCCATGCAGCGCACCGCCGCCGCGCCGCTGCAGCCCGGCACGCTGTACCGCATCGAGCTCGGCGCGCAACCTGAAGCCGGTGCCGACGGCACCGTGGCCTACGAGGCCCGGTTCTGCGTGAAGCCTGGTGCGGCCAACGCCGGCGCGGTCCAGCCGGTGCTGTGGGACGAAGCCGCCCTGCGATGGCGCACCGAGGCCTGCGCCGCGCCTTGAAGATGGCCGGTGCATGAAGCGGCCGGGATGACTTTGGTCGCTTTCGCATGCGCAGCGGCCTGCGTACCGTGAGGACCTCACTCGCGCCTGCGCCGCTTCATGCCGTCTGCCTCGATCACGCTCAGCTCCCCGCTGCCCCCTGATGACCTGCTCTTCGAATCGATGTTCGACGGCTGCGGACTCAGCGTGCTGGGCGAGACGCAGCTGGGCCTGCTCAGCGAGAAGCCGGACATCCAGTCCACCGACCTGCTGGGCAAGACGGTGAGCGTGGCCGTCACGCTGCGCGATGGCGGCAAGCGCTACTTCCATGGTCATGTGACCCGCTTCGGCATCGGACCGCACCGGGGCCGTTACCACGCCTACCAGGCCACCGTGCGCCCTTGGCTCTGGTTCCTCACCCGCACCACCGACTGCCGCATCTTCCAGGACCTGACGGTGCCCGACATCGTCAAGAAGGTCTTCGAGGACCACACCGCCATCGCCCATTTCGAGTTCAAGCTCTACCGCAGCTACCGGCCCTGGGTGTACTGCGTGCAGTACCGTGAGACCGACTACAACTTCATCGCCCGCCTGCTGGAGCACGAGGGCATCTACTGGTACTTTGAGCACACGGCCACCGAACACAAGCTGGTGCTGGTGGACGCCTATTCCGCCCACGACCCTGCACCGAACTGCGAGCGCCTGCCGTACCACGAGAACACCGACCAGCTGCCGCCCGATGCCGACTACGTGTCGAACTGGTCTTTCAGCTGCGGCGTCAAGACCGGCCAGGCGGCGCTCACCAGCTACGACTTCGAGCGTCCGGCCACCAGCCTCGCGGTGAAGGCCAGCCAGCCCCGCGGGCATGACCTGGACAAGCTGGAAGCCTTCGACTTCCAGGGCGACTACCTGCAGGTGGCCGATGGCACCCAGTACAACGAAGACCGCCTGACCGAACTGCAGACGACCTACGTCAGCATGCGCGGCGCCTCCAACGCGCAAGGCCTCACCACTGGCCATGTGCTGACGCTGGAGAAGCACCCGCGCGAAGACCAGAACATCAAGTACCTGATTTCGGCGATGCGCACCAACGCCGTGATCGACGGCTACGAAAGCCAGGGCGGCGCGCCCGGCGGCTACCAGTGCACTTTCGACGCCATCCCGGCCGACCAGCAGTTCCGCCCGCCCCGGCAGACGGCCAAGCCCTTTGTGCAAGGTCCGCAGACCGCCGTCGTGGTCGGCCCGTCCGGCGAAGAGATCTACACCGACAAGTACGGCCGGGTGAAGGTGCAGTTCCACTGGGACCGCTACGGCCAGCACAACGAAACCAGCTCCTGCTGGGTGCGCGTGAGCCACCCGTGGGCTGGCAAGAATTTCGGCGTGATGCACGTGCCGCGCATCGGCCAGGAGGTCGTGGTCGACTTCCTCGAAGGCGACCCGGACCAGCCGCTGGTCACCGGCCGCGTCTACAACGCGATGCAGATGCCCCCCTGGGACCTGCCCGCCAACGCCACCCAGTCCGGCATCCTGACCCGTTCCAGCAAGGGCGGCGCCTACGGCACCGCCAACGCCATCCGCTTCGAGGACAAGGCCGGCGCAGAGCAGCTGTGGATCCACGCCGAGAAGAACCAGGACATCGAGGTCGAAAACGACGAGACCCACTGGGTCGGCCATGACCGCACCAAGACCATCGACCACGACGAGACCGTGCACGTGAAGCACGACCGCACCGAGACGGTGGACAACAACGAGACCATCACCATCGGCGTGAACCGGACCGAGAAGGTGGGCAGCAACGAGAAGATCACGATTGGCGTCGACAGAAGCGAGAAGGTCGGCAACAACGAGACCATCGTGATCGGCGTAAACCGCAACGAGACGGTTGGTTCAAACGAGACCATCAGCATTGGCTCGAACCGCAGCATCACCGTTGGCAGCAGCGAAACGGCGACCGTCGCGATGCAGCGGACGCACACCGTGGGCGTCAACGAGACGATCACGGTCGGTGCCGCGCAGGAGGTCACCATCGGTGCCATTCAGGCCATCACGGTTGGCGCGAGTCAGACAACGACTGTCGGCTTGAACCAGAGCAATTCTATTGGCGCGAACCAAAGCACCGACGTCGGTGGTGCGCAGGAAGTGACGGTGGGCAAGGACGTAACTCTGAAGATCGGCGGCGCGCAGAACCTCGATGTCGGCAAGGCGCGTGCAACCTCGGTCAAGGAGGACGATGCCCTGAACGTTGGAAAGAGCCTCGTGATAGAGGCGGCTGAGGCCATCGAGCTGAAGTCCGGGGAGGCCAGCATTGTGATGAAGAAGGACGGGACCATTGTCATCAAGGGCAAGGACATTCTGATCCAGGGTTCCGGCAAGATCGCCGCGAAGGCCAGCAGCGACATCACACTCAAGGGGAGCAAGGTTGGAATCAACTGAGTTTCAAGACCTGGCTGACTTGTTTGCGCCGACGTCCGCCTCGCGGGCCGCGGTGGCGTCACCTTCGGCGGCGCTTGTCGGCGGCATGGCGGTGGTTGGTCGCCTGCACGGCTTTGCGGCTGATGAAAGCCCTCTGATCTCGAACCTGGTTTGCGCGCCCGGCCGCGTCGTTGCCGGCCGCACAACGGTGTCGCTGCGCAGCTCGATGCGAGGACTTGACGTCGTCGTGCTGTTCGAGAACGGCGACGTGGACAGGCCCATCGTGGTTGGCGTGATCGGCGGTGATGCGTTGCAACAGGTGCAGGCTTTGCCGGCAGCTGCTCTTGTGGAAATCGACGGCGAACGCCGGGTCATCAGCGCGGAACGCGAGATTGTCCTGCGTTGTGGCAGCGCCAGCATCACGCTCACGCGCGCTGGCAAGATCGTCATCTGCGGCACCTATCTTGTCAGCCGCTCAACCGGCCCGAACAAGATCAAGGGCGGCAGCATCGACTTGAACTGAGGCGCACCAGGCCGTGTGGCAGATCGAGAATCACACCCCCTTCGGCGCCGAGCGAGCTTGGGCGCGCGACCGTGATGGTGCCGAGGTTTGGCTGGTCGCGATCAAGGCGACCTTCGACATTGCGCCTGACGGCGGGCTGACCATCGCCGACCAGCAGCCACCCCCTGAGAAGACGACCGTCTACTTCGGCGAGCCGGGCCGCAGCAGCGTCCGCTACGAAAGCGACCTGGTATTGACGAAGAAGACCACTGACATCGTGGTCGTCGGGCACGCGCACGCCCCTGAAGGCAGGCCGGTGTCGGAACTCGATGTCGGTCTGCGCGTCGGTGGGGTGCGCAAGGTCATCAAGGTCTTTGGCGACCGCCTCTGGGGCGACTTCGGCGCTGGTTCTGGACGACCCTTCGTGAAGATGCCGCTGGTCTACGAGCGTGCGTTCGGTGGTGCCGCCGTGGACCCTGAGGACCCCGAGCGCGACTGGGACTGGCGCAACCCTGTGGGGTGCGGCTACGCGCGGCGCGGCGGTGCGGCCGTCGGCGTGCCGCTGCCGAATCTGGAATCGACCGACCGGCTGATCAACGCCTGGACTGATCGGCCGGCGCCCGCGGGCTTCGGCGCGATCGGCTGCCACTGGCAACCACGTCTGCGCCACGCCGGCACCTACGACCAGCACTGGCTGGACGAACGCCAACCGTTGTGGCCCGAAGATCTCGACGACCGCTACTTTCAGTGCGCACCCGAAGACCAGCAATCGCCCGCATTCATGGTGGGTGGAGAGCCTGTTGCGCTGCTGAACATGACGCAGGGTGGCGGCCTGCTGCGCTTTCAGCTGCCACGCTTGCACCTGGGCTTCGAGACTCGATTCCAAAGGGGCGAGCGTGAACTGCACACCGTGCGGCGCCTTCACACGGTGATTTTCGAGCCCGATGCGCCGCGCGTGTCGCTGGTCTGGCATTCCGCGCTTCCGTGTCACCAGAAGGTCTACCAACTCGACCGCACGGTGGTGACGCTGAAGACTGCACTCAACACGCGCCGCTGGGTCGAAGACGACCGGGACGACGGGCTGCTCGGCTGATCATGGACATCGCGCTCTTTGGCATGGGAGCCTGCACGGCGGTGGGTCACGACCTGGCGTCGACGGCCGCGGCCGTAAGGGCTGGCATCAGCGGCTTTGCGGAGCATCGCTTCGCCATGGACTCGCTTGGCGAGCCGATCCGGGTCGCGGCTGCACCTTGGCTCGAATCGACACTGAAGACCGAGCAGAGGCTCGAGATCCTGCTGTTCACGGCGATCGATGAAGCGCTGGGCGAGATGCGTCGCAAAGGCGTGCGGCTCGCGCTGTCGGTGGGCTTGCCGGAGCCCAGGCCGGGCCTGCCTTCGCTGGCTGCCTGGAGTCAGCAGATTGTCGGTGCCCGCTTCAAGGATGTCTTCACCGGTGCAGCGTTCGCCGAGCGCGGGCATGCGGCGGCGCTGATCGCGCTGCAGGCGGCGCAGGCATCCATCCTCGCCGGCGACTGTGACGCCTGCGTCGTCGCTGGTGTCGACAGCTGGGTGAACCCGGTCACGTTGGCATGGCTGGAGTCGACCCACCAGTTGCACGGCGTCGGCCGCTACAACAACGCCTGGGGGTTCGTTCCCGGCGAGGCCGGCGCGGCGCTGCTGATCGCGCGAGTCGATCTTGCCGAAACGCTGCACACCAAGCCGCTCGCGCGGCTGTTGAGAACGTCCAGCGGCGAAGAAAAGAACTGCATCAAGACGCCAACGGTATGCACCGGAGTTGGCCTGACTGCGGTGATGCGAGAGGTGCTGGCCGCGCGTCCAGGCGGCGCGCGCGTCAGCGACCTCTACAGCGACATGAACGGCGAACCCTACAGGGCCGACGAGTTTGGCTTCGCCATCGCTCGCACGTCGCAGTCTTTCGTTCATGCATCTGCGGTCGTGACCCCGGCAGACTGTACGGGCGATGTCGGCGCAGCCAGTGGTGCGCTACACCTGGCGCTGGCGGCGACGGCCGTTCGGAAGCGTTACGCCAGCGGATCGCTGGCGCTTACCTATGCGGGTTCCGAGGGTGGTGCGCGCGCTGCGGCTTTGATCGGGTTCGACTGAAGCACATCGACATGTCTCTGACGATCAAGATCAACGGCGACGACAACTCGCTGGCGCACAAGGGCTGTAGCGGCTTCGCGAAATCGACGCTGCCCGATGTCTGCAAGACGCCGAGCCCGGCCGGCCCGGTGCCGATCCCGTACCCCATCATCCTGTCCATGGCGTCGGACCTCGCCAACGGAACGACGACGGTCAAGGCCGACGGCGGCAACATGTGCGCGATCAAGGGCTCGGAACTGAGCCGCTGCAGCGGTGACGAGCCGGGCACCGCCGGCGGCGTGAAGTCATCGACCAACATGAAGGAGTCGACCTGGATCCTCTACGCGTTCACCGTCAAGATGGAAGGCAAGAATGCGTGCCGCCTTGGCGACAAGCTGTTCATGAACCACGAGAACACCGCGTGTCTGGGCGGCTGGATGGCGCTGCCGGTGATTCCGCAGAATCTGACAGCCGAACAGGCCGTTGCGTGCGCCATCATGTGCTGCGACAAGATGCCATACCGGCAGACGCGCGGCAAGTCGAGCAAGAATGACTGCCAGCGTCTGGCAACGAAGAAGCACTCTTGCGTGCATCATTCGCTGACCATGCTGAACAAGAGCACCAAGGCTGAGGGCAACACCCAAAGTGGCGGCGACATCGTCTCGGCGCCTCGGTTCAAGGAAAAGGGCTCGCCGTACCACGCGCCGGCTTCCACGCTCGCGCAGGCGAAAGCGCTGCGTGGGCCTGCTTTCCTCAAGAAGAATAAAGAGGTGAACTTCCTCTCCCCGGACGTGCTGATCCGATCCGATCCACCGAAGATCATTGACGCGAAGTTCATTCCCTGTGCGTCGCGCGACGAGATCAAGAAGAACCTCCGTCCTGACGGTCGGATCGTCATGAATGGACACACGCTGGAAACCGCCGCCGCGGCAGGCCCCATCAGCGGCAAGAAGGAGCAGCAGTTGTACCGGCAGCTCACTGTCGACGGGAAGCAAATCGACCCAGGCAGGAATGGCGTGAAGACCATGACACCGGAAAACGCCAAGAACGCCCTTGAGCCCAATCCCGGGTGCGACTGCAGCAAGACTGCTCCCGGCACCAAGGAAAACCTGCCCTACTGATCGCGTGCTGCAAGCACCGTCAGCTCGAAATCGACCCCATTCAGGAACTCCCGATGCAAGCCACTTCCGAGGGGCTGGGCCCACAGCTGACCTTCACCATCCGCGATACACCGGTCGTGATGCCGTGTTTCGGTATCGCGCTATACACCGGCGAGATGCTGTCCAAGCACGGTGATGCGGTCCTGAAGGCCTTCGAGCGATTTGGCCAATGGGTGCCTGCTTCGGAATTGCGCTGGTACATCACCGAAACCATGAACAAGCGCAAGCAGGTAACGGCAAAGACGCTGAACCTGCTGCCCACTTGGCTGCGGCCCGGCGCGCCCAGGCGCGAATACATCGCGCTGGACCTGAACGGTGGCAAGGAGTGGTGGGAAAGCTCGGACATCAACTTCTCGGTCTTCGGCCAGGAAGAGGATGCGCCGGCGCTTTCTCTGGGTGACGCCAACTGGGTGCGCATGTCGTTTCCGCTGGGCTGGATGCTCGACCGCCTGCCGGAGCTGGAAGCGCAGGCGCTCGAGCTGTTCGCTTCGATGCCCTTTGTCAGCGGTAGCGCCGGTCCGATGTTCGAGCTTTGTCCTTCCTACCGCATGGAGTCGCAGCGCTTTGCCTGGCCCACCGTGATGCGCTATCGCGGATTCGACATTTGCGATCCGGAAGCCGACTGCGGCGGTGTTCGCAGCGACGGCCTGCGCAGCGTCGGCTGGCTGACCTTCCTCGGAACCAGGCTCGCAGACGAATTCGGAGGGGCCGCGGGCCTGCGCCTGCGGCTGGCGAAGACGGTGGAGATTCAGGAGCTGGCGACCGGCCTGTGTCTGAAGGCCGGCTCGCGCCCGGCATTGGGTGATTGGGGTACTGGCGAGCGCCTGACGGACTACGAGTCGGTGTTCCGGGCGTGCGAGCCCGCCATAGAACGGATGGCGCAGCGCTATTCGCCGATGGACCTGGGACAGGACGAGAAAGAGAAAACCCGCAGGCTGATGCGCAGGTATGCGTATGAGGACGCCTGATGCGCATGGACTTTCCGGCGTTAAGTTGGACAACGCAGGCCAGCGATCCGGCCCGCACGCTGCTGCGAGTCGATCTCGCGACCCCCGTGGACGCGCACGGTGCCGCGGCCGTCATCGACACGGTGGCAGGCTTCTGCGCCGTGGCCGGGCTGGGTGCCTTCATCGATTCGGCCGCGGCCGGACCGGCCGTGTGTCGCCTGCTCTCCGCGGAGCCGCATCCCTTGAGCCTGCGATTCGAGCTCGATTGCAATGGCCTTGACCTGCGGTCGTTCCAGGTGCTTCGCAACATGATGGCCAAGCTGCGTGAAGGCCACATCGATGTTCAGGCGATCTCGGTATCTGGGGCCCAGCTGCGCTTTCCGAGCGACCCCGACGTGCCGCTCATCGATGAAGACAACGAGGCCGGGGCCTACCCGCAAGTCCATGGCGCCGTCCGCATGGGCCGTGCCGACGAGGACGACGACATTTTTGCCGGTGCACGGCGCTGCCTGCTCGTGCTGCATGCGCCGGTGACACAGGCGCACCTCGACGCCTTGCAGTCGATCCTTCGCCCCTGGTTCATGCTGCTGGAAGCCGGCGGGTACGCACTGCCGCTGGGCTGGCCCTGGCAACTGGAATGCATGGGCGATACCGCCGCGCAGTTCGACGAAAAATCGATCGAGATCAACGTGCTGCGCTTTCGCGCGAGCGAGGAAGCTTGGTCGGCGCTGGCGAACATGGTGTGGGTGAACGCACGGGAGCTGGGCCTCCCGGTCTCGCACATCGAAATCGATTTTTGAGAAACCGAAGCCATGCCGGTCATCGCCTCCTTCGTCCGCCACCACGAGCGCCCGGCAGCGCATCTGGACGGCATTGCGGTGGCAGGCGAATATGGTGACCAAAGGGCGCAGGCCATGCTGGAATTGGCGTGGCTTGGCGGATGGAGCGTTGCTGCATGAAGCTCGACGTGCGCTTGTTGATGACTGCGTTGGCCGTCTTCTTTCTTGTCATCGGCGTTGCGCGCGGCATCTTCGCGAAGCGTGTGGTGCCGCAAGCCCAGGCTTGGCTTCTGACCGGAACCATGTTCGGTCTGGTGTCACTCTGGTTGCACTTTGCTTGAGTCACGCCGCTCCGGCGTCGCCACCATGACTTTCGTACATTGCCCCCTCGCCCCATCCGCGGAACCATGCCCGAATGTCTTCCGCTCCCCGTCAAGACGGCCGGGCCGGCCATTCGTCTTCCCTGCCGGACGATGAGGCAGGCAATGTCGACCCCGATGCCACCCGCATCGCGCCCGCCGCCGCACCTCTGGCGCAAATGTCCGAGCACACCGCGGCCAACAGCAAGTCGGTCGGCGGCAACACGGCTTATCCGCAGACCCAGCGCCTGTCCGGCGATACCGCGTCGCCCGCCCCGGTCACCGGTACCCTGCCCGGCGGTCGCATCGCCCCCGGAAATGAGGCACCCGTTCGCCAGGTCGGCCGTTATGAAATCTCGGAACGCCTGGGCCGGGGCGGCATGGCCAGCGTGTTCCGGGCGCATGACCCGGGCATCGGGCGGGATGTGGCGATCAAGTTCCTGCATGCGTCGCTTTGCGAGGACGAGGAGTACCGGGCGCGATTCCTGAGGGAGGCGCGGGCTTCGGGTGGGTTGTCGCATCCGAACATCGTGACGGTACACGATGTGGGCGAAATCGACGGGCGGCCTTACATGGCGATGGAGCTGCTGGACGGCGAGTCGCTGGCGGAGGTGCTGGCGCCAGGGCAGCCGCTGCCGGTTCGGGACGTGGTGATCATGGGCATGCAGCTGGCGCGGGCGCTGGACTATGCGCACAAGCGCGGCATCGTGCACCGCGACATCAAGCCGGGGAACATCGCCCGCGTGCGCAACACGCTGGACATCAAGGTGATGGACTTCGGCATTGCGCACATGGAGTCGACCAAGGGCGAGCAGCGCACCCGCGTGGGCGACGTGCTGGGCACGCCGCAGTACATGGCGCCCGAGCAGATGCAGGGCGAGAAGATCGATGGCCGCTCGGACCTGTTCTCGGCCGGCATCGTGCTGTACCAGATGCTCACCGGCCAGCGGCCGTTCCAGGGCGACAGCGTGGTGAACCTGGCGCTGAAGATCGCCAAGGAAGACCCGACGCCGATGGCCAGGCTGCGGCCCGGCCTGCCGGCTTCGCTGCGCCGCGTGGTGGACCGTTGCATTGCCAAGGCGCCCGAGCATCGCTTCCAGACTGGCGCCGAGCTGGCCGAGGCGCTGGGCCGTGTGCTGGTGGAGATCGACGAGGAGGCAGGCGCGGCGAACCGGCCGCGCATTGTGTCGCTGCGCGTGAAGTGGGCCGGCATGATGGCGCTGATCGTCGCGGTGGTGATGGCGCTGAGCGCCTCGCTGATCATCCAGCGCCAGTACGCCGCGATGATGACCCAGGTGGCCGACTACGGCGCGGCGCTGGCGCGTTTCATCGCCGCGCAGAACGCGGTGGCGGCGCTCAGCGAGGACTGGGTGGCGGTGGACGTGTCGCTGCAGGAAGTGATGAAGACGGGCGACTTCCAGAGCGTGACCGTGGCCGACCGTGGCGGCGTGGTGCGCGCCTCCAGCCAGCCGGCGCTGCAGGGCCAGCCGTACCAGCCGCTGCCAGGCGAATCCCTGGGCGAGAGGGGCGGCGTGAAGCTCTCGCGCTACTTGGCCGGGGGCGAGCCGGTGCTGGGGTTCGAGTCCACCATCACCTTCCAGGGCAAGCCGGTGGGCCGGGTGGCGCTGGGGTTGCCGGAGCGGCCGCTGGAGCGCGTGGCCCGGCTGTCCATCACGCTGATGATCGGGCTGGCGGTGGTCACGGTGCTGGCGGTGGCGGTGGCGATGTTCTTCGTGGCCAACTGGTTCGCCCGGCCGATCAAGCTGATGGCCGAGGCGCTGGGCGAAATCTCCCGCGGCCGCTACGACTTCCGCATCCGCGAGCAGCGCAAGGACGAGTTCGGCCTGCTGTATGCCACCTTCGACCAGATGGCCCAGTCGCTGCAGGAGCGGCACGCGCCCGCGCCGCCGGCCTCCACGCTGGCGGCGGCCAAGGAGGTCGTCTCCGCCGGGGAGAAGAAAGAGGCGGCCGATGCGGGCGGTTCGACCGCCGGCGCCACGACAGACTTGCCGCTCTGAGCCTCGCGATGAACACCGTGGTGGCATGGCGCTGGAAGGCGCTCTTGGCAATGGCCTTCGTGCTGGCAAGCTGCACTTCGACGCCACCCGCGCTGCAGAGCTCTCCGCAAGTGGCGACCGAGCCCACGGCGGCGACCGGCGTGGTGGCGCGCAGCGAGCTGCTGCTGGTCTACCTGCCAGTGGCGGGCGACAGCCTGCGCAGCATCGCGGGCCGGCTGCTGGGCGACGAAGGGCGCGACTGGCAGATCGCCGAGGCCAACGCCGGGCTGCCCAAGCCCGAACCGGGCCGGCCGCTGGTGGTGCCGCTGCAGCCGCTGAACCCGCTGGGCGTGCGTGCCGACAGCTACCAGACCGTGCCGGTGCTGTGTTACCACCGGCTGGGCACCGGCGGCGGCAAGATGAACGTCTCGCCGGCCCGCTTTGCCGCGCAGATGGAATGGCTGGTGCGCAACGACTACCGGGTGATCCGCCTGGGCCAGCTGGCCGACTACTTGGCGGGCCGCGAGGCGCTGCCGCCTCGCGCGGTGGTCCTCACCTTCGACGACGGCTATGAGTCGACCTACCGGCATGCCTTCCCGGTGCTGCGCCGGCTCGGGCTGCCGGCCACGCTGTTCGTCTACACCGACTGGATCGGCGCCGGCGAAGCGCTGAGCTGGGCGCAACTGCAGGAGATGGCGGCTTCCGGCCTGGTGGACGTGCAGGCGCATTCAAAGAGCCACCGCAACCTGATCGAGCGCACGGCCGGCGAGGGCGATGAGCGCTACCGGCAAAGCCTGGACCAGGAGATCCGCGGCCCGCGCGAGCTGCTGGAAAAGCGTCTGGCGGTCCAGGTGCAGCAATACGCCTACCCGTATGGCGATGCCAACGACCTGGTGCTGGACCTGCTGGCCCGCCAGCGCTACAGCCTGGCCGTGACAGTGAACCCCGGCGGCAACGCCTTCTTTGCGCAGCCGCTGATGCTGCGCCGGACCATGATCTTCGGCGACCACGACCTGGAAGCCTTCAAGGCGAGGCTGCAGACCAGCCGGCGCTTCGGGCCGGTGCCATGAGGTGGACCAGCATTGGATCTGCGGTGCTGCTGGCCCTGGCGGGCTGCGCAGGCACGCCGACTGCGGTGCCGCCCGCGGAAGGCGGCGGCATCGCGGTCTTGCCGGACGCGCTGACCGTCTTCGAGTCGGCGCAGCGGCAGCGCGCGCAGGAGCTGGAGCGCAAAGAGCAACTGGCCGATGCGGCCTGGACCTGGGAAGTACTGGCCACGCTGCGGCCGGGCGAAGCGGAGTACCGCGAGCGCGTTGCCGCGCTGCGCCGGCGCATCGACACGGCGGTCGCCGAGCGGCTGCAGCGCGGCCAGCAGGCCCAGAAGCGGGGTGACCTGGAGGCCGCGAGCGCGCAGTACCTGGCCGCGCTTGCATTGCAGCCGCAACCCGCCCAAGCGGCCCAGGCGGCCGACGCACTGCGTGCCATCGAGCGCGAGCGCAACCGCCGCAACTTCCTCGGCCAGCCCTCGCGCATCACCATCACGCGGCGCAACCCGGCCGAGTTCCTCCAACCCACGACGCCGGCCGCACCGGGCCGTGCGGACAACGGGACACCGGACCGCAACGAGTTGGAACACATCACGATGTTGGCCGCGCAAGGCGAGCTGGACGAAGCGCTGGCGCTGGCAGAGCAACGTGTGGCGGCCGACAAGCGCGACGCCGCAGCGCGCCAGTTGCTGGCCGACCTGTATGTGCAGAAGGCCGAGCAACTGGCCGCACGCGAGCAGAAGCCCGAGGCCATCGCCTGGCTGCAGAAAAGCCTGAAGTTGCCGGGCAACCATGCGCGGGCCACGGCGCTGATGAAACAGCTCAAGTCTGCCGCGCCGGTGGCGGCCGGTGGCGTGCCCGCCAAGGCTGCGGATGCCGCCCGCTCTGCGGGCACCGCGGTTGGCACGGCCGTCAGTTCGCAACCTGACGCTGCGCCGGTGGATCGCTGACGCAACCGATGCGCTCCCGCGCCCCGGCTGCGAGCCTCGCTTCAGCTCATTTCAGCTGATCGACCTTCAGCTTCAGCTGCACCGCTTTCTGGCGTTCCAGCTTGGCCAGTTCGTTGTTCGGGTCCAGCGCCAGCACGCTGTCCCAGCTGCGGATCGCACCGGCCAGGTCCTGCTTGGCAAAGGCCGTGCGCGCGGCCTGGGTGTTCTTGTCGACCAGGCGCTTGCGCACCGCTTCGGCCTTGGCCTGCGCGCCGGGCTGGTCCAGCGAGGCGGCACGCCGGTATTCGTCCAGCGCCTGCTCCAGTTTGCCGGCGCGCTCGGCGGCCTCGCCGTTGCGCAGCGCGCGTTCGCCGGGCGAGGGTTCGGGCGGTGGGGCGGGGGCGGCAACCGGGGGCGGCGTGTCGGGCATGGCCGGTTTGGCGGCATCGCTGCCCTTGGTGCCGGGCGTGCCGCGGCTGGGTTCCTTCGGTTCCAGCGAGCCAGGGGGCGGCGCCTTGCCGGGCACGCGGATCTGCTGGCCGCCGGCCACCTGCTTGGGCACGCGGATGTCGTTGTAGCGGGCCAGGATGTAGAAGGCGTAGATGTCGCCCATGAAGCGCCCGGCAATGCGCGAGAGCGAATCGTTGGGCCGCACGGTGTAGACCCAGGACTCGCGGCCCAGCGTGGCGACCGGGTCGGCGGTGATTTGGCGCATCAGGTTGTTGGCCAGCTTGTTCGCGTAGTCCAGGCCCAGGGCTTTTTGCAACTCGGCGCGCGCGTCGTCCTCGCGGCCGGCTTCCAGCAGGTCCACCGCGGCCAGCGCGATCTTCTGCGCCTGGGCCTGCGCGGCGGGGCCGGCGGGTGGTGGCGGCTCGGGCGGTGGCGGAGGCGGTGGTGCGGGTTGCGAGGCGGCCGAGGCTGCTGGAGCGGGTGCCGTGGCCGCCTGGCCCGCGGGCCGGCCGCCGTCGGCAGCACAGGCGGCCAGCAGGGCCAGCAGCGTCAGCGCCGGCAGGGCGCGCGAAGGGGTGTGGAGCATGGGCATGGCGGCAGGCGCTGGGGCGATCCTGCGTGTCCTCAGGAGACCAATGTGCAGTATGGGAGAAGCGCCGCGACTGCGCAGGTGACTTTCGGACATTGCAGCCGCAACCATGGGACAGGACCATCGGCCGCGATGCAAGCTGCACTTCATTCCGTCACGCCCGCTGCCCCGCCGCGCCTGCTGCGGCCGCCCATCCCGGCCATCGTGCAGCAGCATGCCGACGATGCCGCCCACCTGCGCCACCTGCGCTCGGTGCTGGTGCGTGGGCCGCACGTGAAGCTGCTGCAGTTGCAGCGGCTGGATGACCGGCTCGAAGCTCACCTGGACGGCTTGGCCGTGGCCGGCGCCTATGGCCTGGCGCGGGCGCAGGAGGCGCTGGAGCGGCCCGGCTGCGGCGAGGTCTTCGCGGCGCTGGTCTGCGCGCTGCAGCTGCCGGACGAGGCCGCGGTGGATCGCCTGCTGAGCCTGGCGCCGGTGCTGCCCGAGGCCTGGCGCGGGGCGGTCTCGGCGCTGGGCTGGGTCTCGCCTGCGCAGTTGCGCGAACGGGTGCGCGGGCTGCTGGCCTCGCCACAGCCTTGGCGGCAGGCGCTGGCCATCGAAGCCTGCCGGCTGCACCGTGTGGACCCGGGGCCCGCGCTGGCCGCGGCGCTGCGGCAGGACGATGCGTTGCTGCGCGCTGCTGCATTGCGCGCTGCCGGCGAACTGGGCCGGACCGACCTGTTGCCGCAGGCGCTGGCACTGCTGGATGCCACGCCCGAAGCCGCACGTGCAGCCTGCCTGCTGGGCGACCGCGCCGACGCGCTGCGCGCCGCCGAGCTGGCGGCTTTCGCCACGCCGGCACCGCACGCCTTGCGCAGCCTGGCCGTGCAGGCGCTGGACTGGTTGCGGGCACGCGACGCGGTGCGCACGCTGGCGCAGGACCCGCAGGCCGTGCGACAGCTGATCCGCGGCATTGGCTGGCTGGGCGACGTGCGCCTCGTGCCCTGGCTGATCGAGCGCATGGCCGAACCGCGGCTGGCGCGCCTGGCCGGCGAAGCCTTCAGCCTGATCACCGGGGCGGACCTGGCGGCACGGGACCTGGAGCGCGAGCCGCCGGAGGACTTCCAGTCCGGCCCGACCGACGACCCCGAGGACGAGGACGTGGCGATGGACGAGGACGACAGCCTGCCATGGCCGGACGTGGACCGCGTGCAGCGCTGGTGGCAGGCCGAGGCGGCACGCTTCCCGGCTGCGCAACGCGTGTTCGTGGGCGGGCCGGTGACACCCGCGCACTGCCTGCAGGTGCTGCGCGAAGGCTCGCAGCGGCAGCGTGCGCTGGCGGCGCAGCAGCTCGCGCTGCTGGCGCCGGGCGGGCAGCTGTTTCCGGTCGCCGCGCCGGTGTGGCGGCAGCGCAGGCTGCTGGATGCGCCGGGAGCCGAACCCGCACGGTGACTTTCGTTCATTGAAGCCTTCCGGATCAGCCGCGAACATGGCGGGCAAGGAGCACGTTCCACCATGACCCTCACGCTGCGCGCGGTGTCGCTGAACGACCTGCCCCTGACCCAGCCCATCACCGCGCAGTTCGACGCGCAAGGCGGCACCATCGGCCGGTCCGACCAGAACACCATGGCGCTGCCGGACCCGGAGCGCCACATCTCGCGCCAGCAGGCCGAGATCCGCACCAGCGGTGGCAGCTACCTGATCTGCAACGTCGGCAGTGCCAACCCGATCACCGTGCATGGCCAGGCGCTGGGACAAGGCCAGTCCGCGCCGCTGGCGCATCACGACCGGGTGCGCATCGGCGGCTACCTGCTGGAGGTGATCGACGAATCGCTGGCACCGGACGTGGGGGCCACCGTGATCCAGCGCTCGCCCGAGACCCCCACGCGCATGAACGGGCTGAGCCCTGTCACGCCGGTGCACATGGCCAACCATGCGCTGCAGGGCGCGCTGTCCAGCACCAACCCGTTTGCCGACCTGATGGACCGGCAGCAGGCCCCGCCAGCGCCCGCGGCTGCCGCGCCATCGCCTTCACCGGCCAGTGCACGCCTGCCCGACGATTTCGATCCGTTTGCCGCGCCTGCCGCCTCGCCCCCGCCGGCCTCTCGGCCAGGTTTCGGCGCCGATCCCGGCGGTGTCTTCGCCGACCTGATGCCCGACACCGGCCCACGCTCCATCGACGACCTGCTGGGCCTGCAGCCCGGTGGCAGCAGCGACCCGCTGGCCGCCTTCATGGCTGGCGCTGCGCCGGTGCCGCAGGCCGGCGGCAGTGCGCCATTGCCGACCGATCCGCTGGCGTTGTTCGGCGCGCCCTTGCCAGCTGACACGCAGGGGCCGATGACCACGGCGCTGCCCGACCACACGCCGGCGCTGCAGACGGTCTTCCAGCCGCCGCTGGCGGCCGCACCCCGGGCGCAGCCGGAGCCGGACACGCTGTCGCGGCAGCCGGTGGTGGCGCCAGCCGCGCCAGCGATGAGCGGCGCGAGTGGTGATACGGCTGCACTGTGGCGCGCGTTTTCCGAAGGCGCCGGCATCCGGCTGGACCCGCCGCAAGGGCTGAACCCGGAGCTGATGCGCGTCATCGGCCAGTTGCTGCGCTCAGCCGTGGAGGGCACGCTGCAGATGATGGCGGTGCGCGCCGCCACCAAGCAGGAGCTGCGCGCCGAGGTCACGGTGATCCGCTCGCGCGACAACAACCCGCTGAAGTTTTCGCCCGGCGCGCAGTCGGCACTGGAGCAACTGCTGCAGCCGCCAGTGCGCGGCTTCCTGCCCGGCCCGGCAGCCATGGCCGACGCGATGCACGACCTGGTGGGCCACACCATCGGCACCATGGCCGGCACGCGGGCCGCGCTGGAAGGCGTGCTGGGCCGCTTCAAACCTTCGGCGCTGGAGGCCAAGCTGGTCGGCCGCTCGATGCTGGACAGCGTGCTGCCGCTGGGCCGCAAGGCCAGGCTCTGGGAGCTGTACCTGCAGCATTTCGAGGCCATCCGCGAGGAAGCGCAGGAGGACTTCCACACGCTGTTCGGGAAGGCCTTCCTCGAAGCCTACGAGGACCAGCTGGAGCGCCTGGGTGAACTGGCGCGCGACAATGCCCGGCCAGCCGGGAAAGAGGTGCCTCAAGATAGCGCCCGCGCAGGCTGAGTCCGGGCTCCCCGATGTTGAACATCCGCATGGCCGTCTGCAGCGAGCCCGGCACGCGCAGCAGCAACGAAGACGCGCTGGCCACCGGTGACTGCGGCCCCGGCTGGTTTGCCGTGCTGGCCGACGGTGCCGGCGGCCACCGCCACGGCGCCGAAGCCGCACGCCGCGCCGTCTACCGCCTGCAGACCTGCCTGGGTGACGCCACGCTGCCGTGGCGTCCCGAACTGTTGACCGGCGCGGTGCTGGCCGCCCACGACGACGTGCGCCGCGGCCAGGACGGCGAGGGCCTGGCGCGCATGCACACGACGGTGGTTGCGCTGTGCGTGGACGCGCAGCGCGGCGTGGCGCTGTGGACCCACGTCGGCGACTCGCGGCTCTACCGCCTGCGCGGCGGCCGCATCGACACGGTCACGCAGGACGACAGCCTGGTGCACTCGCTGCTGCAGGCCGGTCTGCTCACGCCGGACCAGGCGGAGGTGCATCCGCACCGCAACCAGCTGCTGGCCGCGCTGGGCATCGAAGACGCGCTGGAGCCGCACACCACGGCCTTGCAGCCCTTGGTGGCGGGCGATGTGTTCCTGCTGTGCAGCGACGGGTGGTGGGGCAGCGCGGGGGAGACGGTGATTCCGGCGACCTTGGGCGAGGCAGCATCACCGGATGAATGGTTGGCCGCGATGCGCCAGGCCATCGAACAGCGCGGCCTGACGGACCAGGACAACTTCAGTGCGATTGCGGTGTGGGTGGATGCCGAGGCGAACGGTGTTTGAGATGGGTTGCTCGATGCCGCGCCGAGGTGGCGTGAAAACAAATGGGGTCAGAGTCAATTTATCTGGCGACAGGAGGGGCGTCGCATTGAGGCATCTCAAGATAAATTGACTCTGACCCCATTTGTTTTGGGCACCGTGGGTGGCAGTGCGAGCCGGGGAAGTAGCGGGGCGAGATCATTGCGCTCGGGCGTTTGGCGAGGCGGCCCAGGCCGCTCAGGTCCGCCCGTCCGCCCTCAGCAGGCCCGCAAAGTTCGAGACCGCTGGCAGCCCAGGCCCCCAGCGCAGGTTCGCCGGTGCCGGCGCAGGCAGCGCGGGCGACCACAGCGTGCAGCCGGCCAGGCGTTCCAGCAGTTCGCCTGCGGCCAGTAGCGGCACGGCCTCGCGCCAGCTGGACGACCCAGCGGTGAACTGTTGCCACGGGCCGTCGGCCAGCGGCGCGGGCGGCGGCATGCCGGCCAACGGCCACGCTGGCGCGCCGGCCAGGGCCTGCTCGAAGCCATCCACCGAAGCGCCGTCGCCCAGCGTCTGCAGCGCTGCCCTGGCCACCACCGTGTACCAGCGCTCCAGGTGATCCAGCGACTGGCGGTCCAGCGGCGGGTGCACGCGGGACTGGGTGATGAGCAGCGGGAAGTAGCGGCCGACGTTGTCGCAGCTGGGCATCAAGACGCCGAACCACCAGCGCATGTCGACCACGCCGGGCGCCCAGGCGAAGCGCAGCACCGGGGCGGTGAGGTAGGTGTCCAGCCAGTGCGGGCCCAGGGCCGTGGGCAGTTCGCGCATCAGGCTGGCGAGCCAGGTGTCGCAGTGGCGCACCCAGTGCGGCGGCAGGCGGCGCTGCGCGAAGTCGCCCAGCGAGGCGAGCTTGCCGTACCAGCCGGGCGGGCCGTGATCGAAACTTTCGGTTTCGGCGGCGGCCATCACAGGCCAGTCGGGCAGTTGAACTCGTTGAGCTCGCGCAGCTTGAAGGGGTTGCGCACGCTGCTGGTGGTCACGTCGAACACCGCCTTGCGGCCGTCGACCTCGAAGGTGGCGCGGAAGCGTTCGGGCGCGTTGCCGGGCTCGATGCGCACACGGTCGAACATGCGAAACAGCGCCCAGGGGCCGTCGGTGATGGGGCCGGAGCCGCTGGCGCTGGGTGGGCTCATCTGCACCCGCACCTGCTGGCTGCCGCGTGGGCCGGGCCACTGGACCGACATGGGGATCTGCGGGCCGTGGGCGTAGCGCACGATCTGGCCGTCCACGTCGAGGATGAACTGGGTGATGGACGGGTCCATTTCCACCGGCTTGAAGTCCAGCCGCAGCGAGGGCGTGTTGCCGCCGGGAAACAGCGTTTCACGGATGGCCGCGGCACGCTGGAATTGCGGCAGCGTGCCGGCGTCGCCACCCAGCGGCGTGCCTTCGACCGGCCGGAAGCGCCAGGGCCGGCTGCTGGTGTCCACATAGGTTGCGAGCTTCTGCTGGAACAGCTGGTCGATCTTGCCGCCGGGGGCGAACAGCATCGCGAAGTCGGCCTGCGTGGCGTCTCGCGTCGAGTTGCGGTCCAGCGGGTAGCGGCCGGCCACTGCTTGCAGGCAGAACTCGCCCACCTGCGAGCGCACCTCCTGGCCCAGCGTCTGCCGCATCAGGCCTTGCGAGATGCGCGAGCTGCTTTGCGAGAGGTCGTCCAGCATCGTGCGCAGCGGCTGCGGCATGCGCGCGGCTTCGGCCTTCACGCGGTTGGGCACCGGTGAGGGTGGGGGCGCGGCGCCGCCTTGCAGCGCGGTCTCGGCCGAGTTCAGCAGCAGGTTGACCTCGGCGACCAGCGCGAGCGTGTCGTCCAGCGGCGCCTTGCCGCCGCCGGCTGGTGGCGTGACCAGCTGGCGCAGGCCGGCGAAGCGGTCGTCGACGATGGCTTCGATGCGCGGGCCGTTGGCGACCGGGCTGGCTGCGCCGTTGCTGAAGATGCCGGCCAGCTTGTCGCGCGACTGCTGCACCAGGTCGGTGGCGCGGCGCTCGGCGGTCTCCAGCGTGGAGCCGCCACTGGCCAGCGTGGTCTCGCGCGAAATGGCTTTCATCAGCGGCGGCAGCGGGCTGTCTGGCGCGGACAGCAGGCGCGAGCGTTCGACCGACTGCGACAGGCTGCCCATGGGCTGCAGCCGCAGGTCGGCAATGAACGCTTCCCAGGCGGCGGCGTAGTCGTTCAAGTAAAGCCGGCGCACGTCGTCGACCAGCGGTGCGTTGGCGCGCACCTGGGCGGCGGCGTCCTTGGGCGCCTCGGCCACGCCCAGCACCCAGGGCTGCTCGGCGGCCAGCTCGTCGGCTGCCTTGCCGACCATGGGCTGGAAGCCGCGCAGGTAGCCGTCGCGCGAGTACAGGCCGGGCACGCCTTGCGTGAGCGGCGCGCCGCTGGCGCGGGTGAAGACCAGCGCGGCGTTGTTGCCCGCCGCGCGGATCACCGTGAACTCGGGGAAGTCGTTGCCCAGACCCTGGGCGCGCAGCCGGTTGTAGATGCGCTGCGGCAGCGGCAGCGTGGCCAGCTGGGTGCGGGTGGCATCCAGCAAAGGCTTGTCTTCCGGCAGCGGTGAGGCCACGCCGCCCTGGGCCAGCAAGGCGTCCAGGTGGCCGCTGAGCTGGCTGCGCTGCTCGGGCGTCAGTTCGCGGCGCGTGGCCTGCCAGTCGCCCTCGAAATGCTGCTTCAGCGCCGGCGGGTCGAAGTGCGTCGGGTCGTGCAGCATCACGTAGGCCTTCAGCGCTTCATACAGTGTTTCCGGCGTGGCCGCGCCCTGGCGCAGCTGCTCCTCGATGCGCAGCGCCAGCCGCGGCAGCAGCGCGTCGCCCAGCATGCGCTGGTAGGCGGCGCGGGCGGCGCTGTCGAGCTTGCGGCCCTGGAACAGGCCCATGCGCAGCGACCACGGGATGGGGCCTTCGGTGGCCGCCAAGGCGCGTGTGGCCTCCAGCGCGGGCACGATGGGCAGGATGTCGGCGCTGGCCCGGTTGGGCGTGGCTTGCAAGAGTTGCCTCACTTGCTCGGCCCGCGCCGAGACCTCGCCCACGTAGCGCCGGTTCTGCACATAGCTCAGGCCCCAGGCGCCCAGCAGGCCCAGGCCGACGATGCCGACCAGCGCGTAGCCGCCCACGGCCAGCGCGGTGCGCTGGCGCTCCCAGCGGCGGTTGGTGCCGCCCAGGCCGGCTTCGGCGAACACGACCTCCTGCAGCAGCCGGTTCAGGAAATAGGCCCGGCCGCTGGCCTGGTTGGGCGGGATCAGCGCATGTTCGAGCCGGTAGCTGCGCGCCACCGCGCCCAGCACCCGGTCAATGGGCGTGCCTTCCTGCGTGCCGCTGACGAAATACACGCCGCGCAGCTGCGCGCGCGTGGCCTCGAAGGACGAGGGCGCGAACACAGCTTCGACAAACTCCTGCAGCACCTGGCGCAGGCCGGCGAACTGCTCCGGGAAGCCGTAGATGCGGGCGCGGCGTTGCGGGTCGCGCTCCAGCTGCAGCCGGTCGACCAGCCCGTCCAGCAGGCGCTGCTGCAGCGCTTCGAACTCCGGCCCGAAGGCGGCCAGCGGCGCGGCGCTTTCGCGGCCGAAGGTGAAGCCCCAGGGTGCCGCGCGCTGGTCCTTGTCCAGCGTGGCGAAGTAGTCCATGAAGCCGGCCAGCAGGTCGGCCTTGGTGACCAGCAGGTAGATCGGGAAGCGGATGTCCAGGTCCTGGTGCAGCTCCTGCAGCCGGGCACGCACGGTGGCCGCGTGCTGCGCGCGCTCGGCCGGGCTGCGCGAGAGCAGGTCCGAAACCGAGACGGTGACCAGCGCGCCATTGAGCGGCTGGCGCGGGCGCGAGCGGCGCAGCATCTGCAGGAAGCCGCTCCAGGTGGCGCGGTCGGTGCCGGGGTCGCTGTCCTGGGTGGTGAAGCGGCCGGCGGTGTCGATCAGCACCGCTTGGTCGGTGAACCACCAGTCGCAGTGGCGCGTGCCGCCCACGCCGCGGATGGCCTGCTCGCCCATCTGCTCGGCCAGCGGGAACTTCAGCCCGCTGTGGCGCAGCGCGGTGGTCTTGCCCGAGCCGGGCGCGCCGATGATCAGGTACCACGGCAGCTCGTACAGGTAGCGCCCGCCCAGCTTGCCGGCCCAGCCCTTGAGCCGGCTGCTGCTGCCGAAGCGGGCGCGCTGCAGTGTCAGCATGGCTTGGCGGAAACGCTCGCTGACGGCGGCCATGTCCGGGCTCTCGCGCTCTGCCGCCTGGGCTGGCGGCTGCATCAGCTGCTGCACCACGGCGGTGTTGCCGCGCCGGGCGCGCCAGCGGCTCCATGTGATCCAGATGGCCACCAGCACGACCAGCGCGCCGATGGTGGTCCAGCGCGAGGCTTCGGTTTCGAGTGGCCGCTTCTCGCCAATGGCCACCATCGGCCCGACGATCCAGACCAGCAGCGAGACCGCCAGCAGCAGCACCGCGAGCAGCACCCAGCGGTTGAAGATCCAGCCGAGCACGCGTTTCATTTGGCGGCTCCATTGCCGGCCGATGCGGCCTGCGCAGCCGGTTCAGGGCTGCGGGCATTGACCATCAGGCTGATCTCCACGCGCCGGTTCATGGCCTTGTTGGCGGGGCTGTCGTTGGGCACCAGCGGTTCGGCGTCGGCCCGGCCTTCGGCGCGCACCCGTTCGGGCGCGACCTGGTGCGACACCAGCAGCTGGCGCACGGCCTGGGCACGCTCGTCGGACAGGTGCCAGTTCGACGGGAAGCGCGGCGTGCGGATCGGCGAGCTGTCGCTGTGGCCGGTGACCAGCACCGCGCCGGGCATCTGGGCCAGCGCTGCGGCAATGCGCAGCATCAGCGCCTCGCGCTCGGGTGCCAGCGTGGCGCTGGCGGGCGGGAACAGGCCGTCTCCGCGCAGCGTGATGACGCTGCGGTCCACCTCGTCGCGCACGACGACCTGGCCGCCCTTGATGTCCGGCTGCAGGAACTGCGCGAGGCGCGGCTTGGCGGGCGGTGGGGGCGGCGCGACGACCGGCGGCGTGAGCCGCAGCGACTGGATCTGGCCGAACACCGGGTCCGAGCGCTCGGCCAGCGACAGCGAAAGCGCGAGGTACACGCCAACCAGCAGCAGCGCCATGACCGCCGCAGATGCGGCCAGCGGCAGCCAGCCCAGGTGGCGGCGCTGGCGCGTGGCCTCGACCTGCCAGTGCTGGGCCAGCGCGGGCGCGTGGTCGCCGCGCTGGGTCTTCACGATCTGCGCCAGCCGGTCGCGCACGGCTTCGAGCTGCGCGCGGCCGTTGTCGATCACCCGGTAGCGGCCTTCGAAGCCCAGCGTGAGCACCGCGTAGATCAATTCCAGCAGGTCGCGGTTGACGTCCGGCTTCTCGGCCAGCCGGGCCATCAATTGAAATACCTTTTCGCCGCCCCAGGTCTCGTTGTGGAACATCGACAGCAGGCTGTGGCTGGCCCAAACGCCGGAGCCGCCCCAGGGCGTGTCGGCGGCGGCCTCGTCGATCATCGTGCACAACACGTAGCGCGTGGCCATCACGCGCTCGGGCGCGATGCCGGCGGCAGCGGCTTGCGCCGCAAAGTCGCGGATGCCCTGGGCCAGCGCGTTGCGCAGCGCAGCAGGGTCGTCCACGCGGCGGGTGGCGCGCAGCTGCGGCACCAGCAGCAGCAGGCGGTTGGCCAGCGTGAGCAGCGGGTTCAGGCCGGGGGCGGTGCTGGCGGCCTCGTCGGCCGTGTCCTGCTGTGCTGGCGCGGCGGGTGTGTTGCGCAGCGCCGCAGCGGCACCGCCGGGGCGCGGCTTGATGAAGGTGCTCTGGTCGTCGAAACCGGCGAAGGGGTCATTTAAGGCGGAGGGGTCCATGGCGGTTCCCGTGGCTTACTGCCGAATGGCCCACAGCTCGAGTTCCAGGCCGGGGAAGTCACCGGCCACGTGCAGCGCCAGGCTGCCGGCGCGCTCCAGCTGCTTCCACAGCTCGCCGCCGCGGTCCAGCTCGAAGTAGTGGAACCCGGCATGGAAGGGCAGCTGGCGTGGCGCCACCGGCAGCGAGCGCAGGGCCACGCCGGGCAGCTGCAGGTTGACCAGGTCGCGGATGCGGTCCACCGGCCCGAGCTTGGACTGCGCCGGAAAGCGTTGGCGCAGCTGCTCGGCCTGCAGCTGCGCGTTCACGGCGAGCACGAAGTTGGCGCTGCGCAGCAGGCTGGCGTCCGGCACCACGGCCGTGCGCACGCCGTGCGAGCGGTCCACCAGCTCGATCTGCTGCGCATTGCGCTCCAGCACCACCGAGAGCATGCGGCGCAGCTCGTCCAACAGCGGCGCGAAGCTGGCGCGCAGGTCGTCGTGCCGGTAGAGCGGGTACTCGGTGGCCAGGCGCGATTCGCTGACCAGCGTGGCCAGGTCGCCGGCGAGTTGCAGGCAGTCGCGGTGCAGGGTTTCGGGGTGCGCGCTGGGCGCCTGCGCGTGCTGGCGGAACAGCGGCGCGGCGCGGTTCAGCGCCTGCAGCATCAGGAAGTCCGCCAGCTCGGAGACGCCGTTGCCGAGCTGGCCCATGCGCGAAGCCAGCAGCTGCGCGCGCTGCTGCACCAGCCCGTGCAGCAGCGAGGCCATGGCCGAGAGGTGGCCGCTGGCGTCGATGCGGGTCTGCGGCGCGATGTAGGCGCGGTCCAGCACCAGTTGCTGGTCGCTGCGGCGCTCCAGCACGCGGGCCACGCCGAGCGCGGCATGGCCATCGCCCAGCTCGCGCGAGGGCATCAGCCGCAGGCACAGCGCGCCGGTCTGCACCGGCTCGGGTTCGTCGCTGGCGTTGGTGAGGTCGCGCAGCGTGTGGTCGGCGACACGGTAGCGCAGCAGTTCGCCGGTGGGCTCGCCGTCGAACGCGACCTGGTTCACGCCTTCGCGGGCCATTGGCGCGGCCAGGCAGATGGTGTCGCCCTTCAGGTCGGCCGGCACGTCCAGCGGGGCGGGGGCGGCGTCGGCCTGCGGGATCAGGAAGGGCGTGCCGTCGGGCAGTACGCCGCTGGCGCGCAGCACGCCCAGCCGGCCGGTGGACAGCAGCGCCTCGTCCAGTACCAGCTCGGTGAAGCCCCAGCCGTGCGGCGCCAGCGCGCGCACGCGCAGGTCCACCAGGTGTTCGAGGTAGCGGGTTTCCTGCTGGAAGTGGTGCGGCAGCAGGAACATGCCCTGCGTCCAGACGACCTTGTTGCGGTGTGAACTCACGGTTGCACGACCGCGCTGACCGCCAGCTCGTCTGCCTGGATCAGCAACTGCTGCTGCTTGCCGGGGGTGACGGCAACGACGCCGCGCCACTTCGCGTGTTCGATGTCGCGGTAGGCCGCGAAGACGGCGATGAAGCGCGTCTCGGGGGCCAGCGTCTTGTTCAGCGCGCGGCGCTCGCCGGGCGCCAGCGTGAACTCCTCGCGCGCCACCACTTCGGTGCCCAGCTCGGCCTGGTCGCGCTGGTAGAGCGAGACGAAGTCGGCGGCGTTGAAGGCATTGGCGGTCTTCAGCTCATAGACCCGCAGCAGCAGCGGCGAGGGCCGCTGGCTGACGCTGGGGTTGACCCGCGCCGAGGCCGCGATGCTGCCGGACACGACGGTTGGCTTGGGCGGCGGCGGCGCGGACGCGCAGGCCGCCACCAGCAGCGCCGCGGCGCAGGCGCTGCATGCCGAACCCGCGAAGCCGTGACGCACGTTGACCATCTGGAATGCCTTTGGAGACCGGTGTCCAGAATAGCCAGCCGGGCAGGTTGCGCCGCGTGACCAAGGTCATCGGCGCAACGCCAGGGTCGCACCGGCAGCTGCTGCTTCGCCGGCTTGCGCCTGGCTGCCTTCGCCGCCGTGTTGGCCTCCACCCGGCGCGGATCAGGGCCTTGAGTGCGGCTTCATTCGGCTTCGAGGGCGTTGGGCTTGCCCACCGAGGCGCTGTGCCGGGCAGGATGAGCCGTTCCACTGCCCGAGAATCCACGCTGGCCTCGCGCCTTGACCCGACCCACCTTGCGACGTGAACCTTCCGCCATGACCCCTGACGGCCCACCGCGCCTGATCTGCTTCAACAAACCGTATGGCGTGCTCAGCCAGTTTGGTGCCGAGGGGCGCTGGCGCGGCCTGAAGGACTTCATTGAACTGCCGGGGGTGTACGCGGCCGGTCGGCTGGACGCCGACAGCGAAGGCCTGCTGCTGCTCACGTCTGACGGGCAACTGCAGGCCCGCATTGCCGACCCGCGCTTCAAGATGGACAAGACCTACTGGGTGCAGGTGGAAGGCTTGCCGGACGAGGCGGCCCTGGCCCGGCTGCGCCAGGGCGTGACGCTGAAGGACGGGCCGACCTTGCCGGCGCAGGCGCGCCTGATGCTGCCGCCACCGGCGGTGTGGCAGCGGGACCCGCCCATCCGTGTGCGCCAGGCCATTCCCACGGCCTGGCTGGAACTGGTGATCCGCGAAGGCCGCAACCGCCAGGTGCGGCGCATGACGGCCGCCGTGGGCTTCCCCACCTTGCGCCTGATCCGCGCGGCCATCGGCCCCTACACGCTGGGACAGTTGGCGCCTGGGAAGTGGCAGGCGGTGCAGGCGCCGTTGGCGCCGACTCGCTGATCCGCGGGATCAGTCGGCCGCGGGCGAAGCGGTGCTGGCTGGCTGTGGGTCGAACAAGGCCATGGCCTGCTTGGCGACCTGACGGGTGTCGTGCCAGGCATAAGCGCCCACGCCGACCGCGCCGGCCACCGGCACCCAGCGGCTCACGCCATGGCCCAGTGCACGCTGGCTGAGGTGCAGCCCGATGGCACCGGCCACGCCTTTGAGCACCTGCGCGCTGGCTTCCTTGACGAGCACGCGCTGGCCCATGCGCACGGCGAGGTCGCGCACCGCCTGCGCAGCCGTGTGGCGGAACAGGCAGTACAGCATCTGTTCGCGTGTCGGCGCATGCCGGGTGCCGTAGACCGCGGCAATGTCGGCCACCATCTGCGCCTGGATGCGCCAGACCGCCACCAGCTCCGGCAGGATGGTCAACCAGCCCAGCGGGCCCGGCGGCAGTGCCAGCGAGCCGGCCGCGATGCCGGCCTTGCGGGCGGCACGCTGCGCCAGCTGCCAGGCGGCATCGGCCGGCTGCGCGCTGGCCACCTCGCGGGTGGCCGGCGCGCTGCTGACCAGGTTCAGCACGGCTTCACCGAGCCGGACGGCGACAGAGGACGAATCGCTGCTCATTTCGCGTCAACTGGGGGCGTTCGGGGCGACTGCAAGCCTTGCGCAACGATTCTTGACAGCCCGGCAGCCTTGCTCAGCGTGGCGGCAACTGGCCGGCGGCGGGGCTGCGGTATCGTCCCCAGGCTGATGAATGCAAGCCTCATGTCCTCTGAAACGTCCCCTGGAACTGCTGTTGCCAACCGCCCGCGCGGCGAGCGCTTCGATCGCCTGGATGCCTTGCGTGGCGTCGCCATCCTGTGGATGGCGGGCTTCCACTTCTGCTTCGACCTGAACCACTACGGCCTGCTGACGCCGCACCAGCGCTTCCTGTCCGACCCCTTCTGGACCACGCAGCGCACGCTGATCGTCACACTGTTCCTGACCTGCGCCGGACTGGGCCAGGCGGTGGCGCTGGCGGCCGGGCAGGGCTGGCCGCGCTTCTGGCGGCGCTGGGCGCAGGTGGCGGGCTGCGCGGTGCTGGTGTCGGCCGGCTCGGCGCTGATGTTCCCGCGCAGCTGGATCAGCTTTGGCGTGCTGCACGGCATTGCGGCCATGCTGCTGCTCACGCGCTGGCTGGCGCCTGCGCTGATGCGGCGCGGTGCCGCCGGGCTGTGGACCCTGGCCGGCCTGGGCGTGGTGGCGCTGGCCTTGCCACGGCTGTGGCAGTCGCCGCTGTTGAATGGCCGCTGGCTGAACTGGACCGGATTGGTCAGCGAGCTGCCGTTCACCGAGGACTATGTGCCGGTGCTGCCATGGCTGGGCGTGATGCTGCTCGGCGTGGCCGCCGGCCTGTGGCTGCTGGCGCACCGGCGGCACTGGCTCGCGGGCGCGGTGCCGCGGCCGCTGCAGCCGCTGGCGGTGCTGGGCCGCTGGTCGCTGAGTTTCTACATGGTGCACCAGCCGGTGTTGATCGGGTTGGTGATGGCATGGATCGCACTGCGCCACTGAGCTGGCACGGCGCCGCCCGGCGAGATGTGGGCCACTGCGGCGCGCAAAGCTTCAGCCACCGCGGCTTCAGGTTCTGAGCGCCTGCTGTGGCGGGCTCAGGTGGTAGCCTTGCCGGTTGGCGGGCGCATTGGCGCCTGTCCCCGTCTGCTGTCTCCACCGGGGCCTTCCAAGGCCATTTTCTCCATGTCCACCAGCTTTCTCTACGGCTTCCATGCCGTCACCGTGCGCCTGAAGACGGCGCCCGAATCCATCCTCGAGATCCACCTCGACGCCAGCCGGCGCGACGCGCGCATGCGCGGCTTCGCGGACCGTGCCCGTGAGGCCGGCATCAAGCTGGTGGACAGCGACGACGACCGGCTGAGCAAGATGTCCGGCGGGCCGCGCCACCAGGGCGTGGTTGCGCGGGTCAATCCGGTCAAGCAGCGGCATTCGCTGGACGAGGTGCTGGAAGAGGTGGAGGCCGCGAAGGCCGACACCGCGCTGGTGCTGGTGCTGGACGGCGTGACCGACCCGCACAACCTCGGCGCCTGCCTGCGCGTGGCCGACGGTGCCGGCGCCCAGGCGGTGGTCGCGCCGACCGACCATGCCGTGGGCCTGAACGCCACGGTCGCCAAGGTGGCCTCGGGCGCGGCCGAATCGGTGCCGTACCTGATGGTGACCAACCTGGCGCGTGCGCTCAACGAGATGAAGGAGCGCGGCGTGCGCATCATCGGCGCCAGCGACGACGCGACGCAGACGCTTTACGACGTGGACCTGACCGGCCCGGTGGCCATCGTGCTGGGTGCCGAAGGCCCGGGCATGCGCCAGCTCACGCGCAAGACCTGCGACGAGCTGGTCAGCATTCCGATGGCAGGTGCGGTCGAGAGCCTGAACGTGTCGGTGGCTGCGGCGGTGCTGCTGTACGAAGCGCGCCGCCAGCGCCTGAAGGCCAACCCGGCCTGATCGGTCCGGCCGGCGAGCGCGCGGTCAGTCCAGCGAGGGCATGATGACTGCGCCGTCGGTGTCCCACTCGACCAGGGTCAGCCCGGGTTCGAGCGCCTCCAGCCGCCGCAGTTCCAGCGCCTGCGGCGAGAGCTGGCCCTGGCTGGACGCCCAGGCATCGGCGGCGTCGCGCTGGCTGCGCAGGCTGTCGGCATGCGCCAGTGCGGCCCGCATGTGTTGCCCCAGGTCGTCTTCCTGCCAGGGCTTGGTCAGGTAGCGGAACACGCCGATCTCGTTGACCGCCCGCTGCGCGGTGCCGAAGTCCGCCGAGCCGGTGAGCATCATGCGGGTGGAATGCGGCTGCAGCTTGGCGAAGCGGCACAGGAAATCCAGGCCGTCCATGCCGGGCATGCGCAGGTCGGAAATGACGATGTCGTAGCGCCGTTCCAGGCCCATGGCCAGCGCCTGTGCGCCGCCCGGCGAGGTGTCCAGCCGCAGCTGCTTGCCGAACTGCAGGCGCAGCGCGCGTTGCAGTGCATTGAGGATCGCGGTTTCGTCGTCGACCAGCAGGACGTTGTGCATGTGGGTTGCTCCGGGAGGCGGGCGCGGATGGGGGTCAGGCGGCGGTGCCGGCGGCGCCGGGCTGCTGCAGCGGAATGCTGAGCTGGAAGCAGGTGCGGCCGGGCAGGCTTTGCACTTCCAGGCGGCCACCGTGCTTCTGCACGATGCCGTAGGACAGCGACAGGCCCAGGCCGGTGCCCTGGCCCACGGGCTTGGTGGTGAAGAAGGGGTCGAAGATGCGGCCAATGTGCTCGTGCGGGATGCCGGCGCCGTTGTCCTCGACCTGCACCCAGACCTGCTGCTCGTCGCAGCCGGTGCGCACGATGATCAGGCCGCGTTCCTGCTTGATGGCCTGAGCGGCATTCACCAGCAGGTTCATGAAGACCTGGTTCAGCTCCGAGGGCAGGCATTGCACCTCGGGCAGCACGCCGTATTCGCGGTGCACGTCGGCCTTGTACTTGATCTCGTTGTTGACGATGTTGAGCGTCGATTCCAGGCCCTTGTGCAGGTCGCACCATTCCCATTCCTGCCGGTTGTCGACCCGCGAGAAGTCCTTCAGGTCCTGCACGATCTTGCGCACCCGGGAGATGCCCTCGCGCGACTCGGCCATCAGGCTGGGAATGTCCTGCTTCAGGTAGTCCAGCTCGATCTCCTCGCGCAGCGCGCGCAGCTCGCCGGCCAGCACCGGGTCGACGATGCCGGCCTCGGCCCGCTCATAGGCTTCGAGCATGCGGAACAGGTCCGCCATGTAGCGCTCCAGCGTGCCGAAGTTGGAGAACACATAGCCCACCGGGTTGTTGATCTCATGGGCCACGCCGGCCGCCAGCTGGCCAATGGAGGCCAGCTTCTCGGACTGCATCAGCTTGTCCTGCGCCTGGGCCAGCCGCTGGTTGAGCTTGCTGAGCTGCTCATTGGCCAGCAGCAGCGCGCGCACCTTCTCGGGCGTGAGCGTGGCTTCAGCGTCGGCCACGGCGGGTGGAAGGACGGGCGTGTTCATGGTGGGGTCGAAGAGCCTGCTGGTGGTCACGTCGGGTGGTGCTTCAAAGCGAGAGCGCGGCGCACATTTCGCGCACGCCACTCTCCACGCTGGCAAACAGCCGCATGGCGCGGGCTTCGTCCAGCCGCAGCCGCGTCCAGACGGAAAGGTCGATCTCCGGCACCGCCTCTTCGGCCAGGCCGGCGAGGTCCAGCGCATGGGCCACGGCGTCGCAGGCGTGCACCAGGCCGGTCAGGTCCAGCGCGGCCGGGGCCGAAGCCTCTGCAGGCGGCGGTGCATGGTGCTGGGCGATGGCCTCGACGATGGGCTTCGGGAAGCGCCAGTGAACAGCCAGCAGCGCGCCCATCTGGCAATGGTCCTGTCCGAGCAGGGCCTGCTCGGCCCGCACGCGCGGCAGGTCCGCGCTTTTCACCAGTGCCTGCACGGCGCTGCCGGCGGCGGGGAAGTGGGCGGCCAGCACCAGTTGGCCGATGTCGTGCATCAGGCCGGCCAGGAAGGCCTGCTCCGGATCGAGGTCGCAATGCGATGCCAGCGAGCGGGCGCACATGGCCACTGCGAGGCCGTGGCGCCAGTAGGCGGCGAAGTCGAAGCCGGCACAGGCGCTGGCCGGGAAAGCCTGGGTCAGCGCGGCTGCGGCGAGCACGCCCGAGACGGTGCGCAGGCCCAGCATGCTGACGGCATCTGCAATGCGCGCGACCCGGCCTGGTGCGCCATAGAAGGCCGAGTTGGCCAGGCGCAGCGTGCGTGCGGCCAATGCCGGGTCCTTCTCGATCAGCTGGATGCAGCGGTCCGCGGACAGGTTGTCGTTGCGCAGCACCTGCAGCACTTCCAGCACCGCCTGGGGCAGCACCGGCAGGTCCTTGACCTTGTGCTGCAGCTGCGACAGGCCATAGGTGTCAAGCATGTGGACCCTCTTCTTCGGTGTTTGGCGCGGTTGGCGTGCACAGGCTGCGGTAACGGCGCAGCAGGGGCGCCAAGGGGTGGATGCGGCTCTCGCGCAGGGTGTGGCGGAACAGCTGCTGCTGCCGCGCGTCTGCGGGGGCGACAGCGGCTTGCGGTTCGGGCGCGGGGGGTGGCGAGGCAGGGCGGGGCAAGGTGGGGTCGGTCATCGGGCGGTCTCGGAAACAGTGGCCTGCAACAGCGGTCCGGCGGTGGAAGAGGCGGGCGTCGGTGGGCACATCAGCACCAGCATTTCGCCGCGCGGTCGGCCGTCGGGTGTGTAGACGCTGCGCTTCCAGGCCCGGCAGCGCTGGCCGTGCACGAGCAAGGTGCCGGTGCCGCCAGGCGGCAGGGCCAGCGCCGGTGCCAGCAAGGGCCCGGGCGGCATGCCCAGCGGCAGCTGTTCGGCCGGCAGCCACTGGCGGGCGGTCTCGTTGACATAGGCCAGCAAGCCCTCCGGGTCCAGCCCCAGCACCGCTTGCGGCAGGCCGTCCAGCAGTTCGTGGGCACCGCCGGCGCTGGTCTGCAGCAGGGCCGCCTGTTCGCGCTGCTGGCCGAGCAGGCGCTCCAGGCGGGCGTTCAGCTCGGCCATCTCGCGGTTGGCGCCGGTGACCTCGCGGTCCAGCCGGCGGTTCTCGTCGGCCAGTTCCTTGCGGCGGAAGGCTTCGACCACGTGGGCGCGCAGGCGCTCGTCGTCCCAGGGCTTGGTGAGGAACTTGTAGACCGCGCCTTCGTTGACCGCGTCGATGATGGACTGCAGGTCGGTGAAGCCCGAGAGCGTCATGCGCACCGTGTCCGGGTACAGCGCCTTGGCCTGGCGGAGGAACTCGACGCCTGTCATGCCCGGCATGCGCTGGTCGGAAATGATCACGTCGACCTCGGTTTCGGCCAGGCGCAGCAGGCCCTCGGCGGCGCTGCAGGCGGTGACGATGCGGTAGCCGTCGCGCCGGAACAGGCGCTTCAGGGCCGAGACGATGTTTTCCTCGTCATCCACCAGCAGCAAGGTGCGCGGGCGGCTGCGCCGGGTGGTCAGGTGCTCGGGCAGGCAGCGTTGCTCGGCCAGCATGCGTGCCAGCTGGTCGGCCGGCACCGGCGGGCTGAACCAGTAGCCCTGGATCTGGTCGCAGCCCTTGGCCAGCAGCAGGCTGAGCTGGGCCTCGGTCTCCACGCCTTCGGCGATCACCCGCATCTGCAGGCCGTGCGCCATGGTGATGATGGAGCGGGTGACCGAGGCGCTTTCCGGGCCGGCGGTCACGTCGTTGACAAACGAGCGGTCGACCTTGACCACGTCGATCGGCAGGCTGCGCAGGCAGCTGAGGCTGGAGTAGCCGGTGCCGAAGTCGTCCAGCGAGATCTCGATGCCGATGGACTTCAGCTCGCGCAGCATCGTGGCGGCACGCGCCGGGTCGTCCATCAGCGTGCTTTCGGTCAACTCCACGCCCAGGCAGGACGGGTCGGCGCCGGTGTCCAGCAGGGCTTTTTGCACCTGCTGGGCCACGTCTCCCTGCTGGAACTGCAGCGGCGAAAAATTGACGCCGATGCGCACCAGCGGCAGGCCCTGGCGCTGCCAGGCCAGCGACTGGGCACAGGCCTGGCGCAGCACCCAGTCGTCGATCGCGCCGATCAGGCCGGCGCGCTCGGCGACCGGGATGAACTCCGTTGGCGGGACCTGGCCCCAGTCCGGCGAGTGCCAGCGCAGCAGGGCTTCGGCGCCAATGATGTGGCCGCTGGCCAGGCTGACCTGCGGCTGGTAGAGCACCGTGAGCTCGTTGCGCTCGATGGCGTGGCGCAGCGCGGCCGCCAACTGCAGTTCGCGCACCGCCTGGGCATTCGCCTCGGGCCGGAAGAAGGCCACGCCGCCGGTGGCGGCAGCGCCCAGCCTGGCGGTCTGCGCGGCCTCCAGCAGTTCCTCGGCGCCGGCACCGTCGGCCGGAAAGGCGGCAATGCCGATCAGGCACAGCGGGAAGACATCGGTGGCACCGAGCAGGACGGGCTGCTGCAGGCAGGTCTGCAGCGCCTGCGCGCGGGCCCGGGCGGCCGCCACGTCATGCGGCCCCTCGTGGCGCTGCAGCAGCGCGAACTCGCTGTCGCCCAGGTGGGCCACGGCCTCGCGCTCGTCGGAAAACTGGCGCAGCCTTGCGGCGATGGCCATGGCCAGCGTGTCGCCTGCGCCAAAGCCCATGCTGGCCTTCAGCTCGACGATGCGCGGGACCTCGATCACATGCAGCGTGAGGCCGCATTCCTCGCGGCGGGCGGCTTGGGTATGGGCATCGATCTGGTCGAGGAAATTCGTGCGGTTCGGCAGGCCGGTGACTTCGTCGAAGTTGGCCAGCTCGTGGATGCGGTGCTCGGCCAGGCGCTGCTGCGTGATGTCCTGCAGGATGGCGATGCCGCGCTGCCCGACCTGCCCGTCCTTGGCCCGGTGCAGCACCCCGCGGTGCAGCACGGTCAGCAACTGGCCATCTGCACACAGCACGCGGTGCTGGAACTCGAACGGTTCATCGAGCACCGCATGGCGCCAGATCGTGGCCACCAGGCTGCGCTCGTCGGCGGGCACCCAGGCCAGCGCGTCGATCAACTCCGGCCCGGCCGCGGGCGTGACCTCGCCGACCAGCATGCGCAAGCCGCTGGAGCTGACCACCTGGCCGCTGGGCCACGCCAGCTCGAACGAGCCGCTGCGGCACAAGGCCTCGCTGCGGGCCAGCATCTCGGCATGCCATTCGGCACGCCTCAGCGCGTCCTTCTGCTCGCTCACGTCGAACAGGGTGAGCAGGTTGGCCGGCCGGCCATCGATGTCCACCAACTGGCCGCACACCCTGCCGTCGAACTCGCTGCCGTCCGGGCGCACGCAGCGCACGTCGTAGGCCTTGCCGGGTTCGCCGGCCAGGCGGCGCTGCCTTTGCGTCAGCACCTGCAGGTGGTCGGCCTTGGCAATGAAGCGCAGCCAGGGCTGGCCGATCAGCTGCTGCGGTTCACAACCGAACATGCGCGCCATGGCGGGGTTGGCCAGCCGCACGTTGCCGCCATCGAGCAGCACCAGCCCGGCCTGCGTCTGGGCCAGCAGCTGCGCTGCATGCTGCGGCGCGAGGCTGCCGAAGGCCTGCGTTCCAGGGACGGGCGGCGGCGATGCGGGCAGGGCGGTGTCACGCGAGCGCATCAGAAGGTTCCCGGCGGGGTCAACAGGCCGCCTTCGGTCGCGGGGCCTGCCACCGGGATCCAGACCCGGAAGGCACTGCCCTGGCCGGGGGCCGATTGCAGGCGGATGGTGCCGCCATGCCGCTGCACGATGGAGAACGACAGCGACAGGCCCAGGCCGGTGCCCTTGCCCACCGGCTTGGTGGTGAAGAAGGGCTCGAAGATGCGCCGCTGCACCTCCTCGTTCATGCCGCAGCCGCTGTCGCGCACTTCGACCCAGACCCAGTCGTCCTGGGTGCCGCTGGACAGCGTGATGATGCCGCGGCCGTCGATGGCGTGCGAGGCGTTGACGATCAGGTTCATGAAGACCTGGTTGAGCTGTGCGGCCAGGCAGCGCACCGGTGGCAGCGGCTTGAGCTGCTTGATCACCTCGGCCTTGTACTTGACCTCGTGCATGACGACGTTGAGCGTCGATTCCAGGCCGGTGTTGAGGTCGGCTTCCTGCCAATCGGCCTGGTCCACGCGCGAGAAATCCTTCAGGTCCTGCACGATCTTCTTGACCCGCGCCAACCCGTCCTCGCTTTCGCTGAGCAGCTGCGGCAGGTCTTCGCGCAGGTAGTCCATCTCCACGCTTTTCTTGATGCCGGCCAGGGTCGCGCGCGTCTCGGCGCCAAAGCCTTGCAACTCGGCCTGCTGGTAGCCGTCGATCAGGCGGATCAGGTCCTGCACATAGGTCTTGAGCGAGTTCAGGTTCGAGCCGACGAAGCCGATCGGGTTGTTGATCTCGTGCGCCACGCCGGCCGCGAGCTGGCCGATGGAGGCCATCTTGTCGGATTGCAGCAGCTGGTTCTGCGCTTCTTCGAGCTTGCGGTTGGTTTCCTGGATGCGAGCGAAGTTGCTTTGCAGTTCGTCCTGCGTGCGGCGGAATTCGGTGCGGTCCTGCACCAGCCACCAGGCCCCGGCGCTGAGGTCCTGGATGTCGGCCACGTAGGCGATCATCTGCACCCACAGGGCCGAACCGTCGCTGTGGCGCAGCCACATCTCGTGCTGCACCGGCAGGCCCTGGGCCAGGCGCGGCTTGGCCAGCTGGGTCAGGGCTTCGTGATCCTCGGCGCTGAGGAAGAAGTCGGCCCCGGCCATGCCGACGGCCGAGCCGCCTGGCAGGCCGAAGATCGCGGCCAGGGTCTGGTTGTTGTGCACCACCTGCCCGTCCATGGTGTGCATGATGCCGATGGGCGAGTTCTCCATGAAGGCGGCCAACTGGCGCACCGTGCCGCCCAGCTCGGCCGAGCGCTCCTCCACCAACTGTTCGAGTTGGTTGCGGTGGCGCGTCAGCTCTTCCTCGGCCTTGCGCCGCTGGGTCACGTCCTGCAGTGTTTCGATCGCACCGATCAGCTCGCCTTGCGGATCGCGCAGCGGTGCCGCGGTGAAGAACAGCCAGCGGCCTTCTTCGCCTTCCTTGAGCGCAGGGAAAAAGGTTTCGCCTTCGTAGGCATCCTGTAGTTCCTGCGATGGCTTGACGGCGTCCTGGTAGTGATTCTTGAGTTCGTTCAGCTTGACGCCGTCGACGATCATGTCGGCCAGCAGCGGGCGTTCGTGGTTGTAGAACGCGCGCCAGTACTCGGTGCGGCCCAGCATCTCCCACGCCAGGCGGCCGGTCAGCCGCTCGCAGGCCTTGTTCCAGTGGGTGACCCGGTGATCCTTGTCGATCACGAAGGTGGCCACCGGGCCGCCGTTGATGATCTGATTCAGCAACTGGCTGACCTGCAGCAGGCTGCTCTGCACGTGCTGGATGTCGCTCAGGTCCTGGCAGGTGACGATCACGCAAGGCTGGCCGTCGAACATCACGCGGCGACCGTTGATCTCGACCTGGCGCGTCGCACCGTGGGCAGTGATCAACTGCAGCTCCATGGCCGGCGGATCGCCTGCCGGGCTCAGGCAGGCCTCGCCATAGGCCTGCAGGCCCGGCTGGCCGGCTTCGTCGCAGAGCGCTGAGTGGTGGAAGCCGCGCAGGGCGTCCAGTCCGTGGCCGGCCAGGCGCAGCATGGCCGGGTTGGCATGCAGGATGGGGCCGCCGGCATGCACATACGTGGGCACGGTGACGGCGTCCAGCAGCAGCGGCAGCAGGCCGTGCGGGCCGGGGGAAGACAGGGTGCACGATGCCGGCGAGTGAAGGTCGTCAGGCATGTTGCTTGTCCTGGGGCGAGGTGCCGTTGCTGCCGTTGCTGGTCAGTGCAGGCGCGCTGGGCAGCGAGTCCTTGCGGATGCGCAGCGCCAGTTTCAGGCCCTCGCTGCCAACGAAGTCACGCACCTGGCGGATCACCCGCGCGTCGAACACATAGCCGGCCGCCAGCAGCAGCGAGCCCTTGGGCGAAAGCAGGTCGCGCGCGAGCACCATGCCGGGCTTGAGGTCCGAGGCTTCGACCGCAAGGTCATTGCTTTCGGAGGGGTCGGGGGTCTGCAGCGCCAGCTCCAGCGCCGCCACGACGCGGGGGTCGTAGCGCGTGCCGGCGCCATTGGCCAGGGCACGCAGCGCGGAGTCGGGGCTGAAGCACTTCTCTGCCAGTCCGCCATGCACCATGCCGTCGTAGTCGCTCGCGGCCGAGACGATGCGCGCGCCGATCAGGATCTCGTCACCGGCCAGGCCGTCGGGGAAGCCGTTGCCGTCCAGTCGCTCATGGTGCTGGCGCACGATGCGGCCCACGGTCTGCAGCTGGGCCAGCGGCATCAGCGCGGCTTCGCCCTCGCGCGGGTGCTTGCGGTAGCGGGTCATCTCGTCGGGCGAGTAGGTCGAGACCGGCTTGCCCAACATCTTGTCCGGAAAGCCGATCTTGCCGATGTCGTGCAGCAGCGCTGCGAGGTAGATGTCCTGCTGGGAACGCTCGTCGAGCTTCAGGGCGACGGCGGTGCGGCGTGCCAGCGAGGCGACCCGGCGCGAGTGGCCGGCAATGCCGTCCTGGCGCATTTCCATCAGGCCGCTGAACACCGTGACCGCGACCATGAAGTTCTGGTTCAGCTCTTCATAGGCCTTGTTCAGCATCGCGTTGATCTGCTCGATCTCGGCGGTGCGGGACTTGACGCGGGCTTCCAGCCCCTGGTTGAGCTCGGCCAGGGCCTGGTTCTGGCTTTGCGTGAGGGCCAGCAAGCGGGTGTTCTGCTGCTCCAGGTCGCGCCGGGTCAAGGCTTCGCGCACCACCAGCAGCAGGTCCTGGTCGTCCCAGGGCTTGGCAATGTAGCGGTGGATCTCGCCGCAGTTGATGGCGGCAATCGTGGCGCTGATGTCGGCATAGCCGGTCAGCAGGATGCGCACCGTGCCGGGGCTCTGGCTGCGAACCCTTTCGAGGAACTGGGCGCCGTCCATCTCGGGCATGCGCATGTCGGAGATCACCAGGTCCACGGTCTCCTGCTGCAGCAGCGCCAGGCCGTCGGCACCACTGGTGGCCTGCAGGATGCGGTAGCCCTGGGTGCGGAAGAGGCGCCGCAAGGCGCTCAGCACCGAGGCTTCATCGTCCACCAGCATCAGGGTGACCGGTGGTGCGTCGAGCGCGGCGCCGGCTGGCACGGGGTTCAGGACATCGGGCATGCTGGAAGCGTCACGGCTGAGCGGTGCGAGGGGCGCGGGGCGCGGGGAAAGCGGATGCAGCCAGACTTCGCCGCAGTTACTGGACTATCGGCACGAGGCGGGCCGACCTTTGTTCGCGTCTGTGAACTTGTGCCGCCGCGGCGTCGGGGACAACCCCAGGATGGGGCCACTACACTCGGCCCATCCCGTTGCTGAGCCGTCGCATCGCCACCATGACCGTCATCGCCGTTCCCCATCCGCTGGTCCGCCACAAGGTGGGCCTGCTGCGCGAGTCCGACATCTCGACCAAGAAGTTCCGCGAGATCACCGGCGAGCTGGCACGCCTGCTGGCCTACGAGGCCACGGCCGACTTTCCGCTCGAAAACGTGATGATCGATTGCTGGAGCGGCCCGACGCAGGTCGAGCAGATCGCAGGTCGCAAGGTCACCGTGGTGCCCATCCTGCGGGCGGGCCTGGGCATGCTGGACGGCGTGCTGGACATGGTGCCGAACGCCAAGATCAGCGTGGTCGGCCTGGCGCGCGACCACGAGACGCTGCAGCCGGTGCACTACTTCGAGAAGTTCGTTGGCGCGCTGGAGCAGCGCACCGCGCTGATCGTCGACCCGATGCTGGCCACGGCCGGCTCGATGATCGCGACCATTGACCTGCTCAAGCGCCGCGGCTGCAAGGACATCCGCGCGCTGGTGCTGGTGGCCGCGCCCGAGGGCATCAAGGCGCTCGAAGCGGCGCATCCGGACGTGCGCTGCTGGGCGGCTGCCATCGACAGCCACCTCAATGAGCAGGGCTACATCATCCCGGGCCTGGGCGACGCGGGCGACAAGATCTTCGGCACCAAGGACGAAGGCACGCGCTGAGCCGTGCCGGGCCTGCGCTCAGCGCAGGACCTTCAGCGCGTCCGGGTTGACGATGTTGGACGGCGTGCCGCCGACGAAGTTGACGACGTTCTCGAATGCCGCGGTGAAGTACAGCTCGTAGCTGTCCTGCTCCACGTAGCCGATGTGCGGCGTGCAGACGGCGTTTTCCAGCCGCAGCAGCGGGTGGCCCTGCAGGATGGGTTCGGACTCGAACACGTCCACCGCCGCCATGCCGGGCCGGCCGCGGTTCAGCGCCGAGACCAGCGCAGCGTCTTCGACCAACTCGGCGCGCGAGGTGTTGACGAACAGCGCGGTCGGTTTCATCTTCGCCAGGTCGGCATGGGTGACGCCGTGGCGGTTGCGGTCGGACAGGCGCTGGTGCACGCTGAGCACGTCGCTCTGCTCGAACAGCGCGTCGCGGCTGTCGAAGGTGGCCCAGCCGTCAGCCTGCGCGCGCTCGCGGCTGGCTTCGCTGGCCCAGATGCGCACGTCCATGCCAAAGGCCTTGCCGTAGCCGGCCACCAGCGCGCCGATCTTGCCGTAGCCCCAGATGCCGAGGATCCGGCCGCGCAGTTGCAGGCCCAGGCCGAAGTTCGGCGGCATCGAGGCCGACTTCAGGCCGGATTGCTGCCAGGCGCCATGCTTGAGGTTGCCGATGTACTGCGGCAGCCGGCGCATGGCGGCCATGATCAGCGCCCAGGTCAGCTCGGCCGGCGCATGCGGCGAGCCGACGCCTTCGGCCACCGCAATGCCCAGCCGGGTGCAGGCGTCCACGTCGATGTGCGGGCCGACCCGGCCGGTCTGCGAGATCAGCCTCAGCCTGGGCAGCTTTTCGAGCAGGGCGCGGTTGAACTGCGTGCGTTCGCGGATGGCCACCAGCACCTCCGCGTCGCGCAGGCGCACCGACAACTGGCCTTGGCCCTTGACGGTGTTGGTGAAGACCTTGGCCTGCAGATGATTCAGTGCCGATGCGCAGTTGAGCTTGCGCACGGCGTCCTGGTAGTCGTCGAGGATGATGATGTTCACCCTTCGATTTTGCACCGTGATGCAGCCCCCGCCCGGGCTGTGGGGCCTCAGGGCGTTACTTCAGCAGCAGGAAGCTATACCAGCTGTGTCAGGTGTATCGACAGCGCGGCCTCAGCGGCGCGCGGCCTTCTGGTGCTCGGCCAGGCTGCGCATCGCGTCCATGGCCTGGATGGCCCAGGGTTCGGGCAGGTTCAGCGGCGGCAGCGTGACCGGGCCACCGATGGCGGCTGCAGCGGACGTGCCGTGGCCGTGGGCGTGCGGGAACAGGCTGTCCAGGCCGCGGTAGAGCTCTGCGCGCAGGCCACGGGTCTCGCCGTCGGTCTGGCGCAGGGCGGCCAGCACCGGGCCGCGCAGCAGCCACAGGTCCAGCGGTTCGTTGGCCAGCCGCACCTGGTTGCGCAGCCATTCACCCTTGCGGTCCTTCATGGTCGCCACGGCGCGCATGAAGATCTGTTTCATCTCGACGAAGGCGCGGCGGGCGGCAATGCGGGCGGCGCGTTCGGCCGGCAGGCCGGCGGCCGCCAGCTCGGCGTCGAAGGCGCTGGGCATCACGCTGTCGAGCTCGCTGAGCAGCGAGGACTCGGGCAAGGTGTTGGCAAAAGCCGGTGCGCGGCGCTCAGGAATTGTGGCGTTGGGCATGGCGATCAGTCGACTGCAAGACATTCGTGGCCGTGCCCGCGGCGCGGGCTGGGAAATGACGGTTGACCTGCGCCAGCCGGCGATCGGCCTCGGTCTGGTTCAGGTGAAACGCGATCAGGCTGTAGAGCTCGGCACGCAGGTGCCACAGCTCGCGCAGCGAGCGGGCGTGGCTGGCGCGGCGCGACAGGTCATGCGTGGCCTCGCCGTGCAGGTCGCCGAGCGCGGCGCAGAAGTCCTGCCTGGCCTTGTCCAGCACGCTGGGCCGGGCACCGCCGGTGACAGGCGACTGGCGCATCCAGCTCCACACCGACTGCCAGACCGGTTCGGCCTGACCCCACAGTGCGGGCGGCCGGATTTCGATGCGGCTGGGCGGCACCGTCGCCGAGGGGCGGCGGCGCAGCAGGCGTTGAAGCAGGCGTGTCGGGCTCATGCGGGTTTCATCGGTCAAAGGCAGTGAGAACATGAGGGGATTGTTGAGATTCACCCTCGCGTTCAAAGCCCGGAAAAGACCGGGAAACAAGCCGGAAAGCCTTTCTGGCGGCGGCAAGCCTTCGGGCGCCATGGCGGCGCCGGTGTTCAGCGGCTCAGCGTGCCGCCGTCTTGGGCTGGAACTGGCAGTCCACCGCCACCTGGCAGGCTGCGCAGCGCGGCAGCCGGGCCTGGCAGATGTAGCGGCCGTGCAGGATCAGCCAGTGGTGCGCGTCCACCCGGTAGGCCGGCGGCACCCGGCGCAGCAGCACCTGCTCGACCGCCAGCGGGTTCTTGCCCAGCGCCAGCCCGGTGCGGTTGCCCACGCGGAAGATGTGCGTGTCGACCGCCATCGTCGGCTCGCCAAAGGCCACGTTGAGCACCACGTTGGCGGTCTTGCGGCCGACGCCGGGCAAGGCCTCCAGCGCCTCGCGCTCGCGCGGCACCCGGCCGCCGTGGAGCTCGACCAGCATGCGGCAGGTCTGCAGCAGGTGCTTGGCCTTGGTGCGGTAGAGGCCAATGGTCTTGATCTGCGCTTCCAGGCCTTCCAGCCCGAGTGCCAGCATGCGCTGGGGCGTGGGCGCCAGCGCGAACAGCTTGCGCGTGGCCTTGTTGACGCCCACGTCGGTGGCCTGGGCCGAGAGCAGCACGGCGGCCAGCAGCTCGAACACGTTGGTGAACTGCAGTTCGGTCTCGGGGTGCGGGTTGGCGGCGCGCAGCGTGGCGAAGAAGTGTTCGACCTGGGCGTCCGTCATCGGCGCTGAGCTGCCGGGCGTGGCCAGTGCTTCGGCGGCAGCTGCCGGTGGGACGGGATTGCGGCGGGTGGCGTTCATCGGGCCTTGTCGTCAGGAGGGGTGGGCTGGCGCTGGGCGCGGGCACGGGCCAGTGCGGCTTCGACGATGGCACGCTTGCGGTCCAGTGCGGCCGGGTCGGTGAGCTGGCTGGCGGCGGCCAGGTCGGCCAGCTTGTGCGCGGCCTTGGCGGCCAGGCGTTCGTCGTTCTCGCGCTTGTCGCGCGCGGTGCGGAACTGGTGGAAGGCATAGCGCTGGCGGGCCTCGTCGGCCAGCTGGCTGTCCCAGGCGGCCCAGCCGGTGGCTTCGCCCGTGATCGGCAGCATGGCAATGCAGTCCACCGGGCAGGCCGGCACGCACAGCTCGCAGCCGGTGCACTGGGCCTCAATGACGGTGTGCATGCGCTTGGCGGCGCCGCTGATGCAGTCCACCGGGCAGGCCTTGATGCACAGCGTGCAGCCGATGCACCAGGCTTCGTCGATGACGGCCACCGCACGCGGGCCTTCGTGGCCATGCTCGGGGCTCAGCGGCAGGACGGGCAGGCCGGTCAGCGCAGCCAGCCGGGCCACGCCTTCTGCGCCGCCAGGCGGGCACTGGTTGATGCCGGCCTCGCCGGCGGCGATGGCGTTGGCATAGCTGCGGCAGTCCGGGTAGCCGCAGCGGGTGCACTGGGTCTGCGGCAGGGCCGCATCAATGCGCGCGGCCAGCGTGGCCACAGGGGAAGCGGGGGGCGGGAAGGGCGCGAGCGTCACCCGCGGATTATCCCGTGGGCGGGCCCGGCGCCGCTTTCTCTCAGGCCTGCGGTTTCTTGCGCGGCGCGGCGCGCTTGGCGGCCGCTTTCGCGGGCGGTTTGGCGCCCACCTTGACGACGGCCTTGGCTTCGGTCTTCGCGGGCGCCTTGGCTGCCGCCTGCGCGGTCACCTTGCGCGCGGGCCGGGGTGTTGCGGCCGGCTCGTCCGCGGTGACGGCCTGGGGCGGGACCGGCACCGGTTCAGCGGGGTTGAAGCGGCGGATGAAGTCGCGCACTTCCGGGTAGACCTTCTCGCGCCAGCGGCGGCCGGAGAAGATGCCGTAGTGCCCGGCACCGACCACGTCGTAGTGCTGCCGGTTTTCCGGCGCAATGCCGGTGCACAGCGCATGCGCGGCACGTGTCTGGCCGGCGCCGGAGATGTCGTCCAGTTCGCCTTCGATGGTCAGCAGCGCGGTGTCGCGGATGTCCTGCGGCCGGACCTGGGTGCCGTCGACTTCCCAGGTGCCGTTGACCAGTGCGAAGTCCTGGAACACGGTCTTGATGGTGTCCAGGTAGTACTCGGCCGGCATGTCCAGCACGGCGTTGTATTCGTCGTAGAACTGGCGATGCGTCTCGGCGCTGTCGTCGTCACCGCGCACCAGGTCCAGGAAGTAGTCGTAGTGGGAGGTGAGGTGGCGGTCCGGGTTCATCGCGACAAAGCCGGTGTGCTGCAGGAACCCCGGGTAGACCTCGCGGCCCGCGCCGGGGAAATTCTGCGGCACGCGGTAGATCACGTTGTTCTCGAACCACTCGAAGCTCTTGTTCATCGCCAGGTTGTTGACCGCGGTGGGCGACTTGCGGGCGTCGATGGGGCCGCCCATCATGATCATCGTGCGCGGCGTGAATTCCTTGTGCGTGGCCAGCAGCGAGATCGCGGCCAGCACCGGCACCGTGGGCTGGCAGACCGAGATCACGTTGACCTCGGGGCCGATGTGGTGGATGAATTCCTGGATGTAGGCGATGTAGTCGGCCAGGTGGAACGGGCCGGCTTCCAGCGGCACCATGCGGGCGTCGGTCCAGTCGGTGATGTAGACCTTGTGGCTCTGCAGCAGGCTCTTGATGGTGTCGCGCAGCAGCGTGGCGTGGTGGCCCGACAGGGGGGCCACGACCAGCACCACCGGCTGCGCCTTCATGTCGCCCAGCGCGGTGGCGTCGTCCGAGAAGCGCTTGAAGCGCACCAGGCGGCAGAAGGGCTTGTCGACCGCGACCTGCTCCTGCACCGCCACGTCCACGCCGTCCACGCGCACGGTCTGGATGTTGAAGGTGGGCTTTTCGTAGTCCTTGGCCAGGCGGTGCATCAGGTCCAGGCCGGCGGCCACGCGCTGGGCCATGGGGGTGTGCGTGAACGGCGACAGCGGATGGCTGTACAGCTTGGCCGAGGCACTGGCGAATTCGGCAAACGGCGCCATCAGCGCGCGTTGGGTTTCATAGAGCTGGTAGAGCATGCGGGCTCCTGTTGGGTTGGCCCGGCGAGGCGAGCCGGCGGCTAGCTTTGGCAGCGCGCCAGCGTCCTCCATGGACCGAATTCTGCAATTGTGCACTGCAGCAAAAAATTGCGCATCGGTAGTGCCACGATCAGCACTTGCACCGATTGGCAGCGACTTGGCACCTCCATTGGGCAGCAGCTGCAGGCATGTTGCAGCGCAGAAAAGCGGCGCCTGGACGGGTCAGTTCAGCCGCTCGCTCAGGCCATCCAGAACATGACCACGCTCATGCGCTTGGTTTCCGGCGTGTTGCCCCAGTAGGCCGTGGCGCTGTGGATCAGGTCGGCCTTGTAGACCAGCAGGCGGTTGAAACGGTGGTCGATGGCCACGTCTTCGACGAACAGGTTGGGCGGCACGAAACGGGTGTCCAGCGCCTCGACCAGGTTGGCAAAGCGGGCGGGCAAGGTGTTGCCGCCCAGCGAGCCGTCCGGCAGGCGCACGCGATAGAGCGCGGTCCCGCAGTGGTCCGGCACATCGGGGTTCAGGTACAGCACCGCGGCGTATTTGCACAGGCGGCGCGAGTCAGTGTGCGGCTTGGCGCCGCTCTCGCTGGCGCCCACCAGCTGCACGCAGTTGTGGTTGAACTGCGGGCCGGTCTTGCCCGGCAGGCTCACCGCAAACAGCTTCTTCTGGCCCGTCTGCTGCCGTGCCCAGGCTTCCAGCGGAGCCAGTTCTTCGGCGGTGAGGGCCGGCTGCGCCCGCTGCCCCGGCCAAGCCTCCGGCCGGTGCGGCGCGCCCAGCACCCAATCGTCCCGCTGCAGCAGTCGCTGGCGCACCGCCAGCGGGTCGGGCAGGGCGTTGTCGAGGACCCAATAATCCCGGCCGAGCAGCGGCGGGCGGTAGATCAATCGGTGGGCCTTGGGCACACCGGGTGTGGGGGAAAGCACAGCCATGCGGTGATTGTGCCTTTCCTGCTTACTGAACCGTGCCGGCCGCGAGCAAGTTGCCGCCGGGCCGCCCCAAGGCAACTTGCTCCCCCTCGGGGGGGCGGGCCGGGCTTTGCCGGCCCTGGGGGTTCACTCAAAGAACGGCTGCGATCGACTTGGTGACGTAGCCGATGTTGTGCTCGTTCAGCGCGGCCACGCAGATGCGGCCCGAGTCGACGCCGTAGACGCCGAACTCGTTGCGCAGGCGTTCCATCTGGGGCTTGGTCAGGCCGGAGTAGCTGAACATGCCGCGCTGGGTGGTGATGAAGCTGAAGTCGCGGGTCACGCCGGCTGCCTTGAGCTGCTCGACGAACGCGCCGCGCATCTTCTTGATGCGGTTGCGCATGCCGGCCAGCTCTTCTTCCCACTGGGCGCGCAGCGCGGGCGTGGTCAGCACGGTGGCGACGATCTGCGCGCCGTGCGTCGGTGGGTTGGAGTAGTTGGTGCGGATGGTGATCTTCAGCTGGGACAGCACGCGCGCCGTTTCTTCCTTGCTGGCGCAGACGACCGACAGGCCGCCAACGCGTTCGCCGTAGAGCGAGAAGCTCTTCGAGAACGAGGTGGAGACGAAGAAGTCGATGCCGGCGGCAACGAACTGGCCGATGACGGCACCGTCTTCCTCGATGCCGTCGCCAAAGCCCTGGTAAGCCATGTCAAGAAAGGCCACCAGGCCGCGCGCCTTGACGGCGGCGATGACCTGTTCCCACTGGACCGGCAGGATGTCGTAGCCGGTCGGGTTGTGGCAGCAGGCGTGCAGCACGACGACGGTGCCTGCGGCGGCGCTGTTCAGCGCGGCCAGCATGCCGTCGAAGTTCACGCCTTGCTTGTCGGCGTCGTAGTACGGGTAGGTGTCGACGGTGAAGCCGGCGTTGGTGAACAATGCGCGGTGGTTTTCCCAGCTCGGGTCGCTGATCAGCACCTTGGCGGTGGGGTTCAGCTTCTTCAGGAAGTCGGCCCCCAGCTTCAGGCCGCCGGTGCCGCCAATGGCCTGCACCGTGGCCACACGACCTTCGACCAACAGGGGACTGCCTTCGCCGAAGACGAGGGCCTGCACGGCCTTGTCATAAGCGGCAATGCCATCAATTGGCAGGTAGCCGCGGGCGCGGGCGGCTTCGACCAGTTGCGCCTCGGCAGCCTTCACGCAGGCCAGCAGCGGCAGCTTGCCGTTGGCATCGGTGTAGACGCCCACGCCCAGGTTGACCTTGGCGGGGTTGGTGTCGGCGTTGAACTGTTCGTTGAGGCCGAGGATCGGATCGCGAGGCGCCATTTCAACGGCGGCGAACAGCGACGAGGCGGAGGAAGACATGGAATCAGTCCTGTGGATCGGAGGAGGCGCCGGGGCGGCGAAGGCATCGACAGTCGGCGCGGCCGTTTGGGATGCGCTACGCTGTCAGGTTGGCCCGGCGTGCAACTCGCCGAGCCTGAGGATTTTAAGCGTTGAAGGGGAAAAACCCGATGTCGGAACTCACTGGCGTGGGACGAGGTGTGGCAATGGATGCAGGTGCAGCGGCAGGCGCGAACGCAGGTTCGCCGGATGGCGAAGGCTTTCCCGAGGGCGAGTTCATCAGTTTCCCGGATTCGCCGTTCCAGCTGTACCAGCCCTACCCACCAGCGGGTGATCAGCCGACGGCGATTGCGCAACTGGTCGAAGGCATCCAGGACGGGCTGGCCTACCAGACGCTGCTGGGCGTGACCGGTTCGGGCAAGACCTTCACGATGGCCAACGTGATCGCCCGCATGGGCCGACCGGCCATCGTCTTTGCGCCGAACAAGACGCTGGCGGCCCAGCTGTACAGCGAATTCCGCGAGTTCTTCCCGAAGAACGCGGTCGAGTATTTCGTCAGCTACTACGATTACTACCAGCCCGAGGCCTATGTGCCGCAGCGGGACCTTTTCATCGAGAAGGACTCTGCGATCAACGAGCACATCGAGCAGATGCGGCTGTCGGCCACCAAGAGCGTGCTGGAGCGGCGCGACACCATCGTGGTCGCCTCGGTCAGCGCGATCTACGGCATCGGCAAGCCGGAGGATTACACGCAGATGCGCTTCATTTTGCGCAATGGCGACAAGATGGGCCAGCGCGACGTGATCGCGCAGCTGATCCGCATGCAGTACACCCGCAACGAGACGGATTTCTCCCGTGGCAGTTTCCGCGTGCGCGGCGACACCATCGATGTCTTCCCGGCCGAGCATTCGGAACTGGCGGTGCGCATCGAGCTGTTCGACGACGAGGTGGAGGCGCTGTCGCTGCTGGACCCGCTGACCGGCAGGGTCCAGCAGAAAGTGCCGCGCTTCACGATCTACCCGTCCAGCCACTACGTGACACCGCGCGATCGCGTGCTGGCGGCCATCGACGCCATCAAGACGGAGCTGCGCGAACGGCTGGCGTTTTTCGTCAAGGAAGGCAAGCTTGTGGAGGCGCAGCGCGTGGAGCAGCGCACCCGCTTCGACCTGGAGATGCTGCAGGAGGTTGGCCACTGCAAGGGGATCGAGAACTACAGCCGCCATCTTTCGGGCGCCGCGCCCGGCGACCCGCCGCCGACGATGGTGGACTACATGCCAAAGGACGCGCTGATGTTTCTGGACGAGAGCCACGTGCTGATCGGCCAGTTCAGCGGCATGTACAACGGCGACCGGGCGCGCAAGACCACGCTGGTCGAATATGGCTTTCGCCTGCCCAGCGCGCTGGACAACCGGCCGCTGAAGTTCGCCGAGTTCGAAACCAAGATGCGGCAGTGCGTGTTCGTGTCGGCCACACCGGCCGACTACGAGAAGCAGCACGCAGGCCAGGTGGTCGAACAGTTGGTGCGGCCGACCGGTCTGGTCGACCCCATCGTGGAAGTGCGGCCGGCGCAGCAGCAGGTGGATGACGTTTTGCAGGAGATCCGCGAGACGGTGGAGAAGGGTGAGCGGGTGCTGATCACCACGCTGACCAAGCGCATGTCCGAGCAGCTGACCGACTACCTGACCGACAACGGCGTGAAGGTGCGCTACCTGCACTCGGACATCGACACGGTGGAACGCGTGGAGATCCTGCGCGACCTGCGGCTGGGGGTGTTCGACGTGCTGGTGGGCATCAACCTGCTGCGCGAAGGGCTGGATATCCCCGAGGTCAGCTTGGTGGCAATCCTGGATGCCGACAAGGAAGGCTTCCTGCGCGCTGAGCGCAGCTTGGTGCAGACCATTGGCCGGGCCGCGCGCAACGTCAATGGCCGCGCCATCCTCTACGCGGACCGCATCACCGATTCAATGCGCCGGGCAATGGACGAAACCGAGCGCCGCCGTGCCAAGCAGGTCGCGTTCAACGAGGCCAATGGCATCGTGCCGCGCGGCATCCGCAAGCAGGTGCGCGAGATGATCGACGGCGTGGTGGCCGAAAAGTCAGGCAAGGACGACCTGCGTTTTGCCCAGCAGGCAGCCGAGGTCGAGGCGATGAGCGAGAAGGACCTGAGCAAGCGCATCAAGCTGCTGGAAAAGCAGATGCTGGAGCACGCCAAGAGCCTGGAATTCGAGAAGGCGGCCCGGATCCGCGACCAATTGGCCCTGTTGCGCGAACAGGCATTTGGCGGCGGCAGCACGCACGACAGCAGCGCCGTGAGCTTGGTCGCCGCCAGCCGCTGAGCCCGGTTTTCCCTGGGAGCGTGCCATTTCCGTTGCTTTTCCGTGGCGCCGCATGACCGGACACCTGGTAAGGAAATTTCCTGGCGGCCCACGGAACCTTTGGCCGGGATACACGACTAAAAGACTCGGCTTCGCCTATAATCGAGCAAATCACTCGGGATCTTCCGAGGGTTAACCCGGCGCCACAGTGGTCATCCGCTTTGGCAACCGGGCGCTGGTGACGAAGCCGGCCGCGGGGCGCGATGTTCCGCTGGCATGTGTCGCCAACCGAGAAGACAGGAGAGTCTCATGCGTCTGACCACCAAAGGCCGCTTTGCGGTAACCGCCATGATCGATCTGGCGCTGCGTTCGAACAACGGGCCCGTGGCCCTGGCTGCGATCAGCCAACGTCAGCAGATCTCCTTGTCGTATCTGGAGCAACTGTTCGGCAAGCTGCGTCGCCACGAGCTGGTCGAAAGCACGCGTGGCCCGGGCGGCGGCTATTCCCTGGGCCGCAAGGCCGAGGAAATCAGCGTCGCCGACATCATCGTCGCGGTCGATGAGCCCATCGACGCGACCGGCTGCGCCGGCAAGGAAAATTGCATGGGCGAGGATGCCGGTCGCTGCATGACCCACGAACTGTGGGCCAATCTGAATGCGAAGATGATCGAGTACCTTGACTCCATCAGCCTGCGCAAGCTGGTTGATGATCAGCTGGACAAGGGCCTGTCGATCGAGGAAGCGCCGATCAAGCGTGCCATCTCGACCGTGCCTGTCGTCAAGCCGATCAAGGTCACCGCGCCGAACTCCGTGTTCGCGCTGGGCAACGCCTTTTCCAAGTAAGCCAGGCGTTGGCCTGCATCACGCCAGCCGCTGGGCGGCTCGGCCGGCGTGGTGAATGGTGCTGCCCTGCAGCGCCCTTGTTTCCCTCACTGCCGTGCATTTGAAGCGCAAGAAGACCCGATCATGGACATGACCCCGCACTTCCCAATCTACATGGACTACGGCGCGACCACCCCGGTGGATCCGCGTGTTGTGGACGTGATGGTGCCGTGGTTGCGCGAGCATTTCGGCAACCCGGCGTCTCGCAGCCATGCCTGGGGCTGGGAAGCGGAAGAGGCGGTCGAGAAGGCGCGCGTGCAGGTGGCTGACCTGATCGGCGCCGACCCGCGCGAGATCGTCTGGACCTCCGGCGCCACCGAGTCCAACAACCTGGCGCTGAAGGGCGCGGCCCACTTCTACCAGAGCAAGGGCAAGCACCTGATCACGGTGAAGACCGAGCACAAGGCCGTGCTGGACACCACGCGCGAGCTGGAGCGGCAAGGCTTCGAGGTGACCTACCTCGACGTGAAGGAAGACGGGCTGCTGGACTTCGAGGCCTTCAAGGCGGCGATCCGCCCTGACACCATCGTCGCCTCGGTGATGTTCGTCAACAACGAGATCGGCGTGATCCAGGACATCGCGGCGCTGGGTACGCTGTGCCGCGAGCGCGGCGTGATCTTCCACGTCGACGCGGCCCAGGCCACTGGCAAGGTCGAGATCGACATGAAGACCTTGCCGGTCGACCTGATGAGCCTGGCCTCGCACAAGACCTACGGCCCCAAGGGCATCGGCGCGTTGTATGTGCGCCGCAAGCCGCGTGTGCGACTGGAAGCGCAGATGCACGGCGGTGGCCATGAGCGCGGCCTGCGTTCGGGCACGCTGCCCACGCACCAGATCATTGGCATGGGCGAAGCCTTCCGCATCGCCAAGGAAGAGATGGCGAGCGAACACGCACGCATCTCGGCACTGCACCAGCGGCTGTTGAAGGGCCTGTCGGAGATCGACCAGACCTTCATCAACGGCGACCTGACCCGCCGCGTGCCGCACAACCTGAACATCTCGTTCAACTACGTCGAAGGCGAGTCGCTGATCATGGGTGTCAAGGGACTGGCGGTGTCGTCCGGCTCGGCCTGCACCTCGGCCAGCCTGGAGCCCAGCTACGTGCTGCGCGCGCTGGGCCGCAGCGATGAGCTGGCGCACTCCAGCCTGCGCATGACCATCGGCCGTTTCACGACCGAAGAAGAGATCGACTACGCGATCAGCGTGCTGAAGGATCGCGTGGCCAAGCTGCGTGACCTGTCGCCGCTGTGGGACATGTACCGCGACGGCATCGACATCTCCAGCATCCAGTGGAGCGCGCATTGACGGCATGACAACCCCCGGCTGCGGGCCTACCGCAGCCACCCCCCGAGGGGGTGCGGGGCCGCTTGGGAGCGGCCCGGCGCCGGCCCTGCGGCAGTGATCAAGACAGACAGGAGTTCGAAATGGCATACAGCGACAAGGTCATCGACCACTACGAAAACCCGCGCAACGTGGGTGCCTTCGACAAGGGCGACGAAAGCGTTGGCACCGGCATGGTGGGCGCACCGGCTTGCGGCGACGTGATGAAACTGCAGATCAAGGTCAACCCGGTGTCGGGCCTGATCGAAGACGCGCGCTTCAAGACCTACGGTTGTGGCTCGGCCATCGCCTCGTCGTCGCTGGTCACCGAATGGGTGAAGGGCAAGACGCTGGACCAGGCGCTGACCATCAAGAACACCCACATCGCCGAAGAACTGGCGCTGCCGCCGGTGAAGATCCACTGCTCCATCCTGGCCGAAGACGCGATCAAGGCTGCGGTGGACGACTACAAGGCCCGCCACGCCACCGCTTCGGTCCCGCAGGTCGCCACGGAAGCGAACTGACATGGCGGTGACCCTCAGCGAGGCCGCAGCGCGCCATGTGACGCGCTACCTGGCGCGCCGTGGCAAGGGCGTGGGCGTGCGCCTGGGCGTGAAGACCACCGGCTGCTCCGGCCTGGCTTACAAGCTGGAATACGCCGACGACATCACTCCGGAAGACGTGATCTTCGAGGACCATGGCGTGAAGGTGCTGATCGACCCGAAAAGCCTCCCTTACCTGGACGGGACCGAGCTGGATTTCGTGCGCGAAGGCCTGAACGAAGGCTTCAAGTTCCACAACCCGCGCGAGAAAGACCGCTGCGGCTGCGGAGAGTCCTTCCGGGTTTGAAGTGCATGCGGGCCAACCGGCCTGCGTTGCGACGAAAATCCGCCGGCTTTGAAAGCTGGCAATCCTGAGCGCGGAGCCCCTGGCCGCGCTCTTGGTTTTTTGAAGCGCCTCTTTCCTCCCATCCGTTGTTTGACATGACCCACGCCTCGCCCGTGAGCATTCGCCCCGAAGCCCTTCTTGGTCGCCAGGGCAGCGGCACGCGCCTCTGCGGTGAAATCCAGCCGGCCTTTGCGCCATGAACCTGCAGGACGACGATTTCACACTCTTCGGCCTGCCGGCCCGCTTCGCGCTGGACCGTGCCGCGCTGGACCAGCGCTGGCGTGAGCTGCAGGGTCGCGTGCACCCCGACCGTTTTGCCGCCGAAGGCGCCGCTGCGCAGCGCGTCGCGATGCAATGGTCGGTGCGCATCAACGAAGCCTACCGTCGCCTGAAGGACCCGCTGGCCCGTGCGCAATACCTGTGCGAGCTGCGCGGCGCGGCCATCGAGGCCGAGAGCAACACCGCCATGCCCACCGGTTTCCTGATGCAGCAGATGGCCTGGCGCGAGGCGCTGGACGATGCGCCGGACGCCGCCGCCGTGCAGTCGCTGGACGACGAGGTGGCCGGCGACGAGCGCCGCCTGCAGGCCGACATCGGCCGCCTGCTGGACGAGGCCAACGACGCCCCCGAAGCCGCCCGCCAGGTGCGTGCGCTGATGTTCGTGAACCGCTTCCGCGCCGACCTGGCGCGCCGGCTGGACGCGCACGACCGCTGACTTCCCTGACTTTTCGCTGTACCGCTCATGGCTCTGCTCCAGATCTCCGAACCCGGCCAGGCGCCGGACCCGCACCAGCGCCGCATCGCGGTGGGCATTGACCTGGGCACCACCAATTCGCTGGTCGCCGCGCTGCGCCATGGCGTGGCCGAATGCCTGCCGGACGTGCAGGGGCGCACCATGCTGCCGTCGGTCGTGCGCTACCTGGAAGGCAACGGCCGCCAGATCGGCGTGGACGCCGCGGCCGCTTCAGCCGAAGACCCGGAAAACACCATCGTCTCGGTCAAGCGCCTGATGGGCCGCAAGCTGGCCGACGTGGCTGGCCACAGCCGGCTGCCCTACCAGTTCATCGACCAGCCCGGCATGGTGGCGATCCAGACGCGGCAGGGCGCAAAGACACCGGTGGAAGTGTCGGCCGAGATCCTGGCCACGCTGCGCTTCCGCGCCGAAGACACCTTCAACGACGATGTGTTTGGCGCCGTGATCACCGTGCCGGCGTATTTCGACGATGCCCAGCGCCAGGCGACCAAGGACGCCGCACAGCTTGCGGGCCTGAACGTGCTGCGCCTGATCAACGAGCCCACCGCGGCTGCGGTCGCCTACGGGTTGGACCACGGCAGCGAGGGCCTGTACGCCGTCTATGACCTGGGTGGTGGCACGTTCGACATCTCGCTGCTGCGCCTGACGCGCGGCGTTTTCGAAGTGGTCGGCACCGGTGGCGACGCCGCGCTGGGCGGCGACGACTTCGATCATGCGATTGCCGACTGGGCTGTCAGCGAGGCGGGCCTGACGCTTTCCAGCGCGCAGGACAAGCGCAGCCTGCTGGTGGCGGCACGCGTGGCCAAGGAAGCGCTGACCGATGCGGCCGAGACCACGCTGCGGGTCGTGCTGTCTGGCACCGAGCGGGTGTTGCCGCTGAGCCGCGAGCAGTTCGAGGCGCTGACCAAGCCGCTGCTGGACCGCACCTTGTCTGCCGTGCGCAAGGTGCTGCGCGACGCGAAGCTGGGCCGCGATGAGGTGCAAGGCGTTGTGCTGGTCGGTGGCGCCACGCGCATGCCGGCGGTGCGTGAGGCCGTGGGCGCACATTTCGGCCGCCCGCCGCTGGTCGACCTGAACCCTGACGAAGTGGTGGCGCTGGGCGCTGCGATCCAGGCCAATGCGCTGGCCGGCAATGCGCGTGACGGCGACGAGTTGCTGCTGCTGGACGTGATCCCGCTGTCGCTGGGTCTGGAAACCATGGGTGGCCTGGCCGAGCGCATCATCGAGCGCAACACCACCATCCCCGTGGCCAAGGCGCAGGACTTCACCACCTTCAAGGACGGCCAGACCGCGATGGCGCTGCACGTGGTGCAGGGCGAGCGTGAGCTGGTCTCCGAATGCCGCTCGCTGGCCCGCTTCGAATTGCGTGGCATTCCACCGATGGTGGCCGGGGCCGCGCGCATCCGCGTGACTTTCCAGGTCGATGCCGACGGGCTGCTGGGCGTCAGCGCGAAGGAGCTCATGTCCGGCGTCGAGGCCTCGGTGCAGGTCAAGCCGAGCTATGGCTTGGCCGACGATCAGATCGCGCAGATGTTGCAGGATGGTTTTGCCAGCGCCGAGACCGACATGCGCGCCCGTGCGCTGCGCGAGGCCAAGGTCGAGGCCGAGCGCATGCGCCTGGCCACGCTGGCCGCAGTGGCGGCTGATGGCGACCTGCTGAGCCAGGCCGAAGGCGCCGAGCTGCAGCGGCTGCTGGCCGCTTTGGCCGAAATCGCCGCTGGCGACGATGCCGACCGCATCACCCAGGCCGTCGAGGCACTGGCCGAAGGCACCGAAGCTTTTGCCGCCGCCCGCATGAACCGCGGCATCCAGGCCGCGTTGACCGGCCGCAGCCTGGACACGCTCTGAGCGCCGCGGCGCTGCGCCAACGCCTGAATACTTTCAAGACACCATGCCCATCATCCGCATTCTTCCTCATGCCGAGCTGTGCCCGCAGGGCGCCGAGATCACCGCGCCCGAAGGCACCTCGATCTGCGAGGCGCTGCTGGACCATGACATCGAGATCGAGCACGCCTGCGAGATGAGCGCCGCCTGCACCACCTGTCACGTGGTCGTGAAACAGGGTTTCAACTCGCTGGGCGAGATTGATGAGATCGAGGAGGACCTGCTGGACAAGGCCTGGGGCCTGCAGCCGACCTCACGCCTGTCCTGTCAGGCGATGCTGGCCAAGGAAGACGTGACGATCGAGATTCCGAAGTACACGATCAACCATGCACGCGAACGGCACTGAGCCGACGGGCGTGGTGGCAGCGCTTCAGTCGCCGCGAATGCCGGCATTGCGCCAGCGCGGCCACGGCGGTTGAGCGGTTCGAATCAACGAGGATGCTGGCGGGGCAGGGCGTCATGCCCTTCGGCCAAAGTCCTCAGCCGACGCGGCTGTGCCCGATGTGGAAGGGCCAGCTGACTTTCCAGCGGCTGGGCTTGGGTGGCTCGGCTTCCCGGTCTTCCAGCAATTCGCGGGAGTGCAGGTACTGCAGCAGGTTTCGCACTTCCGTGGTCGACACGCCACTGCACTTCTGCAGGTGCGGTTCGGTCACATGGCGCTGCGACAACTCGCTCACCATGCGGCGGTAAGCAGTTCTGCGAAATTCGGCCGGCAGATCCGGCCAAGCGACGAGCTTGTATTCCTTCATGGCCCCAACGACTTTCGTTTTTGAATCTGCGAAAACTTGCCCGCTTGTGGTGCGGCTGGGCCATTCTCCACAAAGTTCGTGAAAATGCACAGTCCTGCAATGGCTGATCGGAAAAAATTTCCTGTCTAGAGTGAGAACTACCGTGTCGACGACCATTTTGGGCTTTGAATCCTCTTGCGACGAAACTGGTGTCGCCCTGGTGACATTCGCGCCGGGGCAGGTGCCGGTGCTGCGATCGCATGCCTTGTTCAGCCAGGTCCAGATGCACCAGGCCTATGGCGGCGTGGTGCCGGAATTGGCGTCGCGCGACCATGTGCGGCGAGCCTTGCCGTTGGCGCGCGAGGTGCTGGAAAAGGCGGGAGCCGATCTTGCCGAGGTGGATCTGGTCGCGTACACACAAGGGCCGGGCCTCGCGGGCGCGCTGCTGGTCGGGGCCGGGGTGGCCAGCGCGTTGGGCGCGGCGCTTGGCAAGCCGACGTTGGGCGTGCATCACCTGGAAGGCCACTTGCTGTCGCCGTTCCTCTCGGCCGATCCGCCGGAATTTCCTTTTGTGGCACTGCTGGTCTCAGGCGGCCATACGCAGCTGATGCGGGTGGATGGCGTTGGCCAATATGCTTTGCTGGGCGAAACCATCGACGACGCCGCCGGAGAGGCTTTTGACAAATCCGCAAAGCTGCTGGGCCTGGGTTATCCCGGAGGGCCGGCCTTGTCTCGGCTCGCGCAACAAGGCAACGACCAGGCATTCGAACTGCCACGGCCCTTGCTGCATCAGCCCAACCTGGATTTTTCGTTTGCCGGTCTGAAAACCGCGGTGATGATTGCGCTGCGCAAGCTGGGGCCTGCGCCTACCGAGCAGCAAAAGGCGGATCTGGCGGCCAGCACCGAAGCCGCCATCGTCGAGGTGCTGGTACGCAAGTCGCTGCGCGCGCTCAAGGAAAGCGGGCTGCAGCGCTTGGTGGTGGCGGGCGGCGTGGGCGCCAATTCGCGTCTGCGGCGGGATCTGAATGCCGCGGCCCGGCACCGCGGCTTGCGCATGCACTACCCAGAATTGGAGCTCTGCACAGACAACGGCGCGATGATCGCAATGGCCGCGGCGATGCGCCTGCAGGCCGGGCTGGCCCGGCCCACTTGCGACTATCGCTTCGAGGTCAGGCCGCGCTGGGAACTGGGCGCGGCCTGAGGCGCATCAACTCAGTTGACGGTCAGCTGCGAGGCTTCGGTCGGTTGGCGCTTTTGCAGCGTCAAGGTCAGCACGCCGGCTTCCAGCTTGGCTTGCGAACTGGCCTGGTCGATCTCGACCGGCAGCACGAAACTGCGGGCGAAGTTGGCCAGGGTGCGTTCGCGGTAGATCACGCGCACACCTTCTTCGGCCGCAGGCGCGGCCGGCAGCGGCGCTTCGATGCGCACGCGGCGGCCTTCGACTGCAATCTTGATGTCTTCCTTGCGCACGCCCGGCAGGTCCAACTGCACGCTGTAGGCCTTGTCGGATTCGCTCACGTCCAGCGCTGGGCTGAGGGTGCTGTCCTGGTTTTGTGTCGTCACGCCCAGCAGGCGGTTCAAGGTGTCATCGACCACGCGGTCAATGCCGCGGCTCAGAGGCGAGGTGCGGGTAGTGGTGCGGGTCAGCGGAACGAGCAGCATGGGAAACTCCTGAGAGGTCAATGAATTCGGGCTGTCTGGCTGCGCCGGGAATCGGCGGGCTCACGTCCCTTGTGGCTGCAGTTGGCAGCGGCCGAATGCATTTCAAGGGCTTGGATGGCCTGGCAAAAATATGCCGCAAAGCGGCTTGAAACGGGGTCCTGCGGCGCCACCGTGGACCGATTGGGCGCGCCGTGGGCGCCTGGTACAGGCAGGCAAGTCCAGGCGCACTCGCCGCGGGGCAGCGGGCGGGAAATCGTTTCGGGCTATAATCTTTGGCTTCCGCCTTTTATGGCAACTGGCGAGCAAGGCTTTCGGGCGCTTGTTCATCGCTTGCCGGGCTGGTGGATGCATCGCACGGCGTGGGTCGGTTTCACCCGCGACCGCAAGTCAAAACCGGAAACCGTTGGTCTGCTTCGTGATTGATCGAAGGCAGCGGCGGCATTCCAAAACAAAGGAAATCGCCATGTCCGTGGCTGAAATGAAGAAGTCTGACATCGTCCAGGCACACGCTCGCGGCCCAGCCGACACCGGCTCGCCTGAAGTCCAGGTGGCCCTGCTGACCGCTCGCATCAACGAGCTGACTCCCCACTTCAAGACCCACGCGAAGGACCATCATGGCCGCCGCGGCCTGCTGAAGATGGTCAATTCGCGCAAGAGCCTGCTGGCCTACCTGAAGGCCAAGGACGCCGACCGTTACACCGCGCTGATCCAGAAGCTGGGCCTGCGCAAGTAATCTCCCATCAGTGACCAAGAGCCTGTCTGGAACCATCGCCAGCACAGGCTCTTTGTTTTTGGAGCCAACCGGAATCGGGGCATTGCTGTGTCATTCCAACAGGCGGCTGCAGTCCGCCGCCCGTTGGAATGGCATCCCGCCCGAAGCCGTCTGACTCCCGGTCCAAAAGTGCCGCCGAAAGTGCGCTCGTCCCTCCCAAGGAGACCAATAACATGAGTCTGTTCAACAAAGTCACCAAGACCTTCCAGTGGGGCCAACACCAGGTCATCATGGAAACCGGTGAAGTCGCCCGCCAGTCCACCGGCGCCGTGCTGGTCAACATCGAAGACACCGTGGTGCTCGCCACCGTGGTGGCCAAGAACGATCCGAAGCCGGGCCAGGATTTCTTCCCGCTGACCGTCGATTACATCGAGAAGACCTATGCCGCCGGCAAGATCCCGGGCAGCTTCTTCAAGCGCGAAGGCCGTCCGAGCGAACTCGAAACCCTGACCAGCCGCCTGATCGACCGTCCGATCCGCCCGCTGTTCCCGGAAGGCTTCTTCAACGAAGTCCAGGTCGTCATCCATGTGCTGAGCCTGAACCCTGAAGTCCAGGCCGACATTGCCGCGCTGATCGCCACCAGCGCCGCGCTGTCGATCTCCGGCATCCCGTTCAATGGCCCGATCGGCGCTGCGCGCGTGGGCTACATCAACGGCGAATACGTGCTGAACCCGGGTCAGACCCAGCTGACCGAGTCCAAGATGGACCTGGTCGTCGCGGGCACCGAAGCCGCCGTGCTGATGGTCGAGTCCGAAGCCGACCAACTGGCCGAAGACGTGATGCTGGGCGCCGTGGTGTTCGGCCACGAGCAAAGCCAGGTCGCGATCAACGCCATCCACGCGCTGGTGCGCGAAGCCGGCAAGCCGGTGTGGAACTGGCAAGCCCCGGCGAAGAACGAGCCGTTCATCGCCAAGATCAACGAACTGGCCGAAGGCCCGCTGCGCGCGGCCTACCAGATCCGCTCCAAGCAGGCCCGCACCCAGGCTTGCCGCGACGTCACCAGCAACGTGCTGGCTTCGCTGAAGGCCGAAGGCCTGGAGTTCGACAAGGTCGAAGTCGAAGGCCTGCTGTTCGAGATCGAAGCCCGCATCGTGCGCGGCCAGATCCTGGCCGGCGAGCCCCGCATCGACGGTCGCGACACCCGCACCGTGCGCGCCATCGAGATCCGCAACAGCGTGCTGCCGCGCGTGCACGGCTCTGCGCTGTTCACCCGGGGTGAAACCCAGGCGCTGGTCGCAGCCACGCTGGGCACCGAACGCGATTCGCAGACCATCGATGCGCTGGCTGGCGAGTACAGCGAACGCTTCATGCTGCACTACAACATGCCGCCGTTCGCCACTGGCGAAACCGGTCGCGTCGGCAGCCCGAAGCGCCGCGAGATCGGCCACGGCCGTCTGGCCAAGCGCGCCCTGGTTGCTGTGCTGCCGAACAAGGAAGACTTCCCGTACACCATCCGCGTGGTCTCGGAAATCACCGAGTCCAACGGCTCGTCGTCGATGGCTTCGGTCTGCGGCGGCTGCCTGTCGATGATGGACGCTGGCGTGCCGCTGAAGGCGCACGTGGCCGGCATCGCGATGGGCCTGATCAAGGACGGCAGCCGCTTCGCGGTGCTGACCGACATCCTGGGCGATGAGGATCATCTCGGCGACATGGACTTCAAGGTGGCCGGCACGACCACCGGCGTCACCGCGCTGCAGATGGACATCAAGATCCAGGGCATCACCAAGGAAATCATGCAGGTGGCATTGGCCCAGGCCAAGGAAGCTCGCATGCACATCCTGGGCAAGATGGTCGAAGCCATGGGCAGCGCCAAGACCGAACTGTCGGAATTCGCGCCGCGCCTGTACACGATGAAGATCAATCCGGAGAAGATCCGTGACGTGATCGGCAAGGGCGGCGCCACCATCCGTGCGCTGACCGAAGAGACCGGCTGCCAGATCAGCATCGAGGAAGACGGCACCATCACCATCGCCTCGACCGATGGCGACAAGGCGGCCTTCGCCAAGAAGCGCATCGAAGAGATCACGGCCGAAGCCGAAATCGGCAAGGTCTACGAAGGCGCGGTCACCAAGATCCTCGACTTCGGCGCGCTGATCAACATCCTGCCCGGCAAGGACGGCCTGCTGCACATCAGCCAGATCGCGCACCAGCGCGTCGAGAAGGTCACCGACTTCCTGACCGAAGGCCAGGTGGTCAAGGTCAAGGTGCTGGAGACCGACGAGAAGGGTCGCATCAAGCTGTCGATGAAGGCGCTGCAGGAGCGTCCGGAAGGCATGGAAGAGGAGCGCTTCGAACGTGCACCGCGCCGTGAATACGGTGACCGCCCGCCGCGCAGCGACCGTGGCGACCGGCCTGACCGTCCGCGCCGCGAGCGCGCCGAGCAGCGCCCGGATGCCGTGCCCGCCGAAGGCGGCGAGGGCGAGGCCCAGCAACAACAGCAGCAACAGCAGTAAGCCAAGGCTGATGCGCGCCATTGCGATCCAGGGCTTCGGCGGCCCGGAAGTGTTGGTCGAGACCACGCGTGTCGACCCGCAGCCGGCGGCTGGTGAATTGCTTGTGCGCGTCAGCGCATCGGGCATCAACCGGCCGGACGTGCTGCAACGCAAGGGCGCCTATGCGCCGCCTGCAGGTGCGTCCGACCTGCCGGGCCTGGAGATCGCGGGCACCATCGTCGGCGGCGACGCTGCCGAACTGGCCGCTGCTGGCTGGCACCTGGGCGACCGGGTCTGCGCGCTGGTGGCGGGTGGTGGTTATGCCGAGCTGTGCGTGGCGCCCATCGTGCAGTGCCTGCCTGTCCCGGCCGGCCTGGGCGACATCGAGGCGGCCACGCTGCCCGAGACCTTCTTCACCGTCTGGGCCAACGTGTTCGACCGGGCCGGTTTGCAACCAGGTGAAAGCCTGCTGGTGCAGGGCGGCACGAGCGGCATTGGCGTGACGGCGATCCAGCTGGCCAAGGCCATGGGTTCGACCGTGCTGGCAACGGCCGGCAGCGACGAGAAGTGCGCTGCGTGCCTGGAGCTCGGTGCCGACCATGCGATCAACTACCGCACGGCTGACTTCGCGGCCGAGGCGCGGCGCTTGACCGACGGCCGTGGCGTCGACGTGGTGCTGGACATGGTGGCGGGCGACTACGTGGCGCGAGAGATCAGCTGCCTGGCCGACGATGGTCGCATTGCGATCATCGCTGTGCAGGGTGGTGTGAAGGCCGAGTTCAATGCTGGCGCCTTGCTGAGCCGGCGCCTGACCATCACCGGCTCGACGCTGCGGCCGCGCTCGGTGGCCTTCAAGGGCCGCATTGCGGCGGCGCTGCGCGAACGCGTTTGGCCACTGATCGAGGCGGGGCATGTTCGACCCGTGATCGAAAAAGTGTTTCCGGCAGCCCAGGCGGCTGCGGCGCACGCGCTGATGGAGTCTGGTCAGCACGTGGGCAAGATCGTGTTGGACTGGTCGGCCTGAGGGCGGTCTGTCCCTGAGCAACTGAAAGACGAACACACAATGCGACGCAAACTCGTGGTGGGCAACTGGAAGATGCACGGCAGCCACCAGGCCAACGCCGAGCTGCTGGCAGGCATCACTGCCGCCCGGCCGTTTGGCTGCGACCTGGCGGTCTGCGTGCCGTTTCCGTACCTGTCCGAAACCGCAGTGACGCTGGCCGCCAGCGACCTTCGCTGGGGCGCGCAGGACTGCTCGGCGCATGCGCAGGGCGCCTACACTGGTGAGGTGTCGGCACCCATGCTGCGCGAGTTTGGTTGCCGCTACGTGATCGTTGGCCACTCCGAGCGCCGCGGCTACCACGCCGAAAGCGATCAGTTGGTGGCCGACAAGGCCAAGGCAGCGCTGGCGCATGGCATCACGCCCATCGTCTGCGTGGGCGAAACGCTGGCGCAGCGCGAGGCTGGCGAAACCGATGCGGTGGTCAAGCGCCAGTTGTCGGCCGTGATCCACACGCTGGGCCACTGCGCCGGCGAGATGGTCGTGGCCTACGAGCCTGTGTGGGCGATCGGCACCGGCCGGACCGCCTCGCCGGAGCAGGCGCAAGCGGTGCACGCACTGCTGCGTGCCCAGTTGCAGGCGGCCACGGCCCATGGCGACACCATGACGCTGCTGTATGGCGGCAGCGTCAAGCCGGACAACGCCAGCACCTTGTTCGGCCAGCCGGACATCGATGGCGGGCTGATTGGCGGCGCGGCGCTGAAGGCATCCGACTTCGTGGCCATTTGTCGAGCGGCGGGCTGATCCGGCGCAAGTCCGGCCCCCGCCAAGAAGATTCAAGTCATTCCTGGAGTTTTTCCCAAATGCATATCTGGTTGAACCTGTTGGTGGTGTTGCAGATGGTTGCGGCCATCGTGATGATCGGTCTGGTGCTGGTGCAGCACGGCAAGGGTGCCGACATGGGCGCGTCGTTCGGCTCCGGCGCGTCCGGCAGCCTGTTCGGCGCCACTGGCAGCGCGAACTTCCTGTCGCGCACCACGGCGGTCTGCGCCTCGGTCTTCTTTGTTGCCACGCTGGGCCTGGCCTTCATGTCCAACAGCGTGGGCCGTGCCGCCCCCACCGAAGGCACCAGTGTGCTGGAGCGCGCCGCGCCAGCTGCGCCGAGTGCACCGCAGATTCCAACCGGTGAATCTTCTGCGAGTGTGCCCGCCGCGGTGGCGCCGGCCAGCATGCCCGCCAGTGGCGCGAACTGACTTGGTGCGAAGCAGGCAAAAACCCTAGGAAGCCCTTTTATTTCGGGCTAGAATCCAAGGCTGGTCAGGGCGCTATTCCTCACGCGCAGTGACCAATGAACCTGGCCCTCCGAGAACCCGTGTTTCCTGTTCCGTGAGCCGAGTTCAGAAGAAGTTTCAGAGCTGCCGGACAAGCAGCGCCTGGCCTGGAAAGGCCGGGTGAGCAAGTCCGAAAGCTGCCGGTGGTGCGCAACAGACAGTTGACTGGCTGTTGGGTGCCGCGGTGACGAACAAGATGTGCCGACGTGGTGAAATTGGTAGACACGCTATCTTGAGGGGGTAGTGGCGAAAGCTGTGCGAGTTCGAGTCTCGCCGTCGGCACCAAGAAGTTTTTTCGGCAAGGCCTTCATCCGGCGCCTTGCCGGGCGCCCTGCTAAAACAGGGGACAAACTGGGCGCGTCAGGTTCTGCTTTCTGGTTCTCCAGAGGGTGAGGGCGGCGCGCTTTTTTGTTGCCGGATGAGACTTTTGATGACTGCTGGGAACCCGCCGACCATGGACCTGCAACCGTATTTGCCCGTCATCCTTTTCATTCTGGTCGGCGTCGGCGTCGGCGTTGCGCCGCAGCTGCTCGGCTTCCTCCTCGGGCCCAATCGCCCGGACGCGGAGAAAAACTCGCCCTACGAGTGCGGCTTCGAAGCCTTCGAAGACGCCCGCATGAAGTTCGATGTGCGCTACTACCTGGTGGCCATCCTCTTCATTCTTTTCGACCTGGAAATTGCCTTCCTGTTTCCGTGGGCGGTGTCGCTGCGTGACATCGGCGCGTCAGGCTTCTGGGCCATGATGGTCTTCCTGGCCATCCTGGTGGTGGGCTTTGCCTACGAATGGAAAAAAGGCGCCCTCGATTGGGAATGAGGGGCATCACCCCTGGCCAGTTATTTGGGGCAGGGCGCGTGGCGCCGCTGACCTCGCTGCGAGAGGCACACAAGCATGGGTATTGAAGGCGTTTTCAAAGAGGGCTTTGTCACCACTCAGGTGGACACCCTCATCAACTGGTCCAAGACCGGTTCCTTGTGGCCGATGACCTTTGGTCTGGCCTGCTGTGCGGTGGAGATGATGCACGCTGGCGCCGCCCGTTACGACATCGACCGCTTCGGCATGCTGTTCCGGCCCAGTCCGCGCCAGTCCGACCTGATGATCGTGGCCGGCACGCTGTGCAACAAGATGGCGCCAGCGCTGCGCAAGGTCTACGACCAGATGGCCGAACCACGCTGGGTGCTCTCGATGGGCTCCTGCGCCAACGGCGGCGGCTATTACCACTACAGCTATTCGGTGGTGCGCGGCTGCGATCGCATCGTGCCGGTCGACGTCTACGTGCCGGGCTGTCCGCCCACGGCCGAGGCGCTGCTCTACGGCATCCTGCAACTGCAGGCCAAGATCCGCCGCGAAAACACCATCGCCCGCTGAAGGCAGCAGGCAAGGCATCCCATGACGCAGAAACTCGATACCCTGCAAGCGGCGCTGGAATCGGTGCTGGGCGAGCGCATCGTGCGCCTCCAGCGCGAGCGCGGCGAACTCACCCTCACCGTCAAGGCGGCCGACTACGCCGACGTGGCCACCACGCTGCGCGACCATCCGCAGCTGAAGTTCGAACAACTCATCGACCTGTGCGGCCTGGACATGTCCTCGTACAAGGACATGCCCTGGGACGGCCTGCGCTACTGCACCGTCTCGCACCTGCTGTCGGTCACGCTGAACTGGCGTTTGCGCCTGAAGGTCTATGCGCCTGACGACGACGTGCCGGTGGTGGCTTCGTTGACGCCAGTGTGGAACTCGGCCAACTGGTTCGAGCGCGAGTCCTTCGACATGTACGGGATCATCTACGAAGGCCACGACGACCTGCGCCGCATCCTGACCGACTACGGCTTCATCGGCCACCCGATGCGCAAGGACTTCCCGGTGTCGGGCCATGTCGAGATGCGCTACGACGCCGAGAGCCGCCGCGTGATCTACCAGCCGGTCACGATCGAGCCGCGCGAGATCACGCCGCGCGTGATCCGTGAAGACAACTACGGCGGCCTGCACTGAGTCCGGGAACGTCATGGCAGAAATCAAGAACTACACCCTGAACTTCGGTCCGCAGCACCCGTCCGCGCACGGGGTGCTGCGCCTGGTGCTGGAGCTGGACGGCGAAGTCATCCAGCGCGCCGACCCGCACATCGGCCTGCTGCATCGCGCCACCGAGAAGCTGGCCGAGACCAAGACCTTCATCCAGTCGCTGCCCTACATGGACCGGCTGGACTACGTCTCGATGATGGCCAACGAGCATGCGTATTGCCTGGCCATCGAGAAGCTGATGGGCATAGCCGTGCCGGTCCGCGCGCAGTACATCCGCGTGATGTTCGACGAGATCACGCGGTTGCTGAACCACCTGATGTGGCTGGGTGCGCACGGCATGGACTGCGGTGCGATGAACATGCTGATCTACTGCTTCCGCGAGCGGGAAGATCTGTTCGACATGTACGAGGCCGTCTCCGGCGCCCGCATGCACGCGGCGTACTACCGGCCGGGCGGCGTCTACCGTGACCTGCCGGACAGCATGCCGCAGTACAAGGTCAGCAAGATCAAGAACGAGCGTGCCATCAAGGCGCTGAACGAGAACCGTCAAGGCTCGCTGCTCGACTTCATCGACGACTTCTGCAGGCGCTTCCCGAAGAACGTCGACGACTACGAGACCCTGCTGACCGACAACCGGATCTGGAAGCAACGCACGGTCGGCATTGGCATCGTCACGCCCGAGCGCGCAATGAACCTGGGCTTCTCCGGTCCGATGCTGCGTGGCTCCGGCATTGCCTGGGACCTTCGCAAGAAGCAGCCGTACGACGTCTACGCCAAGATGGATTTCGACATCCCCATCGGCGTCAATGGCGACACCTACGACCGCTACCTGGTGCGCGTGGCGGAGATGCGCCAGTCCAACCGCATCATCCAGCAGTGCGTGGAATGGTTGCGCAGGAACCCTGGCCCTGTCATCACCGACAACCACAAGGTGGCGCCGCCTTCTCGCCTGGACATGAAGTCCAGCATGGAGGAGTTGATCCACCACTTCAAGCTGTTCACCGAAGGCTTCCACGTGCCCGAAGGCGAAGCCTATGCGGCGGTGGAGCACCCCAAGGGCGAGTTCGGCATCTACCTGGTGAGCGACGGCGCCAACAAGCCGTACCGCCTGAAGATTCGCGCGCCCGGTTTCCCGCACCTGGCGGCGCTGGACGAAATGGCCCGTGGCCACATGATTGCCGACGCCGTCGCCGTGATCGGCACCATGGACATCGTGTTTGGCGAGATCGATCGATGATGACTGACACCGTCACCCACCAGACGCCTGCGGCTTCGCTGAGCGAAGCGACGCGGGCGCGATTTGCGCGTGAAGTCGCGAAGTACCCGAAGGAGCAGGCGCAGTCGGCCGTGATGGCCTGCCTGTCCATCGTGCAGCAGGAACAGGGCTGGGTTTCGACCGAGGCCGAGGCGGCGATCGCTGTCTACCTGGGCATGCCTGCCATGGCGGTGCACGAGGTCACGACCTTCTACAACATGTACAACCAGCAGCCGGTGGGGAAGTTCAAGCTGAACGTCTGCACCAACCTGCCGTGCCAACTGCGCAACGGCCAGGGCGCGTTGGAGCACCTGTGCAAGTCGCTGAACGTCGAGGACGGTGGCACCACCGCCGACGGCCTGTTCACCGTGGCCAAGTGCGAATGCCTTGGCGCCTGCGCCGACGCGCCGGTGATGCTGGTCAACGACCGGCAGATGCTGAGCTACATGAGCAACGACAAGCTCGACGAGATGGTTGCAATGATGCGCACCGAAGCTGGAAAGGCGGCCTGAACCATGGCACTCGATCTTTCCCGTTTCCAGACCACCGGCAACGCCACCTGCTTCCATGACCGCCACATCGGCGCCCAGATCTATGCCGGCCTGAACGGCAGCAACTGGGGCCTGGCCGACTACCAGGCGCGCGGCGGCTACCAGGCCCTGCGCAAGATCCTTGGCGTGGACGGCGGCGAGCCAATGACCCAGGACCAGGTGATCGCCGAGGTCAAGGGTTCCGGCCTGCGCGGCCGTGGCGGCGCGGGTTTCCCGACCGGCCTGAAGTGGAGTTTCATGCCTCGCGCGTTCCCGGGCCAGAAGTACTTGGTCTGCAACTCCGACGAGGGCGAGCCGGGGACCTGCAAGGACCGCGACATCCTGATGTACAACCCCCACATCGTCATCGAAGGCATGGCGATCGCCGCCTACGCGATGGGCATCTCGGTGGGCTACAACTACATCCACGGCGAGATCTTCGAGGTCTACGACCGCTTCGAAGCCGCGCTGGAAGAGGCCCGCGCTGCCGGCCTGCTGGGCGACAACATCCTGGGCAGCAAGCACAGCTTCCAACTGCATGCCTTCCATGGTTTTGGTGCCTACATCTGCGGCGAGGAAACCGCGCTGCTGGAGTCGCTCGAAGGCAAGAAGGGCCAGCCGCGCTTCAAGCCACCGTTCCCGGCCAGTTTCGGCCTGTACGGCAAGCCGACCACGATCAACAACACTGAGACCTTCGCGGCGGTGCCCTGGATCATCCGCAATGGCGGCCAGGCCTACCTCGAATGCGGCAAGCCGAACAACGGCGGCACCAAGATCTACTCAATGGTCGGCGACGTGGAACGTCCCGGCAACTACGAGATCCCGATGGGCACGCCGTTCTCCAAGCTGCTGGAGCTCGCCGGTGGCGTCAAGGGCGGCAAGAAGCTCAAGGCCGTGATCCCCGGTGGATCGTCGGCCCCGGTGCTGCCGGCCCACATCATGATGGAATGCACGATGGACTATGACTCCATCGCCAAGGCTGGCTCGATGCTGGGCTCGGGGGCCGTGATCGTGATGGACGAAACCCGCTGCATGGTCAAGAGCCTGGAACGCCTGGCCTACTTCTACGCCCATGAATCCTGCGGCCAGTGCACGCCGTGCCGCGAAGGCACGGGCTGGCTGCACCGCCTGGTCCACCGCGTGGAGCACGGCGAGGGCAGGGCCGACGACCTGGCGCTGCTGGACAACGTGGCCGAGAACATCATGGGCCGCACCATTTGCGCGCTCGGCGATGCGGCCGCCATGCCGGTGCGCGGCATGCTCAAGCACTTCCGGGACGAATTCGTCCACCACGTTGACCACAAGACCTGCACGGTCCCGTCCTACGTCTGACCGGGGCAAACCCAACATGCTCGAAATCGAACTCGACGGCAAGAAGGTCTCGGTGCCGGAAGGCAGCATGGTGATGCATGCAGCCGATGCTGCCGGCACCTACATCCCGCACTTCTGCTACCACAAGAAATTGTCCATCGCGGCCAACTGCCGCATGTGCCTGGTGGACGTGGAGAAGGCGCCCAAGCCGATGCCGGCCTGCGCCACGCCGGTCACGCAGGGCATGATCGTCCGCACCAAGAGCGACAAGGCCCTGAAGGCCCAGCGCTCGGTGATGGAGTTCCTGCTGATCAACCATCCGCTGGACTGCCCCATCTGCGACCAGGGCGGCGAATGCCAGCTGCAGGACCTGGCCGTCGGCTACGGCGGCTCTTCTTCGCGCTACGAGGAAGAAAAGCGCGTGGTCTTCCCGAAGGACGTGGGCCCGCTGGTCTCGATGCAGGAGATGAGCCGCTGCATCCACTGCACGCGCTGCGTGCGCTTTGGCCAGGAGGTGGCCGGCGTGATGGAGCTGGGCATGCAGCACCGCGGCGAACATTCGGAAATCACGACCTTCGTCGGCCAGACCATCGACTCCGAGCTGTCGGGCAACATGATCGACATCTGCCCGGTCGGCGCGCTGACCAGCAAGCCTTTCCGCTACAGCGCCCGGACCTGGGAACTGTCGCGCCGCAAGAGCGTCAGCCCGCATGACTCCACCGGTGCGAACCTGATCGTCCAGGTCAAGAACCACCAGGTGCTGCGCGTCGTGCCGCTGGAGAACGACGACGTCAACGAATGCTGGATCGCCGACCGCGACCGCTTCAGCTACGAGGCCGTCAACAGCCCGTCGCGCCTGACCACGCCGATGATCAAGCAAGGCGGCGAGTGGGTCAGCGTCGACTGGAACACCGCACTGGGTTATGTGGCCGACGGCCTGAAGCGCGTGAAGGGTGAGTTCGGCGTTGCCGGCATCGGCGCGCTGGGCTCGGCCCACAGCACCGTCGAGGAACTGCACCTGCTGGCCAAGCTGGTCCGCGGCCTGGGCAGCGACAACGTCGACCACCGCCTGCGCCACGCCGACTTCACGGCAGGCGAGGGCGCGCGCTGGCTTGGCGCCTCGATCGCCTCGCTGTCTTCGCTGGACCGCGTGCTGGTCGTCGGCTCGTTCCTGCGCAAGGACCATCCGCTGTTCGCGCAGCGCATCCGCCAAGCTGCGCGCCGCGGCGCCCAGGTCTTCAGCCTGAACGCCGTGCAAGACGACTGGGCGCTGGCACTGGCTGGCTGCCTGACCGCCGCGCCGGACGCCTGGGCCCAGTCGCTGGCCGACATCGCCGGCTACGTCGCCAGTGCGAATGGCGTGACGGCACCGGCCAACGCAATGGTCTCGGCCGAAGCCGAAGCCATCGCGCAAGCACTGCTGACCGGGTCGCAAAAAGCCATCCTGCTGGGCAACGCCGCCGCGCAGCATCCGCAGGCCGCGACGCTGCTGTCGCTGGCCAACTGGATTGCCACGCAGACGGGCGCCAGCGTCGGCTACCTGGGCGAAGCCGCGAACAGCGTCGGCGCGCAACTGGTGGGCGCGATGCCGCGCAACGGCGGCCTGAACGCCGGCCAGATGCTGTCGCAACCGATGAAGGCGCTGCTGCTGCTGAATGTCGAGCCGGTGCTGGACGCGGCGGATGCCGCCGCCGCCCGCGCTGCGATGCAGGCCTCCGGCCTGGTCGTCGCGCTGACGCCGTTCAAGGACGCTGCGGTCGACAACGCCGACGTGCTGCTGCCGATCGCGCCATTCACCGAAACCGCTGGCAGCTACGTCAATGCCGAAGGCCGCCTGCAGGCCTTCCACGGTGTGGTGAAGTCGCTGGGTGACAGCAGGCCGGGCTGGAAGGTGCTGCGCGTGCTGGGCAGCCTGCTGGGCCTGGACGGCTTCTCGCAGGAGACGGTCGAAGAAGTGCGCAATGAAGCGCTGGGCACGGTGGCTTCGCTGGCCGAGCGCCTGTCCAACGCCAGCAAGGCTTCCGCCACACCCCTCGCGCCTGCCGCGTCCGGCCTGCAGCGCCTGGCCGACGTGCCGATCTACAGCATCGACAGCCTGGTGCGCCGCGCTTCGTCGTTGCAGCTGACGGCTGACGCGAAGCCGCCGGTTGCCAGCCTGCCAGCCGTGCTGTGGGCCGAGCTCGGCCTGCGCGACGGTGCCAAGGTGCGCGTGACGCAGGGCGGCGCCTCGGTGCTGCTGCCCGCCAAGCTGGATGCCAGCCTCGCCGCGGGCACGGTGCGCGTGCCGGCAGGCCATCCGGACACGGCCGGCCTCGGCGCGATGTTCGGCTCCCTCACGGTCGCCGCGGCCTGAAAGCCACGCAGGAACCAACGCTCATGATCGACAACTTCAACCAAGCCGGACTGGCGCTGATGGGCGGCGTGCTCTGGCCCATCGTCTGGTCCCTGATCAAGATCATCGTGGTGATGCTGCCGCTGCTCGGCTGCGTCGCCTACCTGACGCTGTGGGAGCGCAAGGCCATCGGCTGGACCCAGATCCGTCCAGGCCCGAACCGCGTGGGCCCGTTCGGCCTGCTCACGCCGATTGCCGATGCGGTCAAGCTGATCTTCAAGGAAATCATCCGCCCGACGGCGGCCAGCAAGGGCCTGTTCTTCATCGGCCCCATCATGACCATCATGCCGGCGCTGGCCGCATGGGCTGTCGTGCCGTTCGGCCCTGAAGTGGTGCTGGCAGACGTCAACGCCGGCCTGCTGTTCCTGATGGCCATCACCTCGATGGAAGTCTATGGCGTGATCATCGCCGGCTGGGCTTCGAACTCGAAGTACGCCTTCCTCGGTGCGCTGCGCGCGTCGGCGCAGATGGTGTCCTACGAAATCGCGATGGGCTTTGCGCTGGTCATCGTGCTGATGGTGTCGGGCAGCCTGAACATGACCGACATCGTGATGCAGCAGGGCCGTGGCCGCATGGCGGACATGGGTGTCGGCTTCCTGTCGTGGAACTGGCTGCCGCTGCTGCCGGTGTTCTTCGTGTACTTCATCTCCGGCCTGGCCGAGACCAACCGCCACCCGTTCGACGTGGTCGAAGGCGAGTCGGAAATTGTTGCCGGCCACATGATCGAATACTCCGGCATGTCGTTCGCGATGTTCTTCCTGGCGGAATACGCGAACATGATCCTGGTCTCGATGCTGACCGTGCTGCTGTTCCTTGGCGGCTGGCTGAGCCCGGTGAGCTTCCTGCCGAACGGCTGGGGCTGGCTGGCCGTGAAGGTCTTCGTGGTCGTCACGATGTTCCTCTGGGTCCGCTCCACTTTCCCGCGCTTCCGCTACGACCAGATCATGCGTCTGGGCTGGAAGATCTTCATCCCTGTCACGCTGGTGTGGCTGGTCGTCGTGGGTCTGTGGATCCAGTCGCCGCTGAACATCTGGCCATAAGGGGAGCGAGCACACATGTCTACTTTTGCTGCCATCAAGGACCTCTTCACCAGCTTCCTGCTGCTGGAGTTGTGGAAGGGCTTGGCCGTCACCGGCCGGCACTTCTTCTCGCGCAACATCACCATCCAGTTCCCAGAGGAAAAGACGCCGGCTTCGCCGCGTTTCCGCGGCCTGCATGCGCTGCGCCGCTATGAGAACGGCGAAGAGCGCTGCATTGCCTGCAAGCTCTGCGAAGCCGTCTGCCCTGCGCTGGCCATCACCATCGAGTCCGACGTGCGGGACGACGGCAGCCGCCGCACCACGCGCTACGACATCGACCTGACCAAGTGCATTTTCTGCGGCTTCTGCGAAGAGAGCTGCCCGGTGGACTCGATCGTTGAGACCCACATTTTCGAATACCACGGCGAAAAGCGCGGCGACCTGTACTTCACCAAGGACATGCTGCTGGCCGTGGGCGACCGCTACGAAAAAGAGATCGCCGCCAACAAGGAGGCCGACGCCAAGTACCGCTGAACCACGCGGCCGGTTCCTGCCGGCCAGCGGGTTCGGCGTGCCCTTCCGGCGCGCAACAACATGAACACCACCTCCGCCCTGTTCTACCTCTTCTCAGCCGTGCTGCTGGTGTCGGCCTTCATGGTCATCACCGCACGCAGCACCGTGCATTCCGCGCTCTACCTGGTGCTGGCCTTCTTCAACGCCTCGTGCGTGTGGATGCTGCTGCGCGCCGAGTTCCTGGCCATCACGCTGGTGCTGGTCTACGTCGGCGCCGTGATGGTGCTGTTCCTCTTCGTGGTGATGATGCTGGACATCAGCACCGACAAGTTGCGAGAAGGCTTCTGGAGCCACTTCCCGCTGGCCGGTTTTGTCGGCGTGCTGATCGCGCTCGAGATGTACCTGGTGATGAAGAGCGGCTTCAACCTGCCGGCCGCCAGGGCCATGCCGGAAGCCGTGATGAAGCTGGGCAACACCCGCGCGTTGGGCGTCGAGATCTACACCCAGTACCTCTACCCGCTGCAGGTCGCCGCAGTGCTGCTGCTGGTGGCCATGATCGCCGCCATTGCGCTGACCATGCGCCAGCGCAAGGACAGCCGCTCGCAGAACCCGTCGGAGCAGGTGCGCGCCAAGGCGGCCGACCGCTTCCGCATCGTCAAGATGGACCCGGTGATCGAAGCGCCTTCGGTTCCGAAGACGCCTGAAGGAGACAAGGCATGAGCGCCGGCATCACGCTGTACCACTACTTGACGCTGGGCGGCTTCCTGTTCGCGCTGTCGGTCGTCGGCATCTTCATGAACCGCCGCAACCTGATCGTGCTGCTGATGGCCATCGAGCTGATGCTGCTGGCGGTGAACATGAACTTCGTCGCCTTCTCGCACTACCTCGGCAACATGGACGGCCAGGTGTTCGTGTTCTTCATCCTCACTGTCGCGGCGGCCGAGTCGGCCATCGGCCTGGCCATCCTGGTCGTGCTGTTCCGCAACCGCTCCACCATCGCGGTGGACGAACTGGACACCCTGAAGGGTTGAGTCGCACCACGGAGTCCAGAAGAACATGTCAACACAACTCTCCCAGAACCTGCTGCTCGCGGTGCCCCTGGCCCCACTGGTCGGCTCCATCATCGCCGGCCTGTTCGGCAAGGCCGTCGGCCGGCGTGGCTCGCACGTCCTGACCATCCTCGGCGTGCTGGTTGCCTTCCTGATCTCTGCCAGCGTGCTGAAGTCGGTGGCCATCGACGGTGCCCGCTTCAACGCCACGATCTACGAGTGGATGAACGTCGGCGGCCTGAAGATGGAAGTCGGCTTCCTGATCGACGGCCTGACCGCGATGATGATGTGCGTCGTGACCTTCGTGTCGCTGATGGTGCACATCTACACCATCGGCTACATGGAAGAGGATCCGGGCTACCAGCGCTTCTTCTCGTACATCTCGCTGTTCACCTTCTCGATGCTCATGCTGGTCATGAGCAACAACTTCCTGCAGCTGTTCTTCGGCTGGGAAGCGGTGGGCCTGGTGTCGTACCTGCTGATCGGCTTCTGGTTCAAGAAGCCGACGGCGGTGTTTGCGAACATGAAGGCCTTCCTGGTCAACCGCGTCGGCGACTTCGGCTTCATCCTGGGCATCGGCCTGCTGCTAGCCTATGGCGGCTCGCTGAACTATGCCGAGGTGTTTGCCAAGTCCGGCGAGTTGGCCAAGCTGGGCTTCCCGGGCACTGACTGGGGCATGCTCACGGTGGCCTGCATCTGCCTGTTCATCGGTGCGATGGGCAAGTCGGCGCAGTTCCCGCTGCACGTCTGGCTGCCGGACTCGATGGAAGGCCCGACACCGATCTCGGCGCTGATCCACGCGGCCACGATGGTGACCGCCGGCATCTTCATGGTCACCCGCATGTCGCCGCTGTTCGAACTGTCTGACACGGCGCTGAACTTCGTGCTGGTCATCGGCTCGATCACCGCGCTGTTCATGGGCTTCCTGGGCATCATCCAGACCGACATCAAGCGCGTCGTTGCGTACTCCACGCTGTCGCAGCTGGGCTACATGACCGTGGCGCTGGGCGTCTCGGCCTACAACGTGGCCGTCTTCCACCTGATGACGCATGCCTTCTTCAAAGCGCTGCTGTTCCTCGGCGCCGGCTCGGTCATCATCGGCATGCACCATGACCAGGACATCCGCAACATGGGCGGCCTGCGCAAGTACATGCCCATCACCTGGATCACCTCGCTGCTGGGTTCGCTGGCGCTGATCGGCACGCCGTTCTTCGCGGGCTTCTACTCGAAAGACTCGATCATCGAGGCCGTTCACGCCAGCCACTTGCCGGGTGCCGGGTTCGCCAGCTTCGCGGTCACCGCGGGCGTGTTCGTCACGGCGTTCTACAGCTTCCGGATGTATTTCCTCGTCTTCCACGGCAAGGAGCACTTCCACCACAAGCCCTTCCCGGGCGAGCACGACGAGCCCGACACGACGCACGCTGACCATGAGGACGACCATGGCCACGCGCATGCGCACACACCGCATGAGTCGCCGTGGGTCGTCACCGCGCCGCTGGTGCTGCTGGCCATCCCCTCGGTGGTGATCGGCTGGCTGACCATCCAGCCGATGCTGTACGGCGACTTCCTGAAGGATGCGATCTTCGTGAACCCCGAGGCGCACCATGCGATGGAATCGCTGGCCGAGGAATTCCACGGTGCGGCGGCGATGGGCGTGCATGCCTTCACCTCGCTGCCGTTCTGGCTGGCGCTGGCCGGTGTCGTCACCGCCTATGTGTTCTACATGGTCAGCCCGAGCATCCCGGCGGCGATCGGCCGGGCGCTGTCGCCGGTCATCCGCGTGCTGGAGAACAAGTACTACATGGACTGGTTCAACGAGAACGTGCTGGCCGCAGGCGCCCGCCTTCTCGGCGTGGGCCTGTGGAAGGGCGGCGACATCGCGCTGATCGACGGTGTGCTGGTCAACGGCTCGGCGCGTGCGGTGGGCGGTTTTGCCTCGGTCGTGCGCACGGTGCAAACGGGCTACCTTTCCTGGTATGCCCTGGTGATGGTCCTGGGCGTCTTCGGTCTGATGACCTGGCAGCTGTGGCCCTATCTGATGAGCCTGATCGGCCATTGAACGAGGGCGGAGAACAAGAATGGGTCTTTTGAGCGTTGCCATCTGGCTGCCGATTGCTTTCGGCGCCTTGTTGTTGGCTGTGGGGCGGGAGCAGAACGCCAATGCGGCGCGTTGGATCGCGCTGGTCGGTGCGGTCCTGAGTTTCCTGGTCACGCTGCCGCTGATCACAGGGTTCGACACCGGCACTGCGGCGATGCAGTTCGTCGAGAACGCCAGCTGGATCGAGCGTTTCCATGTTCGCTACCACCTGGGCGTCGACGGCCTGTCGGTCTGGTTCGTGCTGCTGACGGCTTTCATCACCATCATCGTGGTGATCGCCGCCTGGGAGGTCATCACCGAACGCGCGCACCAGTACCTCGGTGCGTTCCTGATCCTGTCCGGCCTGATGGTCGGCGTGTTCAGTGCGATGGATGGCTTGCTGTTCTACGTGTTCTTCGAGGCCACGCTGATCCCGATGTACATCATCATCGGCATCTGGGGCGGTCCGCGGCGCGTCTATGCAGCCTTCAAGTTCTTCCTGTACACGCTGCTCGGTTCGCTGCTGATGCTGATCGCGCTGACCTACCTGTACTTCCAGTCGGGTGGCAGCTTCGAGATTCAGCAATGGCACAAGCTGCCGCTGCCGATGGACGCGCAGACGCTGCTGTTCTTCGCCTTCTTCGCGGCCTTCTCGGTCAAGGTGCCGATGTGGCCGGTGCACACCTGGCTGCCGGACGCCCACGTGGAAGCGCCGACCGGGGGTTCCGTGGTGCTGGCCGCCATCATGCTGAAGCTGGGCGCCTACGGCTTCCTGCGCTTCTCGCTGCCCATCGCCCCCGACGCAGCGCACCACTTCTCGTGGCTGATGATCGCGCTGTCGCTGATCGCGGTGATCTACATCGGCCTGGTGGCGATGGTTCAGCAGGACATGAAGAAGCTGGTCGCCTATTCGTCGATCGCCCACATGGGCTTCGTCACGCTGGGCTTCTTCATCTTCAACGAGCTGGGGGTCTCCGGCGCCATCGTGCAGATGATCTCGCACGGCTTCGTCTCCGGCGCGATGTTCCTGTGCATCGGCGTGCTGTATGACCGTGTGCACTCGCGTGAGATCGCGGCCTATGGCGGCGTGGTCAACACGATGCCGAAGTTCGCCGCCTTTGCGCTGCTGTTCGCGATGGCCAATTGCGGTCTGCCGGGCACCGCGGGCTTCATTGGCGAGTGGATGGTGATCCTGGGCGCCGTGGGCTTCAATTTCTGGATCGGCGCGCTGTCGGCCACGGCGCTGATCTTCGGCGCGGCCTACACGCTGTGGATGTACAAGCGCGTCTACTTCGGCGAAGTGGCCAACGACCATGTGCGCGAACTGACCGACATCAACGCGCGCGAATTCCTGATGCTGGGGCTGCTGGCCGTGGCCGTGCTGGCCATGGGCCTGTACCCCAAGCCCTTCACCGACGTGATGCATGTCTCCGTGACCGAGCTGCTCAAGCACGTGGCTGTCTCGAAACTGCCTTGATGCGCCGGGAATGCACACCATGACTCAAATGAACTGGCTCGTCGTCTACCCTGAAATCCTGCTGCTGATCGCGGCTTGCGTGGTCGCACTGGTGGACCTCGGCGTCACCGAGCCGCGCCGGCGGCTGACCTTCTGGCTGACCCAGGCCTCGCTGGCCGGCGTGGCCGTGATGCATGCCTTGGCGCTGAAGAGCGGCCTGGGCACTGAAGGCGCGGCGGCTTCGGTCTATGCGATGCAGGGCCTCGTCGTGTCCGACCCGATGGGGCACCTGCTGGCCCTGTGCGCGGCGCTGGCCATGATGCTGACCATTGCCTACGCCCAGCCCTACAACGGCCCGCGCGAACTCCTGAAAGGCGAGTTCTTCACGCTGTCGATGTTCGTGCTGCTGGGCATCTCGGTGATGATTTCGGCCAACAACTTCCTGGTCATCTACGTCGGCCTGGAGCTGATGAGCCTGTCGCTGTATGCGCTGGCGGCCTTGCGCCGGGACCATGGCGTGTCCACCGAAGCCGCGATGAAGTACTTCGTGCTGGGCGCGTTGGCCAGCGGTTTCCTGCTGTACGGCATGTCGATGATGTACGGCGCCACCGGCTCGTTGCAGATCGATGAAGTCTTCGACGTCATCAGCAAGGGCGGCGTCAACCCGACCGTGTTGACCTTTGGCGTGGTGTTCATCGTCGCCGGCCTGGCGTTCAAGCTGGGGGTCGTGCCGTTCCACATGTGGGTGCCGGACGTCTACCAGGGCACGCCAACCTCGGTCACGCTGCTGATCAGCGGCGCGCCCAAGCTGGCAGCGTTCGCGATCACGCTGCGCCTGCTTGTCGAGGGCCTGAGCGGCCTGGCGCAGGACTGGCAGGAGATGCTGATCGTGCTGTCGGTGCTGTCGATGGCGCTGGGCAACCTGGCTGCAGTGGCGCAGACCAACCTGAAGCGCATGCTGGCCTATTCGGCCATCGCGCAGCTGGGCTTCATGCTGCTGGGCTTCACGCCCACGGTGATCCAGGGCGACACCGCCTCGGCCGCCAACGGCTACAGCTCGGCACTGTTCTACATCATCACCTACGTGATGACGACGCTGGCGACCTTCGGCTTGATCATGTTCCTGAGCCGTCAGGGCTTCGAGAGCGAAGAGGTGAGCGATCTGGCCGGTCTGGCCAGGCGCAACCCCTGGCTGGCAGGCGTGATGACGGTGCTGATGTTCTCGCTGGCCGGTGTGCCGCCGATGGTCGGCTTCTATGCCAAGTTCGCGGTGGTCCAGGCGCTTGTCAGCACCAACGTGGCCGGCTACATCGTGCTGGCCATCGTTGCGGTGCTGCTGTCGCTGATCGGCGCGTTCTACTACCTGCGCATCGTCAAGGTCATGTTCTTCGACCCGCCTAAGGACGCGACGCCCGTCGCCTCGCAAGGCGGCGTGGGTGTGCTGCTGGCTTGCAATGGCGCCGCGGCGCTGCTGCTGGGCCTTTTGCCGGACGGCCTGATGGGCTTGTGCCGCGACGTGATCCTGGCCGCGCTGGCCGGGTGACCGACGACGGTCGATGACACAGGCTGCGGCTGTCTGGCTGGTGCTGGTGGTGGCCATCGTCGCCGCCAACCTGCCGTTTTTCAGCGAGCGCCTGCTGGTCGTCGGCCCGCGGCGCGCGCCCAAGGCGTTTGCCTGGCGCTTGCTGGAGCTGCTGATCCTGTGGGGCCTGACGCTGGCGCTTGGCTTTGCGCTTGAAGCGCAGCTCGGGCAACGTTCGCCGCAGCAGTGGGAGTTTTTCGTCGCCACCGGCTGCCTGTTCCTGACGCTGGCCTCGCCAGGCTTTGTCTGGCGCCAGCTGCGCAAGCCGGCCAAGCCTGCGTTCCAGACCGCCAAGGAGCTGCATGATGGCATCGTCTGACAAGCCGCAAGGCCAGGCATCAGACGCAGCCGAGGCACACCTGGTCGAGCGCACCGTGTCGAGCAAACAGGCTTACCTCGGCCACTTCCTCGACGTTCGTGCCGACAAGATCGCGCTGCCCGATGGCGGCGAGGCCTCGCGCGAATACATCGTGCACCCTGGCGCTGTGGTCATCGTGCCGATGCTGGACGACGGCCGGCTGGTGTTGGAGCGTCAGTACCGCTACCCGCTGCAGCAGGTGCTGCTGGAATTCCCGGCCGGCAAGCTGGACCCGGGCGAGTCGCGTGCTGTCGCTGCGATGCGCGAGCTGGCTGAGGAAACCGGTTACCGCGCGGCCGAATGGGCCTGCGCTGGCGTGCTGCACAACGCGGCCGCCTATTCCAACGAATTCATCGAGATCTGGTTCGCCCGCGGCCTGACGCCGGGCGAGCGCCAGCTGGACCATGGCGAGCTGATCGACCTGTGCCTGATGCAGGAATCCGAGCTGGACGCCCTGGCGGCCCGCGGTGAGCTGACCGACGCCAAGACGCTGATCTGCCTGTTGTGGTTGCAAAAGTGGCGTTCCGGCCAATGGACTTTGGACTGGCAGGCTGCTGCGCAGTTGGGCAACTGCCCATAATGCGCAGATGAAGGTGTGGAACCTCCGCTGCGCAGGCGGACATGGATTTGAAGGCTGGTTCGGTTCGGAACAGGATTTCGTTGACCAGCAGCACAAAGGTTTGCTCAGCTGCCCGATGTGTGGCAACGCCCAGGTTGCACGCCTCCCCAGCGCGCCGCGCCTGAACCTGTCCGGTGCCAAGCCGCCGAAGCCTTCGCGGGCCGTTGCCGAGAAGACGCAGTCCTTGCCTGAAGCCACGCCTCAAGCGACGGGCGGCGGCATGCCGCAGCAGCAACCCACGGTGTCCGCCGAAGGCCTGGCTGCGCTGCAAACCGCCTGGATGGGCATGGTGCAGCAGGTGCTGAGCAAGACCGAAGACGTCGGCACGCGCTTCCCCGAAGAAGCCCGGCGCATGCACTATGGCGAAACCGAGAGTCGTGGCATCCGCGGCCAGGCCACGCCGGAGCAGCGTGCCGAGCTGAGTGAAGAAGGCATCGAGGTGCTGGCGCTGCCGATGCCTGAAGGACTGGCAGGCCCGCACCACTGAGCGCGAACCGGCGTTGCGCTAAAGCATGCGCCCCGGGTTCAGCCGTCCATGCGGATCCAGCGCCAGCTTGATGGACCGCATGAGACTCAGCGCCACTGGCGACTTGTAAAGCGGCAAGGTGTCGCGCTTGAGTGCGCCAATGCCGTGCTCGGCCGAGATCGAGCCACCGTGGCGCTTCACCGCGTCGTACACCAGCGTGTTGACCGCCGGCTCGTGCGTGGCCAGGAATTCCGCCGCTGAACCGCCCTTGGGCGCCTGCACGTTGTAGTGCAGGTTGCCATCGCCCAGGTGGCCGAAGTTGACCAGCCGCGCGCCGGGCACCAGCCGTGCCAGCGCCGCATCGGTTTCGGCCACGAAACCGGGAATCGCCGAGACGGGCAGGGCGATGTCGTGCTTGATGTTCAGGCCTTCTTCGGCCTGCGCCAGCGGAATGGACTCGCGCAGGTGCCACAGCGCCGACGACTGCGCCAGGCTTTCGGCCACCACCGCGTCGTCCACCATGCCTTGTTCCATCGCCTCGCCCAGCAACGTTTCCAGCGCTTCGCGGGCCTGGGCTTCGTCCTGGCCGGAAAGCTCCAGCAGTACGGACCAGGCAGCGTTGGGCAAGGGTCGGGGCAACTGCGGGAAATGCGTTGCCACGAGTTGCAGCGCGAAGGCCGACATCAATTCGAAGCCGGTGAGTCCGGCATGCAGACGTTCGCGGGCCAGCGTGAGCAGGCGCACCGCGGCCGGCACGTCGGCGCAGGCGGCCAGTGCGGTCATGCGCGCGGCGGGCTTTGGGAACAGCTTCAGCGTGGCGCCGGTGATGATGCCCAGCGTGCCTTCGCTGCCAATGAACAGGTCGCGCAGGTCGTAGCCGGTGTTGTCCTTGCGCAGGCCTGAAAGGCCGTCCCAGACCTCGCCATCCGCCGTCACCACCTCCAGCCCCAGGCACAGCTCGCGTGCGTTGCCATAGCGCAGGACCTGCGTGCCGCCAGCGTTGGTTGCCAGGTTGCCGCCAATGGTGCAGCTGCCTTCGGCCGCGAGGCTGAGCGGGAACAGCAGATCGGCCGCGTCAGCCGCGTTCTGCACCGCCTGCAGCACGCAACCAGCGTCCACCGTCATCGTCAGGTTCGCGCTGTCCAGCTGCCGCACACGCTGCATGCGGCCCAGGCTCAACAGCACCTGCGTGCCGCTGTCGTCCGGCACGCCGCCGCCCACCAGGCCGGTGTTGCCGCCCTGCGGCACCAGCGCCGCGCCGTGGACCGCACAAGCCTTCACGACTGCAGCCACCTCGGCGGTGTCCGCCGGCAGCACCACGGCCAGCGCCTTGCCGCGGTAGCGCTTGCGCCAGTCCAGCTCCCAGGCGCTCAGGTCGCCCTCAAACAGCACGTGGCCACTGCCGACGATTGCGGCCAGTCGTTCGAGCAAGGCTTGTTGTTTCATGCGGCTTGCTCGCTGGCCAGGGTCTTGAACTTGGCCTGGCTCAGCCGCCAGCGCACCTGCAGCGCGCAGGCCACGAACAGCAGCAGGCACAGCAGCACTTCCAGCGTGGCCAGCCATTGGCCCATGCCGCGTTCGCTGGTCGCGCGCACCAGGCCTTCGGTGCAGTACAGCCAGACCAGCAGGCTCAGCCAGCGGTAGGTGTAGAGCCGGTGGCGCAGCAGGCCTGCCAATGGCAGCAACAGCGGCAGCACCTTCAGCGCCAGCAAGCCGCTGCCGGTGCGGGCCAGCCACAGCTCCCAGGCCAGGCCCAGCGCGATCAGGCCCAGCAGGCTGCCGAGGGCCAGCGCGCGGCTCGCGCGCACCACTTGGTCGGGCGCCTGTGGCGCGGACGAAAACGACGCATCGGACATGGCTGGCATCATAGTCGCCATGATTTCCAAAACTGCCCTGCGCGGGCACTGGCAGGCTGGCGTGGCGGCCACGCTGGAGGCGTTTCGCACGTGGCCCTGGTATGACACCTTGCGCACGCTGCGCGAGCGTTTTCGCGAGGACCGCCTGGGCCTGAGCGCCGGCAGCCTGACCTTCACGACCTTGATCGCGCTGGTGCCGCTGGTCACGGTGATGCTGGCCTTGTTCACCGCGTTCCCGATGTTCGGCAAGTTCCAGGACTCGCTGCAGAAGTACTTCCTGCAGACCCTCGTGCCGGACGCGATTGCCAAGCCGGTGCTGGGTGCGCTGACGCAGTTCGCCGCCAAGGCCAACCGCCTGGGCAGCGCCAGCCTGGCGGTGCTGCTGTTCAGCGCCTTGTCGTTGATGCTGACCATCGACCGCACGCTCAACGGCATCTGGCGCGTGCGCAAGCCGCGGCCCATCGCGCAGCGTGTGCTGGTCTACTGGGCGGCCATCACGCTGGGGCCGTTGATGCTGGGCATCAGCCTGAGCCTGACTTCCTACGCGCTCACCGAATCGCGCGGCATGGTCAGCGCCATCCCGGGCGGGCTGAAGCTGGTGCTGGACATCATCGAGTTCTGCCTGCTGGCCCTGGCCATCGCCGCGCTGTTCCGCTACGTGCCGAACACGGCCGTGCGCTGGCGCCACGCGATGTTCGGCGGCCTGTTCGTGGCGGTCGGTTTCGAGGTGGCCAAGCGGGCCATGGCCTGGTACGTTGGTTCGGTCGCCACCTTCTCGGCCATCTACGGGGCTTTCGCCACCGCACCCATCTTCCTGCTGTGGCTCTACCTCGGCTGGGTCATCGTGCTGATGGGCGCGGTCATTGCAGCGTATGCGCCCAGCCTGCAGATGCGCCTGGTGCACGCGCCGCGCCGGCCGGGCCGCATGTTCACGTTGGCCACGCGGCTGCTGCAGACCCTGCACGAGGCGCGCAGCGGGCAGGGGCATGGCGTGTCGCTGGCGGCGCTCGGCGAGAGCTTGCAGACCGACCCGCTACAGATCGAGCCGGTGCTGGACACCTTGATCGCACTGGACGTGGTGGCCAGGCTGGACGAAGAGAACTCGCCGCAGGGCGCGCGTTACGTGCTGCTGTGCGACCCCGAGCGCACGTCGGCCAGTGGGGTGATCGACGAGCTGCTGCTCGGCCCGGCCGACAGCGTACAGGCCTTCCGCGAGAAAGCCGGGTTGAACCAGATCAGCGTGGCCGACCTGCTGAAGCGTTGAGCGCGTTCAGGCTGGATGCAGGACCACCAGCAATCCGAGCGCAGGCGAGTCGCCGGGGTTCCGGATCGCATGCGGCTGATCCACCGCATAACGCGCCGTCTCGCCCTCGGCCAGCTCGGCCCGGCTGTCGCCGGCTTCGACCGTCAAACTGCCTGACAGCACCGTGAGGTGTTCGCGCGAGCCGGGTTCGTGCGGCTCGGACGCCAACGCGCCGCCGGGCTGCACCGTCAGGTGATACCACTCGAACTGGCCGGCCAGCTCGATGGGCCCGAGGATGCGCAACTCGCAGGAGCCATCCGGGCTGCGCATGGCGGGCGTGGAATGCGCCGGCACGGTCACGATGCTGGGCGTTTCCGGCTTGTCGCCGCTCAGCAGCTCGGCCATGGTCACGCCCAGTGCGTTGGCCAGCCGCCAGACCACGGCCACCGTGGGGTTGGCTTGGTTGCGCTCGATCTGTGACAGCATCGATTTGGACACGCCCGCCTGGCGCGACAGTTCGTCCAGCGACAGCGCGCGCGCCTGGCGCAGGCCGGCCAGCGTGGCACCCACGCGTGGGGGTTCCGGGGGCAGGCGAGATGACATGGGCAGCGAAGCTTTCGGCAGGTTTTTCGGGGCGATGGCGCTTGACGCCGTCCGCTGGCGTACACGATACTGCATTCGTGTTCGATATATCGAACGTCTATTTCCGCAGTGAACACGCATTGTGCTGCAAGACAAGGACATGACCATGGCCAGCGCCACCGATTTCTACGCCCACCTGCGCACCGAGCTGCAAGGCATCCGGGAAGCCGGCCTGTACAAGGCCGAGCGCATCATCGCCACGCCGCAGGGGGCCGAAGTGCGCACCACCGATGGCCGCGAAGTCATCAACCTGTGCGCCAACAACTACCTGGGCCTGTCCAGCCATCCGCAGGTCATTGAGGCGGCTCACGAGGCGCTGCGCACCCACGGCTACGGCCTGTCGTCGGTGCGCTTCATCTGCGGCACCCAGGACCTGCACAAGACGCTGGAAGCCCGCATCGCCCGTTTCCTGGGCACCGAAGACACCATCCTCTATGCCGCGGCGTTCGACGCCAACGGCGGCCTGTTCGAGCCGCTGCTGGGCGAGGACGACGCCATCATCAGCGACGAACTGAACCACGCCTCCATCATCGACGGCATTCGCCTTTGCAAGGCAAAGCGCTTCCGCTACAAGCACAACGACATGGCCGACCTGCAGCGCTGCCTGCAGGAGGCCGAAGCCGCTGGCGCCCGCTTCAAGCTGGTCTTCACCGACGGCGTGTTCTCGATGGACGGCACCGTCGCCAAGCTCGACGAGATGCGCACGCTGTGCGATCAGCACGGCGCGCTGCTGGGCATCGACGAATGCCATGCCAGCGGCTTCATGGGCGCCACCGGCCGCGGCACGCACGAACACCGCGGCGTGTTCGGCAAGGTCGACATCATCACCGGCACGCTGGGCAAGGCCCTGGGCGGCGCCTCCGGCGGCTTCACCACCGGCAAGAAGGAAGTGATCGAACTGCTGCGCCAGCGCTCGCGACCTTACCTGTTCTCGAACACCGTGGCGCCCAGCATCGTCGGCGCCTCCATCGCGGTGCTGGACCTGCTCGAAGCCTCGACCGCGCTGCGCGACAAGCTGGCCGACAACACCGCGTATTTCCGCGAAGCCATCCAGGCGGCGGGCTTCGAGATCAAGCCGGGCGATCACGCCATCGTGCCCATCATGGTCTACGACGCGGTGGTGGCGCAGAAGCTCGCGGCGCGGCTGCTGGAGCTGGGCGTCTACGTCGTCGGCTTCTTTTTCCCGGTGGTGCCCAAGGGCCAGGCGCGCATCCGCGTGCAGATGAGCGCCGCGCATGACCGCCACCACCTTGAGCGCGCCGTTGCCGCGTTTGCCCAGGCCGGCCGTGAACTCGGCCTGGTGAAATGACCTTCAGCAGTACCGACATCGTGAGCAGCACTCCCAAGATCCTCATCATTGGCGCCAACGGCCAGATCGGCACCGAGCTGGCCGAAGCACTTGCGGCGCGCCATGGCAATGGCGCCGTCGTCACCAGCGACCTGTCGCCCAAGGGCCGCGTGGCCGGCCTGACGCACGAGGCGCTGGACGTGACCGACGCGGCTGCGCTGACGCAGATCGCCGAGCGCCACGGCATCACCCAGGTCTACCACCTTGCGGCAGCGCTTTCGGCGCGTGGCGAGCAGCACCCGATGTGGGCCTGGGACCTGAACATGAAGGGCTTGCTGAACGTGCTGGAGCTTGCCCGCACGCACAAGCTGGACAAGGTCTTCTGGCCCAGCTCCATCGCCGCGTTTGGCCCGACCACGCCGCGCGACCAAACGCCGCAGAAAACCGTGATGGAGCCGACCACGGTCTACGGCATCTCCAAGCTGGCCGGCGAAGGCTGGTGCGCCTGGTACCACCGCATGCATGGCGTGGACGTGCGCAGCATCCGCTATCCGGGCCTGATCAGCTGGAAGACCCCGCCCGGCGGCGGCACGACCGACTACGCGGTGGAAATCTTCCACGAAGCGCTGAAAGCCAAGCGCTACACCAGCTTCCTCGGTGCCGAGACCGCGCTGCCGATGATGTACATGGACGACGCGATCCGCGCCACGCTGGAGCTGATGGATGCGCCAGCCGAGCAGGTCAAGGAGCGCCACGCCTACAACCTGGGCGGCATCAGCTTCACGCCGGCGCAGATCGCCGAAGCCATCCGCGCCGAGTTGCCGGGCTTCGAGATCGGCTACGCGCCGGACTTCCGCCAGGCGATTGCCGACAGCTGGCCGCGTTCCATTGACGACAGCACGGCGCAGGCCGACTGGGGCTGGAAAGCGCGCTTTGACCTGAGGGCCATGGTGCGCGAGATGCTGACCCAGCTGCGCCCGCTGCTGGCCGCTTGAACCCGTCAACCGGGTCCCGGGTACTCAATCGATTGCGCCGCGAAGGGCTTGCAGGACCTTGTCCGGCTGCTCCTGCATCAGCGAATGTCCGCCGGGCAGGCGGTGCACGCGCGCTTTCAGCGCCGCGGCCAGTTCGCGCGTGGCCTTGGGCGGCGTCATCTGGTCGGCATCACCCAGGATGAAGTCCACCGGGCAACGCACGTCGGCCGCAGCTTCCAGCCCGCGCCGGTAGGCGTTGCAGCACTGGAAATCATGCAGGAAGACGTTGGCCTCGGGCTGGCTGGCCTGCACCCGCGCCATCAGCGCCAGGCCGGCGCCGTGCAACCAGCTGCCGGGACCGGGGTGGCTCGGCTTGGCGGCAAGGCTGGACAGCGCGAAGCCGTTGATCATGGCCATGCCTTTGGCTGGCGTATCCCGCGCGGCGGCCAACAGCGCGTCTGAAACCTGCATTGGATACGCGGTGGCGATCATCACCAGCCGGGCAATGCGGCCCGGGCTGCGCGCTGCGGTTTCCAGCGCGATCAGCGAGCCCATGCTGTGGCCCGCGACCAGCGTGTCCTCGCGCCTGGCACCAGCCGCGTCCAGCAGCGCGAGCGTCCAGTCCGCCATCGCTTCGACGCTGTCGAGCAGCGGGCCTTCGGAGCGGCAGTGGCCGGGCAGGTCCGGCGCCAGTACGCTGTGGCCATGGTGGGCGAACCAGCGCGCCAGCAGCGTCCACACGCTGTGGTCGTTCAGCGCGCCATGCAGGAAGACCACGCAGGGCAGGTTGGGATCGAAGGGCTTGCCGCCGGTGTAGGCATAGGCTTGGCGGCCCTGAACGTTGACTTCCATCAGGCGCCTGCCTTTTCTGCGACTTTGAGCGCCCGCTTCAAGTCGTCGATCAGGTCGGCCGCATCTTCCAGGCCGATGGACAGCCGGATCGTGCCCGGTGTGATGCCCGCTTTGGCCAGTGCCGCGTCGTCCATGCGGAAATGCGTGGTGGACGCCGGGTGGATCACCAGCGAGCGGCAGTCGCCCACGTTGGCCAGGTGAGAGAACAGCTTCAGCGCCTCGATGAACGCAACACCCTGGGTTCGGGTGCCCTTCAGGTCGAAGCTGAAGACGGCGCCACAGCCGCGCGGCAGCAGCTGCTTCGCCAGCGCCTGGCTGGGGTGGCCGTCCAGCTCGGGGTAGCCCACATGCGCGACCATCGGATGCGCCGCCAGGAACTGCACCACGGCGCGGGTGTTTTCCACGTGTCGCGCCATGCGCAGCGCAAGCGTCTCCAGCCCCTGCAGCAGCAGCCACGCGGTGTGCGGGCTCATGGAGGCGCCAAAGTCGCGCAGGCCTTCGCGGCGGGCGCGCAGCAGGAAGGCGCCCACGGTGCTTTCCTCGGCGAACACCACGTCGTGGAAGCCGTGGTACGGCTCGCAGAGCGTGTCGAACAACCCGTGCTTCGCATGCGCCGCAGCCCAGTCGAAGCGGCCTGAATCGACCAGCACGCCGCCGACCACCGTGCCGTGGCCGCCAATGAACTTGGTGGCAGAGTGAAACAGCAGGTCAGCGCCGTGCGCGAAAGGCTTCAGCAACCATGGCGGCGTGAAGGTCGAGTCGACCAGCAACGGCAGGCCGGCCGCGTGCGCAATGCTGCTGATGGCCGGGATGTCCAGCACGTCCAGCCCGGGGTTGCCCAAGGTTTCGCCGAACAGCAGCCGCGTGTTGGGGCGGATGGCGGCCCGCCAGCCGGCAAAGTCGCCGGGCTGGACAAACGTGGTCTCGATGCCGAAGCGGCGCAGCGTGTAGTCCAGCAGGTTGTGCGAGCCGCCATACAGCGCGGCGCTGGCCACCAGGTGCGAGCCGGCACCGCACAGCGTCATGACCGCCAGGCTGAGCGCGGCCTGGCCGCTGGCGGTGGCGATGGCGCCCACGCCGCCTTCCAGGGCCGCCATGCGCTCCTCGAAGACGGCGGTGGTCGGGTTCGAGATGCGGCTGTAGACATGGCCAGAGCGCTCCATGTTGAACAGCGAAGCCGCGTGCTCGCTGGACTCGAAGACGAACGAGGTGCTGAGGTACAGCGGCACCGCACGGGCACCGGTCGCAGGGTCCGGCTGGGCGCCTGCATGCACCGCCAGCGTGTCGAAACCGGGGGCTGAGATGCCTGGCGGCATAGGTTCTTTCGCCATGTAGGATGGCGCCGGATTGTGTGCTATGTTGGTCACCTCAAGGTCAGAGGAAGTACCAGCGGAGCGAGAGGAACCAAATGAAAGTCACCGACATCCTGCGCGTGAAGGGCAACACCCTGTTCACGATTTCGCCCGACCAGCCGCTGGCCCAGGCCGTGCAGACCATGGCCGAACACGACATCGGTTCGCTGGTCGTCATGGAGCATGGTGACCTGACGGGCATGCTCACGTTCCGCGAAGTGATTTCGGCCATCGTCTCGAACGACATGGCCATCGGCACGCGCTTGGTGCGCAGCGTCATGGACGACGCGCCGCTGACCTGCACGCCTGAAACCGAGATCGACGAAGTCCGCCGCATGATGCTGGGCCGCCATGCGCGCTACATGCCGGTGCTCAATGGCAAGACGCTGATGGGCGTGGTCTCGTTCTACGACGTGGCCAAGAGCGTGGTGGACGCGCAGGACTTCGAGAACCGCATGCTCAAGGCCTACATCCGCGACTGGCCGCTTGAGGAAGAAGCAACGCCCGGCGCGCAGCCGAGCTGAAGCGGCGCCGTTGCCGGGGGGTGTTCAGCCCAGCGCGGTGACGTCGATGATCGTCGGCAGCGACACCGCTGCCGACTTTGCCGCGGTTTCCGCGGCACGCTGGCGCTGGCCCAGGATCCAGGCGAGTGCCTCGGCCGGCGGTTGTGGCCGGCAATAGCGGTAGCCCTGCACCATGTCGCAGCCGTGCGCGCGCAGGAAGTCGGCCTGGGCATCGGTTTCCACGCCCTCGGCAATGGTGGTCAAGCGCAGCGCATGCGCCATCTGGATGATGGCCTGCACGATGGCGCCGTCGTCGGCGTCGGTGGTGATGTCTCGCACGAAGGACTGGTCGATCTTCAGCGTGTGGATCGGAAAGCGCTTCAGGTGGTTCAGCGACGAAAAGCCAGTGCCGAAGTCGTCGATCGACAGGCGCACGCCCAGCGCATGCAGCCTGTCCATCATTGCGCAGGCGGCCTGCGGGTTGCCGGCGGCCACGCTTTCGGTCAGCTCCAGCTCAAGGTACTGGGGCGGCAGGCCTTCTTCTTGCAGCACCGCCTGCACCAACTCCGGCAGGCCCGGGTCGCGGAACTGCAGTGCCGACAGGTTCACCGCCACCACGCAGGGCGCCAGGCCTTCGCGCAACCATGCGGCCATTTGCCGCACCGCCGTGCGCAGCACCCAGGTGCCAATGGCCAGGATCTGCCCGCTGCTCTCGGCCAGCGGAATGAATTCGCCCGGCGAGACCATGCCCAAGTCAGGGTGCTGCCAGCGGATCAGCGCTTCGACGCCAATCACCTGGCCGGCGATCTCGCCACTGCTGCTCACCGCCAGCTGCGGCTGGTAGTGCAGGCGCAATTCGTCGCGCTCCTCGGCGCGGCGCAGCGCCGCTTCCAGCTGCATCTGGCGCACCGAGCGCTGCTGCATCTCGGTCGTGTAGAAACACCACTGGCCGCGGCCCTCTTGCTTGGCGCGGTACATCGCCGTATCGGCGCAGCGCATCAGCGCTTCGGCGCTGTCGGCATCGTTGGGGTAGATGGCCACTCCCATGGAGAGCGTGAGGCTCAGTTCCTGGCCGACCGGCTCGCCCGCCGCATTGCGCAGGTCGCCCACGTGGCAGGGCTGGGCCAGGCGTTCCACCAGCTTGGTTGCGACCTGCTGCGCGCCTTCGGCTGGCGTGCCGGGCAGCAGCACCGCAAACTGGTCGCCACCGAGGCGGGCCACGGTGTCTACGTCGCGCAGGCCGTCGCGCAGCCTGCCGGCCACCTCGAGCAGCACCGCGTCTCCGGCGCTGTGGCCGAAATGGTCATTGATGTCGCGCAGCCGGTCCAGGTCCATGTACAGCAGCGACAGTGAATCGCCGTTGCGCCGGGCGGTGTGCATGGCCTGCACCAGCCGGTCGCTCAGCAGGTGGCGGTTGGGCAGGTCGGTCAGCGTGTCGAAATGGGCCTGGCGCAGCAGCTTCTGCTCGGTCTGCTGGCTTTGCGTGATGTCGTTGACGATGGCGATCAGGTGGCTGGTCCTGCCGCTCGGATCCAGCCGGCGGGCCAGCGAAACCCAGGCCGCCAAGGGCGTGCCGTCCTTGCGCAAGGTGCGCAGCTCGCCGCGCCAGTGACCGCAACGCGCCAGGCTGCGGTACATGCGCGCGGCCAGCCGCGGGTCGTCCAGTCCGGCCTTCAGCGCCGCAGGGAACTGGCCCTGGATTTCATCGGCGCCGTAGCCGGTGATCTTGCAGAACGCCGGGTTGACCGACAGCACGACGCCGTGAGCGTCGGTGATCAGGATGCCTTCGTGGGTCTGCTCCAGCACCGAGCCGGCCAGCATCAGCTTGTCCTCGGCCTGGCGGCGCACGGTCACGTCGCGGGCTTCCAGCAGCAGGTAACGGGCGCTGCGGTTCGGGCCGGTGGGCACCGGCCGCAGCGAAAGGTCGGCCAACCGGGTGCCGGCCGCGCCATGGTCCAGGCGCAGCTCGAACCGGCAGGTGGCGCCTGACGCCGCCTGGGCCACGGCCTGGCGCAGCCGCTCGGCCTGCTGCGGCTCTGCGCCCCAGGCGGGGTGCAGCCAGATGGGTTCGCGGGTCAGCGCCGCTGCGTTGTCACCCATCCATTGGTGGGCGACCAGGTTCATGCGGCGCACGCGGCCGTCAGCCGTCATCAGCGCGATCAGCTGCGGGCTGTGGTCCAGCATCGCCCGGCTCAGCGTGTCTTCCTCCTCGTGCCGGCGGGCCAGGCGGCGCACGCGCCAGGCCAGCGCCAGCAGGCCCAGCAGCGCAGCGGCCTGCGCCACGGCCCACAGCGGCAGTGGCTGTGGCACGGTTTGCGCCCCGTTGCGCAGCGCCGGGGCCGCCCACGCGCCGGCATTCCCGAAGACCGCGGCAACGCTCCCTGCCGCCACCAGCAGGCGGCGCAGAAAGAGTGGGGGCAGGGCGGAAACAGGCATGGGCAGGGACAAACGCACGCGAAGCATCGGGATGGCAACACTTTCGCCCAGTTCGGTCCAGCGCAATGGCCCGAGCCGGTGGTGAAAACCGGTGCTGTTTCACGCCGAGGCAGGCTGCAGACAGGGCGGGCCGATAAAATCAGCGCCTTTCCCACCTTGCATCGTGTGCGGGCCCGCTGGCCGGCCGCGACCTTCGCATGTCCGGCAGCACCCTCGGCGAACTCTTCCGCGTCACCAATTTCGGCGAAAGCCACGGCCCGGCCATCGGCTGCGTGATCGATGGCTGCCCGCCCGGCATGCTGCTGTCCGAGGCCGACATCCAGCCCGAGCTGGACCGCCGCCGCCCTGGCACCTCGCGCCACGTCACCCAGCGCAACGAGGCCGACGCAGTCGAGATCCTCTCCGGCATCTACGAAGGCAAGACCACCGGCACGCCGATCTGCCTCTTGATCCGCAACACCGACCAACGCAGCAAGGACTACGGCAACATCGCCCAGACCTTTCGCCCCGGCCATGCCGACTACACCTATTGGCACAAGTACGGCATTCGCGACCCGCGAGGCGGTGGCCGCAGCTCGGCCCGGCTGACCGCGCCCACGGTGGCCGCCGGCGCTGTCGCCCGCAAATGGCTGGCCGACCAGTTCGGCGTGAAGCTGCGGGGCTGCATGACGGCCATCGGCGAGGTCGAGATCCCGCGCGACGACTGGAGCCAGGTCGACCAGAACCCGTTTTTCGCCGCGACCGCGAGCAAGACGACCGAGCTCGAGGCCTACATGGACGCGCTGCGCAAGTCCGGCGACTCGGTTGGTGCGCGGCTGTATGTGGAAGCCAGTGGCGTGCCGGTCGGCCTGGGCGAGCCGCTGTATGACCGTCTGGACGCCGACATTGCCCACGCGATGATGGGCCTGAACGCGGTCAAGGGCGTGGAGATCGGCGCAGGCTTCGACAGCGTGCGCCAGCGTGGCAGCGAGCATGGCGACGAACTGACGCCCGAAGGCTTTGCCAGCAACCATGCCGGCGGCGTGCTGGGCGGCATTTCCACCGGGCAGGACATCACGGTCAAGCTGGCGATCAAGCCGACCAGCTCGATCCGCACGCCGCGCCGCTCGATCGACCTGGCCGGCACGCCTGCCAGTGTCGAGACCTTCGGCCGCCACGACCCTTGCGTCGGCATCCGCGCCACGCCGATTGCCGAGGCGCTGCTGGCGCTGGTGCTGATCGACCACGTGATGCGGCACCGCGCGCAGTGCGGCGACGTGCGGGTGAGCACGCCCGACATTGCCCGCGGCTGAAGCCGGCGCAATCCAGCAAGCAAAACGGCGCCTGAACAGGCGCCGTTTTGCGTTGGGAAGCCGGCGGTTGCCGGCCTCGCTCAATGGGCTTCTTCCCAGGCTGCGCGAGGTCCGCTGCCGGTCACGCGGCGGAACACCCAGCGCAGTGCACGGTAAAGCGCCCGCAGCCAGACCAGCGTGGCCAGCGTTTCAAGGAAAGTCACGAAGCCAGCGACGATGGCAGGCCAGCGCTGCGCGCGCGCATGGAACTTCAGGCCGGCGTTGGCCGTCTTCAGCTCGATGGTGTCGTACAGGCAGGGCACGACCAGCAGTGTCAGGAAGGTCGAGGTGATGGTGCCGCCGATGATGGCGACGGCCATCGGCCGGTAGAACTCGCCGCCTTCACCGACCCCGATGGCCACCGGCAGCATGCCGGCGATCAGCGCGAAGGTCGTCATCAGGATGGGCCGCAGCCGCCGCTGGCCGGCGATGTGCAGCGCATCCTCGCGGGCCATGCCTTCGGCTTCGCGCGCCCGCGCGGCGTCCAGCAGCAGGATGGCATTTTTTGCTACCAGGCCGACCAGCATGATGATGCCGATGAAGCTCATCAGGTTCAGCGTGCTGTGCGACAGCAGCAGCGCCAGCACCACGCCGATGGAGGTTCCCGGCAGCGACAGCATGACCGGTATCGGCGCGGTGAACGAACCGAACTGGATCACCAGCACCAGGAACATCAGGGCAATGCCCATGATCAGCGCGAACAGCATGCGCGAGAACACTTCCTGCTGGTCCTTGGACGCACCGGCCAACTCCAGGCCGTAGCCTGCGGGGAAGTTGATGGACTTGGCCAGCTTCAGCGCGTCTGCCGTGACCTCGCCGGACGAACGGCCTTGCGCATTGGCCGTGACGGCCATCATGCGCTTGGTGTCCGAGTGCTGGATCTGCGACGGACCCTTGCCGGTGGTGATGGTCGCGATCTGGTCCAGCGGCACCACCATGTTGCTGCTGCCCACGGCCACCGGCAGGCGCTCGATGTTGCTGGCGTCGACCCGGTCGTTGGGGTGCAGGCGCACCGCCACGTCGCGGGTCTCGCCGGTCGGGTCCACCCAGTCGCCCACTTCCACGCCGGCAAACGCCACCCGCAGCGCCTGCGCCGCGTCGTTCACCGAAATGCCCAGCTGGTTGGCCAGGCCGCGGTCCAGTTCGATCTTCAGCTCGTTCTGCGGGTCCTGCTCGGACAGGCCGATGTCGACCGCGCCGGGCACGCCGTGCAGCTTGTCCATGAAGTCGCTGGTGATGCTCTGCAGCGTGCGCGAATCGGCACCGTGGAAGCGGATCTGCACCGGTTTTTGCGCGCCGTTGTTCAGGTCTTCCAGCACCACGTATTCGGCACCGACCAGGCGCGCCACCTTCCTGCGCAGCTCCTCGGCCACTTCGACGCCAGAGCGCTTGCGCTCGGTGCTCTTGCCGATGTCCACGTAGATGCGGCCGCCGTTGACGTTGATGTAGCTGTTGGTGGCCTTGGTCTCGGGAATGCCGCGGGCCAGCTCGGCCGCCGCTTCCAGCTTCAGCCGCGAGTATTCGAGGCTGCTGCTGGGAGGGGTGCGGACCTGGATGGCCAGCGTTCCCCAGTCGCCAGTGGGCAGGAAGCTCGAGCCGCCGAACTTGCTGAACAGGCCCAGGGATGCGACCAGGCTCAGCAGCGCCAGGAAGTAGATCCAGCCGCGGTGGTGCAGGGCCCAGTCGATCACCTTGCCGTAGCGGCTCGCCTGGTGATCAAACCAGTGGTTGAAGTTGGCCAGCAGCTTGCTGATGCCGCGCTTGGGCGCATCGTGGTGGCCGGGCGGGTCGCCCCAGAAGGCCGAGAGCATGGGGTCCAGCGTGAACGAGATGAACAGGCTGACGATCACCGAGGCGACAACGGTCAGGCCGAAGGGGCGGAACCACTGGCCCGAGATGCCGGGCATGAAGGCCACCGGCACGAAGACGGCAACGATGGAGAAGGTGGTCGCGGCGACTGCCAGGCCGATCTCGGCCGTGCCGTTCAGTGCCGCGGTGCGCCGGTCCTCGCCCATTTCCATGTGGCGCACGATGTTCTCGCGCACCACGATCGCATCGTCGATCAGCACTCCGATGGCCAGCGACAGTCCCAGCAGGCTCATGAAGTTCAGCGTGAAGCCGCACAGCCAGACGGCGATGAAAGCCGCGATCACCGAAGTCGGCAGGCTGAGCGCGGTGATCAGCGTGGAGCGCCAGGAGTTCAGGAACATGTAAACCACGAAGATGGTCAGGCCGGCACCGAAGATCAGCGCATGAACGACATTGTTCAGGCTGCTCTCGGCGTCCTTGCCGCCGTCCTGCGTGACTTCCAGCTTGGTGCCTTCGGGCAGGGTCTTGTTGATCTCGCCAACCAGCTTGCGCACCTCGTTGGCCACGCCCACGGTGCTCGAATCCCGCGCGCGGGTGACCGAGATGCTGACGTTGTTGCGGCCGTTGCGCATCGAGTGGGTGATCAGTTCGGCAAAGCCGTCATTGATCTCGGCCACCTGGCCCAGGCGCACCGTCTGGTCCGCGCTGCGCTTGATGACGACCTGCTCGAAGCCGGCCGGCGACTCGATGCGGCCGACCAGCCGGATGCTCTGGTCTTCCAGCGTGCCGCGCACCTTGCCGACCGGCGCGGTGGCGTTCTGCACCCGCAGCGCATTGACGACGTCGGCCACCGAGACATTGAACTCGCGCAGCTTCTCGGCATGCAGCAGCACCGACAGCTCGCGCTGCAGCCCACCGTTGATCTCGACCACCGCCACGCCGGACACGCCGCGGAAGCGGTCCGCCAGGTCGTCGTCGGCCAGCTGGGAGATCTGCGCGTGGGTCAGCTTGCTGGACGACAGCGCCATCTGCATGATGGGCTGGGCGCCAGGGTCCACCCGCTCCAGCACCGGCTCGCGCATTTCGGAGGGCAGCTTGTAGCGCACCGTGGCGATCGCGTTGCGGACCTCGTCGGAGGCTTCGATCAGGTTCTTGGTGAACTCGAACTCGATGACGATCTGCGCGGCGCTTTCATTCGCCGTCGAGCGCACTTCCTTGACGCCGCTGATGCTCTGCAGCGCCTTCTCGATGCGGTTGATGATTTCGCGCTCGACGGTGTCCGGCGAGGCGCCGGGGTAGTCGATGCTGATCACCAGCACCGGCGGCTCCACGTCCGGCATCTGGTTGACGCGCAGCTGCTTCAGGGCCATCAGCCCCATCGCCATCAGGCCGATGATGATGACGATGGTCGCGATCGGCCGCTTGATGCTGAAGTCGGAAAGAAACATCGGTCACCCCTTGCTGGGTTGCGAAGCGGTGGACGCGGCGGCCGCCGCACGCTCCACCTTCTGGCCGCTCACCAGCGAAGAGCCGGGGTGGCGCAGGATCTCGTCGCCGTCGGCCAGGCCGGAAGCCACCGGGTAATCGCCGCTGCGCATGTCGCGCTGGCCGACCTTCACCGGCACCTTGGCCAGCGTGTTGTTGCGCACCCGCCAGACGCTGGTGGCATCGCCTTCGCGCACCAGCGAGGCTTCCGGCAGCATCAGCGCCGTGCTCTCGCCGGTCAGGACCCGGCCTTCGGCGTACAGCCCGGCCACGCGTGGCTGCTTGTCGCCGGTGAGGGCCACCAGCACTTCGACCTGCCGGGTGGTGGCATTGGCCGAGGCGTCCACGCGGCGCACCTTGCCCTGGAAATCCACGCCCGGGTAGCCGTTGATGCGGAAGACGACCGGCTGGCCGGGCTGCAGGTCGTGCACCCGGTCGGCCGAGACCAGGCCTTCGAAGCGCATGCTGGCCGGGTCGATCACCTTGATCAACTCCTTGCCGATCTGCGCCGTGTCGCCGGCCGAGACCTTGCGGTCGCTGACCACGCCGTCGAACGGCGCCCGCACCTCGGTGCGCTGCAACTGCTGGCGGGCGGTGACCACGCGGGCGTTGGCCGCCACGCGGTCGCTTTGCGAATTGTTGCGGCGGATCTCGGCGTCCTCGGCCGCCTGGATGGAGCTCATTCCCTGGGCCTGCAGCGTCTTCAGGCGCTGGTATTGGCGTTCGGCCTGTTCGAAACTCTGGTTGGCTGCGCGTTCGGCTTCTTCGGCAGAACGCAGGCTGTCGCGGATGGAGGTGTCGTCCAGCCGCACCAGCAGGTCGCCGCGCTTGACCTGCTCACCGTTGTCGCGCACCACCTGCAGCACGACGGCCGCCACTTCGGCCCGCAGGTCGGCCTTGCGCTCGGGTTCGACGGAGCCGGTGATCACCGCACCCGTGGCCTGGCTGCCGGTGCGCACCGGCCGCAGGTCTTCCGGTGCCAGCAGCAGCACCGGGGCGGAAGCGGCATTGGCCGCGGTCGTGGCCGAGGCGGCTGAAGCCGGGCTTGCCGGGCCGGCCGGGCCGCCGCCCTTGTCGCAGGCGGCAAGCAGACTGGTGGCAATCACCACGGGCAGGACGATGAGACGCATCGGTCGACTCCTCAAGATCAATCTTGTAGACGGGCAGCGCAATGCAGGCGCATGTCGGTCATGTGCAAAAAGTGGCGCGAGCTTATCTCGGCAGTGAGGGTTTGCAGCAGCACGTGCGACAAATCGACGCCAGGCCGGGATGAAGCGCAGCCGGCGCGCGCAGACGGCAGCCGGGCGTGATGCGCTGCAGCATGCCGGCGCGATCGTGGCGCGGCTGCAGCGCGGGTGCCAGCCGGTGCAGAACGTCACGTCCTGCGCTGCCGTTCGTCCGTCGCGGCTGCAGTTCGTCAGCCGGCGCAACGGCTCGTCGCGCCGGTACTTGAGGCCTGGAAACGCGGACCTACACTGCGGCCGCTCCAGCACAGGGCTGGGCCAAACAAGCAGGTGACGACATGCAAAAGCGCAGGGTGGTGATAGGGGGTGTGGTGGCCGTGTTGGTGCTGGGCTCGGTCGGCGGGGTGGTGGCCATGCGCAAGGCCGGTGGCCATGATGACGCAGCCAAGGCGCCGGAAAAGCCGCTGGCCTTCACGGCGCGCGAGGTGGTGCGGCCGCAGGCGCTGGCGCTGCCCGCCAATGTCAGCTTTTCCGGGCCGCTGGTCGCGCCGTCCACGGTCGTGGTGCGGGCCAAGGCCGCCGGCACGCTGGTCAACCTGCAGGTGCAGGAAGGCAGCCGCGTGGCGGCAGGCCAGCGCCTGGGCGTGATCGACCTGGCCGAACTGAATGCGCGCATGAACGAACGCGAGGCCAATGCCGAAGCGGCACGCGCCACGATGGCCCAGGCAGAGCGCATCCACGGCTCCAACCTGCGCCTGGCCGAGCAGCACTTCATCTCGCCCAACGCCGCCGACGCGTCCAAGGCCGCGCTGGACACCGCCCGCGCCCAGTACAACGCCGCGCAGGCCCAGGTCGAGACGGTGCACATCCTGCAGCGCGACGCGGCGCTGGTCGCGCCGATCTCCGGCATCGTGGCCAAGCGGCATGCGCTGCCGGGCGAAAAAGTGGCGGCCGAGCAGCAACTGCTGACCATCGTCGACCTGCGCACGTTGGAAATGGCAGGCAGCGTCGGCACGCACGAGGTTTCCCAGTTGCGGCCTGGCATGCCGGTGACGGTGCAGGTCGAAGGCATGTCCGAGCCGATGCAGGGCATGCTCGCGCGCATTGCGCCGGCCGCCGAGGCCGGCACGCGCTCGATTGGCGTCACGGTCACGCTGGCCAATCCGAAGGAAGTGCTGCGGGCAGGGCAGTTCGCCAGCGCCCGGGTGGTGCTGCCGGCCGGCGAGCCGAAGCTGACGGTGCCGGTCACGGCCATTGCCTCGGCCTCGGGCCAGGACTATGTGTGGACGCTGGAAGCCGGCAAGCTGATGCGCCGCACCATCGTCACCGGCCGGCGCGACGCCGAGCGTGGCCTGGTCGAGGTGGCCGAAGGCCTGCCGGCAGGTGCGCAGGTGCTGGGCGCCCGCTTCGACAACCTGCGCGAAGGCGCGGCGGCCGTGATCGCCAGCGACCCTGCCAGCGCCTCCGCGACGCGGGCGGCCCAGGCAGCGCCGGCCGCCTCGGCGCCACGCGCACTCTGAACATCCCCTGAAGGACATGCATCATGTGGATGACCCGCGTCGCCATCAACAACCCCGTGTTCGCTGCCATGGTGATGGTGGCACTGTGCGTGCTGGGGCTGTTCTCCTACCAGCGGCTGGGCGTGGAGCAAATGCCCGACGTTGCCCCGCCGGTGGTCTTCATCCAGATCGCCTATCCCGGTGCTTCGCCGGCCGCGGTGGAAACCGAGATCACCAAGCCGGTCGAATCTGCGGTGAACGCGATTGCCGGCGTCAAGATGATCCGCTCGAACAGCGTGGAAGGCCGCAGCGAGACGGTGATCGAGTTCAGCCTGGACGCCGACATCAACCAGGCCACGCAGGACGTGCGCGACAAGATGTCAGCCGTGCAGGCCACCTTGCCCAAGGACGCCAAGCAGCCGTTCATCGGCCACTTCGACAACGACAACGCCCAGCCCACCGTGGTGCTGGCGCTGATCGCCCATGACCGCAGCGAACGCGAGCTGTCGCTGATCGCCGACCAGACGGTGGTCAAGCGCCTGGAGCGCAGCGAAGGCGTGGCCCGCGTGGTGGCCAATGGCCTGAACGTGCGCCAGGTGCGCATCGACCTGGACGCCGCCCGGCTGCGCGCCGCCGGCCTGACGCCGGCCGACGTGGCCACTGCGCTGCAGCGCGCCAACGCGGACGAGCCGGTCGGCCTGGTGACCAACGGCACGGCAGACGCCATCGTGCGAGTCGAAGGTCGCGTGCGGGATCCGAAGGACTTCGCCCACATCGTCGTCTCGCGAAACACCAGCGCCGGCGTGACCACGCTGGGCGACCTGGGCCAACTGGTGGAGGCAGACCGCGAGCCCGACGCGATCTCGCGCCTGAACGGCAAACCGGCCATCAACATCCAGGTCTTCAAGCAGAAGGACGCCAACATCGTGCGCGCCGGCGACGCGATCAAGGAAGCCGTGGCCGACATGCAGCCCGGCCTGCCGCCCGGCGTGGAGCTGAAGGTGGTCTATGCCAACAGCGACTGGGTGAAGAACTCGCTCACTGGCGTGCAGCACACGCTGATCGAAGGCGCGCTGTTGACGGTAGGCATCGTCTTTCTGTTCCTGCACAGCTGGCGCTCGACCATCATCACCGGGCTGACGCTGCCGATCTCGGTGATCGCCAGCTTCATTGCGGTCTACATGTTCGGCTTCACGCTGAACTTCATGACCATGATGGCGCTGAGCCTGTGCATCGGCCTGCTGATCGACGACGCCATCGTCGTGCGCGAGAACATCGTGCGCCATGTGGCGATGGGGCGGGACCACCACAGCGCCGCGCGCATCGGCACCGACGAGATCGGCCTGGCCGTCATGGCGACTACCTTCGCGATCTGCGCGGTGTTCGTGCCGGTGGCTTTCATGAAGGGCATCGTCGGCAAGTTCTTCTTCCCGTTTGGCATCACTGTCACGGTCGCAGTGCTGGTCAGCCTGTTCGTCAGCTTCACGCTGGACCCGATGCTGTCTTCCATCTGGCCTGATCCGCCCGGTGACCGCATCCGCAAGCTGCCGGTGATCCGCCAGCTGATCGGCGGGCTGGACTGGGCGATGGACCACCTGCACGCGATCTACGACCGCCTTATCGTCTGGTCCTTCAGCGGCCGGCGCTACCGGCTGATGCTGCCGCCGGTGCCGGCTTACGGTCGCCTGTTCGACGCGGAAGGCCGGCGCGACAAGACGCAACCACGCCGCCTGCGCTGGGCCACGCTGACGCCGCGCGGCATCGTGGTCAGCTTGGCCGCCCTGAGCTTCGTCGGCGCGATTTTCCTCACGCCGTTCATCGGCGCCGAGACCATTCCGCAGAACGACCAGGGCTACACCCAGATCCAGGTCAAGCTGCCGGTGGGCAGCAGCCTGGCGCGCTCGGACGACAAGATCCGCCAGGTCGAGGACATCGTGCGCCGCTTCCCTGAGATCGACACGATGAGCACCACCGTGGGCGGCGAGGCGGGGCGCAACGCGGCCGAGATTGGCCTGGGGCTGAAGCCGCGCAAGGAGCGCAAGCGCAGCCAGCAGGAGATCGAGGACGCGATCCGCGAGGCGCTGAAGGGCGTGCCCGGCATCGACATCGCGCTGGGCTGGAACCGGCCGATCTTCATCGCCGTTCTGGGGCCGGACCCAACGGTGCTGGACCAGATCACCAATGACCTGTCGGCCAAGATCAAGCAGATCAAGGGCGTCACCGACCTGGAAACCTCGGTCAAGCCCGGTGTGCCGGCCTTCGCGGTGCGCATCAAGCCGGATGCCGTGCGCGAACTCGGCCTGTCCACCACCGACCTGGCCGCTTCGCTGCGCACCTTTGTGAACGGCGACGTGGCCACCTACTGGACCACGCCGGACGGCCAGCAGGTGGAGGTGCAGCTGCGCCTGGGCAGCGAAAACCGCCAGCAGGTGGCCCAGCTGCGCCAGCTACCGGTGGCCTACGCGAAGGACGGCACGCCGATCCCGCTGGAGCGGGTGGTGACCATTGAGCCGGTCGAAAACCCGGTCGTGATCAAGCGCCAGAACCTGGAGCGCCGGCAGGCCATCTATGCAGGAGTGGACAAGGCCTCCGGCCGCGCGGTCGGCGACGTGGGCTCGGACGTGCAGAAGCTGGTCAAGGCCACCGTGCTGCCGCCGGGCTACCGCTTCGACGTGGGCGGTCAGACCAAGGAGCAGGGCGAGATCTTCGGCAACATCCTGGCCGCGCTGGGCCTGGCCGTGGTCTTCATCTACATCGTGCTGGCCAGCCAGTTCGGCAGCTTCCTGCAGCCGATTGCGATCATGGCCTCGCTGCCGCTGTCCTTGATCGGCGTGATGCTGGCGCTGCTGATCACCGGCTCGACCATCAACCTGTTCTCGATGATCGGCTTCATCATGCTGATGGGCCTGGTGACCAAAAACGCGATCCTGCTGGTCGACTTCGCCAACCACGCGGTGCGCGCCGGCAAGAGCGTGGCCGAGGCCATCCGCGAAGCCGGCTCGATCCGCCTGCGCCCCATCGTCATGACGACGGCCGCGATGGTCTTCGGCATGCTGCCGCTGGCACTGGCTTTCAACGAAGGCGGGGAGCTGCAGGCGCCGATGGGCCGCGCGATCATCGGCGGCGTCATCACCTCCACGCTGCTGACGCTGCTGGTTGTGCCGGTGATCTACAGCTACCTGGTGCGGCCGGAGCAGCTGCGGGCCGCTGCCAGGGCCAGGCAGCAGGCCGGCGGAACCGGTGCCGCTGGGGTGGAGGCCGGCCTGCCTCAGGCTAACTTCTGAGCCAGTGGCGTGTCGTGGGAAGCTGTTCGCTGCGGCCCGCGGTCAAGCGCTCCGCTCAGGCGGCGAGGGCGTCCTCGCGTCGAGGCGCCGCCTCTGCCGCCTGGGCCTCGCTGCTGACAAATGCCTGCAGCTTGTCCAGCATCAGCAGGCCGTATTCCTCGCTGCCATGGTGCTGATCGCCGGCCTTCACGGAACGGAACGCCGGCAGCATGAAACCATCGGCATCTAGCCACGAGGGGTCGTTCTCGATCACCGGGATGCCAAGGCGGTTGAGTTCGTCCATCAGGTAGGCGCGGTGGCGTTGATGCAGCAGCATCAGCTTGTCCGCGCCGCTGCGGGCCACGGACCGATGATGGCGGAACGGGGCGGGGGACTCGATCACCAGCACCTTGCCCATGCGCTGCAGCACTTCCAGGAAGCTCAGCACCTGGGCGAGGTCATCCTCGATCATCTGCCGGACGACCGACTGAGACAGCACGGCGCCGGGCCCCGGCAGTGGCCACGGCGCGTGCGCGGACCAGTCCTTGCGCCAAATCCGGCTCGAATGGAACGGCCCGCTGAGGCCATACCAGTCATGGCCGCCGCCGATGATGGGCAGCCGGTCCAGCCGGGGCCGGAAACCGGGTTCGGTGATCTCGACATGGTCGCCGCGGTCGGCAAAAAACGGCTTGGGAAAGAGGTCGCCCCGGCCCAGCGGTTGTACCTCGACCTCGAAGTCCGCCGTGGCCAGGCCGGCTTTCTTGCGGGCCTTGTGGGCCGTCCGCATCGAACCGGTGTGGCTGTCGCCAAAGATGAAGACCTTCATGGCTGCTCTCCAAACGCTTCCAGCAGCACTTCATCGCAGGCAATGTCGTCCGGATCGTCTTCCTCCGCAGGTTCCTGCTCCCGCACCTTGGCCTTCTTGCTTGGCACGTGCTCGGAGAAGAATTGCGCCATCACATGCGCCACGCCGGGTTCGACCACCGTGCGCATGTCGGGGGCGTAAAACGTGCCTCGCATCACATGGGAGGAAATGATTTCGAAGGAAGGGAAATAATCGACGTGGTCGTATTTCTGCGCCAGGTGACCGGCCACCGCGCGCAGCACCGATTTTGAATAGCAACTCGCCACCACGACCTGCTGGTCGGTTGCCGTTGCGGTCAACGGCACGGGGCTGACGGTGTAGAGAAAGCGCATGTTGGGATTGAGCTTCCTGGCCTTCGTCATGAACGTCTCCAGGTCCTGGCACACGGCCGGATATTGGAGATTGGCAAAGCGGTATTGCGCCGCGTCGAATGCGCCGCCATGCGTGCCGGGGCAGATTGGAAATGCCGCGCCGTCCGCTTCGGAAATCCAGCCCTCGGTCAATCCCAGCGTGAACACGAAAACATCGGCTTGCTCGAACATCCGGGCCACAGCGGCCAGATGGTCCTTCCGCGAGGCCTCCAGCTCCGCCACCGAACCGAATGGCTGCATCTCGATGGTCGGGCGGAACGGGTCCACCACACCACCGTCCTTTTCCCAGGCGGCTTCCTTGGGCGTGAAGTCCCCGGTCGCGCGCTTGAGCAGTTGCAGCAACTGGCGCGAGGTGTACACGTTGCCGAATCGTGCTGAATACATGCCATAACCGTTGCCCAGCCAGCGGTCCTTGCGCAGGCCGCGCGGCGGCGGTTCGACATCCAGGAAATTGAAGCCGCTCTGCTTCAGGAAACGGCCGATGTGCTGCGCGAAGCAGCTGCCGGCGGTGGCGATGGTCGCATCGGCGATCGACCATTTTTTGCGGTACCAGCCCGGAATCTCCAGCATGTGCTGGCTTCCAACCGTCTGTCCCCAAAAGGCGCTCGGCGGTTGGGATTTATAAGGATGGGGGCTCTGAGACATGCTGCGGCAACACTCTGGACTGCGAACCCCAGAATGCGGTCCGGCTGTTGGCAGTATGCCCGTTGTCGACCCAACGCCTGGCAGGTGCGGGGCGCTGCGGGCGGCAAACTTTCCGCTTTTCCGGCGCCTCAGTGACCTTTGACCCGGTACACGCCGCATCCCACCAGCAAGCGCGAGTCGATGGCCTGCACAAAGCTGGCCTTGGGCATCACGCCGCCGGTTTCGGGGTTGACGATGTCGTATTCCACCCAATGGCTGCCTTCGCTGGCTTGCCATGCTTCGCGGGTGAAGCGGTCGCCGTCGATGCCGGGCACGTCGTGCACCCGCTTGCCGTTCATGGCTGGCTTGGCGCCGTGGGTGCGGTAGCGGCCTTCGCGGTCCACGATGAAGACATAGAGGTCGCGGTCCAGGAAGCCGCCGTCCGGCTGGCAGAAGACCTGGGACGCGGCGTCCAGTCCGCGTGACTCGATCAGTTTCATGGCTTTGGTGACCATGGCATAGGCTTCGTCCGCGCTGCCTTGCCGCAGCCGGATGGCGGCCACGGCCTGGCCGAGCGCGCCCGCACGGGAGACCAGCTCTGTCGAGGCGGTGGCCGACTCGACCACCATCTCGGCGTTCTGGCGGGTGATCTCTTCCATGCCGGAGACGCTGGTGCTGACCTGCGCCAGCCCCTCGCTTTGCACGGCGCTGGCCTGGGCGATGGAGCGCAGGCGATGGGAGACGTCGCGCACACCGGCCACGACCGTCTGCAGCGTGCCGCTGACCGACTGGATGCTGGCGACCGAGCTGCCGACCTGGGTGGTGGAGCTGCCGATCAGCTGGCGGATTTCGCCGGCCGCTGACGCGCTGCGCTGCGCCAACTGGCGGACTTCGGTGGCCACGACGGCAAAGCCACGGCCAGCCTCGCCAGCGCGGGCGGCTTCGACGGCCGCGTTCAGCGCGAGGATGTTGGTCTGGAAGGCGATGCCGTCGATCACGCCGATGATTTCGGCCATGCGGCGGGAGCTGGCTTCCAGCTGGCCCATGGCCTCCACCGAGTTGCGCATCGCATCGCCACCGGCCTCGGTCTGGTCGCGCAGGCGGTCGGTCAGGTGGTCCAGTTCGCGCGAGGCTTCGGCATTGCTGCTCACCGCCTTGCTCAGTTCACTGACCGTGGCCATGGTCTGCTGCAGGCTGGCGGCCTGGGCATCGGTGCGGGTGGACAGGGCGCCGCTGCTGGCAACCAGCTGCTGGCCGGCCAGGCCGACACGCACGGCGCTGCTGCGGATTTCCGCCACCATGGACGAGAGCTGGTGGCTCATCTTTTCGACCAGTGCACCGATCTCGGCCACTTCGTCATGACCTTCGATGCGCACCGAGTGGGCCATGTCGCCGCGCTCCATCGCCGCCACGCCCAGGCGCAACGCATTCAGGCCGCTGATGAAGCTGGCATACAGCGATGAGGCCAGGTAGACCCACAGCAGCATGCCGAGCGCGCAGGCGCCGAGCTGGAGCCAGAGGCTGCGCCGCACTGCGTCGATCCGGTCGACCAGCGAAGCGTCCAGTTTCTGGCTCACTTCATGCTGCAGGGCCAGGACTTGCTGGATGGCCTCGGTGCCTGCGGCAAAGTAGCGGCCTGGGTCGCCTTCGATGGCGTCGGAAGAGAAGATTTGGCTGACCAAGTTGGCGTAGGCATCCGACCGCTGCTTGGCGGCCTCCCATTGGCTGGGCATGGGGGCACCGGCACGTTGCAATGCATCGACCCGGAACTGCATGTCGGCATCGATCGCTGCCAGCGCTGCAGCCCGGCCCAGCACGCTTGCCCTGTCGGCACTGGAGGCTTCGCCGCGCTTGATCAACGCGGCGCCTTCGCCACGCATCACGCCCAGGTTCTCGGACCAGGGGATGATGCGCTCGACGACGATGTCCATCAGGAAGAAGGTCTGGGCCTCGGGATCGAGCAGCAACGTGGAGCGTTCACCGGTCAGCAGCACCAGCTGGCGCAGCGCATCGATGCTGCTGCTGTGCTCGACGAACAAGGCCGCCCGTTGCGTGCCTGCGGGTGCCGGCAGGGCGAGCGCCTGCAGTGGCGGGCGCAGCGCGTTCCATTCAGCGCGCAGGGGGAAGCTTTGCAATTCGCCGACGACGGCATCGACCTCGGCAAGGCGCTGCTGCAGCCGGCCGTGGCTCTCCTGCAATGCGGTCTGCGCGCTCTCGTCGCCGCTGAGCATCCGGTTGCTCAGGCCGCGGTGGGCCTGGGTTTCGGCCACCAGGTCCGACAGCGCGCCCACCACGCGCACGCCTTCACGCTCGGTGTTGGCCAGCTCGACCTCGGCCAGTTTCTGGCGGGTCTGGTTCACCATCACCAGCACCATCGGCAGCAGCAACATGGCCGCCATCAGGCCGAGCTTGGTCGGCATGCGCAGCCGGCGCATCAGTCCAATGCCAGGCTGCAGCAGGCGTTTCATGGGCGTCATCATGGTTCTTCTCTCCTGGGCGACGGCGCGAGAGCCGATTCGGGGCCCGCGAATCTTGCCGCGGTCGGCCCAGCCGCAATGCCGGAAAAGAAGGCAGGCAGACGCCTTGCTCGCTGCATTCGGCGGCCCATGATGTCGCGGTGCAGCTTGTCCGTGCCGCGTGCGGAAGCAGGCTTCCGTGCAGCGTGTTGACGCTGGCTCAGCGCGCCAGCGCGTCCAGCACCTCGTGGCAGGCGCCCATGTTGTGGTAGTCCACCTTGCCCGCGGGGCTCTTGTCGTCGCTGATCTTGCGGTTCTCCGCATTCAGGATGCGGAACCATGCGCCGTGCGTGTGGTCCACGAAGCTGGCCCACGCGTGGCCCCAGATCCGGTCGTACCAGTCCCAGTAGGCGCCGTCATGGGTGCGCTGGGCCAGCACCGCGGCGGCGGCCAGCGATTCGGCCTGCACCCAGTGGTATTTGTCGCCATCGCAGACCAGCAGGTGCCGGTCGGTGGCGGGGTCGCCCGCGGGTGCCAGGCCATAGACCAGGCCGCCATGCGTTCGGTCCCAGCCCTGCAGCGTGGCAACGCCAAACAACTCCTTTGCCCGTTGCAGCATCCAGCTGCTGTCGTCTTCCGGCTCGCCGAGGTTGCGCTCCAGCTGCAGCAGCAGCTTGGCCCATTCGGTCTGGTGGCCAACCTGGAAGCCCCAGGGCCGGAAGATGTTGGTCTTGTCGTGGCGGTTGTATTCCCAGTCGGGCGACCAATCGGCGTGGAAGTGTTCCCAGACCAGGCCGCCAGCATGCTCGGCCAGGCGCTGGGTGACCGACTGGGCCAGTTCGGCTGCGCGCAGCAGGAACTGCGGCGCCTCGGTTGCCTCGTACGCGGCGAGCATGGCCTCGCAGGCATGCATGTTGGCGTTCTGGCCACGGTAGGGCGAGAGTGTCCAGTCGGGCGTCGCCTCGTCGGCATACAGCTTGGCGGCCGGCTCCCAGAAGCGCTTTTCCATCAACTCGGCCGTCTCGAACAGGCCGGCGCGGGCCTCCGCGATGCCTGCGCGCAGCGCCTGGACATGGGCCAGCAGCACAAAAGCCAGGCCGTAGCAGTGGTTGGTCGCGTCCAGCACCTTCTTCTGGCCGTTGTCCCAGTGCAGCAGCCAGGCGTAGCCGCCGGTGGCCGGGTCGCGGTGCACGTCCTGCACGAAGCGCAGCGCGTGGCGAGCGTTGGCGAGCCATTCGGCGGCGCGCGCATGACCAGGGAAGCGCCTGGCCATGGTCGCGTGCGTGATGACGAAACGCGTGCTGCTGACCAGGTGACGGGTGTGCGGGTCATAGACCCGGCCGTCGTCCTTGTAGAACTGGTAGAGGCCGCCGCTGGGATCCACACAGCGGTCGTCGTAGAAGGCCTGCGTCTGCAGCAGGTGTTCCTCCAGGAACTCGGCGCGACGGAAGTCGGGATCTTGCTTCATGAGGCAATGCTAAGTCGGCAAAGGGTGCCAAGCCAAGCCCTGATGGGCTGGGCGTCCCAGGTCTTCAGGCCAGACGTTGTTCGCTCTTGGCGTCGAACAAGTGGGCAGAAAGTGGCGACCATTGCAGTGCGACGGCGTCGCCGACGCGTTGGACCACCTTGCCCGGCACGCGGGCGGTCAGCACGCCCAGCGCGGTCTCGACCAGCGCGTAGGTTTCCGGGCCGGTGGGCTCGAGCATGCTGATGCGGCCGGGCAGGGCGCCGGATTGATCGGCGCCGACCAGCGCGATGTCTTCCGGGCGGATGCCGTAGCTGACCTCGTTGGCGGCGCCAGCCGAGATCGAGGCGCGCTGGTCCTCGGCCAGCGGCAAGGCCACGCCGCTGGCGGCCAGGCCGGCGGCTGCGCGCTGGGCCGTCATGAGGTTCATCGCTGGCGAGCCGATGAACTCGGCGACGAAGCGGGTGGCAGGGCGGCTGTAGATGTCGTCCGGCGTGCCGAACTGCTGCACCTGTCCATCCTTCATCACCGCGATGCGGTCGCCCAGCGTCATGGCTTCGACCTGATCGTGGGTGACGTAGACGGTGGTGGTCTGGGTCTTCTGGTGCAGGCGCTTGATCTCGGCCCGCATTTCGACGCGCAGCTTGGCGTCCAGGTTGGACAGCGGCTCATCGAACAGGAACAGCTTGGGGTCGCGGGCCAGGGCACGGCCCATGGCCACGCGCTGGCGCTGGCCGCCGGAGAGCTGGCCGGGCTTGCGGTCCAGCAGGTGGCTGATCTGCAGCATGCTGGCCACGCGCTGCACGGCGGCTTCGCGCTGGGCCTTGGGGACCTTGCGCATCTCCAGCGCGAACGCGATGTTCTGCGCCACGCTCATGTTCGGGTAGAGCGCGTAGCTCTGGAACACCATCGCGATGTCGCGGTCCTTGCTGGGCAGGTGGGTGATGTCGCGGTCGCCCAGCAGGATCTTGCCGGAGGTTGGCACGTCCAGGCCGGCGATCATGTTCAGCAGCGTGGACTTGCCGCAGCCCGAGGGCCCGACGAGGATCAGGAATTCGCCGGCTTCGATGTCGATGTCGATGCCCTTGAGGATCTCGACGTTGCCGAAGGTCTTGCGGACCTGTTCAATGGTGAGTGCGCCCATGATGTGCTCTTTTCCTTCTTAGCCTTTGACGGCGCCAGCCGTCAGGCCACGCACGAAATACTTGCCTGCCACAACGTAGACGAACAGCGTGGGCAGCGCAGCGATCAGCGCAGCCGCCATGTCGACGTTGTATTCCTTGACGGAACTGGTGGTGTTGGCGAGGTTGTTCAGGCCCACGGTGATGGGCTTGCTGTCCGCGCCGGAGAAGACGACGCCGTACAGGAAGTCGTTCCAGATGTTGGTGAACTGCCAGATCAGCGTCACGACCAGGATGGGCGTGGACAGTGGCAGCACGATGCGCCAGAAAATCTGCCAGAAGTTCGCGCCGTCCAGCATCGCCGCCTTGACCAGTTCATCCGGCAGGCCGACGTAGTAGTTGCGGAAGAACAGCGTGGTCGACGGGATGCCGGCCAGCACGTGGATCAGCACCAGGCCCCAGATCGAGCTGGCAATGCCGAGCCAGCCCAGGATCTGGCTCATCGGCAGCAGCACGACCTGCATCGGCATGAACACGCCGAACAGCATCAGCGCGAACATCAGCTCGCTGCCGCGGAAACGCCACTTGGACAGGACATAGCCGTTCAGCGAGCCGATCAGCGTGGAGATGCTGACGGCTGGCACGACCATCATCACCGAGTTCATGAAAAACGGCTTCAGGCCGCCGCAATCGGTGCCGGTGCAGGCCCCGGACCAGGCCCTGGACCAGGCCTCCAGTGTCGGCGACAGGGGCAGCGACAGCAGCGTGCCGTTGCGGATCTCGTCCATGCTCTTCAGCGCGGTCGAGAGCATCACGTACAGCGGCGTCAGGAAGAACAGGGCGAACAGCCCGAGCGCCGTGAAGAGCGCGATGCGGCCGAGGTTCAGCCGCGGTGCGAGAGAGGAGGGAGCACTCATGGCTTACTTCTTGGTCCGCAATTCGGAATACAGGTAGGGCACGACGATCGCGGCCACCGTTGCGAGCATGATGGTCGCGCTGGCGGCGCCCAGGCCGATCTGGCCACGAGAGAAGGCCATCGTGTACATGAAGGTCGCTGGCAGGTCGGTGGCGTAGCCGGGGCCGCCAGCGGTCAGTGCCATCACCAGGTCGAAGCTCTTGATCGCGAGGTGGCTGACCACCATCAGCGTGGAGAAGAACACCGGACGCAAGGTCGGGATGATGATGCGCCAGTAGATGCGCGGCAGGCTCGCGCCGTCGACCTGGGCAGCCTTGATGATGGAGTCGTCGATGCTGCGCAGGCCGGCGAGGAACAGCGCCATCACGAAGCCGGCCGATTGCCAGATGCCGGCGATGGCGACGCAGTAGATGGCCTTGTCGGGGTCGACCAGCCAGCCGAATTCGAAGTTCGTGAACCCCCATTCGCGCATCAGGTGCTCGATGCCGAGGCCGGGGTTCAGGATCCACTTCCAGGCGGTGCCGGTGACGATGAAGGACAGCGCCATCGGGTACAGGTAGATGGTGCGCAGCACGCCTTCGGCACGCACCTTCTGGTCCAGCAGGATGGCCAGCAGCAGGCCCAGCGCCATGCCGCCGAAGATGAACAGGCCGCCGAAGATGCCCAGGTTCTTCAGCGCCACCCACCAGCGGTCGTTGTCGAACAGCTTGACGTACTGCTCCAGGCCGACGAAGTCGTAGTTCGGAAGCAGGCGCGAAGCGGAAAGCGAGAGATAGCCGTTCCAGGCGATCAGCCCATAGATGAAGAAAAACGACAGCACAAACGACGGTGCGATGACCAGTTTGGGCAGCCAGGGTGTGCGCAGGGCGGAAGGGGCTGACATGGAGACGGACAGTAGGTCAGAAAAACGACCGCGCCAATGGCGCGGTCGAAACGGCTTGGAAGGACTTCGGCTGCCAAGCCGCCCGGAGACCGGTGAGCGCCGTCGCCAGCGCTCACCGCATCACGCTCACTTGGTCTTGGCAGCGCTGGCGATCTTGTCCATCGCTTCCTTGGCGGTCATCTTGTCGGTGTTCCAGAACTGGCTCACCGCATCCTTGATCGCGCCTTCGGCGGCGGACGGCACGGCCATGCCGTGGGCGATCGACGGCACCAGCGCGCCGGTCTTGGCGGTCGAGACGAAGTCGGCCGACGAGGTCTTGGCGCACTCGTCGAACTTGTCCATCTTCACGCCCAGGCGAACCGGGATCGAGCCCTTGTTCAGGCTGAAGGTTTCCTGGAATTCGGGCGACATGATCGCCACGGCCAGGTCCTTCTGGGCCTTGATGTTGGCTTCGTTCTTCAGCTTGAACATCGCGAAGGAGTCGATGTTGAAGGTGTAGGACTTGGCAGTGCCAGGCGCAGCGCTGCAGGAGAAGTCCTTGCCCGGCACCTTGCCGGCTGCCAGGAATTCGCCCTTGGCCCAGTCGCCCATGATCTGCATGCCGGCTTCGCCCTTGATGACCATCGCGGTCGCCAGGTTCCAGTCGCGGCCCGGGGCGTTCTTGTCGGTGTAATCCTTGACCTTCTTGAAGGTCGTCAGCACCTTTTCCATGGTCGGGCTGCTCAGCGTCTTCGGGTCCAGCTGCACCAGGGCCTTCTTGTAGAAGTCCACGCCGCCGACGCCCAGGGCGACCGCCTCGAAGGTGGTGAAGTCCTGCCAGTTCTGGCCACCGTGCGCGACCGGGATCACGCCAGCCTTCTTCAGGCCTTCGGCGGCGACGAAGAACTCGTCCCAGGTGGTCGGCACTTTGACGCCGGCCTTCTTGAAGACTTCAGGGTTGGACCACAGCCAGTTCACCCGGTGCACGTTGACGGGGGCGGCAATGTAGTGGCCCTGGTACTTCATCACGTCGCTGACGACCTTGGGCAGCACGGTGTCCCAGTTCTCGGCCTTGGCGACGTCGTCCATGTTGGCCAGCACGCCTTCGGCGGCCCACTCCTGCAGCGAAGGGCCCTTGATCTGGGCAGCGGCCGGAGCGTTGCCCGAGACCACGCGCGACTTCAGCACGGTCATGGCGGAATCGCCGCCGCCGCCAGCGACTGCGAAGTCCTTCCAGGTGTCGCCCTTGGCTTGCAAGGTGGCCTTCAGCGAGGACACGGCCTTGGCTTCGCCGCCGCTGGTCCACCAGTGCAGCACTTCAACTTCACCCGCCTGAGCGGCAGACGCCACGACGCTGGCGCAGGCCAGCACGACGGCGCTCAGGGGCATTGCACGAAAGTTATTCATCAGACTCTCCAATTTGCGAAGGGCCCGTGCTGCATGGTTACTCCGCAACACGGGCCTGGAAACAGGTTCACACGAGGTTCAGCACGGCATCAAGCCGCGATCAGAACCACCATTCGATCTGGGCGCCGAAGCTGTTGCCCGAGGTCTTGTCGTTGAAGGCGTCCTGGCCGGTCACGTTGCCAGCGGCCTTGTTCCACTTGGCGAACGTGGCGTACAGGCGCAGCTCCGGGCGGTTCCAG
>NZ_JBGGNH010000053.1:0-11322 GCF_041287625.1 Ideonella sp.
GGCGTCTTCCAGCGTGGCGTGCACGCATTGCAGGAACAGCCGTTCCTGCGGGTCCATGAGTTCGGCTTCGCGTGGCGAGATGTTGAAGAACAGCGGGTCGAATTGGTCCACGCCTTCGATGAAGCCGCCCCATTTGCTGTAAGTCTTGCCAGGCTTGCTCCTGTCTTCGTCGAAGTCGGTCCGCCAGTCCCAGCGCGATGCAGGGATCTCGGTGATGCTGTCTTTGCCGGTGCTCAGGTTCGTCCAGAACGCCGCCACGTCCTCGGCTTCAGGGTAGCGGCCCGACAGGCCGATGATGGCGATTTCGCCGGTGTCCTGCCTGTCAATGCGGTTGCGCGCTTCGTAGCGCGACCGGCGGCTCATCGGCGCGACCGGCAGCTCGGCCCTGGCCAGCATGGGCGCAAGGGCCGGAACGCTGCGCGTTTCACCCACCAGCGCGGCCATCGCAGCGTGATGGTGCTGAACAAAATAGCCACTCAATGCGGAAATGGTCTGGTACTCGAAGAACAGCGTCTTCGGCAGTGGGCCGAACTGCTTTTCGAGGCTGCGCGTCAGGTCCAGGATGAGGATGGAATCGATGCCGTAGCTCTCCATCTGCGCCTGTGCGTCGATCTTCTGTGCCGGCAGCTTCAGCGCATTGGCGAGGAAGCGGACCAGGTAGCGAACCGCTCGTTCGTCGAAGCTGTCGCGCGCATCGGCCGCCATCAGTGCGGGCGCGGCGGCCGGCACGGGGCGCTCCGCTTTCAGCGCCCGATCGGCCGGGGGCGTCGGCGTGGTCATGGCCTTCAGGCCGAGCCGCCTGAATTGCACGCAGACCATGCCCTTGGCGTCGCAGAGGTCGATGTCCACCTCCTGTACCGCGTCATTGCTCGCATGGCTTGCGCTGGCCCTCACGACGGCCCACATCGTGGGCGTGCACGGCGCCAGCACGGCCAGCGACCCCAATGCAAAAGGCAGCATCAGGCTCAGGCCGTCAGCCTTGGCGCCGATCCGCAGGCCAACCGAGGCCTGCATCGCCGCGTCGAGCAGGCTGGGGTGCAAGACATAGCGGTCCTGGGCCCCCGGCACCGATGGCGACAGCGTGATGCGCGCCACCGCCAGTTGCTCGCCGACGAACAACCCGCCCAGACCCTGGAAGCCGCTGCCGTAGTGCAGGCCAAGATCGTCGAACAGCGCGTAGCACTGCGCTGCGTCCAGGTGCGCTTGCGTGCATTGCTGCTTCAAGGCCGCAAGGTCGTGTGTCACCGGCGTTGCATCGTCCGCCGACCTTGTCACCAGGCCCTCGCCATGCAGCACCTCGGCTTCCGGGACGCCTGAGTGGAGCGTGTAGCGGACCTCGCCGCCACCCTCCGGATACAGCGACAGATGCAAGGCCAGCCCCTCGGCCCCGACCACCACCGGACGGGTCCAGACCACGTCCTTCAGGTGCAGCGTGCCGGCGCCGTCCATGTTGCCGTCCATCGCTTCGCTGGCCGCGAAGCGCGCCATTTCCAGTTGCGCAGCACCGGGCAGGATTTTCTTGTCCAGCACGACGTGGTCGGCAAGGAAAAACTCGTTGCCGCTGAAGCGGCTGCTGAAGCGCGGCCCGAGCAGGTTCGAGGAATTGCGATGCACCAGCGGATGCAGCACGGCGGCAGCGCCTGGCGCTGCATGCGAGGCGACCGGCCCAGACGGCACCCAATGCCGTTCCCTGGCAAACGCGTAGCTCGGCAAGCTGATGCGGCGCGGCTGCCTGTCGCTGTAGAGGCCGGTCCAGTCCACTGCCTCGCCTTGCACCCACAGCGCAAGCAGCTTGTCCAGCGCGCCCGGCTCGACCGCGCTGCGCGTGTCGGCGATGGTTGTGGCCGTGGCCGCCTTGTGGCGCCCGGCCTGTCCGCAGTGGACCTCGCCGGCAACGCTGCTGCCAGCCACATGGCGGGCCAGCTTCTCGCGCAGTTCCGCAAGCGAGCCTGCCACCAGGCCCAGCCGCGCCTTCATCGCCGCCCGGCCGACCTGCAGCGTGTAGGCCAGGTCGGCCAGGTCGATGCCGGCGTTCTCAGGCGAGGCCAGGAATGCGGACAGCCGTTGCACCTGCGCCTGCAGCCGTTCCTCGTCGCGCGCGGACAGCACGACCGCCGCCGGCCCGGCCGTGCCAGGCCTCGTCGCCGCCGGCGGGACGTATTCCTCCAGCACCACATGCGCATTGACGCCGCCAAAGCCGAACGAGCTCACGCCCGCGCGGCGTGGCAAGGCCTGGCCTTGCGCGTCGCGCAGCGCCGTCCACTCGCGCGCTTGCTGGACGACGTAGAACGGGCTCCCGTCCAGGTCGATGTACGGATTCAGCGTCTCGCTGTGCAGGCTCTTCACCAGCGTCTTGTGCTTCATCTGCAGCAGGACCTTGATGACACCGGTGACACCTGCCGCCAGCTCCAGATGGCCAACATTGGTCTTGACCGAACCGAGCCCGCAATGCGGCGCGGCCACGGCGCTGTCGCCTGTCGCCGCGTACAAGGTCTTGAAGGCCGCCTTGAGCCCGTTGATCTCGACCGGGTCGCCCAGCGGTGTGCCGGTGCCGTGGGCTTCGATGTAGCTGACTGTGCGCGGGTCGATGCCGGCGCGCTGGTAGGCCTGGCTGACGACGGCGGCCTGGGCCGTGGGATTCGGTGCCGTCAACGAGTTGGCGCGGCCGCCGTGGTTCTCGGCGCTGCCGCGCAGCAGGCCGTGGATGTGGTCACCGTCGCGCTCGGCGTCCGACAGGCGCTTGAGCACCAGCATCGCCACACCTTCGCCACGCACATAGCCGTTGGCCTCGCTGGAGAAGGTCTTGCAGCGGCCGTCCTCGCTCAGCATGCCGGCCTTGGCAAAGCTGGCATGCAGCTCGGAGTTGACGATGGTGTTGACGCCACCGGCAATGGCCATGGCACAGTCGCCGCGCTGGAGCGCGAGGACGGCGCGCCGCAGCGCCACCAGCGAGCTGGAGCAGGCCGTTTCCACCGGTTCGCTGGGCCCGTGCCAGTCGAGGAAATAGCTCATGCGGTTGGGGCCGACCGAGGCCACCGCGCCCGTCGACGAATGGCCTTCGACGGGCATGCGCGCACGGCTGATCAGATTGGCATAGCCGCTGGCGATGGTGCCGACATAGAGGGCGGTGTCGCTGCCCGACAGCGCCGGCCCCGCATGGCCAGCATCTTCCAGCGCCTTCCAGACGTGGGTCATCATCAGCCGCTGCTGCGGGTCCATCAGCTCGGCTTCCTTCGGCGAGATGCCGAAGAACATCGGGTCGAACTGATCGATGCCGGACATGAAGCCGCCCCAGTTGGGCTGGGCCTGCGCCTCATCAGCGTCGCCGGAACCGACCCACCAATCCAGGCGATCGTGCGGGATCTCGCTGATGCAGTCCTTGCCTTCGGCCAGCACGCGCCAGAAGGCGGCGATGTCGTCCGCCATCGGGAACTGACCGCTCATGCCGATGATGGCGATCGGCTCGTCCACCGCCGGGGCGCGGCTCGGCGCCGCCGTGGCGCGGTGGGCTTGGTTTGCGGCGAGTGCCTTGGGCGCCCGGGGAGCCGGCGGGGCCGATGGGGTGGCCTGGGGTGCGAAGTGCCGCCGCATGGGCTCGCTGCGTTCGCGCGCCAGGAAGCCGGCCAGGCCGTCCAGGGTCGGGAACTCGAAGAAGATCGTCGGCGTCAGCTCGGCCTGATAGCGCTCGTTCAAGCCATTGCCAAAACCGGTCAGCGTGATGGAGTCGAAGCCGTATTCGCTGAGCGAGGTTTCGCCGTCGATGTCGTCGGGTTTCACCTTCAGCGTGGCCGAGACCATCTCGACCAGGGCTTGCTGGATGCGCTGCTGCAGCGTCTTGTCGTCGATGGTGATGGGCTGGATCGTCACCACCGGTTCCATCACCGCGACCGGTGCGACCGGTGCATCGAAAGCTTCGTGTTCAAGCTGCATGGGCGGCGCTGCCGCTTCCTCGCGGCGCTCGGTCCAGTAGCGCTCGCGGGCAAACGGATACGTGGGCAGGCTGATGCGCCGCGGCGCCTGGCCGCTGTTGCGATGCAATGCCGCCCAGTCGACCGGCAGGCCCTTGACCCACAAACCGAGCAGCTTGTCAGACTTGCCCTTCGCGACCCAGGTCGCTGCGACCGAGGCCATGTCGATGTCTTCGTCGCCGGCGAGCAGCACCATCGCGTCCTTGCCGCGCTTGGCCTGTCCGCGGTGCAGGCCGGCGATGGCCTCGTCCCCTGCCAGGAAGGCAGAGAGCTTGTGGCGCAACTCGGCGAGTGATTCAACCGTCAGCGCGAGCCGCTCTTCCATGGCCTCGCGCCCGACCTGCAAGGTGTAGGCGAGATCGACCAGCGACAGCTCGGCCGGGTCGCGCTCGATCACCGCGAGAAGCCGCCGCGCCTGCGCTTCCAGGCGGTCCGGGCGACGCGCCGACAGCACCACCATCGCGGCGCCGCCGGCTTGGAGCGACGCCGGCGGTGCGATGTATTCCTCGATCACCAGGTGCGCATTCGCGCCGCCGGCACCGAACGACGAAATGCCGGCGGTGCGCGGGACTTCCTGCGCGCGGCCGCCAAGGTCTCGCACCGGACGCGGCCACGGCGCCAGCGCCGTTTGCACTGCGAAGGGCGAGTTCGCAAAGTCGATGGCCGGGTTCAGCTGGGCCGCATGCAGGCTGGGCACCAGCGTGCCATGCTTCATCTGCATCAGCACCTTGCTGACGGCCACGATGCCGGCCGCGCTTTCGCAATGGCCCACGTTGGACTTCGCCGAGCCAATGGCGCAGAACTGCTTGTCCTCGGTCCAGCCCTGGAAGGCCTTGGTGAGGCCGGCGATCTCGATGGGGTCGCCCAGGCTGCTCGCGGTGCCCTGCGCTTCGAGGTAGCTGACATGGCGAGCATCGACACCCGCACGTTCCAGCGCGCTGCGCACGACCTGCGCCTGCGCCGCAGGATTGGGCACCATGTAGCCCTGAGTCCTGCCGCCGGCATTGACGGCGCTGCCCTTGATCACGCCGTAGATCTGATCGCCATCGGCCACGGCCTGCTGCAGCGGCTTGAGCACCAGCGCGCCCACGGCCTCGCCGTCGACAAAGCCGTCGCCGTCGGCCGCAAACGACTTGCACTTGTCCCCAGCGGACAGCATCGTCATCGCGGACAGGGTCAGCAGGTGATCCGGGTCGACGATCAGGTTGACGCCGCCGGCAATCGCCACCTCGCTCTCGCCGCTGCGCAGGCTCTCCAGCGCCAGGTGGATGGCCGTCAGCGACGACGAGCAGGCGGTGTCCACCGCCATGCTGGGGCCCTGGAAGTCGAACAGGTAGGACACGCGGTTGGCGATGGACCAGAAGCGCGTGCCGGTGGGGTAACGCTCGTTCATCACGCCGACGAACAGGCCGACCTTGCGGCTCGTGCACAGCGTGGCAGGGGTGTAGCCGGCATCTTCGATGCAGGCGTAGGCCTCCTGGATGAACAGCCGCTCCTGCGGGCTCATGGCCTCCGCTTCGCGTGGCGAGATGTTGAAGAACAGCGGATCGAAGCAATCGACATCGTCGATGAAACCGGCCCACCGGGTGTAGGCCTTGCCTGGCTGGCCTCTTCGTTCATCGAAATAGCGGCTGTGGTCCCAGCGCTCGGCCGGCACCTCGCGGATGCAGTTGCGACCCGCTTTCAGGTTCGCCCAGAATTCGCCGACATCGGCGGCCTCCGGATAACGCCCGGACAGCCCGACGATGGCCACGTCCTGGGTCGCAACAGGCAGGGTTGCCAGAGACTTCCGGTTGCCAGGACGCCGAAAGGCGTGCGCCGAAGGGCGCCGGGCCTCGTTTGCGAGCGGTGTCTGCGGCTTGGGCGGCTCCGCCGGCTGGGGCGCTGCGACGGCATCCAGCCCGACCCAGCGCGCCATCGCCGCGGCCTGGGTCGCGATGAAATGGTCGGCCAGCGAATCGATGCTGGCGTATTCGAAGAACAGCGTGGGGCTGACCGCGCTTTCGATGCCGAGGTCCTTGAAGGCCTGGCGCAGGCCGTTGCTCAGTTCGAGGACCAGGATCGAGTCGATGCCATAGGCGTCCAGGCCGGTGCCGGCATCGATCCTGTCGAGCGGCATCTTCAGGGTCTGGCCGACCAGCTTCTTGAGCTGCAGCACGCACTTCTCGCGCAGCAGGGCTGGCGAGGCAGCGACCAGGGCCGTGGACGAACCGGGCGCGGCCTCGGTGCGGCTGCGCGGAACGGCCGCGGGGGCGGGGGCGGGGGCGGGGGCGGGGGCGATGCGGATCGGCGCTGCAGGCAGGCTCGCAGCAGCGCGTGCGGGCTGCCGTTGCACCGTCACGCCATCACTCTCGGCGACGACCACCTGCTGCCCGAGCGCGTGTTGGGCCGCGGCCGGGAAGAAGACATGGCGATGGCCTTCTTCACGCAGCACCGTCTCCCAGCGCTCCGGCGCGAGGCTGGGGCTGCCGGGAATTCGCAGCGGCGCGTCCTCGTACAGCCACCAGCCGTCCAGCAGGCCGAAGGTGAGGTGGGTCCACAGCTCGCAACGGCTCAACTCGTTGAGCACCAGCAGGCCATTGGGACGCAGCAGCGCCTTCGCGTTGCGCAGGCTCTCGCGGATGTCGCGGGTCGCGTGCAGCACGTTGGTGGCAATCGCCAGGTCATAGCTGCCGGCTTCGATGCCTTGCCCGGCCAACGGGCTGCCAACGTCGAAGATCCTGTAATCGAGGTAGCTGTATTCCGGGCCGTACTTCCGCTCTGCGTGCAACAGGAAAGCGCGCGACAGGTCCGTGTAGGCGTATTGCGCAATGTGCGCGGCATGGGGTGCCAGCCGTGCCAGCAGGCGGGCGCTCGTGCCGCCGGTGCCGGCGCCGATCTCGAGGATGCGAACGCGGGCTTCAGGGTCCTGCCGCACGCGTTCGGCAACGAAAGCGACCACGGTGTCGCAGAGCACGTCGTTGAAGAAGTCCGCCACGGCATTGCCCTGGTAGACGCCTTCGACCAGGTGCATGGCGGAGCCCGGGAACATGACGCTGGTGGCCTGCACGCGGCCCTGCAGGATGGCCGGCAGCTGACCCAGCATCGCGTCGACCAGCTGCACCTGGGCGCGCAGATCGGCGTCGTCCAGCCATGCCGTCTTGCGCTGCTGCCATGCGGCCCGGGCCTGGGCCAGGGAAGTCGTTTCATCTGCCGACGCCGCCAGCCATTGGCGGCTGTGTGCGAGCCAGCGCGCGTGGCCCGGGCGCAGGCCAGGCACCGCGGCATCGCCAGTCCAACCCAGCGCTTGCAGTTCGCCGCGCAAGATGGCCAGCGCCAGGCCATCGAACTCGCGCTTGTGTTGCGTGAGGCGATCCGCGTCGCCAGGGAATGGCCTGCTGCCTGAATGGCCGGAGACTGCCGTGGCGAGCGATCCGAAGCGGGCGGCGTCGACCTGCACGCGCGCCTGGCCGATCAGGTCGAACAGGCCGCCTTTGCCGCCGGTGGGTGCGACCTTGAGAAAGCCCAGCTGGGGCATGGGCGCCGCGAGCAAGCGCTCGATGGCCAGCATGCCCTCCTCCGCTTCGATGGAGCCAAAGCCCAGTTGCGCCATGCGCTCGCGGTAGGCCTGCGAGGCGACCACGCCCACGCTGCCCCAGTAACCCCAGTTCATGACCTTGACGGGGTACGGCAGGCGCCTGGCCAGTTGCAGCGCGTAGGCGTCCTTGAAGGTACATCCCGCGGCGTAGTTGCTTTGCCCGGCCGCCTTCATGAAGCTGAGCAGCGAGGAGCAGAACAGCATGAAGTCCAGCGGGAGCGCGCCGAACACCTGGCACATGCGCACGCTGACATCCACCTTGGCCGCCAGGCCCGCAAGCAGGCGGTCCTCGTCCATCTGCGCCAGGCTCTTGTCCAGCAGTGCGATGGCCGCGTGCATCACGCCGTGGATCGCCGGGTGGCGCGCCAGGATCTGCTCGCAGGCGCGCCCAAGCGCGTGTCGATCGGTCGCATCGGCCGCGATGTACTCGGGCTTCGGTCCGAAGGCGGCCAGCCGCGCCTGGGCCTGCATGATCGCCTCGTCCACCGGGCGCCGGCCGATCCAGACGATGTTCGCCTGGTGGGCGCGGATCATGTGCTCGCTCCAGGCCTGGCCAATGCCGCCCGCGCCGCCGATCACCACGTAGACGCCGCCGTGCCGGTACAGGGTTTCGTGTCGGGCGGCCGGCGCGATGTCGACCGGCAGCAAGGCCTGGCGGAACCACTGGCCGGAGCGCCAGGCCAGCGCGTCGCCCTGCGGGTCAAAAGGCAGCTGGAAGAGTTGGCCGACAGGCCAGGCTTGTGCGCCGTCCAGGTCCAGCAGGCGGAATTGCCAGCGCCGGAATTCCTTGGCCGCCGACCCCACGAAGCCATGCACGCCGGCATGCGCGGGCAACACCGCATCGGACGGGTGCACGGCCTGGGTGCGGACCGTCAACACCGTCCAGTTCAGCGGGCGTTTGTCCAAGCCAAGTGCCAGCAAGGCCTTGACCAGGCGGAAACCCAGCACCACGCCTTGCTGCTGCAACACAATCAGCGCTTCGTCGTCCGGCTGCGCCGGTTCGAGTTCGCCGCTGCCGACGATCCAGAGGAGGTGATCGAACTCGCCGTGCAGGCGCAGGGCTTCTTCGATCTCGGCGATTTGCGCGGCTGGCGGCAAGAAAAACAAGGCCGCAGCGGGGAACTGGCCGAGGACTGCTTGGCGCTGTGCGTGCGTGCCACCAAGGACCAACACACGTTCGGCGGCAGGGGCTTGGTTTGCAGGCGCAGGCGGGTTCACCACTTGCCAGACGGGCGCCAACAACAGGTCGGTTTCATTTTCAGCCTGCCCGGCAGCAGCGGTCTTGTCGCCGCTGACGGACCGCATGCTGAACTGCCCGAAGCGCACGCAGACGGTGCCGTGCTCATCGCACAGCTCGATGTCCAGCCGCTGCACGGCATCGCCCGCGTGGCTGCCGGCGCTTCTGCGCACGATCGCCCACATCTGGGCCGTGCACGGCGCCAGCACCTCCAGCGCGCCCAGCGCAAACGGCAAGCTCGGCGTTTCGCTGTCCATCTGCAAGCCCAGCGTCGCCTGCAAGGCTGCGTCCAGCAGGCTGGGGTGAAGTTGGTAGCCGCCCTGTGGTGCCGAAGCCGGCAACGCGACGCGCGCCAGCAGTTGGTCCTGGCCGATCCAGACCTCGGCCAAGCCCTGGAACGCCGGGCCGTAGTGCAGGCCCAGCTGCTCGAAGCGGGCGTAGCACTGCGAGGCTGTCAGCTGTGACTGCTGGCACTGAGCACGCAGAGCTTGCAGGTCGTGCGCCGTGGTGCCCGCCTGTTCGCGCAGATGCGCCAGGCCCTGGCTGTAGACGCGCACCTCGCCCTCGCCGTCCTCGCTGTAGATCTCGAAGCTGACGGTCCCGTCGTCTTCCGGATCGAGCGCGATGTGCAGGCCCAGGCCTTCGCTGCCCACGACCACCGGGCGCGTCCACACCACGTCGCTCAGCGCCACGCCGGCCTCGTGCCCCAGCACATGGCTGGCTGCCGTGCGCGCCATCTCCAGCTGCGCCACACCGGGCAGCACGCGCGCGCCTTGCACCACGTGGTCAGCCAGGAAGAACTCTTCGCCGCTCAGGTGGGTGCTGAAGCGCAAGCCCTCGACGTCCGAGGTGTTGCGGTGAACCAGCGGGTGCAGGTTCACCGTTGTCGCCATGGGCTGCATTGGGCTGGTCTGCACCCAGTAGCGCTCGCGGGCAAACGGATAGGTGGGCAGGCTGATGCGTTGCGGCCGCTTGTCTCCGTGCAAGCGATTCCAGTCGACGGCCATGCCCTTGACCCACACGTCCAGCAGCTTGCCGTGCTTGCCTTTGGCAATCCAGGCTTCCACCGCGGTGCCAATGTCCTCGTCGCCGCTGAGCCCCGCCAGCGCTTCCTTGTTGGGCTTGACCTGCCCACGGTACAGCTCGTCGACGCCAGTCTGGCCTTCGAGGTGCTCGCTCAGCTTCTGCTTCAGCTCTTCCACTGAGTTGACCACCAGCCCCAGCCGCTCTTCCATCGCCTCTCGCCCAACCTGCAGCGTGTAGGCCAGGTCGGCAAGGTGGATGGTCGCGTCGGATTCGATGGCATCGCGCAGTTGCTGGACTTGCTCGTTGAGCCGCTCTTCATTGCGTGCCGACAGCACGATCAGCGCCGGTCCCTGGTCTGTGCGTTGGTCTTGTGCTGCGCTGTACTCTTCGATCACCACGTGCGCATTGGCCCCGCCCGCGCCGAACGACGAGATGCCGGCAATGCGTTTGCCTTCTGTGAGTGTTCCGCCGACTTCCCGGGCGGGCCTGGGCCAGTCTGTGAGTGCCTGCTGCACGACGAAGGGCGTGCCTTCGAAGTCGATGTTGGGGTTCAGCACGGCCGAGTGCAGGCTGGGCGCGATCTGGCGGTGCTTGAGTTGCAGCAGGACTTTGGTGACGCCGGCGATGCCGGCGGCGCTTTCGCAGTGGCCGATGTTGGATTTCGCCGAGCCGATGGCGCAGTACTGTTTGTCCTGGGTCCATTGGCTGAATGCCTTGGCCAGACCGGCGATCTCGATGGGGTCGCCCAGGCTGGTGCCGGTGCCATGGGCTTCGATGTAGCTGATGTCCCGGGCGTCGATGCCGCCGTCCCTGAGTGCGCGTTCTATGACTTTGGCTTGCGCGTTGGGGTTCGGCACGGTGTAGCCGTTGGTCTTGCCGCCGTGGTTGATGGCGCTGGCCTTGATGACGCCGTAGATGTGGTCACCGTCAGCTTGCGCTTGCGCCAGCGGTTTGAGCAGGATGGCGCCGACGCCTTCTCCAGGCACATAGCCTTCTCCGCCTTCGCCAAAGCTTTCGCAGCGGCCTTTGCCGGAGATGAATTTGCCCTGCGCGAGCATCAGGTATTTGTTGGGGTGCACCGAGACGTTGACGCCGCCGGCGACTGCCACCGTGCAGTTGCCTTGCCGCAGGCTCTGGCAGGCCAGGTGGATGGCAGTGAGCGAGGACGAGCACATGGTGTCCAGGGCCAGGCTGGGTCCGCTGAAGTTGCAGTAGTACGAGATGCGGTTGGCGATGGAGGCGGGGCTGTTGAAGACGGCGAGCTTGTGGCCCCGGGCTTGTTCCTGCGCGCCGTAGAGTTGGTATTCCTCGTACATGACGCCGACAAACACCCCGACGTTCTGGTCCGGGGCCGCCGTCTCGCGGGTGTAGCCGGCGTCTTCCAGCGTGGCGTGCACGCATTGCAGGAACAGCCGTTCCTGCGGGTCCATGAGTTCGGCTTCGCGTGGCGAGATGTTGAAGAACAGCGGGTCGAATTGGTCCACGCCTTCGATGAAGCCGCCCCATTTGCTGTA
>NZ_JBGGNH010000054.1:0-23948 GCF_041287625.1 Ideonella sp.
AAGCTGGCCCAGCTGGCCCGCGGCCGCGAGTTCGAGCCCTTCGACCGCAGCCTGGACGTGCAGATTTCCCGGCTGCGCAAGATGCTGGAGCCGGACCCGTCGAACCCCCGCTACATCCAGACCGTCTGGGGCGTGGGCTACGTGTTCGTGCCCAGCGAAATGGTTTAAGAGTCATCAGTGGGAAGCGTGACGCTGCCTGACGCACCGCAAGGCGGCGCCCCCTCCGAACGCCCGGCCGAAACGCCAGAGGTGCGTGCGGCGCGCCGCGCCACGCGCAGCCGCAGCCAGCGCAGCAGCGGCAGCGCCAGCAGCAGCAAGAAGCGCCGGCCGCGCCGGCTCGGGCCGCTGAAGACGCCGCTGTCGCTGAACCTGTTCTGGCGCACCTTCGTGCTGCTGGCACTGCTGCTGTCCTTCGGCATCCTGGCCTGGGTGCAGACGCTGCGCCAGCTCGAATTCGAGCCGCGCGCGGTGCAGGCCGCGCAGCAGATCGGCAGCCTGGTCAACCTCTCGCGTGCTGCACTGCGCTACTCGGACGGCATTAACCGCATCGCCGTGGTCAAGACCATGCGCGAGGAAGAGGCGGTCAAGATCGTGCCGCGCGAGCCGGGCGACAAGTGGGAAGCCTTCGAGACCGACCGCTTCACCCGCCGAGTGGCCGACGACCTGCGCGCACGGCTCGGCCCCAGCACCGTGGTCGCCCGAACGGTCAACGGCATGCCTGCGCTGTGGGTCGGCTTCGAGATCGACGATGACCCGTACTGGATGCAGGCCGAATACGCCCGCGTCGAACCGCTGACGCCGGGCACCTGGGTGGTCTGGGTCAGCATTGCGCTGCTGGCCACGGTCTTTGGCTCGGTGGCGATTGCCCGGCTCATCAACCGGCCGCTGAAGGACCTGTCGTTCGCCGCCAGCCGCATCCGCGAAGGCGAATACGACTCGCGGCTGGACGAAAGCACCATCACCACCGAGATCCGGGCGGTCAACATCGGCTTCAACCGCATGGCGCGCGAACTGGCCAAGGTCGAGGAAGAGCGTGCGGTGATGCTGGCCGGCATTTCGCACGACCTGCGCACGCCGCTGGCCCGGCTGCGGCTGGAGGCCGAGATCAGCGTGGCCGACGACGAGGCCAGGCGCAACATGGCGCTGGACATCGACCAGCTCGACGCCATCATCGACAAGTTCATGGACTACGCCCGGCCGGACGATCCGCACCCGGTGCCGGTCGACCTAAGCAGCGTGATCGAACGCGAGGCCGCCGCCTTCCGCGACCAGTCGCAGATCCGCTTCTCGCTGCGCCTGCCGCCCACGCTGGGCGTGCTGGGCGACGACACCGAACTCGGCCGGGTGTTCGCCAACCTGTTCGAAAACGCGCGCCGCTACGGCCGCACGGTGGAGACCGGCGTGGCCAAGGTCAAGGTCAGCCACGTGCTGGCCGGCGACACGGTGATCATCACGGTGCGCGACTACGGCCAGGGTGTGCCGCCGGAGAAGCTGGACCAGCTGACCACGCCCTTCTTCCGAGGCGATGCCGCCCGCACCGCCGCCACCGGCGCCGGCCTGGGCCTGGCCATCGTCAAGAAGGCGCTGCAGCGCATCGATGCGTCACTGGAGTTGGCCAATGCCCGCGATGGCGGGCTGATGGCGCACATTCGCCTGCGCCGCGCCTGATCAGTTCGAGATCGCGGCCAGCAGGCAGACTGCGCGCGCCTCGATGGCGCGGCCTTCGCCCACCGGGCCCATCTTCTCGGCCGTCTTGGCTTTGACGTTGACGCGGCCGGGCTCGATGTCCAGCACTTCGGCAATGCGCACCACCATCGCGGCGATGTGTGGCGCCATCTTCGGCGCCTGGGCGACGATGGTGGTGTCCAGGTTCACCAACTGCCAGCCGGCGGCCCGCACGCGGCGGTAGGCCTCGGCCAGCAGCACGGCGGAGTCGGCGCCCTTGAATTCGACGGCGGTGTCGGGAAAGTGCTTGCCAATGTCGCCCAGCGCGGCGGCGCCCAGCAGCGCATCGGTGATCGCATGCAGCAGCGCGTCCGCATCTGAATGGCCCAGCAGGCCGTGCGTGTGCGGGATCGTGATGCCGCCCAGCACCAGCGGCCGGCCGGTGACGAGCTGGTGCGTGTCCCAGCCTTCTCCAACCCGAATGGCGGGCAGCGTCATGCCGGCGTCTCCATGCGCTGGGCAATGCGCCACAAGACGCCGCTGGGGTCGAACAGCACCATGTCGACCAGGCCCCATGGCCGCTGTTCAGGCGCCTCGACCCGCACCTGGTAGCGGCCGATGATGTCGTTCTGCTGCAGCGTGCGCCAGAAGGCGTCCAGGTCGTCCAGCGTCAGGTGCATCATGAAATTGGCGGCGTGCTGCGGCTCGTAGAAGTCCTGCAGCAGGAAACCCGTATCGCCCAGCTTGAAGCCGGCCAGGTTGCCGTGCGCGAACTCCTGCGTGAAGCCGATGTCGGCATAAAAGCGCTGCGACAGCTCGAAGTCCTTGGCGGGCACGAAGGCCCGCGCTTCGGGCCCCGGCTTGACCGAAGCCAGCAGCCGCTCGGCCAGCGCGAAGTCGCCCGGCCAGGTGACCTTGAAGTTCTCGTAGTCGCCACGCACCAGCAGCGGCTGGTGGCCCAGGGCTTCGACGGCGCTGGCTTCATCGGTGATCTGCGCCGGATCGGCGGCGGCCAGCGCCGGGGACAGCAGGCCCAGGCGGAACATCTGCGGCGTCTGCGCGGCCCATTTGCCGTCGCGCGGCACGGTGGCCTGCACGCGGCCGCGTGCTTCGGGATGCACGTCGCCGTCCATGTCGGCTTTCAGCGTGTCGGCCAGCGGCAGCGCCAGCAAGCCGCCCACTTCGTCGTCATGGCAATTGTCGATCAGCCGGTCCACCCATTCGGCGCGGATCAGGCAGCGCGCCGCGTCGTGCACCAGCACCCAGTCGTGCGGCTGCACGCCGCGCATCTTCAACTCGGCCAGGCCATTGGCCACGGTTTCTGCGCGGGTCGCACCGCCCACCTTGGCGGTCCACAGCCGGTCGCCGACCAGGCCAGGAAACTCGTCGTCGAACTGCTCGTCATCGGGCGCCAGCACCACCAGCGTGGCCTCGATGCGGGCCACGCCTGCCAAGGCGGCCAGCGTGTGGGCCACCAGTGGCCGCCCGGCGACCGGCTCGTATTGCTTGGGGTTATGGCTGCCGGCACGACGGCCGGCGCCCGCGCAGGGCACCAGCGCAAAGCAACGCGGCACGCTGCCGATGGTCATTGGATTCATGGGCCCGATTCTAGGGAAAGGCAACACAGGGAGGTCACCGGCCTGGCATGCCAATACAAGTGCACCCCGGGGCAGGCCTGGACAGGATGTGCTTCCGGCTGGCGGCCGCTTGTTGCGACTGGTTGCCATCGGCGGGCATTCCCTGAGGCGGCATGTCATTTCGGTACAAGTTCGCCACCGGCCCGGTGCCAAGAATCCGCTGCGTTCCCTCAACAAGATGCCCAACGAAGGAGACCCGAATGAACCGCTCCCTGATCCGCCAGACCCTGCGCTCGCTGCGCCTGCTCACGCTTGCCGGCAGCGCGCTGCTCGCCGCTCACGCCGCCCAGGCTCAGACCAGCTTCAGCATGACCTACACCAACGGCGCCAGCTACAACATTGCCGGCAAGGAACCCACGGCCTCGGGCAAATATCCGGTCTATGTGCACATCGGCGGCACCGGCGAGTCGTACAACAGTGCCTGGGCCAGCGCCGCGGTGAACGCCGCCGCGGCCAAAGGATTTGTCGCCGCCACGGTGCAGTACGACAACGCCAGCTTCGGCAACTGCAGCATCATCGGCGGCCGGGCCAAGGGCATCTTCGATGCGAACAGCGTCAACAGCGCCATCGCCAAGCTCTGCTCGCGTGCCAAGGCGGACTGCTCCAAAGGCGTGGTCACCGGCGGCCTCAGCCAGGGCTCCATCATCTCGGTGCTCTCGCGCAACTACGACTCACGGGTGCGCGCCTCCTTCGGCCAGGGCACCGGCTCGACCTACACCGCGGCCTACAACCTGTCGTCCTGCATTGCCGACGGCAATCACACGCAGACCGGCGACCGGCTGCGCATCATCAACGGCGAGCGCGACATGTTCGTCGGCGGCACAGAGGCCATCGCACGCTCGCAGGCCCAGCTCGTCACCGGGTTGACCTGCAGTGGCCAGCAGTCTTGTTTTCGCCAGAATGGCAGCGGCTGGTACATCGTGAAGGATTACGAAGTGTTGGACCTCTATGCCGACCATTGCTTCATGGGCTACGGCGGCCTGTACGGCACGCAGTGCAGCGGCCTGCTGGTGGACGCGGGCTACCAGAACGGCTCGGCCGCATGGCAGCTGAACGCCACGCTGAACTGGCTCAAGACCTTCGTCAACTGAGCAAGCTGCCCACGCATGGCCCTGCGCACTTCCTGCGGTCTGACCGCTGCAGCCCTCGCGGCTGCGGCGGGTGCAGGGCTGGCCTGGCTGTCTGGCGGCGAAGCCGCGCCCGAAGCGCCGCGCTTCGTGGTGGCTGCGCCGCGGCCGGTGCAGGCGGTCGCCCCGCAGGCCGCGGTGCCGCAGAAGCCTGCGCGCAGCGAAACACCGCCCTCGCCGGCTGCACCACGCGCACCGCAGCTCGGCGACATGCCCATCGAGCCCATTCGCCTCAGCGCCGTGCACCCGCAGACCGCTGCGCACTTCCTGCGTCAGGTCCGCGTGTTGCCGTCCGAGCGTGGCGGCTTCGAGGTCCAGGCGGTGGCACCCGAAACACTGTATGCCAGGCTGGGCCTGCGGCCGGGGGACCGGGTGTACACGCTGGACACCGAGTCCAACCTGGACGTGGACGAGAACTCCATGATCTCGCTGATGCTGGTCACCACGGTCGAGCTGGATGTTGTGCGGGACGGCCAGCCGCTGCGCCTGCGCCTGGCCTTGAACGAGGAGGACGCGCCCGATGGCGCGGCCGAGCCCTGAGGCAGCCGCGGCCGACCCGCCGCGTGGGCGCGCCCGGCTGATGGGCGACGCCATCCTGTACGCCGCGGCCGGCCTGGTCAGCGCCAGCCAGCGCCATGCCGCGACCATCGTGCTCGGACTTGGCAGCCAGCCGATGACCATCTGGACGCCGCGCGGCACCGTGCAAGGTGAACTGCTGGTGGTGCGACCGCTGGTGCGCAAGCGCCTGCTGGCCCGGCAGGTGCCGCTGGTGCTGATCGACCTGGAGCCCAATCATCCGCAGTACCGGGCCTTCCATGGCGTGAACCCCTGGCCGGGCGTTGCCACGCTGGACCTGGCCCGTCACGCCGAGTTCCGCCACCTTGCCCACGCCTTCTATCGCGGCGAACTGCACGGCGGCGAACTGGATCAGGCAGCACGCCGGGCCATTGAACGAGTGGCCGGCGAATTCCCACTGCCAGCGCCGTTGGACTTGCGGGTGCAGCAGATGATGGCGGTCATGGACGAGAACCCCTGCTGCGCGCTGGAGGACGTGGCGCGCGCGGTAGGGTTGTCGCCTCACCGGGCCTCGCAGCTTTTTTCGCAGGCGCTGGGCCTGCCGCTGCGGCGCTACAGCCTGTCCAACAAGATCCGCCGCGCAGCGCAGTTCATGGGCAGTGGCAGGCGCCTGACCGACGTGGCGCTGGAGGCCGGCTTTGTCGACTCGGCGCATTTCGCCAAGGTCTGGACCCAGACCTACGGCGCGCCGCCCTCGCACTTCTTCCCGGCGCAGCGCACCGCCATGGACGACCAGGGCCTGCCGGACTGGATCGATTGGCATCTGGCCCGGCGCCCGCCGGGCCTGGAACCCTTGCCCCTGCCCGACCGGGGGCCGACAGCGAAGATCGCAGCGCTTCCCTAGAATCGGGCGCTTGAACGCCACGGCTGCAGTCGCACCCGGGGCGCTTTGCTTTTTTCGCACCATGCAACTGCCTGTCATCGCCCCCGGGAAACGATTCACCCTGCCCCGCCCTCCCGGCTCGGCCGACGCACTGCTGCTGGCCCGCGTGGCCCAGGCCCGCGCCGCCGAAGGCCGGCGCCTGGGCATCGTCACCGCGGACCCCAGCGACGCCCAGCGCCTGGCCGACGAGCTGCCGTTTTTTGCGCCCGGCCTGCGCGTGGCCGTGTTTCCCGACTGGGAAACCCTGCCCTACGACACCTTCAGCCCGCACCAGGACCTGATCTCCGAGCGGCTGGCCACGCTGTGGCGCATCCACCGCGGCGAGGTCGACGTGGTGCTGCTGCCGGCCACCACCGCGCTGACGCGGCTGGCGCCGCCCTCTTTCCTCGCCGCCACCACCTTCCAGTTCAAGCAGAAGGAAAAGCTGGACGAAGCCGGGCTGAAGCGCCAACTCACGCTGGCCGGTTACGACCATGTCAGCCAGGTCGTGTCGCCCGGCGAATACGCCGTGCGCGGCGGCCTGATCGACCTGTTCCCGATGGGCTCGCTGGTGCCGTACCGGGTGGACCTGTTCGACAACGAGATCGACTCGATCCGCACCTTCGACCCGGACAGCCAGCGCAGCCTGTACCCGGTGCCCGGCGTGGAGCTGCTGCCCGGCCGCGAGTTCCCGATGGACGAGGCGGCCCGCACGCTGTTTCGCCAGCGCTGGCGTGAACTGCTGGAAGGCGACCCGACCAAGTCGCGCATCTACAAGGACATTGCGCAAGGCATTGCCACCGCCGGCATCGAGTACTACCTGCCGCTGTTCTTCGAAGAAACCGCGACCATCTTCGACTACCTCGACGGCGGCTCTCCGGCTGCATTGGTCCTGCACGGCGAGGTGGACGAGGCGCTGCAGCGCTTCTGGACCGACACGCGCGACCGCCACCGTTTCCTGCAGCACGACCCGGACCGGCCCATCCTCGCGCCCGAAACCATCTTCCTGAAGGTGGACGACTTTTTCGCGCTGGCCGGCGCGCACGCCACGCTGGTGATGCGTGGCACCGAGCCGGTCGAATGGGCCCGGCCGTTGCCCGACGTGAGCGCCGACCGCGGCGCCACCGACCCGCTGGCCGCGCTGGAAAAACACATTGCCAGCACGCCACACCGCGTGTTGCTGGTGGCGGAGAGCGACGGACGGCGCGAGAGCCTGCTGGAACTGTTGCGCGACCAGCGCATCGACGTGCCGGCCGTCGCCACGCTTGCCGAATTCGAAGCCGGCAGCGAGAAGGTGGCCATCACTGCGGCGCCACTGGCTGCGGGCTTCTTCTGGCACGAGCCAGGCGATGGCAAGGCCATCCAGTTCCTGACCGAGACCGAGCTGTTCGCCAGCGCGCCCACCACGCGCCGCCGCCGCAAGCAGGAGCAGACCAGCAACGTCGACGCGCTGATCAAGGACCTGTCCGAGCTGAAGATCGGCGACCCGGTGGTGCACTCGGCGCACGGCATCGGCCGCTACCTGGGTCTGATCCACATCGACCTGGGCGAGGGCCCGAGCGAATTCCTGCACCTGGAATACGCCGACAAGGCCACGCTCTACGTGCCCGTCTCGCAGCTGCACCTGATCAGCCGCTACACCGGCGTGTCGGCCGAAGAGGCGCCGCTGCACAAGCTGGGCTCGGCCCAGTGGGACAAGGCCAAGCGCAAGGCCGCCGAGCAGGTGCGCGACACCGCGGCCGAATTGCTGAACCTCTATGCGCTGCGCGCCGCCCGCGAAGGCATGGCGCACCGCTTCTCGCCGCATGACTACGAAGCCTTCGCCGCCAGCTTCGGCTTCGAGGAAACTGCAGACCAGCGCGCGGCCATCCACGCGGTGATCCAGGACATGGTCAGCCCCAAGCCGATGGACCGCCTGGTTTGCGGCGACGTGGGTTTTGGCAAGACCGAAGTCGCACTGCGCGCGGCCTTTGTCTCAGTGATCGGCGGCAAGCAGGTCGCCTTGCTGGCGCCCACGACGCTGCTGGCCGAACAGCATTACCAGACCATCGTCGACCGCTTCGGCAAGTGGCCGGTGAAGGTGGCAGAACTGAGTCGCTTCCGCACCGCCAAGGAGATCAAGGTGGCGCTGGAGGGCATCGAGAACGGCACCATCGACATCGTCGTCGGCACCCACAAGCTGTTCAGCAAGGACGTGAAATTCAAGCGCCTGGGGCTGCTGGTGATCGACGAGGAGCACCGTTTCGGCGTGCGCCACAAGGAAGCCATCAAGGCCATGCGCGCCGAGGTGGACGTGCTGACACTGACCGCCACGCCCATCCCGCGCACGCTGGGCATGGCGCTCGAAGGCCTGCGCGACCTGAGCGTGATCGCCACCGCGCCGCAGCGGCGCCTGGCCATCAAGACCTTCGTGCGCAACGAAGGCAAGAGCACCATCCGCGAGGCGGTGCTGCGCGAACTCAAGCGCGGCGGCCAGGTCTATTTCCTGCACAACGAGGTGGAGACGATCGAGAACCGGCGCCAGGCGCTGGAGCAGCTGATTCCCGAGGCCCGCATTGCGGTCGCGCACGGCCAGATGCCCGAGCGCGAACTGGAGCGCGTGATGCGCGAGTTCACCAGCCAGCGCCACAACGTGCTGCTGTGCTCGACCATCATCGAAACCGGCATCGACGTGCCTTCGGCCAACACCATCGTCATCAGCCGGGCCGACAAGTTCGGCCTGGCCCAGCTGCACCAGCTGCGCGGCCGCGTGGGCCGCAGCCACCACCAGGCCTACGCCTACCTGCTGGTGCCGGACGTCGAAGGCCTGACCAAGCAGGCCGCGCAGCGCCTGGAAGCCATCCAGGAGATGGAAGAGCTGGGCTCGGGCTTCTACCTGGCCATGCACGACCTGGAGATCCGCGGCGCCGGCGAGGTGCTGGGCGACAACCAGAGCGGCAACATGATGGAGGTCGGCTTCCAGCTCTACAACGAGATGCTGAACGAAGCCGTGCGGGCGCTGAAGAACAACGAGGTGCCGGACCTGCTGAGCCCGCAGAGCGCCGTGTTCGGCGCGACCACCGAGATCAACCTGCACAGCCCCGCGCTGCTGCCGGACGCCTACTGCGGCGACGTGCACACGCGGCTGAACCTCTACAAGCGCCTGGCCAGCGCCGAGAAGGCCGACCAGCTGGACCGCCTGCTCGAAGAGGTGACCGACCGTTTCGGCAAGCTGCCAGCACAGGGCCAGACCCTGTTCGACACCCACCGGCTGCGGCTGCTGGCCAAGCCTTACGGCGTGCTGAAGATCGACGCCAGCCCGAAGCTGATGAACATCACCTTCCGCCCCAACCCGCCGGTGGACGGCATGAAGATCATCGAGCTGGTGCAGAAGAACCGGCACATCAAGCTGGTGGGCAACGACAAGCTGCGCATCGACCGCGAGCTGACTGAAGCAGGCGACCGGGCGCAGTACATGCGCGAGCTGCTGCGCCAACTGGGCACGCCGACGCCACAGCCGCGCTGAGCGGATCGGTCAGCCGGCTCAGCCAGGCGTGTCCGGCGTGCCCCGCACGCTGGTCTGGATGCCTGGGTCCGGCGCGGCAGGCGCCGGCGCATCGCGCAGCACCATCGACGGTGCGCGCCAGATCGGCTGGCCGGCCTCGCGCAGCTCACGCAGCACGGTGTAGAGCAGCGCGCTGCGGGTCTTGTAGGCGGCGCGTGGCGAGCTGACGAAGCCGGTGGCATTGAAGACCAGGCTGCCGTCGGCAATCGCGTCCAGGAACACGCTGGGCGCAGGCTGCTCCAGCACGTCGGGATGTTCGGTGAAGGCGGCGAGCAGCAGCTCGGTGACCTTGTCCGGGTCGGTGCTGGACAGCGGCATTGGCAGCTTGATCTGCACCAGGCCCAGCGGGCTGTGGCGCGTCACGTTGCGCACCACCTTCGTGATGAACTCGGAGTTCGGCACGATCAAGGTCGAGCGGTCCCCCATCTCGATCTCGGTCGCGCGCACGCTGATGCGCCGGATGTCGCCCTCCACGCCGCCCAGTGCCACCCAGTCGCCCACCTTGACCGGCTGCTCGGCCAGCAGGATCAGGCCGGAGACGAAGTTCGACACCACCGCCTGCAAGCCGAAGCCGATGCCCACAGACAAGGCACTGGCGATCCAGGCCACCTTCTCCAGCGCCAGGCCCACGGCCGACAGCGACAACGCGATGGCGATGACCGTGCCGATGAAGCCCAGCAACGTGGTCACCGAGGTGCGCATGCCGGCGTCCATTGAGGTCGTCGGCAGGAATTCCTCCATCGTCCAGCGCTTGAGTGCGCGCAGCACGGTGGAGGCCAGCAGGAAGACCAGCACGGCCTGCAACACTGCTGTCGGCCTCAACTGCAGCTCACCGATGGTGATGCCCATCACCAGCTGATCGGTGCGCTTGAACAGCTCACGCGGGCCTTCGCCAAACGGCGCCAGCACCAGCACCAGGGCCACCAGCACGATGGTCAGCCGCAACGCCGCCGAGAGCAGCAGTGCCACCTGCTGGCGGCGCCCGCCGGCAGCAGCCAAGCGCTCGCTGGCCGGGTCACCGCAATCGTCAGCTTCGGCTTCGGCCTGCTGCCTGGCAGCCACAGGCACCAGCCAGTCATTGGCTGCATCGTCGATCACCGCGGTGATCACATAGGCGCTCAGCGCCAGGATCAGCACCCAGGCGACCTGGCGCACGACAAAAGCCCCCAGGGCCACATAGCCCATCAGCATGCCGGCCAGGCTCAGCACCAGCAGCAGCCACAGCGCGGCAACGCAGAAGGTCAGCCACAGCGGCTTGGGCGGTGCCGCGCCTTCCGGCTCACCCGCCAGGCCAGCGACCGCCAGCCGGTGCAGCCGGCCGCCGCGGCTCAGCGCGCTGGCCATCAGCAGGCCGAGCAGCAGCGCGTAGCCGGTGTTGATCGCGACCACGGTGGCCAGGTCCGACTGCGCCAGGCCGGCCACCTGCTGCGCCAGCCAGCCGAAGAAGGTGATCAGGCCCAGCAGCAGCGGATAGGCGCGCAAGCCACGGGCGACCGTGTCCGACAGCGGGAGCATGCGCCAGGAGCTGCGCTTGGGCGACAGCACCGCCTGGCTGATGCCCGTGATGTAGGCCGAGAAACAGCTCGCGCCCACCAGGCTGCCGAAGAGGGCATGCAGGCTGGCGCTGCCGCCTGGGCCGGTGTCCAGCAGCACGGTCACGGCAAAAGCCAGCGTGCCGGGCACCAGCATCGCCAACAGCGCATAGGCCAGCGCGAACGACGAGCGCCGCACCCGGCCGCGCGGCACATGCTCGACCTCGAAGCGCGTCAGCACGCGCATCAACCACAGCCGCAGCACCACGGCGCCGGCCACCAGCAACAGCAGCACCAGCATGGTCCAGACCGGTGTCACGGCGGCCACCGCGGCCACTTGGGCCAGCACGCCGCGCAGCCGGTTGCCGTCACGTGCCAGGCTGGTGCCCAGGTCCTGCCAATAGGCGTGGGAAAGCAGCGAATCCGTGCGCTCGAAGAGATGGGCCTGGAAGCGGGTGCGCGCCAGGTCAGCGGCCTTGTCGCCCAGCTGTTCGCTTTCGACCGCCAGCAACCGTGCGAGCTTCACGCGTGCGTCCAGCTCCGAGACGGATTGCTCGACGCTGCGGCGCTGCTTGGCCACGTCCGGCGCCTCGCCGCCTTCGGCCGGCACGGGGCCCAGTTCGGCCAGCCGCGCCTGTGCGCTTGCGAGCTCGGGCGCTTGGTCGATGGCCACCTGCGCGGCGCTTTGCTGCAGGGTCAGCAGGCTCTTGCGCAGGCCGGTGAGTTCGCCGTCGGCCAGCTTCTCGGCGTCCAACTGGCGCGAGATCTTGTCCAGCGCCGCACGCGTGGCGTCCAGCGAGGTGTCGACGTCCTGCGTCGGCCCCTGCGCGTGAACCCAGCCGGCGGCCAGCAATGCACCGCACAACACGAACAAGCCCAGCATGCCGGCCCAGCCACGCCCGGCCACCAGGGCCTGCCATCGGTTCTTCAAATCTTCACTCCTGCGGCGCGCTGGTGCGCGCGTCTCCCAAAACACGGTGCCGGATAATGCCGGGCCGCGGCCCATCCGGCTGTCGGACCAGACCTCAAATTCAACCATGACCGCCACCGAAGTCGCTCCCGGATTGTTGCTGCGTGCCGGCACCCAGCCCTCTTTTGCCCTGGCCGACTACCGGCTCGCGGCTTTCGACATGGACTCCACGCTGATCAACATCGAGTGCGTGGACGAGATTGCCGCGGCGGTCGGCCGCAAAGCCGAAGTGGCCGCCATCACCGAGGCCGCGATGCGTGGCGAGATCGCCGACTACAAGGCCAGCCTGCGCCAGCGCGTCGCGCTGTTGAAGGGCGTGACACGTGGCGACCTGCAGCGCGTGCTGGACGAGCGCTTGCAGCTCAACCCCGGCGTGGCGAGCTTCGTGGCGGCGCTGCAGGCCGCCGGCCTGCGCACGCTGCTGGTTTCCGGCGGTTTCACCTTTTTCTCCAGCGTGGTGCGCGGCAAGTTGAAGCTGGACTTCGCCCGGGCCAACGTGCTGGAGATGGATGGCGAGCAACTCACCGGCCGCATGGTTGACCAGCCGTGGGGCGACATCGTCGATGGCGAGCAGAAGCGCCGCACCGTGCTGGACGTGTGCGACCTGATGGGCATCGCCCCGTCGCAAGCCATCGCCGTGGGCGACGGCGCGAACGACCTGCCGATGATGGAAGCCGTCGGCCTGTCGGTGGCCTTCCATGCCAAGCCCGCGGTGCGCGAACGTGCGGTGCTGAGCCTGACGGAAGGTGGCATGGACAGGCTGCTGCAAGTGCTGCGCTGAGGGTTCGCCCCGTTCGGTCTGAGCCTCAGGGCGAACGGATAGAGATGCTCAGCTGGTCAGCTGGGCCCACGTTTTCTCCAGCCTTTTTGCCGACACTGGCTGCGGCGTGCGCAGCTCCTGGGCGAACAGGCTGATGCGCAGTTCTTCCAGCTGCCAGCGGAAGTCATCGAAGCGTGCGTCGGCCTGGCCTTTCAGCTCGGCCAGGCGGCGCGTGTAGCGCTGTTCCAGCGGGCGCAGTTCGGCCAGGCGCTGGCTGTCGCGGGCGGGGTCTGCACGCAACTTGTCCAGCCGCATCACGATGCCCTTCAGGTAGCGGCTGAAGTGCTGCAACTGCGGGTAAGGCGTGACGGCCACGAAGCGCTTGGGCATCAGGCGCTGCAGCTGGCCGGCAATGTCGTCTGCCACTTCCTTGGGCGCGCGGGCGTCCTTCAGCTTGCGCAAGGCGCCGGCATAGTCGATCAGGATGCTGCCGGCCAGGCGGGCCACCTCCTGCGCGATCAGGTTCAGCCGGGTGCGGCCGGTCTCCAGGCGCTGGTTGAAGGCCTGCGCGTTCTGCGGCAGCGGGTCCTGCAGGAAGGCGCGCTCCAGCGCCACGTCGATGATCTGCGCCTTCAGTTCATCGGCGGTGCCCAGCGGCATGTAGGCCACGGCCATCTGCGTCAGGTCCGGGATGTTTTTCTCCAGGTACTTCAGCGGTTCCTTGAGCTGCAGGCCGACCAGCCGGCGCAGGCCTGCGCGGTGCTTCGCGGCGGCCACATCCGGCTCGTCGAAGACCTCGATCTCGACGTGCGTGACTTTGTCGATCAGCGCAGGAAAGCCGATCAGCGTCTGGCCAGCCTTGCGAATTTCCATCAGCTCGGGCAGCTCGCCGAAGGTCCAGCTGGTGTGTCTGGCAGGTGCCGTGTCGGCTGGCGGCGCAGGCGGGGCCTTGATGCCCGCCACCACGGCCTTGCCGCCCGAGGGCGTGCTGATGTTTTGCGGGGTCTGCGCCTGCGGCGCGGGGGCCGGTGCGGCGCTCAGCTTCAGCGAGGCCAGGGCCTGGAACGCGGAGCGCGCCTGGCCACCCAGCTCGGCCTTCAGCGTGGCGAGCTGGCGGCCCATGCCGAGCTGGCGGCCGTGTTCGTCCACCACGCGGAAGTTCATGAACAGGTGCGGCGCGAGCTGCTCGAGCTTGAAGTCGTTGCGCTGCACGGCAATCTGGCTGCGGTCGCGCACGGCCTTCAGCAGCACGTCCACCAGGTTGCCCTGCGCAAACGGCGCCGTGGCGCAGAACTCCGCCACGAACTCCGGCAGCGGCACCAGGCGCGAGCGCGGCCGCTGGTGCAGGCTCTTGACCAGCGCCAGCACCTTGGCTTCCAGCATGCCGGGCACCAGCCATTCGCAACGCTCTTCGCTCACCTGGTTCAGCGCGTAGATCGGCACGCTGACGGTCACGCCGTCCTTCGGGTCCTGCGGCTGGTGCAGGTAGGTGGCGGCGCAGTCCACGCCGCCCATGCGCAGCGTCTTCGGGAAAGCGTTGGTGGTGATGCCTGCCGCCTCGTGGCGCATCAGCTCTTCGCGCGTGAGGCGCAGCAGCTCGGGCTGCCCGCGCTGGGCCTCGCGGAACCAGCGCTCGAAGCTGTGGCCGCTGACGATGTCGTCAGGCAGCTGCGCGTCGTAATAGGCGTAGATCAGCTCGTCGTCAACCAGCACGTCCTGCCGGCGCGACTTGTGCTCCAGCTCCTCGACCTGCGCGATCATCTTGCGGTTGTGCGCAAGGAAGGGCAGCTTGCTGTCCCACTCGCCGTTCACCAGCGCTTCGCGGATGAAGATCTCGCGTGCCAACCGCGGGTCCACATTGCCGAAGTTCACGCGGCGATTGCTGTAGACGACGATGCCGTAGAGCGTGGCGCGCTCCAGCGCGATGACCTCGGCCGCTTTCTTCTCCCAGTGCGGCTCCAGCAGCTGGACTTTGAGCAGGTGACCGGCGATCTGCGGGATCCACTGCGGCTCGATGTTGGCGAGACCTCGGCCGAACAGCCGCGTGGTTTCGACCAGCTCGGCCGCGACGATCCAGCGGCCCGGCTTCTTGCTCAGGTGCGCGCCCGGATGGCGCCAGAACTTGATGCCGCGCGCACCGAGGTAGCACTCGTCGTCCTCCGCCTTCAGGCCGATGTTGCCCAAGAGGCCCGCCATCATCGCCAGGTGCAGCTGCTCGTAGGTGGCGGGGCTGCCGTTGATGCGCCAGCCCTGCTCTGCCACGACGGTGTGCAGCTGCGAGTGGATGTCGCGCCACTCGCGCACGCGGCGCGGGTTGACGAAACTGTCGCGCAGGCGCTGCTCCTGCTGGCGGTTGCTGAGCTTGTGTGAATCGAGCTGCTGGCCGGCCTGCGCCTGCGCGGCATGGCCGTGCTGGCCACGGCCTTCCTCGATCCATTTCCACAGCTTCAGGTAGCCCATGAACTCCGACTTTTCGTCGTCGAACTTCTTGTGCTTTTCGTCGGCCGCCTGCTGCGCTTCCAGCGGCCGGTCGCGCACGTCCTGCACGCTGAGCGCAGACGCAATGATGAGCACCTCGCTCAGCGCTTCGCGCGAGCGCGCTTCCAGGATCATGCGGCCCACGCGCGGGTCCAGCGGCAGGCGCGAGAGCTCCTGGCCGATGCGTGTCAGCACGTTGGCATCGTCGACCGCGCCCAGCTCGCCCAGCAGCGCGTAGCCGTCGGCAATCGCCTTCTTCGGCGGCGCTTCGAGGAAAGGGAAATCTTCCACGTCGCCCAGGCGCAGCCCCTTCATGCGCAGGATCACGCCGGCCAGCGAGGAGCGCAGGATTTCGGGGTCGGTGAAGCGCGGGCGCTCGTTGAAATCCTTCTCGTCGTAGAGCCGGATGCAGGTGCCGTTGGCCACCCGGCCGCAACGGCCAGCGCGCTGGTTGGCCGCCGCCTGGCTGATGGACTCCACCTGCAGCTGCTCGACCTTGTTGCGGTAGCTGTAGCGCTTCACGCGCGCCTGGCCGGAGTCAATCACGTAGCGGATACCGGGCACCGTCAACGAGGTTTCGGCCACGTTGGTGGCCAGCACGATGCGGTGGCCATTGCCGCTTTCGAAGACACGGTCCTGCTCGGCCTGCGACAGGCGGGCGAACAGCGGCAGGATGTCGGCGTCCCGGTGCAGCGGCTGGTGAGACAGGTGCTTGCGCAAATGGTCCGCCGCCTCGCGGATCTCGCGCTCGCCCGGCAGGAAGACCAGGATGTCGCCACGGGCCTCGCGCCACAGCTCGTCGACCGCGTCGGCGATCGCGTCGTTGAGGTCGAAATCCTTCTTCTCCTCGAAGGGGCGCCAGCGCTGCTCGACTGGAAACGTCCGGCCACTGACCATGATGGTCGGCGCCGGGCCGTGGATCGATTCGAAGTGCCTGGCGAAGCGGTCCGCGTCGATGGTCGCCGAGGTCACGACGATCTTCAGGTCCGGCCGGCGCGGCAGGATCTGGCGCAGGTAGCCGAGCAGGAAGTCGATGTTGAGGCTGCGCTCGTGGGCCTCGTCGATGATCAGCGTGTCGTAGGCCTTGAGCAGCGGGTCGGTCTGCGTCTCGGCGAGCAGGATGCCGTCCGTCATCAGCTTGACGGATGCACCGGGTTGCAGCCGGTCCTGGAAGCGGACCTTGTAGCCGACCACTTCGCCCAGCGGCGAATTCAGCTCCTCGGCAATGCGCTTGGCCACCGAACTGGCGGCAATGCGGCGCGGCTGGGTGTGGCCGATCAGGCCCTTGCCGCCAGCTCCCAGGCCACGGCCGAGCTCCATCGCGATCTTCGGCAGCTGCGTGGTCTTGCCCGAGCCGGTCTCGCCGCAGACGATGATCACCTGATGCTGCTGCAGCGCGCGCGCAATCTCCTCGCGCCTGCCGGAAACCGGCAGCGATTCGGGATAGCGGATGGGCGGCACAGGATTGGCCGGGCGCGGCGGACGGGCTTCGCGCGGCGGCCGCGGTTCACGTGGCCCACGAGTGTCACGCGGTCCACTGCGCTCGGTGCGGGGCGGACGCGGCGGCCTGGCGTCGGGTGCGACGGCGATGTCCGCCGCGGAGGTGGCGGGCGCGTCGGCGGGCGGATTGGGAGGGGAGGCTTGTCGATTCACGAGGCACGGATTATCCCGCGCCGGGCAAGTCCGGTCCTGCGAACCCGTCGTGTCCTTGTCGACGCGCCACCGAGCAAGCCCTTTCAATGGACGGCGACGACAGCTGCGGCACAATCCGCCCCGTGATGGATCTTGTCTTTCCCCATACCTTCGTGCCCTGGTTTCGCTCGGTGGCGCCCCATATCCATGCTTATCGCGGCAAGACTTTTGTCGTTGGCATGACCGGGGAGCTGATTGCGGCGGGGAAACTCAATTTTTTTGCGCAGGACATGGCCATCCTGCAGGCCATGGGCGTGCGGCTGGTGCTGGTGCACGGCTTCAGGCCGCAGGTCAATGAGCAACTGGCCGCCAAAGGCCATGCCTCGGTGTTCTCACACGGCATGCGCGTGACCGACAGCGTGGCGCTGGATTGCGCGCAGGAGGCCGCCGGCCAATTGCGCTTTGAAATCGAGGCCGCGTTTTCCCAGGGCTTGCCAAATACCCCGATGGCGAATTCCACCGTGCGGGTGGTGTCGGGCAATTTCCTCACTGCACGGCCGGTCGGCATCGTCGACGGCGTGGATTTCATCCACAGCGGCGTGGTGCGCAAAGTGGACGCCGCTTCGATCCGGCGGGCAATCGACATTGGCGCGATGGTGCTGCTCTCGCCGTTTGGTTTTTCGCCCACCGGCGAGGCCTTCAATCTGTCGATGGAAGACGTGGCCACGCAGACTGCGATTGCACTGCGGGCCGACAAGCTGCTTTTCATGACCGAGATTCCCGGCATTCGCGAGCAAATCAGCGACCCGGACAGCGCGATCGACACCGAACTCTCGCTGGCCGAAGCCGAGCGCCTGCTGACCGCCTTGCCAGCCCCGATGCAGCCCACCGACACGGCGTTTTACCTGCAGCATTGCGTGAATGCCTGCCACGGCGGCGTGGAGCGCTCGCACATCCTGCCGTTTGCCACCGATGGCGCGCTGCTGATGGAGGTATTCACCCACGATGGCATTGGCACCATGGTGGTCGATGAAAAACTTGAAAGCCTGCGCGAAGCCGGATCCGACGACGTGGGCGGCATCCTGCAGTTGATCGAACCTTTCGAGCGCGACGGCACGCTGGTCAAACGCGACCGGACCGAAATCGAACGCGACATTACCAACTACACGGTGATCGAACACGACGGCGTGATTTTCGGTTGTGCCGCTTTGTATCCCTACCCCGAGGCACGCACCGGGGAAATGGCGGCGCTGACGGTTTCGCCGCAGGTGCAAGGCCAGGGCGATGGCGACAAGATTCTCAAGCGCGTGGAACAGCGTGCGCGGCTGATGGGCATGGACACCATCTTCGTGCTGACCACGCGCACCATGCACTGGTTCATCAAGCGCGGTTTTGTCCAGGTTGATCCCGATTGGCTGCCCGAGGCCCGCAAACGCAAATACAACTGGGACCGTCGCTCCCAGGTCATGATCAAGAAGCTGGGCTGAAGCCCGGCATTCCGGGGCCGCCGGCCCCTTTGAGAACCCGAACCCGATACGAGAGCAATACCATGGCACGCATCATCCAGTGCAGCTACCTGAAGAAAGAGGCCGAAGGGCTGGACTTCCCCGTCTACCCGGGCGAGCTGGGCAAGCGCATCTACGAGAACATCAGCAAGGAAGCGTTTGACCAATGGAAGCGCCACCAGACCATGCTGGTGAATGAAAACCGCCTGAACCTGGCCGATGCACGCGCCCGCCAGTACCTCGCGCGGCAGATGGAGCAGTTCCTGTTTGGCGGCGGCGCCGAACAACCTGCGGGCTATGTGCCGCCCAGCGAGTGAGGGCAGCCACTAACCCGGGTCTTTTCCGACATCGGTATTGGCATATCGGGCTTTTTTCGCGGTCGTGGGAATCAGTGACAGTTTTGTGAGCTTGCTTGCGGAACCTTTCGCTGACCTCGGTTATCATTCGCTTGCCCTCCGGGTTCATTGATTGGAGATAACCGAATGACCACGATCCAGGAACTGCTGGCGCAGAAAGCAGCGCTCGAGAAGCAAATTGCTGAAGCGCAGCGCGCCGCCAAGTCCGATGCCATTGCCAAGGTCAAGTCGCTGATGAGCGAATATGGCCTGACCGCCGCCGATCTGGCTGGCAAGGCGCCTGCAGCCCCCAAGAGCGAAGGCACCAAGAAAGTGGCCGCGAAATACCGCGACCCGGCCACTGGCCAAAGCTGGACCGGCCGTGGCCTGAAGCCCAAGTGGCTGCAGGCCGCACTGGCTTCCGGCAAGTCGCTCGGCGACTTTGCTGTTTAAGCTGGACGGCTCCTCGGTTTAAGCGGCCGAGCACGCGGTTTGAGTACCGCAGGTTCGCCCGGACCTTCCAGTTGAAATTCGCCAGCATTCAGGGGGACGCCGTCAGCGGCGGTGCATGGCAGTAAACAATCGGCAAATCGGCCGCCAGCCGGTCCGGCGAACATTTCTTCAGGCAATAACGCGCTTTCCATCGCTTTGCCTCACCACAGGGCAGCCTCGGCTGCCCTGCTGCTTTTTCTGGCGCAGCTTTTTGGGTCGCGCCTGGGCATTGCCCTAGACTTCCGCTGTGATCCCACCAGGTTTTATCCAAGAGTTGCTGTCGCGCGTGGACGTGGTCGAGGTGGTCGGCCGCCATGTCGAACTGAAGAAGGCCGGCATCAACCACAAGGGCTTGTGCCCTTTCCACGGCGAGAAGTCGCCCAGCTTCATCGTCAGCCCGTCTCGCCAGACCTACCACTGCTTCGGCTGCGGCGTGCATGGCGACGCGATCCGCTTCCTGACCGAACACCACGGCATGAGTTTTGTCGAAGCCGTGCAGGACCTGGCACAGCAAACCGGCCTGCAGGTGCCGGAAGACGAGCGCAGCGAAGCCGACCGCGCCGCTGCGGCCGAGCAGCGCCAGCGCCAGACCACCCTGACCGACGTGCTGGCCAAGGCGGCGCAGCACTACCGCCAGCAGCTGAAGTCCAGCCCGCGCGCCATCGACTACCTGAAACGCCGCGGCCTGACCGGCGAGGTCGCCCAGCGCTTCGGCCTGGGCTATGCGCCGGAAGGCTGGCGCCCGCTGGCCAGTGCCTTTCCGCGCTACGACGATCCGCTGCTGGCCGAGTCCGGCATGGTCATCGTGCAAGGCGCGGACGAAGGCAAGAGCGAGGCCGACCAGAAGCGCTATGACCGCTTCCGCGACCGCATCATGTTTCCCATCCGCAACGTCAAGGGCGAAACCATCGCCTTCGGCGGCCGGGTGCTGGACAAGGGCGAACCCAAGTACCTGAACTCGCCCGAGACGCCAGTCTTCGTGAAGGGCCGCGAGTTGTACGGGCTGTACGAGTCGCGCACGGGCCTGCGGGAAAAGGGCTACGCGCTGGTCACCGAAGGCTACATGGACGTGGTGGCACTGGCGCAGCTGGGCTTTCCCAATGCGGTGGCCACGTTGGGCACGGCCTGCACCGCGGAACACGTGCACAAGCTGCTGCGCTTCACCGAACAGGTGGTGTTCAGCTTCGACGGCGACGCCGCCGGCCGGGCGCTGGAAGCCGCGCTGCCACATGCCACCGACACGCGCAGTTTCCGCTTCCTGTTCCTGCCCGCCGAGCACGACCCGGACAGCTATGTGCGTGCCCATGGCCAGCAAGCTTTCGAAGCCCAGGTGCGGGACGCCGTGCCGCTGTCGCGCCAGTTGCTGGAACATGCCGCGATCGACTGCGCGCTGGACACAGCCGAGGGCCGGGCACGCATGCTGGCCCAGGCCCGCCCGCTGTGGCAGGCTTTGCCCGACGGCGCACTGAAGCTGCAGTTGCTCAGCGAACTGGCCCGCCAGGGCGGCCTGCCGGCGGAGGAACTGTCCGGACTGTGGGGCCAGGGCCAGGGCAGTTCACGTGGACGCTCGAGCAATGCCCAGTCCAGCAGCGGCTCACCGGCGGAGGTGGACGATCCTTTTGACGATGGCACGCCGCCCGGCGAGCGCTACGCCAGCCGCAGCAAGTACGGCAGCGGTGAGCCGGCCTGGCGCAAGCGGCCTTTCAACCGCGACCGCACCGGCCAGGCGGAAGGCCCGCCGGCGGTGCGGGGCCGCAGGCCGGCGCCGAAGCGGCCGGAAGACCGGGTGCTGCAAATGCTGTTTGGCCAGCCGCAATGGTGGGACAGCCTGCCCGGCAACGAACACGATTTCCTGCATGCGCTGCCGGCCCCGCACGGTGAGCTGATCGCCTGGCTGGAGCGCGACCTGGCCGAGCACGGCCCGCGTTCCTGGGCGGTGCTGCGTGAAGCCCTGGCCACCGACGAGGCACTGCCCGAAGCCAGCCGCCAGCTGGCAGACGGCGACGCCGACCCTGGCGCCACGCTGGACGATTTCCGTCGCGCACTGGATGTGCTGCTGGAACGCGACCTGGCGCAGCAGATGAAGCAGTTGCTGGCCCAGGCCGGTGCCGACCCGGCCGCGCTGCAGCAATACCGGGAGCTGGACCGCCAGTGGCGGGAAGTGAAGCGCCGCCAGGCGGCCGCACCAAAGGACGAAACCTAGGCTGGCCCGGCAGCGGGCGCCTGCGCATGGCGCGCCAGTGCGCGAAAAAGCCACAGAAATCCCTGCGCATTTCAAGGCATTGGCTTGCTTAAAAATAGTGCATCTGGGTAAAATCCGTTTTTCAGCGGCAAGAGTGACAGCAGCACTGCCGGCATGGACCACCCGCATGGATAACCCATGCCATGGGTAGAACGCACTTCAAGTTCTCAAGGCCGGTCTCCTCCCTCCGCCAGCGCTGCACGCAAAAATGTCATGTCCAAGCGAACTTGCCCGCCGGAATGAGCTGACTGGTTTGCGCCCACTGATTGCGCTGCCTTTGCTTGTGATGTGTCGATACCGTCGCCACATGATGCGCAAGGCAGTCAGCAGGTTTTCAGTTCTCCATTGCCTGCTTCTGCTGCGGCGCGTTTGTGCGTTGCCGCTGCCGCACGTCGGCGAGGCAGTATCAGGAGCCTGAAAGCACTGCCCCTCACGACTGTTTCCCCAAGGTTCCCTCAAGGATCTGCATGACCGCCAAGAAGACCGCCGCCACCAAGACCGTCAAGGCCGCCGCCGATGCGGAAGACACCAAGCCGACCAAGACCAAAGCGGCAGCCAAGACCGCCACGGCCACGGCGGAAGACGGCAAGGCCAAGCGTGGCCGCAAGCCGAAGGCGGAAACCCCGGCCAAGAAGGAAGCAGTCGAGGAAGTTGAAGACGACCTGAGCGACATCGAGGCCGAGCTGGAAGGCGAAGTCGAAGCCGAGGTGGTCGAAAGCTCCGAAGTCGTCGAGGAAACCGAAGACAAGCCCAAGGCCAAGCCGCTGCGCATGAAGGTCAGCCGCGCCAAGGAGCGCGCGCTGATGCGGGAATTCGGCCTGGACGAAACCGCGCTGACCGAAGAGGAAGTCGCCAAGCGCCGCCAGGAGCTGAAGACCCTCATCAAGATGGGCAAGACGCGTGGCTATCTCACGCACCAGGAAATCAACGACCACTTGCCCGAGAAGCTGGTCAATGAGGAAATCCTCGAAGCCATCATCTCGATGCTCAACGACATGGGCATCGCGGTCTATGAGCAGGCGCCCGATGCGGCCACGCTGCTGATCGCCGGTGGCGCGACCTCAACCGCCACCGAGGAAGAAGCCGAAGAGGCCGCCGAAGCCGCACTGTCCACCGTGGACAGCGAATTCGGCCGCACGACCGACCCGGTGCGCACGTACATGCGCGAAATGGGCTCGGTCGAACTGCTGACCCGGGAAGGCGAAATCGAGATCGCCAAGCGCATCGAGGGTGGCCTCCAGGCCATGATGCTGGCCATCTCGGCCTCGCCGACGACCATCGCCGAGATCCTGGCAATGGCCGACAAGATTGCCGCCGGGGACATGCAGATCTCCGACGTGGTGGACGGCTTCGTTGCCAAGGACGAGGCCGACGACTACGTGGCCGAAGAAGACTTCGACGAGTTCGACGAAGAGGACGACGACGACGGCAATGGCGGCTCCAAGGCGCTGACCAAGAAGCTGGAAGAGTTGAAGAATGCGGCACTGACCAAGTTCGGCGACCTGCGCACGAACTTCGACAAGATGCGCAAGTCCTTCGAGAAGGAAGGCTACAAGTCCCAGCCGTACAGCAAGGCACAGCTGGCCATCAGCGAAAACCTGATGACCATCCGCTTCACGGTGAAGACCATCGAGAAGCTGTGCGACATCCTGCGTTCGCAGGTGGATGACGTGCGCCGCTACGAGCGCGAGATCCGCAAGATCGTGGTGGACAAGTGCGGCATGCCGCAGGAACACTTCATCAAGACCTTCCCGCCGAACTCCCTGAACCTGAAGTGGGCCGAGAAGGAAATTGCCGCGGCCAAGCCCTTCAGCGCCATCCTGAGCCGCAACCTGCCCGCCGTGCAGGAACTGCAGCAGAAGTTGATTGACCTGCAGGCCCGTGCCGTGGTGCCGGTGGATGACCTGAAGGACATCAACCGCCGCATGAACGAGGGCGAGAAGGCCTCGCGCGATGCGAAGAAGGAAATGATCGAGGCCAACCTGCGCCTGGTGATCTCGATCGCAAAGAAGTACACCAATCGCGGCCTGCAGTTCCTGGACCTGATCCAGGAAGGCAACATCGGCCTGATGAAGGCGGTGGACAAGTTCGAATACCGCCGCGGCTACAAGTTCTCGACCTACGCCACCTGGTGGATCCGTCAGGCCATCACCCGTTCGATCGCCGACCAGGCGCGCACCATCCGCATCCCGGTGCACATGATCGAGACGATCAACAAGATGAACCGCCTGTCGCGCCAGCACTTGCAGGAATTCGGCTTCGAGCCGGACGCCCCGACGCTGGCCGAGAAGATGGAGATGCCCGAGGACAAGATCCGCAAGATCATGAAGATCGCCAAGGAGCCGATCTCCATGGAAACGCCGATCGGTGACGACGACGACAGCCATCTGGGCGACTTCATCGAGGACACCAACAACACCGCGCCGATCGAGGCCGCGATGCAGGCCGGCCTGCGCGACGTGGTGAAGGACATCCTCGACAGCCTGACGCCGCGCGAAGCCAAGGTGCTTCGCATGCGTTTCGGCATTGAAATGTCCACCGACCACACGCTGGAAGAAGTGGGCAAGCAGTTCGACGTGACGCGCGAACGC
>NZ_JBGGNH010000055.1:0-42526 GCF_041287625.1 Ideonella sp.
CATGCCCTGCATCTTGCCGAACCCACCGGCCGCTTTGCGCCAGCAATATGACGCAAGCTCGCCTTTGGACGCGCCGCCAAGACCTTGGAAACCGGGTGGACCGCAGCGAAGCGTTTGACGATTCCCGAAAAGCCCAACGTCAAATGGACAACCAGCCGAGGTCGGGCTTGGTTGGTCTAACCTGCTGAGATGGCTTGGTCATGGCTGGCAGTCTCTCCTTGTGGGACATGCGTTGTCATCGTCATTCCGGTGGATGCGGCCGCACGTTAGCACGCCTAAAAATCGGCGGATGGACACGCCAGCATCTTCCTCAGCCGCCGCCTTGCCCGCGGCCGCTGCCACGCCACCGCCGAAGCTGCTGGACCGGTTGCGCGCGGAGATTCGGGTTCGCCATTATTCGATCCGCACCGAGCAGGCTTATGTGGATTGGGCTCGGCGGTTCATCTTGTTCCATGGCAAGCGGCATCCGGCTGAAATGGGTGCCACGGAGGTGGCGGGCTTTCTTTCGCATTTGGCGACTGAACGTTCGGTTGCGGCCGCCACACAGAATCAGGCCAAATCCGCGCTGTTGTTTCTCTACCAGCAGGTATTGAAACTCGACTTGCCCTGGCTGGATGAAGTGGTGAGCGCAAAAACCAGCCGGCATTTGCCGGTGGTGCTCACCTCGCGTGAAACCTCGGCGTTGCTGCAGGAGATGAGCGGCACGATGGGGTTGATCGCCTCGTTGCTCTACGGCACGGGCATGCGACTGCTGGAAGGTTTGCGGCTGAGGGTGAAGGACGTTGAATTCGAGCGCCGAGAAATCATCGTGCGTGACGGAAAAGGCGGCAAGGACAGGGTGACGGTCCTGCCGGAGAACTTGATGCTGCCGCTGCGGGATCAGATGGCGCGCGCCCGGCAGCAGCATGAGCGCGACCTGGCGGACGGCCTGGGCGCGGTCTGGATGCCCGATGCGCTGGCGGTCAAATATCCCGGCGCTGCGCGGAGCTGGGGCTGGCAGTGGGTGTTCCCGGCGGCTTCGATCTCCACCGACCCGCGCAGCGGCGAACGGCGGCGGCACCATTTGATGGAGCAGTCGGTGCAGAAGGCGGTGAAGCTGGCGGCGCAGCGCGCGGGCATCGACAAGCCGTGCACGCCCCATGTGCTACGACACAGCTTTGCCACCCATCTGCTGCAGGCGGGCTACGACATCCGCACGGTGCAGGAACTGCTGGGTCACAGTGACGTGCGGACCACGATGATCTACACGCATGCACTCAACCGCGGTGGACACGGCGTGCGCAGCCCGCTGGACGCAATCTGAAGAGCGAAGCCCGTCAGCTCTGCACCGGCAACGTCACCACCACCCGCAACCCCGGCCCCGCGTCCTCGAACTTCAGCGTGCCCCCGTGCGACTCGGCCACCAGCCGGCACAGGTAGAGCCCAAGGCCGACGCCACCGTCCCGCCGGGTGCGCGCCGCATCCGGCCGGTAGAACGGTTGGGCCAAGCGGTCGCGTTGGTCGGCGGGGACGCCGGGGCCGCGGTCGCGCACGCTGAGCTGCAGTTGCGGGCCGTTGCGGTGGGTGACGAGGTCCAGCGTGCCGCCGCTGCCGTGGCGCAGCGCGTTGTCCAGCAGGTTGCGCAGCAGGAGTTGCATGCGGCTGCGGTCCAGTGGCAGCGTGGGCAGCGTGGGGTCCAGCTGCCATTCGATGGGCTGCTCGGGGCATTGCTGGGCGACCTGGTCGCGCAGCAGTTGGTTCAGGTCGACAGGCTCGCGGTGCAGCGCGTCGTGGCCGCGGGCCAGGCGTTCGCTTTCGAGCAGGTCGTGGATCAGGTCGCGCATTTCGGCCAGGTCGCGCAGCAGGGCCTGGCGTTCGGGGCCCTCGGCGACGAGTTCGGCGTTCAGCCGGGCACGCGTGAGCGGGGAGCGCAGTTCGTGGCTGATGGCCAGCAGCAGGCCGCGCTGGCCGTCCAGCATGCGTTGCAGGTTGGCGGCCATGGCGTTGACCTGGATCGCGAGTTCGCCGAGTTCGTCGTGCTGGCGCAGCGGGATGGGCTGGCTGAAGTCGCCGGTGCCGTAGCGCATGGCGCCGGCGCGGATGTCGTCCAGCGGGCGGAACAGGCGGCGCACGTAGAAAAACGCCAGCCCGGTGAGCACCAGCAGGCCGCCCAGCGTCATGCCGGAGAACCAGCGCGGATGGTCCTGCCATTGCCAGGCCGCCATGCCGTAGCGGATGTGGTGACCGTCGGCGGTGTCGCGGGTCATCAGCGCGCGCAGGGCGCCGTCATGCGGCAGCTTGTGGCCGTAGCGGTCTTCGGGGGCGCTGTTGGGGCTTTGCCAGTTGACCTGCGGGCCTTCGATGCGGATGCTGATCGGCAGGCGCTCGGTCAGTGCCTGGGCGCGGGCGATGTCCGGCGGGTTGCCGATCTCGGCAGTGAGCCGGTCCAGGTAGTCGCTGACCAGCGGCTTGACCAGCTCGCGCCAGCCGGTGGAGAACACCTCGCGCGAGCCGGCCAGGAAGACCAGCGTGGTGCCCACGGCCAGCAGCACGAACAGGAAGACCAGCCGGCGCTTGAGCGAATGGCCCAGGCCATGGCGCCAGCGGCGCGCGGCATGCACGGCGCGGTGCCGCCGGCAGCGTTCCACCAGGCGCTGCATCAGCATCACGGCAGCCGCGCCAGCGCGAAGGTGTAGCCGGCGTTGCGCAAGGTCTTGATGGCGTCCAGCGGCTCCAGCTTGCGGCGCAGGCGGCTGATGAGCACGTCGACCGCGCGGGTGTAGAGGTCTGCCTCGCGGCCGCGCAGGCGGTTCAGGATCTCGTCGCGGCTGAGGATCTTGTGCGGGTCACGCGCGAGCAGCCACAGCAGCTCGAACTCGGTGCCGGTCAGCTCGACCGGCTCGCCCTGGCGGTGCACGCTGCGGCGTTCGAGGTCGATGACCAGGCCGTCGAAGCGCAGCAGGTGCGGCGAAGTTTCGGTGGCCGCGGGGGGCGGCGCATGGCTGGCCACGCGGCGCAGGATGGTCTGCAGCCGAGCCGCCAGTTCACGCGGCTCGAAGGGCTTGGGCAGGTAGTCGTCGGCGCCCAGTTCGAGGCCAACGACACGGTCGGTCAGGTCGCCGCGGGCGGTCAGCATCAGCACGGGGATCTGGCTGTCGCGGCGGATGCGGCGGCACAGCTCGAAGCCGTCCATCTCGGGCAGCATCACGTCCAGGATCACCGCGTCGATGCCGCCGGCCGCGAGCCGGGCCAGGCCCTCGCTGGGCCGCAGCGCGGCTTCCAGCGCAAAGTCGAAGCGGCGCAGGTAGGCCGCGAGCGGCGGGGCCAGGAGTTCGTCGTCGTCGATCAGCAGGATGTGGTGCATGCAACAGCAAGGCGCCCGCGGCGGGCGATTCCCAAGCGCTCAGATTCTGACCTGCGCCGCGTAGTCCCGCCACCAGCCGCCGAAGCTGCGTGCCAGTTGCTGCTCTTCCCGTGGCACCTGCCATTGCCACAGCAGCAGCGCGTAGCCCAGCGTTGCCAGCAGCAGGCCCGGCCAGGCCAGCGCCACGCCGGTGCCGGCGAGCGCCAGCGTCAGGCCCACATACATCGGGTGGCGGCAGAGCCGGTACGGCCCTTCGTCGACCAGCATGGCCGGGCCGCGCAGCCAGCCAGCGCCGGCCGCGTGCAACTGCTGCGCAGCCCAGCCGGCCAGTGCCAGGCCCAGCACCGCCAGCGTGCCGCCCAGGGCGGCCACCGCCCTGCCCCAACCAGCGGCTTCGGGGTGCAGGCCGGACGCGAGACTGGCCAGTGCACCGCCGGGCTCGGCCAGCACCGGCACCAGCCATGCCACGCCCGCCTGCAGCGCCAGCGCGCCGCCGGCCAGCAGCAGCGTCATCAGCGAGCCCATCACCGGCCAGACCGCTGGCGGCGGCAAGTCGGTCACTTCGGGTTCGCGACGCCGCCAGCCGCCTCGCATCATCAATGCGAAGCCCACGCTCAGCCCCGGCTGAAACGATCGCCGTGCCTGGCCATGAAGGCGCGTACTTTTTCCTGCTGGTCCGGGCGCAGGCTGTCGTAGAAGTCCGCGGCAGCGGTCAGCACTTCGGGGCCGGCCTTCTGCACCGCGGACAGCTTCTGGTCCATCAGCGCTTGCGCGCCGGCGCGGTCGAAGGCGTTGCCGGCGACCAGGCGTTGCATGGCCTCGTGCGGCGAAGCGTCGGCACTGCTGCCCTTGATCGCGGCGCGCTGCTGCTGCAGCACGTCGGCCAGGGTGTTGAGCTTGGCTTGCTGGGTGGCGTCCAGCACCAGCTCCTTCTGCACGCGCTCGATGACGTGCACCCGCACGCGGGCGATGTCGGCCTCGCTCATGTGGCTGAACCGGTTGCCGGCATAGGCCGCCAGGCCGCCGAACAGCACGCCGACGCTCAACAGGCCGATCAGGCCGCGTTTGATCCAGGTCTTCTTCATGGCGCTCGCTCCTTAAGTCGCAAACAAAACAGGCACGGGTTTACCGTGCCTGAATGCTGCGCCGCGGGGCGAATGAAGTCGTCTCGACGCGGTTTCGCTGCGTATCGTTTTATTGCAGCGGCGGCGCGGCTGTCAGAGGTCCATGGTTGCGGCGTCGTTGTCGCGTGCGGACAGGCTGGCGCTGTCGGCCGGCTCGCGCGGCGTTCGGCTTCGCGGGCCACTGCGGGCGCTGGTGGACTTGGCGACGCGGGCCGGCTTGGCGGTGCTGGTGATGGCGTGGCTGGCGGGGCTGATGTCGGCCGCCGGGGCCACGGCGGCGGCCATGTCCGGGCAGGCTTGCACCGCGCTGGCGGCATTGCGGCGCGCGGTGCTGCGCGTGCTGGCGCCGGACGAGCGGCGAGCCGCTGCAATCACCGGCTCGGCCTGCGAGCGCTCGACTGAGAGCACCTGCTCCATCAACTCGCCCCAGCTGGCTTGCGCTTCGCCACGCATCTGCATCTCGCGTTCGCGCATCATTTCGGCAAACGCGTCGGACTGGCGGTCCACCTGCACCGGGCGTTCGACCTGGCGATCGATCGCGCGCTGGCGCGTGGGCACCGCATGGCCAAAATGCTGGGCCACCCGCTTGACGACCGACTGGTACATCTGCGAGACCCGCGAGGGCGTGACCTGCAATGACTTGGCGACCTCGACCGGCGTCAGGCCGACCCCGAGGTAGGCGTCGATGACCATGCGCTCGCGCTCGGGCAGGTCGGCAAAAAACCGCTCCAGCCGGCGCAGCACGATGCCGGTGTCCACCCGCGCCTCGACTTCCTCCTGCGCGGTGGCCGGGTGGAAGCGTTGCCCACCGCCGCCATGTTCATCGTCGTCGGATTCGGCCAGCGACTGGTGGCGGCCGAACTGGTCCGCCTGCATCAGCGAGGAGATTTCCTGCGCGCTCATGCCGGTGGCTTCGGCCAGCAGGCCCAGGCCGGGTTCTTTGCCATCGCGGTTGCGCAGGCGCTCGCGGGCGATCTGCACGACCTTGATCTTGCGGCGTTCGCCGCGGGTCAGGAAGTCCATCTGGCGCAACTCGTCGAGCATGGCGCCTTTGACGCGCATGCGGGCGTAGCGCACGAACGCTTCCTGGGCGTCCGCGCTGTCGCGGTCGCCTTCCCATTCAAAGCTCACCGCCGCCTGCGCCACCGCGATCAGCCCGACCTGGATCAGGTCGGCCCGCTCCACGTTGGCTGGCAGATGGCGCACCAGCGCCTGGGCCTGTTTGCGGACCCAGGACTGGTTCTTGGCGATGAGAACCGACGGCACACCTTGCAGCGAGATCATGGCCGAATCTTAGGTCGCCACCTGCCGCCAGGTCTGCCGAGGAGCCGGGTCTTCGGCGCCGATATCGGCAGTTTGCCGCAGCCTCGCGGACCGCTCGCTGTCCGGCTGGCGATCGATCATCGGCCGCCGCGCCAGACTGTTTAGCGCCTGGCGCTTTTGACCGGTTTCAAATCAATTCAAGTGAAACCGCGTCCGCGCCTGCGGCCTGGACCTTGCCGATCTCGGCCGCTTCGGCAAAGCCCTGTTCGCGGAAGATCGCCAGCACCTGGTCCACCGCTTCCGGCGCGCAGGACACGAGCAGCCCACCGCTGGTCTGCGGGTCGCTGAGCAGTGCCTGATCCACCGCGCCAAAGCCCGCCGGCAGCCGCACCTGGGCGCCGTAGCCGGCCCAGTTGCGTGCCGAGGCGCCGGTCACATGGCCGGCCTCGGCGAGCGCGCGGGCGCCGCTGAGCAGCGGCACCTTCGCCCAGTCCAGCCGCAGCGAACAGCCGGCGCCGCGCGCCAGTTCCAGCGCATGGCCGGCCAGGCCGAAGCCGGTCACGTCCGTCAGCGCGTGCACGCCCGGCAGCGCGGCCAGCGCCGGGCCGGGCGTGTTGAGCTGGGTGGTGCGGGCAATCATCTCGGCGTAGCCCTCGGCCGAGAGCTGGCCTTTCTTGAGCGCCGCCGAGAACACGCCCACGCCCAGCGGCTTGCCCAGCACCAGGCGGTCGCCGGGCCGGGCATCGGCATTGCGCCGCACGTTTTTCGGGTGCACCAGGCCGAGTGCGACCAGGCCGTAGATGGGCTCGACCGAGTCGATGGTGTGGCCGCCCGCAATGGGAATGCCGGCCGCCTGGCAGACCGCCTGGCCACCGGCCAGGATGCGGCCGATGGTTTCGACGCTGAGCACGTTGACCGGCATGCCGACCAGGGCCAGCGCAAAGATGGGCTTGCCGCCCATGGCGTACACGTCGCTGATGGCGTTGGTGGCGGCAATGCGGCCGAAGTCGAACGGGTCGTCGACGATGGGCATGAAGAAGTCGGTGGTGGCGACCAGCGCCAGCTCATCGGTGAGTTGCCAGACGGCAGCGTCATCCGAGGTTTCGATGCCGACCAGCAGCTCCGGGGGCACCGGCAGCCCGGGCGCCTGCTTCAGGATGCTGCTGAGCACGCCGGGCGCGATCTTGCAGCCGCAGCCGCCGCCGTGCGAGAGCGAGCTGAGCCGCGGTTCAGCTGAGGGGGCGGGAGAAGAGGGCGTGGTCATGCGGTGAGAAGTGTCGGAGGATTCAGGCGAGCAGGTGTGCATTGTCGGCCGCCGCCTTCAGCGCGCGGTAGTGCTCGGGCAGGGCCGGCTGGTAGCGGGTGGTGCGCTGCAGCGCCAGCAGTTCGTTCGCCTGCGCCGTGGCCTCCGGTTCAAGGGCCAGGAAGGCCTCCCGCAGGGCTTCGCGCAGCGCGCTGGGCAGGCTGGCCTGGGTGACCCAGAGGTAGTCGTGGTACGGCGCGGTGGTGTGGAAGACCTGCAGCGCGGCTGCGTCTGGCGAAGGCGGGAGCAACGGAGCGGGTTGCGTTGGGGGCATTTGCAGCGGCTGTGAGGCTGGCGAGCTCGCGGAGCCGGCCGGAGCGCTTGGCTGGCTCAGCGACTGCCAGGCCGCGAGGCTCAGCGCACCGGCGTCCACCTTGCCGCTGGCCACGACCTGCAGCGTACTTTGGGCGCCGCTGGCAAAGGCCAGGCGGCGCAGGTCGGTGGCCGGTTGCATGCCAGCGGCCAGCAGCTCGCTGCGTGGCATCAGGTGACCGCTCGGGCTTTGCTGACCGGCAAAGCACAGCGTGCGGCCCTTCAGGTCGAGCAGGCTGCGCAGGCCCATGCTGCGCCGGGCGACAAACACCGAACGCCACTGGTCGTCCTGCGCGCGCTGCACCAGCGGCTGCACCTGGCCGCCACTGCGCGCGTCGGCCAGCAGGTACTGGAAGCCGCCGCCCCAGGCCAGGTCGGCCTGGCGCTGGACCAGCGCGTCGACCACGCCGGTGCTGTCCGGCACCATGACCCAGACCACCGGCATCGCCAGCCGCGCTTCCAGGTAGGTGCGCAGCGGGGCGAAGCGGCGGGACAGGTCGCCACCGGCCGCCTCATCGGCCAGCCCGGTGACGCGCAGCACGTGGGCCGGCTCGTCGTCGGCCCGCAGCGGGCCAGCCGCGGCCAGCAGGCCGAGGGCGGCTGCCAGGCATTGGCGGCGGGTGGCACCGCTCGGTGGGGAAGGCAGGGGAAGCAGGGTCATGGCGGCAAAACAGGATCAAGCGGCCGGCCAGACTGCCAACCCGTCACGCCAATATAGAACGCGGACGAGGCCAGGCTGCGTGATGACACGCGGAGCCTGCGCCGACTTTTTCAGGACACCGTTTCGCCAGCCTGCGCCGCGGCGCGCCCGGCCAGCGCGGTGGGTGCGATGGAGGCCAGCGTGTGCATCAGGCGGCCGAGCTGGCGCTGCAGCTGCGCGGCTTCGTCCAGCAGTGTGCGCAGCTCGGCGGCGTCGCGGCAGGCGGCTTCCAGCGCGCCGGCCGCCTGCTCGACTTCGGTGGCGGCGATGACCGTGGCCGCGCTGCGCAGCGTGCGCGCCAGCTGCGCCACCTGGGCCCAGTCCCCGGCGGAGACGGCTTCGCCGAGCTCGGTGTCAGTGTGGCGGTGGTGCTGGCGGAAGCGCTGCAGCGCCGCCTGCCACAGCACCGGGCTGCCACCGCAGCGGGCCACGCCCAGCGTCGCGTCCAGCCCGGCCCAGCCCGCGAGTTCATCGGGCAGCGCCGGCTCGCTCATCGGCAGCCACTGCAGCAGCGAGACATACAGCTTGTTCGGGTCGACCGGCTTGGCGACGTGGTCATTCATGCCGGCGTCCAGGCAGGCCTGGCGGTCATCGAAGAAGGCATTGGCGGTCATCGCCAGGATGGGTGTGCGGGCGTGGCCAGGCAGCTGGCGGATGCGGCGCGTGGCTTCGAGCCCGTCGATGCCGGGCATCTGCACGTCCATCAGCATCAGGGCGTAGGGCCACTGGCCGGCCTGCTGGATGGCTTCGCTGCCGTCGCTGGCCACGTCCACCGCCAGCCCCACCCTGCGCAGCAGCTCCACGGCGACCTCCTGGTTGACCGGGTTGTCTTCGACCAGCAGGACGCGTGCGCCGCCATGGCGCTCGCGCAGCAGCTGCTCCAGCTCGCCCGGCACCGGCGCGGCCAACGGCCCCGGCCGGGCCAGCCGCGGCAGCGGCACGGCGTGCTCGGCACTGAGCTCGACCAGGCTGTCGTGCAGCATCGAGGCGGTGATGGGCTTGCCCAGCACGGCGGCAAAACCGGCCTCGCGTGCCGGTAGCAGCAGGCTGGCCGGGTCGCCTGCGCTGATCAGCAGCGCGCGCAGCGTCGCCGCGGAGGCGGGTGAACCGTGGCGCCAGCGTCTGAGGGTTTCCAGCCCGTCCTGGCCGGGCATCATCCAGTCGACCAGCGCCAGGTGGAAGGGCCAGCCTTCGCGCTCGGCCTGGGCCAGCTGGCGCAGCGCGTCGGCGCCGCTGTCGGCCGTCTGAACGGCCAGGCCCATTTGCTGCAGCATCACGCCCAGCGCCTCGCGGGCCTCGGGTTGGTCGTCGACCAGCAGCACGCGCCGGCCCTGCAGCATCGGCAGCCGGCGCGAGGTCTCGGGCCGATCCGACAGCGCCAGCCAAGCGGTGAACCAGAATCGGCTGCCTTCGCCCGGCGTGCTGTGCACCCCCACCTCGCCGCCCATCAGCTCGGCAATGCGGCGGGTGATGGACAGGCCCAGCCCGGTGCCGCCAAAGCGCCGCGTGGTGGAGGTGTCGGCCTGCTCGAAGGCGTTGAAGATGTCGGCCAGCTTGTCGGCCGGAATGCCCACGCCGTTGTCGCCCACCTCGAAGCGGATCTGCACCTGGCCTTCGTGGCCGGCCGTCGCTTCGCCGGCCATGCGGCGCCCACGCAGCACCACGCAGCCGTGGTCGCTGAACTTGATGGCGTTGCCCAGCAGGTTGAGCAGCGCCTGCGACAGCCGGGTCGGGTCGCCGATCAGCCAGTTCGGCAGGTCATCGGTGTCCAGCACCAGCTCCAGGCCCTTGTCCTGCGCGCGCTGCGAGACCAGGGCCATCATGCGGTCGAGCAGCTGGTCGAGCGAGAACTCGGTGCGCTCCAGCTCCAGCTTGCCGGACTCGATCTTGGACAGGTCCAGGACGTCGTTGATGATCTGCAGCAGGTGGCTGGCGGCGTCGTTGATCTGGCCCAGGCGGCGCAGCTGCTGCGGATCTTCGGTGTCGCGCTGCAGCAGGTAGTTCAGGCCGAGGATGGCGCTCATCGGCGTGCGGATCTCGTGGCTCATGTTGGCCAGGAAGGCGCTCTTCGCGCGGTTCGCGCCTTCGGCCCGGTCGCGCGCCTGCTCCAGCGCCTGCGTGCGCTCGGCCACCTGGGCTTCCAGCTCTGCGTGGTACTGCGCCAGTTCGAGCGCATGGCGGCGCTGGCTGCGCAGGTGCAGCGCCATCGCGGTCCACAGGCCGGCCAGCAGCACGCCAGCCAGCATCAGTGCCCACAGGAACAGCCGCTGCTGCTGGGCGCGCAGGCGCTGCACCCAGTCGTTCAGCGCCTGGTCCAGCAGGACCGCAGCACGGTCCACCGCCTGCAGCGCCAGCCTGAGTTCCAGTTCCTCTGCGGGGCCGGGACGCGGGCCGAGTTCGGCCAGGCGCTCGCGCAAGGCACTCACCTCGGGCACCAGGTCGCCCGGCGCCGGTTCGCCAACGGCCACCAGCGCATCGTTGGCCGCCCGCCCCAGGCGCAGCAACGCCATGGTGGACTGCTGCAGCAGCGCCCTGCCCTGCTCGGGCTGCCAGGCCGAATCGGGCCTGGCGGCCAGGGTCAGGTACAGATCGCCGGTGACCAGCTCGACCCGCGCCTGGCGCATGTCGCGCAGCAAGGTGTTCAGCGGAATGCGGGTCTGCATCTGCTGCCAGAACAACACCAGCAACAAGGCCCCGACCAGGCTGGCCCCGATGACGGCCAGCAGGCCCGCGCGACCCGCACGGGCCACCACCATCGGCGAAGGTGCAGGCCGGTGGCGCTTGGTCATCTTCATGAGGCCGGCGCCAGCAGCTTGGCCAGCGTGACCGGGCCGGGCAGGTCCTCCGGCGCGAAACCGAAGCGCTGCATCAAGGCCCGGTGCTCGGGCGAACCGACCACCTCGGCCTGGGCCTTGTTCCAGTGGCGCTGCAGCTGGCTGTCTTCCAGGTGGAACTCGAACGCCACCCAGCCCGGCTCGGCGCCGCCGGCCACGGGCGTGGCCAGCAGCGGCGCTGCGCCAGCAACGTTTGCCAGGCTGCGCACCGTCGGCAAAGACAGCATCAGGGCTTGCGCCAGCCCGTGCTGCACGGCTTCGCGGCCTTCCACAGCGTCGCGCACGACCACCAGCCTTGCGTCGCCCAGGCCTGCCTGGCGGGCTTGCTGGTGCTCGACCGAGCTGCTCAGCACAGCCAGCTTCAGCCCCGGCACGGCGGCAAGGCCCTGCAGGCTGGATGGTACGGGGGCGTCGCTGCGCTGCAGCAGGCCGGCAGCCACGCGTTCAGTGGGTTCCGAAAACAGCAGCTTGCCGGCCCGCTCGCGGGTCACGAACATGCCGGCGGCAATCAGGTCGAAGCGGCGCTCCTGCAACTGCGGAATCAGCTGGTCGAAGCTGGTCTGCACCCATTCGATGGCTGGCAGCCCGGCGCGCGCCGCGATCAGGCGGGCCAGTTCGGGCGATTCGCCGGTCACGCGGCCATCAGCGCCCAGCTGCGCATAAGGCGCCTCGATCGCGTAGCCCACGCGCAGCACGCCGGCAGACCGCACGCGGCCCAGCGCGTCTTCAGGCCGGCCTGAAAAAACGACCAGCAACAGCAGCACGCCCAATGTCAGCAGGGCGGCGCCAACCATCTTTTTGCGTGACACAGCCACCTCTCGGTGCCGGGACATGTCCCTGGCAATGGCGGGCAAGGGCAAACGGTCTCAAAACAGCTGAATCGACTCTAGCGCAGTCTCCCGGTATTCGCAGCTTTCATTGGCGCTGGTGGCGCCGCATCCGATACCCGGAGGGGCAGCGAATGCGGTCTGCCGAACCAGCGCGAAACAGTCAACTTAACAGCTTCGACTGCCCGCAGGCATGGGGGTTCCGCCGATGCCTGTGGCGGCTGCGCCATAAAAAAGGCAGCTTCTCACGAAGCTGCCTTTTTGGCGAAGGCCTGCGGGGTTCAGCGCATCTTCATGCCGCGCATTTCATCGGGGCTCAGCTGGCCGTCCTTGTTGGCGTCCAGGCTGTCGAACTTCTCGGCCAGCTTGGGCCGGCTGGCGACCTCGTCATGGCTCAGCATGCCGTCACCATTGGTGTCCAGCTTGCCGAAAACATCGGACTTGTGCGCTTCGCTGAAGCCGCGCAGTTCCTGCGGCGTCAGCTTGCCGTCCTTGTCGGTGTCGATCATGTCGAATTTGCCGGCAAGGGCCGGCGCGGTGGCGGCCTCTTCACGGCTGATCGCGCCGTCGCCGTTGGTGTCCAACTGCTTGAAGTGGGCGGCACCGGGGCGGGCGGAGGCGGGATCTGCAGCCTGCGCAGCCGGCAGGGCCAATGCAAGGGCGAGGGCAGCGAGCGGGCTGAACAGCAAAGCGGTACGGGGCATGTGTGGCTCCTTGAGGGTTTCGGCAAAAAAGCCGGCAGAAAGAATGGCGCGGCGGGGAAAACGGCAGGCCACCGCGTTGGGGCGCCAGGCGGCGCATCGCATGCACAACGTGGGCCGACAATGCGGCGTTGATCGTCCTCCGGCTGCATTACAGGTCTTTACACCGCGCGCAGCGGACTTGGCAGAAGAGCAAGCGGGGTGCCGGCGCCGACATGCGAGCGGTCACGACGCCGGTTCACAATCGGCCCATGATCGAAGCCCCGTTCACGCCGCGCCAACGTTTCGATGACCCGGAAGCCGCACTGGCCCAGGTTGTTGCCCTCTACCAGGCCCAGGTCAGGCACCTGCGGCAGCAGCTGCAAGCCTATGTGGACGGCCAAGCGCCCGCCGGCCGGGTGCGCGCGTGGTACCCCAGCGTGCGGGTGCAGACGCACACCGACCAGCGGCCCGACAGCCGGCTGAGCTTTGGCTTCGTGGCCGGCGCCGGCACCTACGAGACCACGCTGACGCGGCCGGACCTGTTCGGCGACTACTACCGCGAGCAGTTCCGGCTGCTGCTGCGCAACCACGGCGGCCAAGCCATGGCGCTGGACGTGGGCCTGGGCACGCAGCCGATTCCCGTGCACTTCTCGCTCGGCGAGGCCGACCACATCGAAGGCACGCTGACGGCCGAGCAGCGCGCCCGGCTGCGCGAGCATTTCGACCTGCCGGACCTGGCGGCGATGGACGACGGCATTGCCAACGGCAGCTACGAGCCCGGCCCGAAGGAGCCGCATCCACTGGCACTGTTCACCGCGCCGCGGGTCGACTACTCGCTGCACCGGCTGCGCCACTACACCGGCACCGCACCCGAGCACTTCCAGAACTTCGTGCTGTTCACGAACTACCAGTTCTACATCGACGAATTCATCCGCCTAGGCCACCAGCTGATGCAGAGCGCCAGCAGCGACTACACCGCATTTGTCGAGCCCGGCAACGTGGTGACGCCGCGCGAAGGCACCGAGCAGCGCGCCAGCGGCATGGCACCGCCGCGGCTGCCGCAGATGCCGGCCTACCACCTGGTGCGCGAAGGCCATGGCGGCATCACGATGGTCAACATCGGCGTGGGCCCGGCCAATGCGAAGACCGCGTCGGACCACATTGCCGTGCTGCGGCCACACGCCTGGATCATGCTGGGACACTGCGCCGGCCTGCGCAACACCCAGCAGCTGGGCGACTACGTGCTGGCCCACGGCTACGTGCGCGAGGACCATGTGCTGGACGAGGAATTGCCGCTGTGGGTGCCGATTCCAGCTTTGGCCGAGGTGCAGGTGGCGCTGGAGCAGGCGGTGGCCGAAGTCACCCAGCTCTCAGGCCAGGCGCTGAAGACACTGCTGCGCACCGGCACCGTGGCGACCACCGACAACCGCAATTGGGAGCTGCTGCCGCACCCGGGCCCCGAGCGCCGTTTCAGCCAGAGCCGTGCAGTGGCGCTCGACATGGAAAGCGCGACGATCGCCGCCAACGGCTTCCGCTTCCGCGTGCCTTACGGCACCCTGCTGTGCGTGAGCGACAAGCCGCTGCACGGCGAGATCAAGCTGCCCGGCATGGCCAACCATTTCTACCGCGAGCGGGTGGACCAGCACCTGCGCATCGGCATCCGCGCGCTGGAGCTGCTGCGCAGCGCCGGCGTGGGCCAGCTGCACAGCCGCAAGCTGCGCAGCTTCGCCGAGGTGGCGTTCCAGTAGGCCCAAACCCAGGCGCTTCGGCGCAAGGCGTTCAAGGGCGGGGCCGCGCGATCGTGGCCCCGCCCTCTTTGCGGGGTGCCACGGGAGCCAGTGGCAGGCATGCGACACGCCGGGGCCGAAAACGACTCGCAATCAATAATCGTTCTCATTTCGATTATGATTGGATTTACTTTCCTTAACCGATTTGCCTGGGCGAAAGCCGCCGCAGCCGCCAGTGGCAATCGGGGTCGGCAACAGACCGGGAGGGTTCGCAAGCGCTCGACCGCCCGCCAGGCTTCACACAAGCCTGGCCGGTTGGACGTGCGCGCGCCGCAACCCCGATTCGCATTACCCAACTCACCTGTCTCCCATGTCGCAATACATCCGCAGCCGCCGCCATGCAGGCGTCAACGCCGTCGCCCTGCTGAGCGCTGTTCCGATGGCCGTGCTGGCCCAGACCGCGCCCGCCACCCCGCAGCCCACCGACGGCGCGCTGCCCACCGTCAGCGTCAAGGCCCAGCGGGAAGTGCCGTTCAAGGCCGACACCAGCGCCTCGTCCAAGATCACCCAGCCGCTGGTCGACACGCCCAAGACGATCACCATCATCAAGAAGGAAACGCTGCAGGAGCAGGGTGCGACCACGCTGATGGACGCACTGCGCAATACCCCGGGCATCACGATGCAGCTGGGTGAAAACGGCAACACCTCGGCTGGTGACGCCTTCCAGCTGCGTGGCTTCTCGGCGCAGAACTCGACCTTCGTCGACGGCATCCGTGACCTGGGCGCCGTGACGCGCGACACCTTCAACCTGGAGCAGGTCGAGATCGTCAAAGGCCCGGCGGGCGCCGACATCGGCCGCGGCGCCAGCGGCGGCTACATCAACCTGATCTCCAAGCTGCCCAGCCTGGACGACTCGCGCCAAGGCTCGCTGACGCTGGGCACCGCGAGCAAGAAACGCGCGACCGCCGACCTGAACCAGGCCATTGGCGACAACACCGCCATCCGCCTGAACCTGATGGCGCAGAAGAGCGGCGTGGACGGCCGCGACGAGGTCGAGAACAAGGGCTACGGCGTGGCCCCGTCCATCGCCTTCGGCCTGAACACGCCCACCCGCGTCTTCCTGTATTCGCAGCACATCCGCCAGGACAACACGCCCGACGGCGGCGTCCCGACCATCGGCATGGATGGCTATTACCGCGCTGTGACGACCTCCGGCACTTCGGCCACCACGACCGACCAGGCCGCCGCAATCACCGCCGGCGAGCGCGTGCGCCCCGAGAACTACTACGGCAGCAAGGACGACCACGAGAAGGTCAAGGCCGACATGGTCACGACCCGCTTCGAGCACGACCTGACGCCGACCACCACGCTGCGCAGCACCTTCCGCTTCGGCCGGACCCACATGGACCGGGTGATGACCGGCATCGCCTCCACGATCAACGGCTCGGATGTCGGCGACATCACCACACCGATCAAGGACCCTTCGCAGTGGACCGTGGGCCGCTCGCGCCAGCGCACCGACCAGACCAACGAGATCATTGCCAACCAGACCAGCGTGACGACCAGCTTCCTCACCGGCGGCCTGAAGCATGACCTGACGGGCGGCCTGGAACTGATGCACGAGCGCCAGCTGACGCTGGGCACCGGCACCACCGCGCAGACCATCAAGGGCGTGAACTACACGGCCATCGCGATCCCCGCCGCCAACCTGTACGACCCGAACGCCAATGACGTGCTGGGCACTCCCTACCTGACGGGCGCAGACACCGAAGGCACGACGCTGACCGCCGCAGCCTACGCCTTCGACACACTGACGCTGAACGACCAGTGGAAGCTCAATGCCGGGCTGCGCTTCGAGCGCTACCGCATCACGACCAAGGCCGGCACCATCGTGACCAGCACCAACCTCAGCAGCCATCCGGGCTACGCGGTGGGTGGCATCGACGTGGCCGACCTGCGCGATGCCGGCAATCTGCTGAGCTGGAATCTGGGCGCGGTCTACAAGCCCACGGCCAATGGCACGGTATACGCGGCCTACTCGAACTCGCTGACGCCTCCTGGCAGCGCCAACTTCTCGCTGTCAGCCACGGTCACCAACGCGGCCAACTCGGCAATGGACCCGCAGGAGACCACCAACATGGAGCTGGGCACCAAGTGGGACCTGCTCGACAAACGCCTGAACCTGTCGGCCGCGCTGTACCGCTCGGAAAACAGCAAGCAGGTCACGCAGGACACGGTGGACCCGACGATCTTCCGCCAGGAAGGCAAGACCCGCGTCACCGGCCTGGAGCTGGCCGCCGTTGGCCAGCTCACCAACTTCTGGCAGATCACCGCCGGCATCGCGAAGATGAAGACCGAGCAGCTGAGCCAGACCAGCGTGTCGAGTACCGACAACTCCGTCACCACGACGACGGGCGTTCGCTGGTCGCCCGACCTGACCGCCACGCTGTGGACCTCTTACACGCTGAACGCATTCACGCTGGGCGGTGGTGTGCGCTACGTGTCGGACCAGAAGCGCGCGATCTCGAAGAACAGCGTCAGCACCACGCCTGACAACGTGCCCGAGATCCCGTCGTACACCGTGGTCGACCTGATGGCCGCATGGAAGCTCAACAAGAACGTGAACCTGCAACTGAACATCGGCAACCTGTTCGACAAGGACTACATCAGCACCTTGAACAACAGCGGCGCCCGGATGCGCCTGGGCGCGCCGCGCTCCGCCTCGCTGACGGCCAGCGTGCAGTTCTGATGCACGTTGCGCGCCACGAGTCAGGCGACTGACGCGTCGGTTGCGGCGCTGTTTCGAACGTGAAGGCCTCGGTGAAAACCGGGGCCTTTTTCGTTGTCGCCATGTGGCTTTCATGGCCTCTTGCTTTGCACCAGGGCCAGGCGTACCGTGGACGCGCAACCCGAAAGGAGCGCCCCATGTCAAGCCCAGCATCGCCGGCAACAGCCGGCCTGTCAGCACGGGGCGCTGCGGCCCGCGATGCCATGCACGCGATCCGCAGCCTGGCGTTGATGGGCCCGGCCGCTGCCGGCAAGACCTTGCTCGCCGAGGCGCTGCTGCACCGCGCCGGCATGCTGGGCGCGCCCGGCAGCCTGGAGCGCGGCAGCACCGTCAGCGACTTCGATCCGCTGGAGAAACGGCTGCAGCACTCGCTCAACAGCGCGGTGATGCACTTCGCGCACGAGGGCACCCGCGTGCACCTGCTGGACACGCCCGGCACGCCGGACGCGCTGGGCCAGTCGCTGCCGGCCCTCGAAGCGGTGGACACCGCCGCCATCGTGATCAATGCCGCCGCCGGCCTGGAGCCGATGGCGCTGCGGCTGATGGCGCAGGCCGCCGAACGGGGCCGCGACCGCATCCTGATCGTCAACAAGATCGACGCGCCCGGCGTGGACCTGCCCGGCGTGCTGGCCCAGCTGCAGGCCGCTTTCGGCCGCGAATGCCTGCCGCTGAACCTGCCTTCGGCCGGCGCCGCGCGCGTGGTGGACTGCTTCTTCCAGCGCCAGGGCTCGGCCGACTTTTCTTCGGTGGCCGATGCGCACCGCGCGCTGGTGGAACAGGTGGTGGAGGTGGACGCCGCCTTTGTCGAGCGCTACCTGAACGAGGGCGACCTGGACGCCAGCGAGCTGCATGCGCCGCTGGAAGAAGCGCTGCGCCAGGGGCACCTGATTCCCGTCTGCTTCGTTTCGGCACGCACGGGTGCGGGCGTGAAGGAACTGCTGGACGTGATCGTGAGGCTGCTGCCCGACCCGACCGAAAGCAACCCGCCAGCCTTCCTGCGCGGCGAAGGCGAAGAGGCGCAGCCGGTGCAGGCCACGGCCGACCCGGCGCTGCCGGTGCTGGCCCATGTGTTCAAGGTGCTGCAGGACCCGTACGTGGGCAAGCTCGGTGTGCTGCGCGTGCACCAGGGCACGCTCAAGCGCGACATGCAGCTGCTGATTGGCGACGCGCGCAAGCCGTTCAAGGTCGGCCACCTGTTCCGGCTGCAAGGCAAGGAGCATCTGCCCATCGACGAAGCCGTGCCCGGTGACATCGCCGCGATCGCCAAGGTCGATGCGCTGCATTTCGACGCCGTGCTGCACGACAGTCCGGACGATGGCCGCATGCACCTCGCACCGTTGAGTTTCCCGACGCCGGTGCACGGCCTGGCGATCTCGCCGCAGCGCCATGGCGACGAACAGCGCCTGTGGGAGCTGCTGCAGAAGCTGGTCGACGAAGACCCTTGCCTGCGGCTGGAACACGTGGCGGCCACGCACGAAACCGTGGTCTTCGGGCTGGGTGAACTGCACCTGAAAGTGCTGCTGGACCGGCTGCACGAGCAGCACCACTGCGAGGTGCAGACCCGGCTGCCCAAGGTCGCCTACCGCGAGACCATCACCGGCCAGGCGGTGGGCCAGTATCGGCACAAGAAGCAGAGCGGCGGTGCCGGCCAGTTCGGCGAGGTGCACCTGCGGGTGGCGCCGCTGGCGCGTGGCGAGGGCCAGCGCTTTGTCGATGAGGTCAAGGGCGGCGCGATTCCCGGCAGCTTCATGCCGGCGGTCGAGAAAGGGGTGCACGAGGCGCTGGCCGCGGGCGTGGTGGCCGGCTTCCCCGTCGTGGACCTGCAAGTCACCGTGTTCGACGGCAAGCACCACAGCGTGGACTCCAAGGACATCGCCTTCACCACCGCCGCGCGCAAGGCCACCTGGCTGGCGCTGCAGGAGGCGCGGCCACTGCTGCTGGAACCCATCGTCTCGCTGGCGCTGCAGCTGCCCACCGGCTCGCTGGGCGACCTGACCGGCGACCTCGCGTCCCGCCGCGGCCAGGTCACCGGCACCGACCAGCTGGCCGGCGGCTGGAGCGAGGTGCGCGCGCTGGCACCCGCTGCCGAACTACAGGGCTACCAGAGCCGGCTCAACGCCCTGACCGGTGGCCAGGGGCGCTACACGCTGGCGCTGTCCCACCACGAAGCCGCACCGCCAAACGTGCAGCTGCAGATGGCCAAGGAATGGCAGCGGCACGACGAGGGCTGACGCACGACAGGGTTGACGCCGAGACGCCGCGCCTTTGCGCGGCATCAAACCCATGGGCAATCCATGCGGTTCACTTTGCGAATCATTCGCATTTGCAGTAACATGACGTCACTGCAATGCAGCAACGTGGCACCCCGCCAGTTGGCGCTGGCGGCCCTTGCGGCCAGCGCGTGTTTGACCGCCGCTCCGGCTCGCCCAGCCCGCCCCGTTTGTTGCCACCATGCGCCCGTTGCCCGTTCCTGCCCTGCCCGTGCCTTCGGGCGCCGCTGCCGCGCCGCAGGCGCAGCGCGCCCCGGGTGGCTTCCGGTTCATTGAGCGCGAAGACCTGGGCGGGCGCAGCCGGCAACTGCTGAGCCTGGGCGTGCTGGCGCTGCACGCCGGCATCGTCTGGGCCTTGTTGCAGGCCCAGGGCGAAACGCCGGAAGCCACGCCCCAGCCCAAAGTCCTGACGGTGCAATGGATCGCACCACCGGCCCCCACGCCCAAGCCGCCGGCCCCGCCGCCACCGCGCGTGCAGAAACTGCCGCTACAGCCGCCACGGCCTGTGCTGGTGGCGCCGCCCACGCCCAGCGCCGAAGCACCCACCTTCACCGCACCGCCGCCGCCGGCTGACCCGGCGCCGGTCGCGGTCGCCGCCGTGGCCGCGCCGCCCAGCCCGGCGCCGGCCCCCGCGCCAGCGCCACCAGCCGCACCCAAGCTGCTCCCCTCCAGCGCGGTGCAGTACCTGGTGCCGCTACAGCTCAGCTTCCCGGCGGCCTCGAAGCGGCTGGGCGAATCCGGCACCGTGCTGCTGCGGGTCGTCGTGACGGCGCAAGGCGTGCCGCGCGAGGTCAGCGTCAAGCAGTCCTCCGGCTACGCGCGGCTGGACGAAGCGGCGGTACGGGCCATGCGCTCGGCCCGCTTCAAGCCCTACATGGACCAGGGCCAGCCCATCGAATGGACCACGCTGGCCCCGATCGAATTCAACCTCGAATGACCTTGCACCGCTGATCTCATGGACACCGTCTCGACCACCCAGGGCCTGGCCCATTTCCTCGCCCAGAGCGACGCCGTCGGCAAGACCTTGCTGGCGCTGCTGATCCTGATGTCGGCCGCCTCGTGGGCCATCATCGCCGGCAAAGGCGTTGCACAGTTCCTGCGCCAGCGCCGCAGCAGCGAGTTCCTGAACCACTTCTGGAACGCCTCGACGCTGGACGAAGTCCGCCACGAGATCAGCACCCACGGCGCACGCGACCCGTTTTCGCACCTCAGCGCGCACGCGCTGCATGCCCAGGTCCACCACGCCCGCCATGGCGCCTCTCGCCTGGCCGAGGCTGGCAGCGCCAGCGAGTTCGTCACCCGCACCATCAAGAAGGTGCTGGACGAGGAAACCACCCGCTTCGAGAGCGGCCTGACCACGCTGGCCACCGTCGGCGCGACTGCGCCCTTCGTCGGCCTGTTCGGCACCGTCTGGGGTGTGTACCACGCGCTGCTGGCCATTGGCATGAGCGGTGCCGGCACGCTGGACAAGGTTGCCGGCCCGGTGGGCGAAGCGCTGGTGATGACCGGCATCGGCCTGGCCGTGGCCATCCCGGCCGTGGTGGCCTACAACGCCTTCACGCGCAGCAACCGCGTGCTGGCTGGCCGGCTGGACGCCTTTGCCTTCGAGCTGCACAGCTTCCTGACCATGGGCGAAGCGCCCGGCGCCGGCCAGCAGCAGCTTGGCGGCGCCAGCGTGCGCCCGCTGAAGCCGGTGCCGCAGCAGGCACAAGCGCCCGCTTCGGCCTGAGGACCGCACGATGGCTTTTGCTTCCTTCGACAAGCAGCGCTCGTCGGCCCCGCTGGCCGAGATCAACATGGTGCCGCTGATCGACGTGATGCTGGTACTGCTGGTGATCTTCATCGTCACCGCGCCGCTGCTCACGCATGCCGTCAAGCTGCAGTTGCCGCAGGCCAGCAGCCAGGTCAACAACGTGCCCCCGGACAAGATCGATTTCGCGATCGACGCCAAGGGCGTGCGCTACTGGAACGGCGAAGTTGTGACCCGCGCCCAGGCCGCCGAGCGCTTCCAGGCCGAGTCGGCCAAGCAGCCGCAGCCCGAGGTCCACCTGCGCGCCGACCACCAAGCCGCCTACGGCACCGTGGCCGAGACGCTGGCCGATGCCGGCCGTGTCGGCCTGACCAAGATCGGCTTTGTCAGCGAACCCGAGCCTCGCTGAGCCCGCCGCCCCATGTTGTTGCACATTCCGCAAGTCCTGACGCCCGACGAACTGCACACGCTGAACGCACGGCTGGACGGCGGCAGCTGGATCGACGGCCGGGCCAGCGTCGGCCCGCAGGGTGCGCAGGTCAAGCGCAACCGCCAGCTGGACGACAAGTCGCCGTTGGCCGCCGAGCTGTCGCAGTTCGTCACCCGCGCGCTGCTGCGCCACCCGATGTTCCTATCGGCCGCGCTGCCGCGCGAGGTGCTGCCGCCGTTTTTCAACCGCTACAGCGGCGGCGAACACTACGGCGACCATGTGGACGGCGCGATCCGCTACCTGCCGGACGGCAAGGCCTTGCGCACCGACATCTCGGCCACGCTGTTCCTCGCCGAGCCCGAGCGCTACGAAGGCGGCGACCTGGTGGTGCGCGACACCTACGGCGAGCACCTGGTGAAACTGCCGGCCGGCGACCTGGTGCTGTACCCGTCGACCAGCGTGCACCACGTCGAGCCGGTCACCGGCGGCGAGCGCCAGTGCGCCTTCCTGTGGCTGCAAAGCCTGGTGCGCGACGATGCGCAGCGCGCTGCGCTTTACGAGCTGGACCAGGCCATCCAGTCGCTGCGCGGCCGCATTGGCGACTGCCCGGAAACCGTCACGCTCACGGGCCACTATCACAACCTCCTGCGCCGCTGGGCCGAGGTCTGAAGGGTGAACGAGCCAAAGAAGAAGGACCGCAATGCCTGGCTGCGCACGCTGCTGCAGTGGCACTGGATCAGCTCGGCGATCTGCCTGATCGGGCTGCTGGGCTTTTCCATCACCGGCTTCACGCTGAACCACGCCGGCGAGATCGAGGCCAAGCCCGCCGTGCACAACCAGACCGGCACGCTGACGCCAGACCTTTTGAAGCTGCTGGACGACAGCCCGGCCGCGAACAAGGACAAGGCCAACGCGCCGCTGCCGCCAGCCGTGCGCGACAAGCTGATGGCCGAGAGCTCGCTGCGCTGGCCGGCGGAGACCGAAGCCGAGTGGTCGCCCGACGAGGTCTACCTGCCGCTGCCGCGCCCGGGCGGCGACGCCTGGCTGCGCATCGACCGCCATGAAGGCAGCTACGAGGCCGAAGTGACCGACCGCGGCTGGCTCGCGTATTTCAACGACCTGCACAAGGGCCGCCACACCGGCACCGCCTGGCGCTGGTTCATCGACCTGCTGGCCATTGGCTGCTGCCTGTTCGCGCTGACCGGCCTGTTGATCCTGCAGATCCATGCCCGCCACCGCGCGCTGACCTGGCCGCTGGTGGGCGCCGGCCTGCTGCTGCCGGCGCTGGTCGCGCTGCTGCTGATGCACTGATCTGTTTCCTGACAACGCCCACATCATTCCTGTACCTCAAGGTGACCTGCATGCAACTCCGATATTCGATGGCCCTTGGCAGCGCGGTGGCGCTGAGCGCGCCGGCCTGGGCGGCCGAGCTGCAACTGCGCGTCGAAGTGCCGCGCCTGACCGTGGCCGAGTACCACACGCCGTATGTGGCGGTGTGGCTGCAAAGCGCGGCCGACCAGAAGTTCGCCGGCAACCTGGCCGTCTGGTACGACGTGAAAAAGCGCGACAACGCCGGCACCAAATGGCTCAAGGACATGCGCAGCTGGTGGCGCGTCAGCGGCCGCACGCTGGAGATGCCGGTGGACGGCGTGAGCGGCGCGACGCGCGCGCCAGGCGAGCACACGCTGAACCTGGGCAACGCCAAGGCCCTCGCCGAACTGCCGCCGGGCCAGTACGAGTTGCTGATCGAAGCGGCGCGCGAAGGCGGTGGCCGCGAAGTGGTGAAGGTGCCGTTTGCCTGGCCGGTGAAGATGGCCGACAGCAGCAACGTCAAGGGCGAACACGAGTTGGGCGCCGTGAGCCTCAGCGTCAAGCCTTGATGCCCGTCAGGAGACATTCGATGAAAACCTTCACAAGCTCCCTGCGCCGATCCGCGCTCACCGCCGCGCTGCTGGCCGTCCTGGCGCCACTGGCCCACGCGCATCACCCGTGGATCGCGCCGACCGCAACGCTGGTGGACAACCGCGACGGCGCGGTGTCCTTCGACGCCGCGACCAGCGAAGCCTTGTTCGAATACGACGCCCGCGGCCTGCCGCTGGACGGCCTGGTCGTCACCGGGCCGGACGGCGCCAACCTGCCGGTCGAGAAGGACAAGATCAACGCCGCTTCACGCCACCGCAGCAGCTTCGACCTGACGCTGCCCAAGCCCGGGACCTACCGCGTGGCCAATGTCAGCGAAAGCGTGATGGCCAGCTACAAGCTGGGCAGCGAGACCAAGCGCTTCCGCGGCACGCTGGAAGCCTGGGCCAAGGAAAAGCCGGCCGACGCGACCGATGTGCAGGTCACCCAAATGGCCAGCCGCGTCGAGACCTTCGTCGCCCGCAACACGCCCAGCAGCACGCCGTTTGCACCGGTGGGCAAAGGCATCGAGCTGATCCCGCTGACCGCGCCGGTGGACATCAGCACCGGCGACACCAGCCGTTTCCGCGTGCTGGTCGACGGCCAGCCCTATGCCAATGCCGCGGTCAGCCTGCTGCAGGGCGGCAACCGCTACCGCTACAAGATGGGCGAGCAGAACTTCAGCACCGACGCCAAGGGCGAGTTCGCCATCCAGTGGACCGATGCCGGCCGCTACTGGCTGGGCATCAGCCAGGGCGGTCGCGGCCCTGGCGGCCCTGCCGCCGCGCCGGCCGCTGACGCTGCCAAGCCCGCCGCACCGGCGCGCCGCCTGAGCTACGCCGCCACGCTGGAAGTGCTGCCGCGTTGATCCTGGGATGCCTTCTGCTGCCCCTGAACCGCGGCGGGTGCTGATCCCGCCCACGCTGCAACCCGCGCCGCTGGTGCTGGGCCAGGCCGTGCATCGCCTGGCCGGGCGCAGCATGGGCACCACCTGGCAGGTCGACTGGGTCGGCCCGCGGCAGGTGCAGCCCACGGTGGTGCAGCATGCGCTGCAAAGCGCGCTGGACGAGCTGGTTCGGCAGATGAGCACCTGGGAGACCGACAGCGAACTGAGCCGCTTCGGCCGCTTGCGGGCCGGTGAATGGCAGGTCCTGTCGCCGGACTTTTTCCAGGTGATGCAGGCTGCGCTGCAGGTGGCCGAGGCCAGCGGCGGCGCGTTCGATCCCACCGTCGCGCCGGCCGTGGATCACTGGGGCTTCGGCCCGGCCGGGCGGCATGACGAGGCCGGCTTCAGCGCACCGGCCGCAGCGCTGCCGGTCGCGTCCACTTGGCAGTCGCTTCAACTGGACACCCGCCAGTGCGCGATGCGCCAGCCCGGCGGCTGCCGGCTGGACCTGTCGGCGATTGCCAAAGGCCATGGTGTGGACGTGATGGCCAGGGTGCTGCGCGAGCGCGGCATCGAAAGCTTCCTGGTCGAACTGGGCGGCGAGCTGCGCGGCGAGGGCCACAAGCCCGATGGCCAGCCCTGGTGGGTCGCTCTGGAACACCCGCCAGGCGCCGAGTTGCCCAGCACCGTGCTGGCGCTGCACGGCCTCAGCGTGGCCACCTCCGGCGACTACCGCCGGGCCTACCAGGCCGGCGGCCAAGTGCGCTCGCACACCATCGATCCACGCAGCGGCGAGCCGGTTTCGCACGGCTTGGCTTCGGTCAGCGTGCTGCACACCGACGCGATGTGGGCCGACGCCTGGGCCACCGCACTGACCGTGCTCGGCCCGCAGGCCGGCCCGGCCTGCGCCGAGGCACAGGGCCTGGCGGCGCTGTTCATCAGCCGTGAAGCGGAAGGCCGCTTCAGCGAGCACCTCAGCCCGGCGCTGCGGGCCTTCCTGGCGTGATCGCCGAGCTGGAACCCAGCCGCCTGTGGGCGGCGGCCGGGCTGGTCGCGGCCTACGCGGCGATGTGCGCGGGCATCGTCTGGCGCCATCGCCGCCATGCCGCGCCGCCGGTGGACGATGGCCACGTGCTGGTGCTGCATGCCAGCCAGACCGGCCGCGCCGAACACCTCGCCGCCCAGACGGCCGCGCGCCTGCAGGCCGCCGGCACGCCGGCGCGCCTGCTCAGCCTGGCCGAGCTGGACCCTGCCGAGCTGGCCCACACGCGGCGTGCGCTGTGGATCGTCAGCACCACCGGCGAAGGCGACCCGCCGGACCCGGCGCTGCCTTTCCTCAAGCGCGTGGCGCAAGAACAGGCAAGGCGCAACGGCCACCTGTCCGAGCCATGGCCTCCTTTCATGCTGCTGGCCCTGGGCGACCGGCGCTACGAGGCCTTCTGCGCCTTTGGCGCGCAGGTCGAAGCGCTGTGCCATGCGCATGGCGCGCAACCGCTGGCGCCGCGCATCGAACTGGACGGTGACGACCCCGCGAACCTGGCCCGCTGGTGGGCCCAGCTTGCGCCGCTGGGCGCTGCCGGCGCCGAGGCCGATGCCGCACTGGACGACCAGACCCTGGCCAGCGGCGCCTGGCGGCTGAGCGCACGCCAGTGGGTCAACCCCGGCAGCAGCGGCGCGCCGCTGTACCAGCTGGACCTCACCCCCTCCGAGGGCCAGAACAGGCCGGCCTGGCAGCCTGGCGACCTGGCGCTGGTGCAGGTGCCGGACGCGGCCGGCGTGCTGCAGGCGCCACGCAGTTATTCCATCGCCTCGCTGCCTTCGGAGCCCACGCTGCGGCTGCTGGTGCGGCTGCAGTCGCAGGCCGACGGCACACCCGGCCTGGCTTCGGGCTGGCTGTGCCAGCAGGCGCCGCTGGACACGCCCGTCGCGTTGACACTGCGCGCCCACCCGCGCTTCCACGCCGCGCCCGAAGACCTGGCGCAACCGGCGCTGTTCATCGGCGGCGGCAGCGGCCTGGCCGGCTTGCGCGGCCACCTGGCGGCACGCGCCGAGGCGGCAGCGCGCGGCGAAGCGGTGGGCCCTGGCTGGCTCATCTATGGCGAACGCCACGCCGCACACGACAGGCCTTGCGAGCAGGACCTGGCGCGCTGGCTGCGCGGCGGCACGCTGCAGCGGCTGGACCGCGTCTTCTCGCGCGACGCTGCACCGAGCGCGCCTCGCCACGTACAGCAGCAGTTGCTGGCCGAAGGCGCGCGGGTGCAGGAGTGGCTGGCGCGAGGCGGGCGGATTTACGTCTGCGGCAGCCTCACAGGCCTGGGCCAGGGCGTGGACCAGGCGCTGCAGCAACTGCTGGGCGGGCCGGCACTGGCCGAGCTGGCCGCGCAGGGCCGCTACAAGCGCGACCTTTACTGAGTTCCAGCCAATCCATCAAGGCTTGGCCAACGATGTCTTGCCGGGCTGCGACACGAAGCTGCGCACCGCGGCTGCGCTGAAACGCTCTGCGGGGATGGGCGTGCCGTCGGTGATGGTCAGCAGACGCTCATTGAGGAAGGCGCTGGACTCACCCAGCAGTTGGTCCAGCACATCGCCTTCGGTCGAGGCGGAACCTTTCAGCACGACAAGCTCGTGGTGGCCGTTGTGCACGTAGAGCGGCTGGCGCTCGTAGAGGCAGTAGTCCGCCTCGCGGCTCTTGCTGTCATGGCCCTTGGCGGCCAGGCCTGCGGCCTTCAGCGACTTGGCCAGCACGTCGCTCTGCCAGACACAGCGGGCGCCGCCGGCATCTTCGGCCGGCAGGCCGGCAAGGTCGTCAGCAACGGCCTTCTTGCCACAGTCGGCCCGTGAGGCGAGCACGGTGCTCAGCTCCGGCCGGGACGGTTGCGGGGCGGTGTAATCGATCATCTCCCCGAGCGGCGTGGAGCCACCGAGGGTCGCCTCGCCGCACACGTCGCCGGCCCAGGCGTGGCGTTCGGCAAACAGCGCCAGCGCGCAACTGCCACTGGCCGGATCGGCCGCGACCCGGCTCACGGTGGTGTAGGTGGCATGGCGGGCGCCGTCGAAATACTCCTCGGTCTCGGTGACCATCAGCTTGGCGAGGTAGTCGTCCGACGGCAGCTTGGCCGGTGCCGGGGTCGGCGGCAGGTTTTTCTCCAGCCGGCAGGCCTCCACGCTCACCAGGATGCCGTTTTTCAGGCCCGCGACATTGCCCAAACCGGCGCGGTGCAGGTAGATCGGCGTGCGGCTGTCCGGCGCGGCGCCGGCCGCATCGGCGAGCGGCGCAGCGGCGGCCAAGCCCAAAGCCAGCGTCAAGTGCCAGCGGTTCACAAACTTCGGTCGGGGAGAAGAAGTGGCGTGCATGCGGCGATTTTGATGCACGCAGCATCGTCGGCGGCCGACCCTGCCGGCCGTGGGCAGGGCAAGGCGGCTTTATCATCGGGACCATGGAGTTTCCCCGCGACGTGGCCGCCATTCGCCTCGACAACGCGCTGGTCCTGTTCGACGAATTTGTCCGCAGCACTGTCAAACACGCCGACGCCGCCACCTTGCGTGGCCTGGAGCGGCGTTTCGCCGAACGTCTGCAAATCCAACCCAGCTACTGGAGCCAGATCAAGGGCCGCTCGCGCCAGATCGGCGAACGGCTGGCCCGCCAGTTCGAGCAGTGCTGCCAGAAGCCGGCCGGCTGGATGGACCAGCCGCATGCCGGCGGCCGCGCCGCGCTGGGCCTGGGCGACGCCGACGAAGCGGCGGAGCACCCGTTGCCCCAGGACGACGACGAGCGTTTCATCGTCGGCCTGGTGCTGACCTACTACCGGCGCCACCCGCAGCGCGCCCGCACCCGGCTGCTGGACTTGCTGGGCGAGGTGCTGGTGCCCGCGCCCGCTGCCGAGCCCAGCCCGGCGCCCGCAACCCGCAGCGCGCCGCTGCCAGCGCCGGGCTCTGGCATCGTCCGGCCACCGCCACCTCCGCCGCCCGCGCCGGAAGATCCGCACGCGCTGTGGCTGAAGTTGCAGACCGGCGTGGCACCGCTGAAGAAAAAGCGCTGAGCGGCCGCAGCCGGCGCTCGCCGGAAATCGTTGCTCAAATGATAAAAATCACTTGCGCAAGATAATCAGTTGTTTATCATCGCGGCACGTTGTTGATCAGCGCTGAGCCGCGACACCGCTTCCTTCCCCGGAAAGCACCGCCGGCCCCCAGCGCCAGCCCTCACCGCCCCGGCGGGTGACGGCGCCTGGTTCGGAGCCTCGGCTCCCATGCCGGGCGGCTCCCGCACCTGCCGGCCCTGCCACCTGACTGGAATGCCAATGCTGTTGACCTTGTGGACCTGCGCCGCCCGTGCTGCTTTGGCAGCCCTGGTGGGCGTGGCCCCGATGTCGCCCGTGCATTGCCCGATCCGCCCTCGCGGCCGCCGCTGACTTCGTTCATCGGCGCGTTCCGCTGAAGCGGCCCGGGTGGTGTGTCCCCCGGGCCGTTTTGCTTTGTTCATTGCGCTTGCCGCCAGCCTGCCCAGACCCCGGGCAGCGCCGCCGCATGCGCCAAGGAGACTTTCATGAAGCTGACCCTCACCCCGCAAAAGCCCCGCAATCCCCTCGCCACGCTGGCCCGCCAGCGCCGCGCCGGCTCACACCAGCCCTCCGGTAAGGCGCAACGCCAGCAGCAGCGTCGCTCGCTACAGCGCGACGTGCAACGCGAGATGCATTTCGCCGCACCCGACAGACACAGCCCCTGAATCCCGACCCTGGTCCCACGCGCGCATGCGTGGGGCCTTCTGGAGCCTCCCATGCACCGCCGCCTGATTGCCGCGCCCGCCCATGGCGCCCTGCCCCTTGTTGATCTCTTGCCCGCGCCCCGCCGCTGGCTCGCCCGCCTGCTGCGCCGCTCGGGCGCCAGCCTGAGCCTTGTCGCCCGCCGCCTCGCCGGGCGCACGGCGCGCCCGGTCGGCCCCGCCTGCGAGCTGCCGACCATCGAGTTCCACGCCGTGCACAGCGACGCCGGCGCACCCGAAGGTGCGCTGTACGTCAACGGTGAATTCGTCGGCCGCATCGACGTCGGGCGGCTCTGAGCACGCGCCGTCACCGCCAGGAAAACCCTGGGTGGTGACGGGCTGTCTTCAGTCGGCCCGCTGAATGCCGATAGCCAGGGGGAAGCCCCTTGCCGTCCGCCATGTCCCAGATGCCCACCGCACCCCCGCCCGCCACCGGTCACCCACATGACCTGGCCGGCTGGGTGCGCCTGTTCCAGCACGCCGATCTGCCGGTGCTGGCGCGCACCGCGGCTGCACTGGAAGAGCTGCGGCCGATGGAAGACGAAGTGGACGCCCGCATGGTGGCCGAAGCGGTGGGCGTGGACCCGCTGATGACGCTGAAGGTGCTGGCCCGCACGGCCGAATTGCACCGGCAGCGCCGCACCACCGACGCCGAGACGATTTGCGAAGCCGTGGTGCTGATGGGCATCACGCCGTTTTTTGCCGGCTTCGGCCCGCAGCCCACGGTGGAGCACCAACTGGCCGGCCAGCCCGAAGCGCTGCACGGGCTGATGGCCGTGATCAGCCGCGCCGAACGCGCCGGCCGCTTTGCACTGGCATTTGCAGTGCACCGCCAGGACCACGACGCCGGCGTGATCCACGAAGCCGCGTTGCTGCACGACTTCGCCGACATGCTGCTGTGGCTGTACGCGCCCGCGCTGGCGCTGGAGATGCAGTTGCGCCAGCAGGCCGACCCGACGCTGCGCAGCGCCACGGTGCAGCGCCAGTTGCTCGGCATCACGCTGGCCGAGTTGCAGCATGCGCTGATGCTGGCCTGGCACCTGCCCGAGCTGCTGGTCAACATCACCGACGACCGGCACGAGGAAGCCTCGCAGGTGCGCAACGTGCTGCTGGCGATCCGCCTGGCACGCCACACCAGCCGCGGCTGGGACAACCCGGCCGTGCCGGACGACGTGCGCGACATTGCCGCGCTGCTGAACATGGCGCCCGCGCCCACGCTGGGCTTGCTGCAGGACCTGGACGCCTGACTTTGCTGTCGCTGGCGAGGCGGCAGTGGCCAAAAGGGGTTGCCTGGTTCCCATCCCCCAAGGGAGCGATGGCGTGGCCCTTGCATACGGGCCGACACTTCGCGCCTGCCGTTTCGCGCCTGCTGCCGAGCAAGCCTTTCACCCATGTCATCTTCCGTCTCCCGCCGCAGCGCGTTGCTGCTGTTCACGGCCTTGTCTCTGGCGGTTGCCTGCGGGTTGGCGGCGCTGCCGGCACTGGATCCGCTGGCTTCGCTGCGGGGCCATGGCCTGCCGATGGCCCTGGTCGCCGCGCTGCTGCACCTGAGCATCGCCTGGCTGGCCACCGCCGCCTGCCGGCAATGCCTGGCGCAGCACGTGCACCCCGGCTGGGCGCGGGCCTGGGCGGGCGGGCTGCAAGGCGGTGCAGTGCTGCTGGCCTGGGCACTCTGGCTGCTCAGCTGGCAGGCCCAGGTTGACGAGCCGATGGCAGAAGCCGACGCCCGGGCGCTGCTGTGGCTGCAGATGCTGCCGCTGTGGCTGGGCCCGGCCGGTCTGCTGAGCCGGCGGACAGCGTCAGCCGGCAGCCAGCATAACGCCAAGCTCAGGCGGCGCGAGCCCCAGCGCATGGCACACCGCGGCAAAGCTCTCGGGCCGCTGCATCAGGTCCACATGGGCTGCGCCTGGGACGTGCAGGACGGCCCGGGCGCCCGGCAGCACCGCGCTGCTGGCGGGGAACACGATGTTGTCGCAGTGGCTGAACAGGCACACGAACAAGGCCTGTCTTGAGGCCGATTCACTGGCCGCCAGCGCGCTGAGCCAGACGCTGTGCTGGCGCATCTGTTCGCCATTGGCCCGCCGCGAAAAGCCTGCCAACCAGGTGCCGTGGTGCGGTGAGCCGATGGTCACCACGCCGTGCACGCTTGCATCACTGCCGCCCGCGGCCTGGTTGGCACGCAGCCAGGCCCGGATCGCCAGCCCGCCCATGCTGTGGCCAACCAGCAGCGGCGGCCGGCCGGTCAACTGGCTGAGCCGGCGCACCGCCGCTTCCAGCGTCGGCACGTAGTCGTCGATCGAGCCGAACACCGGCTCCAGCGACACGGCAACACACGGCACACCCAGCGCACGCAGACGGCGGAGCCAGGGGTTCCAGAAGCCGCGGTTGCACAGGAAACCATGCACCAGCACCACGCCGACGCGGCCCTGAGCGCGCGCGTCGGTGGGCAGCACGTCCGGCTCGACTTGGCTGCGGAAGGGCTGGCGCCAGCAGAAGACCTGCGGCGCGGTGCACACCTCGGCCCACCAGGCGGCCAGCCATTGCGCCGCGCTCGCGGCTGGAACGGTGGCCGCCGCGTCCCGCCGGTTCTGCCATGCCGCCAGTGCGCAGGTGAAACCTAGCCAGGCCGCGTGACCGCACAAGCCCAGCGTTAGCAGCGCCGCGGCCCAGCCGGCATGGCCTTGGGCCAGCAACCAGCCCGTGCCACCCAGCACCAGCGCAAAGCCCAGCAGCGTCAGGAAACGCTGCCAGCGCGCCACCATCGGTCGGCTCCTTGTCGTGTCATCAGAGGTTGTTCCCGGTTTGCTGCCGGGCTGCCGCCGGCCACCCCGGCTCAGACCAGGCTGACCGGCTTCGCACCGAGGCGCTGCGCCAGCCCGGTGGCAAGCCGGTTCGCCAGACCATACACCGAGAGCTGCGGGTTGGCGCCGATGCTGGTCGGAAAGAGAGACCCGTCGTGCACCGAAAGGTTCTCGATCTGCCAGTGCTGGCCGTCCGGCCGCACCACGCCCAGGGTTTCATCGCCGGCCATGCCGCAGCCACCCATCACGTGGGCGCTGACCACGCGGGTCAGCAGCGGCTGCATCGGCAGGGTTTCGATCATCGCCCTCGCCTCGGACCATCGGCCCGCCGGCCGGGCCAGCTCATGCACCGGCAGCACCTGCGTGGCACCGGCGGCGAACTGGATCTCGGCCATGCTCAGCAGCGCGCGCCGGGCGCCTTCCATCACGAAAGGTGTCAGCGGATAGTCCAGCTCGGGACTGCCGTCGCTGCGCAGCCGCACCTGGCCACCGGGTGACTGTTCATGGAAGCCGTCGCGCAACAGCGCCAGCAGCGAGTGCGTGTTCGGGAACTGGCGCAGCGACTCGGCCTGCTCGCGGCCGAAGCCGATCAGCGAGGACGAGAAGATCACCGGATGCAGCGGCGGCACTTCGAGCTTGTAGCCCATCGGCCCGTCGGCCGCCGCGGCGTGCAGGAAATGGTCGCTGTAGATGCTTTGCGGCGCGCCACGCCAGGCTTCGACCGGCTGGGGCATCAGCGCGGCCGAGATCACCACCGGGTGCAGGAAGGTGCGCAAGCCCAGGCGTTGGTGCGGGTCCGGTGCCTTCGAGCGCAGCAGCAGGCCTGGCGAGTTGATCGCGCCGCCGGCGACAACCACGTGTTTTGCGACGATGCGCGTGCTACCGCCCGTGGCCACGCTGCCGTCCAGCTGCACCGGCACGCATTGCAGCGCCTGCACCCTGTTGCCCTGCAGCTCAAGCCGCTCCACGCGCGTTTGCACCAGCAGCGAGGCGCCGCCGGCCAGTGCGGCGGGCAGCGTGGTCACCAGCATCGACTGCTTGGCATTCGTCGGGCAGCCCATGCCGCAGGAGCCAAGGTTCCAGCAGCCTTTGACATTGCGCCGGATGCTGCCGTTCTGCAGCCCCAGGCTTTCGGCGCCGCGGCGCAGCAGGTCGTTGTTCTCGTTGGGCGAGGTCAGCCAGGGCGCGATGGACAGCCGCTGCTCGGCCTGCTCGAACCACGGCGCCATGCCGGCTTCGGTGAAGTCCTTCAGGCCGAAGTGGCTGCGCCAGTGCGCCAGCGTGTCCGGCGGCGTGCGGAACGAGGTGGTCCAGTTGACGGTGGTGGAGCCGCCCACGCAGCGGCCCTGCAGGATGGTGATGGCCTGGTCCACCGTCTTGCGCGCAGCGCTTTCCTGGTACAGCGCGGGATAGGCCTCGGCCTCGATCTGGCGGAAGTCGCTGCTGGAGCGCAGCGGGCCTTCTTCGACGATCACGACCTGCAGCCCGGCCCGCGTGAGCAGCTCGGCGGTGATGCCGGCGCCGGCGCCGCTGCCGACGATGGCCACGTCGCAGCTCAAGGTGGCCGGCAGTTCGCCATGCGGCCCGCCTTTGACTTTCCAACCCGCAGCCAGGCCGGCGCGGATCGGGTCAGGAATGCTGGGGGTGGCGGCCGCCGCAGCCAAGGGAATCGCCGCACGCGGCGCGCTCGAACGACTCAACAGGCTCATACCGCTTGCGGCCCCGGATAGCCGATTGCAGCCCAGGTGCCGGGGTCGGCGAAATAGGCGGCATTGGTGAGGTCGCGCAGCCCGTGATAGACCTGCTGGCGCGTGGTGTTCGGCGAGGTGCGCAGCGACTGCAGCGAGCTGGCGACCTGGGCCGGCGTGGCCTGCGACCAGTCGGCCGAGAGCCCCGTCAAGGCCAGCCGGCCTGGCGCTGTGCACAGCACGGCCAGCAACTGCGAAAGCTGCTCGCGCGTGGCCGGCGCGAGGCCGCGCAGCGAAGCTTCGAGGCGTTCGAGCTGGGCCTGCAGCGCCGCGGCGCGCGGTGCGGGCGCATCCGGCAGGCTGCCGTCCAGCACCACACCGGCCACGGCGCCGAACAAGGCGCGCGCCGGTGGGCTGAGCTTGTCGTCGCGCCAACCCGGCGTCCACAAGGCGGCGCCAGCGCCGGCCAAGGCCAGCAGTACGCCGGCCGTCCCGCCCAATTTCAACCAGGTTCTTCTCTGCATGGCGGGCAGTGTGGCGGGCCAGGCCGGCCAAATCCAGGACCCTGCGAGCCAGCCTGCTTCATGACAAACCCTGAGCTTCCCCAGGCAAGGGTCTGTGCTGTCTCGCTAGCGACAGGAGTACTACGGTAGCGCGATACCCCACGCTGAGGCAGCATGCCCTCGCTTCTTCTTCAACCGCCTTCGGGCCCTTGATCCCAGGACTTGCCGTGTCGACTGCCGCGTTCCCCCCTGCCCCCTGGCTGCAGCATTACCCGCCCTCGGTGCCAGCCACCGTGCGCACCGATGGCTACGCCTCGCTGGTGGCCTTGCTGGAAGAAGCCTGGCGCCGGCACGCCAAGCGCGATGCCTGCGACTGCATGGGTGCCCGCATGACGTTTGGCCAGGTGGACGAGCGCTCACGCGACCTCGCCGCGTGGCTGCAGGCCAAGGGCTTGCGCAAGGGCGACCGCGTCGCGGTGATGATGCCCAACCTGCCGCAGTACATGGTGGTGATGGGCGCGATCCTGCGGGCGGGTTGCGTGGTGGTGAACGTCAATCCGCTCTACACGGCCCGCGAGCTGGTGCACCAGCTGAAGGACTCGGATGCGCAGGCCATCATCGTGCTGGAGAACTTCGCGCACACGCTGGCCGAAGTCATCGCGCAAACCTCCCTCAAACATGTGCTGCTGTGCGCAATGGGCGACCAACTGGGCCTGGTCAAAGGCACGGTGGTGAACTTCGCGGTGCGCCACCTGAAGAAGATGGTGCCCGAGTTCCGTCTGCCGCTGGACGGCGGCCGCAGCGTGACCCGCTTCAACAAGGCGCTGGCCGAAGGCGGCAGCCTGAGCTTCAAGCCGGTGACGCTGACACCGGACGACGTAGCCTTCCTGCAGTACACCGGCGGCACCACCGGCGTGTCCAAGGGCGCGACGCTGCTGCACCGCAACGTGGTGGCCAACATCCTGCAGTCCGAGGCCTGGTTCAAGCCGATGCTCGACAAGGTCGGCGACAAGCAGCTGACCGTCGTCTGCGCGCTGCCGCTGTATCACATCTATGCACTGACCATCTGCTACATGATGGGCGCGCGGCTGGGCATGCTGAACCTGCTGATCCCCAACCCGCGTGACCTGCCGGGCCTGATCAACACCTTGTCCAAGCACAAGGTCAACATGTTCCCGGCCGTCAACACGCTGTTCAACGCGCTGGCCAACGACCCGGCCTTCGCGCGGCTGGACTTCTCCGAACTGGTGGTCTCCAACGGCGGCGGCATGGCGGTGCAGCAGGCCACGGCCGAGAAGTGGCTGAAAATCACCGGCTGCCCGGTGGTCGAGGGCTACGGCCTGTCGGAGACCTCACCTGTTGCGACCAGCAACCGGCTGGACGTGCGCGAGTTCAGCGGCAACATCGGCGTGCCCATCCCGTCGACCGAGATCGCGATCCGCGACGACGACGGCCGAGACATGCCGGCTGGCGAACCGGGCGAGATCTGCATCCGCGGCCCGCAGGTGATGGCCGGCTACTGGAACCGGCCGGACGAAACCGCCAAGGTCATGACCCCCGACGGCTACTTCAAGAGCGGCGACGTGGGCATCATGGACGAGCGCGGCTATGTGAAGATCGTCGACCGCAAGAAGGACATGATCCTGGTCTCGGGCTTCAATGTGTACCCGAACGAGATCGAGCAAGTGGTGAACCTGCACCCGGGCGTGCTGGAGTGCGCCGCGGTGGGCGTGCCGGACGAAAAGTCCGGCGAGGCGGTCAAGCTGTTCGTGATCCGCAAGGATCCGGCGCTGGACGAGGACGACATCGCCGCCTACTGCCGCGAGAACTTCACCGGCTACAAGCGGCCGAAGTTCATCGAGTTCCGCGACGAGCTGCCCAAGAGCAACGTCGGCAAGGTGCTGCGGCGCGAGCTGCGCGTGGCCAGCGCTGCAGCCTGACCCGCACCGGCCGTGGCTTGGCAACAGGCGCTGGGACTGCAGCTGCTGCAGCGCGACTGGCTGTCGGCCAACCACATCGTGTTCGCGGCCCACGGGCCGGCACCGGCCACCGTGGTCGACACCGGCTACGCCCGCCATGCGGACCTGACGCTGGCCCTGGTGGACCGCGCACTCGCCGGCGCACCGCTGGGCCGCATCGTCAACACCCATCTGCACTCGGACCACTGCGGCGGCAATCGCGCGCTGCAGGCGCGCAGTGAGCTGCAGACGCTGATCCCCGCGGCCTCGTTCGAAGCGGTGTCGCAGTGGGACGAAAGCCGGCTCAGCTACCGGCCCACGGGCCAGTACTGCGAGCGCTTCCGGGTCGACGGCGTGCTGCGGGACGGCGACACGGTCCGCCTCGGCCCGGCCGAGTGGCAGGTGCATGCGGCACCGGGGCATGACCCGGATGCGCTGATGCTGTTCGAGCCGCAGACGCGCACGCTGATCTCGGGCGACGCGCTGTGGGAGGACCGCCTGGCCATCATCTTTCCCGAGCTGGAAGACCAGCCGGGCTTCGAGCCGGCTGCGCAGACGCTGGCTTTGATTGAACGCCTGGCGCCGCGACGCGTCATTCCCGGCCACGGTGCCGCATTCGAGGACCTGCCGGCCGCACTGGCCGCCAGCCGCGCGCGGCTCAAGGCCTTTGCCGCCGAACCGGCGCGCCACCTGCGCCATGCCGCGCGTGCGCTGGTGATGTTCCACATGATGGAGATGCGCGAACGCGAGCGCGCCGGGCTGACCGTCTGGCTGCAGCGCACGCCGCTGTTTGCCGCGATGGCCACGCGCAGCGGCACGCCCGGCGGCGCAGCGGCATGGGCCCACGCGCTGCTGCAGGGCCTGCTGGATGACGGGCTGTTGACGCAGGTCAACGAACGCCTGCGCTTGCCCGCTGCTCCGTCGGCCTGAGACGGTTCGCGTGGTCGCCGACAATGGCGTCATGTCCTTGCACCGGCAAGTCTTTTTCTTCGGCGGCTTCGATCCGCGCACCCCGCGGCACTACCACCGCCTGTACCGGGCAGCGGTGCGCGGTCGCCAGCCCGAAGCCGGCGAGCAGGTGAAGGTCGGACCGCGCCAGGAAGCCTCGGCGATTCGCGATGAATGGAACGTGAACTGGCTTGCGCCCAATGGCGAAACACTGCTGACCCGCTACGCGGTGATGCGCTGGGACGACATCGTGCTGCAACACTGGCCGCGCCACCTGCGCCAGGCGGTGAAAGACCTGTACCAGCTGCATGTGCGCGCACAGCTGCACGGTGTGTTGACGCGCGTGCGCCGCCATGCGCCCAACATGCGGCAGCTGGCGCAGATGCCACTGTACGTGGCCAGCGGCACGGCGCTGGCCGTCACGCTGGTGATGTCGTTGCTGGCGTGGTTGACGCCGCTGCCGGCCTGGCTGGCCTCGGTGCTGGGCGTGGCGGCCTGGCTGCCGCTGTGGCGCACGCTGGAGAAACGCCTGGACGGCGAGTGGCTGCTGCGCCTGTACGCCTTCGTCAACGCTTTCGCCGAAGGCCGTGTGCCGGCAATGGATGCGCGGCTGGACGCACTGGCCGACGAGCTGGTGCAGCAGGCGCGGCAAGGCGGCGCGCGCGAGGTTCTGGTGGTGGGCCACAGCGTGGGCGCGATCATGGCGGTCAGCGTGCTGGCGCGTGCGATCCAAAAGGCACCTGAATTGGGGGCTGCCGACGGGCCGCGGATCGCGCTACTGACGCTGGGCCACTGCACGCCGCTGATGGTCTGGCAACTGCCGGCCGAAAAATTCCGCGCGGAGCTGGCTCGGTTGCGCACGCATGCGCCGCTGGTGTGGTGGGACTTCACCGCGCCAGCGGACTGGGCAGCGATGGCGCAGGTTCCGCCGTGGATGGACGGCAAGGATGCGGCCGCCCGCCTTGAAGCCCGTTCGCCACGGTTTCACCAGCAGATGTCGCCCGAAGCCTACGCGCAGCTCCGCCGCGACCGCCACCGCATGCACATGCACTACCTGCACGCACCGGAACGGCCGGGCGGCTACGATCCGGTGACGCTGACCGCCGGGCCCCTGACGCTGGCCGACCGGCAAGCCGCTCTGGCCAAGCCACGCGCCCCCTGATTCCGCTGAATTTGATGACCCATTTCCGCCCGCACTACCCACCACCCGCGCCTCGCAAACCGGGGCCGTGGCAGCTGTTTTTCCACAAGCGCCGCTCCTGGCTGGACGGGCTGTATGACCGCAGCTACCGCATGAAGATGGGCGAAATCCACCTGCCCGGCGTGGACCTTTACATGGTCAACGAGCCGCCGCTGGTGCGCCAGGTGATGGTCGAGCAGGCCGCTAATTTCCCCAAGCACGAGATGCTGGGCGATGCGCTGCGCCCGCTGCTGGGCGACAGCATCTTCACGACCAACGGCGCCGTCTGGCAGCGGCAGCGCGAGCTGATGAACCCGTCTTTCGAGGCGGCGCGGGTCAAGCGGGTGTTCGGCCGCATGCGCGACGCGGCCGATGCGATGGTGCAACGCCTGCGCCAGGTACCGGCCGGCAGCGAACACGACCTGGAAGTGGAGATGACGCACGTCGCGGCGGACATCATCCTGCGCACGATTCTTTCGCAGCCGCTGGACGGTGACAGCGCCCACCGGGTGTTCGAGGCTTTCGAGCGTTACCAGGCCCTGGCACCGAAGCTGATGATGCCGGCGTTTTTCGGCTTGCGCTGGCTGCGCCCCTGGTGGCTTCAGCGCCAGAGCGAACGCGCCGCGGCCGAGATCCGCTCACTGCTGGTCGGCATGATCCAGCCACGCCACGAGGACTACCAACGTGCGCTGAAGGCGGGCGATGACGCGGCGGCGCTGCCCGATGACGACATCCTCGCGACGCTGCTGCGCGTGCGCGACGCGAAGACTGGCGAAGGTTTCGGCTTCGACGAGCTGGTGAACCAGGTCGCAATGCTGTTCCTGGCCGGCCACGAGACTTCGGCCAGCGCGCTGTCCTGGTCGCTGCACCTGCTGGCGCATGCGCCGGACGTGCAGCAGCGCATGCACGACGAGGCTGTGGCCGGTCTGGTGGGCGTGGAGGCGCTGGACCACGACGAGGCGGCAAGCCGCGTCAAGGACATGGTGCTGGTGCGCAATGTGTTCCGCGAAACGCTGCGGCTGTTCCCGCCGGTCGGCTTCTTTGCGCGCCAGGCGGCGGTCGGCTGCACGATGCGCGACAAGCAGGTCAGGCCCGGCGCTTCGGTGGTCATCTCGCCATGGCTGATCCAGCGCCACCGTGAGCTGTGGGCGGCGCCGGACGACTTTGATCCAGACCGCTACGAGCGGGAGGCTTCGGATGCGGAAGCCGCCGCGGGCTGTCCGCATGCCCGCGAGTCCTTGCGCAGGGCTTATTTGCCGTTTGGCATGGGGCCGCGGGTCTGCATCGGCACGGCGTTTGCGCTGCAGGAAGCCTCGCTGATCCTGGCCATGCTGGCGCGCGAATTCCGTTTCGAGCCGGTGCCAGGCCATGTACCCCAGCCCGTGGGCCGGCTGACGATCCGGGCCGACAATGGCATCCGGTTGAAGGTCCATCGGTGGCAGGCAGGATGAGGGCATGAAGGAGCGGCTGGCGGGTTTTGTGTTGATGACGGCCATCGTGCCGCTGGCGGTGTCCGGCTACCTGCTGCTGGTGTGGGTCGGCTTTTTCGGCCGCACCGAGCGTGGCCGCGCCGGCGTGCGCGCGCTGGACCACTTCGTCAACGCCACGCTGTTCAATGGCTACGCCTGGGAATCGGTCTCCTCGCATGCCTGGCGCATGCGCGAGCGCCGCTGGGCGCGGCTGGTGATCTGGGTCACCGACAGTTTCCAACGCGGCCACTGCCAGCGCGCCAACAAGCGCGAGCAGCCCGTCGTCGACCTGATGCTGGCCAAGGGCCTGCACAAGCAGACGATCTTCTGAGGCAACGCACGCGCACCATGCCGGCTGTGTCCAATGCCGAAACCCACAAGCCGGTGCGCCGCCGGCATGTGCTGTACCTGGGCGGCTTCGATCCGCAGGGCCCGGCGCATTACCACGCGATGTACCAGCGCGAAGCCGCCAAGCAGGCTGCGGTCAGCGGCTATACCTTGAGCGTTGGACCACGCCAGCGCGCGGGTGCACTTGCGGCGACCTGGGCGCTGTCCTGGCAGGGCCCGAACGGCGAGGTCTGCGAAACAGACTACGAATTCCTGCGCTGGGACGACTTCGTGCGCCAGCATTGGCCCAAAGGCCAGGCCAGGCTGATCGGCATGACGCTGCAGACCACCTGGCGAATGCTGGCCAACGGTTCGCTGTGGCGCATGCTGCAGACGAGTTGGCCGGCGTTTTTGGCCATCAGCGCGCCGGCGTTGACCGTGCTGGGCGTGGTCATCATGTTGGGCCTGCTGTTCGCCGCTGCCCTGGGCGCACAGGCCGCGAGCGCCAGCGGGTGGCCTGCGCTCGCCGTGTTGGTGCTGGGCCTGCCCGCCTTGGCCTTTGCCGCCCGCTGGCTGCAAGCGCGCACGCAAATGGCTTGGCTGATGCGCAGCGCCACGGTGATTCTTCAACAAGCCCGAGGCGAGACGCCTGATCTGGAAGTCCGCCTGGATGAATTCGCAGGTCGGCTGCACCAGTTGCGCTGTCAGCCAGAGTTGGACGAGGTGCTGGTCGTCGGGCACAGCTCGGGCGCGATGCTGGCCGTCAGCGCGGTCGCCCGCGCATTGCGCATGGCCAAAGCGGCTGGACTTCCGTCCCCGAGTCGCCTCAGTCTGTTGACGCTCGGGCAATGCATGCCCGTGTTGAGCTATCAGCCGGAAGCAACGGCATTCAGGGCGGAACTCAACACGCTGAGGCGCGCCCCCGAACTCTTCTGGCTGGACGTTACCGCACCGCCGGACGGCTGCTGTTTTGCACTGCACGACCCGAGCGGCGTTTGTCTCGACGGCCTCACCAATGCGCCCGCCGGCGACTTGGGCGGCGCCAAGTGCGTGTCACCGCGTTTTGCGCAACTGTTCAACCCGGCCACCTACCGCGAGGTCAAGGGCGACAAGTACCGCTGCCATTTCCAGTACCTGATGGCCAGCGAGCGGGTCGGCGACTACGATTTCTTTGCGATCACCGCAGGCGGGTCCACGCTGGATCGGCGGTTTGAGGCGGTACCCGCAGTGCCGGGCTTTCGCGACCTGCAGCGCTTCGGCCCCCCCGCACGCTGATGCCTTCGCATCCCCTTCGCTTTGCGATGGTCACGCTGGGCAGCGCCGGCGATCTGCATCCGTATCTCGCCATTGGCCGCACATTGGCCGAGCGCGGCCACGAAGTGCATCTGCTGAGCCAGGCCCCATACGAGCCCGCCGCGCGCGCCGCGGGCCTACAGTTCACCGCCGTCGTCGACGAAAGGACGCACAACAAGACGCTGAATCATCCACGGCTGTGGCAACCGATCGCGGGCTTTGGGGTGCTATGGCGGCATCTGTGTGTGCCCGCCATCGGTCCGACGGTGGAGGCTTTGAAGGCGCTGGCGACCGACGGAGCCAATCCGCTGCGCGTGCTGGCCTCGCCGCTGGCGGTGGGTGCCCGCCTTGGGCAGGACATCTTGCCGATGCATCTGTGGACCGGCTACACAGCCCCCAGCGCTTTGCGCAACGTCGAAGACCCGATGTTCATTGGCACATGGAAAGTGCCCACGCTGGTCCCTTCCACATTGCGCCATGCGCTGTGGCGCGGCGTTGACCGCTGGAAACTGGAACCAATGGCTCGACCCGTTTTGACTCGTTGGCAGGCATCGCTTGGCGCTAGGCCGTTGCCGGGCAGCATCTTCGGCGACTGGGTTCATTCACCCAACGGCGGCTTGGCGCTGTACGACACCTGTTTCGCCAAGGTGCCCGAACGCTGGGCGCGGCGCGGCGTGGTCAACAGTGGATTTCCGCTGTTCGAGGCCGAAGACCGTCCTCTTCCGACCATCCTGTCCAATTTCCTGGACGCCGGGCCGAAACCCATCGTGATTTTCGGTGGCTCTGCCGGAAGTACCGCGCATCGGGGAGTGCAGGCGCTCCAGGCGGCCGAGCAACTCGGGCATCGCGCCGTGCTGATCCAGGCGACCGACGCATCCTCGTCGGAAGCTCACGCGCTCAACAGCAACCAAGTGTTCGTCTCCGCTCCGGTCAGCCTCATGCACTTGCTTCCGCGCGCCGCCGCCTGGATCCACCACGGTGGCATCGGCAGCTGCGCTCAAGGGTTGGCCTCAGGCACCCAGCAGTTGGTGCTCGCTTCCGCCTACGATCAGCATGACAACGGAGAAAGATTGGCCAGAACGAACACAGGCATCTGGCTGGACAGTCGAACGGCGACACCAGCGGCAATCGTCGCTGCGCTGGCCAAGCTCGCGGGCCGCATTCAAACGAACAGACCTGGCCGATCAACCCATTCCCTGCCGGGGAATCCAAATCTCGCTTGTCAATTTGCAGCAGATCACCTCACGCAATGAACGTGACGCTCATTGCCAATTGATCGCCCAGAAAGCAAAAAACCCTCGATACCAAGTAACGAGGGTTCATTCTTCAGAGACAAAAACGCCCGGCAAAGACCGGGCGTTTTACTCTGGTATTAGTAGCCTGACGATGTCCTACTTTCACACGGGAATCCGCACTATCATCGGCGCAGAGGCGTTTCACTGTCCTGTTCGGGATGGGAAG
>NZ_JBGGNH010000056.1:0-159084 GCF_041287625.1 Ideonella sp.
GGCGTCTTCCAGCGTGGCGTGCACGCATTGCAGGAACAGCCGTTCCTGCGGGTCCATGAGTTCGGCTTCGCGTGGCGAGATGTTGAAGAACAGCGGGTCGAATTGGTCCACGCCTTCGATGAAGCCGCCCCATTTGCTGTAGGTCTTGCCAGGCTTGCTGCGGTCTTCGTCGAAGTCGGTCCGCCAGTCCCAGCGCGATGCAGGGATCTCGGTGATGCTGTCTTTGCCGGTGCTCAGGTTGGACCAGAACGCCGCCACGTCTGCGGCTTCAGGGTAGCGGCCTGACAGGCCGATGATGGCGATCTCGCCAATGTCTTTGGCTGCCGTGGCCTGGAATGTGGGGGCCGTGCTGGCCAACGGCGGGACGCCTGGTGCCTGCAATCCAAAACGCGGGCGGCGGCTCGCATTTGCAGACGCATGAACAGGCACCTCATTTCGTGAGACGCCGGGAGAGACCGTGGCTGCGGCGGCTCCCGTTTCACCCAGCACCTCGCTCAAGCGGGCGCGATGGCTTTGCAGGAAGTGATCGGCCAGCGCCGCAATCGTCTGGTACTCGAACAGCAGCGTCTTGGAGAGCGGGCCGAACACCTGCTCCAGGATGCGCGTCAACTCCATCACCAGGATGGAATCGATGCCGTAGGCTTCCATCTGGGCCTTGGCATCGATGCTGTGCGCCGGCCGTTTCAACGTGCTGGACAGCAGCAGCACGAAATAGCGCTGGGCCTTTTCCTGCAGCGCGTCGGACGCAGCGTTCTGCAGCACAGGCTCGCGTCCGGCCGTCGGGTCGGCAGGCTTGGCCGGTTCGGACAGGCTGACCTCGAACCGTCGGATCTGGCCCTCTGCAACCAGCACCTGGGGCAGGCCGCTGGCCAGGGCTTGGCCCAGCGCCGCAAGACCGCTGGCGGTGCGCAGCGGGATCAGGCCAGTGCGCGCCGTCATGTCTTCGCGCGTGGGCGCGTCCACTTGCATGCCGCCTTCTTCCCACAGCGGCCAGTTGACCGACAGCGTGCGCCCATGGCGCAGGCCCTGCCCCGCCAGCTCGGTGCGGTGGCGGGCAAACGCATCCATGAAAGCATTGGCGGCCGCATAGTCGGCCTGCCCCACGTTGCCGAGTGCACCCGAGGTGGACGAGCAGCAGATGAAAAAGTCCAGCGCCAGATCCCGGCTGGCTTCGTCGAGGTTGATGGTGCCCGCCACCTTGGCGGCCAGCACCTCGCCCAGTTGCTGCCGGGTCTTGCGGATGAGCAGGCTGTCGCGCAGCACGCCGGCGGCATGGACGATGCCGTCCAGGCTTTCGAATTCCTCGGGAATGCTTTGCACCAATGACGTGAGCGCGGCAGCGTCAGTGACGTCCACCGCGTGGTACCGAACCACGGCGCCGAGCGTCTCCAGCTTGTGGATCCCGGCCTGCACGCGTTCGTCCGGCGCCGAGCGGCCCGTCAGGACCAGAACGGCGTTCCTGGCCCGCAGCGCGATGTCATGCGCGAAGGTCAGGCCCAGGCCGCCTGCGCCGCCGGTGATCAGGTAGACGCCTCTTGCCTTCCAGGGTGAGGGGGCGTCACCAGCATGCGGCAGCTCGGCCCAGCGGGCCGTCTGGCGCAGGCCGCCCAGGTAGCGCACCTGCTGAACTGGCGCGCTGCCGCTGTTTTCGGCCAACACCTGCGCCAGGTCCTGGCCCACATCCACGTGGATGAGCTGGCCGATGATGCGCGGGTTTTCGAGTTGAGCCGTGCGCAGCATGCCGCCCAGGCCGGCCATCAATTGATCTTCGCCATGGGCCGGCACGACCACCTGGATCAGGTGTTGCCCGGGCTGCGCGCTCAGCGACTGGAGCTGTTCCAGCAATGCAGCGGCCGCGGCCTCGAAGCGCCGGGCGAGGTCGTCGCCTTGGGCCGGGGAAAGGCAGCGCACGCCCGGCAGGCGGCGCGCCAGATCGGCAGCCTCCACGCCGCACAGCAGCACGACATGGCGCGCAAAGCTGCCAGCATCCGCCGCGGCAACAGCAGCCTGCGGCGCCCACGCCAGTTGCAGCAAGGCGCTGCGCACCGGCTCTTCGGCCACCGGCGCAGCCAACGCGCGCAGGCAGAACTCCCTGAGCCTTGCGCACACCGTGCCGGTGTCGTCGCACAGGTCGATGTCGAACTTCTGCAGCGCATCGCCGGCGGCACTGCCCGGGCTGCGGCGCAGCAGCGCCCACATGCCGTCGTTGCAGGCCCCGAACACGTCCATGGTGCCCAGCGCAAAAGGCAGCATCGGCGTGGCGCGGTCCAGCCCACCGGCACCGTCGGCGTGGAAGGCGACCGCCGCTTGCAACGCCGCGTCAAGCACGCTCGGATGAAGCACATGGGTCTCTCGACCGGCCTTCACCGAGGGTGGCAGTGTGATGCGGGCCAGCGCCTGGTCCTGGCCGATGAACAGCGCATCCAGCCCGCGGTGGCCAGGCCCATAGTCCAGGCCCATGCGACCGAACGCGGCATGGCACGCTGCAGAGTCCAGATGCGACTGCGTGCATTGCGCACGCAACGCAGCAAGGTCATGCACCACCGCTGCCTCGGCCCCGACGACGATGACCGCACCCTGGCTGTACACGGTGGCTTCGTCAACGCCGGTGCCATCGCCGTCATAGAGCTCGAAGCTGAACCCTCCCCCGCGCTCGGGAAACAGCGCGAGGTGCAGGTCCTTGGCTTCGGCCACCACCGCCGGCCGCAACCACACAACATCCTGGAGGCGCAGACGAGCTTGGCCGCTGAATGCCTGATCGGCTGCAAAGCGCGCCATTTCCAGTTGCGCGGCGCCCGGCAAGGTGGGTTGGCCCTGCACGACATGGTCGGCGAGAAAGAATTCCTCGCCGGTGAAGCGGCTGCTGAAACGCAGCCCGTGCAGGTTCGAGGTATTGCGATGCACCAGCGGGTGAAGGACTGCCTGCGCTTGGGCTGCCAGCGGCGGCTTCGCGTCGACCCAATGCCTTTGCCTGGCGAAGGGGTAGGTCGGCAGGGCCAGCCTGCGACGAATGCCGTCGCGGTGCAGGACAGTCCAGTCGAAGTCGGTTCCTTCGATCCACTGTTGCGCGACGGCTTGCAAGTCGCCGCCGGCCAGCATTGCGCTGGCTTGTTCGGCTCCGGCTGCGGCTTCAGCCGGGCGCTGGCCGCTGAAGATGCCTGGCGCCTTGAAACCCTGCGCCAGCCAGCCTTCCAGCCGGCCCTGCAGCGCGTCGAAGGACTCGACCACCAGCGCAAGCCGCGCGGCCATGGCCCGTCGCCCCACCTGCAGCGTGTAGGCCAGATCCGCAAGCCGGGCACGCCGAGTCTCCGGCAACGCGATGGCAGCCAGCAATTGGCGCACGCTGTCTTGCAGCGCGGCCGCGGTCCTGGCAGACAGCACGATCAGGACCGGCTGTGCCGATGCGGGCCCGGATGAACCCTCGGCCTCCGGTAACGCCAGATATTCTTCGACGACGACGTGGGAGTTGACGCCGCCAAAGCCGAAGGAGCTGATGCCCGCCCGGCGCGGAATGGCGTGGCCATGTTCGTCGACCAACGCCGGCCATGGCCGTGCGGTGTTCACGATGAAGAACGGGCTGCCATCCAGCGCAATGCGCGGGTTGAGCTTCTGGTAATGCACCAGCGGTGGCAGCGCCTGGTGCTTCATGCACAGGATGGTCTTGATCAGGCCGGCCAGCCCGGCGACCGATTCGAGGTGGCCGATGTTGGCCTTGACGCTGCCGATGCCGCAGCTGTCACCGCGCAAGGCCTCGCCGCGGTCTGCCGCAACGCGGGCGAAGGCCAGCTTCAGCCCTTCGACCTCGATCGGGTCGCCCTTGGGCGTGCCGGTGCCGTGTGCTTCGACGTAGCCGATGGTGCCGACCGGCACGCCCGCCTCGCGCAAGGCCTCGCTGACCACCTTCGATTGCGCGAGGGAACCCGGATAGGTCACCGTGCGCGCATGGCCCCCGTGGTTCACCGCGCTGCCGCGCAGCACGGCGGCAATGCGGTCCCCGTCGCGAATGGCCTGGCCCAGTGGCTTGAGCAGGACCATGGCGGCGCCTTCGCCGCGCACGTAGCCGTTGGCGCGCTCATCGAAGCTCTTGCAGCTGCCGTCGGGCGACAGCATGCCGGTCTTGGAGAATGAGATGAAATGCGTGGGGCTGCACAGCACGCTGACGCCGCCCACCAGGGCCTGATCGCATTCGCCTCGGCGGATCGCGTGTGCCGCCTTGTGCAGCGCCACCAGCGAGCTGGAGCATGCGGTGTCCACCGGCATGCTGACGCCATGCAGGTTCAGGAAATGCGAGATGCGGTTCGGAATCAGCGCGGCATGCGTGCCGGTGGACACATGGCCCTCGATCGCATCCAGCGCGTGCCGAAGATGGTCTTCGTAGTCGTAGTTGAAGACGCCAACGTACACGCCGGTGCGGCTGCCGCTGAACTGCAGCGGGTCGTAGCCCGCGTCCTCGATGCAAGTCCAGGCCTGCTCCAGCATGATGCGCTGCTGCGGGTCCATGACCGCGGCCTCGCGCGCCGAGACGCCGAAGAAATCGGCGTCGAAATTTTCGACGCCCTCAATGAATCCGCCCCACTTGCTGATGGACTTGTTCTTCTCCTGGACGTCGGCCGAATAGAAGGCGTCACGGTCCCATCGGCCCGCCGGGATCTCGCTGACAGTGGACAGGCCCTGGCGCAGGTTTTCCCAGAATTGCGCGTAGTTTTCAGCGCCGGGGAACCGGCAGGCCATGCCAACAATGGCGATGTCTCCCGTGCGCCCATGATCTGTTCCACGCGCTCCGCCCGAGGGCTCCGAATGGTTTTCGAGGCCCCGAAACTGCTGGTCAACCGTGTTCATCCAAGTCCCTGCGATCTGTCTTTTTAAGTGTCTCGTCAGCCGGTGCTGACGGCTGTCAAACTTCGACAGGGCGTTCGGTGGTCTGTGCACGAGGCGCTTCGGCTTCAAGCGGCGCGCGATCAATGAAGCGGGCCAGGAAGCTCGCCAGGTGCTGCGCTGCACCCTCCATGACCTTGACCGCGATGGCATCCACATGGCGCTGGCGCCATGGTTCGAGGTTGGTGCCCTTCACCCATTGATTGAAGGACCCCAATGCCGGTCCCGTCTGGATCTGGTAGTTCACGCGATCGTCGGGCGTGCCGTCCATCGCAATGCGGGTGCAATAGGCGAAGTACCAGCGGAACACCAGCGCCATCCTGTGTTTCGGATTGGCTTCGGCCTTGGCGATCTCGTGCGCCTGACCCGCGGACCTGAAGTAGTTCGCGGTCTCGTGCCAGATGTCGTCGAAGGTCCTCTTGAAGAAGGTGGTCTCCAGCTGGCGGCGGGTGCGCTCGGGAATTTCGTCCAGGCTGTTGTAGTGCCGGTAGAGCGAGAGCAGCTTGTTCGCGCGGGCCGGGAAGAACACCGACTTCTTCATCACCTGGACCTGCGCGCCGATCTCGAACATGTCCCCGGCCGGCGCGTATTCGGTGTCCTGGATGTCGATCTCCTGCAGCATGGACTTGCCTTCGTCGCTCATCCCGGCTTCGACCGTGCACTGGTTGATCGACCCCGTCATGATGAAGTCCGCGCCGAGCAGGAAGGCAGCAGCAGCAGCCTCGGGCCCGCCGATGCCACCCGCCAAGCCCATGCAGATCGGCTCGGCGTAGGCATGGGTGCGCTGCAATTCGTCACGCAGGCGCAGCAGCGGCGGCAACATCACCGCGGCAATGCCGCCGTCGGTATGGCCACCGGAATCGGCCTCGACACAAACGTCATGGCTGACCGGAACGCCTTGCGCCAACCTGGCCTGCTGCGGCGTGACCAGGCCTTGCGCGAGCAACTTCTCCACGATGGCCGCTGGCGGCGGCAGCATGAACGCCCTCGCCACTTCCGGGCGCGAGATCTTCGCGACGATGCGGTGGTCGCACACGGTCTCGCCGCGCGCATTGGTCCGAAGCCCCAGCAGCCGGAACCGGACCAGCGATGGCGTCATCTGCATGAAGGCGGCGGCCTCGACGGTGCGGATGCCGCGCTTCAGGTAGAGGTCGACCACCGCCTCTTCCTGCGCCGGATATTCGTAGTTGGCCAGCAGGTTCATCCCATAGGGCTGGCCCGGCTTCAGTTCGGCCTGGATGCGAACGATGTTGGCATCGATCTTGGCCAGCGAAAGTCCGCCCGAGCCGAAGAAGCTCAGGAAGCCCGCCTGGCCCATGCGGATCACCAACTCGGCAGAGGCGACCCCGCGGTACATCGCCCCGGCCATGTAGGCGAACTTCAGGCCGAAGCGGCGTCGGAACACCTCGCTGCCCAGCGATGTGGCCTGGACCCGGCGTTGCGGACTGCGCGCGGTGGACGGTTGCGGTTGCGGTTCATGAACTGCAGCGGCCTCGGGCTTCGATTCGCGAACCGGCTGGGCACCCGGGAGCGCGTCAACGATCGGCGTCTCCTTGGCCCTGATTTCCAGCACCATCTTCGTCAGCACGTTGGCGCCGATCTCCTGGAACGCGATGTCGCCCTGTTCCCTCACCTGCCCCATCAGGTAGCGCACTGAATCGACCCATTGCACAGGCGCTGCGATCTGCCCGGCCAGCGTCTGTGCAATGCGGCCCGGGTCATAAGGCCGCGCAGTGGCATTGGCGATCACCGCGACCCGCGGCGCGGCAAACGAAAACTGCTGCAGGAATTCGGCGAACTCGGCCCGGGCCGGCTGCATCAGGCGGGAGTGGAACGCGGCGCCAACATCCAATGTCACGCAGCGCAAGCCCTGTCGGGAGAACAGCGCCGCGGCTTCGGCGATCGCGCCTTTCTCGCCCGCAATCACGGTCTGTGTCGGCGAATTGAAGTTCGCGATGTCGACCTGTTCGAGTCCATGCCTGTCCAGCAGCGCCCGCAGGTCTTGGGCCGCGACGCCAATCACCGCTGCCATGCCGCCTGCCTTGGCAGCGGCCATCAGTTCGCCGCGCTTCTTGACCAGCCGCAGCCCCGTCTCGAACGTGAACACACCGGCCGCGAGCAGGGCGTTGTATTCGCCGAGGCTGTGCCCGGCAAAGAAGTCGGGCCGGAGATCGGGCTGCAGCTGTTGTTGCCGGTGGTAATGCAGCGCGTTGACGACAAAGATCGCAGGCTGGGTGAATTGCGTTTGCGACAATTTCCCTTGCGAATCGTTCAGGCACAGCTCTTCCAGTGAATAGCCAAGAATCTCCGAGGCGCTGGCGCAGATTTCCGGAAAAAGAGGAAAGAGCGCCTTGCCCATTCCCCTGAACTGTGAACCCTGCCCGGGGAAGATGACTGCGTTCAACTGGGGTGCGTGCATGATGCGTTCGTCTTGTGGGGGGTTGCCTGGCTGGCGCTTCGTTGCAGAGCCAGCGATGTTGGGAGCTTGCCCGGTCGCGGCCAATCCCATGAATCGCGCCAGGTCGCTGCCGAATGGCGCCATGACTTGATGCACCGAGGACCTTGATCCGGCTGGCAAACCGTATTTCAGGAATGTCGCCAGCGTCCCGGCAGGTCCGACATCGATATAACGATGGTGGCCCTGGGATTCGATCCGGTGCAGGGCCTGGTGAAACAAGATGGGTTCGCGCACCGCCGACCAGAAATGATTCCCGGGCAAGGCTCGCAGGGAATCACCCGTGGCGCAACAAACGAGGGAGATATTGCCTTCACGAATGTGAAGCCCGCCCAATGCCTGCTGGCAAGGCAGCCGGGCAGCCTCGATCCAGCGCGAATGAAAGGCGTAGTTGACGGGCAGCCGCTGAAACACCACGCCGTGCTGGCGAAGGTGGCGCTCGACCGCCGGCAGGTTGGCGGCAGGCAAGGAGATCACCGAATGCGTCGCGAAGTTGCGCGCACCAAGCTCGCAGACAGAGAGCAGCTCAGGCGTGAGACAGGCCGCCGGCTCGCCCATGACGGCCACCATGGCGCCGGGCTCGCAATGCGCTTCCACGGCCCTGGCCTGGTCAATCACAGCGTACAGCGCGGCGTCCGGATCGATGTGGCCGGCCACGGCTGCGGCGGCGAATGTGCCCAGGCTGGCACCGAGCACGAGGTCCGGCTGCACACCGGCCGCCATCAACACCGTTGCCAAGGCGTACTCGACCATGAAGATGGCCGGATGGGTGTGCACAAGCCGGTCGAACGGCATCTGCCTGGCATGGCGCTGGTCGAACAGCGCCGCGAGCGGCGACTCGCCGCAATGCGCACGCGCCAGGCGGTCGGCGCGTTCCAGCGAGGCGCGAAAGCCGGCATGGCGCTCGAAGAGCTCCCTGCCCATTTGAAAATGCTGAGCGCCTTGCCCAGAGAAAAGGAATACCGTTTTCATCTGCGCATGCCAATGCATCGCGACGTCCGCACTGCCGGCGCCAAGCTTAACCGCGCAATGCCAACTCCGCCCGGTCAAACTCGCCGCAGGCTTCCAGCACAGCTTTTTTCAGCCACCAAATTGAATGGGCGTGCTCACCGTGCACCACCGCTGGATGGATGGCTTCTGACGGAATGCCGAACATGTATCACTTTCTGCAACAGAGAAATTCGGCTCCTTTTGAGAACCGACCTTTGTCTCAATTTTTACAACAGAAATGCAGGGTCTAACCCTGACAGGGCCAAACTTGACAGCCAGGCGACAGCTTCGCAGCGGTGATAAGCAAACAGCTCTCTTGACACCGCGGCAAGCCAGGCCAAGTCACTTTAATGTGTTTCGCCACGGCGAATGTGGCACACACGATGAGATTCGAAACTTACGAATGGATGCAACATGGCACAAGCCATTGATTGCTCATGCCGCAAATATGTGGGTGACCAAGGTCACTGTTCTGCCCATTCCAATGCTGGTAACGGCCTACTGCGACAGTTGCATGACGACGATGCCGGACACCGAGGTTTCCAGTGCCACGCAGACCGTCACCCGATCGGCGTCGGCCCGCAGGTCGACCAAGCGCAGCCCAGCCGCATCGCCCACAAGCGGCTGGCGCTCGGCAAGCCCGACGTCGATCGAACACAAGTCGTCGCTCAGGCCCTTGCCGGTCGCTTTCAGCACCGCTTCCTTGCGGGTCCAGCAGCACTTGAAGAGCGCCAGGCGCTGGTCAGGCTCGGCCTCGGCGATGACTCGGCGCTCGGCCGGATGGGTGGTCGCTGCCAGCAGCTCGCGATGGTCCCCGAGGCGCAGGAAAGCTTCGACATCGATCCCGATCGATGTGCCCGGGCTGACGGCGCAGGCCACCCATTCGGCCGAGTGCGACAGGTTGAACGCGGCGCAACCCGGCAGGAACGGTTTGCCATGCACGCCGAATGAAAACGCGCACGGCACCGAAGCCCCCTTGGGCCGGACCAGATGGTGAACCATGGTTCGACCCAGCACGAAGTTCTGGCGATCCCTGTCTTGCCGGTAGCGCATCGCGCGCTGCCGGTCCGCGTCGGCGAGCAGCTGCTCGTCAGCAAGATCACCGGCCTCGTGCAGGATCGCGGCGAACGCAAGCCCTCGCCCCAGGGCATCATCACAGATCAGGCGGGCCTCCTGCCACAGCGCAGTGCGAGCGACGGTGAGGTTTGAAATCCCGAAGCGATGATTCATGGCAGCGGGATTCTGCCGCGATTCAACTCGCGAACACGACGAGACACACCGCTGCGGCCTGCGTGTATCGTTGGCGGGCGCTTGGCCAACGATGCCAGCCCGATCGCCGCCAGCTCAGGCCTTGCCCACAGCCCGCTCACGCAACGAGGACCGATGCCCACCCTGATCAACCCCTTGGCCGGCAAGCCGGCGCCGCGTTCGCTGCTGGTCGATGTGCCGCGGCTCATCACCGCTTACTACACCGGCGTGCCGGATCCCGAGGCGCCGTCGCAACGCGTGGCCTTCGGCACTTCCGGCCACCGCGGCTCGTCATTCGAGCTGTCCTTCAACGAATGGCATGTGCTGGCCATCACGCAGGCCATCTGTGACCACCGCCAGCGCCAGCAGATCACAGGGCCGCTGTTCCTCGGCATCGACACCCACGCGCTGTCGCAGCCGGCCTGCGCCAGTGCACTCGAAGTGCTGGCGGCCAATGGCGTGGACGTGATGCTGGCGACAAACGACGGCTACACGCCGACGCCCGCCGTCTCGCACGCAATCCTGGTGCACAACCGCGGGCGCGACGGCCACGGACTGGCCGACGGCATCCTCGTGACCCCCTCGCACAACCCGCCGGACAGCGGCGGCTTCAAGTACAACCCACCCAACGGCGGCCCTGCCGGCACCGACATCACCGCCAGCATCCAGGCCGCCGCAAATGCCTACCTCAAAGCTGCGCTCAAGGGTGTCAAGCGGGCATCGCATGCGCAGGCACTGCGTGCTGCAACCACGCACCGCCATGACTTCATCGGCGCCTATGTGGCCGACCTCGGCAACGTGATCGACTTCGATGTCATCCGCGCGGCCAAGGTCCGGATGGGCGTCGACCCGCTGGGCGGCGCGGGGGTGCAGTACTGGGCCCGCATCGCGGAGGAGTACCGGCTCGATCTCACCGTGGTCAGCGACGTGGTGGACCCGACCTTCGGCTTCATGACCGTCGACTGGGACGGGCAGATCCGCATGGACCCGTCTTCGCGCTACGCGATGCAGCGCCTGCAGGACATGAAGGACCGCTTCGACATCGCCTTTGCCTGCGACACCGATCACGACCGCCACGGCATCGTCACACCCACGGCCGGACTGGTGCCGCCGAACCACTACCTCTCGGTGGCAATCGACTACCTTTTCAGGCACCGGCCATCGTGGAGCCCGAGCGCCGCGATTGGCAAAACCGTCGTCAGCACCAGCCTGATCGACCGGGTCGCCACTCGGCTGGGTCGCCAGCTCCAGGAAGTGCCGGTCGGCTTCAAGTGGTTCTCGGCCGGCCTGCTGGACGGCTCGCTGGGCTTTGGCGGCGAGGAAAGCGCCGGCGCGAGCTTCCTGCGCCGCGACGGCACGGTCTGGACCACCGACAAGGACGGCCTGGCGCCAGCGCTGCTGGCCGCCGAGATCACGGCGCGCAGCGGGCGCGACCCGGCGCAGGCCTATGCAGCGCTGGTGGCGCAACTCGGCGAGCCGCTTGCCGACCGTGTCGAGGCACCGGCAACCGCCGCGCAGAAGGCGCAACTCGCGTCGTTGACGCCGGCCCGCATCAGCGCGCGCGAACTGGCCGGCGACGCGATCACGGCAGTGCTGGACCAGGCGCCCGGCAACGGCGCGGCCATCGGCGGCATCAAGGTCATCTCCCACAACGGCTGGTTTGCCGCCCGGCCCTCGGGCACCGAAGACATCTACAAGATCTACGCCGAAAGCTACAGCGGCGAGGCCCACCTGCAGCGCATCCTGCAGGAAGCGCAGGCCATCGTGGACGCCGCCATCGCCACGCCCTGAACGCGCGGCGGCCGCCTGGCCGGCATTTGCTGTTGACCCGTTGACCGCCCGCGACGGGCGCTTCATCCGGGGCCTTGCTCAGTCGCCGCTCAACGTTCGGGCTTGCAGTCGAAGGCCAGCGTGCGCGTGGCCTGGCCCAGCTCCTGGCTCAGGATGCCTTCGGGGCCCTTGGTTTGCCAGACCAGGCCAGCCGACGCCGCACCCGGCACGGCACCCGGCAGCGCGGCGTAGCGCACGCCGGAACCGGTCGGCCCGGCCCGCAACACCTCCTGGCGACCTTGCCAGGACAGCACGGCAAAGGACTCGCCGCCGCGCAGGTTCAGGTACGCGGCGGACAGGTGCTTGCCGGCAGCGCAGCGGTAGTTGACGCTGCTGGTATTGAAAGGCGGCGTGAACGCCCGCTCGACGATCAGCCGCCGCACCGCCTCGCCAGCCGGCAGGCCGGGCTGCAGCGGGTCGTAGTGGCCCGCACCTGGCAGCGGCAGCAATTCGACCTCGTCGCCCAGCGCGCGGGCCTTGGCCTGATAGGCCTGCGCGGCCTCGGGCAGCAGTACCTCGGCCGACACCAGGTACTGCGGCACATGCAGCGGCAGCAGCCACTGTGGCGAGGCCTGGCGGTAGCGCAGGGGCTGGGCCTCGGGCAGGCCGCCCATCAGTGGCGCCACGGCCGGTTCGCCGCAGACCTGCTGGTCCTGCCCGATGAAGCCTGCCAGGTCGGCCGGGCCGTCGATGTCCACCGCGGCCAGCAGCGGCAGCGGATCGGCGCCGCGGATCTCGCTGTCCGCCGGCAACTGCGCCCGTCCAGCGCCGCTGCCCAGTCGCGGTAGGTGCCGGGCCAGCCGCCGCCGGCGTCGCCGCGCTGGCGGTATTCGATGTTCCAGCTGGCAATGCCAAATCGGGTCAGTTCACTGGCCAACGCCGCGGTGCTGCGCAGCGTCGCGAAGCTGCTGGTCCAGCAGCCGCCGTGGATCAGCACCGCGACCGGGAATGGTCCGTCGCCGGGTGGCAACCGGAGTTCGCCGAACTGCAGCGGGCTGCTGCCGTAGGCAATGACGGCCTTTGGCGGCAGCACCGGCCCGGCAGGCGGTGGCGCGGCGGGTTTGGCCGTTACCGCGACAGGCGCCGAAGCCGTTGCGGCCGGCACTGCCGCAGCCACCTGCGGTGCGCGAACCGGTTGGGTGGCCGGCACGGGCGGCGCCAGCAGGTCAGGCAGGTTCAGCTCGGCGCAACCGGCCAGCGAAACGGCCAGCGAAACGGCCAGCGCCACGGCCAACATCGCGGGCGCCAGCCTGGTTTGCAAGCGCCACCGACAAGAAAGTCCACGCATCCAATCCACACATCGCTCCACGCATTGTTTGCGCCATTCTCGCGTGAGGCGACGGCGATCAGGCCGCGGTGAGGCGCTCCCGGGTGCGCATCGCGCGGTCCTGCAACCAGGGCTGGGCGGCGAAGTGGCTTGCGGCGAAGGCTTCGATCTGCGTCGCGTGGGCCAGCGTGGCACCCACCATGTCCAACCCCTGCAGCAGCATGCGCTGATGGCGGGGCGACAGCGCAAACGACGCTTCGATGCTGCCGCAGCGCAGGGTCAGCGCCGGCAGGTCGATCTGCAGCGGCAGCGGCAGCGGGCCGGCACCTGCGGCGGCGCAGGCCAGCGCCTGGTCCAGCAAAGCCTGCCCATGTTCGGGCGAGACCATCACCGGCAGCAGGCGGTTGTTGACCGCGTTGGAGTAGAAGATCTCGCCAAAGCTGGGCGCGATCACCGCGCGGATGCCGTACTGCTGCAGGCCCCACACCGCATGCTCGCGGCTGGAGCCGCAGCCGAAGTTGGGGCCGGCGATCAAGCTGTCGGTGCCGGCAAAAGCGGGCTGGTTCAGCACGCATCCGGGCCGCGGCCGGCCCTCGGCGTCGAAGCGCAAGTCGTACAGCAGGCCTTGCGCGAGGCCGGCCTTGTCGATGCCACGCAGGAACTGCTTGGGCATGATCTGGTCGGTGTCGAGGTTGGCCAGCGGCAGCGGCGCGGCATGGGCGATCCAGGGCGCGGCGAGATCAGCCATGTTGCGGCTCCGGCGAAGAGGGGGCGGCAACCGGCGGCCACTGCCGCGGGTCGGCCAGGTTGGTGATGCGGCCGGTGATGGCGGCCGCGGCGGCCATCGCGGGGCTCATCAGGTGGGTGATGGCGCCACGGCCCTGGCGGCCTTCGAAGTTGCGGTTGGTGGTGCTGGCGCAGCGCACGCCGTCGGCCAGCACGTCGTCGTTCATCGCCAGGCACATCGAGCAGCCGGGCTGGCGCCACTCGAAGCCTGCCGCCAGCAGTTGCGCCGCAATGCCTTCGGCCTCGGCCTGCGCGCGCACCGCGCCGGAACCCGGCACGACCATGGCACGAACGCCGGGGGCGACGTGATGCGCACCGACCGTGGCCGCGGCCTCGCGCAAGTCCTCGATGCGGCCATTGGTGCAGGAGCCGATGAAGACATGCTGTACCGGCGTGCCGGCCAGCGGCGCGCCGGCGGACAACCGGGTGTAGCGCAGGGCCTGCTCGGCGCCGCGGCGGGCCACGGGGTCGTCGAAGTCTTGCGGGCTGGGCACCACGGCATGCACCGGCACCGCCTGGTCCGGGCTGGTGCCCCAGGTGACAAAGGGAGAAAGCTCGGCGGCGGCGAAGCGATGCTCGACCTCGAACACCGCGTCGTCGTCGCTGCGCAGCAGCGCCCATTGCGCCAGCGCCGCCTCGCGCCACGGGCCGTTGGCCGCGAGGTCCGGTGCATGGGCCAGCACATAGTCCAGCGCCTTCTGGTCGGGCGCGACCAGCGCGCCGCGCGCCCCAGCCTCCACCGCCATGTTGCACAGCGTGAAGCGGGCCTCGATCGACAGCGCATCAATGGCTTCGCCGCAGAACTCGACCACGTAGCCGCGCGCCCCTTGCGCGCCAATGCGGGCGATGATCGCCAGCACCAGGTCCTTGGCGCCGGTGCCCCGGGGCAGCCGGCCGTCGACCGTGATGCGCATGTCACCCGCGAGCCGATAGACCAGCGTCTGCGTGGCCAGCACGTGTTCGACCTCGCTGGTGCCGATGCCAAAGCCCAGCGCGCCGAGCGCGCCATAGGTCGTCGTGTGGCTGTCGCCGCAGAGCACCACCATGCCGGGCAGGATCAGCCCGTGCTCGGGTGCCACCACGTGTTCGATGCCTTGCAGCGGGTCCTGCGTGTCGAACAGCGCGACGTGGTGCCGCTCGCAGTTGCGGCGCAGGTTGCGCGCCTGCAGTGCCGAGGGCGGATCGAGGATCACGCGCTGAGCCACCGACGCGGCGTGCGTCGGGATGATGTGGCTGACCACGGCCAGGTGCTGGCCCGGCATCGGGACCCAACGCCCTCGCTCATGCAAGCCGGCGAAGGCCTGCGGGCTGGTGTATTCGTTCATCAGGTGCAGGTCGCAGAACAGCAGCACGTTCTGCTCGTCGAGCAGGTCCACGGTGTGGCTGTCGACCAGCTTTCGGTAGAGCGTGCGGCCGGTCATGCGACCCCGCCCTGCAGGAACGGCAAGGCTGCGGCCAGCAGCGCTTCAGGCGCCTCTTCGGCGATGTAGTGGCCACAGGGCAGCGCCTGGCCGCACACGTCGCTTGCCACGCGTTGCCATTCGGCCAGCGGGTAGAAGCAACGCTGGATCACGCCTTCGGCGCCCCACAAAGCCATCAACGGCTGGTTCAGTCGACGGCCGGCATCGCGGTCGGCGCGGTCGTGCAGAAGGTCAATGCCGGCGGAGGCGCGGTAGTCCTCGCACAGGCCGTGCGCGGTGCCGGGCAGCGCCGCCGCGCGCATGTATTCGGCCAGCGCGCGCGGGTCGAAGGGCGCGAGGCCCGCGCTGCGGCGGCCCATCACGTCGCGGATGTAGGCGGCCGGGTCGGCGGTGATCAGGCGCTCGGGCAGCGGCGCGGGCTGGATCAGGAAGAACCAGTGCCAGTAGGCGCGCGCAAAGGCTTCGCTGGTCTGCTCGTACATCGCCAGCGTCGGCGCGATGTCCAGCATCACCAGCCGAGACACGGCCTCGGCATGGTCCACCGCCAGCCGGTGCGCCACGCGCGCGCCGCGGTCATGCGCCAGCACCGCGAAGCGCCCATGGCCCAGCGCCTGCATCAGGCGGCGCATGTCCAGCGCCATCGTGCGCTTGCTGTAGTTGGCGTGGTCGGCCTTGCCCGCGGGCTTGGACGAATCGCCATAGCCGCGCAGGTCGGCCAGCACCAGTGTGAAGTGCTGCGCCAGCGTGGGTGCCACGCGGTGCCAGATCGCGTGGGTCTGCGGGTGGCCGTGCAACAGCAGCAAGGGAGGGCCTTCGCCGCCGCTGCGCGCATGGATGCGCACACCGGGCGCGGTCTCGACAAACTGCGAGGCAAAACCCGGGAACAGCGCGGCGCCGGGATCGTCTTGGGCTGGCAATGAGGCAGGCATGGGTGCATCGTAGGCCTGCTGCCGAGGAAAGTGTCATGCGCTGGTGCACATCATTGATGCCTGGCACGACACAATGGCGCGATGGACGCGATCTCGGACCTGGGCTTTTTCGTGCTGCTGGCCCGCCAGGGCAGCCTGAGCGCCACCGCGCGGGAACTCGGCGTCACGCCACCCACCGTCAGCAAGCGCCTGGCGGCACTGGAGCGCCGCTTGGGCGCGCGGCTGCTGCAGCGCACGACCCGCCGCATCAGCCTGACCGCCGAAGGCGAGGCCTACCTGGCCGAAGGCTCGCGGCTGCTGGGCGAGTTGCAGACGCTGGAGCAGACGGTGGGCGGCAGCCGGGCCACGCCGCGCGGGCTGCTGCGCATCCATGCCACGCTGGGCTTCGGCCGGCGCCAGCTGGCACCGGCGCTGTCGGCCTTTGCACGCGCGCATCCGGAGGTCGAACTGCAGCTGATGCTGAGCGACCGGCAGGTGAACCTGGTCGAACAAGGACTGGACCTGGCGCTGCAGATCGGGCCCCTCCCGGATGCGCGCCTCAGCGCCCGCCGCGTCGCCGCCAATCACAGGGTGCTGTGCGCCTCGCCCAAGCTGTTGCGCACCCTGGGCGAGCCCGCCCGCCCGGCCGACCTGGCGCGCTGGCCCTGCATCCTGCTGCGCGAAAACGACGAGGCTTTCAACACCTGGCAGTTCACGCTGCGTGGCGAAGGTGCAAGCGGCCGAACCGCACTGCGGCAGGAAAGCGTGAAGGTGCGCGGCCGCATGTCGACCAACGACGGCGACACCGCGCTGCAATGGGCGCTGGACGGCCACGGCGCGCTGCTGCGCTCGACCTGGGACGCCGCGCCCTACCTGCGTTCAGGCCGGCTCCGGGCGCTGCTGCCGGACTGGCAACTGCCGCCGGCCGATGTGATGGCGCTGTACCCCACCCGGGAGCACCTGTCGGCCCGCACGCGCGCCGCGGTGGATTTCCTGGTGGCTTGGTTCGAGCAGTATCCGCTGCCGAGCTGGCCCTGATGAAGCCGGGCCAGTTGCTGGCCCCGCTGACGCTTGTTGCTGCGCGCGCTCAGCCTTGCAGGCGGCGGCGGCGGAACATCAGGCCCAGCGCACCCAGGCCTGCCAGCACCATGGCCGAGCCCGAAGGCTCGGGCACCTTGGCGGCGAACTGCAGGCCGTCGACCAGCAGCCGGGAACCCATGCTGCTGCGCAAGCTGTCATTCAACAGCGGCGTGCCGGCCATGAACGAGTCGGACGGATTCAGCAACTTGACTTGCGAATGCGACGCGTCGGCCTGCTTGCCGATGTCCCAGCCGGACAAGCTGTGCGAGTTGACGCGCTGACCCACGCCATCACCCAGCACCATGCTTTCGAAGCTGCCGTTTTGCTGGCTCTGCGCCATGGCGCCTGTAGAACCCAGGCCAAAGGCGGTGACCGTGATGACAGAAGCGACGACTGATTTATTCATGTTTCCTCCGCAAAGAAAGGGCCGGACCCAAACTGCACCCGGAGAGGCACCCGATCCCACAAAAGAGAGATCAGCGCACGGGATAACCCTGAGCAAGATCCAGGCCCATTTGCGGGTTTTCACGGTTGCATATCACTGCCAGACGAAACGACCGTAACAGCCCACCACAGTGGCGTCATAAGGCGTGGTCAGCTCAGCACTTCCGGAGGTTTGGCGGCGTTCCGGGGTGGCCTGGCAACCCAGCGCCAAGCCGCGACTGGGCCGCCAATCCACCTTCAAAGTGACGCGGCGCTGCCGGTCATTGGCGCTCAGCGCGTCCGGCGTGCCCTGACCACGTTGCAAATCGCGCAGGCTCTGTTGATAGTTCAACGAGAACTGCAGCTTTTCCGACGCCTGCCAGCGGGAGCCGATGGAGAACTCGGTGCCGAGTTGAACGTCTCGGCTGGCCAGCCCCTCGCTGAGCGGCAGATTGCCGGTGTCGCTGTCGCGCAGAACCTGGGTGTCGAAGCTCAGCTTGCCGGTGGGCTGCCACTTCCAACTGAGCGAGCCCGACCACAGCTGCGCTCGCTTCAGTTCGCCCTGGTGATGATGCTCGTTGGAGTGCGCCAACCGCAGGACCAGCGAACTGGCTCCGCTGGGGCGCAACTGCAGCGAAGCCTCCAGGTCGCGCCTGTCGTACCTGTCGGCCTCCCCATCGGCTTCGCCGTGGGGATATCGCCCATCGGTGTAGCGCAGCAAGGTCCGGAAGCTCAAATCCGGGTGGGGCCGATATCGCACCCCCAGTTCGACAGCACGCCTGTCCAGTTCGCTGCTGGCGGAGGCATCAGCGGAATAGCGGCGCTGGAATGCAGTCAAGGCTCCTTCCATGGTCCAGGCCGTGACCAGCCCCAAACTGGCGCGGAAGAAGCCTTCGTCAACGCGCTCCAGGTTCTTCAGCAACTGGCTGCTGCCGTCTTCGGTCTCTGCCAGGAAATTGCGATAGAGCGACTGGTGGTGAAGCAGTCCGAGCTGGCCCTGCCAGCGCTCGGCCGTCGACCAATCCAGTTGTGCACGCAAGATCGGGCTCAGGTTGTTGAAAGCCTGGCTGTCCCGAAATCGCTGGTACTGCAGGTCCGCGCTGACATCCAGGCGCTGCCGCCCCATCCACTGGTCAAGCCCCAGCCGCAGATCCGTGTTGCTGACGATGTCGCTCACGACCCGTCCGGCAGGTGCATGCAGCACGTTGCTGTCGTGCTGCAGCGATTCGCTGATGGAAATCGAGTAGGGATTGGCTTCAATGCCGTCGGCAACGCCGTTGCCGTTGCCGTTGCCGACTTCCCCGGTCCCTGCCCCACTGCCCGCGCCGCCAGCCTCCTGCGCAACCGCCAGCGCAGTGGCGCCGCAAATCAGCACACCGATCACCCAGCGCGCAGGTGGCAGCTGCGCACCAAGCCCCTTCTTGCCAACCCGCTGCATTCAGTACGCGCCGCGATCAAAAAACATCATCTTGGCCGTGCGGAAGATGATGCTCAGGTCCAGACCCAGCGACCAGTGCCGCAGGTATTCCAGGTCGTACTCGACCCGGCGTGCCATTTTCTCGACCGTATCGGTCTCGCCACGCAAGCCGTTGACCTGGGCCCAGCCGGTGATGCCGGGCTTGACCTTGTGGCGTGCCATGTAGGCCTTGACGATCTTGCGGTATTGCTCGTTGTGGGCGACCGCGTGAGGCCGCGGGCCGACGATGCTCATGCGGCCCTGCAGCACGTTGATGAACTGCGGCAACTCGTCCAGCGATGTGCGGCGGATGAAGGCACCGAACGGCGTGATGCGCGGGTCGCCGCGCGTGGCCTGCACCACGACCGGGCCGTTGTCTTCGGTGGTCATCGAGCGGAATTTGTAGACCTCGATGATCTCGCCGTCCAGCCCGGTGCGGCGCTGCTTGAAGATCACCGGCCCCGGCGAACTGCGCTTCACGCCGATCGCCAGCAGGATCAGGATGGGCGAGATGGCCAGCAGGATCAGCGAAGACAGCAGCAGGTCGCTGGTGCGCTTGAGCAGCCAGTTCACCCCTGTGAATGGCGAGCCCAACAAGCCGACCACTGGCACGCCGCCCATGTCCTCCAAGCGGCCCTGGATGATGCTGAAACCGTGCACGTCCGGCACGAAGTGCAGCGAAGCAGTGGTGTTCTGCAGCGACTCCATCAGCCCCAGGATGCGCGGCTGCGAAGTCAGCGGCAGCGTGATGAAAACGTCCTTCACGCCATGTGCGTCGATGTAGGACGGCAACTCGGCCAGCGTGCCGCGCAGGGCCACGTGCGGCGGCAGGTCCACGCGGGTCTGCTCCCGGTCATCGAACACGCCCAGCAGTTCGCGGCCCTGGTCTCGCCGCAGCGACAGCATGTCGGCCACGCGCAGGCTCATGCCGTTGGCACCGACGATCACCGCTGGCCGCTGGGCTTGCGGCTGCGCTGCATGGCGGCGCATCCACTGCCCGCCCGCGGCCACGCATGCCCACTGGACCAGCGGCACGGCCACGGCCCAGGCCATCAGCGTGCGACGGTCGAACTCGTGCAGGCTGTCGGTGGCATAGCCCAGCAGCGCCAGCACCGCCAGGATGCCGCCCCAGGTCAGCACGATGTCCAGCCCGACGCCAATGCCGCGCCGCCCGAAGCGATTCACGCCAGGGAACATCATCACCAGCAACAGCAACACCAAAGCCTTGGCCGGGCCGTCAAAAGGCTCGGCGAAAACGTCATGCGCAATCACCAGGCCGAGCGCGGCAATGCCTGGCTCCAGCACAGCGGCGATCAGCGCCGAAACCGACGGCGGCGAATTCAGGAACAGCCGCGTGGCACTGCGGTCGTCCATCATGTCGACCGTCCTCCGTACCAACCCAGAAAAACAGAAAAACTGACTCGTGTCATCGAGATGTCCTCCCGCGACATTCGGCGCCTTGCGGGCCGCTGTCGCTGTTGTCCGCCATCCAATGAGCCCAGGATCCACCTGAACACCGAGGGCCGCTCCACAGGCACGCGACCCTCTCCCAACGCACTCTTATGATGGCTTTCAGGCCATGGCGAGATCCGCGGTCATGCCGCCGCTCGGCAGGTCCTGCGCCTCGCCGGTGGCAGCCTCGGACTTGCGACGCCCCGCCCATCCCAGCACCGCCAGACCAAGGCCCAGCAACACCAAGGGCGTGGGTTCCGGTACCGGCGCCGCTGCAGCGATCAGCGCATAGCTGCCACCAAACAAGCCGGTGGCAGTGCCCGTGACATTCAGGTAGTAGTTCTGGCCAGCCGTCAGGCCCACGTTGCTGAGGTGGGTGGAACCTCCTGTGACATAGCCACTGCCGATGGCGGTGTAGACGCCCAGCGACAGGCCGGCGATGTCAAAAAGCGTTCCACCCAGGGTGATGGACGTGGTGGCGAACGAGGCGAAGCTGGCGCTTGTGGGCAGGCTGAACGACCACCAGTCGCTGAAGGAGCCGGGAGAAACGACGGCGCCCGCGATCGCCGGCTTGGCCGGCGCTATCGGCAGGACGCCCAATGAATAGGTTGTCGCTTGGCTGGCCAGGCTCGCGCCCGCCAAAGCCAGCGACGCGAGCAGCGGTTTCAGTTTCATGTGAAATCCTCGGTTGAATATTGGAAAGGACAAGACTCGTACTGCACTTGAACTGAAGACGTTCTGAGGCCTTCTATGCTTCCGTCGCCCGAGGTTTGAACCCCGTCCCAACCGGCTTCTCACCTGAGACCAGACCCACCGCGGCAATGCAAAAGACAACAAGCATGCGAATGCGGCGGGGCGGCACAGTCTGAGTTGCGCCAGCGCGCCTGACCGCGCGCCGATGCACCAATGGCGACACATGAACGGCAAAGCTGTTGGGTTTCACACACCACATCGAACATGCCGACCTCTGAACAACCCGTGCCGCTGGAACTGCGGGAAAACCATGCAAGAGTCAGACCTGCCCGGACCACAGCCGCGTGTGTGAAGCCTTGATCGCCACCGCATCCGCAAGCATGAGGACGCTCTCGCATGGCATGTCGTTTGCTCGTCTCAGAGGCCGGAGCGGCAGGAGATGCAGGGCCATGGCACCGCCTGGGCTTGTCCGGACACCGAGGCCGAGGCAATCAACTGCACGTTTGCTCACACTTCCAGATCCACGGGGCGGATATCAGCGAACCACGACACCGAAGACGCGACGTGCTTGCCAGCTTGGGCGGAGCAGGCCTGGGCGCGCTGATCGGCGTGCAGAGTCCACAGGCAGATGCACAGGCCCAAGCCAAAACACCCGGTCCGTTGTGGGCGCCGGAAGCGCTGGGTGAGCGCGTGTGGCTGGACTGGCGGGCGGAAGATCTGGCCGAAGGTCCGGTGGTCGAATGGAAAGACCGGGTGGCCGGGCTGGCAGCCACCCAAAGCGACGCCGCCCAGCAACCGCTGCGCACCCCGGATGGCGTGTTGTTCAAAAGCGGCGGAAGGCGGCTGACGCTTGCCGCACTCTCCAGGGCGTACATCGCCCACCGCGCGATGCTGATGATCTTCCGCGCGGATTTCGCGGACGCTGCCGCCGCAAGCGGCAGTTTTGTGTCGTTCAACGGTTACGACGAGGCCCCCACCTCCCGCCAGCCAGGCGTGTTTTACGCAGCCAGCGGCGGCACCCGTTCCGTGCTGCCACAGTGGCGAGATCCGCGCGGGCACTGGGCGGGCAACCACGCGTTGACCGGTGATGCCTCCCGTTGGCACGTAGTGCTGACCCGACGCGTCAACGGCACGGCCTACAGCTCGCTCGATGGCGGTCCGGAGCAGGCCTCGGCCGGAGGGATGTTGTGCCTGCCGCGCGGGGTGACCGGCACACCCGGCCTGATCGGCGACCACGGCAACCAGGGCCCGAGCTGGATGCTGGACTGCCTCCTGGTGCTGCAGGACGAACTTTCAGAAGCAGACGCCCAGCGCCTGATCGCCTGGGGCATGTGGCGCAAGGGTGTTCAGACATCCCTGCCCGCAGACCACCGCTACGCCGACGCGGCGCCCAAGCTCTCGCAGTTCACGCCGGAACCCGCCTTTCGAGAGACCAGCAACAGCGACTGGCTGACCATGAAGGCCTACTGGGAGCACAAGAATCCGGCTCAGACGCTGGAACAAGCTTACCGATCCGAACTGGATCTGTCTGGCCACCGGCTGGTGTTCGAGGACCACTTCACCCGGCTGAGCATCACGGACGAAGTCAGCGGGGCCGGGCCCTGGTGGTCGCCGGTGCATCCGGCCGCCACCGGGAAGGCCAGAACCGCCCGGGTTGCCGAGCAACCAGCGACCTTTGTGCAGTCCGGCAGCGAGCTGACAATCCGCATGCAGTCCGGCCCCAAAGGGTGGCGTTCGGGCGTCTTCACCTCGGTCAACCTGAACGGCCATGGCAATGCCTGGAAGTTCGGCTATTTCGAGTTCAAGGCCAGGGTCAGCCGGGGCAATGGCTTCGGCGCCTGGCCAGCGTTCTGGCTCAAGTCTGTCAACGAGTTCTTCAGGCTCACCGAGTCCAGGCTGGAACTGGACCTCTACGAAGGCTACTGCTCAGACCCCAAAGGGCACCACCAAGCCATGCACCAATGGCCCGCGGCCCGCTTGATGGAAGGACGCATCAGCAAACGCCGCAGCGTCGGCAACTACACCGGCCTGAAGGCTTCGCGGTGGGGCGCACACACCGTCGACTTGTTCGACGACGCCTACCACCTGTACGGCATGATGCTCGATGAGCAGTGGACCCGCTTCTACTTCGACGGCCTGGAACTGGCGCGCTTTCCAACGCCCATTGAAGCCAAGCAGCCACTCTTCATACTCGTTGACCTTGCGCTGCTGCCGCAGCAGGCAGACAAAGCCAGCGGCAGCTACGAGCTGACCCTCGACTACATCCGGGTCTATCAATCGAGCAAACCGGGCTGAATCGCAGCGAGAGGGCCAGGCGCGCAAGCACTGGCAGCCGGGCCCAGGGCACAGGCGATGCGCTCGCTCAGGCTGCGTGCCACAAGCTCACTGCCCGCGGCAGTCAGATGCCCGTCGTCCCAATACAGGCTCTGCCCGTTGACGGCAATCCGGCACTGCTCGCCCACGCACAACCGGTCGCGCACCGAAAACCAACTCGCCAGGCGCGCGGCAGCCATGTGACGAAGGACCGGCTCAGCCTTGAAGTCAGACGTGGGGCGGAAGAAATCGTCCGGCAACCCTCGCACGCGCAAGATGTCCCGGATCACCGGCACCTCTGCGCTGTACGTCGGGCTCTCGCCCAGCACCAGCACCGGTATTCCCAGCTGCGCAAGCTCCGTCAACGAACGCCGCAGGGAGCCCTCGAGCGAGGCCATGTCGCGGTAGCGGTTCCAACGCGCACCGATCAGCACCAGGTCAGGCTTCAGCTCGGCAATCCGAGCCAGCGCAAACTGGTTGAAAGCCGCGCAGTCCTTCCTGTCTCCAACAGGCGCAGGCATCAAGGGCCCGCAGCCCGCGTAGGTCACCTGCGTCAACCGGAAGGTCGTCAACCGCAAGGCCTCCAACCCCGGCACATAGTGGGCTGCGTAGCTGTCTCCCCAGATCAGCACGCGCTTGGCCGCTGGCGAAGCCTGGCCGAACGTGCATGCCCGCTCAGACCAGTTGCCTGCCACAAAGCCACTGACGAAAAAACAAGTCTCGGGGTGATAGAGCGCCTCCCCCGGGAACGTTTCGCCGCGCGCCTCGAACCTTTCGGGCAAGCCCTTGCTCCAGTGCAATCCGTAGCCTGCACCGAACACCAGCATCAATCCCGTCATGGCGGCCGCCGAAACCCGCAGGCCGCTCAGCCGCACATGGCGGGCAGGCTGCTCGACGAAGCGATACGACAAGACGGCCAGGCCCAGCGCACCTGCACCGAGGAACCCCCTGGCAAGCCCATCCGGCGGCTGCAGAAAATGCAACTCGTAGAACACGATCAAAGGCCAGTGCCACAGGTACAGCGAATAGGACCAGCGGCCCAGCGTCACAGGCACGCGGGAGGCGAGCACACGGCTGACCCGGATCCCCTCCGTCAGCCCGGACTGCAGCACGAGCACCGCACCGGCCACCGGCATCAAGGCGGCGTATCCGGGAAAGCGTGTCTCGGCTGAAAACCGGCAGGCGGAAAACAGGATCAGCGCGAGACCCAAGGCCGAACCGGGCCCCGCCCACCTGGCCGGCAAAGTGCGCCGCGAAGTGGCCGCCAGCGCGCCGGCCAACAGTTCCCAAGCTCTGAATGGCAACAGGAAATAACCTGCGTCAGGCCAGCGGTACGCCGCGACCACGCATGCGGCGAATGACGCCAACGCGAGCCCCGCAATCATCCAGAAAGGTCGCCAGCGGGCCTTCACGCAAACCAGCCAAAGCAATGCTGGATACAGCAAATAAAACTGTTCTTCCACGGACAGTGACCAAGTGTGCAGCAAAGGCCGGTGGTGAGCATTGGTCGCGAAATAGCCCGCATCCAGCCAAAAGAACAGATTCGAAGACATCAGCGCCAACCCCGCGAGGCTGCGCCCCAAATCGCGCAAGTCTTTAGGGAAAAGCAAGCACGTGCCCGCAGCGACGACAGCCAAAACGACCACCAGCAGAGCGGGCAGGATTCGACGCATTCTGCGCACATAAAACGCGCCGAGCGCAATGCCGCCAGTCTTCAATTCGGCCAGCAGCAGCGAGGTGATCAGGAAGCCGGAGATCACAAAGAAGACATCAACCCCAATGAACCCGCCCGGGAAACCTGGCACCCCTAAATGATAAAGAACAACAACCAATACTGCGACGGCTCGCAAGCCGTCAATATCGCCACGATATCTATTATTCACACCACAGTCCAATCGAAAGTCTGCCTCAAAATACGGACAGTCACCGCTCCCAATCTCACTGTGTCTTTATTGCGGCGTGGCCAGCGTCAGAGCGCAAGTCCAAAACGCGTTACATGGTGCAACATCCGGGCCAGCGGGCGCAGTGCGCATCGGCTTCTTGTGCGAACGCACGCAGCCGCGACCTCATGCCCATGGTCACGGGCGCGTGCCCGCCTGCCCGCGCCGGCTCGCGGCTCACCATGGTCACGCTCAACCCTATGCGAGCGAGGAACTCGCCTGGAGCAAACAGCGAGCTGCTGCATTTCCAACAGCAAAGTGCGCTTATCCGCCCACCCATTGCCACGCATTCGACAGGTTTCGAAACTTCATCATCGACGGCCATGTTTTTGAAAGGCTGAATAGGTCATCAAAACGGACTCCTCAATCGAGATGATCGAGTGCCTCAGGCAACTAAAGTTCCTGCAGGCCGGACTCGCGAATTTCACGATGCTGGTGCGTGTACGCACCATTTTTGGCCATATCCGTCGAGGGCCCTTGTCCTTCAAAAGTTGTAATTCATCGGCGACTTTCTCTGGAGAATGAAATGACGAGCAGGCAACACCGGCGGCGTGATGTGCTGACAACCCTGGGCGGCCTCGGCCTAGGGGGAATTGGCGAGCTATGTACGGCACATGCCAATGCTCGGGACGTGGCGAATGTTGCGAATGTCGCCCAGGCTGCATGGACCCCCGCCGCCCTGGGAGAGCGCGTATGGCTGGACTGGCGGGCTGAGGATTTGGTGGACGGACCGGTCTCCCAGTGGAAGGACCGGGTCGTCGGCATGCTGGCGAGCCAAGGCGACACGACGCGGCAGCCGGTACACACATCAGACGGCGTGCTGTTCCAGAGCGGCGCCAGAAGGCTGCTGATCCCCGCGCAGGCTCAAGCCTTCCTGGCCCACCGCGCCGTGCTGATGATCTTCAAAGTGGACTTCACGGGCAGCACCAGCGCCGATGGCAGTTTTGCAGCCTTCAACGGCTACGACGGCTCGACCACGTCCAGGCAACCGGCCATGCTCTACAAGAACGATGGCGCCACCCGCACGCTGTCCGCGCAATGGCGCGACCCGCGCGGCTACTACTCTCAGCCTTTGACCATCAGCAATGACACGGCCCAATGGCATTGCGCGATCACGCGCCGTGTCGGTGGCACCGCATACAGCTCAATCGACGGCTCGCCCGAGTTCGCAACCGGCGCGGGCGCCATCTGTTTGCCGCGCAGCACTTCGGCCACCGGGCTGATCGGTGATTACAGAGACGACGGCCCCAAGTGGACGCTGGACTGCCTGATCGTGCTGCAGGACGAGCTGTCACTCGCCGATGCGCAACGACTGGCCGGCTGGGCCATGTGGCGCAAAGGTGCGCAGGCGCAGTTGCCCAGCACCCATCCCTACCGCAACAGCGCCCCCTTGATCAGCGTCACTGATGGCCAGGCGGTCTATGCGGAAACCACACCGGACCAATGGACGACGCTGAAGGCCTATTGGGATTCCACGGACATCACGCTGCAACTGGAGCAGTCATTTCGCAAGCCGTTGAATCTGGTGAACTATCAATTGGTGTTCCAGGACACTTTCGACATCTTCAGCGTCACCGATGAAGTGACCGGCGCAGGCCCCTGGTACAGCCCTGTTCATCCAGACGCGACCGGCGCGGCAAAAACAGCCAAGCTCACCACCTCACCCCCACCTTTCGTGCAACAGAGCGGCGAAATGATCGTGCGCATGCAGCAGGGTGCAAGTGGCTGGCAAAGCGGCGTCTTCACATCGGTGAACCTCAATGGAAAGGGGCGCAGCTGGCTCTACGGCTACTTCGAGATGCGTGCGCGGGCCAAGTCCGGCAACGGTTATGGCAGTTGGCCTGCGTTTTGGCTGAAAACCACCAACGAGTTCTTCCGCCTGACCGAGACCCGAGTGGAAATCGATGCCTATGAGGGCTATGCCACTGACACCAAAGGCCATCACCAGAGCTTTCACAACTGGCCCGCCGCCAGGCTGATGGCGGGGCGCCTGACAACGCATCGCTATCTGTCCAACTATGTCGGGCTCACTGCGACCCAATGGGGCAGCGATGTGAACCTGTTTGACAACGCATATCACACCTACGGCGTCCTCGTGACGCCCGACTGGATCATCTACTACTTTGATCGCCTGGAGCTGGCACGCTTTCCCACCCCGATCGAAGCCAAGAAGCCATTGTTCCTTCTGGTCGATCTGGCCATGAACTCGTCTGAGGTCAGCAAGGCCAGCGGGACCAGCGAACTGGGCGTGGACTACATCCAGGTCTACCAAAAGAAATGAGTCTGCGAAGGCGATGAATCCCGTCGCCCGTGGGCTGGCCTGGATTCAGCTCGTGCTGGAGCGCCTCAACACCCGAGCCGGCACGCCGACGGCCGTGCAGGCTTCGGGCAGGTCGCTGAGCACAACGGCATTTGCGCCGATGGTCGTGCGTGCGCCGACGTTCACCTTTCCAACCACGGCCGCGCCCGCGAACACGGTGACATCGTCGCCCAGCACGGGATAACGATCACTCCCACCGTCCCCACGCCGCCCGCCGCCCAGCGTGACGTGCTGATAGATCACCGCCCGTGCGCCGACAACCACGCCCTCGCCGATGACGATGCCCACCGGATGCGGAAACTTGACCCCGGGCGCGATGCGCGCGCTTGTGCTGATGTAGCAGCCATAACGCCGCTCGATCAGCAGGTTGGCCCGGTCGGCCAGGCGCCGGCAGCCATGGCTGCTCAACCACTCCCGTGAGCGCAGCAGGCAAGCCAGCCCGGGCCCGCCCCGGCCACGCCACAGCATGCGCAGAACGCGCAACCACCACCAACGAGGCAAGGCATTGCGGAAGACTTCCTCGGTCAGCAAGGCACGGAAGGTGGCAACGGTCATCGGCACGGGCTCAGCCACTCAGCGAGTCCTTCGCCTGATCTTCGACATCACCGCGCCGCGGATCTGTTCGGCCAGAGCCTGTCCCTCTGTCCCCAGCAGGAACCGGGGCCGCAAGCCGATGATGCAGCAGAGCAGCAGCAGCAGCACGCCCAGCACTGCCAGCATCACCACGAAACCGTGGTCGGTGTGGCGAGCCACCAGGTGATCGGTGCCAGCGGTGAGCAATCCCGTCACCGCGCCCAGCAGCAAGGCATGCCAGTGTGCAAACAGGAAGGCTCGCGTCGAAACGCCAGCCACTCGGCATGCTTGCGCTGTCAACACAACGAACCAGAGCAGGATGGCAATGCCAACCGCGGCACCGATGGCGACCAGCCCATACTGCGCCGCATAAATGGTGCCGCCAATGGTGAGCACCGCGTAGAAGCTTTGCGCCCAGATCAGGTGGCCCACCGAGCCGGTGGCACGCAGCAGCGAGCCGCTCACTCGGGCGCCCAGGCGGAAATAGGTACCGATGGCAAGCACCGAGAACACTGGCACCACCCCGCTCCATTGGCTGCCCAGCAGCACGGCGATGATGTGGGGCGACAGCACGTAGAGCACGACCGTCAGAGGAATGCCCAGCAGCGCAGTCAGCGTGACGCCACGCAGATACGCCGAGCGCAGCCGGGCCGGCTCCTGCTGCACCTTGGCCATGGCGGGGAAGACCACCCGGTCGGCCACCTTGGCATAGAGGTCCGTGGGCATGCTCATCAGCTTGTAGGCGCGGGAATAGATGCCCAGGCTGGCGGCATCCAGAAAGCGCCCCACCACCGTCACGTCCGCCCGCAAGGCGATGAAGTTGATGATCTTGGACGCCGTGAAGCCGCTGCCGGTGCCCAGCAGCTTGCGCATCGAGGCCTTGTTCAACTGCAGCCGGAAGCTCGGCTTCACGATCGCCAGCAGCGCGACGGCCCGCAGCACGGCTTCGACGATCATCGCCGCCACCAGGGCCCAGTAGCCATGGCCCAGCCAGGCCATCAGGATGCCGACCAGGCAATAGGCCAGAAGCTTGGCCAGCACCTCCAGCCGCATCACCTTGGCCACCTGCAGGTTGCGCAGCAGCAGGCTCTCGGCGATGGTGGAAAAGGCCTGGATCAGGATGATCAGCGACAGCAGGCGCAGTGCGGGCTCGGCTGCGGCCATGTGAAGAAATCCGGCGAACAACCCCGCGGTCATCTGGGCCACCGCGAAAATCAGCAGCGACGAGATCAGCACCAGCGTCATGCCGGTGCGCTGGTCATCCTCTGACAGGTCAGCGATCTGGATCACCGTGGCCCCTACGCCCACCTCGCGCAGGAGGCTGCACAAAGCCAGGAACAGCATGGCTGCCGCCACGATGCCGTAGTCGGCCGGCGTCAGCAAGCGCGACAGCACGGCTGTCAGGACGATGTCGATCAGGACGCCCGCACTGTGCAGTGCACTGGTGGCCGTCACGGCGGCGGTGACCTTGCGACTCAGGTCTTCGCGTCGTGCCGGCATCTTTGGAAGCTCTTGAACCGCGCTCATTCGTTGGCTGACTCAGGTAGGGGCTTGGTTCATTGAGAGCTTGAGCTGCTTGCGCTTCTTCATGTGCGCCCGTGCGTTGGCCTTCAGGAACGAAAACAGGTGCAGTGGCACGTCAAGCACGTCCCAGAACTTCCGCGGGATGGCCGAGCGATAGAACTGCTCGTACCGCCCGGGCAGCGCGGCGATGTCGAAATACTCATTGAAGGTCTGGCGGGCGAACGCGCCCAGCCTGGCGTTGTCGCCTGTGGCACCGGCCTCCCGCAGGATGTCAGCGGTGTTGTCCTCTTCGGAGACAGCCACCCGTACGCGCTCGGAGAAGTTCAGCGAGAACGCATCGTCGAAGGTCTTCTCGTTGATCAGCACCGGCAGCCGGAAATCCTTGGATGGGCACAGCATCACCTTGCCATGGCTGGCTGCCTCCATGTACGAGCGGCCCGTGCCCACCACCCAGTCGGCCACGTCAATGATTTCCTTGGCGTTGCGGGCAATGCCGGGGTCGGAGAAGAGGTAGTCCTGCGTTCCCAGGGCGTGCCTGACCCGTGAAGAGACTTCTTCGTCGGTGTTCTCGCCCACGATCACGGCCTGCGCCGGCACCCCGTGCGAGCGCAACAACGCGGCCAGGGCCAGCGTCTGCAGGATGGAGCGTTCGTAGAACTTGTTGATGCGTGCGATGCGCAGGATCAACAGGCCGTGCCGCTGGATGTTGCGCTCGACCAGCGCCACGCGCTCCGGCGCACAGGCGAACTCGTCCACCCGATTGGCAATGATGCTGACATGCAATCCGCCCCTGCCGGAATAGTAGGTATGCAGTTCCTTGGAAAACACCGCCACATTGCGAATCAGCGGCGAATACCTCTTCGGCGGCGGCCCGCCACAAACGGTGAGGAAGAACTTCACCCCGGTGGCATGGGAAACCAGCCTGGCGAACAGTGCCGAGGCTACATCGAAGGCATTGATCAGATCCCCTTGGCATTCGCGCACCACACCAGTGAGGTCTCGCACCACCTGGAAGAAGCGAGAGGGTGAGTACCTGATGTAGGTCACTGCGCCGCCCTTGGCCGCCCAGTCGTTGATCACCGGCGAAGCCTGGTTGCCGATGCAGACGATGTGGCACTGGTGTCCGGCCTTGACCATGGCCTGGGCCGTGGCGATCACGCTGTAGTAGTGGCCACCCACGCCGGTGTTCACGGCGAAATTCCCGATGACGTAGATGATCTTCATGGGCAGTCCGTCAGGCTGTGAACAAACCAGGATCGGGCAGCGCCTCATGGGCCGGCTTCAGCACGCCGGCGCCGCTGACATGGCGAACCTCGCAGTCCAGCCAGAAGCGCGTTCGCTCGTAAACCGCCTTGCGCACCAGGCCGATCAGGGCGAGCACATCGGCACTGCGCGCAGCGCCCAGGTTGACGATGAAATTGCCGTGCTCGGGCGCGATCTGGGCGTCGCCGATGCGGGTGCCGCGCAAGCCGGCTTCCTCGATGGCCTTGCCCGGCGGGCCGACGGTGTCGTACATGGCCGGGTTGCTGAGGAACACCGAACCGCAGTTGGGCAGACGCAGCGGGAACTTCTTGCGCCGCGCAGCCATGATCTTGATCATCTCGCGGCGAATCTCGCGGGCCTCACCCGGGATGAATTCAAACTCAGCTTCCACCACGATCAGCTCGCGCGTTTGCAGCACCGAGGTGCGGTAGGCAAATCCGCATTCATCGTGGCTCAGCACCCGTGTTTCGCCGTCATGGTCCAGGCAGGTGACCGACACCAGGTTCTCGCCAATGCCCTTGCGCAGGCTGCCACCGTTCATCACCACCAGCCCGCCCAGCGTGCCGGGGATGCCCACGGCGTGCTCCGCGCCGGACAGGCCGGCGCAGCCCACCCGCCGGGCAAAGATCGGCGTCCAGATGCCGGCCTGGGCCACCACGCGCCGGCCCTCGATGCGCATGCTCGACATGGCACGGCCGATGTGCAGCACCACGCCATCAAAGCCCTCGTCGTCAAACAGCAGGTTCGAGCCATCGCCTATCACCAGCAGCGGTACACCATGCGCCTTGATGAGGCGCAGGGCCTGGGCCGTGGCCGCCACGCTCAGCGGCTCCACCACCACGCGCGCCGGCCCGCCGATCTGCCAGCGACTCAGGCTGCGCAGCGGCACCTGCTGCCTCAGCCTGAGCTCGGGCAGCTGCGCCAAGGCAGCCACCAAGCCAGTGAAGTCGAGGAGACGGGGGGCTTCGATCACGTGCATCACCAGCCCGGCGTGACCTGGCCGCCCAGCGCCTGCATCTTGTCGATGAACCGGTCGTAACCACGCTCGACCTGCCACGCATCGCGGATCACGGTTTCGCCTTCCGCGACCAGGCCGGCCAGCGTCAGCGCAATGCCGGCGCGCAGGTCGCGCGCGGTCACCTCGGCGCCATGCAGCTGGTTGCCACCCTTGATGCGCAGCAGGTTGCCTTCGACGCGCGTGTCCACGCCCATCAACGCCATTTCCTCGGCGTAGAGGTAGCGGCCCGGGAAGCGCAGGTCGATGATCTTGCTCTCGCCGCGCGACATCGCGCCGAAGACCGCGAACAGCGGCTGCATGTCGGAGTTGATGCCCGGGTAGGCGCCGGTGCTGATCTCCACCGGATAGCAGGTGCCGCCGCGCACGATGACGCTCTTGGGGCCGGTGAAGAAACAGGCACCGCTTTCCTTCAGGTGGATCAGCGGCACTTCAAGGTCCACGATCGGGAAGCCGTGGATTTCCACGTCGCCCTTGGTCAGGCAGGCACCGACCAGCCAGGTCAGTGCCTCCATGTTGTCGGCAATCACCCTGTGGCGGGTGCCAAACAGGCCTTCCACCCCCCGGATCTCAATGCGCTCCTGGCCGAAGACATTGATGGTCGCGCCCATCGAGCGCAACATCGCGATCAGGTCCAGGATCTCCGGCCGGATGTGCGGATTCCACACGGTTGTGACGCCACGCGCCAGGGTGCCGCACATGATCGCGTTTTCGGTGGCCCCGGTGCTGCGAATCGGCAGGTGGATGTCCGCTCCCTTCAGGCCGTTGGGCGCATGGGCCTGGAGGTGGGTGTCGGTCTCGGTGACCTCGGCGCCCAGCGCCTCCAGCAGCATCACATGCAGGTCATGCTTGCGATCGCCCAGCTTGCAACCGCCTGGCAACGGCACGGAGCCGGAACCGGTGCGCGCAGTGAGCGCACCCAGGATTAGCAAGGTGTTGCGGATCGAGCGGCCGGGCCAGACCAGTTCGGAAGGCGGCTTGCTGGCTTCGTCGATGATCACCGTGTCGCCGCTGACCTCGCAGCGCTTGCCAAGCGCCCGCAGCATGTCCAGGTGGATCTGGGCGTCCAGCAGCGTGGCCGGGTAGTTCGAGATCTGCAGCTGCTCGCTGGTCAGCAGCGAGGCCGCCAGCAGTCGCAGCACGCTGTTCTTGGCCCCGCTGACATGCACCTCGCCTTCAAGGCGAGAGGCTTGGACCCGGTAGGTCGAAACAGGGGTGTCGTTGGTGCGTGGACGGGTCATGGCATGACTCCTTGGTTAGCTTTGAGCGTAGTAGCCGCGATACCAGGCCGCGAACTTGCCGATGCCTTCGCGCAGGCTGGTCTTGGGTGACACGCCGGTCCACGCCTTCAGCGCGGACACGTCGGCATAGGTCGCCACCACATCACCCGGCTGCATCGGCAACATTTGCTTGATGGCGTCGCGGCCCAGTGCGGCCTCGATCGTGGCGATGAACTCGCCCAGTTGCACAGGATCCTGGTTGCCGATGTTGAAGACGCGGTATGGCGCACGCGAACGGCCGGGGTGCGGCTTCAGGCCATCGAAGCTGGTGTCGGGCTCAGCCGGGCGATCCAGCGTGGCCACGACGCCGTCGACGATGTCGTCGATGTAGGTGAAGTCGCGCTTCATCCGGCCCTCGTTGAAGACCTGGATCGGCTTGCCTTCGAGGATGGCCTTGGTGAAGCTGAAGTAGGCCATGTCCGGCCGGCCCCAGGGCCCGTAGACGGTGAAGAAACGCAGCCCCGTGGTGGGAATGCGGTAGAGGTGGCTGTAGGTGTGCGCCATGACCTCGTTGGCCTTCTTGGTCGCGGCGTACAGGCTCACCGGGTGGTCCACCGCGTCAGCTTCGGAGAACGGCATCTTCTCGTTGCCACCGTAGACGCTGGAGCTGCTGGCATAGACCAGGTGCCTGACCTTGGCCTGGCGTGCGCACTCGAGCACGTTCAGGAAGCCGGTCAGGTTGGCTTCGCCGTAGGCGTGCGGATGCGTGATCGAGTAGCGCACGCCGGCTTGCGCGGCCAGGTGCACGATGCGGTCGATTGCATGCTGGCTGAACAAGCCCTCCAGCGCACCTCGGTCGGCCACGTCCAGCTTCTGGAAACGAAAGCCGGGTGTGCCTTCCAGCAGGGCCAGGCGGTCACGTTTCAGTGTCGGGTCGTAGTAGTCGTTCAGGCTGTCGATGCCCAGCACCTGCTCGCCCCGCGCCAGCAGGCGCTGGCAGGTGTGCAGGCCGATGAAACCGGCAGCGCCGGTGACAAGCACGGTCATGGCTGGCTCCTGGTCGGGTGCACGATGTCAGGCCAGCGCACGGGCACGCACCGAACGGCCGATGGCGTGGTACTCGATGCCAAAGTCGCGCATCAGCGCCGGCTCGTAGAGGTTGCGGCCGTCGAACACCACGGGCTGCTTCAGTGCACCCTTCAGGCGCTCGAAGTCAGGGCTGCGGAATTCCTTCCACTCGGTGATGATCAGCAGCGCCTCGGCACCTTCCAATGCCTCCATCGGGCCCTGGGCGTAGGTGATGCGTGGCTCGTCGCCGAAGATGCGCTTGGCCTCTTCGGTGGCCACCGGATCGTAGGCAGTGACGGTGGCACCGCGCGACAGCAACTCGTCGATCACCACGCGGCTGGTCGCCTCGCGCATGTCGTCGGTATTGGGCTTGAAGGCCAGCCCCCACAACGCAAAGCGGCGGCCGCTCAGGTCCTGCCCGAAACGGGTCGTCACCTTGCGCGTCAGCACGGTCTTCTGGTGGTCGTTGGCATCTTCAACGGCCTGCAGCACCTTCAGGTCCTGGCCCTGGTCAGACGCGGTGCGGATCAGCGCCTTCACGTCCTTCGGGAAGCACGAGCCGCCGTAGCCGCAGCCGGCGTACAGGAAGTGGTAGCCAATGCGCGGATCGGAGCCAATGCCCTGGCGCACCAGCTCGATGTCTGCGCCCATCTTCTCGGCCAGCAGCGCCAGCTCGTTCATGAACGAGATGCGCGTGGCCAGCATGGCGTTGGCCGCGTACTTGGTCAGCTCGGCCGAACGCAGGTCCATCACCACCAGCTTGTCGCGCGTGCGCTGGAACGGCGCATAGATCGCACGCAGCAGGTTCGCTGCACGTTCGTCGGACACGCCGACGACGATGCGATCGGGCCGCATGAAGTCCTCGACCGCCGCGCCTTCCTTCAGGAACTCGGGGTTGGACGCGACAGAGAACGCCAGGTCCAGGCCACGCTTGCCCAGCTCGTCGTCGATCGCCGCCTGCACCTTGTCGGCGGTGCCGACCGGCACGGTGCTCTTGTCGATGACCAGCTTGTAGTCGGTTGCCAAGCGGCCGATGTTGCGGGCTGCGGCCAGCACGTATTGCAGGTCGGCCGAGCCATCTTCGTCCGGCGGCGTGCCGACCGCGATGAACTGCAGCGTGCCATGCGCCACCGATGCGGCGATGTCGGTCGTGAACTGCAGGCGGCCGGCTGCCACGTTGCGCTTGACGACCACGTCCAGTCCCGGTTCATGGATGGGGATGCCGCCCTCGTTGAGCACGCGGATCTTGCGTTCATCCACATCCAGGCAGACCACGTGGTTGCCCATGTCTGCCAGGCAAGCACCGGTGACAAGGCCAACATATCCAGTGCCAACGACGGTAATTTTCATTGCAGTGCTCCTGAGGGTGAAAGAGAAACGGGAGAAGAAAAGGTGGCGGACGCTCGGCAACTCGCCTGTGCGTCGGCCGTGGGGCGGCGGTTGAAGGCCAGCCCGATGAAGGTGGGCAGCAGGGCCATCACAGTCACTGCCTGGCCATCGGAAATGAAGAACACCGCGAACAGCATGTAGACGCTGAACAAGCCAGCTTCGAGCGGTGAATCCGACAACCTCATCGCACGACGCAGGCCCGTGAAGATCGCAGCAAAAAACAAGCCACCACCGAGCAGGCCGTACTTGATCAGGTTGTCGAGGAAGAAGTTGTGCGTGCTGTTGGACAGGCGCGAGTCACTGAAGTAAACGCCCATCTGCTCGCGCAGGCTGTCGGCGCCGCTGCCGAACCAGGGCTGCTTCTGCACGATGTCCACGCCGTTCAACAACAGCGCAGTGCGGTGGGTATTGGAGTCCCACAGTGCTTCGCTCTGGTCGACGAAGTAGTTGTTCTTTTCGGCCAGCGCGAGGGCGTCGATCAAGGCGTCGTGCTCCAGACTGAACATCGCCAAGCCCAGCAGCACGGCCAGCAGCAAGGCAATCCACGCACTGACACGAACGCTGCGCAGCAACCCCGCCAAGGCAAGCCCGAGCGCAATCAAAATGACGCCCAACAGGCCCTTGCGTTCCATGCTGGCCACCAAGGGCGGCAAGCTCATCAGGAACAGCCAGCCGCATGCGCCCCGCCAACCAGCTTGGCGCCAAGCCAGCAACAGCACTGCGCTGACCACGCCGAAGATGTAGCGCGCGTCGCCAGCAAGCTTGTAGCGCACGTAGTTGCCGCCCGCGATGTGGATGGCAACGGTGTGCAGCATCGCAACCACCCCGACGCCAATGAACCACTTCAGGAAGCGCGTCGGATCGCGTTCGGCATGCCAGCCCACGGTGGTGACGACGACCACCACGAAGGCGAGCTGGACGGCTTCCTTCACCGAGACCTTGAGCCGGTTCATCAGCATGCCCTGGATCAGCACGCCCAGCACCAGCGCCATCAGCATCAGGCAGTGCGGCCGCTGGAACGCGCGGCCGATGGCCGGCTGGGTCCAGAAGGTGCCGACGATCAGCGCCAGCGCCAGCAAGTCGGCCAGGCGCACCAGCACGCCGCCACCGCCAAAGCGGAACATCGACAGGTACAGCGGTACCACCGCGGCGGCCATGATGACCAGCAGCACGTCGCTGCGTGCCGCAGATGGCAGGGCGCCTTGTGCGGCAAGCGAGGGTGCCGCTGCATCGGCCGTGAAGTGCTTGCTCATGCCGCCCCTCTCGGCTGGGCCGCGCCAGGCGGCACCGAGGGCGCTGGCGCGGCATACAGGCGCTCCAGCTCTGCGGCCAGGGTCTCCACGCTGTAGCGCACCGCCGTCTCCTGGCCAACCGCCAGCAAGTGCGCTCTGCGGGCCGGGTTGCTGCGGCAGTCCTGCACCATGGCAGCCAGTTGGTCGGCATCGCCTTGCTTGAACAGCAGTGAGCTGTCGTTGGCCAACTGGCTCAGGCCCGGCACATCGGCGCACAGCACCGGCAGGCCGCAGGCCATGGCTTCGATGGCAGCCAGGCCAAAGCCTTCCCACTTGGAAGATTGCACATACAGGTCCATGCCCGCCAGCCATGCCGGCACGTCGGCCACCACGCCGTGGAACACCACCTGCCCGGCCACGCCTTCGGCCCGCGCCAGCGCGAGCAGCGCCTCGCGCTCCGGGCCATCACCAGCCAGGTGAAGCGACGCCGGGTGGCCGCCCTGCACCGGCAACTTGGCCAGCGCACGGATCAGGGTGGCCTGGTCCTTCTTCGGCGTCATGCTGCCGACCATGGCCAGCCGGTAGCCGCGCGCAACGCTGCCCTCAGCGCCGGCCAGCAACTGGCGCGCGGCCTGGGCCTGGGCGGCCAGCGCGGGCTGGTTGACACCGTTGTAGATCACACAGCTGTTGTCGTTTGCACCCGTGCGCAGAAAGCCGCGCAAGGCCTGCTGCACCTCGGGGCTGATGCAGGTCACATGGCGATAGCGCCGGTACATGAACCGCTCGGCCGGCTGCAGCCAGGCGCGCTTGCGGCGGTTGTTGGTGGTGTTGTGTTCGGTGTAGACGCTGCCCGGCTTCATCAGGCCCACCAGGTACAGCGCCGGAAACAGGTGCGCATGCACCGCGTCGGCCCGCCTCAGCAGGCCTGCCAGCCGCAGCCATTGCCAGCGCGCCACATGGTGCACCGGCACGCCAGCGGCACGCAGCGCGTCGGCATAGTCCAGCCCGGCGTCACGGTGGAACACCACCACCTCCGGCTGCTGGCCACGCCGCAATCCGGCCAGCGCCAGGTCATGCACCAGCCGCTGCACGCCACCGTTGCGCGACAGGTCCCGCAGCACATGCAAGACGCGCATCAGAGGCTCCCCACCTGCTGGCCACCGCCAGAAGCCGAGGGGTTGCCGACGATGCGCTGGCAGACCCACAGCCAGGCCATGGCACGCCAGCCCGCGCGCTCGGCGCGCAGCGCGCCTGCCAGTTGCTGCAACGGCGCGTGGCAGGCGGCGAGGAAGGCGCGGCGCTCGTCGGCCGGCTTGATGCGCAAGCCCTTGAGCAGCACCCGCACGCAGCGCCGGGCCAGCAGCTGCAGCAGGCGCTGCTGTTGCCGGTGATGGCTGAGGCCGGCCAATACGCCGCCGACGAGGTTGCGCAAATGGTCGGCATAGCGCCGGTCGCGGGTCGCGGTGATCGAATTCGGATGGCGACGGTAGTGCAGCAGCACATCGCTGGTGCGAACGCTGCGGGTGCTGCGCGCAAAGGCCTCGGCCACGAAATGCACGTCTTCGTAGACCGTGCCCCGCGGATAGCGCACAGCCGCCAGAAGCGGTGTCGCGTACAAGCGGCTCCAGGAGAAAAAGCCGGTTTCGAAGGGGTTGAGCTGCGACGATGGCAGCAGCCGGCCACTGGGCGGTGCGCCCGGTCCGCTGAGCAGCGCCGGCTTGGCCGCACTGAACTCGCGGAAGCCGAACTCGATGATGTCCCAACGGCGCTGCAGCATCAGCGGGCGCAGCACCGTGAGGTAGGCCGGATCCAGCAGGTCATCCGCGTCGACCATGCCGACATAGGGCGTGCTGACCCGGTCCAACGCCATGTTGCGCGCCGCAGCCACGCCCTGGTTGACCGGCTGCAGGCACCATTCGACGCCAAAGCGAACCACACTGGCGCGCTCGGCCAGTCGCGCCCGGGCCCGGGCCACCGAGTCATCCGGGCTGGCATCGTCGACGAAGATCAGCTTGACCTGCTCGCTGTTGACGGCGGCGATCAGGCTGTCGATCAGCGCAACGATGTGTTCTCCGGCCTTGTAGACCGGGCAGATCAGCGTCAGCAATGCCGCCATCTCAAGCCCTCTGCTCGGCCTGGCTGACCGGGCTGGCGGCCGGCGGCGGCGCGCCCAGGTACTCGGCGCAATAGCGGCTCAGCATCACGTCCAGCGTGTAGTCGGCCTGGTACTTGCGGCGGCTGTTTTCACCATGCGCGCGGCACAGCGCGGGCTGCTCGATGTAGCGCCGCATCGCGCTGGCGAATGCGCTGGCGTCGCCCTGCCCGATCAGCTCGCCGTTGCGGCCGGACTCGATCAGCTCCGAGACACCGCCCACGTCGCTGGCAATCACCGGACGGCCGCAGGCCATGGCTTCGATGATGCTGCGCGGCAGGCCCTCCCAATGGCTGCACAGCACAAACACGTCGTGCTCCGTCAACTGTGCGGCAAAGTTGTCGACCACGCCACGGAAGTGGACCGTGCCCTCAGGCAGACCGGCCATCAGCTGGCGCACCTGGGTTTCCTGCGAGCCGTTGCCGAAGATGTGCAGCTCGAACCGCAGGCCGGCATCGCTCAGCTGCCCGCAGGCGGCAGCCAGTGTCGCGTAGTCCTTCTGGGTCTCGAAACGCGCGGCGGTGACAAAGCGCAGCGGGCGGCCGCCACCGGCCGCGTCAGACAGCGCGCCGCTGTCGTCAATGCCATTCATGCCGTTCGGGATGGTCATCAGCTTGTCGGCGCTGACGCCAATGCGCCGGTACTCGTTGAAGTCGAAGCGGCAGACGCAGATGATGCGCGCCGGCAACCAAGCCAGCAGCCGCTCCAGCCGCTCGTAGAGCTTGTAGCCGCTGTTCTGCGGCGTGTTGACGAAGGGCACGCCGTGAGCCACGTAATAGGCCCGGCGCAGCGTCAGCATGGCCGCCACGCGGCCCAGCGCGCCGATCTTCGCGGTGTGCCAGGAGGTGACCTGCGGGCGCTCCTTGATCAGCAGCCACATCAGCTGCAGCAGCACCAGCACATCGCGCAGCGGGCGCAGCTCGCGGTGCAGCTGTGGCAGCTCGTGGACCTTGAAGCCCGCCTGGCGCAGCCGCTCATTGGCGGGGCCTTGCCCGCCCAGCACATAGACCACCTCGGCACCGCGGGCGCGGAAGGCCTCGCCGGTCTGGCAGATGTGGGTGAAGGACCCGGACAGCGTGGTGTCCGAGCGTGTCATGCCGATCAGCACTTTCATTGTGTTTTCTCCCTGTCGTGCGTGAATGGGGCTTCAGGACCAGCCGGCGGCGCCGGCCGCACCGGCATTGCCCGCGGCCTCGACCAGCCGCGGATACAAGGCCTCGTAGCGCTGCACCACCCGTGGCATGGCAAACACCTCGTCGACCAGCCGGGCCGAGGCCGCCTGGGCGCGAACCCGTCCCTCGGCGTCCAGCAGCGGCAGCGCGCGGCGCATCGCAGCGGCCAACGCGGCTGCGTCGAAAGCGGTGGCCAGTTGGCCATTGACGCCGTCGACGATGGCCTCGGCGGCGCCGCTGACCGGCGTGGACACCATCGGCTTGCCCAGCACCAGGGCCTCCAGCAAGGAGTTCGAGAAGCCCTCGGCACGCGAAGCGTTGACGAACACATCGAAGCGCTGCACAAACGCCACGGCCTGCGGCAGCGCGCCATGGAACACCACCCGCGCGGCCAGGGGCCCCAGCGCCGCGGCAGCAGCGCGCGCGGCCGGCAGGCCTGCACCGTCCCCGACGATGTGCAGCTGGCTGCCGGGCGGCAGCTCGGGTGCCAATGCGGCAAACGCGGCGATCAGCACGTCCACGCGTTTGATCTCCTCGATGCGGCCGTGATAGAAAAACTGTGGCCCGTCGGACAACGCGCCTGCGGTGCCGGACCCGGGCGCAGGCTGTGCCAGGCTCACCGGCACGCCGTTCGGAATGCGCAACACGTCCTGGCAGCCGAAATCCCGCAGGTTGCGCTCGATGACCGCCGAGATCGCGACGAACAAGGGCCGCTGGCGCAGCACGAAGCGGGTCATCGGCTTGCCGACCCATGCCTTGCGCTGCAGGCAGCGCAGGTCCATCTCGTCTTCCGAGTTGCCGATCTTGATCAGCACCGGCTTGCCCAGCAGCCGGCCCAGGCAGGTGCCGACAAAGGCGCCGAACTTGCCCTGGTGGCAATGCACGACATCGATGCTGCGGCGGTGCCGCCAGCCCCAGGCCATCACGGCCAGCCACCACCACAGCGAGAACAGCAGCCAGCGGCCCAGCAGATCCGGCGCCGCCGGCACCCACAGCCGGTGCACCGCGACGGCGGCCTCCTGGCTCAGGCCACGCGCCGCCCATTGCTGGGTCGAGGTCAGCACCTGCACCTGCTGGCCGTGGGCCGCCAGGCCCGTGGCCACACGTTGGCATTGCTTCTCAGCGCCGCCAAACACGTCGGGCATGTACTGGCAGGTCAGCATCAGCACCTGGGTCATGCGGGTCCCTCCCGGCCGGCCAGCCGGCTGCGCACCGGCTCCGGCACGGCCGCCAGCAGTTCGGCAATGAAACGCGCCTGCAGCGCAAATTCGTGTGCGCTGTCGCGGCCCACGGTCGAGACGCGGACAATCATGCCGTCGGCGATCAGGCCTTGCAGGCCGTAGTGGTAGAGCGCCAGCTTGCGCTGGATGGCACCAACGACCAGGCGCTGGCCAATCACGATCCAGTAGCTGACAGGCTCGAAGCGCTGCGCGTTCAGCACGGTTTCCAGACGCTGGACCGGCAGGACCACCGGCGGCCGCGCGCCGTCCGTCCACAGCACATCGCCCCGCGAGCGGCGCTGGATGCGAAAGCCTTGCGCCGGGTAGCAGACCTCGGGCTCATGCAAGGCCGAACCGCGGCGCTGGTCTTCACTGTAGGCCACCGACAGCATCACGCGCTGACCGGCGCCGTCCAGGTACACACGGCTCAGCGTCTGGCTGTAGATCTGGTCGATGAAGGCCTGCTGTTCGGGGTTGACCACCAGCACCGCGCCCTGCGGATCCAGCCGCCACCCGGCGAATCGCTCCGGCACGTCATGCGCAAGGTCCAATCGGCCGATGCGACCGATCAGCGGCAGGCGCGGCGTGGTTTGCGCCGCAACCCACGCCGCACCCGCCATCAGCCCGGCGGCCAGCACCGCACGGCGCACCGGATCAGCCGCGCGCTGTGGCACGGACGGCACCGGCGGCAGGCTGGTCAGGCCGCTCATTGCTTCGCCCCGCGCGCCAGGGACAACCTGCGCAGGCCACTGTCCACCGCGATGATCAGCAGCAAGGCGGTGAGGAACAGCAGCAGCCCTGAGAACTGGTGCAGGAAGCCCTGGCCTGCCGCATCGCCCAGGTGGTAGGTGATCAGGCACAGCGCCGCCACCCGCACCACGTTGGCCGTGAAGCTGACCGGCACCACCAGGATGGCCAGCGCGACATTGCGCAGCGCCGACGAATGCCGCACCACATTCAGGTACAACAATCCCAAGGCTTCCAGCGTGAACAGCGACTGGATGCCGGCGCAGGCATCGGCCACCAGCAACTGGTATTGCCCGATCTGCAGGACCACGCCGGTGCGCGCGATCGGATAGCCCAGGCTGCGCAGCAGCCATTCAGCCACCGCCGAGACGGCGGCCTTCATCGGCTGGGTCAGCAGGTCCACCCAGCTGTCGGGCAAGGGCACGACAAACAGCAGGAAGAACAGCGGAAAGATGACCGCACGCAGCCCGGCACCGCCTTGCTGCAACAACACACAGGCAGCCACCATCGGGATCAGCGAACCAATCTCGAACACATAGGTCAGCTGTGATCGACCCAACACGTAAAGCAGCAGCCCGACCACGAGCAACATCCAGCCGGCAACCAACGCGGGCTGCCGACCGTCCTGTGCATTGAGCTGGGGCCACTGACGCCAGAACAGCCAACTCGCCACCAGCAGTACCAGCGGACCATGGCCCTGACGGTCAGTGCGCCAGAGGTCTTGCGCCAGTTCGACCAACGCCGGCACATACATGACAGCCAGCCCGAGCGCCATCCAGCACCATGCCCAGTTGGCAACGCCAGGGCGCAGCGACTGGGAGGGGGTCAGCACAGAGCTCATCAGCGGTGCAAGGGGCTCAGCGATCGTTCATCACCACGCCGGTCAGCGTGGTGTTGGCGGCACTCAGCGAGGCGCTCAGTTCCTGCAGCGTGGCCACCTGGCTGGCGTGCTTGCGCGCCAGCACCAGCGCCTGCCCGCAGCGGGCCGAGATCACCAGCGCATCGGCACCGTATTCGGCGGCCGGCGTGTCGACGATGACATGGTCGAAGCGCTGCTGCAGCTCGTGCATCAGCAGGCCGAAGGCCGGGCGCTCCAGCAGCTCCAGCGGGTTCGGCGGACGGGTGCCGGCCGGGCAGACAAACAGGTCCGGCACACCGGGCACCGGCTTGATCACCGTGTCGCCATGCCGGCCGGAGAGCAGGCCCGACAGGCCCAGGTCGTTCGGCACGCCAAACACCTCGTGCAGCCGCGGTCCGCGGAGGTCGGCGTCGACCACCAGCGTGCGCTGGCCCAGCTGGCTCAGCGCCACCGCCAGGTTGGCGCAGAAATAGGTCTTGCCATCGTCTGAATTGGGGCTCACCACCGCCAGCGCGCGCCGGCGTGTGCGCACCGCCCCTTCGGCATTGCCCAGGCGCAGCTGCAGCTGCGAGCGGATCATGCGGAAGGCCTCGGCCTGGTGGCCGAACGGCTGGTTCAGCGCGACCAGCTCAGGGCTGAGCCGCTGGCTCTCGGCACTGCCGTAGGCGTAGTTGAACTGCAGCGACAGCGCACGCAGCACGTCGTCATGCGACACCAAGCCGAGCTCGATGGCGGCCTCGCCAAAGCGCAAGCCGTTCTGGCGCTGGTGGCTGCCCACCTGCTCGATCTGTTCGGGCGACAGCTGGCGCAGCTCGGCAAGGATCTCGCCCAGCGTGCGCGTGCCGTCCGCAGGGGTGTGCGATGGCGTGCCGTCTTCGGCATCCGACGGCATGGGCCTGGCCGACTTCCGGCGGGGGGCGAGGATGTCCTGCAAATTCATCGAATCGCTCCTTGGCTTCAACGGCGGGCCGGGGTCAATGCGCGGCCGGTGACCACGCGCTGCTTGAGTTGTTGGGCGTTCAGCTTGGGGTTGCGCGGCGTCGGCAACACGCCCAGCATCGGCAGGCCCAGCGCCTGCACCAGATCTCCTGGACCACGCACCCTGCGGTCACGCAATTCGGCCACCAGTGCAGCGAGCGCGGCGAAGAACAGGCCGGCGAAAACCGAGGCCACCAGGTTGAGCAGGCGCTTGGGCGATGACGCACTGGCTGGCACCACAGCAGGGCTCAGCGGATTCACATTGGATTGCTGCACATGGGTTTCAAGCGCCGTCTGGCTTTGTCGGCCCGCCAGAAGGTCGTAGACACGCTGCGCGTTATCCACGTCACGCTGCAGCACGCCCATGCTGTCTCTGACCTGCTTGAGCGACAGCAACTTGGTACGTTGCTGGTCCAACTGGGTACGCAGATCACCCAAGCGCGCAGCATTGATGCTGGCACTCACGCCAACGCTACCGGAGGCACGCGCCATTTCGCTGGCCAGCCGGTTGCGCAACTCGGCGACCTGGGTCTGGGCCTGCTGGACCTGAGGGTGGTTTGCACCCAAACGCATGCCGAGTTCCTTGAGGTTGCCCTCGGCCCGCCCCAGGTCGAGCTTCAGGCTGGACACGACCGGGTTGGTCAGCGTTTCAGCGAGTTGATCAGAGTGGCCGCCACGGACTTGTGCCTGACGACTCTGGCTTTCAGACGACAGGGCCTGCAGTGTCACCAACTGGCTGCTGAGTTCATTGAGCCGCATGGTCTCCACGTCGATGCGCTCGTCGCTGCCGATCACGCCGTGCTCACGCTGAAAGTCGCTCAGCTTGGCCTGCGCGGCCTCCAGCGTGTTGCGTGCATCCTTGCTGCGCTGGTCGAAGAAGTCGCTGTACTGCCGGGCTGGGTCGACCCGCAATTCCAGCGTCGTCTGCATGTAGGCCTGCACATAGGCATTCGCCATCGTCGCGGCGAAGTCGGGATCGGCCGCTTCGTAGCTGACGAACATCACGTTGCTCTCGCGGCTCGGGCGCACGTCCAGCGAAACCGCAAGCACCCTGGCCAGCCAGTCTTCCATCGTGCCCACGCCGTTGGTCGCCGACACCCAGGCGGCACGCAACGCCGGGTTCTGATCCAGCTTCAGGTTCTGGATGACACGGCGCGTCACACGATCACTCTCGACGATGTCGACCTGCGTGGCCATCAGCGTTGCATTGACGCCGCCGCCGGCCACCATGCCGGTCAGCGGGTCAGGCTTGACGTCCATCACCACACTGGCCGAGGCGGTGTATTTCTTGGTCATCAACAGCGTCACGGCCAGTGCCAGCAGCACGGTGGTCGCAAGCACCGCGAGCGCCAGCTTCCAGCGGCCTCGCAACACGGCAATGAACTGGGTCAGGGAAAGGGTCATGGTGCTTGCGTCTCCGCTCAGAACAGGCTTTCGCGCACGTAGATCACATCGCCGTCGCGCAGGGCGTCGTCCATGCCGGGTTCCAAGACCGCGGTACGGCCGTCCGCCGCTCGGCGATGCAGGCGAATGCCCTTGTCGGTGCCGCGCAGCGTCAAGCCGCCGCCGGCCGCCAGGCCTTGCAGCAGCGTCATGCCGCGCTCCAGGCGCAACATGCCGGGCTTTTGCACCTGGCCATAGATGAAGAACACCGGTGCACGGTCAACGAAGATCACGTCGTTGCCCTGCAGCACGATGTCATCGGGCCGCTGCTCGCCGCTGAAGACCTGCGGCAGGTCGACCAGCTTGCGGAAGGCCTTGCCATCGCGGCTGCCGACCACGGTGATCTGGTCGCTGCCCAGCGAAGGCTGGATACCGCCAGCCTGCGCCAGCACGTCACTGAGCCGGGTCTGTGCCGTTTCGAGGGGGTAACGTCCCGGCCGCTGCACCTGGCCGAGCACGCTGACCTGGCTGCTGCGCGCCGTCATCAGCAGCACGCTGACCTGCGGGTTCTTGACGAATTCGCCCTTGCGCAACCCGTCGGCGATGACGCGCTCTGACTCGCCAACCGTCAAGCCGCCCAGCTTCAACGCACCCAGCAAGGGGTAGGAAATCAGCCCGTTGTCGGACAGCCGGGTCTCCATCGTCAGGTCCGGGTTCTGGTAGACCAGCACGCGGATCAAGTCCCCCCCGCCCAGCCGGTATTCGGCCAGCGGCGCCGGCGATGCGGTCACGGCGGCGCTGGGCGAAACACCCACGGCCGCCGCACCCTGGGCCCAGCCGGCTGCGGGCAAGGCGGACATCAGCAAGGCCGCAGCGGACATCGCGATGAGGGCCTTGCAGCGGCTTCGCATGCGCTGCCATGTGGCCAGCAGCGCTGCGCCGCGGGCCGGCACGGCGGCGGCCATGTCACAGGAGGAAACAGGTACAACACTCATGGCAATCCCAGGCCTTTTTTCAGCTGCCCATCGTCAAGCGCGGTGCCGGAGGCGGCCGCCGCAGCTGGCTCCGCCTGGGCCACGGTCTTCACCGGACCGGGGCCGGCAAACGGGCCCTGGTATTCGAGCTTTGCGGTGCCGCGCAGCCGCTTGACCTCGGCCAGCGCCGCCAGGCGCTTGTGTTCGTTGACCAGCGCCTGCTCGATCACCGGACGGGCCTGGTCCAGTGCCACCGGCGAGGACTGGCGCGCCGTCACGAACCAGACATGCGCCCCGCCGTTGGCCGCCTGGACAGCGCCGTGGCCGGCCGGCAGTGCGGCGAGTTGCGGCACCAGATCCAGCGGCAGGGTCTCTGCCGCCTGGGTCGACTGGGTGGACGCATGCGCGAGCGACTGGCTGGCGGCCCAACTGGCGACTGCCTCCACGCCCTTGCCTTCCTGCGCCTTGGCCTGCAGCTCGGGCAGGCGGGCTTCGGGCAGCGCCACGTCCATTTGCACCAGCGTGTAGATCTGGCGCTCGGCAAACAGTGCCGGGTGGGCCTGGTAGTAGGCCTGAACTTCGGCGGCACTCGGCGCGCCAATGCCGCCGATGATGCGTTCGATGTAGGCGCGGGCGATCACGTCGCGCCTGGCGGCCTCGATGGCAGCCACCACCGCCGGTTCGCGGTCGACCTTCTGTTCCAGCGCCTGCTGAAGCGCAAGCTCCTGGTCGATCAGCCGCTCCAGCACCTCGCGGCTGGCGGTCTGGACCTGCTCGGGCCCCAACTGTCGGCTTTGGGCCAGTTGCTGATTGATCTGATGCACAGTGATGTCGCGTTCATTGACGCGCACGGCGACCTGGGTGGCGACCGATGGCTCACTGCTGCGGCCACAAGCCGCCAGCATTGCGGCGGCCGCGAGGCCGACCAGCAAGCCGGCCGCTGTCGGCCTGGTACTGCTTCTTGACATGACACTCCCATCTGGCGAGATCGCCGGTACGGGGTCTCATTCAGGACCCGGACGCCGCGCTCTGAAGGCGCTTGACGGACCGGGGGCAAACCTGAACTCCACCCCACCACCAAGGGCGGGAAGCGCGTCCGACCCCCAACAGTCGACCCCGCCACCCACACCACACACCATCGAACCCGCCCTGCGCAACATGCGCTGGCCGGACCCAAAGGGCGATTAACTCGGGGTAAGCCCTGAGCAAGAAGCATGCGCAGCTGTGGTGCAGACGTGAAAAAGGCCGCCCGGGCACGGCCGGGGCGGCCTTGGAGGACAGCGTCTCAGAAACTCAGCGGAAGTCGCGGTGGGCTTGCGGCCTGATCACAGTTCGATGATGCCGCGCCGCAGCGCGATCGTCACGGCGTGCGTGCGGTCGACTGCGCCCAATTTGGCCAGAATGCCCTTCATGTGGGCTTTGACGGTGTCCTCCGTCACCGCCAGCAGACCCGCCACCCGCTTGTTCGAGCCGCCCTGGGCAACCAGCCGCAAAACCTCGGTCTCGCGCGGACTCAGCGCTTCGTCGAGCAGGTGCTCGGCCAGCTCGGTGGCGATTTCCGGCGGCACCAGGCGCCGGCCGGCATGCACCTGGCGAATGCCGTCCACCAGCTCCTTGCGCAGCATGCTCTTGAGCAGGTAGCCACTGACACCGGCCTGCAGGGCACGGCGGATCTGCACATCGCCCTTGTAGGTCGTCAGCGCGACGATGCGGGCCTGCGGCCACTCGGCGCGGATCGCAAGCGTTGCCTCCACGCCGCCCATCAGCGGCATCTGCAGGTCCATCAGCGTGACGTCCGGCCGGTGCTGCCGGAAGGCCTCGACGGCCTCGCGGCCATTGCCGGCCTCGGCCACCACCTGCAGGTCCGGCTGCTGCGCCAGCATGCTGGCAATGCCCTCGCGCAGCAGCGCGTGGTCGTCCACCGTCAGCACCCGGATCGGGGGCGGCGGTTCGGCAGGGCGAGGCGCTTCGGCGGTCATGCGTGAGGGGGTCAGAAATCGGCAGTGTCGCCGGATCGGGGAGGCCCATTGCCAGCGGCACGCCACCAGCGCCGCAAATGCTGCCACGGCCCGGCGCTGCGGCGCTGCCATTCGAGGCGCAGCGTGGTGCCCTGGCCAGGCGCGCTCTGCAGCGACAGCCGCGCGCCGAGCCGGGCCGCGCGCTCGCGCTGGCCCGCCAGGCCCCAGTGGCCCGGGCGCGCACCCGCGGCCAGCCATTCGGGTGGCAGGCCGCGGCCATCGTCCTGCACCTGCAGCAGCAGCTTGCCGGCGCCCTGCGCAAGCGTCAACTGCACCCGGCCGGCCGCCGCATGGTTGAAGGCATTCAGCAAGGCCTCGCGGGCGATCAGCCACAGCTCCTCCTGCTCGGCCGGCGCCAGCTGCACCGGCACGCCGCTGCGCTGCAGTTCAAACGCCACACCGTGCTCCTGCGCCAGCTGCTCGCCCAAGGCCTGCAGCCGCTGGTCCAACGCCGGCCCGGGCTCGCCCGGCGAGCGCAAGGCGCCCACCCGGTCCCGCCCCTCGACCAGCACCTGCTCGGCCAGGTCCAGCGCCCGCGTCAGGCCCGCGCGCTCGCGGGTCTCGTCGGGCAGCCGGTCGGCCGCGGACTGGAAACGCAGCAGCAGGCCCTGCACGCTTTGCAGCAGCGTGTCGTGCAGCTCGCGGGCAATGCGTTCGCGCTCCAGCAGCCGGGCCTGGTGGCGCTCGTTCAGGCGCCGCGTCAGGCTGCGCACGCGCAGCCTGAAACCCCAGGCCAGCAGGCCCAGCACCACCGGCACGCACATCAGCGGAAACCACCAGGTCTGGTAGAAAGCCGGCAGGATGGCCAGCGACAGCGCCGCGCCCTGCGGGCTCCACACGCCGTCTTCATTGGCCGCCAGCAGCTCGAAGCGGTAGTGGCCCGGGCCGAGGTTGGTGTAGTAGGCCGCACGGCGCGTGCCGCCGTCCTGCCAGTCGCTGTCCACGCCTTGCAGCCGGTAGCGGAAGTGCACCCGCTCCGGCATCGACAGGCTCAGCGCCGCGTAGTGGATCTCCAGGCTGCGCGTGCCCACCGCCAGTTGCAGGCCTTCCTTCAGCGGCTGGGCCTGGCCATCGGCCACCAGCGCCTGCAGGTGGACCGGCGGTGGCAGCGGGTTGCGCGCAATGCGCCGCGGGTCCAGCCAGACCACGCTGTTGGTCGTCGCGAACCAGAGCCGCCCGTCGCTGCCCTTCACGGCCGAGGGAATCGGCCGCAGCTGCGAGGGCGCGCCGTCCAGCCCGTCGTGATAGTCGAAGCGCTCGAAGGTGACGGCATGCGCCGGCTGCTGCAGCGCCGCGGCCAGCTCGGCTGGCGCGATGTGCAGGATGCCGGTTGCGCTGTTCAGCCACAGGCTGCCGTCGCCGCCCAGCACCAGGCCGGAGACGCCCATCAAGGCCTCGCCGGCCACTTGCAGCGCGTGGAAGCGCTGGCCATCGAACCAGGCCACGCCCTGTTCGCCGGCCAGCCACAGCCGCTCGCCGCTGCCGTCCAGCGCCAGCGGCGAACCCAGGCTCAGCCCGTCGGCCTCGGTGAAATGCCGGGCCTGGCGCGGCTCCCCGGGCGAGAGCCGCACCAGGTGGTTGGCATTGAAGGCCAGCCATTGCGCGCCCTCGCGGTCCAGCCCCATCGCCAGCGGGTAGACAAAGTCGACGCCGGCCGGCAACGGCTGGCGCGTCCAGCGCTCGGCCCCGGCCGAGGCCTTCGCATCGTTGCCGCTCTCGCGGCGGAACATGCCTTCGCGCATCACCGAGAGCCACAGCCGCCCCTGCGCGTCTTCGCCAATCGCCTGCAGCGGATTGCCCGCCGCGGCCGGCGGCAGGGGCACCGGCTCGACCCGGCTGCCACGCGCGCGCCACAGCCCGGTGGCCCCACCCAGCCAGACCTCGCCATTGCGCGCCCGGTAGGCCGCGGTGATGCGCGGGCCCAGCGTGGGCTGCCGCACGAAGCCCGGGCTGGTGCCGCCGGTGGGCAGCAGCAGCGCCGAAGGACCGGTCACGCTGCCGGCCCAGACCTTGCCGCCCTCGCCCGCGGCCAGGCTGAACCACAGCGACTGCGGCGGCAGCAGCACCCGCGTCAGCTTGTTGCGGCGAAAGCGGTCCAGCCCGCCGGTGGTGGCCACCCAGACCGTGCCTTCGCGGTCCTCCAGCATGCTCATCACCAGCTCGCCACTCAGCCCCTGCGAAGGCTTGAACCACTGTGCGGCCTCCGCGTCCGGCAGGCCCAGGTAGCCGCCGCTGGGCATCTGCTGCGGCGCGACCACCCGCGCCAGCCCGCTGCGCGCGCCCAGCCACAGCGTGCCGTCGCGGTCGAACATCAGCGTGCTCAGGTCGCCCGGGCCGGGCTCGACCGCCACACGCGCCGGCAGCGAAGGCGACAGCGCAGGCGGCTGGCCCGGTGCCAGCGGCGCTGCGGTCAGCGGCCAGACGCCGCGCGTGCCATTCGTCGCCCACACGGCGCCCTGCGGGCCCAAGGCCAGCTGGCCGTGGCCTTGCGAATCGCCACAGCGGGCAAAGCGCGCCGCGCCACGTGGCAGGCAATGGCCCGCATCGTCCGCCAGCGCCCAGACGCCATCGGACCCGTCCACCATCACCGCGTAGAACGGCAGGTCCGGCAAACCTTGCGCGGCGCCCAGCGTCAACCAGCGCTCGCCCTGCTGGCGCGCCAGCCCGTGCGCGGTCGCCACCCAGAGGCTGCCGTCGGCCTGCTGCGCCAGCCCGGTCACGGTGCCGGTCGGCAGGCCTTGCGCCGCACCCACGTGCCGCAGGCGTCCATCCTTCCAATGGCTCAGCCCGCCGTAGCGGTAGCCGACCCACAAGCCGCCATCGCGCGATGCCAGCAGCGAGGCCACGCTTTGCGACACCAGGGCCTGGCCGGAGCCGGCCGCGAAGCGCTCGAAGCGCACGCCGTCGAAACGGAACAGCCCGGTGGCCGAGCCCAGCCAGAGGTAGCCGTCGGCCGTCTGCGCCAGGCTGTTGACTTCGGACGGCGCGCCATCGCGGGTCAGCCAGGCGCTGTGGTGGAACTGGGCCAGGTCCAGCATGGCCGGCAGCGCCAGCACACGGCCCGGCAGCCCGGCCAGCAAGGCCGCGGCCAGCATCATCCATTGCCACGCCATGGCAAGCCTGCGCGCTCGCGCCTTCATCGTGCTGCCATCTGCTCCAGGAAAGAAAACCACCGGGCTGCGGGGCAGGCGGCCCGGGCACTGCTGCGGCCGATTGTGGCAGCAGGCCGCCGCCCGGCCGGTGCGGCGTGTGCGGTCGGATTACACGAAAGGGTAGCCCCCGGGCTGCACGATCCGGGCTGGCCCGGCGAGGGGCGGCTTCCTAAACTGGCCTGGCACCACCTGCACGCCAGCCGGGCCACGAACCCGGCCACTGCACAGGCGGTTGCGCCCTCCCCCAAACCCACGGAAATCCGCCCATGCCCTCGACGATGTCCACCTCCCGGCTGCTGGCCGCCCTCGCCACGCTGCTGCCCGCACTGGCCCTGCCGCTGGCCTCGCATGCCGCCGACGAAGGCCTGCGCATTGCCACCTTCAGCAAGAACAGCGCGGGCTGGACCGGCCCCGGCGGCATTGGTGGCGCCAGCTTCATCAACAAGAAGTCCGGCAACGCCGCGCCATCGCTGCAGACCAAGTTCGAAGACTTCGGCATCACCTTCAGCGAGCAGAAGCCCAGCTGGACCGGCGACCTGAAGACCGGCAATGCCTTCGAGATCGGCCTGGACGTCAACGTGCACGACATCGTGTTCTTCCACGACTCGGTGACGCGCGACCTGGCAGTCGAATTCCGCGACTACGACAACCCGGCCGACGGCTACCCCTACACCTCCGTCTGGTACATCGTCGGCACGCTGAGCCCGGCCAACAAGGGCTGGCAGCATTACTCGGTGACCGTGGCCGACCCGGCCGCCACCGCGCTGCCGCAAGGCTGGGGCGGCTACGGCGCCGAAGACCCGGTGACCTACGAGCCCAAGCTGCCGCCCGGCCGGACCTTCGCCAACGTCATCGCCGGTGCCGACGAAATCGTCTTCACCACGCTGATCCCGGGCTGGGTCTACGGCTTCACCTATTTCAACGTCGGCGTGGACAACCTGTTCATCCGCCAGATCACGCCGCAGTGAACGGCACGGGCGGCCGGCGGGCCGCCCGCTTTCTCAGTTTTCAGGTAATGAGTCCGCGGGTTCGTCTTCGCGACGAAGCCTTGTGGTTGAGCCAGCCGGCGTGGGGCACACTCTGCCCTCCGCCGGGCTGGCTTTTTTTGTGCGCGGCGAAACTGCCTCCTTCGCCCCCATGGACTTCAAGCAGCTCGAGTATTTCGTCGCCGTTGCCGAACACCGCAGCTTCAGCCGCGCCGCCGTGTCGCTGGACATTGCGCAGTCCGCCCTGAGCCGGCAGGTGCGGCTGCTGGAAGTGGAGCTGCGCGAAACCCTGCTCAGCCGCAACGGCCGCGGCGTCACCTTGACCGAAGCCGGCGAGCGCCTGTTCCAGCACAGCGTGGGCCTGCTGCAGCAGCTCGCCGCCGCGCGGGCCGACCTGGGCGCCCAGCGCGACGAGCCGGTCGGCCGCATCACCATCGCGCTGCCGCCCAGCATGGGCCGCCAGCTCACGCTGCCGCTGATCGACGCCTTCCAGCGCCAGCTGCCACGCGCCCGGCTCGCCATCGTCGAAGGCCTGTCCAGCCACATTGCCGAATGGATCGTCTCCGGCCGGGTCGACCTCGGCCTGGTCTACAACCCCGAGCCGCAGCCCGAGCTCGAATTCGAGCCACTGCTCAGCGAGCCGCTGGGCCTCGTTTCGCCGGCCGCCGGCCAGCCGCGCCGCAGCACGCCGCGCAGCCTGCCGTTGGCCGAGCTGCCGCAGTTCCCGCTGGTGCTGCCCGAGCGCGCCCACGTCATCCGCCGCCTGCTCGAAACGCAAACGCTGCTGGCCGGCCTGAAGCTGCAGGTCGCCTGGGAAGTCTCCAGCGTTGCCGCGCTGATCGACCTGGTCTGCGCCGGCTACGGCCACGCCGTGCTCACGCCCAGCGCCGTGGTCGCCTCCGGCCGCGGCGACCTGCTCAGCGTGCGCCCGCTCACGCCCTTGCTCAACAGCGTGCTGTGCCTCGCCACCTCGGCCCACAAGCGCCCCAGCGCCCTGACCCGCCAGGCCCGCCAGGTGCTGGCGCAACTCGTCAGCGGCCTGCCGCAGGCCGCAGCGGCCGGCTCGCTGCCCGGCTGACACCCACGCCGCATGCCCACACCCGACATCCCGCGCATCGAAGCCGTGCAGGCCGACGGTTTCGACGCCTTCTGCCTCTACCTCGCCGACCACCTCGGCGACAACGGCCTGCATGGCCACTACTTCCAACCGCTGCCCGCGGCAGAGTCCCGCCCGCCGCTGGCCACGCTGCAGTCCTTTCGCCAAGGCGCCACCATCGCACTGCCCGCGCCCGGCTGGCGCCGCACCTGGGTGGCCCGCAATGCGGGTGGCGACATCCTCGGCCACATCGACCTGCGCGCCCACGCCCAACCCCATGCCAGCCACCGCTGCCTGCTCGGCATGGGCGTGCACCGCGATCACCGCCAACGCGGCCTCGGCGCCCGCCTGCTGGCCCACGCCACACAATGGGCCGAAGCCACCGGCACGCTGCATTGGGTGGACCTGCAAGTGCTCAGCGCCAACCGACCCGCCGTGCAGCTCTACCTGCGCAACGGCTTCCAGGTCACCGGCGAAATCCCCGACATGTTCCTGATCGACGGCCGGCGCTTCGCGTTCACGTCGATGACACAGCGAGTGGCAGCCAGCCAGGCAAAGGGCGCGCATTTCGGGTGATTGCCCACTAAAGCCTTTGCGCGCATGGCCGAAGAACTGCCATGAACACGCGCAACCCGGCTTTTTCCCTGCCCATGGACGACCACCGCGGCAGCCGCCAGCACCGCTTCATGGAGTCAGCCGACCTGAACTCGGCTTTTCGTGAAGTGTTCACGCCGCTGCGCACCAACATCCGCCGCGGCATGACGCTGGATGGCCAGCTGTACGCGATCGAGATGGATGGCTGCATTCCCGGCCAGATGCTGGGCACCGAATGGATTCCCCCGGCCACGCGTGGCGTGGACGACGCGGCGATGCTGGCCGATGCGCCGGTGCGCCGCGCGCTGTTCCGCAAGCTGCTGGCCGAACAGCGGCCGGAGAGCCTGTTCGTCTATGTCTGCGAGCATGGCGGCGGCAAGGTCAAGCCGACGCTGTACGTGGAGATCGCCTCGGAAGACGGCTGCTATGCGGCCGAGTACGCGATCATCGACGGCACCGGCTGGCACCGGCGCGAGCTGCTGCACACGCCTTTCCGCAGGCTGTGCGCGGTGCCCCAGTCCTGAGGGATTCAGCGGCTGATCACGCCGTTGTGGATCAGCAGCCGGTGCTCGCCGAATCGCGCCAGGTCCTCGGGGTCGTGCGTGATCATCAACATCGGCAGGTCGATGCGGTCCAGCAGCGCCTGCAGCTCGTCGCGCATGCGGCCGCGCAGCGCGGGGTCCAGCGCCGAAAACGGCTCGTCCAGCAGCAAGGCCTGTGGTTGATTGACCAGCGCACGCGCCAGCGCCACGCGTTGGCGCTGCCCACCTGAGAGCTGGTGCGGCCACTGGCCGGCCATCTCGGTCAATTCGAAGGCCTGCAGCCAATGCTGGACAGCCGGGCTGTGGCTGCGCGCCGCGGGATTGAGCAGGCCGCGTTGCAGGCCAAAGCCAATGTTCTGCCGGACCGTGAGGTGCGGGAAAAGCGCGTAGTCCTGAAACAGGTAACCCAATTTCCGACTGCGGGCAGCCTGGTTGACGCCGGCCGCGGCGTCGAACCAGGTCTGGCCGGCAAAGCGGACATGGCCGCTGTCGGGCTTCAGCAAGCCGGCAATGGCCTGCAGCGTGAGGCTCTTGCCGGCGCCCGACGGGCCGTAGAGCACGATGCGGCGCGCGTCGGACTGGAACGCCAAATTCAGCTCGAACTGCCGGCCGCCGCCACTCACGCGCTTGCGGATCGCCACGTCCCAGCTCATTTCACTGCGCTCCGCGCCGGCGCCAGCCGCCCGGCCAGCAGCAGCGCCAGCACGCAGGTCACCGAGGTGATCAGCACCAGCAGGTTGGCAGTGTCGTCCTGCCCGGCCTGCACGGCCTCGTAGATCGCCACCGACAGCGTCTGCGTGCGGCCCGGGATGCTGCCGGCCACCATCAGCGTGGCGCCGAATTCGCCCAAAGCACGTGCGAACGCCAGCAGCACGCCGGCCAGCACGCCGCGCCAGGCCAGTGGCAGCGTCACGCGGAAAAACACCGCCCATTCGCCCAGGCCCAGCACCCGCGCGGCCTGCTCCAGCTGCGCATCCACGCCCTCGAAGGCGGCGCGGGCCGATTTCAGCACCAGCGGAAACGCCACCAGGCTGGCCGCCAGCACGGCGCCCTGCCAGGTGAAGATCAGCTGGACGCCGAAGTGCTGGTACAGCCAACCGCCCAGCCAGCCGCGCTTGCCCAGCAGCACCAGCAGGTAGTAGCCCAGCACCGTGGGCGGCAGCACCAGCGGCAGCGTCAGCAGCGCGTCCAGCAGTTCACGGCCGGGAAAGCGCAGCCGCGCCAGCGCAAAACCCGCCGCCGTGCCCAGCACCAGGTTGAGCGCGGTGGCGCAGCCGGCCACCTTGAGCGACAGCGCGAGGGCGATCCAGGCTGCGTCCATCGACTGCAAGGTCAGGCCGTCAGGGTTTCTGGAAGCCGTACTTGGCGAGCACGGCCTGCCCAGCCGGCGAGGTCACGTAGGCCAGCCACTTGCGGCCTGCGTCCGCGTTGCTGCCGCCCTCGACCACCGCAATGGGGTAGCTGATCGCGGTTTCGGTCGGCACGGTCAGCACCACCTTGACCTTGTCCTTCTGCACTGCCGCGTCGGTCGCGTAGACAAAGCCGGCCTCGGTCTCGCCACGGGCCACGTAGTCCAGCGCCTGGCGCACGTTCTGTGCGTAGACGGCCTTGGGTTCGACCACGGGCCACAGCCTGGCCGCCTCCAGCGCGCCCTTGGCATAACGCCCGGCCGGCACACCTTCGGGCTTGCCGAGTGCAATGCGCTTGACTTCGGGCTTGCCCAGGTCAGCCAGCGCCTGCAGCGGCAGGCCGCCCTCCAGCGGCGTGATCAGCACCAGGCTGTTGGCGGCGAAGTTGCGCCGGCTGCCGGTGGCCAGCAGCTTCTGCTGCTCGGCCTTGTCCATGGTTTCCTGGTCGGCCGAGGCGAACACGTCGACCGGCGCACCCTTGGCGATCTGGGCCAGCAAGGCGTCCGACGCGGCGAAGTTGAACAGCAGCTTGGTGCCCGGGTTCTGCGCCTCGAAGCCAGGGCCCAGGTCCTTGAAGGCATTGCTGAGGCTGGCCGCGGCCGAGACGGTCAGGTCGGCCGCGTGCGTGGCCAGGCTGAGCAGGGCCAGCGCAGCGAAGACGCCTTCGCGCAGGGGCTTCAAAGTCCAGGGGAAAGTCATGCTGTGCGGTCCGAGGAGGAGGGGCCGCGAAATATACCGCAGAGCATAACGGTGCCGCGCCGGCCGCTCAGCCCGCCATCAGCTTCATCAGCTTGCGGATGTCGGCCTGGCAGGCCTTCAGCGCCTCGGCCTCGATGCCGCGGTACAGCGCAATCACCTCGCGGCCGGTGTCGGTCAGCTGGCTGCCGCCGCCGCGTTGGCCACCCACCGCGGAGCTCACTGCCGGCTGCCGCAGCGCGCGGTTCAGCTCGGCGATCAGCAGCCAGGCGCGGCGGTAGGACATGTCCAGCGACTTGGCTGCCGCGGTGATGGAGCCGGTTTCGGCCAGCGCTTCCAGCAAGGCCACCTTGCCCGGGCCCACGCCCACCAGTTCGCCCAGCGAGATGCGCATGCGCAGCTTCAGTTCGGGCTTGGACGCTGCGGCTTTGCCGGCTTTTTTCGTGGTGGGCATGGCGGTGGATCATGCAGTGAAAGCCGCTGCATTGGAGCACCACTGTGCGGGTCCCGGCACCCGCACAGATGCGGCAAGACGCAGCGCTGTTGTGACTGGGCAGCGGCGACCCGGCCGCCTACGCTGCACAGCATGACAAACACCGAATGGATGCCCTTGCTGACCTACTGCCTGGTGATGTCCGGCACGCCCGGGCCGAACAATGTGATGCTGGCCACGCTGGGCGCCAACCAGGGCTACCGCAGCAGCCTGCCGTTCATCCTCGGCATCAACATGGGCCTGTTCGTGCAGACCGTCCTGTGCGGCCTCGGGCTGGGCAGCCTGCTGCTGGCGCACCCGCGGCTGCATGCGGTGCTGCGGCTGGTGGGTGTGGCCTACCTGCTGTGGCTGGCCTGGCAGATGGCGCGCACGCGCACCGGCGCGCAGGCCCGCGCCGGCCAGCAGCCGGGCTTCTGGCAGGCGACCGCGTTCCAGGCGGTCAACCCCAAGAGCTGGATCAAGGCGCTGACGCTGGGCGCCGTCTTCATGCCGGCCGGCATGCCGCCGCTGGCCGGTGCGCTGCTGATCGGGCTGGTCGGCTGGGCCATCGGCTTTCCTTGCAACTCGGTGTGGGTGATGTTCGGCGCGGCCATCCGCGGCCTCCTGGCCGACCCACGGCGCCAACGCGCCTTCAACGCGCTGATGGGGCTGACGCTTGCGGTGCTGGCCGTCTCGATGCTGCGCACCTAGACTGCCGCGATGTTCTCCATCGACCGTGACTCGCCCGTGGCCCTGGCTGACCAGATCGAGGCCGGTGTGCGCGCGCTGGTGGCCAGCGGCCAGCTGCCGGCCGGCGCGCGGCTGCCGTCCATCCGCCAGCTGGCGCAGCAGCTCGGCGTGGGGCTGCAGACCGTGATCACCGCCTATGACAGGCTGGTCGCCGCCGGCTGCATCGACTCGCGCGGCACCGCCGGCTTTTTCGTCTGCGAACAGGCCGCCTCGCTGCCGGACGCCGCGGCGCTGGAGGCCGGCCAGGAGCAGGAACCGGTGTGGCTGGCGCAACAGGCCAACGAGCAGCGCCCCGGCGTGCTGCTGGCCAGCAGCGGCGGCCTGCCGCCCAGCTGGCTGGAAGACGCGGTGCCGGCCGCCGTGGTGCAGCGTGGCCTGGCGCGCAGCAGCGCCGGCATGGCCTCGCGCTGCCCGCCGCAAGGCCTGCCCGAGCTGCGCGAGCGCATTGCGATGCTGCTGCGCAGCCAGGGCATGGCGGTGGACGCCGGGCGCGTGCTCACCACCTACGGCGGCACCCAGGCGATCGACCTGATCTGCCGCGCCTTCCTGCAGCCGGGCGACACGGTGCTGGTCGAGAACCCGGGTTATTTCCTGATGTTCGGCCGGCTGCGCGAGGCGGGGGTGCGCATCGTGCCCATCACGCGCCGGCCAGACGGCGTGGACCTGCACGAACTGGAAGCTGCCTGCCGCGCGCACCGGCCGCGGCTGTTCTTCATCCAGAGCACGCTGCACAACCCGACCGGCTGGGGCAGCACGCCGGCCAACCTGCACCGCGTGCTGGTGCTGGCCCAGCAGCACGGCTGCCTGCTGGCCGAAGACGACGTGCACGGCCACTTCCACCCCGGCACGCCCACGCGCCTGGCCGCGCTCTCGGGGCTGGACGGCGTCATCTACTACGCCAGCTTCAGCAAGGCCCTGAGCCCGGCGCTGCGCATGGGCTACATGGCCGCCGCACCCGAGCTGCTGCGGCAGCTGCTGCGCCAGAAGATCTACACCGTGCTGAGCAGTGCGGCGCTGAACGAATACGTGCTGCTGGAACTGCTCTCGGCCGGCCGCTGGCGCAAGCACCTGGAGCGGCTGCAGCGCAAGCTGCTGGCCGCGCGCAACGCCTGCACCCGCCAGCTCACGGAAGCCGGCATCAGCTTCGGCACGCCTGGCGAAGGTGGGCTGTTCCTGTGGGGCGAGCTGCCGGCCGGCGTGGACGTGGACCTGCTGGTGCAGGACGCCTATCGCCAGCAGATCCTGCTGGCCCGCGGCGCCACCTTCCGCGCCGAAGCACCCCCCGGAACAGCGCCAGACCCGCACCTGCGCTTCAACGTGGTGTTCAGCCAGCAGGCCCGGTTGGCTGAGTACCTGCAGAGCCGGCTGCAGGCGCTGGCCAGCGGCCGCTCGGCACTGAGCCGGGTGGCGGGCGACGCACTGAAGCCGTGACGTTTGGGTCACCCCAGCACCAAACGTGCCGCCCGTCACGCTTGGCGACCCGGCAACGGCCGCCGCCAGCTTTGCGCTTCAGCAGCCCATGTGCCAGCCGAAAAGCCGGGATACCTCATCCCAACGCCTTTTTGGCAGGAGACATTCGATGCGCCTTCTTTCGCCCACGCGACGCTTCGGCCTGACGGCCGTGGCCATGGCCTCCCTCATGACGCTGGCCGCCTGCGGCAGCGGCAGTGACTCGGCCGATGCAGGTGGCGGCAGCGGCGGCGCACCGGTGGTCCCGGCCAATGCCATCTCCGGCACCGTGGCCGTGGGGGCGCCCATCACCAACGGCAAGCTGCGCGTGCTGGACGCCAACGGCAACGTGGTCGTCAGCGACCTGGCGATTGCCGCGGACGGCACCTATGCCGACGTGACGCTGACCGGTACCGCACCCTACCGCATCGAAGCCTGCGGCTACGCCGGCCCGAACTACCTGTGCGTCTACTCGGTGACCAGCGCCGCCGGCACCGCCAACGTCACGCCGCTGACCAGCGCGATGGTGCTGCTGGCCTCCGGCCAGTCGCCCGACACGCTGATGAGCGGCACCGCCACGGGCCTCACCACCGACAGCATCGCCTCGGCCCAGGACCAGCTGCGCACCAGCCTGTCCAGCGTGCTGGCCAGCGCCGGCATCACCGGCACCCTCGACTTTGTTTCCAGCCCGCTGACCGCCGGCTCGCGCACCGGCTATGACGGTGTGCTGGACGCCGTGGGCGTGAGCACCGGCTCGGACGCCGGCACCGCCTTCGTCCAGATCACGCCGCGCATCGGCGAGGGCAACGTCTACATGACGCAGGGCGATACCTCCGGCACCGTGACGACCACCGCCAGCGCCAGCAGCCTGCAGCTGGGTGGCCTGGAAACCCTGTTCAACAACATGACGGCCTCGCTGGCCAGCGCCTCGGCCTGCAGCGAGACCAGCACCGGCATCCTGCGCTCGCTGGCGCCGGGCGCCCACATGCAGCTGGGCGACGGCAACGACGTGGCACGCGGCGCCGCGGCGGTCGCGCAAGGCCTGTGCAGCTTCTTCGCCGAGGGCGACGACGGCACGCCGATGTGGGGCTCCCGGCTGATGAGCCCGACGCTGGGCCGCTGCGACACCGGCGCCACGCCGACCTGCCGCGTCTCGTTCGTGCTGCAGGACACCGACGGCAACGTCAAGCCGGTGGGCGACGGCATGGCCGTGACCCAGATCGACGGCCAGTGGAAATTCCTCGGCGACCTGCTGCCGATCAGCCTGCACGCCGCCGCCAAGGCCCAGCGCACCCGCCGCATCGACAGCACCGAGCCGGTGTTCGACTACGACCGCGCGCTCGCCTTCGACGTGGGCGCGGTTTCGGGCCTGATGTGCGCCCAGGTCTCGCAGCACGACAGCAGCGGCGCCGCGACCACCATCGCCTACTTCAAACGCTACGGCGAGAACGTGCAGCGCCTGTCGCTGTGGACCACCGACGGCTTTGGCAACGGCGCCAGCACCGACCGCCTGGTCGGCCAGCTGCGCGGCCCGGACGACACCTGGGTCTCGCTGCCGCAAGGCACCGATGGCGACGCCGTGGTGCGCAACTTCTACCGTGGCGGTCGCACGGTGACCTTCTCGTTCTTCAGCGACGGCGACTGCAGCGTGCCGATGGCCATCGAAGGCCAGACCAGCTACGACGTGGACGTCAACGGCGTGCCGCCGGTCTGGTCGGCCATGGAAAGCCTGCCCTGGCCCGAGCTGGACGCCGACAGCGTGAGCGCGCTGCGCAACCTGGCCATCGACGGCGGCGCCAGCGGCAGCTTCCACGCCGCCTGGAGCTTCGCCCACGGCCCGCTGGGCCTGGACGGTGCGACCGTCTGCGCCAGCCGTGCCGATTGCGGCGACGGCGGCAACGGCCGGCTGGGCGAGCGCGGCCTGAGCCCCAGCGCGCGCGACGCCACCATCAGCCTGGGCAACCGCGGCAGCGTGGTCAATGCCAACGACGCCAAGACCCTGGCGCTCTACGGCCGTACCGGCGACGGCGTGGACCTGCAGAGCAACTACAGCAGCTGCCCCGTCACCTCGGCGGGCCAGTCCTGCCACTGAGCTGCTTTTGCCCTTGACACGACGGCGCCCCGCGGGGCGCCGTTTTTCTTGGCTCACCCATGCCGCAGCGCCGTGACGCACAAGAAGTAACCCCCTCGAAACTCCTGCGGAGTAAGCTGCGCCGCGGCACCGATGGAATCGGTTCCAAACCGGCGCAGCGCGCTGCCCGCATCGCAGCCGCCGCCACAACAAAAGGAGACAGAGATGCAGCTTCTTCCCACCTCACCGGCGGGTTGTGCGCCCGCACGCCGCAGCGCCGATGCGCAGCGCACACGACCGCTGATGCTGGCGCTGGCCGCCGTCATCGCGACCACCGGCCTGTCGGCCTCGGCCTTCGCGAAGTCCGTCAAGCCCAGCGTCGCCGCCGCGCCGGACTTCGGTCCCAACGTGCACATCCTCACGCCCGACATGGCGCTGGCCGACATCCAGACCGTGGTCGACGGCATTGCCGCACGCCAGGTGTCCAACCAGTTCGGCCCCGAGCGCGACGCGGTGCTGTTCATGCCCGGCGCCTATGGCACGCCCGCCGCGCCGCTGAACTTCCAGGTCGGCTACAACACCGCGGTCGCCGGCCTGGGCCGTTCGCCCACCGACGTGACCGTGACCGGCTCGATCAACGTCTACAACCAGTGCGACAGCAGCGGCTGCTTTGCGCTGAGCAACTTCTGGCGCTCGCTGTCCAACCTGAACATCGAGGTCAGCAACAGCAGCTTCGGCTGCTACGCCGGCGAGTTCTGGGCCGTCTCGCAGGCCGCGCCGATGCGCCGCGTGCGCGTCAACGGCAACACCACGCTGATGGACTACTGCACCGGCCCGTCCTATGCCAGCGGCGGCTTCATTGCCGACTCGAAGTTCGAGAACACCGTGATCAACGGCTCGCAGCAGCAATGGCTGGTGCGCGACAGCGCGATGGCCGGCTGGAGCAACGGCGTCTGGAACCAGGTCTTCTCCAGCGTGCTGAGCGCACCTGCGCAATGCTTCCCCGCCAGCACCGACTGCGGTCCCTACACCACGCTGGCCACCAGCCCGGTGACGCGCGAGGCGCCCTACCTCTACGTGGACGGTGACGGCAGCTACAACGTCTTCGTGCCGGCCCTGCGCAAGAACTCCAGCGGCACGACCTGGGCCAACGGCCCGACCGCCGGCACCGCGATCCCGATTGCCGACTTCTTCATCGCCAAGCCTGGCGACTCGGTGACCGCGATCAACCAGGCGCTGGCTGCCGGCAAGCACCTGATCCTCACGCCGGGCGTCTATCAGCTGAGCCAGACCATCCAGGTCAAGAAGGCCGGCACCGTGGTGCTGGGCCTGGGCTTCCCGACGCTGGTGCCGCAAGGCGGCGTGATCGCAATGAAGGTCGCGGACGTGCCGGGCGTGGACATCGCAGGCGTGATCTTCGACGCCGGCCCGGTGCTGTCCTCAGTGCTGCTGCAGGTCGGCACCAAGGCCAACACCGCCGGTTTCCCCGACCAGCCCGTCGCGCTGCACGACGTGTTCTTCCGCATTGGCGGCATGGCGGCCGGCTCGGCCACCAACAGCCTGGCGGTGAACACCGGCGGCACCCTCCTGGACAACATCTGGGCCTGGCGTGCCGACCACGGCAACGGCGTGGGCTGGACGGTCAACCCCGCAGACCACGGCGTGATCGTCAACGGCGACGATGTGACGGCCTACGGCCTGTTCGTCGAGCACTACCAGAAGCACCAGGCGATCTGGAACGGTGAGCGCGGCAAAGTCATCTTCTTCCAGAACGAAATGCCTTACGACCCGCCCTCGCAGGCCGCCTGGTCCAAGTCGCCCACCAGCCCCGGCTGGGCCGCCTTGAAGGTGGGCAAGGACGTGAAGGCCTTCAATGCCTGGGCGCTGGGTTCGTACAGCTTCTTCAACCAGGGCATCGACATCTTCGCCGCGCGGGCCTTCGAAGTGCCGCGCAGCCTGCCCAAGGGCAGCCTGAAGTACCTCACCACCGTCTTCCTGGACCCCAGCCACGGCATGGGCGGCACGCTGAACGTGATCAACAGCACCGGCGGCCCGGCGGTCATCACCAACCCCAGCACGCCGGTCACGGTGACCAGCTTCCCGTGAGGCGAACAGCCTGAGCTTTCCGCCGACGGCGCCCTGCGGGGCGCCGTTTTTCTTGGTGCTTTCGCCCCGTGCCCAGCAGCCCTACAGGCCTTGGTCCACAATCTCCGCGCTGCCTGTGGCGGCCTCACTCCCTTCGATGCCACCAGGCATCGCCTCACTCAGGAAGCGAACAAGATCATGAAGATTTCCACCTCGTTTGTTGCAGCCCTGGCGCTGACCACTGCCGCCTTCGCCACCCACGCGGCCGACCTGCTGGACGGCGTGAAAAGCCGCGGCACGCTGCGCGTCGCGCTCGAAGGCACCTACCCGCCGTTCAACTTCAAGGACAAGGGCGAACTGGCCGGCTTCGAGGTCGACCTGGCCAAGCTGATCGCCACCAAGATGGGCGTGAAGGCCGAGTTCACCACCACCGAGTGGAGCGGCATCCTGGCCGGCCTCTCAGCCGGCAAGTACGACGTGATCCTCAACCAGGTTGGCGTGACCGACCAGCGCAAGCAGGCCTTCGATTTCACCGAGCCCTACACCCTCTCGGCGCCGCAGCTCATCCTGCGCAAGAACGAGACGCGTGAATTCAGGAACCTCGAAGCGCTCAAGGGCCTGAAGCTGGGCGTGGGCCAGGGCACGAACTTCGAGCAGAAGGCCAAGGCCACGCCGGGCGTGGAAGTGCGCAGCTACCCTGGCGCGCCAGAGTACCTGCAGGACCTGGCCGCCAAGCGCATCGACGCCGCGCTGAACGACAGCCTGATGGTCAGCTACCTGGTCAAGACCTCGCCGCTGCCGATCAAGCCGGGTGCGCCGGTCGGCGACGTGGAGAAGTCGGCCATTCCGGTCGTGAAGGGCAACCCGTTGCTGCTGGCCGCGCTGAACAAGGCGCTGGCCGATGCGTTCAAGGACGGCAGCTTCAAGACCGTCTCGGTCAAGTGGTTCGGCGTGGACGTCAGCAAGGCGCCGTCTGAGCGCTGAGCGGCCGAAGAAAGCCCACCGATGGAACTGCTGGACTTGCTACGGGACGCCGCCCCCATCCTGCTCAAGGGCTGCGGCTACACGCTGATGTTCGCCATCGGCGCGATGGTGGGCGGCACCCTGCTGGGCTTTCCGCTGGCGATTGCCCGCGTGCTGCCGAACAAGGCGCTGCGCGGCCTCGCTGCGGCCTACGTCAGCATGATGCGCGGCACGCCGCTGCTGGTGCAGGTGTTCGTCATCTACTACGGCCTGCCCAGCATCGGCATCGAGTTTTCGCCGTTCACCGCCGGGCTGCTGGCGCTGAGCCTGAACGCCGCGGCCTATCTTTCGGAGACGCTGCGCGGCGCGCTCAACGGCGTCTCGCGCGACCAGTGGGCGGCCGGCTACAGCCTGGGCCTCAGCTATGCGCAGGCGCTGCGCTTCGTGGTGCTGCCGCAGGCCTTGCGCACGGCGCTGCCCGGCATGAGCAACACCTTGATCAGCCTGATCAAGGACACCTCGCTGGTCTCGGTCATCACCGTGACCGAGCTGATGCTGGCGACCAAGGAACTGATTGCCGCGACCTTCCGCCCGCTGCCACTGTACCTCGCCGCCGCCGCGCTGTACTGGCTGATGAGCTTGGCTTTCGAGCGCCTGCAGGCCTGGCAGGAAAAGCGGCTGAACCGGGCACACGCCAGGTAGCAAGCAACCCGGGAGGGCTGCGCATCGTCCACATGGGGGTCGTTTCCGGGCGGCCCTTGGCTGACATTGGCAGGGCCTGACGCGCGCTCGGAATGCGCGCTCCCGCTTTGCATGCCACTCCGAAAGACGACCATGACCACCACCGCGCTGCCCACTGTCCAACCCCTGCTGGCGCGCCAGTCCGTCGCCAACTTCGCCTGGGTCATGGGCCTGGGCGGCCTGGCCAACGCCTATGCCGGCGCACATGCGGTGTTCGGCCTGCCGCTGTGGTGCAGCCAGGTGCTGCTAGGCCTGAGCTGCGCGCTGTTTGCGCTGCTGGTGGTCACGCACGTGGCCAAGGCACTGTTTCACTTCGACGCGGTGCGCGCCGAGTTCAACCACGCGGTGCGCTCCACCTTCTTCCCGGCGATGTCGGTCGCCACCGTCGTCGTGGCCATCGGCCTGCGGCCTTACAACGAACCGCTGGCGCGCGCCTTGTGGTGCCTGGGCGCCGCGGCGCATTTCGCGCTGGCGCTCACGCTGATCCGCCGCTGGCTGCTGGCCGCGCAGGACGAAAGCGTGATGACGCCGGCCTGGTTCATCCCAGTGGTCGGCAACATCCTGCTGCCGGTCGGCGGCGCGCCGCTGGGTTATGTGCACGCCAGCTGGTTCTTCTTTTCGGTCGGCCTGGTGCTGTGGCTGGTGTTCTTCACGATCGCGATGCACCGGGTGCTGTTCTTCGCGCCGCTGAGCGAGCGCAGCATCCCCACGCTGTTCATCCTGCTGGCGCCGCCGTCGATCGGCTTTGCCGCCTACACCGCGCTGACATCCCCGCAGATCGGCCAGGTTGGCCTGCTGGCCATCGTGCTCTACAACCTGGCGCTGTTCATCGCCATCCTGCTGGCCACGCTGGTGCCGCGCATCACGCACGGCCCGTTTTTCCTCAGCTGGTGGGCCATGACCTTCCCGCTGGACGGCTGGGCCGGCGCCTGCCTGGCCTACCACCGTCTGCAGCCCGGCCCGGCCACCGGCGCCATCGCCGCGGTCGCGCTGGGCTGCGCCACGCTGATGGTGCTGTGGATGACGGGGCGCACGCTGTTGTACATCCTGCAGGGCAAGGCCTTCCTCGAAGACTGAGCGCGCTGCGACACTGCCGCATCAAGCGCAAAGGGGGCGGGGGCCGGCAACGGCTTTCCGCCCCTCTGCATTTCGGTAGAGCCAGGCCCGGCCCACTTGCAAGGGGACGGACTGCCGCGCACGCGGGAGCATGCGCGATGGGCGCATGTCGCGCACCGCCACCGATCCACAGGAGTTCCGATGACCCAGCCCTGCTACGACCTGCCCGCGCTGTTCCAGCAGCTTGGCCTGCCCAGCGCCGAAGACGACATCGCAGGCTTCGTCGCCACCCATCGCCCGCTGACCGCCGGACTCGCGCTGTCCGAGGCCAGCTTCTGGACCTCCGCGCAATCCGACTTCCTCTGCACCGGCATTGCCGACGATGCCGAATGGGCCGAAGTGGTCGACCGCCTGAACCAGATGCTGCGCTGAGCGCAGACGAAAAAAAGCCCCGGCCTTCGCAGGCCGGGGCTTTCCGTTCGGGCAGGGAGGGACTCAGCCCTTGATGAAGGCAAGCAGGTCGGGGTTGATGACGTCGGCGTTGACCGTCAGCATGCCGTGCGGATAGCCCTTGTAGACCTTCAGCGTGCCGTTCTTCAGCAGCTTGACTGACTTCAGCGCGGCATCTGCGATGGGGACGATCTGGTCGTCATCGCCGTGCATCACCAGCGTCGGCACCTTGATGGTCTGCAGGTCTTCGGTCTGGTCCGTCTCGGAGAAGGCCTTGATGCCGTCGTAGTGCGCCTTGGCACTGCCCGTCATGCCCTGGCGCCACCAGTTCTGGACCACGCCCGGATAGGTCTTTGCACCTGGGCGGTTGAAGCCGTAGAAGGGGCCGGCCGGCACGTCCAGGAAGAGCTGAGCGCGGTTTTCGGCCACGCCCTTGCGGAAGCCGTCGAAGACCTCCATCGGCAGGCCTTCGGGGTTGCTGGCGGTCTTCAGCATCAGCGGCGGCACGGCGCTGACCAGCACGGCCTTGGCGACGCGGCCCGAGGGCTGGCCGAACTTGGCCACGTAGCGGGCGACTTCGCCGCCGCCGGTCGAGTGACCGATGTGCACGGCATTCTTCAGGTTCAGGTGCTCGACGACCGCAAACGCGTCGGCCGCGTAGTGGTCCATGTCATGGCCGTCGCTGACCTGCGACGAACGTCCGTGGCCGCGCCGGTCGTGGGCGACCACGCGGAAGCCCTTCTGCAGGAAGTAGATCATCTGCGTGTCCCAGTCGTCGCTGGACAGCGGCCAACCGTGGTGGAACACGATGGGCTGGGCCGACTTGTCGCCCCAGTCCTTGTAGAAGATCTGGACGCCGTCCTTGGTGGTCACATAGCTCATGGTTTGATTTCCTGTTGGGTCGTTGGGGTGGGACAGATGAGACGCGGCAGTGGCCGCACCGGGCAAGGCGAACGTGGCGGCCAGGCCGGCACCGCCCACCAGCAATTGCCGGCGGCTGAGGTTCGCCAATGTGGATTCGAATTCGATGGACACCGGGGTGCTCCTGGCGGGTTTGTGGGTTGGACGAAATCATTGTGTTGACCCACGTCAAACCCGGCATCGCCATGACACCCGTGTCCGGTCTAGGTCGAATGGCCGGGTTGACCCTGTCCTTTGGGAGTGCTGGGCAGCCCTTGTCACCGCCTCTCCGCTTGGCTAGACTGCGCACCCTTTCCCACCCCAGCCGCCACGGAGCTTCAATTGCCCTGCCGCATCGCCGCCCTTTAAGCCGTCGACCGCTTTCCGACTCGCACAGGCGCTGACCCCTCAGCCCTCGCCATGCCGCCGCCCCGGCGCATGGCCCAGAGTCCGGCCGCTGCTGCAAGCGCTCCGTGCCCGCGCCGCCACGCCATGGTGGAGACGCCGCACCCAGCCAGGCAGGCACCGCGTTGTCAGGTCGTCGGTTCGTTCACCCGAACCTGGACACGACCATGTCTGCGCCATTTGACGCGAAGCATCCGCTCGCGCCTGAACTCCACTCGCTGGAGATCCTGAAATACCCCCGCACGCCCCATCTGGAGGGCTCCCGGTCGCAAGCCGGCGACGAAGGGCACGAGCACGTGCCGCTGGCCGACCTGCGCGGCCAGCATGCTGTCATCGAGGAAAAGCTCGACGGCGCCAACGTCGCCGTTTCGTTCACCGCCGCAGGTGAGTTGCTGCTGCAATCCCGTGGCCACTACCTGGCAGGCGGCGGGCGCGAGCGCCAGTTCGCGCCGTTCAAGCAATGGGCTGCCGCGCACGAGGCCACGCTGCTTGCGCGGCTGGAAGACCGCTACGTGATGTACGGCGAGTGGCTGTATGCCAAGCACTCGGTCAGCTATGACCGGCTGCCGCATTACTTCTGCGAGTTCGACGTGTTCGACCGGCAGGCCGGCGTGTTCCTCAGCACGCCACGGCGACACGCGCTGCTGGCCGGCTCGCCGGTGCTCAGCGTGCCTGTCCTGCACGAAGGCCCAATGCCTACGGCACCGAAGCCGCTGCGCACCTTGCTGCAGCCTTCGCTGGCCAAGGGGCCGGCGTGGCGGCAGGCCTTTGAGCAAGCGGTGCGGCGCCAGGCGCTGGACCTGGCGCTGGCCTGGCGGCAGACCGATGCGTCCGACCTGGCGGAAGGCCTGTACATCAAGATCGAAGACACCGAGCAGGTGCTGGGCCGCTGCAAGTGGGTGCGGCCGGACTTCGTGCAGACCATTCTGGACTCCGGCTCGCACCACAGCACCCGCCCTCTGATCCCCAACGGCCTGGCCGATGGCGTGGACCTCTACGCGCCGCAGCCGCTGGTCGGCTGGCCACAGCCCAACCCGGATGGGAGGACCGCATGAACGCCGACACCTTGCACGCACTGTGCCCCGCTCCGGGGCAAAACTACGACTGGGCCGCCTGCTGCGAAGCCATTCCTCGCCTGCATGCTCTGGAGACCACGCCGCAAAGCCCGCGTTATCACGCCGAGGGCAACGTGGGCATCCACACCCGCATGGTGTTGGACGCCTTGCTGGCCGACCCGCACTACCAGGCGGCGGGCGACACGCGGCGGCAGGTGCTGTTCCTGGCTGCGCTGCTGCATGACCTGTGCAAGCCCGAGACCACGGTGGTGGACCCGCTGACCGGCGGCATCGGCCAGCCCGGCCACTCGCGCCGCGGCGCGGTCGACGTGCGGGTGCTGCTGTGGCAGGCCGGCGTTTCGTTTGCAGCGCGGGAGGCCATCTGCCGCATCGTCGCCGCACGTCAGGTGCCTTTTTTCGCGTTCGACTCGCGCCGCGGCGAGTCGCCCGAGTTCATCGCCCGCAAACTGTCCTGGGGGCTGGACCTGTGCGACCTGGTCTGCGTGGCACGGGCCGACATGCGCGGCCGCATCTGCGAGGATCAGCAGGCCCGGCTGGACGACATCGCGTTGTTCGAGGAGCTGGCGCGCGAAGACGGATGCTGGGACGGCCCGAAGGCCACCGCCTCGGCGCACACGCGGCTGATGTACGCGCGCGGTGCGGCGCTGCACCTGGACACGCCGCTGTTCCAGCCACCTGGCTCGCAGGTCATCGTGCTCAGTGGCTTGCCGGCTTCGGGCAAGAACACCTGGGTGGACCGGCATGCGGCCGGCCTGCCGGTGGTTTCGTTCGACGACGCCAAGACCGAGCTGGGCCTGAAACACGGCGAGAACGACGGCATGGCCGCGCATCATGCGGTCGACAAGGCCAAGGCCTTGTTGCGCCGGCAGTCGCCCTTCGTGTGGAACGCCACCCACCTGAGCGAACAGATGCGCAACAAGACGCTGGACCTGCTCTATGCCTACGACGCGCAGGTGCAGCTGGTCTACCTGGAGGTGCCGCATGCCACGCTGTTCCAGCGCAACCGGCAGCGCGACACCACGCTGAGCCAGCAGGCGCTGGCGCGCATGCTGCACCGCTGGGAACTGCCGCTGCCGTGGGAGGCGCACGAGGTGCGCTACGTGATCGGAGGGTGACATCCGTCTCGCGACGGTGCGCCGGCGTGGCCCGGGACTTGCTGCCGGTTCTGTCACGGCGGCGTATGCTTGTTCACGTCGGCCACCAAGCAGGAGCGGTGCGAGATGAGCAGTGAGAAGTCAGGGGACGTGCGTGCCACCCGGCACATCCGCCTCACCAGCCACCCGGGCCAGCAGGGCCCGAGCGGCGCGCCCGCCATTCACTGGGGCGCAGCCACCGCGGCCGAGCGCGGCCCGGTCATCGGCACCACCACGAACCGCAGCCAGCGCAACGTCATCGGCACCCACAGCGGCAGCTATGGCGTGTACCGCGCGCTGGCGGTCGCGGCCGGCAACCTGGTCAAGGGCCACCGGGCCGACCTGACCAACACCTCGCCGACCGACCTGATCGGCCCGAACCCGCAGTGGGGTGACGCCGCGAAGATGGTCTCCATCGACCCATGGGGCGCCAGCGTCGCGGACGTGTTCAGCGAACACATCGCCCAGGGCTACGACGTGCGGCCGACGATTGCCGTCACCAAGGCCCACATCGACCTGCCCGAGATCCGCCACGCGATGGTCTTCCAGCGCCTGATCCCGGACAACCGGGTGCTGCTGGAAAACGGCTCTGCCGTGGTCACCAAGGTTGCCATCGAGCCGGTCTGGTGGCTGCCGGGCGTGGCCAGCCGGTTCAACGTCAGCGAGGCCGACCTGCGGCGCAACCTGTTCGAAGAGACCGGCGGCATGTACCCGGAGCTGGTCACGCGCAGCGACCTGGAAGTCTTCCTGCCGCCCATCGGCGGGCAGACGTTGTACATCTTCGGCAACCCGCGCGACCTGGCCGACTCCAACGTGACGCTGACCGCGCGCGTGCACGACGAGTGCAATGGCTCGGACGTCTTCGGCTCCGACATCTGCACCTGCCGGCCCTACCTGACGCACGCCATCGAGGAGTGCATCAAGGGCGCGCAGCAGGGCGGCGTGGGCCTGATCGCCTACAGCCGCAAGGAAGGCCGCGCACTCGGCGAAGTCACCAAGTTCCTGGTCTACAACGCACGCAAGCGCCAGCTCGGCGGCGACAGCGCGGACAAGTATTTCCTGCGCACCGAATGCGTGGCCGGCGTGCAGGACATGCGCTTCCAGGAGCTGATGCCCGACGTGCTGCACTGGCTCGGCATCCGCAAGATCCACCGCCTGGTCAGCATGAGCAACGACAAGTTCGATGCGATCACCGGCAGTGGCATCGAGGTCGGCGAGCGGGTCAAGATCCCGGACGAGCTGGTGCCGGCCGATGCACGGGTGGAGATCGAGGCCAAGATCGCGGCGGGTTATTTCACCGACGGTGCGGTGCCGGACGGAGATCAGCTCGCGGCCACCAAGGGGCGCACGCTTGGCTGACCTGGCTTCCACACTGCGGTCCACCGCGACCATCCGCGAACGCTGCAGGAACATCCTCGCGGCGGCGGAAGCCGGCCAGTCGCGCCACTTCACGGTGCAGCGCAGCCGCCTCGACGCCGCCGCCGAACTGGTCGAGCAAGTCACGCGCCGGCAGTACCCTGACCTGCGCATTCCGTACCACAGCCGCTGGCGGCATTTCGAATCCGCTGGCGTGGATCGCAAAGGCGAACTCGACGCGCTGCTGGCGGGGCGCGACGCAGCCGCGCAGGCACGTGCGCGCATCGACCTGACCTTGGTCAGCGTGCTGCTGGACGCCGGCGCCGGGCCGCAGTGGCGCTACGCCGAGGCGGCTTCAGGCCAGACGTTCACCCGCTCCGAGGGCCTGGGCGTGGCGAGCTTCCGCGGCTTCCTGCAAGGGCTGTTTTCGTCCGACGCAAACGACCCGTTGCGGGTGGACGCCACGGTGTTGCAGCGCGTGGACGAAGCCGCGCTGGCCGCCGTCTTCCAGGTGAGCGACGACAACCCGCTGGTCGGCCTCGCAGGCCGTGCCACCTTGCTGCGCCGGCTGGGCGACACGCTGGCCGCCCAGCCCGCAGCCTTCGGCCCCGAGGGCCGCCCGGGCGGGCTGTTCGACCTGCTCACCGACCACGGCCAAACCAACCGCCTGCCCGCGCCGCGCGTGCTGCAAGCCTTGCTGGACCACCTGAACCCGATCTGGCTCACCGGCAGCGAACTTGAAGGCCTGCCGCTGGGCGACTGCTGGCAACACCCGTCTGCAGGCGGCAGCGGCCCCACCGCCGGCTGGGTGCCGTTCCACAAGCTGAGCCAATGGCTGACCTACTCGCTGCTGGAGCCCTTCGAATGGGCCGGCATCACGCTGACCGACCTGGACGGCATGACTGGCCTGCCCGAGTACCGCAACGGCGGCCTGCTGCTGGACACCCAGGTGCTGCTGCCGCGCGACCCGAACTTCGCGGCGCGCCAGCACACGGCCGCGGACGAGGCCATCATCGAATGGCGCGCGCTCACCGTCGCGCTGGTCGACGAACTGGCGCCGCTGGTGCGTGCCCGGCTGGGCAAGACCGCAGCCGAGATGCCGCTGGCCTGCATCCTCGAAGGCGGCACCTGGGCCGCAGGCCGCGAGATCGCCAGGACGCTGCGCGAAGGCGGCAAGCCGCCGCTGAACATCACCAGCGACGGCACGGTGTTTTGAGCAACGGGGCAGTCATGATCCACCACGTCACCCATCCTCTGATCCAGCACAAACTCACGCTGATGCGCGAGAAGGACCGCAGCACCAACAGCTTTCGCCGCCTGATGGGCGAGATCAGCATGCTGATGGCCTACGAAGTGACGCGTGACATGCCCACGCAGCTGATCGACATCGAGACCCCGCTGGAAGCCATGCAGAGCCCGGTGATCGATGGCAAGAAAACCGTGTTCATCAGCATCATGCGGGCGGGAGCCGGTTTCCTGGACGGCATGCTCAACGTCGTGCCCGGCGCCCGCATCGGCCACATCGGCCTGTACCGGGACCCGAAGACGTTGGTGGCGGTGGAGTACTACTTCAAGATGCCGGCCGACATGGAAAACCGCGACGCCATCGTGCTCGATCCCATGCTCGCCACTGGCAACTCCGCCGTCGCCGCCGTGGACCGCCTGAAAGAAACCAACCCCAAGTCCATCCGCTTCGTCTGCCTGCTGGCTGCCCCCGAAGGCCTGAAGAACTTCACCGAAGCCCACCCGGACGTGCCCGTCTACACCGCAGCCATCGACCGCGGCCTGAACGAACACGGCTACATCGTGCCGGGGCTGGGGGACGCGGGGGACCGGCTCTTCGGGACGAAGTAGCTGCACAGCCTCTTCGGCGCAGTGCGCCGGCCCTCGTTCGCCATCACAGGCCAGCCACCAGGCCTTTGGCAGCTTCCCGCAGGCACTGGATCAGCTGCGCGCTGCTGGGCGTGCTCAAGCGCCCGCGCAGGGTGATGATGCCCACCGGCGGCAGCTCGATCGGCACCTGGACGGGCAATACCTTGAGCAAGCCCTCGCGTTCGAAATGCAGCGCCACCTGCTGCGCAAGAAAGCCCAGCGCCGCGCGCTCGCGCATGAAGCTGAGGGTGGCCAGGAAGGACGCCGTCTCGATCAGGTCCACCGGTGGGTTCAGCCCATGCTTGTAGAACATCTGGTTGAGCTTGATGCGGGAAGACGCCCAGGGCGGCGGCACCACCCACGGCACCTGCGCAAGGTCCCGCCATGAGAGCCTGGACCGGCCGGCAAGTGGATGATCAGGCCGCGCCACCACACGCATCGGCTCCTCGTACAGCGCTTCGGTGGTCAGGTCGGGCGAGGCGTAGCCGGGCTCCAGCCGGCCGACAAACAGGTCGAGCTCGCCCACCCGCAAGCGAGGCAGCAGCCGGGTCAGGTCGCCCTCCTCCACCAACACCGTGCTCTGCTCCGACTGCGCCTTGAGCAAGGCCACGGCCCGGGTCAACAGCACCGGCATCGCCACCACCATGCAGCCGACGCTGGTGCGGCCGGTCGCGCCGCTGGCCACGGAGGCGATCTCGTCTCGCGTTCGCCCGTAGTCGGCCAACACTGAGCGGGCAAAGCGCACCACGGCTGCGCCATAAGCGGTGGGCTCGGTCCCGCGGGTAGAACGGTCGAACAAGCTCAGCCCGAACATGCGCTCGATCTCGGCCAATGTCTTGGACACGGCAGGCTGGGTCACCGACAGGAATTCGGCCGCGCGGCCCAGATGGCGGAACTCATCCAGCGCCACCAGCAGTTGCAGGTGACGCAGCTTGAGGTTGGAGCGCAGCACACGGTCAATGTCAGCCATGGCCAACCATAACCTGAACGGAATGAAGACAGTCCAGTATGTGATTGGATCGTCATGATGCAAAAGCCAAGAATGGCAGCCACTACAACAGGAGACATTCCCAATGACTGCCAGCCGCCGCCACTTCATCCTCGGCAGCCTGGGCGCAGCAGCGCTCACCGCCACCGGACGCGCTTCTGCCGCCGGGTACCCCGAACGGCCGATCACCTTCATCTGCCCCTGGCCCGCAGGCGGTACGGCCGACATGACCATGCGCGTGCTGTGCGCGGAGGCGGCCAAGTCGCTGGGCCAGACCGTGGTGCTGGACAACAAGGCAGGCGCTTCCGGCATGCTGGGACTACGCACGATGGCCTTGGCCAAGCCGGACGGCTACACCATCGGCCAGATCCCGATCTCGGTGGCGCGTTTTTCGCAGCTCGGTTCGGTGCCGCTGGACCCGTTGAAGGATCTGAGCTACATCGCCCGTGTCTCGGGACAGACCTTTGGCATCGTCTGCCAGGCGGCGGCACCGTGGAAGGACATCAAGGAACTGGTGGCCGATGCCAAGGCCCACCCTGGCAAGCTGACCTATGCCAGCGCCGGCGTGGCCGGTGCCACGCATGTGGGCATGGAAGAGTTCAACCAGGTCGCCGGCATCGAGATGCTGCACATCCCGTACAAGGGCGGTGCGCCAGCCCTGCAGGCGGTGCTGGGCGGCGAAGTCAACCTGCTGATCGATTCCAGCTCCTGGGCGCCCCATGTGCAATCGGGCAAGCTGCGTCTGCTGGGCACCCTGGGCGCCCATCGCACGGCAGATTTCAAGGACGTGCCCACCGTCACCGAGCAGGGCTTCCCTGTGGTGGTGGACGCGCCCAACGGCATCGGCGGCCCCAAGGGCATGGACCCCGCCGTGCTTGGCAAGCTGCGCGCGGCCTTCCGGCAGGCGGCGGCCAGCCCGGAGTTTGCTGCTGCCTGCAACCGGATCGACGCACCGCTGATGTACCTGGATGGCCCGGACTACGAGCAATACGTGGCCCAGACCATGCAGAAGGAAAAGCTGCTGATCGACAAGCTCAAGCTGCGCGAGCTGCTGGCCAAGGGATGACCGTCTCAGCCCGCCTCCAACACCCCATGCAAGACGACGCACCATTGATCCGCCTGCACGACCGTGACAACGTGCTGATTGCCCGGCGCCCCATTGCGCTGGGCGAGGCCTTGGGCGGCCTCCAGCTGCGAGCCCGCGCCCAGGTGCCGGCCGGGCACAAGATCGCCGCCCGCGCCATCGCCGAGGGCGAGCCCATCCTCAAGTACGACACCGTGATCGGCTTCGCGGCCCGCGCGCTCGAGGCAGGCGAGTACCTGCACACGCACAACATCCGCCACGAGGAACGCGAGGGCTTCGCCTGGGAATTCGGCACCGACCTGCGTCCCGTGGCGCTGCTGCCCGAAGCCGAGCGCGCGACCTTCCTGGGCATCGTGCGCGCCGACGGCCGGGTCGCCACGCGCAACTACATCGGCCTGATCGCCTCGGTGAACTGCTCCTCCACCGTGATCCACAAGGTGGCCGAGTGGTTCACGCCGGAGCGGCTCGCGGCCTATCCGAACGTGGACGGTGTCGTCGCATTCGCCCAGACCAGCGGCTGCGGCATGTCCTCGCCCAGCGAACACTTCGACGTGCTGCGGCGCACCCTGGCCGGCTATGCGCGCCACCCGAACCTGGCGGGCGTCGTCGTCGTGGGGCTGGGCTGCGAGCGAAATCAGGTGCCTGAATTGATGGCCTCGCAGGGCCTGAATGAAAGCCGGCAACTGCAGAGCCTGGTGATGCAGCAGGCGGGCGGCACCCGCGCCACCATCGCGGCAGGCATCGCCGCCGTGCAGGCCATGCTGCCGGCGGCCAATGACATCCAGCGCGTGCCGGTGCCTGCCAGCCACCTGAAGATCGGCCTGGAATGCGGCGGCTCGGATGGCTTTTCCGGCATCAGCGCCAATCCCGCGCTGGGCGCGGCGATGGACATCCTGGTGGCCCATGGCGGCACCGCGATCCTGTCCGAAACGCCGGAGATCCACGGCGTGGAGCATCTGCTGACGCGCCGGGCGGTCAGCGAGGCCGTGGGTCGCAAGCTGCTGGCACGGCTGGACTGGTGGAAACGCTACACCGCCGGCCACAACGGCCAGTTCAACGGCGTGGTGGGCCCTGGGAACCAGGCCGGCGGGCTGGCCAACATCGTCGAGAAATCGCTGGGCTCGGCGATGAAGGCCGGCACCACGCCACTGCGTGCGGTCTACGAGTACGCCGAGCCCATCACCGAAACCGGCTTTGTCTTCATGGACTCGCCCGGCTACGACCCGGTGGCGACCACCGGCCAGATTGCCAGCGGCGCGAACCTGATCTGCTTCACCACCGGCCGCGGCTCGATGTTCGGCTCCAAGCCGGCGCCTACCCTCAAGCTGGCCTCCAACACCCCGATGTTCGAGCGGCTGAGCGAAGACATGGATATCAACTGCGGGTTGGTCATCGACGGCAAGCTCGACATCGCAGAGATGGGGCAACAGATCTTCGCGCACATCCTGCGCGCGGCCTCTGGCGAAGCCACCTGCAGCGAAAAACTCGGCCTGGGCGACCATGAGTTCGTCCCCTGGCATCTTGGAATAGTGAGCTGAACATCCGATGCAAAACGACCTGACCCTGCACGACGGCGCATTGCTGCGCAGCCAGAACTTCATTGCCGGCACATGGCGCGCCGCTGCCGCCGGCGCCACGCTGGCGGTGACCGACCCGGCCAACCAGCACCTGATCGTCGAGGTGCCCGACAGCACCGCCGAAGACGCGCAACAGGCGGCCGATGCCGCCCACGCGGCCTTCCCGGCCTGGCGCGCCACCCCCGCCAAGGCCCGGGCCCAGCTCATCAAGCGCTGGCTGGCCCTGATCCTGGCGAACCAGGAGGACCTGGCCCGCCTGATCTCGCGCGAGCAGGGCAAGCCGCTGGCCGAAGGCCGGGCCGAGGTGCTGTACGCGGCCAGCTATGTGGAATGGTTTGCCGAAGAAGCCGTGCGCATCTGCGGCGACGTGATCGCGCCGCCGGTGGCCGGCCGGCAGATGTTCGCGGTCAAGGAACCGGTGGGCGTGGTCGCGGTCATCACGCCGTGGAACTTCCCGGCGGCGATGATCGCCCGCAAGATCGCGCCGGCCCTGGCTGCGGGCTGCAGCGTGCTGGCCAAGCCAGCCGAGGACACGCCGCTGACGGCCCTGGCCCTGGTGCGCCTGGCTGAGCAGGCCGGCATGCCGGCCGGCGTGCTCAACATCGTCTGCGCCTCGCGCGACCACACCCCGGCTGTGGTCGACGCCTGGCTGGCCGATGGGCGCGTGCGCAAGATCAGCTTCACCGGCTCCACGCCGGTGGGCAAGCACCTGGCGCGCGAGTCGGCGGCGACCCTCAAGAAGCTCTCGCTGGAGCTGGGCGGCAACGCCCCCTTCATCGTGTTCGACGACGCCGAGCTGGACGCGGCGGTCCAGGGCCTGATGGCCGCCAAATTCCGCAATGGCGGCCAGACCTGCGTCTGCCCGAACCGCGTCTATGTGCAGGCCGGCGTGTTCGAAGCCTTTGCCGACAAGCTGGCGGCCCAGGTGGGCGCCTTGCGCGTGGGCCCGGCCACCGAGGCCGACAGCCAGATCGGGCCGATGATCAATGCGCGCGCCGTTGACAAGATCCTGCGCCACATCGACGACGCCGTGGCCAATGGCGGCAGGGTTCTGGTCGGCGGCCACCGCGTGCGGGAAGAGCTGGGCCCCAACTATGTCGCGCCCACGGTGCTGGCCGGCGCCACCAAGGCCGCCGCGCTGTGTGCCGAAGAGACCTTCGGCCCGGTCGTGCCGCTGTTCCGCTTTGAACAGGAGGACGAGGTGCTGCGGGACGCGAACGACACGCCCTTCGGGCTGGCGGCGTACTTCTATTCGCAGGACGTGCGCCGCATTGCCCGGGTGGCCAGCGCGCTGGAGTGCGGCATCGTCGGCATCAACGAAGGCGCGATTGCCGCCGAAGCCGCCCCCTTCGGCGGCGTCAAGGAGTCCGGCTATGGCCGCGAAGGCTCGCGCCACGGCCTGGACGACTACATGCACATCAAGTACCTCTGCCAGGGAGGGTTGGCATGATCGCCGCCGGCAACCCTTTCAAGGCTGCGCTGGCCCGCGGCGAGCCGCAAATCGGCCTGTGGCTGTCCATGGCCCATCCCTACAGCGCAGAAATCTGTGCAACCGCCGGCTTCGACTGGCTGCTGATCGATGGTGAACACGCGCCCAACGATGTGCGCGCCAGCCTGGCCCAGTTGCAGGCGGTGGCGCCGTACCGCGGCCAGCCGGTGCTGCGCAGTGTGAACAGCGAGCCCGCGCTGATCAAGCAGTTGCTGGACATCGGCGCCCAGAACCTGCTGGTTCCGATGGTGGACACGCCCGAGCAGGCGCGCGCCATCGTCGCCGCCACGCGCTACCCGCCGCAAGGCATGCGCGGCGTGGGGGCTGCGGTGGCGCGGGTGTCGCGCTGGGGCGCGCGGGCCGACTACGTACACCGCGCCAATGACGAGGTCTGCCTGCTGGTGCAGGCCGAGACCGTCACCGCGCTGGCGAACCTGGAGGCGATCTGCGCGGTGGACGGCGTGGACGGCGTCTTCATTGGGCCTGCCGACCTGGCCGCGTCGATGGGCCATCTCGGCCAGCCGCAGCACCCTGAAGTGCAGGCCGCCATCGACGACGCGATCCGCCGCATCTGCGCCAGCGGCAAGGCCGCCGGCACGCTCACCGGCGACGTGGCGGCAGCGCGCCGCTACCTGGACCTGGGCGCGCGCTTCGTGGCGGTGGGCATCGACGTGACACTGATGGTCAATGCCGTGCGCCAGCGCGCTGCCGAATTTGGCCTGGGCGGCCCGCCGCTTGCCAGCGGCACAGGCCCCTATTGATTGACTCGAACGAATCGAAAGAATCCACAGATGAGCAAGACACTGAAGATCGCCGTGATTCCCGGCGACGGCATCGGCAAGGAAGTGATGCCCGAAGGCCTGCGCGTGCTGGAAGCTGCCGCCCGGCGCTTTGACATTCCGTTGGCCTTCACGCCCATCGAATGGGCCAGTTGCGACTACTACGCGGACCATGGCCAGATGATGCCTGACGACTGGAAGGCCAGGCTCAGCGGCATGGATGCGGTCTATTTCGGCGCTGCGGGCTGGCCCGCCACCGTGCCCGACCACATCTCGCTATGGGGCTCGCTGTTGAAATTCCGGCGCGAGTTCGACCAGTACATCAACCTGCGCCCGGTGCGCCTGTTCGACGGCGTGCCCTGCCCGCTGGCAGGCCGCAAGCCCGGCGAGATCGACTACCTGGTGGTGCGCGAGAACACCGAAGGCGAGTACACCAACCTCGGCGGCGTGATGTATGCCGGCACCGAACGCGAGATCGTCATCCAGGAGTCGGTCTACTCGCGCTTCGGCACCGACCGCGTGCTCAAGTACGCCTTCGAGCTGGCCCAGCAGCGGCCGCGAAAGCACCTGACCGTCGCCACCAAGAGCAACGGCATCGCCATCTCCATGCCCTGGTGGGACGGGCGCGCAGACGAGATGGCCAAGGCCTACCCGGCCGTCAGCGTCGACAAGCAGCACATCGACATCCTCAGCGCCCGCTTCGTGCTACAGCCTGGCCGCTTCGACGTGGTCGTGGCCAGCAACCTGTTCGGCGACATTCTTTCCGACCTGGGGCCTGCGACCACCGGCACCATCGGCCTGGCGCCCTCGGCCAACCTGAACCCGGAGCGCCGCTTCCCGTCACTCTTCGAGCCGGTGCATGGTTCGGCGCCAGACATCTTTGGCCAGAACATTGCCAACCCGGTCGCCATGATCTGGTCCGGTGCGCTGATGCTGGATTTCCTGGGCCACCGCGCCGCCCACGACGCGATCGTCCATGCCATCGAGCAGACCCTCTCCAGCGGCCCGCGCACCCGGGACCTCGGCGGCCAGGCGTCCACCACCGAAATGGGCAAGGCCATCGCCGCACTGATCGCCTAGCAGCACGGGGCTTGGCAGCGAGGCACGGCCTCTTTTGGATCGGACCAGATTAGGCGATTTGCTCATGTTTGCTGCGCAGTAAACATGGCACCGACCGGTCACTGCCCCGTCGGCCCCTGGTGAAACACCAGATCCTCCACCACCTCGCCGCCGACCAAGTGCTGTTCGATGATGCGGTCCATGTTGGCGGGAGTGACGTTGTAGTACCAAGTGCCATCCGGTTGCACGCACATCACCGGCCCCCCCTTGCAGGCGGCGAAGCAGCTGACGCGGCTGCGTTTGACACGCAGCTCGCCGTCGTTCAGTCCTGCCGCCTTGAACTTGTCGCCCAGGCTGTCGAACAGCTGCTGCGACTCACCGTTGGCGGTGCAGCGGGTGCCGGTGCAGACCAGCAGGTGGCGGCGGTAGGCGCCGATCTTGGGTTTCGTAACCGTGGCCGCGCTGTCGGCGGTCCCAGGTGCGTCGCTCATGCTTCGTCTCCTGTGGCGGCGGCCTCGGCCAGTTCCGCCGCCGCGACCGGCTCGGCCAAGGTCGAGACGATGTAGTCCAGCGGCAACCGGTGGCGCAGTGCCAGTGCCTCGGCGCTCTCGCCGGCGGCGTGTTCGGCCTGCAGCGTGTCCAGCCAGCCCAGCAGGCCGGTGGACAGCGAGCGGCCGGGCTTTTCGCCTTCGCGGGTGTCGCCGCCGGCGTCCAGGTCGTACTTGTTGGCATAGCCGCGCGGCGTGACCATCAGGCCGTGGCGCACGAAGGTGTGGCTGTTGCCGATCAGCACCGTGGTCAGCATGCCGATGTCGGCCTCGGCCATCCTGTCCAACGTGGTGAACTCGATGCGCTCGCGGCGGCGGTAGGCGCTCTTGACGATGGCCACCGGCGTGTCGGCCCGGCGGTGGCGCAGGAACAGGCGCTGGGCCTCGACGATCTGCCGCGTGCGGCGGCCGCTCTTCGGGTTGTAAAGCGCAACCACGAAGTCGGCACTGGCAACCGCATCCAGCCGGCGCGCGATCACCGGCCACGGCGTCAAGAGGTCACTCAATGAGATGGCGCAGAAGTCGTGCGTCAGCGGCGCGCCGACCAGGGCCGCGCAGGCGTTCAGCGCCGAGGCACCGGGCACGATCTCGACCTTCACCTCGTCGTCCGGCGTCCAGCCGGCCTGGAACAGCACCTCGAAGGTCGGGCCGGCCATGCCGTACACGCCCGCGTCGCCCGACGAAATGAGCGCCACTTTCTTGCCGGCGCGCGCCGCTTCCAGCGCGCTGACGGCCCGGTCCAGCTCCTCGGTCATGCCTTTGCGCACAACCTCCTTGCCTTCCAGCAGCTCGGCCACCAGCTTGATGTAGGTGACGTAGCCGATCACCACGTCGGCCTCGGCAATCGCCTCGCGGGCGCGGGCGGTCATGTGGGCCTGGCTGCCCGGGCCGATGCCCACCAGCATGATCTTGCCGGCGGTGCTTGGCGCCACTTCAGGGGAATCGATCTCGGTCGTCATCATTGCTCCGAATCAAGGTCAGGCGCGAGCCGCCAGCGGCTGCGCGGCGCCACTGCGGCCGGCGAGCAACAAGGGCTGCAGGAAGCGTCGGAACAGCGGCAACGCCGCGGCGCCCAGCGAGGCCCAGAAGGCCAGCGCCAGCCAAGCCGTGGCCCAGACGAACTGCTGTTCCAGCGACTGCATCTGCTCGCGCGCATTGCCGCTGAAGCCGGCCAGTGCGTCCCCGCCCTGCGGCGCGCCGACCAGGAAGGGCAGCGCCAGCAGCGCGGCCGCGGCCGGCCAGCGCCAGGCGCGGCTGCCAAAGCCCAGCAACGCGCAGGCGCCCGCGGCACTGGCGGCGCTCAGCAGCCACCAGGCCTGGCGCTGGTGCAGCGCCGGTGCGTCCATGCCAGGCAGTTCGGCCGGCAGGCCGAGCGAGGGCCAGAAGTGCAGGCTGAGCCAGCCGGCCGCGGCAATGGCGGCCAGCGTTCGCCAGCCCACAGGCGCGGCGCGGCGCCAGACGGCGACCGAAGCGACGACCAGCACCAGCAGCGCCATCGCCATCGCGTTCAGCACGTTGGCGACCCAGGTCCAGAAGCCACGCTCGACACCGTCGGCGGGCTCCCAGGCCCCGGCGCCGTGGTCATGCGCGTGTTCGTGCACCTCTTCATGCGCATGGTCGTGGGCGTCGGCGTCGGCGTGGGCATGTTCATGTTCGGCCGCTTCCGGCGCTTCCGCCTTCTGCTCTTCGAACACCTCGGCCGCCAATATCAGCGGCACGGCCTGCCAGCGCTGCAGCGCAAACTGCAGGCTGCCCACGGCCAGCGCCAGCGCCAGCGCGCACCAGATCAAGCGTCGCAGCAGCATGCTCGCCCCGCTCAGTGGCAAGGCCGCACGGTCACGTGGCGCACGTCGTGCGCGGCGTTGTGCGCCAGCGGGCTGTCGGCAAAGGCCACGCCGTACAGCATCACCAGGCCCAGCAGTGCTGCGGCAGCGAGCTGGCGCGCGAGGTGGGCGCCGGTCAGGGCCTGGGTACCGAAGGTGGTGGGGTTCAGCGTCGTGGTGGTGTTCATGTCAGCTCCTTGAGGGACGGGGAAAAATGGGGTTGGGTGGCGAGGCGGGCGACCGACACCGTGGCATTGCGCCCATCGGCGCCACGGTGGCGCAGCTTCTCGACGCGCAGCGCGCTGGCATCGGCCGCACCGGCAGCCAGCAGCGCGGCGGCTTCGCTGACGGACGGTGTGCCGGTGTGGCGGCGCACGGTTTCGGAGGGATTGGGTACGTTCACCGCAGCCAGCTCTTCGGGTGCATAAAAGTGGACCGACCAGCCATGCTCGGCGGCCAGCGCCAGCAGCCCGGGCTCGTCGGCCTTCAGCGTGATGCTGGCGACAGCGGCCACGTCGGACAGGCTCGCACCGAGCTGCGCCAGCGCGAGGTCGATGGCCTGCGCCAGCGTCTCGCGCGATGTGCCGCGGTCGCAACCCAGGCCCAGGGACAGTTTCATGCCGTGGCCTCGACCGGCGGCCGATAGACCACCAGCTTCTCGCTCAGCTGCTGCCATCGTGATTCAGGCACCTCTGCATGCGTGACCCACAGCACCGCGGCGAAGCGGGCCAGGTCCACTTCCTCGAAGCGGTCGAAGCGGTGGATGTTGGCAGGCAGCGGCGTCGGGCGGGTCCACCAGTGCGGGCTGCCGGCTTCCTGCACAAAGGCCACCGGCTCCTGGTTGACGACCGCCGCCGAGACCCGCGTGATGTTCAACTTCGGCGCCTCGACGCGCCAGCCCAGCTCGCGGCCCAGGATGTCGACCGGGATGGTCTTGCCCACGTCCGAAGCGGTGGTCAGCACCGGCGTGGCCTGCAGCAGCGCGGCGACCTTTTCCGCCATCGCATTGGCGCCTCCCACGTGGCCAGAAAGCACCGGAATCACGAACTGGCCGGCGTCGTCCACGACGACCACTCCCGGGTCCTCGTCCTTGCTCTTCAGGTGCGGCGCGATCAGCCGCACCACCGCACCCAGCGAGACGAAGAACACGATCTGGTCGAAGCGCTGGAACAGGCCGGCGATCTCGTCCTTGAAGGCGCCGCTGTAGGCCAGCACGGGATTGGCGAGGCCAGCCATCGCGTCGGCAAACTTCGCGGCCACGCAGACCTCAGCTTTGGGCAATGCGCGGGCCAGCGAAGCGACCTGTGCGGCGCCGTGCTTGGTGATGGCCACCAGCGCAATGCGCACAGCGGGATTTTCAGTTTCAGTCATCGGCCATTTCCTCGGTGTCCGCTTCGGCCGGCTGGGCCGTCGCCGCGGGGGTTTTCTTCTTGCAGCCCTTGATGCGCTCGCCACGCTGGCGCAGCGGGTTCTGCACGATCAGCAACGAGAGGTAATTGACCTTTTCGCCGCGCAGCGTGGTGATGTCGCGCACCACGCGCTCTTCCGGCGCGCCGGCCTTCTCGACGAAGCAGACCCGGTCCAGCAGGCCGCGCCGCTCAAACAGCGCGATCAGCTCGTCCAGCAGCGGCTTGACCTTCATCAGCACCAGCGTGTCGAAGTCGTCCAGCAGGCGCTCGACCAGGTCCACGCCATAGGCCGCCGGCACGATGGCCACGGTGTCGTCCTGCTCGGCCAGCGGCTGGCCCAGCTCGGCGCAGCTGGCGATGAAGCTGGGCACGCCGGGCACGATCTCCACCGCCACCTCGGGCGCCATCGCCTTCACCGTCTGCGCCAAGTGGCCGAAGGTGGCGTAGGTGGACGCATCGCCCTCGACCAGGAACAGCACGTCGCGCCCGGCCTGCAGCAGCGGCAGCACCGTCTGCGCCGCACGCAGCCAGGCCCGGCCGAGCTTCTCGCCGTCGTGCGTCATCGGGAACAGCAGTGCCTGCGACTCGCCCGCGCTGGCGGCGGGCGGTGTGAGCCCGGCACGCGACGCAATCGCGAGCGCATAGCTTTCGCTCTTGCCACTGCGGATCGGCCAGGTCCATACAGCATCCGGCCGCTGCAGCAAAGCAAACGCGCGGCGCGTCATCAGCTCCGGGTCGCCGGGGCCAAGCGACACCCCGAACAGGGTGCCGGTCATGCGCCCACCTGCGCCTTCTGCGCGCAGACGATCCACACCGGGTTCTCGGCCGCCATGCGGTTCATGTGCAGGATGGGCTTGCTGCGTGCCGCTTGCAGTTGCAAGACATCCCATGAAATAAGGCCCCCAAGGCCGCCTGAAGGCGTCCGCCCCCCCGAGGGGGAACTCGGAAGCTTGGGGCGGCCCGGCGCTTCCTCGACCTCGCCGTTCAAAGCCTTCAGCGTCGCGGTGGCGGTGGCGAGGTTTTCCAGCGTCACGAAGTTCATCACCAGCCAGCCGCCGCTGCGCAGGCGGTGCAGGCACAGCGCGATCAGCTCGGCCAGCTCGCCGCCGGAGCCGCCGATGAAGACGGCGTCCGGGTCGGCCCAGCCGTCCAGCTGCTCGGGCGCCTTGCCGTGCACCAGCGTGTGGTTGGCCACGCCGAAGCTGGCGCGGTTGCGCCCGGCAATGGCCACGTCGGCCTCGTTTTTCTCGATGGCCCAGACATGGCCTTCCGGGCACAGCCGCGCGGCCTCGATCCCCACCGAGCCGGAGCCCGCGCCAATGTCCCAGACGATGCTGTCCGCGCGCAGCTGCAGCCGCGCCAGCGACACCGCCCGCACCTCCTGCTTGGTGATCAAGCCTTTGTCGGGCTGCCGCTGTTCGTAGGCCGCATCGGGCAGGCCGAAGCTGACCGGCCGCGGCCGGGCCTGGTGGCGCCACAGCAGCATCACGTTCGGTTCGGCAAACGTCATCCCGGCGGCCTGAGCGGCGCTGAGGCCGCTGTGGATCTTCTCGTCCGGCAGCAGCAGGCGCTCGGCCACCGCGAGCTGGAAGTCCTCGCCCAGGCCTTCGGCCAGCAGCAAGCGGGCGACGCGGTCCGGGCTGTTGGCCGGGCTGGTCAGCAGCGCCAGCCGTTCGTGGCGACGCAGCGCCTGGGCCAGTGCGTAGAGGCCGTGGCTCGGGTCCGCGCCGACAAGCCATTCACCGGCGTCTTTCGAATGGATGCTGACGATCTTCAGGTCCTGCCAGACCAGGCCGACGCGGGCGCAGGCCAGCTGGATGGTGGAGACGTTGGGCAGCACCTCGATCGCGTCCAGGCACAGCTTCATCGCCAGGTAGCCGGCAATGCCATGGCACAGCGGGTCGCCGGTGGCCAGCAGCACGCAGCGCTGGCCGCGCGCCTGCGCCTCGCGGATCTGCTCGACCACCGCGGCCAGGCCGGCCAGCTCGCGGCGCTCGGCCTCGGGCGAGATGCGGGCTTCCAGCAGCGCCAGCGTGCGGCGCGCGCCGATCACCAGATCCGCCTCGGCCAGCGCCTGCAATGCCGGTGGTGCCAGGCTGGCGGCGCCATCGTCCAGCACGCCGACGATGCGGCAACGTGGCGGTGGCAGGTGTTCCATCTGCATGGTCAATCGTCCTCCCCAGCGGGATCGAATTCGGGTTCAAACGCGGGCAGAGCTGAGTCTGAAACGAGTGGGCCGGAGCTGGCCTCGGCGATCTTCACGCCGTCGAAATCGCAGACCAGCACGTCGAGCTGGAAGCGGCCCGGGTAGCGGCCGATCACGGTGCTGACGACCTTCTCCGCCAGAGCCTGGTGGAAAGGCCCCAGCAGGCCCAGTGCGGTCATGCGCTCGGAGGCGAAGCGTGCCGTCTCTGCCGCAGCAATCGCCGCGCATTCGTCCGGCGGCGCGCCGATGCGGGCAGCCAGTTCGGCCAGCAGGCCGGTGTCAACCTCGGCCCGGTTGGCGTGGGTAATCGTTTCGCCCTGGGCGATCTTGGTCAGCTTGCCGACCATGCCGCCGATGACGATGTGCTTCAGGCCGACCTTGACCGAGGTGTCCAGCGCGTAGCGCAGGAAGTCGCCCATCTGCACGAAGCAGGCCTCGGGCAGGCCCGGCCGCTCGGCAATGGCGAACTTCTCGGTCCGGCCGCCGGTGGTCAGCACCACCATGCCGGCGCCGGTGGTGGCCGCCACTTCCACGCCCTGCACCACGCTGGCCCGGTAGGCTGCCGTGGAATACGGCCGCACGATGCCGGTGGTGCCGAGGATGGAAATGCCGCCGAGGATGCCCAGCCGCGCGTTCAGCGTCTTCCTGGCCATGTCCAGGCCTTGCGGCACCGAGATGGTCACGGCCAGGCCGCATTCGTCCAGCAACGCGCCGGCGGCAGTGCGCACATTGGCCTCGATGTTCTGCCGCGGCACCGGGTTGATGGCCGGGCCGCCGACCGCCAGGCCCAGGCCCGGCAACGTGACGGTGCCAACGCCAAAGCCGCCCAGCAGCAGCACCTGGCCGGGCAGCTCGGGGCGCAGCGCCACGTCGGCGGTGAGCCAGGCCTTGTCGGTGCAGTCCGGGTCGTCGCCGGCGTCCTTGATGACCACCGCATGCGCGCGCCGGTCCCAGCCCTGGCCTTCGCAGCGCGGCTCGGTGACCGCGAATCGCACCCGCTGGCCGTTGGGCAGGTCGCAATCCACCTCGGCCGGCACCTCGCCGTCCACCAGGCCCAGCACCGCTGCGCGCGCCGCCGCCGCCGAGCAGGCGCCGGTGGTGAAGCCCGTGCGGGTGCCGCGCTTGGCGGTTTTTTCCATCATGACGGGCTTCGCTCCTGCGCTTCGGCGAGACCGAGCAGCGCATGGATGGCCGCGACCACCAGCGTCGAGCCGCCCTTGCGTCCGCGGATCACGATCCACGGCACCTCGTTCACGGTGGCCATCAGGTCCTTGGACTCGGCGGCCGAGACAAAGCCCACCGGCATGCCGACGACCAGCGCCGGCTTCGCGCCCTCTTCGCGGATCAGCCGCACCAGCTCGATCAAGGCCGTGGGCGCATTGCCGATGCCGACGATGGCGCCGTCCAGCAAGCCCTGGCGGTGCGCCTTGCGCATGGCCTGCACCGCGCGCGTGGTGCCCTGGTCCGTGGCCAGGGCGATCACGTCCGCGTCGCTGATGAACTGGTGCGTGGCCATGCCGAAGTGGGCCAGCCTCGGGCGCGAGAGGCCGACGCAGATCATCTCCACGTCCGCCACCACCGGCGCGCCGCCGGCCCGCACCGCGCGCAGGCCGGCTGTCACTGCGTCAGGGTGGAAGTCGGTCAGGCCGTTGAAGTCGAAGTCGGCGTTGGCGTGGATCATGCGGCGCACGATGGCCCACTGCGCCGGTGTGTAGAAGGCCTGCGGTCCGACCTCGGCGTCGATCACCGCAAACGAGTCGTGCTCGATGGCACGGCCGGCCGCGGTCAGCTGCTCGGTGACGACGTTGCCGTTCGGGATCTCAGGCATGGCTGTGGCCCGCGTGGTCGTGTGAGGCGTGGTCATGCGCATGTTCGTGCGGATGCTCGTGCCCGTGGTCATGCGGGTGCGCGTGATCGTGGTCATGCGCCGCCGGCACGTGGCCGTCGTCATGGTGATGGTGGCCCTGGCCGTGTTCCTCGGCGAACAGGCGGAACTTGCAGCCGTCGCAAGGCATCAGCGCTTCGGGCGTGCCGTCCAGCAGGTCGTGCACGCGCTGGTCCATCAGCCCGAAGATCTCGGGCTCGAAGCCGAAGTAGTGGCCGCTGGCAAAACGCACTTGCGGGTACTGCAGCCGCAGGTGCTCGATCTGCCGGCCAATGCGCTGCACCAGCGTGCCGGTGAACAGGTAATACGGCAGCACGACGATCTGCCGCATGCCCAGCAGCGCCTGGCGCTGCACCACTTTTTCCAGCCGCGGCCAGGTGATGCCGGTGAAGGCCAGGTCCACCAGTTCGTGGTCGGTCTCTTCCAGCAGCCAGCGCGCCATCTTGGCCAGCTCGCCATTGGCGCCGCGGTCCGAAGAGCCGCGGCCCAGCACGATCACGCCGGTGCCGGTGGGGTCCGGCATGTCCAGCGTGTTCATCGCGCTGCGCAACTGGCGGCGGAGGATTTTCAGGATTGGCTCACCGGCGCCCAGGTGCGGCGCGTAGAGGAACTGCACGCCCGGGTTTTCGGCCCGCGCCTCGGCGATGTGCTCCGGGATTTCCATCTTCGCGTGGCCGGCCGCGTTGAGGATCAGCGGCAGCACCAGCACGCGCCGGCTGCCCTGGGCGGCGCGTCGCAGGCCGGCCTCCAGCATCACCTCGGCGAACTCGATGAAGCAGACCTCGATGCGCCATTCCGGGTGCTTGGCGCGCCATTGCGCGGCGAACAGCTCGATCTCGTCATTGCCGCTGCGCTCACGCGAGCCATGGCCAATGATCAGGACCGTATCGGTCAGCGTGGCGTGAGTGTGCGCGGCGGTTTGCAGTGCGATGGGCACGATGTCGTTCATGAGGTTTCCTTCGTGGCTTCGCTCGCGCGCCGGAAGCGGTGCGTGAACGTGGCGTCGTACAGCTTGGATTTGGTGAGTTCGGCCCAGCCGCGTGCGCCCAGCGTGGGGCTGGCGATGACCATGGCCTGGCTGACGATGCCGGCCTCGCGGCAGAGCTGCTTGATGGTGGCGACCGTGCCGCGCACGATGCGCTCTTCACCCGGCCAGCTGGCCTTGTGCACCACCAGCACCGGCGCGTCTTCCGGCCAGCCGGCTTCACGCAGCCCGGCCTCGACCTTGTGCAGCAAGGTGATGGACAGGAAGATGCACAGCGTGCACCGGTGCGCCGCCAGCTCGGCCAGCGATTCGCCGGCCGGCATCGGCGTGCGGCCTTCCACGCGGGTAAAGATGGTGGTCTGCGTGACCTCGGGCAGCGTGAAGCTCTCGACCGCCGCCGCAGCCGAAGCCATGGCCGACGAAACGCCTGGCACCACGCCGATGGGGATGCCGGCGGCGTCCAGCGGCTGCACCACCTCGATCAAGGTGCCGTACAGCGCCGGGTCGCCGGTCTGCAGGCGCAGCACGGTGGCGTGGCGGCCGGCGCGCTCGCTCAGCCAGGCCACCATCTGGCCCAGCGTCATGTCCTTGGAGTCGGCGATCTCGCAGCCTTCGGGCGCCCAGCGCGTGGCGGCCTCGCTGACCAGCGAGCCGGCAAACAGGATGGCGCCGGCGCGTTCGACCAGCGCGCGGCCCTTGACCGTGATTAGGTCCGGGTCACCCGGGCCGGCGCCGACGAACCACACCGTGCCCAGGCGTGCGGCGGCCACAGGCCGCTCGGGTGCCGGCGCATCGGGTGCCAACTGCATCTTGTCTTCCTCCGTCGCCCCCACCGGGCATGGCGCTGCAAAGCGCAGGACGAAACGAAGGCGAAGAAACGGGGATGGACGCGCTGGAGGGCCGGGTTGAACGGACGCGGAGGCGCATGCACCCCATCGCCCACCGCAACGGCCTGCTCACATGCGACAGGCCGGTCTCCGGGCTTGCGAGCCGCCGGCCATGCACGTGCACGCCGGCTGGCCGCCGATCCCCTTCCCACACCCTTGTTTGTCGGGCGCAGTGGTCAAAACGCCGGGCCAGGCCCGTCGCCGATCGGCTGCCAAGAACTCGCTTACCGTTGCGGGGGCAGCGCCGGAATGACAGACCCCTGGGGGTTCCTGCGCACCGGCTTCCCGTTTCATCTTGCCGAACCCGAAGGCCCGGCAAGACACCTGAAGCTGGCGGCAGTGTAACGGCTACACCGGCGCCACGGCAGCCCTGCGGCGCGTGCCCAGCAAGAGCAGCGCGGCCAGCGCGGCAAAGCCGGCGCTGGCCAGCGGCACCGGGCCGGCATCTTCGCCCTGCACCATGAACGAGGCCACCAGCGGACCAAACGCGCTACCCAGCAGCTGCGCCGCCGGCACCAGCCCGGCCAGGCGGCCGCTGGCATCGGCGCGGAAGGCCAGGCCGATGTGGAAGGGCAGCATGAACAGCCAGACAAAGCCGAACACCGCGCAGGCCAGCGCAAAGGCCTGCGGCCGGCCGGGCGGCAGCCCGTGCACCGTGAGCGTCGCGGCGGCCAGCAGCGCCGAGGCCAGTGCCAGCAGCGGCAACACCGGCCAGCGGCGCACCGCCAGCGAGCCGACGCTGCCGCCGATGACCTGCATCACCAGCACGCCGGCGATCAAGGTCTGCGCCGCTTCGGCGTCGAAACCGGCCGCCTGTGCCAGCGGCTCCAGGTAAGCCCAGAACGCGCCCAGCGTGGCCAGCTGCAGGAAGACGACCGCAAGCGGCAACGCGGTCGCCAGCGACCAGCGAAAACCCGAGGCCGCAGCCGGGACCAGCCGCGCAAGCCTGGCCGGCTGCAACCAGGCCAGCGCGACCACCAGCGCCGTCAGCGCTGCCAGCGCAACAAACGCGCCCTGCCAGCCCCAGGCAGGCACCACCGCCTTGGCCAACACCAGGCCCAGCGCGGCCTGTGCCAGCGTCTGCACCACGAAAAACACGCCGCCGATGCGCGCCGGCTGGGCACAGCGCACGATCACGCCGGTCGTGCCCCAGACCAGCACGCCTTCGGTGAGCCCCGCGGCCGCGCGCACGGCGATCAGTGCGCTGTCGCCAACCGCGCGCAGCGTCAGCAGATCGAGGGCCACCGTCAGCAGCGCCGCAATGACGGTGATGCGCCGCAACTGCGCACCCGGCAGCAGCGCGTCGCCCAGCACCACGCCCAGGCCGACCGCGACGATCTCGCCCATCGCCACCAGGCCCACGCCTTCCAGCGTCACCGCCCTGGCTTCCAGCAGCGCGCCCAGCACGATGGGCTGGGTGCCGATGATCAGCACCGCGATGGCGCCCACCGCCAGCGCCGCCGCCACCTGCAAGGTGGACCAGCCCTCCGCTTCGTTCCGGCTCATGCTCACTCCTCCGCCAACACCCTCGTGGATCAGTATCCCTTTGCCTCTTCGGGCAACAGGCCTTGTGCAAAACGCGCGATGGCCTTCTGCTCGTCCTTCATCAACCTGCCGTTGGCGATGCGCCTCACCCACCACGGCAAAGGCCTGACCTTGCCGCCCGTGGCCGCAGCCAGCACAAAGGCCTTCGCGCATTTCTCGAACAGCTCGGCATTCAGCGCCAGCCGCGTCGCGGTGCTGCCCAGGCACACCACGCGGCCCTGCAGCAGCAGCGCGTTGCCGCCGCCCGCCACTGCGCGGCCCAGCTCGGACACATCGTCGGCCGGCGGCCCCATCCGACCCAGATGCCGCGCCTGCTCGTCGAACGCGGTGGGCATGGCGCCGCCAAACTCGGAAAGGCACAACCCGAACGGACCCCCTCCGATGGCGATGGCGCCCACGTCCGGCCGCAGCTGGTAGAGCGCCGCATGGGTGTCGGCGTCGTCCGGCCACGCGGCCGGCGCATTCACGCCTTGCCACGAAAAGCAGCGTGGCATGCAGGCGCCGGCGCTGTTCCACCACATGGCTTTTTCACCGGGCAGGCGCAGCGAAAGACTGGCGCTGCGCTGGCCGGCTTCGCCCATCACGCCGCGCGCCTGCAGCCGCTCGAACAGCGGCCACCATGCGGCGTCCAGCTCAGACGCAGCCAAAGACATCGTCGAAGCGGTTGAGCGCGTCATCGATCACCTCGTCGGTGTCGGCCAGGCTGGTGTAGATGCGGCTGCCGGCCAGCGTGACCAAGCCGTGCGCGGTGTAGGCCGCGCCCATCTCTTCCATCATGTGCTTGCGCGCCTTGGCCTCGTCCTTGGCACGCCAGAGCTTGTAGAGGTTGCTGGTGTCCATCAGCAGCACGCCCGAGGTCTGCAGGTGCACGATGGAGCCCATGTTGTAGACCACGTAAGGCAGCGCGCGGCGCTGGATGATCTCCTCCAGCCCCTTGCGCAGCCGGTCGCCGGCCCGGCCGGCCACGCCGGCCGCGTCGCAGCGCTGCGCTTCCTTCAGCGCGTAATAGCCTGCCACGCACGAGAGCGGATTGGCCGATAGCGTGCCGCCGACAAACGCCCGCCGCGCGGTGGTGCCAATGCCGCCGACCAGCAGCATCATCACGTCCTTGCGGCCGCCGATGGCACCGGCCATCGGATAGCCGCCCGTGAGGCACTTGCCCAGCACCGTCAGGTCCGGCGTGACGCCGAAATACGCCTGCGCGCCGCCCATGCCAACCCGGAAGCCGGTGACCACCTCGTCAAAGATCAGCAGCGCGCCAAATTCGTCGCACAGCTTGCGGACCTCGGCGTTGTAGCCCGGATGAACCGGCCGCGTGCCGCTTTCCGGGCCCAGCGGCTCCAGCAGCACCGCCGCGGTGCCGCCGCGCAGGCGGTTCCATTGCAGCTTGCGGCGCAGCGCGTCCAGGTCGTTCGGGTGGCATTCCTGCGTGTGGCCGGTCACGCCGTGCGGAATGCCGACGGCCTCCATGCGGCCGGTGCCAGGCAAGCGCATGCCGTAGACCAGCTGGTCGCTCCAGCCGTGGTACGCGCCACCGATCTTGACGATCCATTTCTTGCGCGTGTAGGCCCGCGCCAGCCGCACCGCGCCCATCACCGCCTCGGTGCCCGAGCCCAGCAGCCGCAGCATCTGCACGCCCGGCATCACGCTGCAGACGAGTTCGGCCAGCTTCACTTCGTATTCGTGCAGCAGCCCGGTGACCGGCCCGCAGGCGTCCAGCACCTCGTTGACCTTCTGCCGCACCGCCGGGTGGTTGCTGCCCAGCAGCGTGGGGCCGCCGGCCTGCAGGAAATCGGTGTAGCGGTTGCCGTCCACGTCGGTCAGGTGCGCGCCTTCGGCCTTGGCGACTGCGAGCGGAAACGGATGGTTGAAGGCCAGGTTGTGCTGCACGCCGCCCGGGATCACCGCCTGCGCCCGCTCGGCCAGGCGCTTCGAGCCCTGGCAGCGCTCGTCGAAGTAGCGCATCATGCGCGCCATCTCGGGCGGGCGGATCGGCCGCATCGGCTGCTGGACCAGTTCGCTGAAGCGGCGGTACAGCGTGCCGACCTCGGGCCAGGCCGAGATCGCCGGCCGGGGAGACGGCGCGGCGGCGGGAAAAACAATTGGGTCGGAGCTCAGCGCACTCATGGCATCGGATCGATCATCGGTTGCGCAGACAGTGCGTTCAGCACCCGTGTCAGCGCGGGTTGCAAGACCAGGTTCTCAGCGGCACGTTCGGCAATGCGCCGCGCCAGCTCGGCATGGGCCAGGGCCTCCAGGTCCTCGACCGCCTGCATCGCCTGCGCCATGCCGGCGCCGCAGCAGAGGATGCCGTGGTTGCGCATCAGGTAGGCGTGCACGTCCGGCCGCAGTGCGCGGCCCAGCATGGCGGCGAGCCAGCCCGTGCCCGAAGGCGCATAGCCGACCACCGGGACGCGTTGGCCCAGCGAGCCGCGCAGCGCGGGCGGCACCGCCAGCGGCTGGCCCAGCAGCGCGCAGGCGCTGGCGACCGGCTGGTGCGTGTGGATGCTGCAGCCCACGTCGGGCCGGGCGCGCAGGACACGCGCATGCAGCCCCGTCTCAACCGACGGTGCACGCTCGCCTTCGAGCTGCACCAGGTCGGCCAGCCGCAGCACCGCCACGTCGGCAGCGCCCATCGCGTGGTAGTCGGTGGCCGACGGCGTGACCGCGAAGTGTTCGGCGTCGATGCGCAGCGCGAGGTTGCCGCCGGTGCCGGCGAAAAATCCCTTGTGCGACAGCGCCAGGCACAGGTCCACCACGGTCTGGCGCACGGCAGCGTGTTTCATGCGGCGGGCTCCAGCGCCGCGGCGACCGGCGAAGCATCCGGCCTCGGCGTGTTCAGCCGGCGGTACAGCGGCGCGAGCCGGGTGCGCACTTCCTTGAAGGTCTCGAACTGGTCCTGGTGCAGGCGCTGCAGTGCGAGGTTGGGCGCGTAGGTCGCGCGCACGCGGCGCAGGCCATCCAGCTCGTCGAAGCGCAGCTCGTCCAGCGCCACCGCGGCAATGAAGGCGGCGCCGATGGCGTTGGCCTGGATCGGGCTGGCGAGCTGGCGGATCGGCTGGCCGGTGATGTCGGCCATGATCTGGCACCAGACGTCCGACTGCGCGCCGCCGCCGACCGCGGTGATGCTGCCCACGTCGCGGCCCAGCAGGCGCGCAAACGGCTCCAGCATCCAGCGTGTGTTCAGCGCCACGCCTTCGAGGAAGGCGCGGAAGATGTCTTCGCGCGAATGCTCCAGCGACAGGTTCAGCAGCCCGGCGCGCAAATGCGGGTCGTCCACCGGCGTGCGCTCGCCCAGCAGCCAGGGCGTGTAGATCAGCCCGCGCGCGCCGGGCGGCACGCGCGCGGCGATCTTGTTCATCAGCTCGTAGACAGCAGGATGTTCCTCGTCGTTGGCCAGCTCGTCCGGGTGGTAGAGGATGCGGTCGCGCAGGAACGACAGGTTGGCACCGGCGGTCGATTGCAGCGCCATCGCCAGGTAGCGGCCGGTGACGGCGCAGGGCACGGCCGCCAGCTTGTGGCGCACATCGGTCTTCATGTTCGGCACATGGGCGCCGAGCCAGGAAGAGGTGCCTAAATACAGGTGGGTCTGATGGTCGCCCACCGCGGCGCCGACCGCCACCGCCGAGTTGTCCATCGCGCCGGCCACCACCACGGTGCGGGCCGGCAGGCCCAGCGCCGCGGCGACGTCCGGCAGCAGCGGACCGAGGATGGCGGTGGACTGGACCAGCTCGGGCAGCTTGTCGGCGTCGATGCCCAGCATGCGGATCAGGCCGGCGTCGTAGCGCAGCTTGCGCACGTCGCGGTTGTCGGTGACCCAGGCGGTGAGCATCGCGTCCTGCGTGGCGCAGCAGCGGCCGGTGAGGCGCAGGTTCAGGTAGTCCAGCGCATTGAGGAACTTGAATGTGCGGGCGTAGCGCTGCGGTTCTTCGTCGCGGATGTAGGCCATGTGGCCGGCGGCGTCGCGGCCGGTGGCGGACGGCGCGCCGCCGGTCAGCCGCAGCCAGCGCCACAGCTTCAACGGCCCGTAACCTTCGATGTTCAGCAGCTTGCCGCGCGCGCGGCGGGCAATGGCCGCGGCGCCGCGCGAATCCAGCCAGCTCATCGCCGGGCCGATGGCCTGGCCTTGCCGGTCCACACAGACCGTCACCTCGGTCTGCGTGGAGCAGCACACGGCCACCACGCGCGCGCGCCGCGCCGCATCCGCCGCCAGCAGCTCGCCCGCGGCGCCCAGCAAAGCGGTCCACCAGTCCTCCGGCTGCTGCTCGGCCAGCGCGCCCTGCACCCGCAGCGCCACCGGGCGGAAGGCCCACGCGATGACCACGCCGTCCAGCGAGACCAGCGCACATTTGCAGCCGGAGGTGCCGAGGTCGACTGCGAGGATCAGGCGTGCATCGGAGAGAGGTGGCATGGACAGCGGTCGAACAGCAGACGGGAACGGTCAGAAGCGGCGCAGCACCGAGACGACAAAGCGGTTGTCATCGGTGGCGCGCAGCTTGCTGCCGTCCACCGCGAGGTACAGCTCACGCGCCTTGGTGTTCGTGGTCATCCAGTCGGCGTTCCACTCGAAGCCCCATTGCTTGTGGGTGATACCAATGCTGTAGTCCGAGAAGTCGGCTTCCTTGAAGTGCTTGATCTTCTGCAGGCCGGCATGCAGGTTCAGCGTGGTGGCGGGCGCGAGGTTGAACTTGTAGCCCAGGTCGAACAGCCAGCTGCCGCGCGAGTTCTGGTCGCCGCGGGCGTAGCAGGCCAGGCCGGGCGTCGGGTCCGGGTTCAGTGCCAGCATCGTGCCGCAGACGCCGCCGGTGTCCGCGCCGCGGTAGGTCTTGGAGATGACGTTCAGCACCCGGCCTTCCAGCGCGCCGTAGTTGATCTCCAGCACCGCGAACTTGCTGTTGAAGTTGCTGCTGCGCACGTCGGTGGGCGTGAAGGTGTTGAAGTCGAAACCGTGCGGTGCTTCGAACTTGGCGCCGGGGAAAAACTCGGTCGCCAGGCCCAGGCCGAAGTGCCAGCCTTCCGGGTCGCCGAAGCGGTAGCCGCCGGCCACCGTGAAGCCCAGGCCGTCGCCTTCGAGGAACTGCTTCTTGCTGACGGTCGCCACCTCGACCAGGCCGATCAGCCCGCTCTCGTGCGCCGCCTCCACGCTCAGGCGCAGGCCAGGCTTTTTCAGCGAATCGGAGATGCCGCGGGTGCGCTGGTCCGAGCTGAGCTTCAGCGAGGTGTCGACCGCGAAGCTCGCGGTGTCGGACTCGGCATGCGCCGGCAAGGCCGCGGCCAGGGGCAATGCCAAGGCGGCGATGAGCAAACGGGGCGTGGGCATGGGTGTCGTCTCCTCCGGTGGGTGAACAGGTCAGGGTTTGCAGACCGGGGCCGCTGGCAGCGCAGCAACCCGCTTGAGCAGTTCGGTCTGGCCCAGCACCTCCACGCCCACGAAGGCACGGATCGCCAGGTCACCCGACTTGACGCGCACGGCGCCCTTGTATTTCTTCTTGTCGCGCGGGTCGTAGACCCAGCCGTCGCGCCAGGCCTCGTTGTCGTAGCGCGCCAGCTGGGCGATCAGCACGCCGCAGGTGTCGGCCGGCGTGCCGGCGTCCTTGTCCCAGACGATGCGGCCGCACAGCGCGCCGGCCGGCTCGGCACAGGGCTTGAACTCGATCACCGCGTCTTTCTCGGCGGTCATCCACAGGCCCTGGGCCTCTTCCGGCCCGGCCGCCCGACACGACGCGCCGGCCAACGCAGACAGCAGCACACACGGCACCCAACACAACATCTTTGGCATCGCAACGCTCCAGGCTTGACGTGAATCAGAGGGTCATCAAGTAGTCATGGCTAGTTTATAGCGATGACTATCGTTTGTGTCTACTGTCCTGGCCTGCTTTCGCTGGGACAATCCCGTACAGCCCCGCCAAACCGATGCCTTCGACCCGCAAACCCGCGCCTTCCCTGGCCACCAAGAAACAGCCCGCCCAGGCGCGCGCCACGGAGACCTACGAGCGCATCCTGGAAGTGACGGCGCAGACGCTGGCAGACGTTGGCATCGAGCGGCTGTCCACCAACCTGGTCTGCGAGCGTGCCGGGCTCACGCCGCCCGCGCTGTACCGCTACTTCCCGAACAAGTACGCGCTGCTCTCGGAGCTGGGCCAGCGGCTGATGCAGCAGCAGAACGCGCTGGTGGGCCGCTGGATCAGCGTCGAGCTGTTCGCCGGCAGCCCGCAGGCGCTGGAAGACGCGGTGGCCGGGCTGGTGCTGGACACCTACCGTGTCACCGCGCAAACAGTCGGCGGCGTGTGGATCATGCGGGCGCTGCGCGCGGTGCCCGCGCTGCAACAGGTGCGCCTGGCCTCGCACGCCGAGGTCACCGCGGCCCAGACCGAACTGCTGGCCCAGGCGCTGCCCCAGGCCAGCAAGGCCGAACTGCGGCTGGCCAGCCGCATCGTCGTGGAGCTGATCTACGCCACGGTGGAAATGCTGTTCGACGAGGCGCTGGACGAACAGGCCGTGGCCCGCACCGTGGCCGGCATGCTGCTCAGCCACCTGGAACGCATCCGGCCGGGTTCGGCTGCGTCGGGCTTCAGGTGAGCCTATTCGGGAGAATTCGGCGGCGGATTTTCCGAACCGCGTCGGCTTTGACGCGAAACGTCCGGTCGCGGCGAGGAACGCTCAGCTTCAGGCGGCCGCGGGCAACCACAGGTCCAGCATGCTCTCCAGCGCAACACGGGTGACCGGCTTGGCCAGGTAGGCGTTCATGCCGACGGCGATGCACTGCTCCATGTCGCCCGAGATCGCACTGGCGGTGAGGGCGATGATCAGCAGGTCGTTCAGCCCGGCTTCGCGCAGCCGGCGCGTGGCCTCGAAGCCGTCCATTTCCGGCATCAGGCAGTCCATCAGCACCAGGTCATGGTCATCGCGCAGCGCCATCTCCACGGCCTGCCGGCCGTTGGCCGCCTCGGAGACTTCGAAACCCAGGTCTTCCAGCATGGCCCGCGCCACCATCGCGTTGACGGCGTTGTCCTCGGCCAGCAGCACGCGCCGGCCCTGGAAGCGGCGCGGCCGCTCGGCCGGCGCGGCCGGTGCCTGGGCCATCGCCACCGGCAGCGCCGACTCGGCGGCCAGCGTCATCGGCAGGGTGGCCAGAAAGACCGAGCCACGCCCCTGCTCGCTGCTGGCCTCCAGGCGCCCGCCCATCAGGTGCACCAGCTCCTGGGCGATGGCCAGGCCCAGGCCGGTGCCGCCGTAGCGCCGGGTGGTCGAGCGGTCGGCCTGGCTGAAGGGACGGAACAGCCGCGGCAGCGCCAAGGGGTCGATGCCGATGCCGCTGTCTTCCACGCGGAACTGCAGCAGCGCCCTGCCCGGCTGCTCGCCCGGCAGCGGGCGCACCGCCAGCCGCACCTGCCCGGCCTCGGTGAACTTCAGTGCGTTGCTGAGCAGGTTGGACAAGACTTGCTGCAGCCGCACCGGGTCCCCCAGCACCGCGGGCGGCAGGTCGGGCGACAGCTCGCCCACCAGTTCGATGCCCTTGCGCCGGGCCTGCACGCCAAACACCTGCAGCGTCTCGTTGACCAGCCCCCGCAGGTCCAGCGCAATCTCCTCGAGCTCGACCGCGCCGGCCTCGATCTTGGAGATGTCCAGCACGTCATTGACCAGCTTCAGCAGCAGCTCGCCCGAGCCGTAGGCGGCCTGGGCCATCTCGCGCTGGCGCGGCGTGAGCTCGGTGTGCAGCAGCAGGTCGGCCATGCCGAGCACGCCGTTCAGCGGCGTGCGGATCTCGTGGCTCATGCTCGCCAGGAAGGCTGACTTGGCACGGTTGGCATCGTCTGCCGCGGTGCGCGCCTCGTTGGCCTCGCGCTGGGTGGCCATCAGCTGGCCCAGCGCCAGGGTCTGGCGCGTCAGCAGGCGGTGCACGGCGGCGGTCAACGCGAGCAGCGCCACAGTGGCCGCGAGCATGAAGGCGCCAATCCAGGCGGCGCTTTCGCGCCAGCGCGCCAGCACCAGGGTCTCGGAGCCGGTGACGGTGACCAGCAGCGGGTAGGCCGGTGACATGGTCGCGGTGACGATGCGCAGCCGGCTGTCGCTGGGGTCGCTCGCCCGCGGGCCGCGCAGCACCTCGGCCACCGTGCTGCCGGCGGCATTTGGCATGGCGGCCAGGCGCTGGGCCACGCCGGGCACCGGTTGGCCCATCAGCGCGTCGCTGGTCGGATGGCGGGCCAGCACCCTGCCGTCGGGGCGCAGCAGCGTCAGCGTGGGCTCGCGCTGGGCCAGGTTGATGGAGCGGTAGAACTCGCCGAAATAGTCGCTCTCGATGCCCACCAGCGCCAGGCCGATCATGCGGCCTTGCGGATTGGCCACCTTGCGCACGATGTAGAAGGTCCAGCTGCCGTTGGCGCGGTTCTGCACCGGCACCGACAGGTAGAGCTTGAGCGCGGGGTCGGCCACGTGGGCCGCGAAGTAGTCGCGGGCGCCGAGCTGGATCTGTGGCGGCGGGAAGCTGCGCGAGAAATTGATCAGCTCGCCACCAGCCAGCGCGACGCTGATGACGTCGACCTGCGGCAGGTCGGCCTGGAGCTGCTTCAGCTTGGCAAAGGCCTCGGGCGTGCCCATCAGCCGGCGCAGCGCCGCTTCGTCGGCTGGCTGGGCCCGCTCGGCTTCTTCGACCACCCGCTGCAGCACCGCGTCGGCCGCGGCAATCGTCTGGTCGGCATGCTGGCCGGTCAACCGGCACAGGGCCGACAGCGAGCGCTGCCAGTCGGCCAGCGCGTCTTCGTGCGCCCGCCAGATCGCCAGCCCGCCGAGCGCCCAGGCCGACGCGATCAGCAGCCCGCTGGCGCCCAGCAGCAGCCATGTCCAGCGCATGCCGCCACGCTGGGGCGGATCTGCCTTGATCGTCATGGGCATGGGGGACGGCTGGTTCGCGCGTTTTTAACGTTTTGCAGCTTTTCCGCGTTTTCCATTTTTCACCGCGGACCCGGCAGGTCCGGGGCGCTGAGGGTCAACGGTTGTAGCACGCTGCTGCCGGGCCTGTCTGCCGGGACGCACCCGCTGCGCCCGCCCACCGTCCCTGCACCCGCCCGTGGCTGGCCAGATCTGGGCCGGATTTGCGGCTTTGTTCCGCCTTTGGCCGCTCAATGAAGAAGCCCACCATGCCGATACATGCAAGAGCCGCGTGGATTCCGGTGCCAACGCCGTCGGCAGCACCGGATCCCCTCACTCTCACCCGAATGAATCCGACAGAGGAAATCAGGATGAACCGCAAGCAATGCCTTGCCACGCTCGTGGCAATCTCCAGCCTTACCTTGGCCAGCACGCTGCCGGCCTTCGGCAACGAGCTGCCCGCCGAAGTCCAGGCCAAGGTCGAGAAGGCCAAGAAGCGGCTGGTCGAGCTGGCGGCCAATCCCACCGTGGTGGCCGCCGCGCGCGAAGCCAACGGCCACGACGGCGCCGGCATGACCAACGGCAAGTGGGTCGACCTGACGGACGCCGACCCGGTGATCAAGAGCCTGCTGGCCAGCAAGGTCAGCGTGCAGATCGCCAAGTGGGAAACCGAAGACGACACGGTCAACAAGCTGGTACTGCGCGACCAGAAAGGCAACCTGATCGGCGCCAGCATCCGCCCGCTGATCTACAACAACGCCAGCCGCCCGGTGTTTGCCAACCCGATCAAGGGCCAGGTCTGGGCCGCCAACGAGATCAAGCCCGACACCTCCACCCAGATCCCCAGCGTGCACGTTGCCGCGCCGGTGATGGATGGCGGCAAGGCCATCGGCGTGTTGCAAGCCGGTGTGACCGCCAAGTAATTTCGCAGGAATCAACCATGCGTGCCCGGACACCGGGCCGCATTGGAGGAACGCATGTTCAAGAATCTGAAAGTGGGCGCCAGGCTGGCGCTCGGCTTCGCCGCGGTGCTGGCACTGATGGCGGTGATCAGCGCGATTTCGCTGAGCCGGCTGTCGGCCATCAAGGCCGACCTGGCAGCGGTGACGGGCGAGGCGCCCGAGCGCCTGGCCAGCAACCTGCGCGACCTGGCCCGCTACCAGGCGATCGCGCTGCGCGACGTGGTGATGCAGGACGACGTGGCCTTCAAGAAGAAGGAATTCGACCTGATGAAGAAGTCCCGCACCGAGTACGAGCACACCGCCCAGACCCTGGGCGCGATGCTGACCGAACCGGCGACCAAGGCCGCCTTCGACAAGGCCGCGGCCGCCCTGCTGGCGACCAGGGCACCGATGGAAAAAGCCATCGACAAATCCATGGCCGACGACATGCCCGGCGCTTCCGAGACCGTGCGCGAAGAAGTGCGCCCGGCCCAGCTGGCCCACGTGGCCGCGCTGGACCAGGTGGTGGAAGCCGTGCAGGAAGCTTCGCGGGTGCGCAACGAATTGGCCGACAAGGCCTACCAGCGCGCGGTGATGCTGATCGTCGGCCTGTCGGTCACCGCATTGGTGCTGGGCGTGCTGATCGCCTGGCAGATCCAGCGCAGCATCACCGGGCCGCTGAACATCGCGGTGGCCGTGGCGCAGGCGGTCGCGGGCGGTGACCTGTCGCGCGTCATCAGCGCGCAGTCGGACGATGAAGTCGGCCGCTTGCTGAAGGCGCTGCAGACGGTCAACACCGATCTGGGCCGCACGATGCTGCAAGTGCGGTTTGCAGCAGAAACCATGCAGACAGCGTCGATGGAAATTGCTGCCGGCAACGCCGACCTCAGCCAGCGCACCGAGCAGCAGGCCTCCAGCCTGCAGCAGACAGCCTCCTCGATGGAGCAGCTGACGGCCACCGTGAAGAACAATGCCGACACCGCCCGCAGCGCCGCGCAGATGGCCAGCTCGGCCAGCGCCGCCGCGGCCAAGGGTGGCGAGGTGGTGGCCCAGGTCGTCACGACCATGGACGCCATCAAGGCCAGCTCGCAGAAGATTTCCGACATCATCGGCACCATCGACGGCATCGCCTTCCAGACCAACATCCTGGCGCTGAACGCGGCCGTCGAGGCGGCCCGCGCCGGCGAGCAGGGGCGCGGCTTCGCGGTGGTGGCCAGCGAAGTTCGCGCACTGGCCCAACGCTCGGCCCAGGCCGCGCGCGAGATCAAGACACTGATCGGCGCCAGCGTCGAGAACGTCGAAAACGGCGCCACGCTGGTCAGCACCGCCGGCACGACGATGAGCGACATCGTCGAGCAGGTGCAGCGCGTCACCGACCTGATCGGCGACATCAGCAGCGCCACGCAGGAGCAGACCACCGGCATTGGCCAGGTCAGCCAGGCGGTGGTTCAGCTGGACCAGGTCACGCAGCAGAACGCCGCGCTGGTCGAGCAGAGCGCCGCAGCATCCGAAAGCCTGAAGCAGCAGGCCGGCAAGCTGGTCGACGTGGTCAACGTCTTCACGCTGGCGCCCGGCGCGCATGCAGTGCCGGCCTGACCGTTGCAGCGGCAAAGCCGCAACCATTCGAAAGCCGTGCCTCGCGAGGGGCACGGCTTTTTTGCTTGGTGATTACCCTCGTTTCATCTCAAACCGAGATAGCTGCTATCGGCGCTGAGGGCTGGAAGCGTCAGGGCAGCGGCAGAACAATGCGGCGGCGGACGGCTTTGACACCGCGGCCGTCGGCTGCATCGCGCCACGCACTGGCGTTGCCGTCTCCGTCCACTGATTTCCCCTCCGAGGACACCCCATGATCATCGACGTTCACGGCCACTACACCACCGCGCCGGCCGCGCTCGGCACCTGGCGCGACCTGCAGATCGCCGGCCTGAAAGACCCGTCCAAGGCGCCCGACGCCAGCAGCCTGAAGATCAGCGACGACGAAATCCGCGAGTCCATCGAGAGCAACCAGCTCAAGCTGATGAAGCAGCGCGGCTCGGACCTGACCATCTTCAGCCCGCGCGCCAGCTTCATGGCCCACCACATCGGCAACTTCAACACCTCGTCGACCTGGGCCGCGATCTGCAACGAACTCTGCTACCGCGTCTCGCAGCTGTTCCCGGACCATTTCATCCCGGCAGCGATGCTGCCGCAGTCCCCCGGCGTGGACCCGGCCACCTGCATCCCCGAGCTGGAGAAGTGCGTCAAGGAATACGGCAACGTCGGCATCAACCTGAACCCCGATCCTTCCGGTGGCCACTGGAACAGCCCGCCGTTGAGCGACCGGAGCTGGTACCCGATCTACGAGAAGATGGTCGAGTACGACATCCCGGCGATGATCCATGTGAGCACCAGCTGCAACGCGTGTTTCCACACCACCGGCTCGCACTACCTGAACGCCGACACGACGGCCTTCATGCAGTGCCTCACGTCCGACCTGTTCAAGGACTTCCCGTCATTGAAGTTCCTCATTCCACACGGCGGCGGCGCGGTGCCCTATCACTGGGGCCGCTTCCGCGGGTTGGCGCAGGAGCTGAAGAAGCCGCTGCTGAGCGAGCACCTGCTGAACAACATCTTCTTCGACACCTGCGTCTACCACCAGCCCGGCATCGACCTGCTGACCAAGGTGATCCCGGTGAAGAACATCCTCTTCGCCAGCGAAATGATCGGCGCGGTGCGCGGCATCGACCCCGAGACCGGCCACTACTACGACGACACCAAGCGCTACGTGGCGGCCACCGAGAACCTCACCGACGAAGAGCGCTACCAGGTCTACGAAGGCAATGCGCGCCGCGTCTTCCCACGGCTGGATGCCGCATTGAAGACCAGGGGCCTCTGAGCGCCTGAGGGCGCTGAAGCCGGGGCAGCGAGCGCTCTCAAACCTGCTCTGGCTGGCCGCTGTGCAGCGAGCGCCGCATGGCCTGTCCGATGCGGGTCGCTGCCGTGGCATCGGCCAGGCTCAGGCCGGTGGGCGGGCCACCACGGCAGGCCTGCACGAAGGCGTCCAATTCGTGGCGGAACGCCTCGTGGAAGCGCTCGAAGAAATCGGCCACAGGCCGGTGGTGCACGCCGCTTGCATCCCGCGTCTGCACGCGGTCGCGGTGGGCCCCCACGCCCACGCTGAGCACGCCCTGGGTGCCGATGACCTCGGTGGTGGTCTCGTGGCCATGCGGCATGGTGCGGCTGGCGTACAGCACGGCCCTGGCGCCACCCTCGAACTCGATGATGGCCATGCCGTTGTCCACGTCGCCGTGTTCGGCCAGGTCCGGGTGCAGCGCGATGGTGCCGCTGGCGAACACCCGCAAGGCGCGCGGGCTGCCGAGCATCCAGCGCGCCAGGTCGATGTCATGCACGCTGCAGTCCATGAACAGGCCACCCGAGGTGGGGGCAAAACGCACGAAGAAGCCGGCCGGGTCGTGCATGTCGCAGGTCTGCGAGCGCACCAGGAACGGCCTGCCCACATGGCCGGCCGCGATGTCGGCCCGGGCCTGGCGGTAGCTGGGGTCAAAGCGCCGCACAAAGCCGACCATGGCCACCAGTTCAGGGTGGCGCGCGGCCACGGCCTCCACCCGCTCGCAGGTCTCCACCTCCAGCGACAGAGGCTTTTCGACGAAGACATGCTTGCCCGCTGCCAGCGCCGCCATGGTCTGCTCGGCATGCAGGGTGGTGGGCGTGACCAGCACCACCGCGTCCAGCTGCGGGTCCTGCACAAAGGCCTGGAAATCGCTGTGCAGGGTCTCCACGCCCAGCGTCTCGTGCGCCCAGGTGCGTTCCTCGGCGATGGGGCTGCAGGCCGACACCAGCCGGGCGCCGGGCGCATGCCGGGCCAGGTGCTGGGCGTGGCGCTGGCCCAGCCGGCCCAGGCCGGCAATGCCCACGCGCAGCGGCGCGCCCGCTGAAGTGGCCGCGCTCACAGCGCCACCACCTGTCCGCTGGCCAGCGACTGGGCCGCGGCGTCCGCGAGCTGCTGGGCTGCCACGCCATCCTCGATGGTGGTGCGAAAAGCCTGGCCGGATTGCAGGCACTCGAAGAAGTGCGCCAGCTCCAGGCGGTAGGCTTCGCGGTAGCGCTGCAGGAAGAAATGCTCGGGCTTGTCGCCCCGCACGCCGTGGGCGTCGGACTGCACGACTTCGGTGGGCCGGTGGTTGCCACATTGCAGCATGCCGGTCGAGCCCAGTACCTCGAAGCGCTGGTCATAGCCATAGGCTGCGCGGCGGCTGGTGTTGATCTGCGCCAGCCGGCCCTTGCGGGTGCGGATGGTGACCACGCTGCAGTCGATGTCGGGCACCTCGGCAATGGCCGGGTCCACCAGCACCGAACCGGTGGCGTAGAGCGTGGCCGCTTCGTCGCCATCGCCGCAGAGGATCCAGCGGAAGATGTCGAAGTCGTGGATCAGCATGTCGCGGAAGATGCCGCCCGAGCCGCGCAGGTACTGGGCCGGCGGCGCGCCCGGGTCGCGGCTGGTCACCACCAGCATCTCCGGCGCGCCGATCTCGCCACGCGCCAGGCGCTGCTGGGCCTCGTTGAACGTGGGATCGAAACGGCGCTGGAAGCCGATCATGCAGGCCACGCCGGCGGCCCGCACCGCCTGGGCGCAGGCCTGGGCACGCGGCACCGAAAGGTCGATCGGCTTCTCGCAGAAGATGTGCTTGCCGGCCGCTGCGGCGCGGGTGATGAGTTCGCTGTGCGTGTCGGTGGGCGAGGCAATCGCGATCACGTCGATGCTGGGATCGGCCAGCACCGCCTCCGGGGTCGAGACCTCGGCGCCAAGCTGGCCGGCCAACTCGGCGGCTTGCGCGGCCATGGGGTCGCACACGCTGCGCAGGCGCACGCCGGGCAGCGCTGCCAGGTTGCTCGCATGGATGCGGCCAATGCGGCCGGCGCCGAAGACGGCGACATTTTTCATGGGGTGTCTCCTCTGGAAAAGTGGGGGAAGTTGCGCGTGCAGCAGCCGGCCGGCCATGCGCGCGGCGGGTTGCTCACGCGCCAGCCGAAGGGTGGTAGTCCAGTTCCAGCCGGTAGGCCAGTGCGATGAAGAGGCTTTGCGCCAGCGCCATCACATTGGTCAGCCCGCGAAAGCCGAAGGTGCTGCTCTCGGTGACCAGCAGCGTGGTGGGGGCCAGCGCCGCCAGCGGGCCCATGCGGCTGTCGGTGATGGCGATCAACCGTGCGCCCTGGGCGGCGGCGGCTTCGGCGGCCTGCATGGTTTCCTGCGCGTAGGGCGCAAAGCTGATGGCGATCATCACGTCGTCGCGGCGCAGGCTGCGCAGCTGGCCCTCGTGCATCGCCCCCATGCCGGTGATGAGCTGGACCGGCTTGTCGGTGTGCTGCAGCGCGTAGGCCAGGTAGGTGGCCACCGGGAAGGAGCGGCGCGCGCCGACCACCCAGATCGCCGGCGCCTGGGCCAGCAATTCCACCGCCTCGCCCAGCGTGGAGGCGTGCAGGTCGCGCTGCAATTCATTCATGCCCGCAATCGCCCCGGCGATGAATTCATAGGCAATGTCGGCGCTGGAGAGCCGGCCCTGGCCTTGGGCGATCACCTCGCGGATGCGGGCCTGGTAGTTGCGCGTGGGGGCGATCTGCGCTGCGATGCCGTCACGGAACACCTTCTGCAGTTCGCTGTAGCCCGAAAAACCGAAGTGCTTGGCAAAGCGCACCACGGCCGAAGGCTGCACCCCACAGCGCGCGGCCACGTCCTGGATCTTCTCCAGGCCCAGGTGGTCGCTGTGCTGCTCCACATGCTGGGCAATCAGCTTGAGCTGTTTGCTCAGCGAGGGGTACTCGGTGGCAATGCGCTGCAGCAGTGCATTGACGGGATGTTCCGCATCGGCGAGGTCGGAAGGGCCGGAAGAAGGCGCGAGTGGGGCGGGCAAGACTGGCATCGGAAGGTGGGCGGACGGGCCGACAAAACGGTTCGCATGATAGGTCGCCCGGTGGAAATTTAGAAATCATTTTCTAATCGTTATCCACTAAGAATTTTTTTTCTCTTCTGCCTAAACTGGCGCCGCGGCAGGCCCTGAACAGGCTTGTCCACCATGAGATCTGCAGCCATTCGCAACCCATTGCGAGGAGACAAACACATGAAGCAGTATTCGCTCAGCCGGCGCCTTGCCATCACCACCCTGGTCCTGGCGGCCAGCCTGACCTGCGCTGCCGCCCAGGCCGGCGGCCGCTACGTGTTCATCAGCCACGCGCCGGACTCCGACGCCTGGTGGAACACCATCCGCAACTCGCTCAAGCAAGCCGGCGAGGACTTCGACGTGACGGTGGACTACCGCAACCCGGCCAACGGCGACCTGGCCGACATGGCCCGGCTCATCGAACAGGCCAGCGCTCAGAACTACGACGGCGTGATCACCACCATCGCCGACTTCCAGGTGCTGCAGGGCGCACTGAAAAGAGTCACCGACAAGAAGATCCCGCTGATCACGGTGAACTCCGGCACCCCGGAGCAAAGCGAAAAGCTGGGCGCGCTGATGCATGTGGGCCAGCCCGAGTACGAGGCCGGCAAGGGGGCAGGCGAGCGGGCCAAGGCGGCGGGCGTGAAGAGCTTTGTCTGCGTCAACCACTTCGCCACCAATCCAGCCTCGTTCGAGCGCTGCCGCGGCTTTGCCGAGGCGATTGGCGCCGACTTCAAGAAGAGCACCATCGACACCGGCATCGACCCCGCCTCGGTGGAAAGCAAGACCGCCGCCTACCTGCGCCAGTACCCCGGCACCCAGGCTGTGCTGGCATTGGGGCCGGACGCTGCAGCTCCCGCGCTCAAGGCGGTGCAGAAGGCCGGCCTGGCGGGCAAGCTCTTCTTCGCCACCTTCGACCTCTCCGACGAGATCTCGCGCGGCATCAGGGCCGGCGAGATCAACTTCGCGATCGACCAGCAGCCCTACCTGCAGGGCTACATCCCTGTTGCCGTGCTGGCGCTGATGCACGAAGCCAAGAGCACCGACCTGGCCAAGGCCACCGCTGCGCTGAAGGCCAACCCGAAGTTCAAGGCCAGGCTGACAGCCTATGGCCTGGCGCCCGCATACGGCCCGCGCCACATCGGCTCCGGCCCCGGCTTCGTGACCAAGGACAACATCGCCACGGTCGAGAAATACGCCGGCCAATATCGCTGAGCCCGGCCGCGGCAGCGCCTTGCGCGCCGCGGCATCTTCCCGGTTGATCGACGCACGAGGTTTTCATGAGTGTCCTGCTGTCCACTCCCCATTCGCCGCCCACCCCGGTGGCGCCGGTTCCTGCCAGCGACGAGCGCCTGCGCCAGGTCGGTCGCCTGCGGCGGCTGCTGTCCCGGCCCGAGTTTGGCGCGCTCTCCGGCACCGCGCTGGTGTTCCTGCTGTTCGGCCTCGGCGCCGGCGGCTCGGGCATGTTCAGCGCCGAGGGCATCGTCAACTGGGGCACGGTGGCCGGCTTCCTGGGCATCCTCGCGGTGGGCGCGGCGCTGCTGATGATTGCCGGCGAGTTCGATCTCTCCATCGGCTCGATGATCGGCTTTGCCGGCATGATGCTGGCGATCCCCTGCCTTTACTGGGGCTGGCCAGTCTGGCTTGCCGTGCTGTTCGCCTTTGCCACGGCGATGGCGCTGGGCGGGCTCAACGGCTGGCTGGTGGTCAAGACCGGGCTGCCCAGCTTCATCGTCACGCTGGCGTTCTATTTCATCCTGCGCGGCCTGAGCCTGGCCATCTCGGTGCTGCTGACCGGCAAGACCATCGTCTCGAGCAATGGCGACGCGGTGCTGCACGAACTGATTGCCGCCGACCCGCTGGTGCAGGCCTTGTTCCAGGGCCATGTGCTGACCGGCCTGTTCAACGCGCTGGCCCGGCTGGGCCTGCTGGCCGCACGCGACGATGGCGCGGCGCTGGCCATTGGCGTGCCCAAGGTGATGGTGTGGTGGGCCGCGCTGACGGCAGGCGGCGCCTTCGTGCTGGCCCGCATGCGGGTGGGCAACTGGATCCTCGCGGTGGGCGGCGACGCCAACGCGGCCAAGAACGTGGGCATCCCGGTGGCCCGGGTCAAGGTGCTGCTGTTTGTCTTCATGGCCTTTTGCGCGACCGTGTTCGCGGTGCTGCAGGTGGCCGATGCCGGCTCGGCTGCGGCCGACCGCGGGCTGCAGAAGGAGTTCGAAGCCATCATCGCCGCGGTCATCGGCGGCTGCCTGCTGACCGGCGGCTTTGGCTCGGTGATCGGCGCCGCGCTGGGGGCCTTGATCTTCGGCGTGGTGCAGATCGGCATTGGCTACACCAGCATCGACAACAACTGGTACCGCGTGTTCCTCGGCGGCATGCTGCTGGCCGCCGTGCTGTTCAACAACTACATCCGCCGGCGCGTTGCGCTGGGCCGCTGAGCCGCGCTCAGCCACCACACCGGAGCCGTGATGAGCCACCCCAAGCCCGACGACTACATCCTGCAGCTGGAGAACATCAGCAAGTACTTCGGCGCCGTGATCGCGCTGAGCAACATCACGCTGCGCCTGCGGCGCGGCGAGGTGCACTGCCTGCTGGGCGACAACGGCGCCGGCAAGAGCACGCTGATCAAGACCCTCGCCGGCGTGTTCGCGCCCGAGAAGGGCCAGTACCTGGTCAACGGCCAGCCGGTGCGCTTTCGCTCGCCGCGCGAGGCGCTGGACGCCGGCATCGCCACCGTCTACCAGGACCTGGCGCTGGTGCCGCTGATGAGCGTCTCGCGCAACTTCTTCATGGGCCGCGAGCCGGTCAGGAAACTGTTCGGCGTGCTGCCGGTGATGGACCACGCCCAGGCCGGCCAAATCGCCACCCAGGAGCTGGCCGCCATGGGCATCCGCGTGCGAGACGCGGACCAGATGGTGGGCCACATGTCCGGCGGCGAAAAGCAATGCCTGGCGATTGCGCGGGCCATCCACTTCGGCGCCCATGTGCTGATCCTGGACGAACCCACCGCGGCGCTGGGCGTCAAGCAAAGCGTCAACGTGCTCAAGCTGATCCACCGGGCCCGCGAGCGCGGCATCTCGGTGATCTTCATCACCCACAACGTCAACCACGCCTACCCGGTGGCCGACAGCTTCACGCTGCTCAACCGCGGCCAGTCCATGGGCAGCTTCGCCAAGCGTGATGTCAGCAAGGCGGAGGTGCTGGACATGATGGCCGGCGGCGCGGAGATGCAGAAGATGATGGCCGAGCTGGAAGGCGTGACGATCTGATGGACACCCCCGAGATGCACCTCACCCCCAACGCCCACCCAGGCCCGCCGCTGCCCATCCCCGGCGGCCGCCGCCACGACTTGGCCTGCCTGGGCCGGCTGGCCGTGGACCTGTATGCGCAGCAGGTCGGCTGCCCGCTGGAAGATGCCAGCAGCTTTGCGAAATACCTGGGCGGCAGCTCGGCCAACATCGCCTTCGGCGCCGCCCGGCTGGGCCTGCGCAGCGCCATGATCTCGCGCGTGGGCGATGAGCAGATGGGCCGCTTCCTGCTGCAGACGCTGCAGCGCGAGGGCTGCGACACCCGCATGGTGCAGGTCGACCCCGAGCGCCTGACCGGCCTGGTGTTGCTCGGCCTGAAGGACCGCGACACTTTCCCGTTGCTCTTCTACCGCGAGAACTGCGCCGACATGGCGCTGCAGGCCGAGGGCATCTCGGAAGACTTCATCGCCCAGTGCCGGGCGCTGCTGATCACCGGCACCCACCTCTCGCAGCCCACGGTGCGCGCGGCCTCCAGCGCCGCGCTGGCCCATGCCGGCCGGCACGGCACGCTGCGCGTGCTGGACATCGACTACCGGCCGGTGCTGTGGGGCCTCACCGCCCGCGGCGAGGGCCAGAACCGCTACGTGGCCGATGCGGCCGTCAGCGCCAGCCTGCAGGCCATGCTGCCGCAGTTCGAGCTGCTGATCGGCACCGAGGAGGAGTTCATGATCGCTGGCGGCGTGCCGGGCGATCTGATGGGCTCGCTGCGCCAGGTGCGGGCGCTGACCCCGGCAGCCATGGTGGTCAAGCGCGGGCCCCTGGGCTGCAGCTATGTGCCGGGCGAAGTGCCCGCACGGCTGGACGACGCGCTGACGGTGCAAGGCGAGCGCGTGGAGGTGCTCAACGTGCTGGGCGCGGGCGATGCCTTCGCCGCCGGGCTCATGACCGGCCTGCTGCGCGGCCAGGGCTTCACCGAGGCCGCCACGCTGGCCAATGCCTGCGGCGCGCTGGTCGTCTCGCGCCATGCCTGCGCGCCGGCCATGCCCACGCCGGCCGAGCTGGCGCACTGGTTCAGCGGCCGGCGCCTGCCCCGGGTCGACGCCGACGCACAGCTGGCCCATCTGCACCGCAGCACCGCCGCCCGGCCGCATTGGCCCGAGCTGAACGTGATGGCGTTTGACCACCGCAGCCAGTTCCTGGACCTGGCCCGCGAGGCCGGTGCAGACCCGGCGCGGCTGCCGCTGCTCAAGCAGCTGCTGGTGCGGGCGGCCGAGCAGGTCGCCCACAGCCACGGGCTGCAGGGCCGCGTGGGCGTGCTGATCGACGGCGACTTCGGCGCCCCGGCGCTGCACGCTGCCACCGGCCGCGGCTGGTGGGTGGGCCGGCCGGTGGAGCTGCCCGGCTCGCGCCCGCTGCGCTTCGACGGCACCGCGTCCATCGGCTCCGAGCTGGTGACCTGGCCGCGCGAGCAGGTGGTCAAGTGCCTGGTGCATTACCACCCGGATGACGCGGTGGACCTGCGGCTGGAGCAGGAGGCCCGGGTGCGCGAGCTCTGGCAGGCCACCCGCGCCAGCGGCCACGAGCTGCTGCTGGAGCTGATCCCGCCCCGTGCGCAGACGCCCGAGGGCACGGCCGACCAGGCGGTGCTGCGCGCGGTGCAGCGCTTCTACAACCTGGGCTTCCAGCCCGAATGGTGGAAGCTGGCACCCATGCAGCAGGCCGGCTGGCAGCAGCTGGCTGCGCTGGTGGAGGCGCGCGACCCGCAGTGCCGCGGCGTGGTGATCCTGGGGCTGAACCAGCCGCTTGCCAGCCTGGTGGCCGGCTTTGCGCAGGCCACCCATCCCATCGTCAAAGGCTTCATGGTGGGCCGCACGTTGTGGGTTGGCCCCAGCCAGCGCTGGCTGGCCGGCGAGATCGGCGACGCCGAGCTGGTCCACCAGGCCGCCGACAACTTCGCCCAGCTGGTGGACGCCTGGCGGGCGAGCCGCCCTTGCGTTGTTGACGCGCGGGTCCACGATGTGCGCAATGTTCAGGAGGCCGCATGATGGGCAAGACGATCAGGCTCACCATGGCCCAGGCGTTGGTGCGCCATCTGGCCGCGCTGCGCATCGAGGCGCCGGACGGTTCGCTGCAGCCCTTCTGCGGCGGCGTGTGGTCCATCTTCGGCCACGGCAATGTGGCCGGGCTGGGTGAAGCCTTGTGGCAGCAGCGCGCCGAGCTGCCCACGCTGCGGGCCCACAACGAACAGGCCATGGCCCATGCGGCGATTGCCTATGCCAAGGCGAATTTCCGCCGCCGCATCATGGCCGTCACCAGCTCCATCGGCCCGGGGGCGACCAACCTTGTCACTGCCGCCGCGCTGGCCCATGTGAACCGGCTGCCGGTGCTGCTGCTGCCGGGCGACACCTTCGCCTCGCGCGCACCCGACCCGGTGCTGCAGCAGCTCGAAGACCCGCAGGCCGGCGACCTCTCCGTCAACGACTGCTTCCGGCCGGTCACCCGCTATTTCGACCGCATCGTGCGGCCGGCCCAGCTGCTCAGTGCGCTGCCCCGCGCGGTGCAGGTGATGACGGACCCGGTCCTGTGCGGCCCCGTCTGCCTGGCGCTGCCGCAGGACGTGCAGACCGAAGCCTTCGACTGCCCGGAAGATTTCCTGCACCCCGCGCCGCTGCGCCTGCGCCGGCCGCCGCCCGATGAAGCCGAGTTTGCGCAGGCGCTGGCGCTGCTGCGCCAGGCCCGCCGGCCGCTGATCGTGGCGGGCGGCGGCGTGCTCTACAGCGGCGCCTGCAAAGTGCTGGCCCGGCTGGCTGAACAGCGCGGCATCCCGGTCGCCGAAACCCAGGCCGGCAAAGGCAGCCTGGCCTGGGACCATGCGCTGAACCTGGGCGCCATCGGTGTCACCGGCTCGCCTGCCGCCAACGCGCTGGCCCGCGAGGCCGATGTGGTGCTGGCCGTGGGCACCCGGCTGCAGGACTTCACGACCGGCTCGCACTCGCTGTTTGCGCAGGCCAGTCTGCTCAGCCTCAACGTCGCGCCGCTGGACGCCCAGAAGTGGCATGGCCAGGCCCTGGTGGCCGATGCCCAGGTGGCGCTGGCACGGCTGGAGCAGGAAACCGGCTGGCAGGCCGAGCCGGCCTGGCGCGAGCGCGCCACCCACGCCGCCGCCGCGTGGCGCCAGCGGGTGGACGCATTGACCACCGCCACGCCCGAGCCCGGCACGCTGCCGTATGACGCCGAGGTGATCGGCGCCGTGCGCGACTCGGCCGCCGACTCGCCAAGCAGCGACGTGGTGGTCTGCGCTGCCGGCACCCTGCCGGCCGAGCTGCACAAGCTCTGGCGCAGCAGCCGCCCCGGCGGTTACCACATGGAGTATGGCTACTCCTGCATGGGCTACGAGATTGCCGGCGGGCTGGGCGTGAAGCTGGCCCGGCCGGAGGCCGAGGTGGTGGTGATGGTGGGCGACGGTTCGTACCTGATGATGAACTCCGAGATCGCCACCTCGGTGATGCTGGGCCGCAAGCTGCTCATCGTGGTGCTGGACAACCGCGGCTTCGGCTGCATCCAGCGCCTGCAGACGGCCACCGGCGGCGAGCGCTTCAACAACCTGCTGGCCGATTGCGTGGCCGAAGGCGGGCAGGACGTGGCCATCGACTTCGCCGCCCATGCCCGCAGCCTGGGCGCCGAGGCCGTGCATGTGGACAGCCTGGCCGCGCTCAAGCCGGCGCTGAAGCGCGCCCGCGCCGCGCAGCGCACCCAGGTCATCGTGATAGCCACCACCCACGGCCGCACCACCGACGACGGCGGCTGCTGGTGGGAAGTGGCGGTGCCCGAGGTTTCGACCCGGGCCGAGGTGCAGGCCGCGCACAGCGCCCTGCAAGCCGCCAAGGCCGCACAACGCCCCTGAGCCCGCTTCTGATTCATCCCTTTTTCATTCCCCATTTCTGCCCCCGGAGACATCGGCATGCAGCCCACCCCCTGGAACGTCCGCATCGGCATCAACCCGATTTCATGGAGCAACGACGACCTGCCCGAGCTGGGCGGCGAAACCCCGCTGGAAACCGCGCTGCGCGAAGGCGCGGCCATTGGCTACCAAGGCTTCGAGCTGGGCAACAAGTTCCCGCAAGCGCCCGAGGCCCTGGCCGCCAAGCTGGCCGAGTTCGGCGTGGCCTGCGTCAGCGGCTGGTACTCCGGCCGCCTGGCCGAAGGCCTGCTCGACGACGAGATTGCCAACTGCCATGCCCACATGCACAAGCTGCAGCACAACGGCTGCAAGGTAGTCGTCTATGGCGAAGTGGCCGGCAGCATCCAGGGCCGGATCGACACCCCGCTCGCCCGCCGGCCGCGCTTCACGACCGAGGCCCAGTGGCGCGCCTACGGCCAGCGCCTGAACGCCTTCGGCGAGCACCTGCAGGCCGCCTACGGCCTGACGCTGGCCTACCACCACCACATGGGCGCCTATGTGGAGTCGCCCGAGGACATCGCCCAGCTGATGGCCGTGACCCAGGCGCCGCAGGTGGGCCTGCTGTTCGACACCGGCCACGCCTTCTACGGCGGCGCCAGCGACCCCGCCGCGCTGCTGCGCCAGCACGTCAGCCGCGTGGTGCATGTGCACTGCAAGGACGTGCGGCCGCAGGTCATCGCCCAGGCCCGTAACGAAGGCTGGAGCTTCCTGACCGGCGTGCTCAACGGCACCTTCACCGTGCCCGGCGACGGCGTGATCGATTTCGATGCCGTGCTGCAAACCCTGCACGCCGCCGGCTACCAGGGCTGGCTGGTGGTGGAGGCCGAGCAGGACCCGGCCGTCGCCCCCAGCGAGCCCTTTGCCCGCAAAGGCTACGAGACGCTGCGCCGCTGCATCGCCACGGCCACTGCCAGCGGAGCGATGGCATGACCAGCCCGCTGCTGGTCAAGGCCAGCCCTGAAGGCCGCGAGATCGTCACCGTCACCCCCGAGCGCGCGGGCTGGCGCCATGTGGGCTTCCAGGCCCTGCGGCTCGCGCCTGGCGAAAGCCAGACCGTCGCCACTGGCGAGCGGGAGCTGTGCCTGGTGGTGCTGAGCGGCAAGGTCGATGTACAGGTTGCCGGAGCGGGGGCAGCGCAAAGCTTTCCCGCGCTGGGCACCCGCGCCAGCGTGTTCGAGCCGGTCTCGCCCGCCGCCGTCTATGTGCCGCCCGGCTGCCAACTGGTGGTGCAGGCCAGCACGGCGGCAGAAGTGGCGCTGTGCAGCGCGCCAGGCGATGCCCAGCCGCGCGAGGTGCGCCTGATCGATCCTGCCGGCATGCGCCGCAGCACCCGTGGCCAGGGCAGCAACACCCGCTACGTCTGCGACATCCTGCCGCACGACGACCCCACCGCCGCCCACCTGCTGGTGGTGGAAGTCATCACCCCGCCCGGCCACTCCTCCAGCTACCCGCCGCACAAGCATGACGCGGAGCAGCCGCCGCTGGAAACCCAGCTCGAAGAAACCTACTACCACCGCCTCAACCCTCCGCAAGGCTTCGCCTTCCAGCGGGTCTACACCGACGACCGCAGCCTGGACGAAGCCTGCGCCGTGGAGGACCACGACGTGGTGATGGTCCCCCGCGGCTACCACCCCGTCGTCGCCCCGCACGGCTACGAGCTCTACTACCTCAACGTGATGGCCGGCCCGCAACGCCTCTGGGTGTTCCGCAACGATCCGGCGCACGAGTGGATGCTGCAGCGCTGAAGCGGCCCATCATCGTTGGCCACATGCCGAGCATGCCCTCCAGCAGGCTGAAGCCTCTCAGCTCACCACCGGTGGATGGGCACTGACTCGGCGCAGCCCACAGGCCGCGACACGGCTCTTCCAGCTGGCGCAACCGGCGCCTGAACCGCTGCTGCCGAACGAGGCCTGCAAGGGGGCGGCGGTGCGATCACCGAGCCACATGCGGTCCATCGCGTCCGCGGCGAGCGCCGCGGCATTGCTGCGGCGCTCGCCGCGCTGGCATCCCGCCCAGCCCCCGTGGAACCCCCTAGGGATCCATGCCTATTTGCGATAACTGTTAGCGAAGGCGCCGCCTAGCCGGCATGGCTGAAGCTCCGCAGAATGGCCGGATCTCCTCCAGCCCACCGGGGGCCGACTTCGAGCAACAGGAAACAACCATGTATGAACTCGGCGTTGTTCATCGCAACATCACCCGCGCCGACCGCGCGGCCACCGACAAGCTGGCCGCCCTCGGCTCGGCCACCGTGCACGAGGCCATGGGCCGCGTGGGCCTGCTGAAGCCCTACATGCGGCCGATCCAGGTCGGCACCCAGGTCAGCGGCACGGCGGTCACCGTGCTGCTGCAGCCAGGCGACAACTGGATGATGCACGTCGCGGCGGAGCAGATCCAGCCGGGCGACATCGTCGTTGCCGCAGTCACGGCCGACTGCAGCGACGGTTATTTCGGCGACCTGCTGGCCACCAGCTTCATGGCCCGTGGCGCGCGCGCGCTGGTGATCGACGCCGGGGTGCGCGACGTCAGGACGCTCAAGGAAATGGGCTTCCCGGTGTGGAGCAAGGCCATCTCGTCCAAGGGCACGATCAAGGCCACGCTGGGCTCGGTCAACATCCCGGTGGTCTGCGCCGGCATGTGGGTCACGCCGGGTGATGCGATCGTTGCGGACGACGACGGCATCGTCTGCGTGCCGGCCGCGCGGGCCGTGGAAGTGGCCGAAGCCGCGGCCAAGCGCGAGAGCTTCGAAGGCGAGAAACGCGCCAAGCTGGCCAGCGGCGTGCTGGGCCTGGACATGTACAAGATGCGTGAGCCACTCGCCAAGGCAGGGCTGCGCTACATCGACTGATTTGCCGGCTCCGCACCCACGTTCAATTCAAAACACACGGAGACAAACCATGAACATCCTGAAGACCCTGGCCGCCGCTGCGCTGGCCGCGCTGACCCTGATCGGCGGCGCGCAAGCCGCCGACGAATGGCCGACCAAGCCGGTGCGCATCATCACGCCCTTCCCGCCCGGCGCGGGGCCCGAAGCGGTGCTGCGTGTGCTGGCCGAGAAGCTGCAGCGCAAGTGGGGCAAGCCGGTCATCGTCGAGAACAAGCCGGGTGGCAACGGCTTCATCGCCATCGACGCCTTCAAGCGCGGCGCGACCGACGGCACCGACCTGATCCAGCTCGACAACGTGCACCTGGTCGCCTACCCCGCGCTGTTCAAAAAGCTGCCCTACGACCCGGTGAAGGACTTCGAGCCCCTCAAGCCCCTGTTCCTCGCGCCCTTCTTCGTCGTGGTGCCCACGGGCAGCAAATACAAGACCGTGGCCGACATCCTGGCCGACGCCAAGGCCCGCCCCGGCAAGCTCAACTACGGCTCCTGGTCCGTTGGCAACCCGGCGCACCTGGGCGCGGCGCTGCTGGAGTCCATGACGGGCACCGAAATGCAGCACGTCATCTACAAGGAAGTCTCCATGCTCTACACCGCCGTGGCCACCGGCGAGCTGGACTGGGCACTGGGCACCATGGCCTCGGCCGGGGCCATGCAGCGCAGCGGCAAGGTGCGCTTCATTGCCGTCACCTCGCCCAAGCGGCTGGCGGGCTTCCCCGATGTGCCCACCGTGGCGGAATCCGGCGGCCCGGCCGGCTATGAAGTCACCGGCTGGACGACGATTGCCGCCCCCCACGGCCTGCCCAAGGCCGTGGCCGACAAGATCCAGGCCGACATCACCGCCGCGCTGGCCGAGCCGGACATCAAGGAGCGCTACGCCACCTTCGGCTACGAGACCTTCCCGGTCACGCGCGAGCAGTTCCAGGCCTTCATCGCCAGCGAGTCCACCAAGTGGACCGACGTGATCAAGCGCGCCAAGGTAAGCATCGACTGACCAAGGAGCTTCCCATGGAATTCCAGAAAACCCCCGGCTGGCTGGATTGGTACGCCGGCCCCGCCAAGCCGAAGTTCCAGCTGCCGCCCGGCAGCGTGGACGCGCACTGTCACGTGTTCGGCCCCGGCGCCGAATTCCCGTTTGCGCCTGAGCGCAAGTACACGCCTTGCGACGCCAGCAAGCAGCAGCTGTTTGCGCTGCGCGACCACCTGGGCTTTGCACGCAACGTGATCGTGCAGGCCACCTGCCACGGCGCGGACAACCGCGCGATGGTGGACGCCTGCCTGGCCGCCGGTGGCAAGGCGCGTGGCATCGCCACCGTGAAGCGCAGCGTGACCGATGACGAACTGCAGCAGTTGCATGCCGCCGGCGTGCGTGGCGTGCGCTTCAACTTCGTCAAACGCCTGGTGGACTTCACGCCCAAGGACGAGTTGATGGAGATTGCGGGCCGCATCGCCAAACTGCGCTGGCATGTGGTCATCTACTTCGAGGCGGTGGACCTGCCCGAGCTGTGGGACTTCTTCACCGCGCTGCCGACCACCGTGGTCGTCGACCACATGGGCCGGCCGGACGTGAGCAAGCCGGTGGACGGCCCGGAGTTCGAGCTGTTCCTGAAGTTCATGCGCGAGCACGGCAACGTGTGGAGCAAGGTCAGCTGCCCGGAGCGGCTGAGCGTCACCGGCCCGAAGGCACTGAACGGCGAACAGCATGCCTACCAGGACGTGGTGCCGTTTGCCCGCCGCGTGATCGAGGAGTTCCCCGACCGCGTGCTGTGGGGCACCGACTGGCCGCATCCCAACCTGAAGGACCACATGCCCGACGATGGCCTGCTGGTGGACTTCATTCCACAGATCGCGACCACGCCGGAGCTGCAGCAGAAGCTGCTGGTGACCAACCCGATGAAGCTGTACTGGCCATCCGATGAACTTGCGTGACAGACCGATCGAGCGCAGCGAGTAGCTCTGTCACCAACTGATTAAAGGCACCCAATGGCCCTCCTCAAGCCCTACCTCGACGTGCCCGGCACGACCATCTTCGATGCCGAGCAGTCCCGCAAGGGCTACTGGCTGAACCAGTTCTGCATGTCCTTGATGAAGGCGGAAAACCGCGCCGCCTTCAAGGCCGACGAACGCGCCTACCTGGACCGGTGGGCCATGACCGAAGAGCAGAAGCAGGGCGTGCTGACGCGCGACCTGAACCGCTGCATCGCCGCAGGCGGCAACATCTATTTCCTGGCCAAGATCGGTGCCACCGACGGCAAGAGCTTCCAGTACATGGCCGCGACCATGACCGGCATGACCCAGGACGAATACGCCGCGATGATGCTGGCCGGCGGCCGCTCCGCCGAAGGCAACCGCCACCTTGGCGAAGACGGCGACGCGCAGCCGCAGCACCAGCCGCAAGGCCAGGCCCACACCCACAAAGGCACCTGAATGGCCCGCATCACCGCCTCCGTCTTCACCTCGCACGTGCCGGCCATCGGCGCCGCACTGGACCTGGGCAAGACCCAGGACCCGTACTGGCAGCCGCTGTTCAAGGGCTACGACTACAGCAAGCAATGGCTGAAGGACGAAAAGCCCGACGTGATCTTCCTGGTCTACAACGACCACGCCACGGCCTTCAGCCTGGAGATGATCCCGACCTTCGCGATCGGCTGCGCGGCCGAGTTCAAGCCCGCCGACGAAGGCTGGGGCCCGCGTCCGGTGCCCGTTGTCCAAGGTCACCCCGAACTGGCCGCGCACATCGCGCAAAGCGTGATCCAGGACGACTTCGACCTCACCATCGTCAACAAGATGGACGTGGACCACGGCCTGACCGTGCCGCTGAGCCTGATGTGTGGCCAGCCGCCACAGGGCGATTTCCGCTGGCCCTGCCCGGTGATCCCGTTTGCGGTCAATGTCGTGCAGTACCCGGTGCCGTCCGGCCAGCGCTGCTTCAACCTGGGCAAGGCCATCCGCAAGGCCATCGAAAACTACGACCAGCCGTTGAAGGTGCAGATCTGGGGCACCGGCGGCATGAGCCACCAGCTGCAGGGCGCACGCGCCGGCTTGATCAACCGCGAGTGGGACAACGCCTGGCTGGACAAGCTGATCGCAGACCCGGCCGCCGCCGCCGCCACGCCGCACATCGACTACGTGCGCGAAGCCGGCTCCGAAGGTATCGAGCTGGTGATGTGGCTGATCGCCCGCGGCGCAATGGCCGATGTCAACGGCGGCCCGGCACCCAGGCTCAAGCACCGCTTCTATCACGTGCCCGCGTCGAACACCGCCGTCGGTCACGTCATTCTCGAAAACTCGTGATCAAGGATTTGCCATGACTGACAAGACCATCAAGGTGGCGCTGGCGGGTGCCGGTGCCTTCGGCATCAAGCACCTGGACGGCATCCAGAACATTCCCGGCGTTGAGGTCGTCTCGCTCGTCAGCCGCGATCTGGAAAAGACCCGCGAAGTGGCAGCGAAGTACGGCATCGGCCACGTCAGCACCGAGCTGGCCGACAGCCTGGCCCTGCCAGAGGTCGACGCCGTGATCCTCTGCACGCCCACGCAGATGCACGCCGCCCAGGCCATTGCCTGCATGAAGGCCGGCAAGCATGTGCAGGTTGAGATTCCCCTGTGCGACCTGCTGGCCGATGGTGAGGAAGTGCTGCGGGTGCAGCAGGAAACCGGCAAGGTGGCGATGTGCGGCCACACCCGCCGCTTCAACCCCAGCCACCAGTGGGTGCACAAGAAAATCAAGGCCGGCGAGTTCAACATCCAGCAGATGGATGTGCAGACCTACTTCTTCCGCCGCACCAACATGAACGCGCTGGGCCAGCCGCGCAGCTGGACCGACCACCTGCTGTGGCACCACGCCGCGCACACCGTGGACCTGTTCGCCTACCAGGCCGGCAGCCCCATCGTGAAGGCCAACGCGGTGCAAGGCCCGATCCACCCGACCCTGGGCATCGCGATGGACATGAGCATCCAGCTCAAGGCCGCCAACGGCGCGATCTGCACCCTCAGCCTGTCCTTCAACAACGACGGCCCGCTCGGCACCTTCTTCCGCTACATCGGCGACAGCGGCACCTACGTCGCCCGCTACGACGACCTCTTCAACGGCAAGGAAGAGAAGATCGACGTGTCAAAGGTGGACGTCTCGATGAACGGCATTGAACTCCAGGACCGCGAATTCTTCGCCGCCATCCGCGAAGGCCGCGAACCCAACAGCAGCGTGGCGCAAGTGCTGCCTTGCTACAAGGTGCTGCATGAGTTGGAGTTGCAGTTGAAGGGGTGACGAGAGCTACACCTCGATGGTCAGGATGGTGATGTCCTGACCTCGGGAGACCGCCAAGCGCCGCGTGCCCAGGTCCCAGGCAATGTGCGGCCTGTCTTCATCGGCGCCAAGGATGCTGCTGGTCTGGCGGCCTGTGTCCAGGTGCGGCCAGCGTCGCACCTCGACACCTGTGGATATCTCGATCAGACGTGGGCAACCATGCAAGGCGATGACATGTCGTGCATCCACGGGCAGTAGCGTGCCCAAGCGCGGCACAGGCACGTCGCTGACAGGACTGGTTGAGGTCGATTGCGGGAGTCGCGCGAATGTTCATCACGCCACGCTATCACCGCAAGACGCGGCTGACGCGACGCCCAGCAGCGAAAGCCATCTGGCCGGCAAGGCGGTGTTGTCGTAGACGACGCGCCACGCTTTCCAGATCGTGGGCGCACGCGTGGGCCCCCGGTGATGCTCAAACATAGTAGGTGGCTTTGATCGATAAGATCGCGCCATGCCCGCCGATACACAGAGCTTTGAAGGTCTCGTCGCCGCCATCGCGCAGGCGCACACGCAGCTGACTTCGAGGGCGGCGAAAGCGGTCAATGTCAGCCTCACGCTGCGCAACTGGGTCATCGGCTTCTACATCCATGTCTACGAGCAGGCGGGTGCCGACCGGGCGCGGTATGGCGAGCGTTTGCTGGAAAGCCTGACCGACCGGTTGCGAGCTGAGGGCTTGGCGCGCGTGGACGTGCGCGAGTTGCGCCGCTTCCGGCACTTCTATGTGAGCTACCCGCAGATTCGGGAGACGCTGTCTCCCGAATTCACCAGCGGCCTCGCCCTGCCACCCGCCGAGACGGCAAAACGGGAGACGGCGTCTCCCGTTTCCGCCGCAGCCGGTGCGCCAGCCAACCTGCTGCTGGAGCGCCTTGCCTTTTCCCACTTCGCCGAGCTGCTGCAATTGGACGATGCGCAGCAGCGCGCGTTCTACGAAATCGAAACCTTGCGCGGCAACTGGTCGGTCCGCGAACTGAAGCGCCAGATTGCGACCCAGTACTACCAGCGCAGCGGCCTCTCCAGCCAGCCCGGGGCGCTCGCCGCGCTGACGCAGGCCGAAGCGCAGTCCCGGCAAAGCGATCACCCGGCAGCCGCCTTCATCCGGGACCCGTACGTTTTCGAGTTCCTGGGCCTGAAGCCTCAGGAGGCGGTGACTGAAGGGGATCTGGAAGATGCGCTGCTGGACAAGCTGCAAAGCTTCCTGCTCGAACTTGGCCACGGCTTTTGTTTCGAGGCACGACAGAAACGTCTGCTCATTGGCGGCGAGCACTTTTTCGTCGACCTGGTGTTCTATCACCGGGTGCTGAAGTGCCACGTGCTGATCGAGCTGAAGAACGATGCGTTCAGGCACGAGCACCTGGGCCAGCTCAACGCCTACGTCAGCTACTTCCAGAAGCATGAGATGACGGCGGGCGACCAGCCGCCGATCGGCATCTTGCTGTGCACCGCCAAAAACCACGAACTGGTGGAGTTTGCATTGGCCGGCATGACCAACCAGCTGTTCGTCTCGCGCTACCAGCTCCAGCTGCCGGACAAGGCACAGATGGCGGCGTTCCTGCAGCAAGCGCTGCGGGAGTTGCAAAACGAGCCGCCGACCTGACGGTCGTCTGCGACTGCAGCTCGACCCAGCAAGTTGTGCGGCGGAGAAGACAAGCCCTGGAACCCGGTGCTTCTCGGACTAATGCTCGCCGAGGCCTTGCCGATAATTGATTCATCGACGCGCAAAACCGACCACACGATTGGGTGGAACAAAGGGAACCCGTGACCCAGCGCTGAAGTCCGTCCCGCACACCGTGCGGTGTCCGGAAGAGTCAGCCCGCCACCAGTCATGGTCGCGGGCTTTTCTCCTATGTGCGCGAGGCAGATCCCCGGCCTTCAGGCCTGGATGCCACGGCGCGGCGGGCGGGCGGCGCGGGCGAAGGCTTGTTCGGCGTGGGCCAGCAGGCGACTGTCCAGCGGGCGGAAACGGGGCGTTGAGGGGGACGCCATCAAGGCCTTCCAGTCGCTGTCCGAATGCGCGCTGGCGCCCAGGCCGCGGTTGAACAGCGTGAGCGCCACCGCCGGGCTCACGCCCAGTGCGTCGACAAGGTCGCGCAGGCGCTGGTTGTTGCCGGCATCGGGGCCGGCACTGGCGGCCTGCGCATCATTGGCAGACGGGTGGCTGCCCGGCAAGGCGGGGGCGGCGGACATCATCGACGGGCTCATGGGGCGCATGCTAACGACTGCCCCGCTGTCTTCGCCACCCCTCTTTTGAGGGGTTCCCAATGCGTCCAACGGCACGGTTCAACCGACCGGCGGCGCGTCCCGCAAGGTTTCGACCAGCGCACGCAGTCCGGCGGTGTACGAGCGCCAGCCCAGGCCCTGGATGGTGGCCTTGACAGCCGGAGAAATGATGGAATGCGCACGCCAGGCTTCGCGCGCAGCGATGTTGCTCATGTGGATTTCGAGGACGGGAAACGGCATGGCCTTGATCGCGTCGTGCAGCGGCACGCCGTGCTGCGTCAGGCCGGCCGGGTTCAGCAGCGCGCCTTGCGCGGTGTCGATGTGGGCATGCAGCTGGTCGATCAGCGCGCCTTCGTGGTTGGACTGGAAGATGGTCAGCTCGACGGCCAGCGACTTGGCGAGCGCTTCGAGGTGGCCGTTGATCTGCGCCAGCGTGGTGGTGCCGTAGATGTGCGGCTCGCGGCGGCCGAACAGGTTCAGGTTGGGGCCGTGGAGAACGAGGATCTTCATGGTGGACGGCGGATTCAGAGGTACTTCAATGGTGGAGGCGCGCCAGCTCTGAAACGTAGAGCCTGGTGATGGCCGGGTCGTAGCTGGCCATGAACTTCTCGGTCACCGGCCTGGCAATCTGCCGCATGCGGGCCTGCTCGGCCGCCGAGACTTCGTTGTATTGCATGCCCTTGGCCTGCAGCTCGCCCACTGCGCGCTGGGCCGCAGCGCGGCTGACCTGTCGCTGGTAGCCACGGGCCTCGTTGGCCGCGTCGTTCATGATCTTCTGCTCAGTCGGCGAGAGCTTGTCCCAGAACTTCTTGCTCACCAGCACGATGTTGGCGGCATACACATGGCGCGTGGCGCTGACGTACTTCTGCACCTCGAAGAACTTGTTCGACAGGATGACCGCAAACGGGTTCTCCTGGCCATCCACCGCGCGTGCCTCCAGCGCGCCGTACAGCTCGGCAAACGGCATCGGCACCGGGTTGGCCTTGAAGGCCTTGAAGGTGTCGAGGAAGACCGGGTTCGGGATGACACGCAGCTTCAGCCCGTCCAGGTCATCGGCCTTGGCGATGGGCCGCTTGCTGTTGGTCACGTTGCGAAAGCCCAGGTCCCAGTAGCCGAGCGCGACCAGGCCTTTTTCCGGCAGGCGGGCGATCAGCGCCTGGCCCAGCGGGCCGTCCAGCAGCGCGTCGGCCTGGGCGTAGTCCGCCACTGCAAACGGGAAATCCAGCAGGCCGAACTCGCGCACGATGCCGGCCAGCGAGGTGGTGGCCGGGGCCGACATCTCCTGGATGCCGCCCTGCAGCGCCGACTGCTGCTGCATCTCGTTGCCCAGCGTGGAGGCCGGGAACTCCTGCACCTTCAGCTTGCCGCCGCTCTTGGCTGCCACCAGCTCGCCAAAGCGCTTCACGCCGAAGCTCACCGGATGGTCGGCATTGTTCAGGTGGCCGAAGCGGATGGTGCGCTCCTGGATGTCCTGGGCGTTGGCGGCGGAAAGCACCGCGCACAACACGCCCGCCAGGGCGGCCAGGCCAATCCAGCGTGGCAGCAGACAGCAGGAAAAACGGCGGTCGAGCGTCATGGGCATCCCAGGCGAAGCACAGCAGATGGTGACATCTTCAGCAAATATGGAAAGACTTTCCATCATGGAATACGCGCACCGGATTGGCGATGGCCGCGGCGCTACAGTGGCGCCATGAGCGGTCCCCTCGAACGCAGCCTGAAGATCCTCGAACTGCTGTCCAGCCAGCCGGACGGGTTGGCCATCTCGGCCATTGCCACGTCGCTGGGCCTGCCGCTCAGCGCCACGCACCGCCTGCTCACCGAGTTGGGCCGCTGCGGTTATGTGCGGCAGCTGCGCGAACAAGGCGAGTACGTGTTGACCATCAAGCTGGTGTCGCTGGGGCTGGGCTACCTGAGCGCCACCGGCGTGGTGGATGTGGCCCAGTCTTCGCTCGACCGGCTGGCCGAGACCTGCGGCGAGCTGGTGCGGCTGGCGGTGGTCGACGGCGAGGACCTGACCTTCGTCGCCAAGGCCCAGGGCGCGCGGCGCGGCCTGCGCTACGACCCGGACATGGGCTCGTCGGTCCGGCTGTCCTGCAGTGCCGCCGGCCACGCCTGGCTCTCCACGCTGAGCGACGAGGACGGGCTTGCGCTGGTGGCGCGGCAGGGTTATGGCAAGCCGGCGGACTTCGGGCCACGCGCACCGACCACCGCGAAAGCCTTGATGGGCTTCGTGCGCAGCGCCCGCAAGCGCGGCTTCAGCAGCATCACCGAGGTCTTCGCGCCGTCGATGTCGGCCATGGCCGCACCGGTGCGCGCGCGCAGTGGCGAAGCCATTGGCGTGGTGACCATTGCCGGCCCGCTGGTGCGGCTGACCGAATACCGCATGGACCAGCTCAGCGAGCCACTGCTGCACTGCGCGCAGGAGATCGAGGCGGCCAGCGGTGCTTCGCCGCTTTTCCGTCGTCAGACCCGGACCGTCTGAAGCGCGGGTTTCTGCCGGGTGCGCCGGCCGCCGGCCGCAATTCGCGTCGCCGCCCGACATCTCGCGCCGCCTGGCGTCGTTTCGTCGCATCCGCGGTGCGAGGCAGGGCGAGCACTCCTGGAGCCCGCTCATTCGCTGACACGGGAGTCCCATGAAAGCACGGTTCACCGCCTGCACCGCGCAGCATGCCGGCAAGGTGCTGGCGATGTGGGAAGGCGGCTCGGCGTTTGCGCCCGGCCCCGACGACCTTTCGACGCCGGGCGCAGTGACTTGGCAAGAAAGCCCGGCGCAGCTGCCGTTCTCGGCGCATCCGAAACCTGCTGGACGCGCGCCACCTCGCCGAAGGACCCATCGCGCAGGCATCCATGGCAACTTCACGGCCGCCTAAGGAATGCAGCTGGCAACCATCGCAAGCGGCAGATTCGCACACCGTGCCGGACGGCGGACCGCACCCGCGAAGGTGCGCAAGTTACGATCGGGCTCCTCCCATTTCCCAAGGACCCAACGCATGGCCAAGAAGATCGACCGCAGCCGCATCGAAGCAGGACGCTTCGAATTGCCGAAGAAGCTGGCTTTCCTGGCGGAAGCCAAGGTGGACTACACCTCGATCTCGGAAGCGGAAGACGGTTGGCGCGTGGAGCTGCCGGCAACGGCTGTTGCAGCCCTGGCCAAGCTCAAGGCCAGCCTGAAGTCGCTGAAGGCCGACGGCAAGCAAGTCGCCACCGTGCATGCCGACGCACTGAGCGCCGTCACGGCCGCGCACGAAGTGACCCGCAAGGAACTCGCCTCGGCTCAGCGCAAGATCAAGGCGCTTGAGAAGAAGCTGTTGGCCTCGTCGGCGACGCCCGTCGCTGCGGCCAGCGCACCTGCCAAGGTGAGCGAGGCGGTGCCGGCCAAGCCTGCGAAGGTGCCGAAGAAGCTGGCTGCCAAGAAGGCCACCGTCGTGGCGCGGCCGGCACCGCTGGCAACCGCTGGTGCGATCTTGCCCACGGGTGATGCCCCGGTGGATGTGGCTGTGAAGCCCTGAGTGGACAGGACAACCGGTGCCAAGGCCGGTTGTCCGCCTGGAGCGGCTCGCCGGCCTTTGAAGACTTGGGCCGCCAGCGCTTCTCGCGCATGGCCGCTGTCCAGCGGCCCGCCCATCGGGCGACGCGCTTGCCGTATCAGACGTTCGCGGTGACCCGCTTGCCGACGATCACCACGACTTGCGCCGGTGCATCGAAGCGCGCGGCATTGGCCAGCGTGACTTCGTCGACCTGGCGATCCGCGATCTGCGACAGGGCCGCCAGCACGCTGAACGTCATCACCAGCGCCAGGCCCGCAAAACCCACCCGCTCAACGCCCCACTGGGTCGTGGCAGAGACGGCGCGAGCGGTGTTGAAAGTGGCGGTCATGGTGGGCTCCTGAGGTGCAAATCCGTTGTCGATGGATGCACTTTAGGAAACGGCACCCGTGGCTGCCAGCGCGCTGCGACGAGTGGCAGGTTTCACCGCGCGAATTGCAGCCGAGGCCGATGGAAAGCTCCTGCCGGGCACATCCGTCAGAATGGATTCAAGCCGAGCCAGGAAGGGAGTCGAGCATGAACATCACCCTCGCAAACTCCGACGTGTCGTCACAGTGCGAAGCCATCCTGCGCAGCCTGCCGGCTTGGTTCGGCATCGAGGAATCGCTGCTGGAATACGTGCGGGACACGGCCTTGCATCCGACCTGGGTGGCGCATGAAGCCGATGCGCCGGCATTCGGGTTCGTCACGCTGCGCGAGCACTTCCCGTCGTCATTCGAGGTGCACTGCCTGGCGGTGCAGGCGGACCGGCGCGGCGGCGGCTGCGGGCTGGCTTTGATGCAGACAGCCGAGGCCTGGGCGAAGGCACGGGGCGCGCGCTTCATGCAGGTCAAGACGATTGCGGCCGCGCACCCCAGCGAGGCGTATGCCGAGACGCGGGTGTTCTACGAGCGGGCCGGCTATCTGCCGCTGGAGGTGTTCCCTGACCTCTGGCACCCGCGCAACCCCTGCCTGCAACTGATCAAGGCGCTGTAGCGCGTCACTTCCTGCGTGCCACGATGAACAGCCGCGGGAAGGCCAGCAGGCGCTGGCCGTCGGCGCGCTGCGGGTAGGCCGCTTCGATGCGCGCCTGGTAGGCAGCCAGGAACTCGAGCTGCAGCGCCGGGCTCAAGGGCTCCAGGAAGGGCTTCAGGCCGGTCGCGCGCAGCCATTGCACGATGGCGGCGGCGTCGGCCATCGGGTGGTAATAGGTGGTGCGCCAGACGTCGACCTCGGCCCGGCGGGACAACAGGTCGTGGTATTGCTCGGCCGGCAGGATGCGGGCCCGCACCTGGCCGGCGTCGCCGATGTGGGCGGCAAAGCGTGGCTCGGCGGCGGTCTCGCGCATCGAGACGTGGCTGGGCTGGTCCAGGTTGTCGGGCATCTGGATGGCCAGCACGCCGCCGGGTGCCAGCAGCGACAGCAGGCGCGGCACCAACTGCTCGTGGCCGGGCAGCCACTGCAGCGAAGCGTTGGCGTACAACAGGTCCACCGGCGCGGCGGGCGACCAGCTCGCAATGTCGCCCTGCTCGAACTGCGCACCGGGCAGGCGCTCGCGGGCACTGGCCAGCATGGCCGGTGAGCTGTCCATGCCGATGACTTTCGCACCAGCGAAGCGCTGCACCAGCAGCTCGGTGGAGTTGCCCGGGCCGCAGCCCAGGTCGACCACGCTGCCTGCGGAGGCCAGCGGCACGCGGGCCAGCAATTCGGCCGCGGGCCGGGTGCGCTCTTCTTCAAAGCGGGTGTAAAGCGCGGGGTTCCAGTCGCTCATGGTGTCGCTCCTTCAGGGGCTTCACTCTACAGCGCTCCGCCATGCCCACGGGGTGGCTAGACTTGCTGCTGACCCATCTCGCCAAGGACCGCCGCCATGCTTCCCACCCGCTCCCTCGGCCCATTCCAGGTCAGCGCCATCGGCCTGGGCTGCATGAACCTCAGCCACGCCTACGGCCAGCCGCCAGCCTTCGCGCAAGCCGAGCAATTGCTGCTGCATGCGCTGGACAGCGGCGTGACGCTGTTCGACACCGCCGCGCTGTATGGCTTCGGCGCCAACGAAGAACTGGTGGGCAAAGTGCTGAGCCCGCACCGCAGCCGCTTCACGCTGTCCAGCAAGTGCGGCCTGCAGGGCGTGCCCGGTGAAGACGGCAAGCTCAAGCGCGTGCTGGACGGCCGCCCGGCCACGATCAAGGCCAGCTGCGAGGCCAGCCTGCGCCGCCTGCGCACCGACGTGATCGACCTGTTCTACCTGCACCGCTGGGACAAGAAAGTGCCGATCGAGGACTCGGTTGGCGCGATGGCCGAACTGGTGAAAGAAGGCAAGGTGCGCTGCCTGGGCCTCAGCGAAGTCTCGGCCGGCACGCTGCGGCGCGCGCATGCAGTGCACCCCATCACCGCCGTGCAGACCGAGTATTCGCTGTGGACCCGCAACCCCGAGATCGCGGTGCTGGATGCCTGTCGCGAACTGGGTACCTCATTCGTCGCCTTCAGCCCGCTCGCGCGTGGCTTCCTGCCCGGCGCCTTGACGGACGTGAGCGCCTTCGAAGCCGCCGACATCCGCCGTAGCATGCCGCGTTTCGCGCCCGAAGCCTACGCCGCGAACCTCACGCTGCTGCCCGCCTTGCAGGCCATTGCCGACGAAGCCGACTGCTCTCTGGCCCAGCTCGCGCTGGCCTGGCTGCTGCAGCGCGGCGAGCATGTCATTCCCATCCCCGGCACCACGCAGATCGCCCACCTGGATGAAGACCTGGGCGCCATCGGCGTGCAGCTCAGCGAACAGCAGATGGCGCGCCTGGACGAGATCATCAACGTGGCCAGCGTGCGGGGCGGGCGCTACAACGCCGGCTCGCAGGCCGAGGTGGACACTGAGACATTCACCGAGGCCGGATGAAGCTGCCGGCACGGCGGGGCCGGTAAAGTGCGTGCGCGGCCGTTTGGCGCCGCGGCAGTCCAGAAGGATCACGCATGAGCAGCAGCCTCACATTCAACGACCGCGTCGCCATCGTCACCGGCGCCGGTGGCGGCCTGGGCCGTTGCCATGCGCTGGCCCTGGCCGCGCGCGGTGCCAAGGTGGTGGTCAACGACCTGGGCAACGCGCAGCCGGTGGTCGACGAGATCATTGCCGCGGGTGGCCAGGCCATCGCCAACTCAGCTTCGGTCACCGACATGGCGGCCGTGCAGGCCATGGTGGACGAAGCACAGCAGACCTGGGGCCGTGTGGACATCCTGGTCAACAACGCCGGCATCCTGCGCGACAAGAGCTTCGCCAAGATGACGCTGGAAGATTTCCGCCTGGTGCTGGACGTGCACCTGATGGGCTCGGTGCACTGCTGCAAGGCCGTGTGGCCGCTGATGCAGGCGCAGCAGTACGGCCGCATCGCACTGACCACCTCCTCCAGTGGCCTCTACGGCAACTTCGGCCAGAGCAACTACGGCGCCGCGAAGATGGCACTGGTCGGCCTGATGCAGACCCTGTCCATCGAAGGCGCGAAGTTCGACATCCGCGTCAATTGCCTGGCCCCCACCGCCGCCACCCGCATGACCGAAGGCCTGATGCCCGCCGCGGTGCTCGAAGCCCTGAAACCCGAAGCCGTGACCCCCGCGCTGCTTTGGCTGATCAGCCAGGACGCCCCAAACCGCGCCATCGCCTGCGCCGGCGCCGGCACCTTCGAGGCCGCCCACATCACGCTCACCCAAGGCCTTCACCTGGGCATTGGCGACGACGTGCCGGAGCAACTCGCCGTGGCCTGGGCCGAAGTCAGCGAGCGCGACGGTGAACAGGTGCCGGGCAGCGGGGCGGCGCAGGGCATGAACGAAGTGGGCAAGGCGATGGCGGCGCAGCGGGGCGAGTGAACTTCGGCGACCGTCCGATTGATGGGCAGCCGCTGCGACTGCCGCAAGAACCGACCGGCGCGGGTCAGACGTAGCGCGGAATCGGCCCGTTCTGTGGCGTGGTGTTTTCGCCGAGATCGAGTACCAGCCGGTCCACATAGCACCAGCCCCAGCCTTCGGGCGGGTCGTAGCCTTCGATGATCGGGTGACCGGTGGCATGGAAGTGGGCGGTCGCATGGCGGTGCGGCGAATCGTCACAACAGCCGACGTGGCCGCAGTGCCGGCACAGGCGCAGATGCACCCATTCGCTGCCTGTCTTCAGGCAGTCTTCGCAGCCCAGTGCACTGGGAACCACCCGCAGGATGCCGGCGGTGTGGGAACAGACGGGTCTCATGTCGATGCCCTCGGGATGAACGGAGGATGGATGAACGATGGTGGTGCGGCGCGCTCAAGCCTCGTCGGGCGTCCAGTCCGGGCTGTAGCCGCCCAGCGTCGGGTGATACATCTCGTCGCCAGTGTGCTGCGTGAATTCGACGTTGAGCCGGTCCTCGCGCAGGCCGAGCTGTTCGATGCAGTGGGCACACAGCGCCTTGGCAAGCGCCATTCGCAACTCGGGTGATCGTCCCTGCCGGATGTCCAGCATCATCAGCGAGACGGGCACGGGTGGCGCGTCCGGGTCGGGCATGCGCCACAGCCCACCCTCGCCGAGTTCACGCACCGCGACGCTGATGCGCCGGATGTCCACCGACATCATCTCGGCGTAGGTGCGGCACATGCTTTCGGCAAGCCGCTGCTTGACGGCGGTCGGATAGTGATCGTTGACGTCCAGCTGAAGGTACGGCACGGCAGGCTCCTGGTTTCGGGTCAAGGGAAAACGGCGGCGTCAGCGCATCCGCTGCCTCGCCTGCCGCGCGGCATGCGCCCGCGGAATCCAGTACGCCAGCTGCGCCGCCGCTGCAAACGCAATGAGCCCCGTCGCGGCAATGCCCGCGCCCAGTGACAGCGTAGCCGCCAGGAAGGACAGCAGCGTCGGGCCGCAGGAGGCGCCGATGTCGGAGATCAGGCGCCAGACGCCGAGGAAGTGCGCGCGGCCGTTGCGGGGCGAATGATCGGCACCGAGGGTCATGACCATGCCGGAGCCGATGCCGTTGCCAAAGCCGATCAGCGAGGCGGCGAGCAGCAGCGTGGCGGCGCCGTGGGTGAAAGGCATCAGCAGCAGCGGGATGCCCATCGTGATCATCGAAGGCACGGCCACCCAGCGGCGGCCCTTCTGGTCCATGACCTTGCCGGCGGGATAGAACACCAGCATCTCGACGCCGCCGGCCACGCCGTAGATCAGCGCGGCGACCGAAGGCGCCAGGCCGATGTGATCGGCCCACAGCGGGATCACCGCCTGCCGCGTGGCCCGCACCGCGCTGACCAACAGCACTCCGACGCCCAGCGTGATGAACAGGCGGTGGTGGTCGCGCAGGATGGTTCGGAACGAAGGTTTGGCGGCCACGGGCGCGGCGGCATGCGGCTGCGTTTCCTCGCCGCTGGCCACCAAGTCCGGGATGCGCGCGGCCACGCCCGCGGCCACCGCAAGTGCTGCGATGCCGACGCTGTAGGCGCCCGTGAGCCCGAAATGATGGATGGCGACCGCCGCGATGAACGGGCCGATGAACAGGCCCACGCGCATCGCGCCGCCCAGCGTGGACATGGCACGCGCCCGGAACTCGGGCGGCACGGCTTCGGTCAGGTAGCTCTGGCGCGCCAGGCTGAAGACGGCCTGCGACATGCCGACCATGAAGCAGCCCAGCGCGAACAGGCCGAGGTGATCGGTCCCGGCCAACAGCGCCATTGCCAGCGCGCACCACACGGCCGCGGCGACGATGGCCCAGCGCTCGCCACGATGCAGCGTGATCAGCGAGGCCGGGATGTTGCTGACCATCGAGCCGATGCCGATCAGCGTGACCATCAACGCGGCCTGCGCGACCGAAGCGCCCAGGTCGCGCGCGCTCAGCGGGATGACCGGCAGGATCGCGCCTTCGCCGAGGCCAAACAGCATGGACGGGCCAAAGGCCGAGACAGCAATGCTGCGCAGGGAAAAGGGTTCAGGCGTGGAGGCAGTCGTCGAGGCCATGCGTCGTCATCAAGCCGGGCGGCGCCGATGCAGGCAGGCGCCTTGCGAACGATTGTCGGCAGATGGCGCCCCGCCCGCTCGGCAGGCTGCGGTTCCCGAGCCGCGGGCATGGCTGATCACCGCAGCGTCATTCCGGCTCGATGCCCGCGGCCTTGATGACCTTGCCCCACTTCAGCGACTCGCTGGCCTGGAAGCGGCCAAGCTCTTCTGGCGTGCAGGTCCAGGCCGTCGTGCCGGTGCTGTCGTTGAAGCTCTTGACGCCCGCGCTGCGGGTGGCGTTGAGCAGCAACTCGTGCACCCGCGCGACGATGGCCGGCGGGGTATGCGCCGGCAGGTAGGCGGCGAACCAGTAGCTCATGTCGTAGCCCTTCACGCCCGCTTCGTCCAGCGTGGGCACGTCGGCCAGCAGCGCGATGCGCTGGGTGGTGGACACGCCCAGCGCGCGCAGCTTGCCGCCCTTGATCTGCGGCACGCCGGTGGCCGTGTCGGGGATCATGAAGTCGACCTGCCCGCCGATCAGGTCGGTCAGCGCATTCGGGTTGCTCTTGTAGGGCACGTGCAGGATGTCGGTGCCGGTGAGCTGCTTGAACATCTCGCCGGCCACGCGGCTGGAGGCGCTGCCACTGGCAAAGCTCAGCTTGCCGGGCTGCTTGCGCGCGGCAGCCACCAGCTCGGCGGCGGTCTTGTACGGCGAATCGCTGCGCACCACCAGCACCTGCCCGCCCTTGGCCAGGCCGGTGACCGGCGCAAAGTCCTTCACCGGGTCGTAGGCCAGCTTCTTGAACAAATGCTCGTTGGCCGCCTGCGTGGTGTTGGTGGCAATCAGCACGGTGTAGCCGTCTGCCGGTGCACGGGCCACGCTTTGCGCGGCCAGCATGCCGCTGGCACCGGCCTTGTTGTCGACCACCACGGGCTGCTTGGTCTGCTCGCTGACGGCGCCGCCCAGCGCGCGGGCCAGCTGGTCGGTGGCGCTGCCGGCGGCAAAGGGCACGACAAAGGTGATGGGCCGCTCGGGGAAGCCCGACTGGGCGGCGCTGAGCACCGGCAGCGCGGCGGTCAACAAGGCGGCGAGCAGCTGGCGGCGCAGTCGAGTCGGCTGTGAAAAGAAAGCCATGGGGTGTCTCCTGTTGGTCTTGGAAATGCGAACGGGTCAGCGAAATCAGGGTGCCGGGATTTTGAGCGCCAGCAAGGCCGAGCTGAGCGACTTGCCGTGCGCGTCCAGCGCCAGCGAACGGGTCACGCCACCGCCCAGCGCACCTTCGAGCACGAAGTTCAGCGCGCCGATCTGCGGCAGCTCGTGGCGCCGCACCTCGCCGCGCACCAGGCCGGCGAAATGCGCCTTCACGGCCTCGGCGCTGACGTGGCGGCGCAGGTGCTCAAAGTGTGCCGCGTCAAAGGCAATCAGCGAGATGTTGGACGTGTCGCCTTTGTCGCCGGTGCGCGAGTGGGCGAGCGTGCGCAGCGCAATGGTGGGAACCGGCATCACGCCTCCATCAGGTGGACTTGCGGCGAGACCGCGGACTCGGGCAGCAGCACCGACTGCACCGCGACGATCTCGCGCGCCGACTTGCTGGCCCCGCCGCCGCCGGCCGGGCCGTTGGTGTACAGCGTCTCGACCTCGTTGCCCACGCGCACCGCTTCGGCCAGCGTGCCGGTGCGCGCGGCCACGCGAAGCCGCACTTCGTAAGGCTCGGCGGACGGCGCCGGCGAGGCCGCGCCATGCAGCGCATTGACGCCGATCAGCTCGCAGCGCAGCTCGCGCACCGCGACGCCCGTCAGCGCCAGTCGTTCTTCGACGATGGCCTGCGCCAACTGCGCTCGGGCCAAGGCGCCGGGGCCGGCATAGGCGATCTGGCCCTCGCCGACAAAGCCGTCGCGGTAGCCGACCGAGACCTTCAGCAGCCCGCTGCGCGGCGCGCCGCGGCCACCGCTCACGCGCACGCGGTTGGGCGCGATCTGCTGCACCGTCACCGCGGAGAAGTCCGCCACCACGTCAGGCTGCAGGTAGCGCGCCGGGTCGTGAATCTCATAGAGCAGCTGTTCCTTGCAGGTCGCTTCGGTCACGCAGCCGCCGGCCGAAACCAGCTTGGTGACGACCAGGCTGCCGTCTTCGCTGACCTCGCCAATGGGGAAGCCCAGGCGCGCCAGGCCCGGCACGTCCTTGAAGCCAGGGTCGGCGAAATAGCCGCCGGTGACCTGGCCGGCGCATTCCAGCAGGTGGCCCACCACCGTGCCCTGGCCCAGGCGCTGCCAGTCGCCCCAGGCCCAGCCGAATTCGTGCACCAGCGGCGCGAGAAACAGCGCCGGATCGGCCGCGCGGCCGGTGATGACCAGCTGCGCGCCCTGGGCCAGCGCCTGCACCATCGGCGCGGCGCCCAGGTAGGCGTTGGCCGACAGCACGCGCTCGCCCAGCGAGGCCACGGTGTCGCCGCTTTCCAGCAGGCGGTGCTCGCCGGCCTGGACCGCGGCCAGCACGTCGTCGCCCGTCACCGCGGCGATCTTGAAGCCTTGCAGGCCCAGCTCGGCGGCAATCGCCATCGCGCAGAGTGCGGCGCCCAGCGGATTAGCCGCGCCCATGTTGGTCAGGATGCGGATGCCGCGTGCCGCGCAGTGCGGCAGCACTGCGCGCAGCCGCGCGGCCAGCAGCGGGTCAAAGCCCGCTTCCGGGTCGCGCAACCGCGCCTGCTGGGCCAGCGCAATGGTGCGCTCGGCCAGGCATTCAAAGACCAGGTAATCGATGTCGCCCTGCTGCGCCAGCTCGACCGCCGGCTCAATGCGGTCGCCCGAGTAACCCGCGCCCACGCCCAGGCGGACGATGCGGGGCTTGGAAGGCGCGGCGGTGGCAGTCATGGAAGCGAAGCCTAGGCCCGCGGCAGCGATTCAACAATTGAAATGATTGGATTGCAGCCATAAGCTATCGGCATGGACCTCAATTTCCGCCAGATTCGCGCGTTTGTCAGCGTGGCCCAGCTCGGCAGTTTCACGCGCGCCGCCACCGCGCTGCACTTGTCGCAGCCGGCGCTGACGGTGCAGATCCGCAAGCTGGAAGACGCGCTGCAGAGCCGGCTGCTGGACCGCAACAGCCGCTCGGTCGCCCTCACCCGCACCGGGCGGGAACTGCTGCCGCTGCTGCAGCGCATGCTGCAGGACATGGACGCGGTGGTGGCCGACACGCGGGAGGCCAGCGCCGGCCGCCGCGGCACGGTGCGCATTGCCGCACTGCCCTCGTTTGCCGCCAGCCTGCTGCCCGACGTGATCCTGGCCTGCCGCGCCGCGCAGCCCGGCATTGCCTTCGTGGTGCGGGACGCCGTGGCCAGCCAGGTGATGCAGCTGGTGCGCGACGAACAGGTCGACCTGGGCCTGACCGGCGGCGCGGTGGACGCCGCCGAGTTCGACACGCTGCACCAGTGGGCCGACCGGCTGTGCCTGGTCTGCCCGGCGGACCATCCATTGGCCGCCCGGCGCCAACTGCGGCTCACGCATTTCGCCGACCAGCCGCTGGTGTTGACGGACCCGTCCACCAGCGTGCGCGCATTGGTGGACGCGGCCTTCCGCCAGCTCGGCCGCCAAGCCATCGTCGCCTGCGAAACCACCTACATGATGACGGCAGTCGCCATGGTGCGCGCCGGGCTGGGGCTGACCCTGCTCCCGGGCGCTGCGCGTGAGCTGCGTGCCGAACCGGGCCTGGTCGCCAGGCCGATTGCCGACGCGGCCTTTGTGCGCACGGTCAGCCTGATCAAGCGCCGCGGCCGCACGCTGCCGGCCGCAGGACAGGATTTCCTGGCGGCCAGCATCGCGGCCACCCGCAAAGCCTAGGCAGGCTTGGTTTCGAGCAGCTTGACCAAGGTGTGCAGCACGCGGTTCACCGGCGTGGGCACGCCGCGCGCGGCGCCGCGGCGCACCACCAGGCCGTTGAGGTGGTCGATCTCGCTGGGCTTGCCGCGCATCAGGTCCTGCGCGGTGGAAGAGAACTGCTTGGGCATGGTCTCGGCGATGCGGCGCACGGCGGCCGGCACATCGCCAGGCACACGCACACCTTCGGCGTCCGCCACCGCCAGGCATTCGGCCACCACGTCGCGCATCACGTCGGCCACGCCCGCGGCCTGCGCCAGCACGCCATAGGGCTGGCGGCTGATGGCGGACATCGCGTTGTAGGCGCAGTTCAGGATCAGCTTGGCCCACAGCGCGCCCACCACGTCGGGCGACACCTCCGTCGGCACGCCCGCGGCAATCAGCGTCTGCGCCACCGCTTCGCTGCTGACTGCCGCCGTGTTAGCCGGCGCTATCACCAGCTCGCCGCGCCCGTGGTGCTTCACATGCCCCGGCCCGGCCATCTCGGTGGCCACGTAAACCACCGCCGCGGCCACCGCCTGCGGCAGGCGTGTGCGCAGCCGCTCGGCGTTGTCCACGCCGTTCTGCAGCGTGAGCAGCAAGGCACCCGGCGCCAGGTGCGGCCGCAGCAGGTCACCCGCGCTTTCGGTGTCGGGCGACTTGACGCAGAACAGCACCAGCTCGGCCCCGGCCACCGCCGCCGGGTCGCTGCTGGCGGCCAGGCGAATCTGTTCGTCGAAGCCCTGCGCCTCCAGCCGCAAGCCGTCCCGCTCAATGGCCGCCACATGCGCCGGTCGGGCGATCAGCACCACCTCGTGCCCGGCACGCGCCAGCATGCCGCCGTAGTAGCAGCCCACCGCGCCCGCGCCCATCACTGCGATCTTCATGCGTTGTCTCCTGCTCGGCACATTGGACTATCGACAATTATCTTGAAAAAGATATATTATCTACCACAAGATAATTTCGGATAATCGCATGCTTGCCTTCCCTCGCCAAGCGCTGGCACAGGAGCTGGTGACGGCCCTTCAAGGCCTCAGCCTGCTGGGCGACGCGCACAACGGATTGTTCCTTGCCGCGCCCAGGCGAACTGGCAAGTCTACTTTCCTGCAAGGTGATCTTCGCCCCGCCTTGGAAGCGGCCGGTGTGGTGGTCGTGTACGTGGACCTGTGGGCCGACGCACGGCGTGACCCGGGCGCACTGATCGCCGAGGCGATTGCCAGGGCACTGCAGCCGCAGCTCGGGCTAGTCGCCCGCACGGCCAAGAAAGCAGGGCTGGACAAGGTCAGCCTGGGCGGCTGGCTGCAGGTGGACACCAGCAAGATCGGCAAGGTTGACGGCCTGACGCTGGTCGACGCACTTCGAGCGCTGCACGAGACCGCCGCCAAGCCTGTAGCGCTGATCGTCGATGAAGCGCAACACGCGCTGACCAGCGAGGCGGGCGAGGCCGCCATGACGGCGCTGAAATCGGCCCGTGACCAGCTGAACCAACCCGGCCAAGTGAACCTGATGCTGGTCATGTCTGGCTCGGACCGCGACAAGCTCCTGCGCCTGGTCAATACCAGCGGTGCCCCCTTTTACGGCTCGCAGGTGCAGCGCATGCCGCCGCTGGGGCCGGACTTCATCGCTCACCTCACCGGATTGATCGAGGCGCAGCGGCCCACCCTGGCGCCGGTGGACACCGCAACGCTACAGCAGGCCTTCGAGGCTTTCGGCCACCGGCCCCAGTTCTTCATGACCGCCCTCGGCCAGGTGCTGAGTCCCCTGGCAAGCCTCAGTGGCCGCTTCGAGCCTGCGCTGCTTCAGGCGGCACAACAGCAGCAGGCGCAGGATGAAGCACAGATGGAATCCGACTACCTCGGACTGAAACCCAGCGAACAGGCGGTTCTTTGGCGCATGCTCGCTCAGGGCACGCGCTTCCGGCCGTATGACGCAGAGGCCTTGCGCTTTTACCGCGACAAGACCGGCAAGCCGGTCAGCGTGGCCCAGGCGCAGAAGGCGCTGGAGGCGTTGCGCCAGCGAATGCCCGCGCTGGCCTGGAAATCGGCGCGCGGCGAATACGCGCTTGAAGATGCGGCCATGCACCGCTGGTACGAATCGCGCGTGGCGGCGGGCACCTGGCCCCCCGCCCCGCCCCAGGGGCTGCTGCCTCTCGAAGACGATTGACCGCGCGCAGCACTCAGCGCGGCTTCAACTCCAGCCGCTTGATCTCCGGCACGATGACCAGGTACGCGACGACGGTGACCAGGGCGTTCAGGCCGACGAAGACCAGCGCGCCGTTGAACGAGCCGGTGTGGGCCAGGATGTAGCCGATGACGATGGGCGTGACGATGCCGGCGGCATTGCCGAACATGTTGAACACGCTGCCGGCCAGGCCGATGATTTCCTTCGGCGCGGTGTCAGAGACCACCGCCCAACCCAGCGCGCCAATGCCCTTGCCGAAGAAGGCCAGCGCCATCAGGCCGACGACCAGCCACTCGTTGTCCACGTAGTTGCAGAAGATCATCGTGACCGACAGCAGCATGCCCAGCACGATGGGCGTCTTGCGGGCCACGGTGAGGCTGGCGCCCCGCTTGATCAGCCGGTCCGAGATCACGCCGCCCAGCACGCCGCCGAGGAAGCCGCACAGCGCCGGCAGCGAGGCCATGAAGCCGGCCTTCAGGATGGACATGTGGCGCTGCTGCACCAGGTAGACCGGGAACCAGGTCAGGAAGAAGTAGGTCAGCACGTTGATCGAGAACTGGCCCAGGTAGATGCCCAGCATCATGCGGCTGCGCATCAGCTGGCCCAGGTTGGCCCAGGTGCGGCCGTCGCGCACGATGCCCGAGGGCATGGCCTGCGGCTCCAGGTTCAGCAGGCCGCCGCCCTTGGCGATGTACTCGCGCTCGGCCTTGTTGGCGCGCGGGTGGTCGGCGGGGTTGTGCACCACCTTGAGCCAGACGCCGGCCAGCACAAAGCCGATCACGCCCATCCACAGGTAGACGTGGTGCCAGCCCATCCACTGGGTCAGCCCGGCCATCAGCGGCGTGAAGACCACCGCGGCGAAGTACTGCGCCGAGTTGAAGATGGCCGAAGCGGTGCCGCGCTCTGCAGTGGGGAACCAGCTGGCACTCAGCTTGGCATTCGCCGGGAAGGCCGGCGACTCGGACAGGCCGACGCAAAAGCGCAGCGCGAACAGCAGGGTGACCGCGCCAAACACGCCAGCCAGCGCACCGGTGAAGGCCTGCAGCAACGTGAACAGCGACCACAGCACGATGCTGACCGCGTAGATCTTGCGCGCGCCGTAGCGGTCCAGCAGCCAGCCCCCGGGCAGCTGCGCGGCCACGTAGGCCCAGCTGAAGGCCGAGAAGATGAAGCCCAGCTGCACCGAGTCGAAGCCGAATTCGGCCTTCATCGCCGGGCCGGTGATGGACAACGTGGCCCGGTCGGCGTAGTTCACCGTGGTGACGATGAACAACATCGCCAGGATCAGGTAGCGGACCCGGGTGGGACGCGCGGCGGCCGAAGCTGCGCCGGCCACAGAGGGCGCGGCGAATGTGCTGTGTGTGCTCATGGAAACCTGAAGCTGAAGGGCAGGCGCGGCTCGGGCCGGGGTGGAAGATTTCCGGGGCAAGATCGCATGTGATATGACATCGTATGACTTATTCGACACCCAAGCCCGACCAGGACCGGACCGCCCTGCCGACGAGTCGGCAAAGGGAAGTCCCCAGGGAATCCAAGGGATTTCCCGGGGATTGGCGAACGGATCGCACTCTAGACCCGGGCCGCCAGCGCGTCATACGCGATCTCACGTAGACGCAAGCCAGCCCAAGTTGTCAGACAACTTACCCTGCCACTCAGCGACGGCCAGCCTCAGCGCTGCGCTTGGGGCCGGGCGCCCCCTGCGCAGCAGCGTTGGCCGAGGCGTTGGCCTGGCGGGTGCTGCCGCTGGTGTTGGCATTGCCGGCCTGGCCTGCCGCTCGCCCGCGGGCTGGCAGGTGCAGGCCGCAGAACACATTGCGAAGGGCCATCGGAATTCAGCGCCATCGTCGGCGTGCAGCCGGCGGGCGTTGGCAGCGAGACGGGTTGGACAAGCGCCATGCCAGCCGAAGTCAGCAAGTGCTGTTAACTTCCTGGCTCGCCACCCCTGTGAAGCCCTTCCCGAAGCCCCACGACGCCGACATGAGCATCCGCACCCGTCTCCTGTTGCTGGTCTTTGCCGTCTGGCTGCCGGCCGTCATCGGCTTTGGCCTGCTGGCGCGCACCACCTACCAGCGCGAGGAAGACAGCGCGCGCATGAACGTGCAGAACATCGGGCAAAGCCTGAACTTCGTCGCCGAGCGGGAGCTGGACAAGCGCGTGGTGATGGCCCGCACGCTGGCGGGCTCCAGCGCGCTGCACGATGGCGACGTGCGCCGCTTCCGCGAAGAGGCCGCTGTGGCCGTCGAGGGCAGCGGCAACTGGGCCTTCCTGGTCGACCGTGAGCGCGTGCTGCTGAACACCTTGCTGCCCGAGCTGGACCTGACGCCGCGCCCGCGACCACCCGGCGCGCACTTCGTCACCGGCGAGCCGGAAGTATTCTTCGCCCAGCAGGCGCCGTTGCTGAAGAAGCCGGTGCTGGGCGTGTTCGCGGCGCAGCGCGGCGTGCAGCCGCCGCAGTACAACGTCGGCGTGTCCTTCGAGCCGGGCGTGATGCAGGCCATCCTCGACGAGCACCAGTACCCCGAAGGCAGCGTCGCCTCCATCATCGACCAGGACCAGCACGTGATTGCCCGCAGCCGGGACCCGGAGACGTGGCTGGGCAAGCAGGCCACCGGCGACATCCAGCGCCGCGCCCAGGCCGGCGAAGACGGCTTTGCCGAATCGGTCACGCTGGACGGCGTGCCCTCGCTGAGCTACCTCAGCAAGCCCAGCCGCTACCGCTGGGCGGTGATCATTGCGCTGCCGCGCACCGCGCTGACCCGGGCGGCACAGCGGGTCACGCTGCAGGCCATGGCGGCCTCCGGGTTGTTGCTTCTGATCGGCCTGGGCATGGCGATGTATGGCGCGCGCCGCATCAGCGCACCGGTGCTGGCCCTGCGCGAAGCCGCCTCGCAGCTGGGCGAAGACGCGGTGCCGCCGCGCCTGAGCACCGGCGTCAGCGAAGCCGACCAGGTCAGCGCCGCGCTGCATGAAGCCGGCCTGCGCTCGCACGAGGCCACGCGCACGCTGGAGCAACGCGTGGCGGAAGCCGTGCACCAGGCCGGCGAGGCCCAGGCCCGGCTGCTGGACGGCCAGAAGCATGAGGCCATCGGCCGGCTCACCGGCGGCCTGGCGCACGACTTCAACAACCTGCTGCAGACCATCCAGATGGCGCTGCAGGTGATGGACCGCCAGGTTGGCGAAGGGCCGCAGCGCCGGGTGCTGCAAAGCGCGCTGCGGGCCACCGCGAAGGCCGGCGACCTGGTGCGGCAGATGCTCACCTTCGGCCGCCGCCAGTCCCTGCAGCCGCAGTCGGTGGACCTGGGGGACTTCGTGCTGAAAACCCAGGAACTCACCAGCAAGGCCGTTGGCGCGCGGGTGCGGCTGTCGGCCCACATCGAGCCACGCCTGCCGGCGCTGTTCGTCGACCCCACGCAGCTCGAACTGGCGCTGCTGAACCTGGTCTTCAATGCCCGCGATGCGATGCCTTCCGGCGGCCACATCACCCTCACTGGCCGCCTCGCCGAGCCGGTCGAGACCGCCGGCCTGCAGCCAGGCCGGCGCTACCTGTGCATTGAGGTCGCCGACGACGGCCCAGGCATGGACGCCGAGACCCAGGCCAAGGCCTTCGAGCCGTATTTCACGACCAAGCCGGTGGGCAGCGGCAGCGGGCTGGGCCTGCCGCAGGTGCTGGCCCTGGCGCGCCAGTCCGGCGGTGACGCGAAGCTGCAGAGCAAACCCGGCGAAGGCACCCGCGTGAGACTCTACCTGCCGGCCAGCGAACAGCAGGCCGACGCCGCACCCGCCGGCACCAGCGCGCCCAGGCCCAGCCGCCAACTGGCGTTGCTGATGGTCGAAGACGACCCGCTGGTGGCCTCGGTGGTGCTGCCCGCACTGCAGGGCGAAGGGCACAAGGTGACGCTGTGCAACAGCGCCGACGAGGCCTTGCAACGCCTGCTTCAGGGCCAGCCCTTCGACGTGCTGTTCACCGACGTGGTGATGCCCGGCCGCATGAGCGGGCTGGACCTGGTGGCCTGGTGCCGCGAACATCTGCCCGCGCTGCCCACGGTCGTTGCCACCGGCTACTCGGCCCAGGCCCCCGAAACCCACGCCCAGCTGCTGCGCAAGCCCTATTCGATCGACACCTTGCTCAGCGCGCTGCAGCAGTCGGTCGCGCAGGACTGAGATTCAGCGGAACAGCCCGCGGCGGCGGCGCGGCGTGGCCGTGCTCCAGGCGATCAGCGCCAGCAAGGCCAGTTGCATTGGCAGGCGCGCCACCAGCAAGGCATAAGGCAGGTCGAACTGTTCGGGCACCTGCAGCATGTAGACGTGCACCGGCGTGACGGCCAGCGTCAGCAAGAACAGGCCGATGCCGGCCGCGCGACGTGTGCGCCGCCACAGCAGGCCGGCCGCGCCCAGCAGCTCGAACCCGCCGCTGACCAGCACCGCCGCCATCGGCCAGGGGATGTAGGGCGGCACGATGCGCATCTCGGTTTCGAGCGCGGCGAAGTGCGCAATGCCGCCAATGAAGAACCACAGGAACACAAACACCAGGCCGGCAAGGCGCCAGCCCCCGAGCCGGGGCGCGGACATGGGAAGAGCAGATGACATCGGGGGATTGGACCTCAAGTGCCGAGGCCTGCAGCGCACAGCCCCATGAGGCCGCCCCGCGGGCCAGACCGAAGCCCCTGCCAGCACGAAGCTGCGGATTTATGTATGATGAACGTCATGCCAATTTCAAAAGCAAGCCAGCGGGCCGCGGCAAAAGAGGAAACACATGCACGCATCGTCGCCGTGGCGGCGCGGGCGATCCGTCGCAGCGGCTACGACGGGGTCGGCGTGGCCGACATCATGAAAGAAGCCGGGCTGACCCACGGCGCGTTCTACGCGCACTTCGCTTCGCGCGAGGCCATGCTGGCGGAGGCTGCGCGCCAGGCCTGCGCCGAGTCGGCCGCTGCGGCCGCAGGCGTGGCAGCGACCGTGCCGCCCGGGCAGGCGGTCGCCTCCATGCTGGGCGCCTACCTCTCGAAGGCGCATGCCGACCACGCGGAGACGGGCTGCCCACTGGCCGCGCTGGGCTCCGAGACCTCGCGGCAGGCACCGGAGGTGCGCCGGGTCACGACGCGCCACGTCAAGGAAATGGTCGACCTGCTGGCTCGCCAGTCACCGGACTGGGGGCAGGCCCAGGCCCACGCGCAGGCGCTGGTTGCGATCTCCACGATGGTGGGCGCGCTGCTGCTGTCCCGCGCGGTCGACGACCCCGCACTGGCCGATGGCCTGAGAAGCGCCGCGCTGGCGCACCTGAGCCCCACCCACGATTGAAACGGCCACATGACGGGCCGGCTGTTCGCTCACCTTCTCGAATGATGATCATCATTCCAATTTTCCATCCCTTCTCCACCCGAGCCTCTGGCAGACCCACACCATGACAAAACACAGCAGGATTGCCCTCGTGACCGGCGCCTCGTCGGGCATCGGCCAGGCCACCGCCACGCAGCTCGCCCAGGCGGGCTACACGGTCTACGGCACCAGCCGCCGTGGCGCCCAGCCCGGCCAACACGCTTTCGAGATGCTGGCCCTGGACGTGACCCGCGACGCGTCGGTCGAAGCCGCCGTCCAGCAGCTGATGCAGCGCGAAGGCCGCGTCGACCTGCTGGTCAACAACGCCGGCTTTGGCGTGGCGCCCGCCGGGGCCGAGGAGAGCTCGATCGAGCAGGCCCAGGCCATCTTCGACACCAACTTCTTTGGCATGGTCCGAATGACACGCGCCGTTGTGCCGCACATGCGCCGGCAGGGCGGCGGCCGCATCGTCAACATCGGCTCGGTGCTGGGCTTCCTGCCCATGCCTTACATGGCGCTGTACTCCGCCACCAAGCATGCGGTGGCCGGCTATTCCGAAGCGCTCGACCATGAGCTGCGCACGCAGGGCATTCGCGTCTCGGTGGTAGAACCCGCCTACATCAACACGCCGTTCGATGCCAACCTGATGCGGCCCGATGCGGTGCTGGACGTGTACGGCACGGTGCGCGCCGGGGTCGAGAAGCGGGTCAAGGAAGTGCTCGTCGGCGCCGACGGCCCCGGAGTCGTGGCCGAAGTGGTGCTGCAGGCGGCCACCGCGGCGCGCCCCAAGCTGCACTACGCGGCTGGCCTGGCCAGCCGCATGCGCATGCTGCGCCGCTTTGCGCCCGCCAGCGTGCTGGACGCGGGCGTCCGCAAGGACCTGCGCCTCGAAGCCTGAACCCAACCCGCTCGCTGATCCACCACATCGCCCCGCGCCGGGCATCGTTCGACCAAGGAAACACCATGAAGGCATTTGTTCTCGACCGCTACGCCAAGAAAGGCCTTCTGCGGCCAGCCGAGCTGCCGGACCCTGAATTGCGCGACGACGAGGTCCTGGTCGAGGTGCACGCCGCCGGCGTCAACCTGCTGGACGCCAAGATCCGGGACGGCGAGTTCAAGCTCATCCTGCCCTACCGGCTGCCGCTGGTGCTGGGTCACGACGTGGCCGGCGTGGTGCGAAAGGTCGGCCCACGGGTGCGGCAGTTCAAGCCCGGCGACGAGGTCTACGCGCGGGTGGATGACTTCCGGATCGGCACCTTCGCCGAACTTGTCCCGGTCAAGGAAAGCTCGCTGGCGCCCAAGCCCAGGAACCTCTCGATGGAAGAGGCCGCGTCCATCCCGCTGGTGGGCCTGACGGCCTGGCAGGCGCTGGTGGAAAAGGCCCATCTGAAGCAGGGTGAGACGGTCTTCATCCAGGCGGGTTCCGGCGGCGTCGGCACCTTCGCGATCCAGCTGGCCAAGCACCTGGGCGCCACGGTGGCGACCACCAGCAGCAACGCCGAGCTGGTGAAGCGCCTGGGCGCGGACGTGGTCGTCAACTACAAGACACAGGACTTCGCGCAGGTGCTGCGCGACTGCGACTTGGTGCTGAACAGCCAGGACGGCAAGACACTCGCCAAGTCCCTCGGCGTGCTCAAGCCCGGCGGCAAGCTCATCTCCATCTCCGGCCCGCCGGACCCGGCATTCGGCCAGGCCATCGGCGCGCCCGGCTTCGTGAGGCTGGTCATGCGGCTGCTGAGTGCGGGCGTCCGGCGCAAGGCCAGGAAGCTGGGCGTCGACTATTCATTCCTGTTCATGAAAGCCAACGGCAGCCAGCTGCGCGAGATCACCCGGCTCATCGAGGCCGGCGCCATCCAGCCGGTGATCGACAAGGTTTTCCCGTTCGGATCCACCAACGAAGCCATGGCCTACGTCGAAGCGGGCCGCGCAAAAGGCAAGGTGGTGGTCAAGGTCAGGTGAGGATGCAGGGCGGGGACATGTAGGCGGGCAAACCTGCGCCAATTGCCAGTTCTACCAAGGCAAGCCGAGCTGACCTCCCTTTGCATCGGCGTCTGGGTGACGAACGAGCGGAAGCTGTGGCCAAGGGCTTGCGCGAAACGCGGTGCTGATTGTTTGATCACTTGGCCGCAAACGCCCCCAGCTTCAGCAAGCGAGCGGCGTTCTGCTTCAGGATCAGCGGCTTCACCTCGTCCTTGAAGCCGGCTTCCTCGAAGTCCTTCATCCAGCGCTCGGGCGTGATCAGCGGGAAATCGCTGCCGAACAGGATGCGGTCCTTCAGCAGCGTGTTGGCGTACTGCACCAGCTGCGCGGGGAAGTACTTCGGGCTCCAGCCTGACAGGTCGATCCACACGTTGGGCTTGTGCATCGCCAGCGAGATGGCCTCGTCCTGCCAGGGCCAGGACGGGTGGGCCAGCACGATCTGCATGTCGGGGAAGGCAATCGCCACGTCCTCGACCATCATCGGATTGGAGTTCTGCAGCCGCAGGCCGCCGCCGCAGCGCATGCCGCTGCCAATGCCCGAATGCCCGCTGTGGAAGATGGCCGGCAGCTGGTACTCGGCAATCACTTCATAGAGCGGCCAGGCCATGCGGTCCGCCGGCTCGAAGCCCTGCACCGTGGGGTGGAACTTGAAGCCCTTGACGCCGTATTCCTCGATCAGCTTGCGCGCCTCGCGGGCGCCCATCTTGCCCTTGTGCGGGTCGATGCTGCCGAAGGCAATCATGATGTCCGGGTTGGCCAGCGCGGCCTCGGCGATCTCCTCGTTCGGGATGCGCCGCCGGCCCATCTGCGTCTCGGCGTCCACCGTGAAGTTCACGAAGCCGATCTTCTTCTCGCGGTAGTAGGCAATCGTCTCTTCCATCGTCGGCCGGCGCGAAGAGCGGAAGTACTTGTCGGCCGCGCGGTCGAACTCCTCGCCGTAGTTGTCGAAGGGGTTGCGGCAGGACACCTCCAGGTGGGTGTGGGTGTCGATCGCGATCAGCTCGTCCAGGTTCATTGAGGAAGCTCCAAGTTTGTTTAAGTAAAACAATCAATCAACGGGTGCGTCATCGGGGTTTTCACGGACAAATATCCGATTGATCTCCAGGCCGGTCGGCGCCAATAATGATTAAGTCGCTGAATCATTTTCCCCGCCACCACCGCCACCCGCCCATGACCCTTCCGGACTTCACCCCCGCCACCGGCCTGCTGGCCGGCCTGCCGCTGCTGCAGATCAGCCAGCAAGGCGCCGTGGCCCACCTGCGGCTGAACCGCCCGGCCAAGCGCAATGCACTGAACGACCCGCTGATCGCCCAGCTGCACACGGCCTTGCTGAACCTGCCGGACGACGTGGGCGCGGTGCTGCTGAGCGGCGAAGGCGAACACTTTTGCGCCGGGCTGGACCTGTCCGAGCTCAGCGAGCGCAGCGTGGCCGAGGGCATTGCGCACTCGCGCAGCTGGCATGCGGCCTTCGAGCAGGTGCAGTTCGGCCGGGTGCCGGTTGTCGCGGTGCTGCATGGCGCGGTGGTGGGCGGCGGGATGGAGCTGGCCAGCAGCGCCCATGTGCGGGTGGCCGAGCGCAGCACCTTCTACGCGCTGCCCGAGGGCCAACGCGGGCTGTTTGTGGGCGGCGGCGGCGCAGCGCGCATTCCGCGGCTGATCGGCGCGGCCCGCATGACGGACATGATGTTGACCGGCCGCGTGCTGAGCGCCGATGAAGGCTTGCAGTTCGGCTTGGCCACCTACCTCGTCGAGCCCGGCGAAGGCCTCGCGCAAGGTCTTGCGCTGGCCAGGAAGATCGCCGCCAACGCGCCGCTGTCCAACTTCGCGGTGATGCAGGCGCTGCCGCGCATCGCCGGGCTGTCGCAGTCCGACGGGCTGTTCGTCGAGTCGCTGATGGCCGCCATCGCCCAGGGCGACGACGCCGCCAAGCAGCGCATGCGCGCCTTCCTCGAAGGCCGGGCCGGCAAGGTGAACGCCGCATGAGCGCGCCGGCCTATCGCGCGTTGAGGGTCGGCGGTTGCCTCGAGGCTGCTGTCGAGTACCGCGACGATGGCACCGTGGTGCTGCGCTCCACCGAACCGCTGGCGCCCTTCCCCGCCCGCCTGAGCGACCGGCTGGAACACTGGGCCCGCGAGGCACCGGAACGCACCTTCGTGGCCCGCCGCGGCGCGGACGGCGAGTGGCGGCGCATCAGCTATGCGCAGATGCTGGCGCGCGCACAGGCCGTGGGCCAGGCGCTGGCGCAACGCGGGCTGTCGGCCGAGCGGCCGGTGGCCATCCTTTCCGATAACGACCTGGAACACCTCACGCTGTCGCTGGGCGCGATGTGGGCGGGCGTGCCCTACACCCCGGTTTCGGTGGCGTATTCGCTGCTGTCTCAGGACCACGCGAAGCTGCGCCACATCCTGGGCACGCTGACACCCGGGCTGGTGTTCGCCTCCAGCCCGGCCTATGCGAAGGCCATTGCCGCAGCGGTGCCCGAAGGCGTGGAAGTGGTGCTGACCGAGGGCGCGCTGGCGGACCGCGCCGCCACCCCTTTTTCCGCACTGCTGGCTGCCACGCCGGGCGCCGAAGCCATGGCAGCGCATGCCGCGGTGGGGCCGGACACGCTGGTCAAGATCCTCTTCACCTCAGGCTCGACCAAGCAGCCCAAGGGCGTGATCAACACGCACCGAATGCTGTGCGCCAACCTGCAGATGATCCGCCAGGCCTTTGCCTTCCTCGGCGACGAGCCGCCGGTGCTGGTGGACTGGCTGCCGTGGAACCACACGTTTGGCGGCAACCACAACGTCGGCATTGCGCTGTACAACGGCGGCACGCTGTACATCGACGAAGGCAAGCCCACCGCCAGCGGCATTGGCGAAACGCTGCGCAACCTGCGCGAGATTTCGCCCACCATCTACTTCAACGTGCCCAAGGGCTTCGAGGAAATCGCCTCGGCGATGGACGAAGACGACGCGCTGCGCGAGTCGCTGTTCCGCCGCGTGAAGGCCTTCATGTACGCGGGTGCCGGCCTGTCGCAAGCGGTGTGGGACCGGCTGGACGCGCACGCCGAACGCACCATCGGCCAGCGCGTGCGCATGCTCACGGGCCTGGGCATGACCGAGACGGCGCCCTCGTGCACCTTCGCGCTCGGTGAAGACATCCGCTCGGGCCACATCGGCCTGCCCACGCCCGGCGTGGAGCTGAAGCTGGTGCCGATGGAAAAAGGGCCGCACGGCAAGACCGAAATCCGCTTCCGCGGCCCCAACGTCATGCCAGGCTACTGGCGCGAGCCGCAGCAGACGGCCGAAGCCTTCGATGAAGAAGGCTTCTACCGCACCGGCGACGCAGTGGCCTTCGTCGACCCCGAGCAACCGCAGCGCGGCCTGCGCTTTGACGGGCGCATCGCTGAGGACTTCAAGCTTTCCAGCGGCACCTTCGTCAGCGTGGGCCCGCTGCGCGCCCGCGTGACGCTGGACGGCGCCCCCTGCGTGCAGGATGTTGCCGTCGCCGGCATGGACCGCGACGACATCGGGCTGCTGATCTTCCCTCGTGTGGACGAATGCCGGCGCCTGGCCGGCCTGCCCGCCGACACGCCGGCCGCGCAGGTGCTCACCAACGCCGGCGTGCGCGAGTTCTTCCAGCAACTGGTGAACCGCCAATGGGAGGCCGGCACCGGCAGCGCGACCCGGGTGGCACGCGCGCTGGTGATGCTCACGCCGCCGCGCATGGACCTGGGCGAGATCACCGACAAAGGCTCGCTGAACCAGCGTGCGGTGCTGACCCATCGCGCGGCCTTGGTCGATGCGTTGTACAGCGGGCTGCCCACCGATGCCCTCCACAAACTCACCGGCAGCCTGGACGTGATCCGGCCGACAAGCAAATGACGATGATGAACCTGCAAGGCGTGGCCGCACTGGTCACCGGTGGCGGCTCCGGCCTGGGCGCGGCGACCGCGCGTGCGCTGGCGCGGCAAGGCGCCAAGGTCACGGTGCTGGACATCAACGAGGCCGCCGCTGCCAAGGTCGGCGCCGAAATTGGCGGCCTGGGTTTGCGCTGCGACATCACCGACACCGCCAGCGTGCTGGCCGCGCTGGCCGCCGCGGCCCAGGCCCACGGCCCAGCCCGCGTGCTGATGAACGTGGCCGGCATTGGCGGCGCGAAGCGGCTGATCGCCAAAGACGGTAGCCCGATGCCCATCGAGGACTTCCAGCGCATCATCAACGTCAACCTGGTCGGCACCTTCAACATGATCCGCCTGGCCGCCGCAGCGATGGTCAAGCTGGAACCCTTGCAGGACGGGGCGCGGGGCGTCATTGTCAACACTGCCTCGGTGGCCGCCTACGACGGCCAGATCGGCCAGGAGGCCTATGCCGCTTCCAAGGGCGGCCTGGTTTCGCTGACGCTGCCGCTGGCGCGCGACCTGGCGCAGTTCGGCGTGCGCGTGGCGACCATCGCGCCAGGCCTGTTCCTCACGCCGCTGCTGCACGAGCTGCCGGCCGAGGTGCAGCAGTCGCTGGCCGCGTCCATCCCCTTCCCCAAGCGCCTGGGCCAACCCGAGGAGTTTGCCGAACTGGCGCTGCACATCGCGCAAAACGGGCACCTCAATGGCGAGGTGATCCGCCTGGACGGCGCCTTGCGCATGGCGCCCCGCTGACCGTTCCCCTTCCTGATCCCCCCAAAAGGGCCGCGCTGACGGTCCCAACACAACGGAGACAACCCGATGGACCTTGACCGCAGACAGTTCCTGGTGGCAACCGGTGGCGCGCTGGCCGCCAGCACCCTGCCCGGCCCCGCGAGCGCGCAGAACCTGGAGACCGCGCGCCTCATCGTCGGCTTCCCGCCGGGCGGCACGACAGACGCCGTGGCCCGCCGCATTGCCGACAAGCTGCGCGGCGGCTACGCCAAGGTCGTGCTGGTGGACAACCGGCCAGGCGCCGGCGGGCGCCTCGGTGTGGACGAGCTGCGCCGCAGCCCGCCCGACGGCAGCACGCTGCTGCTCACGCCGGCCTCCATCATCACGCTGTACCAGCACATCTTCACCAAGCTGCCCTACACCTCGGACGACGTGAGCCCGGTCAGCACGGCCTGCGTCATCAGCTTTGCATTCGGCGTCGGCCCCGCCGTGCCGGCTTCGGTGAAGAACCTGAGGGACTACTTCGCCTGGGTCAAGGCCAACCCGGGGCTGGCCGGCTATGCCACGCCCGGCGCCGGCACGCCGCCGCACTTCCTTGGCATGCTGCTGTCCAAGGAGAGCGGCGTGGAGCTGAACCACGTGCCGTACCGGGGCTCGGCGCCGGGCATCCAGGACCTGGTGGGCGGCCAGATCCCGGCCATGAGTTCACCCATCGGTGACTACCTGCCCTACCTGGCCAGCGGCAAGCTGCGTGTGCTGGCCACCTCCGGCCCCAAGCGCTCGCGCTTCACGCCGGATGTGCCGACCTACGCCGAACAAGGCTTTCCGGCGCTTCAGATCCAGGAGTGGTACGGCTTCTTCCTGCCCGGCAAAGCCTCGCCCGAAGTCGTCAACCGGGCTGCCGCCGCCGTGCGCGGCGCCGTCGCGCTGCCTGAAGTCACCGATGGCCTCGCCCAGCTCGGCTTCGACGCCTCGGCCAACTCCCCGGCCGAGCTCGCCAAGGCCGTCAAGAGCGAGTCCGCAGCCTGGGGCCCGCTGGTCAAGCAGGTGGGGTTCACGCCGGAGGCGTGACGCCTGCACGCCATTCAACCGGCTTTGAGCCATCGCGCCGCGGCATCGGCGGTGTCGGGCGGGGAAGTGTTGAAGGCGATGGATGCCTGGGGCGCCGTCATCGCAGCCTTGCTCAATACACCGGCAGCATGGGGGGGTCGGCTGCCAGCAGTGGCACCAACGCCATGCCCTGCGGCGTGGCCCAGTTGCCGACCAGTTCGGCGACCATTGTGTTGGTTGACGTCAGCCAGACGCCCGCACGCTCCATTCGCCTTCGCGACGTCTCCTCACCGATCGAGAAGCTCGATCCGCTGGCGTCAAGGACGGCCTGGACCTCATAGCCCGCTTCGACAGCGCTGATCGTGGGAAAGACGAGACAAATGTCCGTGGTGACTGCTGCAATGATCAGCTGCTTGCGGCCGGTTGCGGAGACAGCCTCGCTGAAGTGCGGATCGTCCCAGGCATTGACGACCCCTTGGCGCTTCACTCTTTTGGCAAAGGCCTCTGGCGCAACTCGTTCCAGCGACGGATGGAGTGGGCCCTGCACATGATCCTCTTGACTGGAGGTCATGACAATCGGCATGTCGAATGCGAGCGCGGCTTTGAGAAGCGTGATCGCATTGCGAATCGACTGGTCGGGATTCATGTTCTTGATCAGCTGCGTCGTGCCGACTTGGTGATCGATCAGCAGAAGAGCGCATTGGGCCGGCTTGAAGTGAGGTGATTTCTCCATTTGCAATGTCCTTGGTTAGGGCCATAGAAGGGATCAGTGGGATCGGATCCAGAACCGTCTCGAACAAGGGGAACCTCAATGGGCGGGCAACAACAGTCGGGCGCCGACTGCCAGGCGCGTGAAGGCCTGCTGGTTCATGCCGTTCAATCCTTATTCGGAGATGCCACCAGGGGTGTGACAAACTCATTGAAGGGTGATCGGCCGAAAGGATAGTGGGCGCACGTGCGTTTGCGGAGGAACACGGTGTTCCCGTGGCGGAACGATCGCTTGTTTACGATCCAGGCTCCCCCGCGGAGCCGTTCGCGCGTCAAGCGGCCCTCGCTGTCCACTTTGAGCCCCTCCTTCGACATGCTGGACCTGAACGACCTGCGCTTGTTTGAGAAAGTCGCGACGTTACGAAGTTTCTCTGCGGCCGGGCGGGTGCTGAATGTCCCCAAATCGAGCGTGAGTCGGGGGGTCGCTCGCCTCGAGTCGGCCTTGGGAATTCGCCTCGTCCAGCGCACGACGCACGAAGTGCAGTTGACCGAGGCCGGCGTTGCATTGCATGAGCGATGTGTGCATCTGCTCGCGCGCATCCATGAAACGATCGATGTCGTCACCGGAATGGGCAGCAATCCGCGCGGTCAGCTGCGGGTCAGCGTCGGAATTGGCTTCGGGTACAACGCACTGTCCGACTTGCTGCCGGAGTTCCTGGCGCGCTACCCCGACGTCAACGTGGCGGTAGAGCTGAGCAGCCGAACCGTCGACCTGATCGCCGAGGGCGTTGACGTCACGGTGCGCATCGGACCGATGACCGACTCGCAACTCATTGCAGTCAGGCTGGGGACGATACACCGCTACCTATGCGCCGCCCCCGCATACCTCGCGCGGCGCGGCTCCCCCCTGGCGCTGGACGAGATCCAGGCGCACCACGCCATCGAGATGCCGGGGATTGACGGCAGGCCGAGGGCCTGGATTTTCAGAGGACCCGGCTGCGAGGAGAAGCGGTTCGAACTCAAGCCGCGCCTGAGCATCAACGATCCTCTGTTGATTCACCGACAAGTGCTTGCTGGCGTCGGGCTGGGCTGCCTGTCGGGCTACCTGTGTGCGCCCGACATCAAGGCCGGACGACTTGTTCACCTGTTTCCGGAATGGACGCTGCCTCCGTTGGAGGTCAGCGCAGTCTTTCCCAGCAGCCGAGAGTTGTCGCCGACCGTCAGGGCTTTTGTGGAGTTCCTGAAAAGCGCTTCGGCGCCAGGCAAGTCTTGGCAGAACGATTCGATGGCGACCCAGTAGGCCAAGCGTCAAAGTTGACTGAAGGAGCATTGTCTTGACAACGATTCATCATTCGATCCATCCCGAGGATCGCCAAGTCATGGTTGGAATGCGCGAGCAGATGACGCCCATGAAGGGAAGCATCAGCGGGCCGGAGGCAAGAGTGCCTTTCGATTCGATGATGCAGCAGGTCGCGGCGGCCCCGGGCGTGACGTACGAGACCGCCACGGTGGGCGGGGTCGAAGGCGTGTGGTGCAGGCCCGTCGACGCGGCAGATGCGTCGGCCGCCATCCTCTACTTTCACGGCGGCGCCTACGTGATCGGGTCCGCACTTGCGTACCGGAATTTTGTCGGGCAAATCGTGTCCCTGACCAGGACCGCCGCTTTCGTGCCGGCGTACGGGCTTGCGCCCGAGCGCCCGTTTCCGGCTGCCGTCGAGGACGCACGCGCCGCCTACGCGGGATTGGTGGCGCTGGGCCTCACGAAGATCGCGCTGGCAGGTGACTCAGCCGGTGGCGGCCTGGCCCTCGTGCTCCTCTCATGGGCCGTCGCACAGGCGCGCCAGACGGGCAACCCGTCCCCCATTTGCGCGGCAGCCATGTCGCCATGGACAGACCTCGCGCTGGCTGGCGAAACCATGCGTTCCCGTGCCGAGGCGGATCCGCTGCTGACGCGGGACTCGCTGGCGACGACGGCGCGCCTGTACCTCGGCGAGCACAGTGCCCGAGATCCGCTCGCGTCGCCACTGCACGGCAATCTGGCCGACCTGCCGCCGGTATTGATGCACGTTGGCGAAGACGAGATCCTCCTCGACGATTCCCGCCGGTACGCCGACCTCGTCGCGGGCCAAGGTGGATGGTGCGAAGTGCATGTGTGGGAGGGGATGGTGCACGTGTTCCAGTCCAACTTCGCGCTGTTGCGCGCCGGCAAGGCGTCGCTGAAAGCCATCGCCGAGTTCCTCGAACATCAGCTTCGGAGCTCAGGCCTCACGAAGCAAAAGGTTGCCACATGAAGGTACTGCTCCTGGGTGCGACCGGCGGCACGGGTCGCGAGATCGTCAAACGAGCCACCGCGAAGGGGCATTCGGTCGTGGCGGTGGTTCGATCAATTGCCAAGGCGGGCGACATGGCCGGCGCAACCCTCGTTGAAGGAGATGCGCGCGATGACGCGGTGCTGGCATCGGCAGGACGGCGCCGTCGTCGGTCAGGCACAGCTTGCGGGAGCCCCGCACCATCGGCCGCGCCCCCAAGCTGACTGTTCCGGAATTGAGACGGACCGTCCAAATCTGGAGTCTATGCACCGCGCACGAGACGACCTAATCTTCAGTCACGGGAACAGAACGCCGTGCCGACCCGGCCGGGCCGACAGCGCAACGCTCCCTTGCAACCCAGCGCAGCCATCTGCCGCGCATCACTTTCGGAGCCCATCATGTCCATCCTCGTCACTGGCAGCACCGGCCGCATCGGCGCCCAGGTCGTCACCCAACTCGCCGCGAGTGGCGCCAACGTCCGCGCGCTCACCCGCACGCCGGAGAAGGCCGAGTTTCCGGCCGGCGTCACCGCCGTCCGCGGCGATCTGCTGGACGCCGACGCGATGCGTCTGGCCCTCGCCGGCGTGAACACGCTGTTCCTGCTCGTCAGCAACGCGCCCGACGAGCTGACCCAGGCCATCAACACGCTCGGGCTGGCCCGCGAAGCGGGTGTGAAGGGCATCGTCTACCTGTCGGTGACGCGCAGTGCCGAGTACACCGACGTCTCGCACTTCACCACCAAGCACGCCGTCGAACGGATGATCGAACAGATGGACCTGCCCGCGACCGTGCTGCGCCCGTCCTACTTCTTCCAGAACGACGCGACGCTCAAGGATCCGCTGACGAAAGCCGGGCTCTACGTCTCGCCGATTGGTGACAAGGGCGTGTCGATGATCGACGTGCGCGACATCGCGGACGCTGCCGTCATCGAGCTGCTGCGGCGCGACCGCGCGCCAGCCGCGCTGCCCCGCGTGACCTACGAGCTGTCAGGCCCCGCCGCGCTCACCGGCACCTCGCTGGCGAACGTCTGGTCCGACGTGCTGGGCCGCGAAGTCCGCTACACGGGCGGCGATCTCGACGCGTTCGAAAAGGCAGTGAAGACCAAGGCGCCCGCTTGGCTGGCGTACGACCTGCGCGCGATGATGCGTCGCTACCAGACCGATGGCGCAGTGGCCGCACCCGACGACATCGTCCGGCTGACGACGCTGCTGGGCCGCCCGCCGCGCAGCTACAGCGACTTCGCGCGCGAGACGGGCCGCAGCTGGCAGGCGTGATCCATTGCCCGCTCCCAGCACTTCATTTCCCCAACGAACCCGGAGATCGTCATGACTTCATCCAATGCCCCCAAGCGCGTGCTGTTCATCGGCCAACAGCCCGAGAGCGTCGACTTTTCAGACCCGGCGCTGCCACCCGGCTTCGACGCCGCAAAAATCCATGCCGGCATCGCCATCGGCATGCAGCAAATGGCCGATCGCGGTTGGGCCGCCGAACTGTGTCTGGTGCCGCCCGACGCCTCGGCAACCGAGATGGTGACGAAGCAGCTCGCCAGCAAGCCCTACGATTGCGTCGTGATCGGCGGCGGCATCCGCATCCCACCGAAGAGCCTGCTGCTCTTCGAGCAACTGGTAAACGCCGTGCACCGGGCCGCACCGGGTGCAGCCATCGCCTTCAACACGACGCCGCAGGACACGGCGGACGCGGCAGCGAGACGCTTCGGGAGTGACTGATGCCGCGCGAGTGCGCCGCAGCTGTCACTGCGCTCCGCGCACAGCGGCCCACTCAGCCGGCGCCACAAACGGAATCGCCTGCTCCACCGTCTCCCAGATGAATCGCCCCGACGGGCTTTGCTGTTCCTCCACGACGTGGGCGACCAGCCCGGCGGCGCGCGAGATGACGGCGAAGCCGCGCATGACTTCGGTGGGCACGCCGATTTCGCCGAGCAGCGCGGCCACGGCACCGGTGGCGTTGAGGGTGATGGACTTGCCGGCCACCGTGTCGACCGCGCGGGACAGGGTTTCGAGGGCGCGCAGGTGGGTGCCTGGCAGCTCGGGTTCGGTGCGGGCCAGGTCCAGCAGCTTGTAGGCGCGCGGGTCCACCGGCTTGTGCAGGTGGTGGCCGAAGCCGGGCACGGGCTGCTTGCGGGCCTCAACGCTTCCTGCGTGGTTCACCTGTCGCGCGTAGTTGCACCCTGTCGGCTCAGACCGCCGCTTCGTCATACCCGAGTCGACTCCGAGGAGCAGGCCTACCGACAATGAATCCGACGGGGCAAGGCTCTCCGTCGTCCTCCATCGAACGTCGGTTTTCAAACTCATCACGAATATGACCCGCAGCGTTTCCAGTCAAAGCAAACAAGACGTGACACGTCGCAATTTCGTTTCAGCAGGGGCTTTAGGTCTGTTGTTGACATCGTATTCCCTGCCGCTATTCAGCGCTGAACTCCCCCGAGTGCAAGTGTGGAAGGTCAGCAAAGGCGGCCGCGCCGCGTATGTTCTTGGTGAGAGTCTTCCACGCACCGTCGACTGGCAGGACCCGGATGTCCAGGCGCTCCTGACGAACTGCGGCCGCCTCTGGACGGAAACGAACCAGACTTATCGCGAATCCACCGACGCGCTCGTGAAGAAGTTCGGTATGTCAGCCGACGCCTCGCCGCTTGGTGCGCTGTCCACTGAACAGATGGCGCGCCTGAGAGCGGCGGCAGTTCGGACCCAGACCTCACTCGGTGATCTTGCGGGCGCGCGTCCATGGCTGGTCGGGGCAACGCTGGAGGACGCTGGCTATCGCGCCGCAGGCCTCAACGGAAGATCCGCCAGTACAACCCTGCGGGCGCAAGCGATTGCCGGCGGAATTCCAGTTTCAACAGAGTTCCCGCTCAAGGATGATGTCTTTGCCTGGTTTGGAGAAATGACCCCCGACGAAGATGCACAGTTTCTCTGCTACGCAGTCGACGGCGTGCTTCTGGGCCTCTCCGGGTCGGAGCAGATATCAAGCGCCTGGGCATCGGGGCGTCCGGGACCGGCAGCGCGCTTCGTTGAGCACGAGAGACGTGACTATCCGGCGCTGTATCGAAAGCTGACCCTCGCGCGCAACCGATCCTGGTTGCCACGATTCGAGCTGATGACGAAGGATGCAAAGCCTGCTCTCGTGGTCGTCGGTCTCTACCATCTCGTGGGACCGGACAGCCTGCTGGTGCTGCTGCAACAGGCGGGCTTCACGGTTTCGAAGGGCATCTGAAGTCGAGGACGATGTGGCCTGCTGCAAGGCGGACGAACGACAATAAGGCTGCGCAAGTCACGACGCGGCGGCGCTAAACAAGTGCCTGATTCGGCAGCTAGGGCAGCTGCACCCAATCGGTAGCCTGACTAGTACAACATCCCTGAAGTATCTTTCATATAAATGGGAATGGCGATAAGCTGCAGGGCATGAGCCGTGGACGCCATGCACAGACGATCAAGCTATCGCGTGAAGAGCGCAAGTCGCTTGAGCTGTTGACCCGCCGAGGA
>NZ_JBGGNH010000057.1:0-3718 GCF_041287625.1 Ideonella sp.
CGCAATGAAGTACAGACACTGGCAGCGGCAGTATCAAAACCGCGGACCTCCCTCGCTGAAGATGCGCACGCTGCGCCATGCGGGCAGGCAGCGACAACACCAAACGCCCCGACATCTCAGGAGACACACAACATGAACCGCAGTAAGACCTGCCTGACCCTCGTCGTCCAGGCCGCGCTGGGTGCGCTGGGCCTGGCCTCGGCCACCTTCACCCACGCCGCCACCGAGCTGGTGATCGCCACGGTGAACAACGGCCACATGATCGAGATGCAGAAGCTCGGCAAGAACTTCGAGCAAGCCAACCCGGACATCACGCTGAAGTGGGTCACGTTGGAAGAAGGCACGCTGCGCCAGCGCGTGACGACCGACATCGCCACCAAAGGCGGCCAGTTCGACATCATGACCATCGGCATGTACGAGACACCGATCTGGGGCAAGAAGGGCTGGCTGCAGCCGCTGAAGACCGACGCCGCCTATGACGTGGACGACCTGCTGCCGGCCGTTCGCGGTGGCCTGTCGCTGGACGGCAAGCTCTACGCAGCACCGTTCTACGGTGAGAGCTCGATGCTGATGTACCGCAAGGACCTGGCGGACAAGGTGGGCGTGACGGTGCCGGAGCGCCCGACCTGGACCCAGATCAAGGACCTGGCGTCCAAGATCCACGACCCGAAGAACGGCGTATACGGCATCTGCCTGCGCGGCAAGCCGGGCTGGGGCGACAACATGGCCTTCCTCACCACGCTGGTGAACACCAACGGCGGCCAGTGGTTCGACATGCAGTGGAAGCCGCAGATCGACACCAAGCCCTGGCATGACGCGATCACCTTCTACGTCGACCTGCTGAAGAACTACGGCCCGCCGGGCTCGTCGGCCAACAGCTTCAACGAGATCCTGGCACTGACCAATGCCGGCAAGTGCGGCATGTGGGTCGACGCGACCATTGCCGCATCCTTCGTCAGCGACCCGAAGCAGTCCAAGGTCGCCGACAAGATGGCCTTCGCGCAGGCGCCCACCGCCGTCACGCCCAAGGGCGCGAACTGGCTGTGGTCCTGGAACCTGGCCATCCCCGCCGGCTCGAAGAAGGTGGACGCAGCGCAGAAGTTCATCACCTGGGCCACCAGCAAGGAATACATCCAGCTGGTCGCGAAGACGAACGGCTGGGCCAACGTGCCCACCGGCACCCGCAAGTCCACCTACGCCCAGCCGGAATTCCAGAAGGCCGCGCGTTTTGCCGCGGCCGAGAAGACCGCGATCGACAGCGCGAACCCGAACGACTCGACGCTGCCGAAGTCGCCCTACGTCGGCGTGCAATTCGCGGCCATCCCGGAATTCCAGGCCATCGGCATCGCGGTGGGCCAGCAGATGAGCGCGGCCCTGGCCGGCAAGACGACGGTGGACGCGGCGCTGAAGGCCAGCCAAATATCGGCTGAGCGTGAAATGAAAAAAGGCGGTTATTACAAGTAAGCCGGCACCTGCCGCCCGACTGGCCACCGCTGCGGCGGTGGCCAGTCCCATTGCCGGGACCTCGCCATGAACCGCTTTATGCCCCGCGCCTTGATGGCGCCGGCCATCGGCACGCTCTTCCTCTGGATGATCGTGCCACTGGCCATGACGCTGTACTTCAGCGCCATCCGCTTCAACCTGATGCAGCCGGACGTGACCGGCTTTGCGGGGCTGGAGAACTTCGAATACTTCATGACCGACGCGTCGTTCTGGCCGGCGGTGATGAACACCGTGCTGCTGCTCGGCAGCGTCATCGTCATCACCGTGGTGATGGGCGTGGGCCTGGCCTTGCTGATCGACGCGCCCTTCCCCGGCCGCGGCCTGGTGCGCGTGCTGCTCATTTCACCCTTCTTCGTCATGCCCACGGTCAATGCGCTGCTGTGGAAGCACATGATGATGAACCCGATCTACGGCGTGCTGGCCCATGTCTGGCAGGCCTTCGGCGCGCAGCCGGTGGACTGGCTGACCGACTGGCCGCTGCTCAGCGTGATCATCATGATCAGCTGGCAATGGCTGCCGTTTGCCACGCTGATCTTCATGACCGCGCTGCAGTCCCTCAACCGCGAGCAACTCGAAGCTGCACGCATGGACGGCGCCAACTACCTGCAGCAGCTGCGCTACATGGTGCTGCCGCACCTGGGCCGCTCGGTGGCGGTGGTGGTGATGATCGAGATGATCTTCCTGATCAGCGTGTTCGCCGAGATCTTCACGACGACCTCCGGCGGCCCCGGTGACGCCAGCACCAACATCGCCTTCCTGATCTTCAAGCAGGCGCTGCTGAACTTCGACGCCGGCGTGGCTTCCGCAGGCGCGCTGTTCGCCGTCGTGCTGGCCAACATCGCGGCGATCTTCCTGATCCGCCTCGTCGGCAAGAACCTCGATTGATCGCCTGGACTGAGGACACCATGCCCACTACCACTTATTCCGCGCATCCCCCGGTGGAAACCGCGCCGGCCGAGGTCCTGCTCGCGCCGCGCCGCTTCCCGCTGGCCCTTGTCGTGCGCACCATCGTCGCGTGGCTGGTTACGCTGCTGCTGTTCTTCCCGCTGGGCTTTTTGATCGCCACCGCGTTCAAGACCGAGCTGCAGGCCATTGCCGTGCCCACCGAATGGCTGTTCTCGCCCACGCTGGCCAACTTCCACGAGGTGCAGGAACGCAGCGACTACCTGCTCTACGCGACCAACTCGCTGATCACCAGCGTGGTGTCCACCGTGCTGGGCCTGATGATTGCCGCGCCGGCCGCGTATTCGATGGCCTTCTTCCGCAGCAAGCGCACGCGGGACATCCTGATGTGGATGCTGTCGACCAAGATGATGCCGGCAGTCGGTGCGCTGGTGCCGATCTACGTGCTGGCCCAGCAAAGCTCGCTGCTGGACACGCGCACCGGGCTGATCATCGTCTTCACGCTGAGCAACCTGCCCATCATGGTCTGGATGCTGTATTCGGCCTTCAAGGACATCCCGCCGGAGATCCTGGAAGCCGCGCGCATGGACGGCGCCACGCTCTGGCAGGAGGCCTACAAGGTGCTGCTGCCGCTGGGCATGGGCGGCCTCGCGTCCACCGGCCTGCTGTGCCTGGTGCTGAGCTGGAACGAGGCCTTCTGGTCGCTCAACCTCAGCTCCGCCAAGGCCGGCACGCTGGCCACGCTGATCGCCTCCTACGCCAGCCCCGAAGGCCTGTTCTGGGCCAAGCTCTCCGCCGCCTCGCTGATGGCCATCGCACCCATCGTCGTGTTCGGCTGGTTCAGTCAAAAACAACTCGTCCAGGGCCTTACTTTTGGCGCTGTGAAGTGACCTCACGCAATCAATTTCAAGGAGACTGAAATGGCCTACCTTCAGCTCAAGCAATTCCGCAAGCAGTTCGGCGCGGTCGAGACGATCAAGGGCGTGGACCTGTCCATCGAGCCTGGCGAGTTCGTCGTGTTTGTCGGCCCGTCTGGCTGCGGCAAGTCCACGCTGCTGCGCCTGATCGCCGGGCTGGAAACGGTGACCAGCGGCCAGTTGATGCTGGACGGCCGCGACATCACGCACGCCCCGTCGTCCAAGCGCGACCTGGCGATGGTCTTCCAGAGCTACGCGCTCTACCCGCACATGAGCGTGTACGAGAACATGAGCTTCGCGCTGAAGCTGGCCAAGGTCAGCGAAAGCGAGATCCGCGAGAAGGTCGAGCGCGCCGCGAAGATCCTGAACCTCACCGCCTACCTGCAGCGCACGCC
>NZ_JBGGNH010000058.1:0-158897 GCF_041287625.1 Ideonella sp.
ACAGCCACGGCGCCACGCGCCGCGCCTCGCTCAACAGCGGTGCGTCTTCGGCCAGATCGGCAAAGCGCAGCAGCGCGTCGCCCGATTGGCGCGCGCCCATGAATTCGCCCGGGCCGCGGATCTCGAGATCGCGCCGCGCGATCTCGAAACCGTCCCCGGTTTCGACCATCGCCTTGAGCCGCTGCTTGCCGGTTTCTGACAAGGGCGAGCTGTACAGCAGCACGCAGATGCTGGCCACCTCGCCGCGGCCCACGCGCCCACGCAGCTGGTGCAGCTGCGCCAGGCCAAAGCGCTCGGCATGTTCGATCACCATCAGGCTGGCGTTCGGCACGTCCACGCCGACCTCGATCACGGTGGTCGCCACCAGCACGGCCGTCTGCCCGCTGGCGAAGCGGGCCATCACTTCGGCCTTCTCGGTGGGCGCCAGCCGGCCGTGGATCAGGCCGACGGCCACGCCCGGCAGCGCGTCGCTCAGTTCCTGGTGCGTGTCGGTCGCATTCGCCAGTTCCGAGAGCGGCTTGCCGCGCCCGTCGCCCTCGGCTTCGGACTCCTCGATCAGCGGGCAGACCCAGTACACCTGCCGGCCCCGCGCCACCTCCTCGGCAATGCGCGCCATCACCTCGTCGCGCCGGCCTTCGCCGAAGACTTTGGTCAGGATGGGCGTGCGGCCGGGCGGCAGCGCGTCGATGGTTGAAACCTCCAGGTCGGCGAAGTAGGTCATCGCCAGCGTGCGCGGGATCGGCGTGGCGCTCATCATCAACAGGTGCGGCTCCAGCGCCTGGCCACCCGGGCCGCGCTCGTGGCGCAGCTTGCGCCGCAACTCCAGCCGTTGCGCCACGCCGAAGCGGTGCTGCTCGTCGACGATGGCCAGCCCCAGCCGCGCGAACTGCACGTCGTCCTGGATCACCGCATGCGTGCCGACGATCAGCTTCGCTTCGCCGCTGGCCACCCGTTCCAGCATTTCGCGCCGGCCTTTGCCCTTGCGGCTGCCGGTCAGCCAGGCCACCGTGATGCCCAGCGGCTGCAGCCACTGCACCAGCTTGACGAAATGCTGCTCGGCCAGGATCTCGGTCGGCGCCATCAGCGCGCATTGCCAGCCAGCGTCCATCGCGACCGCGGCAGCGAGCGCGGCCACCACCGTCTTGCCCGAGCCCACGTCGCCCTGCAGCAGCCGGTGCATCGGCTGCGGCTTGGCCAGGTCGGCCGCGATCTCATGGCCGACACGCTGCTGCGCCTCGGTCAGTCCCCAGGGCAACACGCCCAGCAGCCGCTCGTGCAAGCCGCCAGGCAGCGCCTGCATCACTGGCGCCGCCAGCTGCGCGCGTTCGCGGCGCGACTGCATCTGCGAGAGCTGCTGCGCCAGCAGCTCCTCGAACTTCAGCCGCTGCCAGGCCGGGTGGCTGTGGTCTTCCAGCGTGGCCAGGCTGGCCGAAGCGGGCGGGTGGTGCAGGAACTGCAGCGCCGCGCGCAGCGAAGGCAAGCCGGGCGGCAGCACGCTGGCCGGAAGCACCTCGTCCAGCGGCGCACGCGCGAGCCCGGCCGCCACGGCCTTGCGCAGGTAGGCCTGCGGCAGCTGCGCGCCGGCGGGGTACACCGGGGTGAGCGCTGCCGCCAGCGGCGTGTGTTCGTCCACCGCCTTGAAGGTCGGGTGCACCATCTCGCGGCCGAAAAAGCCGCCACGCAGCTCGCCGCGCACGCGCACCCGCTGGCCGGTCGCCAGCGTCTTCTGGTGCGAGGGATAGAAGTTGACAAAGCGCAGCACGAGTTCGTCGCCCGCGTCGTCATGCAGCCGCGCCACCAGCTGGCGCCGCGGCCGGAAGTCGACACGGCATTCGACGATCAGCCCCTCGACCTGCGCCATCTGCCCCGGCTGCAGCGTGGCAATCGTGCTCAGCTTGGTTTCGTCCTCGTAGCGCAGCGGCAGGTGCAGCGCCAGCGCCAGCGGCGTGTCCAGCCCCATGCGCTCCAGCGCCTTGGCTGGCGCGCTGCGCAGGTCGGCCTTCGAGGCCGGCTTGGCGTCCCCCGACGCAGCGCCGCTCGGGGCTTCGATGGCAGGGCTGGCGGCTGGTGAACGCGGCATGGCCGGCATTCTCGCGTGACATCGCGCTCTCGCAGGTCTGCCCGTCCGGGCTCGGGTTCCCCCCGGGGTTCTCTTTTCTGACACAAAAAAGAGGCACCCACTTGCAGTTCCCGCCCGCAAACCGCGGCCGCCGGCAGCGACAATTGCAGCAGCACCAAGACAAGGTTTCGCCTGCAAATCGCAGGGGCCGTCAGGTGCTGCTCGAACAAACTGGACAGGTATGGTTGCCTTGCGTGTGATGGGTCGTTTGGTGGGTCGCTTGCTGTTGGGCCTGGCCCTGGTGCTGAGCGTGGCCGTGGGCCTGGCCTGGTCCTGGGACCATTCGGACAGCGCCGCGGCAGTCGCCGCCAGTGCCGACCCCAACGGCGCCTCGCGCTGAGCCTGCGCCACGCATTGGCCCGGCAGACGCAAGAGACTTCACGCCGCGTCAGGCCTTGCGGCCATCTCCGCTCGCCGCCTGGGCACCGGATGGGACAATCGGCCCATGTCCAGCTTTGAAGGCCAGTCAAGCCTGCAAGCCATGCCCTTGATCGAAGCCTCTTCCCCTGCCGGCGCCCCGGCGCCCCGCCAGTTCACGCTGGCCGACTTCGACTTCCTGCTGCCACCCGAGCTGGTGGCGCAGCATCCCGCAGCCGAGCGCAGCGCCTCGCGCCTGCTGGACGGCCGCGGCGACACGCCGGTCGACCGCATCTTCCGCGAGTTGCCCGCGCTGCTCTCGCCCGGCGACCTGCTGGTCTTCAACAACACCCGCGTGCTCAAGGCCCGGCTGCATGGCGAAAAGGCCACCGGCGGCAGTGTCGAGGCGCTGGTCGAGCGTGTGCTGCCTTACGACCACGCGGCCGCCGGCCCCGGCGAAGTGCTGGCCCATCTGCGCGCCAGCAAGTCACCCAAGCCCGGCAGCTGGGTGCGCCTGGGCACCGACCGTGGCGAAGGCTTCGAAGCCGAGGTGCTGGGTCGGGGCGGGCCGGACGGCTCGCTGTTCCACCTGCGCTGGCCGGGCGACCCGCTGGCGCTGCTGGAGCGCCACGGCCACGTGCCGCTGCCGCCCTACATCACACACGAGGACGCTGCCGAAGACGCCGAGCGCTACCAGACCGTGTTCGCCAACAAGCCCGGCGCCGTCGCCGCGCCCACCGCTGCGCTGCATTTCGACGCCGCGGTGCTCGCCGCGCTGGCCGCCCGCGGCGTGGCCACCACCGAGGTCACGCTGCACGTCGGCGCCGGCACTTTCCAGCCGGTCCGCACCGAGAACCTGGCTGAGCACAAGATGCACAGCGAATGGTTCGAGGTGCCGCAGGCGACGGTGGACGCGATTGCCCGCACCCGCGCCGCTGGCGGCCGCATCGTCTCGGCCGGCACCACCACGCTGCGCGCGCTCGAATCTGCCGCCCGGCAGACCGGCAGCGAACGTGGCCTCGACCGCGCCTGCAGCGGCGACACCGACATCTTCATCACGCCCGGCTTCCAGTTCCGCGTGGTCGACCGCCTGGTCACCAACTTCCACCTGCCCAAGAGCACGCTGATGATGCTGGTCAGCGCCTTTGCCGGCCACGAACACATCATGGCGCTCTACCGCCACGCCATCGAAGCGCGCTACCGCTTCTTCAGCTACGGCGACGCGATGCTCTTGGATCGCCGGTGAGATGGTGCACCCGGTTCGGCGGGTACGCCGAACCACCCGCCAGGCGGGTTGCGCGGCCGCCTTGGGACGGCCCGGCGGTGGCCGCGTGGGGGCACCCGGCTTTGCGGGCTGCGGCCGGCTTGACCCAGCGCAAGTCGGCGCGGCGGGCCTGCCCCTAAGGTGCCGCATGCCTTCCCGTCTTGTCCTTCTCTCCTGCGCCGCCGCAATGGCGCTCACCGCCTGCACCCTGCCACCGGCCGAGCCGGCGCCGCCTGCCGCGGTCGCGCCAGTTGTCGTGGCACCGGCCCCGGAGGCCAATCTCGACCTGGCGATGCTGCGACTCGCCGAGCGCAGCGGCTGCACCGCATGCCATCAGGTGGACCGTCCTGTGCCGGACGAGGAGGAAGCGGTTCCGGCGCCCCGGCCGCCGGTCGGACCTTTCTGGCGCGACGTGGCCAACCGCTACCGCGACCAGCCATCGGCTTTGCAGCGCCTGAGCGCTACCGTGTCAGGTGGCTCGCGTCCGCAGGCGCCGCACTGGCGTGACGTGGCCGGCTTGTCGATGCCGCCCAACCGGCCGCTGGCCTCCAGCGAGGAGGTGCAGCAACTGGTCCGCTGGATCCTGGCGCTGCCCGAGTCCCCGCCCGAGCAGCTGTAGGTGTCGCATTCCCCAGGCGCCTCAGGGCGCGCTGTGGATCCACGCCGCCCAGGCCGCTTCGCCCGCGCCGCTGAAATGCAGCACCCGGGATCCCGTCTCCCTGCGGGCCCAGCGCAAAGCCAGCACCTTCTCCAGCACTGCCGCCCCCAGCGCCCCGCCCAGGTGATGGCGGCGTTCGCTCCAGTCCATGCAGGTCCGGCACAGGGGCCGGCGCTGCCCGCTCAGCGCCGAAAAGTCCAGCCCCAAGCGCTCGAACAATGGCGCGGCTTGCGGCGCCAGCGGCAGCACGCCCTCGCCCTCGGGCAGCAACCCACGCTGGCGCAGTCCGGCCATCAGCTCTACGCCGCGCTCGCCGGCCAGGTGGTCATAGCAGACCCGCGCCTCGCGCAGCGCCGGTTCCTTCGGCCCTGGCCGCAGCCGCTTCGCACCACTGCGCGTGGCCACGCCCATCAGGCTTTCAAGCAGCTGGGCCACGTCGGGGTCGGCCAGGCGGAAATAGCGGTGCCGGCCTTGCGCGCTCACCGCGAGCAGTTGCGCTTCCACCAGCCGCGCCAGGTGCGCGCTCGCCGTCGCCTTGCCCACGCCTGCGCGCTGCGCCAGTTCGGTGGCGGTCAGCGCCTGGCCAGCCATCAGCGTGGCCAACATCTCGGCGCGCGTCGCGTCGCCGATCAGGGCGGCCACACGGGCAATCGGTGGCCCGTCAGCCATGGCAATGGATCGCGATCATGGTTCGATCATAGGCGAATCGTGCCTGATAGAAAAGCACTCACAGTGGCGTCACCGTCTGATTGACCCCGAGGAGCCACCATGGCCGTGACCTGTTTCATCCGCTACGAAATCGACCCGTTCCAACGCGAAGCCTTCGCGGCCTACGCCCAAGCCTGGGGCCGCATCATTCCGCGTTGCGGCGGGCAGCTGATCGGCTACTTCCTGCCCTGCGAAGGCACCAACCATGAGGCCTGGGGCCTGATCTCGTTCGAAGACCTGGCGGCTTACGAGCGCTATCGGGCTCGGCTCAAATCCGACCCCGAAGGCCGCGCCAACTTCGAGTTGGCCCAGCGTGGGCGCTTCATCCTGCGTGAATGGCGGACGTTTTGCGAAGGTGTGCCGGCGACGTTGAATCGGGATGCCGGGTGTTCGGTTTGATCGGGTTTGGGGTGGCGTGGGATCAGGCCGGCCGGGCATTGCTCCGTTCATGTCCCCCGGCCTGCGGCCTCCTCCTTTACTTCACTGCGCAACACCCGACCACCCTGATCCAGGCGAGGCATTTGGCCATTCGACCGGAACACCCGGCCAACGATGGAGAGCCGAGGGTGTGGGTGGCCGATGCAGCGAAGTAAAGGAGGAGCCGAAGGCGGGGGACACGCGCGGAATCGGTCACCCGCGACCTTGGCCCGCGCCAACCTGTTCAGTCCTCCAGCCAGCGCAACTTCCCCTGTCCCGCTTCATCCAGTCGAAGCCTCAAGGCATCCGAAGCCGAGGCCAGCACCGAGAAATGCAGCACCACGCCATCGCCGTGCCCCGCGTCCAGTAAAGAAGCCCCGGCCAAGTCCAGCTCCCGTCGAAAGCGTCCCTCCAGCGCATACGGCACCTCGCAGCGCCACTCGATGCGCTTTTGCAGCGGCGTCTTCTCGGCGTGCAACAAAGCCTGCGCGACCGCGTCGGTGTAGGCGCGCACCAGGCCGCCAGCGCCCAGCTTCACGCCGCCAAAGTAGCGCACCACGCTGGCCATCACGCCTTCCAGGTCCTGGTGGCGCAGCACGTCCAGCATCGGCCGGCCGGCGGTGCCGCCAGGTTCGCCGTCGTCATTGGCTGCTGATTGACCGCCAGCCATCAGCGCCCAGCAGACGTGGTTCGCGCCTGGATGTGCGGCGCGCAGCTCGGCCACACGTGCCACGGCTGCGGCGCGGTCGGCCATCGGTTCAACGCAGGCGATGAAGCGGCTTTTCTTGATCACCAGTTCATGGTGTGCGGGCTGATCCAGCGTGAAGGGCATCGCTGGATTGTCGCCAAGCTGGCTCGGCGACAATCTCCGGATGCTCCAGTTCGAACTGCTCAAGACCGACGGCCATGCCCGCCGCGGCCGGCTGACGCTCAACCACGGTGTGGTCGAGACGCCGATCTTCATGCCGGTGGGCACCTACGGCACCGTCAAGGGCGTGCTGCCTCGCTCGTTGCACGACATGGGCGCGCAGATCATCCTGGGCAACACCTTTCACCTGTGGATGCGGCCGGGCCTGGACGTGATGGCCAGCTTCGGCGGCCTGCATGGCTTCGAGAACTGGCACAAGCCCATCCTGACCGACTCCGGCGGCTTCCAGGTCTGGTCGCTCGGCGAGATGCGCAAGATCACCGAGGAAGGCGTGAAGTTCGCGTCGCCGGTGAATGGCGACAAGCTGTTCCTGACCCCTGAAGTCTCGATGCAGATCCAGACGGTGCTGAACTCCGACATCGTGATGCAGTTCGACGAGTGCACGCCCTACGAAACCAAGGGCCACCGCACGACCGAGAAGGAAGCGCAGGTCTCGATGGAGCTGAGCCTGCGCTGGGCCAGGCGCTCACAGGCCGAGTTTGCCAAGCTGCAGAACCCGAATGCATTGTTCGGCATCGTGCAGGGCGGCATGTTCGAGAACCTGCGCGAGGCTTCGCTGAACGCGCTGGTCGAGCTGGACCTGCCGGGTTACGCGATTGGCGGCGTCAGCGTCGGCGAGCCCAAGGACGAGATGCTGCGCATCATGGCGCACACCCCGCATTTGCTGCCGTCCCACAAGCCGCGTTACCTGATGGGCGTCGGCACGCCGGAAGACCTGGTCGAAGGCGTGGTCTGCGGCGTGGACATGTTCGACTGCGTGATGCCCACCCGCAATGCCCGCAACGGCCATCTCTTCACCCGCTTCGGCGACCTGAAGATCCGCAATGCGCGCCACAAGAGCGACCACCGGCCAATCGACGAAAGCTGCAGCTGCTACGCCTGCGCCGGTGACGGCAATGGCGCCGGCGGCTTCAGCCGCGCCTACCTGCACCACCTGGACCGCTGCGGCGAAATGCTGGGCCCGATGCTGGCCACGGTGCACAACCTGCACTACTACCTGAACCTGATGCGCGAAGTGCGCGCATCCCTGGACGCCGGCACCTTCACCGAATTCCGCCGGCAGTTCGCGGCCGACCGGGCACGCGGCGTCTAGCAAATCCACCTCATAGCCCGCCGTCGGCCGTGCGTCGCCATTGCGCGGCGCACCGTCGCTGGCGGCCGGGCACCTCCCCTTCTTCACCACGGATGAACTCGCCCCATGGCGACCTCTGCCAAACGCCGCGCGAGCTCCGCGCCGGCTGAACCCGCTGTTGACCTCGTGGTCGACACCCCACCACCTGCCGCCAAACCCGCCCGCACGCGCAAGCCGCCGAAGGCCGTGGCCGAAGTTGCCGCGCCGGTGGTCGAGGCCGCCGAGGCGCCGGCCCCGGCACCGCGCAAGCGCTCGCGCGCCAAGCCGGCTGAACCGGTGGCGGCGCCTGCGGCGGAGATCGTCGAGGTCGTTGAGACCGCGGCACCTGCGCCACGCGCCCGCGCCAAGAAGCCCGCGGCGAAGACGGCGCGCCCCGCCAAGCTTGCACCAGTGGCCGAGGAGGTCGCTGTCGAAGCCGAGCTGGTCGTTGCGCCGCCCGTCGAGCTCGAGCCAGCGCCCGCTGTCCAGCCCGAAGCGCCGCTGCCCATCGACGAGGAAGTCGCGCCGATCGAAGCGCCCAGCGCGCCCGTCGCACCTCAGCTCCCACCCCTCCCGCCGCGCCCCGCCCACAGCCAGCTCACGCTGCAAGACGACGGCCTGCGTTGCACCTTGCGTTGGCAAAGCGGCAGCCGCTGCCCCAACAGCCTGCTGGATGCGGTGGCCCCACTGCAGCAGGCTGGCGGCGTGCTGGCGCTGGGCAGCACAGACGCGCTGGCGGCCCTGGTGGCCGAGGCCAGGCACGCCGGCCACAAACTGGTGGTGGATGACGCCGTGTGGCAGCACCTTGCCGCCCAGGGCGACCTGCATGGCCGCATCGACCACCTCGAAGCCCAGTACCCGCAAGGGCTGGACGGCGTGGCCTTGCCCGAATCGCCCCAGGCCCTCACGCCGCGCCCCGCCCAGCTCGAAGGCGCGTTTTTCCTGGCCTGCGTCGGCACCTGCCTGGTGGCTGACGATGCCGAACTTGAACCGGCGCGCGAAGCTGCGCTGGCCTGGCAGCTGGTGCGCCGCCACTTTGGTGCCGACACGGTGACCGTGCTGGCGCCCGCCGGGCGCCTGGCCGAATGGCAGGCATTGCTGGGCTTGGCTGCGGATGAAGCCGCGCCGCCGCGCCTGCTGGCCTGGAACGACGAGCTCGACCTGGCCGCGCTGCAAGCCGCCAGCGTGCTGATCGTTGACCAGCGCGACGGCCTGCGCGCGCCGCTGCCGGCCCTGGCCGATCAACCCACCTGGTGCTGGGTGCTGTGCCCGGCCGATCTGCTGCAGGCCGACCGCGCTGGCGCCGAGGCCTGGCTGCGCCGCATCGACCGCCAACGCAGCGGTGCGCTGGCCGACTGGCTGGACGGCGAAGGCGACGCGGTGCTCGCGCCGCTGCTGCTGCAACGCCGCTTTGCCGATGTGGCACCGCAATGGCCCGCCTGGGCGCCGCAGACCTTGGCCTGCCCACTGCCCGCGTCGCAGCGTGAGACCCATGACAAGGCGCAGGCCGCCGCGCTGCAATTGCTGTCGCGCTGGCAGCGCAGCGGTTTCCTGTCCGACAGCGACCAACTCGCGCTGCAGCGTCAACTGCGGGCGCAGCAACAGGCCTGCCGCGAAGCCGGCGAAGCGGCGCTGCCGGCGCTGCTGCAGCAGGCCATGGCCGACGGTGTGCGCCGCGTGGTGGTGTTCGCCGAAGACGCCGAAGCGCTGCCGGAGCTCGCTCAGCAACTCGTTGACGCTGGCTTGCCCGCGTTTGCGCTGGCTGGCGCGATGAACGAACGCGAAGCCTTGCTGCGCCAGTTCCGCGACTCGCCCGAGCCGCAGGTGCTGCTGGTGGCCGATGGCGCGCCGGGCGACGAGGCACGCATCGCGGTGCAGCCGCAGCGCCCGCTGATCATCCTGCTCGACCGCCCGTGGGACGATGCGGTGTTGGAGCGCCGCCTGCAGCGCGTGCGCGCGCTGCGCACCCAGCGCAGCCTGCCGGTCTGGCAACTGTTGCCGCAAGACAGCCTTGCCGGCCGTCGCGAGGCGCAGGCCGACAAGGCCGCCGTTGCCGAGCCCGTCACCGGCTTGCGCCGCGGCGCCGCGCTGCAAGCCTGGCTGGCCGAACTGCTGGCCTGCATCGCACCCGCGGCGACCCCACCCGAAGCCGAGGCACACTCCGGCTGATGCACAGCAGCCCCCCGCCGCGTCCGCCCCGCCACAAGCCGTTCTGGCGCCGCTTCGTTCGCGGCCTGTGGGAGTGGCCGCTGGCGGTGCTGATCCTGTTCGAGGAATGGGGCTGGGAGCCGCTGCAGCGCGCGATGGCGCGCATCGGCCAGTGGCCAGGCTTTCGCTGGATCGGCCGCTGGATCGAGTCGCTGCCGCCGTATGGCGCGCTGGCGCTGTTTGCGCTGCCCACATTGGCGCTGCTGCCGGTCAAGCTGCTGGCGCTGTTCGCCATCAGCCGCGGCCATGCGCTGCTGGGCACGCTGGTCATCGTCGCGGCCAAGGTGGCCGGCACCGCCATCGTCGCGCGCCTGTTCACGCTGACCCAGCCGGCGCTGATGCGCCTGGCCTGGTTCGCCCGCAACTACGCCCGCTGGACGGTGTTCAAGGAACGCCTGCTAGCCCAGGTGCGCGCCTCGCGGCCATGGCGCGCCGCGCGGGTCGTCAAGCGCCGAATGGGCCGTTGGGTGCGGTTGCTGAAGTCCTGGTTGAACCACGACTGAGCCTCCGTCAGTTGACCCAATAGAGGTAGCGCAATGCGGCCATGCCGCCGGCTTCGCTGGCCGCGCGGTCCAGGCGCGTGGCCAGGTTGCTCAGCGGGTGCGCCGCGTCCACAGTGCGGCAGGACTGGTTGTTGAGCGCCGGCATCCGTTCGAATCCCACGCGTGTGCCCGCCGGTGGCGGCGACTTGAACAGCCGCGCCACGTCCAGCCCCTGGCCCGCCGGGCAGAGCGGCGCGGTGCTGGCCAGCAGGCCGCGGCCGCCGCGCGTGGTCGGCAGCAGGTGCCGGCCCTGCCACACGGCGTCCAGCTCCTGCAGCAGCGCGCGCCAGGTCTCGAAGTCTGCCGCGGTCGTGGGAATGGGGAACACGCTGCTCTTCTGGCGCGGGTTGGCCACCCATTCATGCTCGTCGTCGGTCTCGGCCAGCACGCTGCTGCGCAGTTGCTCCGAGGTGGCGAGGCCGGCGGCGATCAAGCCGTGCGCGCTGCGCAGCAAGGCCGGGCGGCGCAGCACCAATTCCCCGTGGTCGGTGTCGAAGTCGAAGGCGCGCAGCGCCGTCAGCAGGCCTTCGAGGAACTGGTGGTACGACAGCGCCCACAGCACATCGCTCTGGTCCAGGCGGATCAGCGCGTTGGCGTCGAACTCGCGCCGGTAGCGGTCCTCGTCGTTGTCCGGCAGCCGCGGTTCCGGCGGGCCGTCGTGCGGGCGCGGCAGCGCGAAGAACCAGGTCTCCCAGGCCTCCTGCTCGCCATTGCCGTTCAGGTCCAGTTGCCACTGGCCGGGCGCGATCAGCAAGGACGTGCGCTGGCCCAGTTGCACCCGCTGCAGTTGCAGCCGCGAGCGCCGCAGCTGCTCGCGCAGCTCGTCCACCTTGCGCGTGACCTCGGCCACCACCTGTTCCTTGCTCGGGTGCGCCTTGTCCAGCGTCGCCATGCCGCGCGTGCCCCACGTGATCAGGTCGCGCACCTGGTCCACGTCACGGCAGATCACCCAGGCCAGGCGGGCGTCGTCGTTGGGCAGGCTGTCGGCGCTCACGGGCATTTCGGCGCAGCTGCGCTGGAAGCCGGCAGGGGTCGTGAGGTCGGGCGTGGGTGGTACAGCGGCGAAAGCAGTGGTGGCGGCGAGCAGCGAGGCGGCCAGGATCTTCTTCTTCACGCGGGTTCACGCCTGTAAGGCGTGCGGAGGTGGAACACCTCGCCAATCTAGGTGCGGCGCCGGCTGGCGCTGGCCGGAATCGCGGGGGTATCGCCGCGCGCCACCGGCCGGCGCGGCATGCGCTACCCGGGAGGGCGTCCTCAGCCCTTCCAGCGGAACGGAAAGGCGACCTGCTTCAAAAAGCCATCGGGCACATAGTCGCCCTGCACGCCGTACTGGCCCGGCCACGGCCGGTCCGACTTCACGGCCGTGCCGAAGAGGTGGTCCAGGAACGCGAAGTGCGCGGCGTAGTTCTTGTCGATCGCCTCGTCGTCCTGGCTGTGGTGCCAGTGGTGGAAATTCGGCGTGACGATCAGGTAGCGCAGCGGCCCCAGCCGCACGCTGACGTTGGCATGGTTGAACACCGCCTGGAAACCGACGACGACGATGTACGCGTCGATCACTTCCTTGCTGAAACCCAGCACGTAGATCGGCGCCAGCACCAGCGTGCGGGTGATCAGCAGTTCGAGGATGTGCTGGCGCGAGCCGGCCAGCCAGTCCATGCTTTTTACGCTGTGGTGCACCGCGTGCAGGCGCCACAGCAGCGGCACCTCGTGGTACGCGCGGTGGGTCCAGTACTGCACCAGGTCGGCCACCAGGATGATCAGGAACAGCGCCACCGGGAACGGCAGCGATTCGACCCAGCCGCGGATGCCGTCTTTCGCGGCCCAGCCGAACAGCTTGTGCACCAGCAGGTTGGTGGCCAGCAGCACGAAGCCCACCACCAGGTGGTTGACGATGAAGTGGTGGAAGTCGGTCTGCCACTCGGCGCGGAACACTGGCTGATCGCGCCGCAGCGCAAACAGCTTCTCGATGAAGACGAAGATCAGCGTCGAGCCCAGCAGGTCCAGGATGAACCAGTCCAGCCCGATGTAGGGCGTGTTGTCTGGGAAGTCGTTGACGGGCACCTTGTGCCCACCCAGCAGCAGGCACAGGCCCACCAGCACAAAGGCGCTGAAGGCCAGCCAGCGCGCACGGCCGAACAGGATGTTGAACAACGCAATGCCGCCCGACACCGCCAGCGCCCCCAGCATGATCTGCCGGATCACCGCGACGTCGTACGACTGGCGCAGCTGCGGTGTCGTCAGGTACTGCGGGAAATGGAAGGCCAGCACGCCAAGGAAACACAGGATGGCCAGGCTCAGCGCAATCACGCCCGAGACCATGCCGGTGCCACGCTGCAGCGCGCCATGCGACGCGGCCAGCCGGTTCAGCTTGTCGAGATCTTCCAATGCAAACTCCCTTGGCGGCGCGCCGGGCGCCTGTGTTGTCGTGTCAGCCAGGCATGCTGCCAGCGGGGCGACCTGGCTGCAATCCCACTTTCAGGCGTGCGGGCTGCGGGCATGAAAAAAGGCCCCGCGGGGCCTTCGGTGTGACGGTCAGAACCGCTCACTCGCCCTTGACCGGCGCGCTGATCAGCCCGATGCTGCTCTCCGCCGTGCCCAGCAGGCCGACGCGGCTGTAGATGCCGAGCTTGGCGCGGGTGTCGGAGATGTCCAGGTTGCGCATGGTCAGCTGGCCGATGCGGTCGGCTGGGGTGAAGGGCGCGTCCTCGACCTTTTCCATCGACAGCCGCTCGGGCGCGTAGGTCAGGTTCGGGCTGTCGGTGTTCATGATCGAGTAGTCGTTGCCGCGGCGCAGTTCCAGCGTCACTTCGCCGGTCACGGCGCGCGCCACCCAGCGCTGGGCCGACTCGCGCATCATCATGCACTGCGGGTCGAACCAGCGGCCCTGGTACAGCAGCCGGCCGAGCTTGCGGCCGTTCATGCGGTACTGCTCGATGGTGTCCTCGTTGTGGATGCCGGTGACCAGGCGCTCGTAGGCGATGTGCAGCAGCGCCATGCCCGGGGCTTCGTAGATGCCGCGGCTCTTGGCCTCGATGATGCGGTTCTCGATCTGGTCGCACATGCCCAGGCCGTGGCGCCCGCCGATGCGGTTGGCCTCCTCGAACAGCGCCACCGCGCTGGCGAACTGCTGGCCGTTCAGCGCCACCGGCACGCCCTCCTCGAAGCGCACCGTGACCTGCTCGGCCTTGACCACCACGTCTTCGCGCCAGAAGGCGACACCCATGATGGGCTTGACGATGTGCATGCCGGCGCTCAGGAACTCCAGGTCCTTGGCCTCGTGCGTGGCGCCCAGCATGTTGGAGTCGGTGCTGTAGGCCTTCTCCACGCTCATCTTGTAGTCGAAGCCGTTGGCAATGAGGTATTCGCTCATCTCCTTGCGGCCGCCCAGCTCGTCGATGAAGGTCTGGTCCAGCCAGGGCTTGTAGATCTTCAGCGCGGGGTTGACCAGGAGCCCGTAGCGGTAGAAGCGCTCGATGTCGTTGCCCTTGTAGGTCGAGCCGTCGCCCCAGAGGTTGACGCCGTCTTCCTTCATCGCGGCCACCAGCATCGTGCCGGTCACTGCGCGGCCCAGCGGCGTGGTGTTGAAGTAGGTCGCGCCGCCGGTGGAGATGTGGAAGGCGCCGGACTGGATCGCGGCAATCCCTTCGTTGACCAGCTGCGTGCGGCAGTCGATCAGGCGGGCGATGTCGGCACCGTAAGCCAGCGCCTTGCGCGGGATCTCGTCGTAGTCGCTCTCGTCGGGCTGGCCCAGGTTGGCCGTGTAGGCGCAGGGAATGGCGCCCTTGGCGCGCATCCAGTGCACCGCGGCGCTGGTGTCCAGGCCGCCGGAAAAGGCGATGCCGACGCGCTCGCCAGAGGGGAGTTTTTGCAGGATGGTGGCGGACACGGCAGACTCTTTCCAGACAGACCAAAAGGCGGAACCCACGATTTTAAGACGGCTGGCGAGCCTGCCCCCGTCGTGTTCAGCGATTCACTGGCGTGATGGACAGCGCGCCGCGTGGCGTGTCCCGGCGCTGCGCATGCAGGACGTCCAGTTCACCGCGCAGCGTGGCCAGCATCGCCTGCTGGGCTGCGTCGCGGTAGAACAGGTTGTGGCTCTCGAACGGCACCATGCGGCCGTCGGGCAGCGCCATGTGGATGCAGCTCTTCTTCAGCGCCCGGATGTCCAGCCCGCGCGCATCCATGAACTGCACGATCAGCACCCGGAACACATGTCGGTAGTCCAGCCCCTGCGGCGCGCTGATCTGCGGCAGGCAGCACATCAGCTCCGAAAGGCAATTCGCCTGCGACTGCGGCGAATGGTTGGTCGAGAACAGCCGGAAGACCTGGTCCTTCAGCGCAGGGTCACGCTCGAAGACGATGGTGTTGCTGGCCGCGTCCACCAGCGCGGCCGGGTCCAGGAAACGTGTGAGCGGCTGCAGCTCGCCGCCGGGTGTCGCGCGCAGCGCGTAGGCCATCGCCAGCGTGTCCGGGTTGCACGGCACCGGCAGCACGTCTTCCAGCGTGAACAGGCCGGACTGCTCGGCAATGCGGCGGCGGATCTCGCTGACTGTCAGCCTGTGTCTGGCGGCGTCATAGCCTTCGACCCGGCCGGCGTCCTGCACCGGCTGCAGCGTCACGCCGCGCACGCAGGGCTGCGCCGCCGCGAAGCGGATCACCTCGCCAATCTCCTCGTCGTTCACGCCCCGCTTGACCGTCATCACCAGCGTTGTGGACAGGCCCACTTCGTTGAGCCGCGCCAGTGCCTGCGTGCGGATGCGCCGCAGGTCGGCGCCGCGCAGGTCCAGCAGCGGCGCGCGCTGTAGCGAGTCGAACTGCAGGTAGACCTCGAAGGCCGGCGCGTAGCTCGCCAGCCGCTCGGCAAAGCCCGGTTCTTCTGCGATGCGGATGCCGTTGGTGTTGAGCATCAGGTGGCGGATGGGCCGCGCCCGCGCGGCGTCCAGCACCTCGAAGAACTGCGGGTGCAGCGTGGGCTCGCCGCCGCTGATCTGCACCACGTCGGCCTCGCCCTCGCTGGCGATCACCGCGTCCAGCATCGCGTTCACTTCGGCCATCGAGCGGTGCGTCAGCCGCTCCGGGCCGGAGCTGGCGTAGCAGGTCGGGCAGCGCAGGTTGCAGTGGTCGGTGATCTCCACCACCGACAGGCAGCTGTGCTGCATGTGGTCCGGGCACAGCCCGCAGTCGTACGGGCAGCCGTGGCGCATCTCGGTGGCAAAGCGCTGCGGCATCTCCGGCGCCTTCACATAGACCTCGCGGCACTGGCGGTAGTAGTCCGCATCGTCGGCCACCAGCACCCGCTCGGTGCCATGCACCGGGCACCACTTGTCCATGAACACCTGCCCATCCTTGATCAGGATCTTGGCCTCAACCTGGCGCAGGCAGGTGGTGCAGACCGATTGTGTGGTGTCGTAGAACAGCCAGGGGCGGGTCTTGCGGGTCATGGCGCGTCCTGTTGCGCGGCTGCCCGTCGCCTGTAGCGGCGCATCAGCCACAGGCACAGCAAGGCGACGGCCAGGCCCAGCAGGCCGGGCACCAGGAACAGCGTCGAATAGGCGCGTGCTTCCGAGCTCGTTTCGCGCAACCCGGCCAGCCCCATCACCGTGCCCGCACCGCCACACAAGCCGAATCCCGCGACCAGCACCACCAGCGCAGCCAGCGCCAGCACACGACCGCGGCGTTGGCCCTCGCTCAGCGGGCCGGGCAGCGCAGCGGTACCACGCAACATCCACACGGCCCAGCCGAACACCGCGATCAGTGTCAGCGGGTTGAACAGCAGAATCATCAAGCTGGCGAACAGGCTCATCATGCAGGTGTCTCCTTAGCCATCACATTCGGCGTCACGGCCTGGCGCCAGGCTCGCGCCACCCAGGGCAGGTACAGCAAAAGCGCCAGCGCGCAGGTCCACTGGATGCCCGAGAGGCCCAGCGGGTACACCACCGGCACTGGCTTGAGCCCGTCGACCAGCAGCCGCCACAGCAGGTAGGCCGCCAGGAACAGCTTGAAGCGCAGGCCGGGTGCCCGCGCCAGCGGCTCCCGGGAGCGCCAGAGGCCGGCGGCCAGCAGCGCCACGAAACCGATCTCGTACAACGCCACCGGGTGCCGCGCCACGCCGTCGCCCTGGTCCACGCCCCAGGGCAGCGCAGTCGGCAGGCCGTAGGTGTCGTCGTGCAGCCCGGCCAGGAAACAGCCCACGCGGCCGATCATCAGGCCCACGGCCAGCGGCAGCACCATCGCGTCCCCGGTCGAGGCCTTCTGCCCCGTCCAGGCCTTGGCCAGCTCCACCCCGATCAAGCCGCCCAGCAGCCCGCCGACGATGGACTGCCCCAGCGGCGCCGGCTGCCCGGCCAGCCAGGCGGCAGCCACGTCCGGCCGCTCGGCCAGATAGACCGCCTTGTTGCCCAGCGCCGCGCCGGCGAGCAGGCCGACCATCACCGCGAAGCGCCCTGGCGCCAACACGCTGCCTGCAGCGGGCGGGTCTGTCGCATCGGCCCGCAAAGCGCGTCGGTAAAGCGCCATGCCCACGCCAATGCCCAGGTACTCCAGCAGGCCGTGCAGCCAGGCCGCGGTGCTGGCGTCCAGTGCGATCACAGTGTCACGAAGAAGCTGTGGCCAGCAGGCCGCCCACCTGGCCATGCAGTCCTTCGGTGGTCACCGCTTCGGGCGCCAGCGCCGGTGCGGCCACCAGCCCCACTCGGCTGAACAGGCCGCGGCGGAAGGGTTTGACCATTGCGGTGCCGCGTTCGGCGCGCGAGAAGAACGAGCCCCAGAGGTTGGTCAAGGCCATCGGCACGACCGGCACCGGGCGGCGTTCGAGGATCTTCATCAGCCCGCCCTTGAACGGCTGCAGCGTGCCGTCCCGCGTGATGCCGCCTTCGGGGAAGATGCCCAGCAGCTCGCCGTCGGCCAGCACGGCGTCGGCGGCGTCAAACGCGGCTTCGTAGGCGGCCGGGTCCTCGGCACGCGGGGCGATGGGGATGGCCTTGGCCAGCTTGAACAGCCAGCCCAGCACCGGGATCTTGAAGATGCGGTGGTCCATCAGGAAACGGATCGGGCGCGGGCTGGCGGCCATCAGCAGCACCGGGTCGATGAAGCTCACATGGTTGCAGACCAGCACCGCGGCGCCGGTGGCCGGAATGTTGCGCGTGCCCTGCAGCTTGAAGCGATAGACCAGGTGCGACAGCACCCAGGCGATGAAGCGCAGCAGGTACTCGGGCACGACCAGGAAGATCCACAGCGCGACCACCGCGTTGGCCACGGCCAGCAGACCGAAGACCTGCGGCACCGTGAAGCCGGCCGCGAGCAGCGCGCCAACGATCAAGCTGCTGGCGATCATGAACAGCGCGTTCAGGATGTTGTTGGCCGCGATGATGCGGGCCCGATGGCTGGCCGGCGAGCGCAGCTGGATCAGCGCGTACATCGGCACGCTGTACAGGCCCGCGAACAGCGACAGCAGGAACAGGTCCGCCAGCACGCGCCAGTGAGCGGGCTCTGCAATGAAGCTGCCCAGGCCGTACTGCAGTGCCGGCGCCACCAGCGCGGAAGAGGACCACCACAGGTCGCCCGCGAACACCGTCATGCCGATGGCGCCCAGCGGCACCAGGCCGATCTCCACATGCTCGCGGCTCAGCGTTTCGCACAGCAGCGAGCCCATGCCCACGCCCACCGAAAACACCACCAGCAGCAGCGAGGCCACGTGCTCGTCGCCATGCAGGACGTCTTTCGCGAAGACCGGAAACTGCGACAGGAAGACCGCGCCGAAGAACCACAGCCACGAAATGCCCAGCAACGAGCGGAACACCGCCAGGTGGCCGTGCGCCAGCTTCAGGTTGGCCCAGGTCTCGGTGACCGGGTTCCAGTTGACCTTCAGCCCCGGCTCGGTGGCCGGCGTGGCCGGCACGAACTGCGCCGCCAGCCGGCCCAACGCGGCCAGTGCCAGGCAGGCCACGGCAACCGCCTGCGCCCCACTCACGGCGCCGCTTTCGGGCAACGCGATCAAGATGCCGCCGGCCACGTTGCCCAGCAGGATGGACACAAACGTGCCCATCTCGATCATGCCGTTGCCGCCGGTCAGCTCACGCTCGTTCAAATGCTGCGGCAGGTAGGCGAACTTCACCGGCCCGAAGAGCGTGCTGTGCAGCCCCATCAGGAAGATGCAGCCCAGCAGCAGCGGCACCTGGTGCGTCACCAGCCCCAGCGTGGCCAGCGCCATGATGCCCAGCTCCAGGTTCTTGACCCAGCGTGTCATGCGCGCCTTGTCGTACTTGTCGGCCAACTGGCCCGCGGTGGCCGAGAACAGCAGGAAAGGCGCGATGAACACCGCGCCGATCACCAGGCCCGCCATGGCCGAAGGCAACCAGCTGACCGACAACCGGTAGGTCACCAGCACCGTGAACGCGAACTTGAAGACGTTGTCGTTCATCGCCCCCAGGAACTGCACCCAGAAAAACGGCGCGAACCGGCGCTGGCCCAGCAGCGCGAACTGGCTGGGATGGTCGCTGGACGAAGGTGTGGACATCAGAGTCTCCTCGGGGGCTTTGGTTTTTGGCGCGGCGGGTGCCGACTGGCAATGTAGCGGTTCAACGCACCAGTTGCGGTGCGCCGGCGAGCTGGCTGCGGGTGAGCCAGCTGAACATCGAGTCGGCGGTCACGGTTTCGATGTGGTCGGAGAAGCGCTTGCTGTTGGGGTGGTCGTCGAAGGCGATGTTGGCGCGTGTGGCCCGGGCGCCCAGGCGGGTGAAGGCGTCGATGTTCAGCACCGTGGGCTGGTAGCCGCGCAGTTGCAGCCAGGCCTGGGCGCGGTGGCGGTCGGTGGCACCGTCGTCCAGCGCGGCGGCCAGGGTTTCCAGGGCCCACTGGTTGCTCTGCTGGTAGCGCTCGGACCAGGGGTAGGCCAGCATCGAGTAGGCGGCGGTGTGCATCAGCGCCAGCCGGCTGTTGTCGTCCAGCCAGGGGCGCAGGCGGGCCTGCACTTCGGGCGTGGGCACGGCGAAGGCGGCTTCGTAGCGCCAGGGCTGGTCGAGGAAAAAGTCGCCCAGGCCCTGGCGATACAGGCCGGCGCGGTCGGTGCCGCAGCGGTTGAGCTTGTGCACCACGCGCCACGCAGGCTTGCCTTGCGCGTCGGTGCTGCGGTAGGCAAAGCCCAGGTGGGACCACTGCAGCCCGTAGCGCCGCAGGTCCTGCCCGGCGCGCGCCAGCAGCACGACCTGCGCGCCGCTGGCGTCCAGCGCCTGCGAGGTGCGCTGCGCCATGGCCATGCCCTGATTCACCGCGTCGACGCTGGGCGGCTGTGGCGCTTCGCAAGCCTGGCCGGCGTGCGCACCGGCGGCCAGGGCCAGGGTCAACACCAAGCCGGCCACGAACACACGGAGCGCTTTCATCGCGTCACCGGCTCGTTGTAGAGCAGCGAGGCGCCGATCTCGTTGGGAATGAAGCACAGCGCCTTGCCGGCCTGCGACAGCACCCAGCCGGTGCCGGTGACGACAACGGTGACGGCAGTGCCGGCGGCGATCACCGAGGCCCCGGCCATCGTCAGGCTGATGCGCGCGCCGTCCGAGGCCCGGGCCAGCACCCACACGGTGCTGGCGGCCACGGCTTGCACCGAGACGACAGTCAGCACCGTCCCTGCCGACAGCACCGCAGCCGGCACCGCCAGCGGCGTGGCCACCGAGATCGCGATCGACAGCGCCGAGGCTTCGCTCGCTTCCGATGGGCCTTGATGGGCCAGCACCGTGTGCGGCCAGCTGGCCAGGACCAGCACCATGCCGAGGCTGACCGACACGGCGCCGCGAGTCGTCTTGCGCACGGTCTTGGTGGCCGGCTTGAGAACAGGGGTCGTGCACATCAGCGGGTCTCCTCACGTTGGGCTTCGCGGCGGCCGGCCAGGCGGGCTTCGAGCAGGTCGGCGTCGTGCGCGTCGCGCAGCGTCTTGGCCAGCGTGAACACGCTGGAGATCAGGAACAGCCACGAGACCAGCAGGAAGGCCTTCCACACCGGCTGGATGCCCATGCGCCACAGGCCCCAGCCGGTCAGCCCCATCGAAAGCAGGAAGCCGCCCCAGACCACCAGCCGCCACATGGGTGTGTCGACCGTGCGGCGCTGGTTGTCGCGCACGAACTTGGCCAGCCCGAACGCGCTGGACAGGCAGAACACATAGCCCATGACCATGAAGGCGCGGTCAATGTCGTCGCCCGGCAGCCAGGCCAGGCCGATGGCGCACAGCGAAACGGCAATGCCGAACGACAGCCAGACCTGCAGCCGCCAGGCCGCGGTGTCGCGGCGGACGGCGAGGGACGAAACGGCGGAGGGGTCCATGTCGGTGACGAGAACGTTGAACATGGACGGGATGTTGGCGAGCTGGCGACGGAAGTGGCCTGTCTCAATGCCATGTTGCTCAGCGTGGCACGTCTGGTATCGTCATTCGATACGTCACCCCTCGCGGAGTCCGCATGGCGAGCACCCAGGCCCTGATCCAGGTCATCAAGAACGAGCTGAAGGCGGCCGGCCTGACTTACGCCGCGCTGGCCGTGGAGCTCGACATGGCCGAGTCCAGCGTCAAGCGCATGTTTTCTCGCGGCGAGATGCCGCTCTCGCGCGTGGACGAGATCTGCCGCGTGCTGAAGACCGATTTCGCCGCGCTCTCACGCCAGGTCGCCGAGGCCCAGCCCGAGCGCCGCGAGCTGACGCTGGAGCAGGAGCGCGCCGTGGTGGCCGACCGCAAGCTGCTGCTGGTGGCCATCTGCTGCATGAGCCAGTGGTCGCTGGAGCAGATGGTCGGCCACTACCGCATCACCGAGCCCGAGGTGATCCGCCACCTTGCGCAGCTGGACCGCCTGGGCATCATCGCGCTGCGCCCGCTGAACCGCTACCGGCTGCAGCTCGCCAAAGGCTTCCGCTGGCGACCGCACGGCCCGGTCATGCAGTTCTTCCGCGAAGACGTGGTGCAAGACTTCTACAGCGGCGGCTTCGACGGCGAGGCCGAACTGCTGGCACTGGTGCACGGCCAGGTGGCCCCCCGCCACGCCATCGCCTTCCAGGAACGCCTGCAGCGCCTCGCGCAGGACTTCGCGCAGCAGCACCTGTCGGACAGGGCGCTGCCAGCGGATCAGAAGCGGCCGATGACGCTGCTGATCGGCATGCGGGCTTGGCTGTTCGGGGCGTTTCGGGACATGAAGCGGTAGCCTTGTGCTTGTGCTGATAGATGGCTACAACACAGGGCGTTCTGTGACGATCTATCGGTACACCGAAACACTCAACAGGCCCAAATCGCAAACACGAAGCCATGGCATACAAAGTCGAACACGAAGACGAACAATCAAAAGGCGCCTTCTTTGTGCTGAAGGATGGGCAGCGTGTCGCTGAGATGAGCTACAGCCGCACCAACGCATCATTGATCATCATCGACCACACCGAAGTCGACTCCTCCTTCAGCGGTCAGGGCGTCGGTCGCAAACTGCTTGATGCCCTTGTCAGCTGGGTCCGCAGCGCCGGCATCAAGGTCGTTCCGCTGTGCCCGTTCGCGAAGGCACAGTTCGGGAAAGACGCCTCGATCCGCGATGTGCTGGTCTGAAGAGGCTCGAAAGTCAGGCCAAGGAACGAATGCGCATTTCTACCCTCACCGCCACTGACGTTGCTGCTTATCGCACGCTCATGCTCGAAGCCTATGAGCAAGCGCCAGATGCCTTCACCACTACCGCGGCTGAACGCGAAGCTGAGCCTGATTCCTGGTGGGTCAAACGCATCGGCGGTGCGGTCGGCCTGGCTACGTCGTTTGGGGCTTGGCAGGGCAGCAAGTTGGTAGGAACCGTCGCGCTGGAATACTCCGCCAAGCCAAAGACACGCCATTCGGCCCTTGTCCTCGGCATGTACCTCCAGCCGGAGCAGCGCGGTAAGGGCTTTGGTCTTGCGCTCTTGAATGCTGCAATTGCGTCGGCTTCAGCAAGACCCGAAGTGGTAGCCCTGACGCTCACGCTCACCGAGGGAAACGCACCCGCGCTTGGCCTCTATCGGTCGGCGGGCTTTGTCGCGTGGGGCACGCAGCCGCAAGCCATTCGCACAAGCACCGGGCTCAAGGGCAAGGTCCACATGTCACTTGCACTGTCAAAGTCTCATGCACCGGCGGCCTGACCTTTCATCGAGTGGGCGTTAGGCCGCACAAGCCGCGCATGTCACTCGAATGCCGCTTGGCGCAGAGCGCGGACTTCGCAGCGCTGAGCCGCATGTTGGAGCTGTACCAGTACGAGCTGTCCGACATCTGGGACCAGGAGCTCGACGCGCAGGGTGAATACGGCTACGACACTTCGAAGCATCGGCAAGCGCAGGGCTGCTTCGCGCACATCCTGCTCGTCGATCAGCACCACGCCGGGTTCGCTCTGGTCGCGCCGGCCATGGTCACGCTGCAGGAGGGCTTTTGGATGGAGCAGTTCTTCGTGCTCAAGAAGTATCGCAAGGCAGGCAACGGGCTGGCGCTGGCAAGGCACGTCTTTGCATGCCACCCGGGTGCCTGGGAAGTGGGGCAAATGCCCGGCAACGCCGCTGCACGAGAGTTTTGGCGTCACGCCATAGCCACCGTCACGCGCGGAGCGTTTGCCGAAATCGAGGTCACGCAGGGCTGGTGGCAAGGCACAGTGCAGCGCTTCACTGTCGCTGCGGGCTACCCATCTATAGGGACTTCCCCGCGCGTCAATGCCGACAGTTGATTGAGGTGCCTTTTTTCTATAAGGTCAGGCCGCTTCAACGCGCCTTCAACGCCGCCTCCAAGCGATCCACCGTCCCCGCAATGCGCTCCAGCTTCGGATACCGCAGCCCGCCCCGGCAGTCGATCTTCACCAGCTTGTAGCGTTCGCCCACCTTCACCAGCAGCTCGATCGGGGCCTGGCCGGCCTTGTTGGCGGTGATGGCGGCGGCCAGGCGCTCGGGTTTCCAGGTTTGCATGCCGACGGCCAGCACCTGTTCGCCGGGTGCCAGGCCTGCCTGGAAGGCAGGGCCGTCCCAGCGCACGCCGCCGATGTTGCCGTCCTTGTCCAGGCGCAGGCCCAGCGAGTAGGAGAGGTCCTGGCCGCCGGTGTCGCCCCAGCCGTCGCCGGCCTTGGCGAATTCGCTTTCCTTCTCGTCGTAGACCAGGCGCCAGCCGCTGCGGGCCAGGCCGCCCAGCGGGGCTGCGTCGGTGCCGGTGCGGTCCAGCCGCTCGCGCAGGAAGCGGGCCCAGTCGTGGGGCTGTACGCTGTTCAGCGCCTTGACCACGTCGTCGAAAGCGTAGGTGCGCGGCAGGATGCTGCCGTCGGGCGCATTGGCATGCGCTGCGCCGAAGAAGGCGCGGGCGAAGTCGTCCAGCGAGCGCTTGTCGCCGCTTTGCTCGCGGATCAGCATGTCCGCCTCCAGCCAGATCAGCCGGCCTTCTTCGTAGTAGTCGCGGCCGCGTTGCCAGTCGCCCCAGGGCTTGTTGCGGCCGGCGTCCATCGGGCCTTCGTTGGTCGTGTCCTGCAGCGTGCGCCAGCCGCGGCCGCCGCGGTGGGCCAGGTCGGCGGCGTTGCGCGCCAGGTCGTCGCGGAACTGGGCGGCGCTCACCAGCCCGCTGCGCGTGGCCAGCACATGGCCCCAGAACTGGGTCTGGCCTTCGTAGAACCACAGCAGCGAGCCGCGCATCGGCTGGTTGAAGTTGGCGGTCCACAAATCGTCGGGTCGGCGGAACTTGCCGTTCCACGAATGGGTGAACTCGTGCGCCAGCAGGTCGCGGCCGCGGGCGGCCTTGTCCCAGTCCTTGAAGTAGCCCGGCCGCACGCCGTTTTCGCTGGACTCGTGGTGCTCCAGCCCGATGCCGCCGAACTCCCGGCTTTGCGACAGCAGGAAATCGTAGTGCCGCCAGTGGCGGGCGCCGTAGAGCTTGTCGGTCTGCTGGACCAGCTTGCGATGGGCCTCGATCTGCTCGGGCTTGGCCTCAAGCTGGTCGGCTTCGTCGGCGAACAGGTTCAGCGCCACCGGGTGCGGCGTGCCGGGCGGATCCAGCTCGATGCGCTTGAAGTTCGGCCCGGCGAACAACGGCGAGTCGACCAGCGTGGTCGCCGAGACGCTGCCAAAGGCCAGCCAGCCACCGTCGCCAGGCTTGGCCAGCTGGCCGTCCGGTGCACGCAGCGCGGTGGCAGCCTGCCAGCCTGCGGGCAGGCGCAGCCGGGCCTGCACGTCGACGCCGTCGGTCGCATGCCCGGCCGGGTACAGCAGCACGGTGTTCCATTGCACGCCCAGCAATGCGGGCGACATCGAGATCCGACCTTGCTCGGACTTCAGCGGGCTCAGGTGCTCGAAGCGCACCGTCAACTGCGAGACGCCGGCGGGCACCTCGATGTGGAAGGCGTTCATCTCGACCGGGTCGCGCTGCCAGGCCAGCGGCTTGTCGCCCGCCATCACCTGCAGGCCGGCCAGCGGATTCGGGTTGCCGGTGGGCCCGTGGTTGCCGGGCAGCCAGCGTGGGTAGAGCAAGGTGAGCCGGCCCGGCACGACCGGCAGCGTCTCGGTGACGGCTAGCACGCGGTGGTCCAGGTCGGTCGCGTCCACCGCCAGCATGATGCGGCCGGGGTAGGGCGTGGCCGAAGGGGCGGGCAGTGCGGCCACCGGTGCCGCCGGCTGTGGTGGCGGCACGACAGGCTGCGCGGCGCTGAGGCCCGCGTGGATCAGCCCGGCCAGCAACAGCACGCGACAGGCGGCCAGGGAAGCGTTGCGCTGGGATGATCGGGTGGAACGTGCGAATGACACCGGCAAACTCTCCAGGAATGAAGCGCAGACGTTAGCGCAAGCTGCGGTCCTGTCTTGGTTCTGTCACCGCTGGTTGACAAGCTGGGGATGCCGCTGGCCCGGTCGCTCGGCTACCGTGGCCGGCAACGACCGAACCGAGGTATTTCATGAGCGCAGTCGACCGCCGCCAGTTCCTGCAAACCGCCGCGGCCGCTGCCGCCAGTGCCGGCGTGCCCGCCGCCATTGCCCGCGCGCTGGCCATCCCGGCGCACAACGCCACGCGCAGCATCCAGGACGTGCAGCATGTGGTGATCCTGATGCAGGAGAACCGCTCGTTCGACCATTACTTCGGCCTGCTGCCCGGCGTGCGCGGCTATGGCGACCGCTTCACCATCCCGCTGCCCGGTGGCAAGACGGTCTGGCAGCAGAGCAACGGCGTGCGCACCGTGATGCCCTATCACCTGGACAGCAGCATCGGCAACGCCCAGCGCGACGGCGGCAACCCGCACAGCTGGCATGACGCGCAAGGCGCCTGGGGGGACGGCCGGCTTTCGCACTGGCCGCTGTTCAAGACCAACCACGCGATGGGCCATTACGCCGAGGCCGAAGTGCCGTTCCAGTACGCGCTGGCGAATGCCTTCACCGTCTGCGACGCCTACCACTGCAGCCTGCACGGCGGCACCAACCCGAACCGCCTGTTCCTGTGGACCGGCAGCAATGGCGCACAGCCCGCCGGCGTGGCGGTCGTGGTCAACGAATGGGACGGCATGGAAGCGCCCACCAGCGGCTACCAGTGGACCACCTACCCCGAGCGCCTGCAGCAGGCCGGCGTGAGCTGGAAGCTTTACCAGAACCTGCCGGACAACTTCACCGACAACCCGCTGGCCGGCTTCGTGCCCTATCGCCAGGCCAACCTGGACGTGGGCAACCAGCCCGATGGCTCGCCCTATCCGGCCTACACCCCGGCGATGGACGCGCTGAACCCGCTGGCCAAGGGCACGACCAACACCATGCCAGACGGCGGCTTCCTGCAGGCGCTGCGCGACGACATTGCCGCTGGCGCGCTGCCGCAGGTGTCGTGGATCGTCGCGCCAGCCACCTACTCCGAACACCCGTCGCCGTCCTGCCCGGCGCAGGGCGCCTGGTACGTCGAAGAGGCGCTGAACGCGCTGACGGCCAACCCGGACGTGTGGAGCAAGACCGTGCTGCTGGTCATGTTCGACGAGAACGACGGCTTCTTTGACCATGTGCCGCCGCCCGGCGCGCCTTCGCTCAACTCGGACGGCAGCGAGGCCGGCGCGTCCACCGTGGACGTCAGCGCCGAGCGCTTCACCCAGCCCGCGCCACCCGGGTCCAAAGGCCAGCCCAAGCCGGACAAGGGCGTGTTCGGCATGGGCCCGCGGGTGCCGATGATGGCCATCTCGCCCTGGAGCCGTGGCGGCTGGGTCAACTCGCAGGTGTTCGACCACACCTCGGTGCTGCGCTTCCTCGAAGCCCGCTTCGGCGTGGCCGAGAGCAACATCAGCCCGTGGCGCCGCGTGGTCGCTGGCGACCTGCTGTCGGTCTTCAACTTCTTCGACCCCAACACCGAACAGCCGCCGCAGATGACGCTGCTGACCAAGGCTGGCGTGGACGCACTGCGGGTGCAGCAGGAAGCCCTGCCCAAGGTGCCGGTGCCCAGCGAAGCCACGCAGACCGCGCCGGTGCAGCCCGCCGGCGTGAAGCCCTCGCGCGCGCTGCCGTATGCACTCGCGGTGCAGGCCAGCCTGGTCACCGGCAGCTCGCCCAGCCTGTCGCTGAAGTTCGTCAACAACGGCAGCGCCGGCGCCGTGTTCCACGTGTATGACCGCCTGCACCTGACCCGGCGCCCGCGCCGCTACACCGTGGGCGCCGGCCTGTCGCTCTCGGGCAGCTGGCCGCTGGCCAAGGACAAGGGCCAGTACGACCTCTGGGTGCTGGGCCCCAACGGCTTCCACCGGCAGTTCAGCGGCACGGCTTCAGCCAGCGCAGCGCCGGTTGTCAACGTCAAGGCCAAGCCGCAGGGTCAGTCGCTGCAGGTTCACCTCAGCAACCCGGGCAGCAGCGCCTGCACCGTGGTCATCCAGCCGCTGGCCTACCGCCAGGACGGCCCGTGGAGCGTCGTGCTGCCCGCCGGCGGCGAGCAGACTTGGCTGCTGGACCTCAGCAGCTCCCAGGGCTGGTACGACCTGCAATTCAGCGTCAGCGGGCAGCCCGCCAGCAGCTGGTCCCGCCGCGCCGCCGGCCGCCTGGAAACCGGCGCGCACAGCATCAGCGACCCGGCGATGGGGGCGGTGACGCTGCGGTGATGGTTGCGTCATTTCTTCTTGTTCTTCTTCGCTTGATCGTGATGCCACTTGATGGCGAAGAACATGCCCGTGCCGAACACGACTAGCTTGAAGGTCACGAAGACGATGGGGATCCATTCCATTTTGGGGTACTTCCAGGCGATTGCTTGACACTGACGATCTTGAGAAGGCGCTTCATTCAAGGCCGATGAAGCGCCACGACACCCTTCGCACAGACCGGGTCGGACGCATGACCGGACCCAGCTTTCAGCGCAGACTGTGCCAAAAACCGCGCCCAAAGCCCAGGCTCAGATCCTGAGCAGAAAAAGCGGATCAGAGCCCATGAAGCGCTACGAAGCCATCGCCCATGAGATCGCGGAATCGATCGCCGCCGGCCAGCTGAGCGTGGGCCAGCGCGTGCCTTCGGTGCGCGAGGCCAGCCGCAGCCGCGGCGTGAGCCCGTCCACGGTGTTCGAGGCCTACTACCTGCTCGAAGCGCGCGGCCTGCTCGAAGCGCGGCCGCGCGCCGGCTATTTCGTCAGCCCCGCCGTGGGCCGGCAGGTGGAGCCAGAGAGCGCCAGGCCGGCAGTGAGCGATCAGCCCGTGGCTGTCTCCGAGCTCGTCTTCCAGGTGCTCGGCCACACCAGGAACCGCACGCTGGTGCCGATGGGTTCTGCCTTCCCGAGCCCCGCGCTGTTCCCGCTGCCCAAGCTGGCCATGGCCACCGGCAAGGCGCTGCGCAGGCTCGACCCGTGGCGCACGGTCGAGGACCTCTCGCCCGGCAGCGCCGCGCTGCGCCGCCAGATCGGCCTGCGCTACCTCGGCATGGGCTGCGGCGTGGAGACCGAAGAACTGGTCATCACCAACGGCGCGATGGAGGCGCTGAACCTCTGCCTGGAGAGCGTGACCCAGCCGGGCGACCTGGTGGCCGTTGAATCGCCGACCTTCTACGCCGCGCTGCAGGCGCTGGAGCGGCGCGGCCTGCGCGCGGTGGAGATCGCCACGCACCCGCGCACCGGCATTGACGTGGCAGCGCTCGCCACCGTGCTCGCCCAGCATCCCGTCAAGGCCTGCTGGCTGATGCCGAACTTCCAGAATCCGCTCGGCAGCCTGATGCCCGATGGCGCCAAGCAGGCGCTCGTGGAGCTGCTCGCACAGCATCGGCTGCCGCTGATCGAGGACGATGTCTACGGCGAGCTCTACTTCGGCGCGCACAAGCCACGGCCCGCGAAAGCCTGGGATCGCCAGGGACTGGTGATGCACTGCAGTTCGTTTTCGAAGACGCTGGCGCCGGGCTACCGTGTGGGCTGGGTGGCCGCAGGCCGCTTCGCGCGCGAAGTGGCGCAGCGAAAGCTGATGAGCTCCCTCGCCGCGCCGCTGCCCTCTCAGGAGGGCTTGAGCGAGTACCTGGAACATGGCGGCTATGAGCGCCACCTGCGCCAGCTGCGCGCCACGCTGGCGCGGCATCTGCACGTGGTGCAGCGGGCCATCGCCGAGCACTTCCCCGCCGGCACGCGGGCCACGCAGCCGGAGGGCGGCTACTTCGTGTGGGTGGAACTGCCGCCGCAGGTCGATGCGCTGGAACTGCACCGGCTGGCCCTGTCGCAGGACATCAGCCTCGCGCCGGGCCAGCTGTTCTCGGCCGACCGGCGTTTCAGCCATCACGTGCGGATCAATTTCGGGCATCCCGATCATCCCGGATTCGAGCAGGCGCTCCAGACGGTCGGGACGATCGCCAGCGCGCTGATGCGGTAGCGAACGGCTGCTTGATGTGTTCGGCGTCCACCAGAAAGCCGAGAAGCCACCGGCCAACACCGGCTTGAGCATGTAGTGCGCCCGCACTACACTTCGCGCATGAAAACCGCCGTCATTCCGCAAGTGCGCGTCGAGCCCGAGTTGCGCGCCGATCTCGACGCTGCGCTGCTGCCCGGAGAGACCCTGACCGATTTTGTCGAGACCGCGGTTCGCAACGCCGTCGAATTCCGGCGAATGCAAACGGACTTCGCTGCCCGTTGCGACGCCTCGCTGGCGAACTACGAACGCACCGGGATTTCCGTCGCGGCGGATGTTGTCCTGTCGAAACTGGAGGCGAAGGTCGCAGCGCGGGTGAAACAGCTGCGCAAATGACGTTCAAAGTCGAGTTCACCCCCGAGGCGGATGCCGATCTGGATCGTCTTTTTGACTTTCTGCTGGCCCGCGCCGAGACGGTCGAGCAGGCCATGCGCGCTCAAGACGCCATCGAGGTGCTCCGCACGGTGGCCAACAGCCACCTCGCGACCACGCCCTACAGCTACCGCAAGGTGGGTGCCCGCCCATCGTTGCGCGAACTCATCGTGCCCTTCGGCGCCACTGGATACGTCCTTCGCTTCGACATCCGCACCCCCGAGCTGGTCCTCGTGATCGGCGCGCGTCACCAGCGCGAAGAGGACTACCACTGACCCTGACCGAGATTGCGCAGCTGGCCGAACAATTCGGCGCTGTGTTGCTCACCGAGTCCAGCATCGGCGCGATGACTCAAGGTTGGGAGGCGGCGCTGGCTGCGCTGGTGGCAAGCGCTGTTCGCTCGGGATCGCTGCGCAACTCCAGCCCGTCACGCGGAATGGCTCGGGCTTGCTTCAGGTCCACGTCGAACAGCGCAATATGCTCGGGCGAGCTATCCAGCAAGTAGCCATGCGCAATGGGTTTGTCGTCGCGCAGCAGCGTGACGCAGCGGGGTTTCGAGGCAGCGCAGCCCTTCCTAAATTCCAGCTTGCTTTGCTCGGCACCGGCCAGGCCTGCTGACTCCCCCAACGCTCCGAGGAGGACGATGGCCAGGTAAATCAGCAACATTGCCAGCAGCGCCGACATGCTGCCAATGAAAGTAAACAACGCGACCTTGATGAGGCGCCGAACCCAGGCCTTGCTGGCCTGCAGCCACCGTCGCAAGCCGTCGCCTTCGGGGCCTGGCGTGCTGAGCAGGAAGAAGTACGCCACCAAGGCGGCAACGGCTAGCAAGAACCGACCGAGGTTGTTCCAGGCAAACGAGAACAGCCAGCTCAGCCGGTTGAACACGCCATAGAAGCCGTGGATCAACATCCAGTCCAGCGACTTCGGGAACAAGTCTGCATCCAAGCCCCAAGCGGCGAGGTAGTTGTTGTGACGAATGCTGCCAACGGTGTGCAGCACCACGGTGCTGATCCCGACAATCAAGGTGGAGAGGGCGGCGGCGTGTTGCCAAGTGAGCAGTGGTGGTGGGGCGGTGTCAGGTGCCGAAGGCGGAGTGTTGACAGGCTTGCTCATCGAGATGGATTCAGTAGTAATACTTCGTCTTCGCCGCCCACTCGCTTTTCGGCCACTGCTTGTGCAGCAGCTGGAAGGCGTCTTTCGAGTCGGTGGCGGGGTCGTCCTTGGGGCGGGGGTGGGCGGGCACGCCGCGGCATTCCATGCGGGTGCTGGCAATGAAGAAGTGCAGGGCTTTGGGGGCTTCGGGGTCCGCCGTGTGGCTGCGGGCCCAGGCGAGCAGCGGCGGGCCGAGGTATTCGCTGCGCAGCGGCAGGGCCTGGAGCCTGGCCCTTTCGGCCTGCGCTGCGTCGCGCTCCGCGGCGCTGAGGAAGGCGGGGCCGGCGAGGTGGGTGGGGTCGGCGGTGGTGTCCGTGTTGGCGTAGGTGATGCAGCCCCAGGACTGCTGCAGGCCCTGGTCGTTGACGACGGCCGGGTCCAACTCGGGTGTGTTGGCCCAGATGACGACGGCTGCTTCGCGTTTGGCGGCCGGGCTGGTGGCCGCGGCGTAGCGGTCCCACAGGGGCTTGGTGGTAGAGCGCGGGGCGGCGAGCAGCGGCGCCATGTCGTCTGCACTGGCCCAGTCGCCCAGCAGCACGGCGCGGGTCCAGATGACCTCGGCCAGGCGGGTGGTTTCAGTGCCTGGCATCGCCGGGGCGCGCTGGGCCAGCTTCAGGACCGACAGCGGCAGGTTGCGGTAGAGGCGCAGCGCGAAGTCGTCGGCCGGTTGGAACTGCGGGGGTGGCGGTTCCGGATTTGAGGTGCCTTTTTCGGCGGTGCGGTCGGCGTCGATGATGGGTTGTCCCGCCTCCTCGGTCGGCACGCGGCGTGGCACCGCGGCGAGGAAGCCGGCCAGCGTCGGTGCGCTGAGCATCTTCAGGCCCAGCCATCGGTTGCGCGTGGCAATGCTCATCGGCTGCTTCGCATCGGCCAGCATCGCCGTGATGCCGGCGTCGGCCGCGGCGCCCTGGCCCTGCTCGATCTGCAGCCGCGCGAGGTGGTAGCGCAGGTGCTGGTACAGCGGCGAGGTGGCCGGCACGGCGAGGGCTGCGCGCTGTTCGGCTTCGGTCAGCACCCGCTCGGGCGGCATGCCGGCACCGGCCGGCCGCGCCAGGGCCAGCAGCGGCGCCAGCCACAGGCCGGCGGGCGCCTTGCTGTCCTTGGCCGCCGACTGCCGGGCCAAGCTTGCGGCCAGGCGCTGCAGCGCGCCGCCTTCGAGCGCGCCACGGTCTGCGGCCTCGCGTTCGGTGGCATCGTCCGCCGGTTGCTGCGACGCCGGGTCCGCACCGGTGGGGCCATCCTGGCTGGCCTGCATCAGGCCGATCCAGCGCGTCATCGGGTCCGGCGACTGGGCCAGCTGCTGCGGCGAGAGCCCGTCCAGCAGCCGCAGGTAGTCGCCCAGCGCGGCGATGGTCTGCCGGTTCATCGGCGCACTGGCCAGCTGTTGCCCCAGCTCCTGTGCGCGCTCGCGCGGCCGCAGCCGCGCCTCCACCCAGCCCACCAGCGCGGCCGCCGCGGGCTGGGTGGGCGCCAGCGCCAGCAGTTCCTGTCGCGCGGTGCTCAGCGGTTGGCGCCAGCCGGTCTCGCTGCGGTCGGGCTGGCGTTCCGGCCCGATGGCCAGCGTCGCCTGGCGCACCAGCGCACGTGCCGCGAGGTAGGCGCCCAGCGGCTGCCAGGGCGAGGTGCCGTCCTTGGCAATGGCCTGGAAGCCGCTGCGCGCGGCCGGGTACTGGCCGGCGTAGAACTGTGCTGCGGCGAACTGGTAGGCGCGGTCCTTCGCCAGCCAGGCCGGTGCGCCAGCGGTCAGCGCGGCGGGCAGGCGTGGCGGTGGCGCCGGCTGGCCGGGGCGGGCGTCGTCGGGCGCGCAGTTGGCAAAGACCTGGTCCTGCTGCGCAAGCCACACGCCGCCCCAGGCCGGCCAATCCGGCAGGCGCTGGCGTGTGGCCAGCGTTTGCGCGGCGCGTGCAAAAGCATCCGCCGGGCAGTTCAGGTAGCTGCTCCAGTCCTCGGTGCTGCGTTCGGTGCCGATGCGGGCTGGCGCCGCCGGCCGGTTCGCCGAAGGCAATGCGGCAGCGGCCGAATCCCGAGCCGCCTGCCAGGCCTTGAGCATGCTGTCCGCGTTGTCCGTCTCCATCGAAATGCCATGTGACCAGGGGCCTACGCGCCACGCGTTCAGGTCCAGCGCCTTGACCTCTTCGGCGCTCAGCGGGTGGCCGTTCGCGGCACGCCAGGCCAGGAACAGGAAGATGCGCCAGTGGCTGCCCGGCAGCACGCCCAGCCGGCCCGCTGCATAGGCCGGCAGCTCGCTGGCCGGCACATGCCATTCGGGCGTCAACGGGCTTTCGGCAAAGCCGTCGCCGCCGCTGGCGTGTGTGAGGGCCGGCAAGCTGAGCAAGCTGGCCAGCGCGGCGATGGCCAACGGCCTGGGACGCAATGAGGTGCGGCGCATGAGGTCAGTAGTAGTACTTGGTTTGTTTGGCCCATTCACTCTTCGGCCACAGTTTGTGCAGCAGCTCGAAGGCTTCACGCGGGTGTGCGGGTGGCGGCGCATCGGGATGCGCGGGGTCGTAGCGGCGGCACTCCTTGCGGGTGCTGGCGATGAAGAAGTGCAGGGCCTTCGGGGCTTCGGGGTCGTCTCGGTGGGCCTTGGCCCAGGCCAGCAGGGCCGGTGCGAGTGCGGGATTGCGGTCCTTCAGCGTGCGCAGCTGGCGCAGCTGCTCGGCAGCCTGTGCGCGCTCGGCGGTGGACAGGAAGGCGGGCGCAGGTCCGGGCGCTGCCTCGCTGCCGTCGCCCTGCTGCGGCAGCGACCAGCCCACGCTGTTGCATTCGCCGTAGGCCTGTGGGTCCGGCAGGTTCAGCCCGGGGTGCAGCTCGGGTGTGTTGACCCAGATCACGGTGGCGGCGTCGCGTTTGTCGGCCGGGGTGCTGGCGGCCTTGAAGCGGCGCCACAGTTCCTGGGTGGTGCCGCGCGGGCGGGCCAGCTCGTCGACCAGCGAATCCGCCACGGCCCATTGGCCCAGCAGCACCGCGCGGGTCCAGATCACCTCGGTCAGGCGCTGGCGCTCGGTGGCCAGTTCCGGCGCCTGGCGGATCGCCATCAGCATCGCCAGCGGCAGCTGGTGGTAGAGCGGCCAGAGGAAGTCGCCGTCCAGGCCGACGATGGGCGCGGCGGCCTGCGGGGTGTCGCGGCTGGCGCGGTCGGCGTCGATGATGGGCCGGCCCAGCGGCAGCACGATGCGGCGCGGCGCGGTGGCGAGAAAGCCCGGCAGCGTGCTTGCGCTCTGGACCTTCAGGCCGAGGAAGCGGTTGCGCGTGGCGTCGCCCATCGGCTGCTTCGGGTCGACCAGCAGCGCGGCGAGTTCCGCGTCTGCCGCAGCGCCGTCACCCTGCGCGATGCGCAGCCGCAGCAGGTGGTAGCGCAGGTGCTGGTACAGCGGCGAGCTGGGCGGCACGGCCAATGCGGCCTGGCGCTCTTCTGTGCTCAGCAGGCGCTCGGGCGGCACCTTCGGGCCAGGCGGCAGCGCCTGGGACAGCAAGGGCACCAGCCAGACGGGGGCGTGCGTGGCCTGCCACTGCGCCCGCGCCACGGCCAGCGCTTGGCTGCGCAGCGCGGTGCCGGTGAGCGGGTCCTGCACGGCCGCGATCTGCATTTCGGCCTGGAGGGTCATTGCGTTGCCCTGGTCGACCATGGCCTGCATCACGCCGATCCAGCGGGTCATCGGCTCGGCCGCCGCCACCAGGCGCTGCGGCGGCAGCGGTGCCAGGCTGACCAGGTAGTCGTTGAGTTCTGCCTGCCGCCTGGCATCGAAGCGGCCGTGGTCGAGCTGCAGTGCCAGCGCCTTCAGGCGTTCGGCAGGGCGCAGACGCATGTCGATCCAACCGACCAGGTCGGTGGCCGGCGGATAGGCCGGCGCGAGCCGCACCAGCTCGGTTCGCGCGACGCCCAGCGTCTCGGCAATCCAGCTTGGCTCGCTGCTGGCCTGGGGGCGGAAAGACACCTCGCGGATCAGGCAGCGCGCAGCGAGGTACGCGGCCAGCGTGTGCCATGACGAGGTGATGTCTTGCGCCACAGCCTGAAAGCCGGCGCGGGCGGTGGCGTAGTCGCCTTGGTAGAAGTGTGCCGCGGCCAGTTGATATGCGTGGTCCTGTCGCAGCCAGCTCGGCGCCCCGTCAGGCGGTGGGGCGGGCAAAGCTGCATCAGCCTTGCCTCGGCACTGGGCGAACACCTGGTCCTGCTGCGTCAACCAGCGCCCCCCCCAGGCGGGCCAGGCCGCGCCGAGCTGCTGGCGCTCGGCGAGTGTCTGGCGGGCGCGCACAAAAGCGTCCTGCGCGCAGTTGGTGGTCAAGTAGCTCCAGTCGCCACGACCGGCATAGGTCCAGGGATCGTCCACAGTCAAAGCCGCGGGGCGGCTCGCCGGAGGCAAGCCTTCAAGCGCGGCTTGACGGGCCTGCAGCCATGCACCCACCGCAGCGCCGACGTCGCTCGATGGTCTTGACTGCCAGCCGTTGATGGTGAGCGACTGTGCCTCCGCCGGGCTCAGTGCTTGAGCCTGGGCAGCGCGCCAAGCGAAGAACAGGTAGATGCGGCTGTAACCCGGTTGCAGCACGCCGAGCTGGCCTCCCACATAGCCAGGCAGCGCGGAGGCGTCGACTGCAGAAGTTGGCGCGAAGACGCTGTCGCTGAATTCGTCACCCCCGCCGCTGGCCCAGGTCGACGAGGCGATCAGCATCCAAGTCGCGTGAAGCGCGATGCGCAAGCTCAGAGCGAGGCGCTGGCGGCGGGCAGTTGTTGCCATTGTTCGGGTGTCCAGGAGCGGGGAGAGAAGTAGTAGCGGCGCGGGGTGCGCAGCGCGGGCATCGGCTCGTCGGTGGCGCTGCCGGCGGCGGCCTGGCAGCGGGCGCGCGGGAACTGGCCGCGGCGGGCCAGCAGGGCGCGGATCTCGGTGTCGTCGCTCGCCATGCGGAAGGCCATCGGCACAATCTCGTCGGCCGGGATGTGGGCCAGCCAAGCGTCGCCTGCGCACCAGGAAGCGAGCGCGGTCATCGAAAGTGCCACGTCCGGCGGCAGGCGGCGGCGCAGCTGGCTGACGACCTCGGCCAGGAACGGGCGCTGCGAGCGGCCGATCTCGAAGTCGAGCTGCAGCACCTTGGCGCCAGTGCTGCGCTGCAGGTCCAGCGCTTCTTGAATGACACGTTCGCGCTGGTCGTCACTGAAGCGCGGCGGGCGGCGCCAGATCAGGTCCACGTGCAGCACCGGCAGCAACACCGTGCCGGGCGAGACCTGCAACGCCTGCCCGCGGGGCCGCACGAGGGTGTGCCGGCCGTCCAGCTCGATGGTGCGGGCCAGCCAGGCCACGCCCACGTCCGCCGGCAACCCGCGCAGGTCTTCCGGCCGCTCCCAGGCCCACAGCATGCGCGGCGGCAGCGTGGCCAGCGCGGGGTGCAGGTGGCGCGGTCCGCAGCTGGCGGACAGGCTGAGCAGCACCGGCACCAGCAGCAAGGCCAGGCCCAGCCGCAGGAGCGTGAGACGGAGCATGGCCGGCACTATATCGACGCGGTCCCGTCACCGCCTTGTCACGGCGCTGGCACGCGGCGCCGGTCCAATCCGGCCACCTTCAAGCCGTCTCCATGCCACCACGCTTCCACCTGCTGATCGCCGCGCAGTTCACCTCGGCGCTGGCCGACAACGCCTTGTTGATCGTCACCATGGCGCTGCTGGCCGAGCAGGGGCAGCCGGCCTGGTGGGCGCCGCTGCTGAAGTTTGCGTTCACGCTGTCGTATGTGCTGCTCGCGCCCTGGCTCGGCCCGCTGGCCGACGCGATGCCCAAGGCCAGGCTGATGGCCTGGATGAACGGCGTGAAGCTGCTGGGCATTGGCGGGTTGCTGCTGGGGCTGCACCCGGTCGCGGCCTATGCGGTGGCCGGCCTGGGGGCGGCGGCCTATGCCCCGGCCAAGTACGGGCTGGTGACCGAGTTGGTGCCGGGGCCTCGGCTGGTGGCGGCCAACGGCTGGATCGAAGTCTCCATCGTTGGCGCCGCGCTGCTGGGCACGGTGCTGGGCGGTGCGCTGGTGGCCGAACCGCTGCGCGCGAGTGCGCTGGCGCAGTGGGCGCATGCGCTGGCGCTGGCGGGCGACTGGCCGCTGGCCTCGCCGCTGCTGGTCTCGCTGGGCGGGCTTTTGCTCACCTATGCGCTGGCCGCGCTGCTTCAACTGGGTGTGCCGGACAGCGGCGTGCGTTACCCGCGCGCGACGCTGCATCCGCTGGCGCTGGTGCGAGACTTCCGCGCTGCCAACCGCCGGCTGTGGCGCGACGGTGCTGGCGGCTTGTCGCTGGCCGTCACCACGCTGTTCTGGGGCGTGGGCGCCACGCTGCAATTCGCGGTGCTGCGCTGGGCCGTGGAACGGCTTGGCCTGCGGCTGGACCAGGCCGCCTACCTGCAGGCCGTGGTGGCGCTGGGCGTGGTGGCCGGGGCCGCGCTGGCCGGCCGCTGCGTGCCGCTGAACCAGGCCATGCGGGTGCTGCCGGCCGGCGTCGCACTGGGCAGCCTCATCGTGTTGATCGCGCTGCAGGACACGCTGCTGCCTTCGCTGCCGCTGCTGGCGCTGGCTGGGGCGGTGGGCGGCATCCTGGTGGTACCGATGAATGCGCTGCTGCAGCACCGCGGCCATGCGCTGCTGACGGCCGGCCGCTCGATTGCGGTGCAAGGCTTCAACGAGAACCTCAGCATCCTGTTGATGCTGGGTGGCTATGCCGCGCTGATCGCATCAGAGGTGCCTCTGGTTCCGCTGATGAGCGGCTTCGGCCTGGCGGTCTCGGCGGCCATGGGCTGGCTGATCTGGCGCGGCCGGCGTGCCGAGGTGCACGCGGCGCGCAGCAGCTTGCTCGATGCCGCCCCCAAGGTCCGGGCTTCGCCCGGCCCGCCCCCCCGAGGGGGATGAGGAAACTTGGGGCGGCCCGGCGTTTCCTCAGGCGCCATGCGCTCTTGCGTTCAGGCGCGCAGCGAACCGAAGCCGGCCGGCGGCAGCGCGTGCACTGTCTCCAGCGGCCGCTGCAGCAGGCCGTGGTACATGTGTTCGATGCTGGCGACGATGCGGTCCCAGCCCAGCGTCTCGGTGGTCGCCGTATCATTAAAAAACAAAACGCGCAGGCCTTCTCTGTCGGCCGCCAGCGAGGCGGCCATGCGCACGAATTCGGACGGGTTGTTCATCGGCGCCAGCAGGCCGCTGAGCTGCGGGCGCACCAGCTGGCTGGCCGCGGCGTAGTCATAGGCCAGCACCGGCAAGCCGCTGGCCAGCGCCTCGGGCGTCACGTTGCCGAAGGTCTCGGTGAGGCTGGGGAACATGAACAGGTCGCCGCTGGCGTAGTGGGCCGCCAGGTCGTCGCCATGGCGCATGCCGGCGAAGACGGCCTGCGGGCAGCGGGCCTGCAGGTCCTTGCGCGCCGGCCCGTCGCCCACCAGCACCAGCTTCGCGCGCGGCTGCACCTGTCGCACCGCCTCGAAGGCCTGCATCAGCGTGCCCAGGTTCTTCTCGGCGGCCAGCCGGCCCACGTGCACCACCACCAGATCGCCCGGCGCGGCACCCCAGCTTTCGCGCAAGGCCTCGCTGCGGAAACGTGGGTGGAACAGCTGCGTGTCCACGCCGCGCGCCACGACCATCACGTTGCGGAAACCGTAGTCGGTCAGCGCCTGGCGCAGGCCCTCGTCGGGCGTCATCGTGCACTGCGTCAGGTTATGGAACTTGCGCAGGTAGGCCATGATGGGCTTGTGCAGCCAGCCCACGCCGTAGTGCTTGCTGTAGGCGTGGAAGTTGGTGCGGAAGTCCGAGCACACCGGCAGCTTCAGGTGCACCGCGGCCTGCAGCGCGGACCAGCCCATCGGCCCTTCTGTGGCGATGTGCACGACATCCGGCCGCCGCACCGACCACAGCTTCACCAGCGTGCGCTTGGAGGTCAGCCCCATGCGCAGCTGCGGGTAGCGCGGGATCGGCAGGCCGCGCATCAGCACCTCGTGGAATCCCGGCGCGTCGCTGCCCTGCTCACCACGGCGCTGTCCCGGGCGGATCAGCTGCACCGCATGGTTGCGCGCGCGCAGGCCCTCGACCACGCTGGCAATGGTGCGCGCCACGCCGTTGACTTCCGGCGGGTAGGTCTCGGTCACGACCGATATGCGCAGCGAGCGGCGCTCGGGCGGGTAGTCGTCCACGACGATGTCATCGGGCGCCATGTCCAGTTGCGCAGCCAGCAGCTTCTTGGGGGTCATCACGCACGTCTCCATTGCAAGATGTTGCGATGGCAATGCAACAGCGCGATGACGGCACCACGGCAGCACCGACACCGTGCTGTCACGCGCGTTTCACGGCCGCTTCATCTGCCGGACGCATGCTGCCGCACCGTCAATCGAAGGAGTGCATGTCCGTGCCTGTCGTCCGCGAGTTCCTGGAGACCCTGCGCGTGCAGCGTTGGGATGACCACCGCTACTACCACCACAGCCGAATCAACCAGTCGCTGCACCTGCTGAGCGCCTGCAGCTTCGTGGTCGCTTATGCCCTGCTGTTCGTCGACCCGGCCATGGCCGCGCTGCTGGCCTGGGGTGTGTCCATGACCAGCCGCCAGGCCGGCCACTTCTTCTTCGAGCCCAAGGGCTACGACCAGGTCAACCAGGCCACGCACGAGCACAAGGAAGAGATCAAGGTCGGCTACAACCTGCGCCGCAAGGTGGTGCTGATGGCCGCATGGGCGCTGGCCCCGGTGCTGCTGTGGCTCACGCCGTCACTCGGCGGCCTGATCGAGCCGGCGACCGACACCGCAGGCTACATCCACGACGTCGGCATCTTCTGGCTCGCACTCGGCGTGGGCGGCCTGATCTTCCGCACCGTGCACCTGTTCTTCCTGTTCAACGTGCAGACCGGCCTGGCCTGGATGACCAAGATCCTGACCGACCCCTTCCACGACATCCTGCTGTACCGCAAGGCCCCGCTGGCCCTGCTGCGCGGCGAATGGATAGACCCGCATCACGCGCAGCATTCGCGGTGATTGAGCCCACCCCCTGCCGGCTTCGCCGGCCCCCTCAAGGGGGCGCGCCTGCAGGACCGGCAGAGCCGGATCCTGGGGCGCCGCTGGGTTAGGTTGGCTTCCTGTGTCGCGGCGGCTGGGCCTTCAGGGGTGGGCGCTGTTGGCCGATGCGCCCGGCGCCAGCCAGCGCAGCAAAGTGGCATAGAGGCTGCCCGGGTCGACCGGCTTGGGCAGGTGATCGTTCATCCCGGCCTGCAGGCAGGCCGCACGGTCTTCGCTGAAAGCGTTTGCTGTCATCGCGACGATGGGGATGCTGGTTTGGCCCATGGCGCGAATTTGGCGCGTCGCCTGCAAGCCGTCCATGCCGGGCATCTGCATGTCCATCAGGATCAGCGCATAGGCCTTCTGCTGCGCCATCGCCACTGCGGCACGGCCGTCATGCGCGCAGTCCACGGACAGGCCTGCGGCCTGCAGCAGCGCCACGGCAACTTCCCGGTTGACTTCATTGTCCTCGGCCAGCAGGACCTCCAGACCGGCATGCCGCCCGGCCACCCGCGCCTCCGCCGCGACGGCGCTGGCGGAGGTGGGGGCGGTGATGAAACCCCGGCGTTGCAGGACGGCCGCCAGCGCGTCCTGCAGCGACGACTGGGTGACCGGCTTCAGCAGCACGCTGTTGACCGACGCCGCGCGGCTGCGGGCCCACATCTCGGGATCGTCATGGGCGGTGACGAGGATGCTCGGCGGCATGCCGGCCCCCAGCATCGCCGCGGCCCGGTTCAGCGTCTCCACGCCGTCGATGCCGGTCATGCGCCAGTCCACCAGCATCAGGTCGAAGCGCTGGCCACGGCTGGCGTGCTGTTCGATCAGCGCCAGCGCCTGCTCGCCGCTGCTGCAGGCCTGCACCTGCAGGCCCAGCAGGCCCAGTTGCTCGGCGATGGCTTCGCGCGCTTCGGGCAGGTCGTCCACCAGCAGCGCCTGCAGGCCGGCCATCGTGGGCCTGGGCCGGGGGATCTGGTCCGCGTCGGGCTTGCCCAGCCTGGCGGTGAACCAGAAGGTGCTGCCATGGCCGGGGAGGCTGGAGACGCCCCATTCCCCGCCCATCAGCTGCGCGAAGTGGCGGGTGAGCGCCAGGCCCAGGCCGCTGCCGCCGTGCAGCCGCGTGGTGGACGTGTCGCCCTGCTCGAAGGCCTCGAACAGGCGCCAGTGCTGGGCTTGCGGGATGCCGGGACCGGTGTCCTGCACCTCGAAGCGCACCAGCAGGGCCTGCGCATCCTCTTCCAGCTGCGAGCAGCGCAGGCGCACCCAGCCGGCATCGGTGAACTTCACGGCGTTGCCCAGCAGGTTGATCAGCATCTGGGCCAGGCGGGTCGGGTCGCCCAGCAGTCGGGCGGGAAGGTGGTCGGTGTCCACGACCAGTTCCAGCCGCTTGTCGTCGGCCCGCGGGCGGACCAGTTCCACCGAGCGCTGCACCACCTCGTCGAGTGCGAACTCGCGCTGCTCGAGGGTCATGCGGCCGGCTTCGATCTTCGAGAGGTCCAGCACGTCGTTGATCACCTGCAGCAGGTGACGCGACGCGGCCTGGACCTTGTCGAGGCGATCGCGCTGCAGCGGGGCCGCCTCGTCGCGCAGCAGCAGGTGCGTGAGCCCCATGATGGCGTTCATGGGCGTGCGGATTTCGTGGCTCATGTTGGCCAGGAAGGTGCTCTTGGCACGGTTGGCGGTCTCCGCGGCAGCCCGCGCCTCCTGCAACACCGTCACGTCGAAGAGCCAGGCCAGCCGCGCGGGCTGGTTGCCGTATTCCACCGGCATGCAGCTCACCATGACCCAGGCCGGTCGATCCTCGTGCCGATCCGGCAGCCGCAACTCCACCAGCCGGTTGAGCACCGGCTCGCCCCGGCCCAGGCGTTCGCGAATGTCCGCGAAGACCTGGGGGTCGGCATGGTCGGCCAGCACGTCCACGCCCGCTGCCTCGCTTTCGGGCCTTTGCACCAGGTCGCAGTAGGCCTGGTTCATGAACATCATGCGGTCGTCGGCTGCCGCGGCCAGCCGCACCGCGATGGGTGAGGCGGCCAGCACGCGGCGCAGCGTCTCCTGCTCGCGGCGCAGGCGGGAGTAGTCCACCAGGACCGACCGTATGCCCTGGAAGCGGCCTTGCGCATCGCGCACCACCGAGGCCGACACCAGCACGGGAAAGGTGCTGCCGTCGCGCCGCACGAAGGCCATCTCGAGTTCCTTCAGCTCGCCGGTGGCCTGTAGCTTCGGAAAATGCTCGCGCAGGGTCTCGGCGGAGGCCGGGGTGAGGAAGGCCTGGATGGGTTGGCCGACGACTTCGTCGCGCTGCCGGCCCAGCCATCGCAGCTCGGTGGCGTTGATGCGCAGCACCTTGCCGCCTGCGTCCAGCGAGTGGTAGCCGCAGGGCGCCTCGTTGTAGAGGTCCTCCAGCTCATCGGCCTGGCGGCTCACTTTGGCTTCGGCCTGCTTGCGGGCGGTGATGTCGGTCGCTTCCGAAAACACGCCCTGCACCTGGCCGTCCACCACATACGGCGTGAGCGTGACCTGGAGCGTGGCCTCTCGACCATCCGGCCGCATGAGTCGCCGGTCGAAGGTCCGGGATTGGCCTGCCAGTGCCGCCTGGTAGTGCGGCAGTCCCTCGGCCAGCAGGCGCGGCTCGAGCAGGTCGTCCAGCGGGCGGCCGGCGAGCGCCTGCGGGGTCTTGCCGAACCAGTCCAGGTGGGCCGCATTGGCGAAGCGGTTGTGCAGATACGCGTCCCAGTAGGCGATGGTGTTGGGCAGCGCATCGGTGAGGCCCCGGAGGAAGCGGGTGCTGCGTTCCAGTTCCCGGGTGCGTTCTGCAATGCCGGCCTCCAGGGCCTGCCGGGCCCGCAGCGTCTTGCGCGCGGTCCAGAAGAAGAACGCGGACAAAGGCAGGATGAGCAAGGTGAGCAGCGCGGCTGAGCGCCGCCACGCTTCGGGGTCGGCCGTGCGGCCCACCGTCATCCAGAACGGGGCCGCGCGGAAGCGCTGGTACACGTACAGGCGCTCCACGCCGTCGATGGGCGCGACGGTCCGGTACTCGTATTGCCGCTGCCCGGGCCGGTCGCGCAACAGCTTGCGCAAGGTCTGGGACACGTTGCGGTTGCCAACGCCGCTGTCCGGGCCCGGCAAGGCCGGCACCCGGGCAACCTGCGCCAGGTCCAGCGTCCGCAGGTTCACGATGCCCGAAGGGCCCAGCTCGACACTGGGGAGCAGCTTGCCGATCGCTTCGACCGGCAGCGTGGCGAAGACCACGCCGAGGAATTCGCCATTCGGGGCCTCGATGCGCCGGGCCAGGATCATTGACCACTCCGGTCTGACCTTGGGCTGCAGCGGCCCGTCGAAGATCAGGCCCTTCTCGCCCGCCGCCGCGCGTTGGAAGTAGGTCCTGTCGAGGGTGACGGGGCGAGGCTCGCCGGGTTGGCTGAAACCTGTGTTGAAGAAGTTCAGGCCGTTGCGGTCGATGATGCCCAGGCGCCGGATCAGGGGCCGGGCCGCCACGTCATGGCGCACCTGCGCCAGCAGGCGCGCCATCTCGGGTTCTCCGCCCTGGCGGACCTGCTCATAGCGAAACCCCACGGACTCAAGCAGGGCGTCGGTTTCTTCAAAGGCGTGCTCCACGCGCACGGCCAGCAGTACGGCGGCATTGCGCAGCGACACCGTGGCGTTACGCTGGCTTTCCTCCCGCTCGTTCCACAGCAGGTAGGCCGCCAGCGCCACGATCACCACTGTGCCGGCCCAGGCCACGGCATAGGGCGCGGACGGCAGCAGTCTGGCGAGCTTCAAGGCCTCACCGGCACCCGACGCGGGCCCGAGGGTCCTGGGGCATGGGGGCGACCCGCATGGCGCAGCGTGTCGTCCTCTGGGGCGTTGCTTGCATTGCCCTCCCTGGGCCTGGCCTGGACCGAAGTTGGCAGTCTAGTGGAAGGCCGGGGGCGCGCGCGCCTCGCCCCGGGGAAAGCGAGCATGTGGGCGCGCCCAGCGGGAGGCCCGGGCACTCAGACCAGCCGCCCCAGCATCTCCTTCAACATCCCGCGCCGGATGCCCTTGTTGGTCTGGCCCGGGGCCTGCCACCACCAGCCGTCGGCCTGCATGGCCTGGGCGGCGGCGACGAAGCGTTCGCTGATGCGTTCGAAGTCTTCGTCGGTGTGGGCCAGGCTGAAGATCAGGCGGCCGGTGCCGACCCAGCTCAGCAGCAGGCCCTGCTCGCGCAGGTAGAACTGGAACATCCAGTGGTAGCGCGAGGGCTGGGTGTAGCTCACCGTCCAGATGGTGGACAGGTTGGCCACGCGCACCGGCACGCCGGCCTGGGCCAGGCGCTGGTTCAGCGCGGCGGCGCGGCGGTCCTGCTTCGCGTCCAGGTCCTCGTACAACGCCTGCGTGGCGGGCAGTGCCAGGTGGTCCAGCAGCGCGGACATCGCGCCCATCACATACGGGTGAGCGTTGAAGGTGCCGCGGGCGAAGCAGATGTCGGCCGGGTGGTCCTCGCGGAAGCGCTTCATCAGCGCGCGCTTGCCGCAGACCACGCCGACCGGCAGGCCGCCGCCCAGCGTCTTGCCGTAGGTCACCATGTCGGCCTGCACGCCGAAATACTGCTGCGCGCCGCCGGGCGCGAGGCGAAAGCCGACGAAGACCTCGTCGAAGATCAGCACGATGCCGCGCTCGGTGCAGACCTCGCGCAGCTGCTGCAGCCAGCGGGTGTACGCGGCGCGGTCGTAGTGCGCGCTGCGTGAGCCGTCCACCAGCGATGAGTCGCCCGGCGCAGCGCGGTTCGGGTGCAGCGCCTGCAGCGGGTTGACCAGCACGCAAGCCACATCCTTGCGCTGGCGCAGCACCTGCAGCGCACGCTCGCTCATGTCCTGCAGTGTGTAGGTCTCGCGCGGCGGCAGCGGGTTGCCGGGGCCTGGCTGCACGTCTTCCCACCAGCCGTGGTACGCGCCGCAGAAGCGCACCAGGTGGCGCTTGCCGGTGTGGTACCGGGCCAGCCGCACCGCCTGCATCACAGCCTCGGTACCGGACATGTGGAAGCTCACCTCGTCCAGCCCGGAGATGGCCTGCAGCCGCGCCACGTTGTCGGCCACGCAGGGGTGCAGCGTGCCCAGCACCGGGCCGAAGTCGGCCACCATGGCCGCGCCCTGGGCGATGGTGCGCTTGTAGAGGTCGTGGCCGAACAGGTTCACCCCATAGGAGCCGGTCAGGTCCTCGTAGGTCTGGCCGTCCAGGTCCGTGAGGGACACGCCATGCGTGCCGGTGCCCACGCTGCCCAGCTTCAGGTGCTGGCGCAGGTAGGGGCTGAACGGGAAGGGCACGCGGTAGGCGCCGGTGAACTGCAGGTCCGACAGGCCGCTGCGCAGCGCATCGGTCCAGGCGATGGAGCGCGCATGGCGCTCGCCCAGCTGGCCGGCCAGCGCGTGGAAACCGGCGCGGCGGCGGGCCAGCACCTCGGCCGGTGCGTCGTCGCAGGCAAAGAAGCGCTGCTCGTCGTAGGCATAGCCCGGCAGCAGCCGCGCCACGCGCTGGGCCATGCGCGAGTGGCCGGTCAGCGAGCGGTGCTTGGCGCGCGAAAGCGACAGCCGTTGCCAGGCCCGCGGCGCCAGCGCCAGCACGGCAGCGCCGGCCAGCGCGCTGGTCAGCAGCAGGGAGGAAGAGGAGGCGAGCAGGCTGGGGATCATGGGCGGGCACCGGCAAAGACGGACGAAGCCCCGATCTGAACCGCTGCCTTTGACAGCAGCGTGAAAGCCAGCCCCGCCGGGGCTGATGTGTGCGGCTGTCACACGGGCCCGGGACACTGGCAGGCTGTGCTTGCCCCTGCCCAACCATGAAAGCTCGCCGCTGGCGTGACCTGCTGCTGCAGCAGGAAGACCTGAATTTCCTGCTGACCAACCGCATCCCGCGCAGTGCAGCCACCTGGTTGATGGGCTGGTTCAGCCAGATCGAATCGCCGTGGCTGGCGCGGCTGTCGATTGCCGTCTGGCGCCAGTTCACCAAGCTGGACCTGGGCGAGGCGAAGGCGCAGCAGTTCCGCAGCCTGCACGCCTGCTTCGTGCGCGAGCTGAAGGACGGCGCCCGGCCGGTCGAACAAGACCCGGCCGTGCTCGTCTCCCCGTGCGACGCCATCGTCGGCGCCTGCGGCCGCGTGCATCAAGGCCAGCTCTGGCAGGCCAAGGGCTTCCCGTACAGCGCGGCAGATTTGTTCGGCGACGCCGCCCGCGCCGCGCCGTTTGCCGAAGGCTGCTTCGTCACGCTGCGCCTGACCTCGGCGATGTACCACCACTTCCACGCCCCGCACGACGCGACCATCGAACACGTCACCCACATGGCCGGCGACACCTGGAACGTCAACCCGATCGCGCTCAAGCGTGTCGAGCGCCTGTTCTGCAAGAACGAACGCGCGGCGGTGCACTTGAAACTCACGCACAGCGGCCACCCCGTCGCGCTGATCCCCGTCGCCGCCATCCTGGTTGCCAGCCTGCGGCTGAATTTCCTGGACCTCCTGATCCCCGCGCGCTACCCGCAGCGCTACAGCGGCCCGAACGAGTTGCCCTGCCAGGTCGAGGTGAAAAAGGGCGAGGACCTCGGCTGGTTCCAGCACGGTTCGACGGTGATCGTGTTTGCCCCGCCGGGGTTTGTGCTTTGCGAGGGTGTAGTCAGTGGCAAGACCATCCGCATGGGGCAGGGGTTGATGCGGTTACCAACCGACGGCCAATCCCGTCGCGCGGAATAGACTGGCAGGACCTCCTTCAACCAGTTCTCTCATGCGTCTGGCGCTTGCCTGGATGGTGCTTTCTGCTGCCGCCATCTTTTCGTTGTGGTGTCTCAACGGCGCCGCGTTCTCCGCATGGATGTCTGGCGGTCCGCCCAATGCTTATCCCCATGGCTGGGCGCTGCGGGCGCAAGGCCAGCTGGCCTATGCCGGTGCTGCGGCTGCGGCAGGCGTGGGCCTGTTCCGGATCATTCGGGGGGCGCAGACGTGGCGCCGTGTTTCCACCGGCTTGCTGATGGCGGCCCTGGTGCTGGCAGTGTGGCCAAGCGCTCACCGTGCGCTGCTGCAGGACAAGTGTCTGGACAGCGGTGGGCGCTGGAACCACGATGGCCGGCAATGTGAGCGTTGACGCGCAAGGCGGCCAGGTGAACGACAAGCCAGAGATTCACTGTCCCAAGTGCGCTTGGTGACCCGGGCCAGGAGACCGCTGGCATTGCGTGCCGTCATGCGGCACCGTGTGGAACACTTTCTGGACGAACGCTGTCTGCCCAGGCTGCGCGGTGCGCTGGCCGCGGACGCAGTGTTTCGAGTGCGGACAGTTCTCGCCGCACGAGGCCTGGTACCACCAGCCGCCCGGAGGTGATGCGGGGGCGCGTGACCAGGGACGCGAGCGGACGGTCTGAGAAGGCTCAGGCCTGGCGGGTCAGCCCATCTTCCAGCGCCTGCTGCTGGCGCTGGGTGCGTTGCAGGAAGGCGTCGGCCGCGACCATGGTGGAGACGCAGGCGGCGACGGTGATGACCAGGAATTGCAGCTCGTCGTTGTAGAGCAGCCCGCCCAGGCGGCCCAGCAGGTTGCTGGTTTCGCAGATGGCGTTGGCGGCGGCCATGCCGGTGTAGTGCATGGCGCAGACCGCGGCCGCCATCACCAGCGAAGCGGCCACCCGGTGCGCCACGCTGCGCACGTGGAACGCCAGCCACAGCGCTGCGGTGGCCGCCACCACGGCGATGCCCACGGCCAGCGCGACCATGGACCAGTTCCATAGCAGGAAGCCGCCGAACTGCATCGAGGCCATGCCGAGGAAGTGCATCACCGAAACACCCATGCCGGTCAAGGGTCCGGCCACCGCCAGCCGGCGATACGAAAACGGCCCGGACGCCAGGTAGCCCAGCGCCGCTGCCGAGGCCAGCACCGCGGCGGCCAGCGACAGCCAGGTCCACAAGGGCTGGTAGCCCACGGCCACGCTGGTCTTCCAGGCCAGCATGCCCAGGAAGTGCATGGACCAGATCCCCACGCCGCCCAGCGCCAGGCCGGCCAGCAGGGCATTGAGGCGGCTGACCAGCCCGCGCTGCCCGCGCACCAGGCTGGCGGGCGCCAGCGCGCTGTAGGCGCCCACGGCCGAGATCACGAATGAAGCCGCCACCAGCGACGGGTCGTAAGAGGGAACAAGCGATTGCAATGCCACGGGGGAACCTCTTTGCGATCCCACGCCGGCCTGCGGGTGAAACCATCTGTTACAGCTGTGGCGAGTCTAGGCATGGGTCATGTCGCATGCGAACCCCCTAATGGCGTTGCAGGATCAAGGCCCGGCCGCGCTTCGCCAATTCCGTCACGCCACGGTGGCAGTGTGATTTCTTGCCACGCATACCCCGGACCTGCGCCGATGGCCGGCCCCGGGATCGGTGCTAGCCTTGGCTGAATGACAAGTGCCCACGTCGATGAGCTGGTGTCCGAGCTGGACGCGCAACTCAGTCGCTGGGAGGCCGAGGCCTACCGGTCATTGATGTGGGTCATCCAGGCCTGTGACGAGATCGCGGCGCAGGCCGATGCGTTCGGACTGGTGCCGCAGGCGATCCGCGCGCGTTTGCTGGCCAGTGACGCTCGCAGCCGCCAGGGCATGGCCGAGGCGGCGCGGGTGGAACAGCTGGCCTTGCATGAAGCCGCACAGGCATGGCCCGCGCTGGCCGGGCATGCCGCCACCTACCTCGCTTCTTCCTGCGACCGCCTGGGCTACCGGGCGGAAGCGATGCGCTGGGTCGAGGCCTCGATGCGCGGGGTGCCGAACGAAGACCTGTCGGCCTGGCATGCCGAGGCGCTGATGGTGGCGGCGCTGTTCTCGACCAGCCGCGCCGGGGCCGACTACACCCTGGTGCACCAGGCCATGGCTGCGGTCCGCGCCGCTTGCCTGCCGGCCATGATGGCGGCGACGGCGGCCAACTTTGCCGAAGTCTGCGCCGAGTGTGGCGGGCTGGGCATGGCCAGCCATTTCACCGATGAGGCCGAGGCCATCATGCGGCGCCACCCGGAGGCCGCCTCCGCGCTCAGCTGGGAGTCCGTGGCGCGGGCCCGGCTGGCGCTGTCGGAGCTTGCCTCCGCCGAGCGCGCCTGCCAGGAGTCCCTGCGGCTGGAGGAACAACTTGGCTGCTGCGACGTCAACGGCGACCCCTGGCTGAGCTGCGCCGAAGTGGCGCTGGCGCGCGGCGACGCGGCCGGCGCCCTGGCGATGCTCGAACACCCCCGGCGCCGCGCCCGCGACGCCAGTTCCGCCTGGACCAATGCGCGCGACCTGGACGTGCGTGCGCGGGTGATGGCCGGGCTGCGGCGCTGGGAAGAGGCCTACCAATGGATGGTCCGCCATGTGGCGGCGTATGAGCAGGTCCGGTCCATCGAGGGCGACCGGGCGGTGGCCGAATCGAGCCAGGCGGTGGCGGTCGACGAGGCGCGCAGGCAGTCCAGGCACTTCGAGCAACTGGCCATGACGGACCCGCTCACCGGCCTGCCCAACCGCCGCCACGCCGAACGCTGGCTGGCCGAGCACGCCGACGCCCCGCTCAGCCTGGCCATCGCCGACCTGGATCATTTCAAGCGCATCAACGACACCTGTTCACACGCGGCTGGCGACCTGGTGCTCCAGCGCTTCGGTGCGATGTTGAACGAGGTGTTCAACCGGTCCGACAGCGGGCCGGGCACGCCGATGCTTGCGGCGCGGCTCGGTGGCGAGGAGTTCCTGCTGGCCTGGTGCGGCATCCCCTGCGACGCCGCGATGGTGCGCGGCGACGAGATCCGCGAACGGCTGCGCGCCACCTCGTTCACCGACATTGCCGGCGACTTGCCCGTCACCGCCAGCCTCGGGCTGGCCTTCGGCACCCCGCCGGTCAACCCCAGCGAGCTGCTGCGTACCGCGGACCTGTACCTCTACCAGGCCAAGCATGCCGGCCGCGACACGATCGTCGGCCCGGTGCGGCTGCGGGACAAGGCCGGATGAGTCGGCAGCCGCGCCGCCCTTATTCGCTCAGCGATGAAGGAATCGCTTTTTGAGTTGTTGGTGTTTGGGGGCGGGATTTTCAATAATGCGGAAAACGTCTGATCACCCGTTCCTGCCGCTGTGTTTCGCCAGCGGCTCACAAAAATCATGAACTTTCAGCAATTGCGCTCTGTGCGCGAGGCCGTGCGCCGGGGTTTCAACCTGACCGATGTGGCCGAGGCACTGCACACTTCGCAGCCCGGCATCAGCCGGCAGATCCGCGAGCTGGAAGACGAGCTGGGGGTGGAGATCTTCGTGCGCGCCGGCAAGCGGCTGACCGGGCTGACACCGGCCGGCGAGCGCGTGCTGCCCTGGGTCGAGCGGCTGCTGCTGGACGCTGAGAACCTGCACCGCGCAGGCGAGGACTTCCGCCTCGGCGAGGTTGGCATGCTGAGCATTGCTGCCACCCACTCGCAGGCCCGCTACGCGCTGCCCGGCGCAGTGCATGACTTCCGTTCGCTGCACCCCAAGGTGCAGCTGCAGATGCACCAGGGCTCGCCGGACCAGATCGCGCAGATGCTGCTGACCGGCCAGGCCGACATCGGCATTGCCTCGCATGTGCTGGCCGACAACCCGGAGCTGGTCGCGCTGCCCTGCTACCGCTGGACGCATTCGGTCGTCGTGCCGGTGGGCCATGCGCTGCTGGACCAGCCGTTGACGCTGGAGCGCCTGGCCGAACACCCGGTCATCACCTACGAAACCGGGCTGACCGGCCGCGGCAGCATCGACGATGCGTTCAGCCGCGCCGGCCTGGCGCCGCGCGTGGTGCTCACCGCGATGGACGCCGACGTGATCAAGACCTACGTCGAGCTGGGCCTGGGCGTGGGCATCATGGCCTCCATCGCCTACGACGAAGCGCGCGACACGCAACTGCGGGCCATCGAGGCGCGCAGCCTGTTCTCGATCAACACCACCAGCGTGGCGGTGCGGCGCGGCGGCCTGCTGCGCAGCTACGCCTACGACTTCATCCAGACCTTCGCACCGCATTTGCAGCCCGACGTGGTGCGCCAGGCCCAGGCCGCGCCGGTCGGCACGCCCGAGGCGCCGCTCTGACATTCCCTGAGCCCGCAGCGTCCCGGCTCACGCCGGCAGCGGGTCCAATCCCTTGGTGCGCTTCAGGAAGCTGGCGAACTCGTCGAAGCTGGTCACCTGGTTGAAGGCCACGGCGCGGTAGATGTCGCCGGAGAAGAACCAGTCGCCAGCCTCGATGTACTTCCAGTTGTGCCGGCGGTAGCGCGGCGAAGCCAGGCTCTGCCGCTTGATGTCGACGATGGCCTGCGCCGTGGCCGGCGCCAGCAGCGGCTTGAGCGTGGCGTTGTACTTGCGCACGCTGGGCAGCATGGCCGTCGGGATGATGCCGATGTCCAGCTTCCACTCCACGCCTTCGAACTCGGTGCTGAGGTCCAGCAGCACCATGTCCTTCAGCGCGAAGCGGGGCGCGTGGTCGACCTGGTTGATGATGTGGATGTCGCGCAGCGCCAGCGCCTCGGACAGCGTTTGCGTCACCGCGCACGCCATGGCCACGCTGGGCGGGTCCACCGCGAGGAAGACGTCGATTTCCGGCCAGACCATCAGGTCCAGGTCGAAGCTGCCGTGCACATAAGGCTCGCCCAGCGGCTGCAGGCGGGCCACCAGGTCGGATTGCGCCAGCAGGCGCTCGGCGGTCTGCTTCAGTGAGTCCATGGGTTTTCAGTTCGACAGTGGACGGCGCCAGGCCTGGGCCAGGGTTTGCTGCGGGTCGCTCAGCAGCGCGTGGACCAGGTCGAGGAAGCGGCGCGGGGCGAGGTGGTCAGGATCGAAGTGGCGGCGGGTCAGGAAAGGGCCGCGCAGCACGCCGTCCACCGGCCGCAGCTCCAGCGCGTGGCCGGCGCCCATCGCGCGGCCGGCCGCGAGGTTCAGCAGGCGGAACTGGTGGCGCTGCTGCACCTCCTGTGTCGCGGTGCCGACCTGGATCGCGAACCAGCTGCTGGCCAGCGGAATGCGCTGGCGCAGCAGCTCGGGGAACAGCTCGCGCACCACGCGTGCCGCAGGGAAGGCGCCGTGCCGGTAGGCGGCGGTGGCCGCCCCGCGCAGGGCAGCCAGGTTGTCCAGCAGCGAGCGCTGCGGGTCCATGCGCTGGCGCACGATGACCGGGTTCACGAAGCAGCCAACGGTCTCGGCAAAACGCGTCGGTCGGTTGCGCGTGGGCGTGGAGGTCAGCACGTCCAGCACACCGTTGCCCGCCGCCATCGCCCATTGCATGCAGGCCAGCAGCAGCACATGGGTCGTCAGCCGGTGCGCGCCGGCCAGCGCGTCCAGTCGCTGCACCATGTCCGCCGGCAGCGCAATCTCGGTGTGCCGCACCTCGCCCTCCTGGCCGAGGGACAGCGCCGCAGCGGCGGCATCGGCAGCCGCCACGCCTGGCGGGTCGGCCAGGTAATCGCGCCAGAAGCCCTGCAGCGCGACCAGCCGCTCGCCTTGCAGCGTCTGCCGCTCGTGTTCGACGAAGGCCGGGTACGGGTCGAAGCGGGCCTGGATGCCGGCCATGCAGGCGGCGGCGTCCTCGGCCTCGAACAGCTCGATCAGCTGGCCGAACAGCACCACGGCCGACCAGCCGTCGAAGATCGCGTGGTGCACCGACAGCGCCAGCGCGGTCACGCCGTCCTGCGTGTGCAGCAGGCTGCCGCGGGCCAGCGGCGGCCGGCCGAAGGGGTCGATGCCGGGGTGAAGCTGGTCGAACAAGGGCCCATGGTTCAGCGCCTGCACCAGGTCGTCGGCGTTGCCGTCGAAGGCCTGCTCGTCCAGCTGCAGGCCGCCTTCGGGCTGCACATGCTGGAAGAAGGTGAACAGGTCAGGACCGCGCTCGAACGAGGTGCGAAAAGCGTCCTGCAACTGGCTCACCTGCGCGAACACCTGGCGCAGCCGGCCCAGGTCCACGCCGGCCGGCAGCAGGCAGACCGAGCGCTGCAGGTGCGGCGCGAGCTGCGCATGCCTGGCCTCGGCCGCGAGAAAGCGGCGCTGGATTTCCGAGACGCCGAAGGTGGTGATCGTGTCGTTGCGCATCAGGTGGTTTGCCGGGCTTGCAGCGTGGCCGTGAAGAAGGAACACAGCTCGGCCGCCGCGCGTTGCCAGGCGGCCGGGTGGGCAAAGATGTGGCCTTCGCCGGGCAGCGTGAACAGCCGGCGCCTGGCCTCGGCCGGGCCGCGCACGAAGGCGGCCGAGTGGGCATGCGGGGTGACCTCGTCGCGCTCGCCGTGCAGCAGCAGCAGCTCGCAGCGGCCCGTGGGCCAATGGGTCGGGAAGTCCGCCTGGTGCGCCGGCGCGCCGTCCAGCACAGCCGGTGTGTAGACCGGCGCCACCAGCGCGCAGGCGGCCACCGCCTCGGTGCAGCCCAGTGCCTGCAACAGGCCCAGCGTGCCCAGGCTGGCCGAGACGACGCCCAGCGGGCCGCCCGCCGCATCGGCCAGGGCTTCCAGCGCGGCAGCCGTTTGGGAGGCCAGCGCGGCCAGGTCGTCCAGCCCCGCGGCCTCGCGGTAGGCCTTGCCGGCACCGGCGCTGCCGGGCACCTGCAGCAGCCCCACGTCGAAGCCCTGCTGCTGCGCCAGGTCGGCCACGCTGCGGGTCAGGAAGTCCTGCAGGAAATTGGTCTGCAGCTCGGGCGTGACGATCTTGTGCAGCCCCGGCAGCACGACTACCAAGGGCCGGCCCGGCGTGGCCTGGCCGCGGCAGCGCCAGCCGCCCTGGGGCGCTGCCGACCAGACCGGCAGCGCCGGCAGCGCATGCCGGGCCCAGCGGTCCAGCACCTGCACCTGCGCCTGCGCATGGTCCTGGCCGTCCACGCAGGCCTGGAAACCGGCGCCAGTCGCCTGCACAAAGCCCAGGTTGCCGCCCTGCAGGCCAAAGGCCGGCGCCACGCCGTCGTGCTGCGACAGCCGCGGCGCACCGGCGAGCAGCCCGCGCCAGAGTTTCAGCCTGCGCGCCTGGCCCGGCGCGGCCGTGGCCTGGCTCAGGCAGGCCAGCGTGTCGTGCGCTGCATCGGCGTCGAAGTCCAGCACCTCGTCGCCTGCGGGCGTGAGCCTTTGCAGCGGGCCGCCATCGGCCGGCAGCAGGCAGACCGCCATCTCGTCGCCCGGTTCGGCCAGCGTCAGCACGCCCGCTTCGCCCCAGCCGACCAGCGGCAGCTTGCGCAGCCCGGCGTGGCGCAGCGCCGGCAACGCGAGGGGGGTCAGCGCGCGAGGGTCGGCCAGCGCATGGCGATGGATCACCGCGCCCTGGCGGCCGGTGTGAAAGGCCGGCTGGGCCATCACCCAGGCCAGCCCGGCAGACAGGCACAGCGACAGGCGCTGGCCCGGCACGCTGCCCAGCGGCAGGCGCTGCTGGTTCCGCCCGTCAAAGCGCACCAGGTCGGCCAGCCCGGCTTCGTCGCGCTCGATCCAGGCCGCACCTTCGGCGCCCAGCGTGAAGGCCGCGACCCCCGAGGCCACCGCCAGCGGCTGGCCCGGCGTGTCGGCCGCAGCGCGGTACAGCCGCTGGCCTTGCAGCAGCCACAACGCGTCGTCGTCCGCAAACTCGGCGGCCGAAACGCCGCCCAGCGGCAGCCGCGCCACCGGCCCGTGGGCGTCGAACAGCTGCACCTCGCTGGCGCTGACGACCGCAAAGCGTTGCTGGCCGCAGCGCAGCCACAGCGGGCGGATGGTCGGCAAGGCCATCAGCTCGCGCGACTCACCGTCGGCCAGGCAGCGCACGCGCAGCGCGGGTGCTTCGTCTTCCGGGCCGGCCGAGACTTCGACCGTCAGCAGCCGCGCCGGCCCCCACGGTGCCACCGCAACGGTGAAGGGCTGGGTGTAGCGCAGGGCAGACAAGGCTGGCATGGGTCGGGGAGGCTCAGGCCTTGAGCTTGTAGCCGGTGTGGAAGGTCCAGGCGACGGTGGCAGTGGCTGCTGCCACGCAGCCCAGCGCCACCGCCAGGCTGGTCCACAGGTGCACATCGCCCTGGCCATAGAAGCTCCAGCGCAGCCCGCTGATCAGGTAGACCAGCGGGTTGAACAGCGCGAGCTGCTGCCAGGCCGGCGGCAGCATCTCCAGCGCGTAGAAGCTGCCGCCCAGGAAGGTCAGCGGCGTCAGCACCAGTTGCGGTGCCATCTGCAGCTTCTCGAAACTGTCGGCCCACAGCCCGATCAGGAAGCCCACCAGCCCGAAGGCGAGGACCGCCAGCAGGCTGAAGACCAGCATCCACACCGGGTGCTGGATCTGCAGCGGCACGAAGCAGCGCGCGGTCAGCAGGATCACGCCGCCGACCAGCACCGCCTTGGTTGCCGCCGCACCGACAAAACCCAGCAGGATCTCGTAGGGCGACACCGGCGCCGACAGCAGCTCGTAGACCGTGCCGGTGAAGCGCGGGAAGAAGATGCTGAACGAGCCGTGCGACAGGCTTTGCGACATCAGCGCCATCATCAGCAGCCCCGGCACGATGAAGGCGCCGTAGCTCACGCCGGCCACCGTGGGCACCCGCGCGCCGACGATGGCGCCGAAGACGATGAAGTACAGCGTGGTGGTGACCACCGGCGCGATCAGGCTCTGCGTCAGCGTGCGCCGCATGCGCCGCAGTTCATGAAAGTACATGGCCCTCACGGCATGACGATTCATGCCCCGGTCTCCTCGACCAGGTCGATCACGATGTCTTCCAGCGAGCGCTGCGCCGTCTGCAGGTCCTGCACCGCGATGCCGTGCGCGGCCAGCCGCTGCAGCAGCGGGCCGATGCCGGGCCAGCCTTCGCGCGGCGTGCAGTCGCAGCTCAGCTGCATCGCGTCGGCCGAGCATTGCAGCGCCAGGTCGGCCAGGCCCGCCGGCAGTTCGACCAGCGGCTGCTGCAGCTGCAGCGTCAGGCGTTTGCCGCCAAGCTCCTGCATCACCTCGGCTGTCGGCCTGACCAGCACCAGCTCGCCGCGCCGCAGCACGCCAATGCGGTCGGCCAGCGCCTGGGCTTCTTCGAGGTAATGGGTGGTCAGGATGATGGTCACGCCCTGTTCGCGCAGCTGGCGGATGGTGGCCCACATGTCGCGCCGCAAGGCCACGTCCACGCCCGCGGTGGGCTCGTCCAGGAACAGCAGCGTGGGCTCGTGGGCGAGGGCCTTGGCGATCAGCACCCGGCGCTTCATGCCGCCCGAGAGCGCCTTCATCGGGCTGCGCCGCTGGTCCCAAAGCGACAGGCTGCGCAGCACCGCCTCGATGCGGGCCGGGTTCGGCGCATGGCCGAACAGCCCTCGGCTGTAGGCCACGCCGGCCTGCACCGTGGTGAAGGCATCGCTGGGCAGCTCCTGCGGCACCAGGCCGATGCGGGCCCGCGCCTGGCGGGCTTCGCGCACCGTGTCGAATCCCTCGACCTGCACCGTGCCGCCACTGGCGCGCACGATGCCGCAGGCGATGTTGATCAGCGTGCTCTTGCCGGCGCCATTGGGGCCCAGCAGCGCAAACACCTCGCCGCGCGGCACGCTGAGGCTCAGGTCCTGCAGCGCGACAAAGCCACTGTCGTAGACCTTGCGCAAGCTGGCAATCCGAAGCGCCAGGGTCATGACAAACCCAGCTCGGCCGGACCGGCCAGGCCTAGCACAAACGACAGCTCGGCCACCCGCTGCCCGTCGACCGCGGCCTGGCCGCTGACCGAGACAAAACCAGCCGCGGCGCGGTCCACCGCCAGCGTGAAGCGCACCTGCTGGCCCGGCCGCACCGGGCGCAGGAACTTGCAGCGCTGGATCATCGCCAGCACGCCCAGCTGGCCGCCACCTGCGGCCTGGACCTGCGGCTCGCTGGCGCGCAGCGCGGCGCCGGCAATCTGCGCCGCGGCCTCGACCAGGTGCACCGCCGGCACGATGGGCCGGCCCGGGAAATGGCCCTGCATCGCCGCCAGCTCGGCGGACCAGCAGGCGCTGCCGGCAAAGCGGCCCTCGCCCAGCACTTCGGCGCTGTGCGCGAACAGCGCGTCGCCGCGGTGCGGGATCAGCTGCTCGATCGCGCTGCGGTCCAATTCCAACAGTGGCAAGGGTGCCGCCGCCGGCGCCAACAGCGCGCTCATGCTGGCGCCCGCGTGGCGATCAAGGACACGTTGCTGCCGCCAAACGCGAACGAGTTGGACATCACCGCATCCAGCCGCTGGCCGTGGCGCGCGATGTTGGGCACCACGTCGAGTGCGCAGGCCGGGTCCTGCTCGCTGAGGTTGGCGGTCGGCGGGATCGAGCCGCTGGCCAGCGCATGCACGCTGATCGCGAACTCCAGCGCACCGCCGGCACCGATCAGGTGGCCGTGCATGGACTTGGTGGCGCTGACGGCCAGGTGGTTGGCGTGCGCGCCAAAAGCGTCGTGGATCGCCTGCGACTCGACCAGGTCGCCCAGCGGCGTGGCCGTGCCGTGGGCATTGACGTAGCCGACTGCATCGGCAGGCAGCCCGGCATCGCGCAGCGCGGCGCGCATGGCTGCGGCCTGGCCGGGCCGCGAGGGCTTGGTGATGTGCTGCGCGTCGGTGCTGTTGCCGTAGCCCGCCAGCAGCGCGTGCATGCGGGCGCCGCGGCGGCGCGCGAAGTCCTCGGCTTCCAGCACCAGCGCGGCGCTGCCCTCGCCGAGCACAAAGCCCGAGCGCTTCAGGTCGAAGGCCTTGTGGCTGCGCGCCGGGTCCTCAGCATCTGGCGTGGCCAGCACGCGCAGCGCCTGCCAGGCGGCGTAGGAGCCGGGCGACAGCAAGGCTTCGGCGCCGATGACGACGATGGCGTCGGCATAACCGTGCGCAATGCAGCGCATCGCCTCGCCCAGCGCCACCGCCGAAGAGGCGCAGGCCACGCTGTAGCTCTGCGTGGGCCCGTGCAGGCCGAGCTCGATGGCCAGCCAGGCGCACAGCGCGTTGGGCATCATGCGCGGCACCGTGAACGGGTGGACCAGGATGGGCCCGTTCGGGCCGCGTTGCGCCTTCTTGGCCTCGACGTCGCGCATCGTGGTCTCCAGCGTCAGCAGGCCGCCCATGCCCATGCCGGTGAACACGCCGATGTGCTCGCGCTGTGCTTCATCGGGCGCCAGCCCGGCGTCTGCCACCGCCTCGCGGGCAGCGGCCAGGCCCAGCAGCGTGACGCGGTCGTAGCCCGCCTCGGCCGGTGCGATGTGCGCGGCAAAGCCTTCGGGCACCGAGGCGGCAATCGCCGTGGGCGCCGCCGCCAGGATGGGCGCCGGCGCGGCGCGCACGCCGCTCTGCCCGGCCAGCAGCGCGGCCATGCTGCTGGCAAAGTCCAGCCCCAGCGGGGTGACCGCGCCCAGCCCGGTGATGGCCACCGCGCGCCGCATCACGATGCCAGCGGCAGCGGGTCCAGTCCGGCCTGGCCGCGCTGGCGGTGCTGCTCGGCCAGCTCGGCGACCATGTCGTCCAGCGTCATGTTGCGCAGCGCCTCGGTGCGGCCGATGGTCACGCCGTATTGCTCCTCCACCATCCACAGCATCTCGACCAGCGACAGCGAGTCGATGTTCAGCGCGGACAGCTTGACCGCGCCGTTGGCCAGCTCCTCGCGCGGGATCTGTGCGGTGTTGACCAGGTAGTCGATGGTCAGGGCCTTGATGCTGTCGATGGGGTTCATGGCATTCCTCCGGGCGTGTGGGAAGGGCAACGTGGGATGGGCAAGCGGCGCCGCTCACAGCAGCGCAAACATCAGGCCGCCGCTGGCGGCCACGGCAATCAGGACCTTGGGAATGAACATGCCCTGGTCGCCGCGGTAGTTCAGCGCGGCCAGCACCAGCAGCGCCAGCAGGCCGGCCGGCAGCAGCCACAGCGCGCGGGCGGCGCCCAGGCTGTAGAGCAGCGCCAGCGTCAGCGGCAGCAGCGCCAGCAGGCCCAGCAGCTGCAGGACCAGCAGGCCAACCTGCATCGTGGCCCGCGGGCTGATGCCCTGGCTGGCATGCAGCGCGGCCATCGGCGCGTGCAGCTGGCGCAGGTCGAAGGCCCGGCCCGCCAGCGCAAACAGCAGCGGCACCAGCAGCATCAGCAGCATGTAGTGCACGACCACCGCCTGCACACCCAGCCGCGGCAGCAGCCAGCACAGCAGCACCGGCAGCCCGGTGGCCGTCAGCAGCCCGAGCTGGCGCAGCAGCTGCGCAGGGGCGAGCAGGAAGCGCAGGTCCAGCCGCAGCAGGTTGGCCCGCGGCGCCCGCTGCGCGCCCATGCGCAGCCAGGCCGGTGGTGGCAGCGGTGTGCGCGGCCGGCGCTGGCGAACCGCGTCCGGCAGCCACAGCGCCGCGGCGCTGGCGGCCAGCAGCAGCAGCGCCAGCCAGCCGCTGCCCAGGCCCAGCGCCACCGCCAGCAGCGCCAGTGCCTGCGCGGCCAGCAGCGGCAGCAGCGCGCGCGAACGCTGCAGCCCCAGCAGCTGGACCAGCGGCAGCTGCGCGGCCAGCACCAGCGTGGCGGCCAGCCGGGCATGGCCGGCCTCGTGGTGCAGCGTGTACTGGGCCGCGAAAAACGGCAGCAGCAGCGGCAGGTCGGCCACCGCCAGCACCGCCAGGTCGACCCGGCGCGTCAGGTGCCTGGGCAGCGGCAGCGTGCGCAGGTAGGCCCAGGCCGGGCCGCCGCTCAGGAGGCCGGCCTGCAGCGCGCACCAGCTGGCCGCCAGGCTCAGCATCAGCAGCCACACGCCCAGCGTGGTGGCCGGCGCGCCGGGCTCGGTCAGGCGCAGCACCGGCGAGCCCAGGATCTCCAGCTGCTGGGCCAGCGGCATCAGCTTGGGCGAGACCATGAACAGCACCAGGATGGCGGCCTGCCAGCGCCGCGTGAGCAGCCGGAAGCCGACGCTGGCGACGTGGTGCATGCGCCACCAGAACAGCTTGCGGAACGTGGTCTGCCCGCCGGCAGAGGGCGCGGTCGAACGCTTGCCTGAAGGCAGGCGGGCCGGCTGGGGCTCGGCGGGGCGCTCGGCCCGTGCCATCTGCGTGGGCGCCGACATGGACTCGGTCGGTTTCACGCTGGCGCCGCCTCCAGGTCCGCCAGCTCGACGGTGCGCACCCCCAGCAGCTGCTGTTGCTGCGTGTCGTGGCAGGTCAGCACCACCAGGCCGCGGCTGCGGCGCTGGTCCAGGCAGTCCTTGAAGACGGCCAGCGAGCGGGTGTCCAGGCCGTTGGTCGGCTCGTCCATGATCAGCACCGGCGCGTCGCTGGCCAGTGCCGAGGCCAGCAGGAACTTGCGCGCGGTGCCCAGCGACATCGCGCCGAAGCGGGTGTCCAGGTGCGGCGTGATCTGGAAGCGCGCCACCAGCTCGTCGCTCGCGGCCGGGCTGTTGCCGTGCACCGAGGCGGCAAAGGCCAGCCATTCGCGGCCCGTCAGGAAAGGGTAGATCGGGCAGCCGTCCGGCACGAAGGCCAGCTGGCGCGCAGCCTGTTCGCGCGAGCGCGCCAGGTCCAGGCCCTGCAGCAGCACCCGGCCGGCATCGGGCAGCGCGGCACCCGCCAGCATGGTCAGCAGCGTGGTCTTGCCGGCGCCGTTGGGCGCCCGCACGCACACCAGCTCTGGCCGGGCCCAGGCAAAGCTCAGGCTGCGGAAGATCACGCGGGCGCCCAGCTGCTTGCCGAGCTGGTTCACCTGCAGCAGCGGGGCCGTGGGGGCGTGGGTGTTCAGCATGCCGGCTCCGCCATCAGCGAAGAAAACGCGGCCTGGTAGGCGGCCACCTCGCGCTCGGCCTGGGCCGCGGCGGGCGGCTCGCCGCTGGTGGTCTGCAAGCGCGCGAGCAGCGCTTCCTGGAGTGTCTTCATGCGCAAGACCTTGGCGTAAGGCATGCGACCAAAGGTGATCGCGGAATAGCTGGGCAGGAACACGCCGGGAAAGCGCGTGGCCAGCCAAGCCTCCAACTGCTTCTGGCGAGCATAGGCGGGGGTGCGCGTCTCGACCATCATTTCCTGCAGGTTGCGGGTGGACATCTGGCCCAGCGCCTGCGCGTCCTCGCGGCGCTGCTGGTAGAAGGCCAGGAAGGCCGGTGCAAAGCCGCTGGCCTGGTCCAGGCAGTCCAGCAGCAGCTCGCAGTCTTCCAGCGCGCAGTTCATGCCCTGGCCGAGGAACGGCGTGACCGCGTGCGCGGCGTCGCCCACCAGCAGCACCGGCCCGTCGCACCACGGCCCGCCTTCGATGGTGCTGATGCGGCCCAGCGGGCGGCTGCGCAGCGCCTCGGCTTCGCCTGGCGGCAACTGCAGGTCCGGGAACAGCGCGGCAAAACGCTGCTGCAGCGCTGCCGCGTCCAGGCCGAACCAAGCGGCCTCGGCGGCGCGCGGCAGGAACAGCGTGCCGTCCAGCTCGCCGGTCTGGCGGCCGGGCAGGCCGATCAGCATCACCTCGTCGCGGGGCCAGATGTGCAGGCCGTCCTGCCCGGCCGGGCGCGGCGCCACGCGCAGCCGCACCTCCTTGTAGGCCTGCTCGAAATCGACCCGCTGGAAGGCCACGCCGCGCTGGCGTTCCAGCGTCGCGCGGGTGCGCGAGTCGGCACCGTCGGCACCCAGCAGCGCGTCGAAGGTGGCGGGCTGCGCCAGCTTGTCGAAACGCACCTGCACCTGGCCGTCTTCGCCATGCGCCCAGTCCCGCAAGCCCTGGCCGAAGCGCAGCGTGACCAGCGGCTCGCGGCGCGCCGCCTCGGCCAGCAGCTCGTACAGCTCGGCCCGCTGCACCGCCAGGATGCGGCCCTGGCCCGTCGGGTCGTAGGCCGAGAAGGCGAGTTCGCCGGAGGCCTGGTGGATGACCCGGCCGAGCATGCGCCTGCCGATCTCGCTGGCCCGGGCTTCCAGCCCCAGGCTGCGCAACGCATGCAGGCCGCGGTGCGACAGCGCCAGCGCGATCGAGCGGCGTTTGGCGTCTTCCGTCAGGCCCAGTTCGGAAGCCTCGCGCCGCTCGTGCAGTTCGACCGCGATGCCGCGGCGGGCCAGCGCCACCGCGAGGTAAAGGCCGGCCAGGCCGGCGCCGGCAATGCAGACGCGTTTCACAGCAGTTGCTCCAGGGCTTGGGCCAGCGCGCGCACGTCGTCGGCGTCGTTGTAGAGCGGGCAGAACGAGACCCGCAGGATGTCGGCGCCACGCGCGTCGCAGACCACGCCGTGGCGCAGCAGCGCGTGTTCCATCGCCACCGCCTGGCCCGGCAGGTCCAGCGACAGCTGCGAACCCCGGCGCGCCGGTTCGGCCGGGGTCAGGATGCGCAGCGGCGGCCGGTCCAGCGCCTCGATGCTGTCGCGTGCCAGCGCGGTCAGTGCCAGGCTGCGCGCGCGCCAGGTGCTGGCCGGGAAATGGTCGAACAGTTCGAGCGACGCGGCCAGCGCCGCCGCCGCCAGCACCGGCGGGTTGCTCAGCTGCCAGGCGCCAGCGCCGGCCTCCCGCTCGCGCGGCTGCTGGCCCCAGGCAAAACGCGAGCTGGCGGCCTGGCCCCACCAGCCTTCGAGGCGCTGCAGCTGCGCGTCGCCATGGAAACGGCGGTGCACATAGGCGCCGCCCAGCCCGCCCGGCCCGCCATTGAGGTACTTGTAGCCACACCAGACGGCAAAGTCCACGCCATCTTCGCTGAGCGCAAGCGGCAGGTTGCCGATGGCATGCGCCAGGTCGAAACCCACGCGGGCGCCCGCCGCCTGCGCGGCGCGGGCCACGCGGGCCATGTCCACCACCTCGCCGGTGGTGTAGTCCACCGCGTCCAGCCAGACCAGCGCCACGCGCTCGCCGTGGCGGTGCAGTTCGCGCAGCACCGCGTCCGTCATCGACACGCCTTCGGCGGCCTGCGCCTCGACCAGGCAGACCGCGGGATCCAGCCCGTGCAGCCGGCACTGCGATTCAAGTGCCAGCCGGTCCGAAGGAAAGGCGTTGCGGCCCAGCAGCACGCGCGAGCGCGCGCCTTGCGGCCGGAAGAAGCTCAGCAGCAGCAGGTGCAGGTTGACGCTGAGGCTGTTCATCGCCACCACCTCGTCGACCGAGGCGCCGACCAGCCGTGCCAGCGGCGCGCGCAGCGGCTCGCTGGCCCGGGCCCAGGGCGTGTCGCCACGCTCCGCACCTTCGAAATGGCCGCGCACGCCCAGCGTGGTCCAGCGGTGCATCTCGTGCGCCACGCGCTCCGCCGCGGCGCGTGGCGCCAGGCCCAGCGAATGGCCGCAGAGGTAGCTCAGCGGCTGGCCGTCTGCGGCCAGCGGGCGGCAGAAGGCGTCGTGGGCCAGGGCGGGCTGCAACGTCATGCAGGCACCTGGATGCCTGGCCGGGCGGCCCATTGGCGCAGCGTGCGCAGCGCCGAATGCGGCTGCGCGGCGGCATTGGCGCTGAGGTAGCGGTGGCCGCTGCTGCCGCCGGTGCCGGGCAGCTCGTCCAGCAGCTCACGCACCTGCTCGGCATGCAGCAGGCGCCAGCGGTGCAGCTGCTGTTCGAGCTGGCACAGGCGGTCCAGCGCATCGTCGACCAGCCGCTCGCGTGGCTGGCTGCGCGGGCGCGCCAGCAGCGCCGCCAGCGCAGCCGCGCGGGGCAGCCGGGCAAAGGCCGCCGGCAGCGCCAGTGCCGGCCAGCCCTGGGCGGCCTCGCGTTCCGTCAGTGCCTGGGCCCATTGCGCCTGGCAGGCCTTGGCGGCCGGCGTGGCCTGCTGGCGCTGCCATTCGGCGGCCAGGCCGCGTGCCAACTGGTCGTGCAGCGTGGGTTGGCGGCAGGTGGCCAGCACCTGCGCGTTTTCGGCCGGCGTCATCATCGTGCAGACCTGTGGCGCGCGGGTTTCGTCCAGCGTGCCCAGCGTCGCTTCCATCAGCACGAACTGCAGGCTCTGGCTGCCCGAGGCGCTGCCCAGCAGCGGGCGCATGGCCAGGAACTGCAGCGGGTCCAGCGTGGCCAGCAGGCCCAGCTGCTGGTTCAGCAGCGCCTGGATCTCGACCATGCGGTGCAGCTTGGGCAGTGCCTCGGCAAAAAAGCCGGGCGCTTGCGCATCGGCCTGCAGCACCGCGCCGGCCTCGACCAGCCACTGGCGGAACCACAGCTCGTGGGCCTGGTGCAGCACGATGAAGAAGTGCTCGTCGTGGATGGGCTGCGCGGTGTCCGCGCTCAGCGGCGCCTGCGCGCCCAGCACCTGGTCCAGCCGCAGGTAGCCGGCATAGCGCAGGCCGGCATGGGGCCCGGCCTGCGCTGCGCCGCCCCTGCCCAGCGGGCAGGCCTCAGCAGTCATACGAGAACTCGGTCAGCGACTGCTGGCGCAGCTGCTGGCGCTGCACCTTGCCGGCCACGTTGCGTGGCAGCTCGGCAATGAACTCGACCTCGTCCAGGTGCTTGTGCGGGAAGTCGGGCCAGCGCTGGCGGGTGTGCTCGATCAACGTGGCGACCAGCGCTTCGGAGACCGGTGTGTCCGGCGTGGTGACGACAAACGCCTTCAGCCCGATCACGCCGGCCGGCGTGCGGCTGCCGACCACCGCGACCTCCAGCACCGCGTCCAGCTTCATCAGCGCGTCTTCCACCTCGTAGGGCGAGACCCATTCGCCGCAGCCTTTCTTGACCATGTCGTCGGCCCGGCCGACGTAGGTGTAGGCGCCGTCGCGGCAGGTGAACAGGTCGCTGCTGATGTGCCATTCGCCGTCGAAGCTGGCGGCCGAGCGCTCCGGGTCGTTCAGGTAGCCGCTGGCCACGCTGGGGCCGGCAATGCACATGCGGCCCGAGGCGCCTTCGTTGACGGACTGGCCGTCGTCGCCGATCAGCTTGACGCGGAACTCGGACAGGCAGCGCCCGCAGCTGTCCTCGCGGATGTCGTCGACCGAGTTCGACAGGAAGATGTGGCCGACCTCGGTCGAGCCGAAGCCATCGATCAGCGGCGCGGCCAGCCGCGCGCGCCAGGCCTGCAGCACCGAAGGCGGCAGCGGTTCGCCGGCCGAGGTGGCGATGCGCACCGTGTCCAGCAGCGCCTCGGCGCCCGGGCTCTTCAGCAGCTCGGCCAGGATGCGCGGCGTGGCCAGGAAGACCGAAGGCCGGTGGCGCTCGATCTGCTCGGCGACCATGGCCGCGGTCGAGCGCAGCGGGAAGACCACCGCCGCCGCGCCGGCCACGCCGGCAAACAGCAGCGAGCCGCCCAGCGCATAGCCGAAGGTCAGCTTGGGCACGGCGACGACCAGGTCGTTTTCGTCCATCGCCAGGATGTCGTCGCCAAAGGCCCGCGTGCAGTGCAGGATGTCCCGGTGGCGGCGCGGAATCGCCTTGGGCTTGCCGGTGGTGCCGGAGCTGAACAGCACGTAGGCCAGCGCGTCGGCCGCGGTCTCGGCAATCGGGAAGACGCTGGGCTCGCCAGCGGCGGCGCGTTCCAGTTCGCCGCGCTCGCCGGCACCGTCGCCGCACTGCAGCACCTGCACGCCCGCTTCGCCGACGGCCTGCGCCTTGGCGCCAATGCCCTGGTGCATCACCGCGAAACGGGCCCCGGCATGCTGGGCCATGTAGACCAGGTCGGCCGGCGGCAGCAGCGGGTTGGCCAGCACGGCCACCGCGCCCAGCGCCAGGATGGCGTAGAAGCTGCTGACGAAGGCCGGGCTGTCCGGCACCACCAGCAGCACCCGGTCGCCAGGCAACACGCCGCGGCGCTGCAGCAGGTGGGCGCTGCGGGCCATGGCCTGCTGCAGCGCGTCGTAGCTGAGCCGGGTGTCGTGGAACAGCAGCGCCGGCCGCACACCGCGGCCTTCGCGCACATGGCGTTGCACCAGGCAGTCCGCCAGATTGATCTGCGGCTGCGCCAGCAGCGCGGTCCAGTCGATGTGGTTCATTTTTCTCGCCCTGGTTTGTGGGGGTTTTGGGAAACCTTTTTCGGGATCTCCTGCGCGCTGATTGCACACCGCGCGAATCCGGCTCGATATCCCACGTTGAAGGGGGTTGGATATTCTCGGAATGGAAATAGCCGATATCCCGACAGGGTGGGGCTGTAACGCCTTGAAAGCAGCACTTTCGAATATCTTTCAGCCCTGGTATATGCGCGCTGATGCGTGCGCCGCGCCACCGCACACACGCCAGTAGCGCAGCTGCGGAAACGCTGCGTTAGGCGAGCATTAGGCCAAGCTGAGGAGTGTGCGTGGATGTAAGTGGCGTGCCTGGCTGTGCGGTAATGAAACTGCAGATACAAATGAATTCAGGTTGGTTTCCTGGCGTTACGCGGGTTTGGTTTGCAGCCGATCGCCATTGTTTTGAATAACCCCCCATGTCAGGGGATGTCGGAAACAGGGCGATGGCATGTAAAAACCCGCCACCCAGGCCTGTCCATGCTGGGTTTTTTCTTAACACTCAAGGAGAGAAACTATGAGCATCGAAACCACCGTGATCTCGGCCGCTGACGTCGCGCTGCTGCAAGAAGTCGACGCGTTCGAAATCGTCGACACCCAGAGCGTCGACGCCGTGGCTGCCCAGGCCGTCGGTTGCCTGAGCTGCTCGTGAGCTGTTGACGGACGCGGCCCGGGCGGTTTCGCCTGAGCCCCGTCCAGGCACCTTGGTGCGGCATGTCAACAGCGTGCCGGGTCGGGGTGCCCCTGTTTCGAGGTCCGAGCTTGCGGTTCGCTCGGCGAGTTCCTTGATGACGCTGCACCGGCGAGTGCTTCGCGTGCAGCGGGAGCCGTGCATGGCACTGACCACCCTGATCCAAGGCATCAACGATGCGGTTGACCAGCACCTGTCGCCGGCCGACGTGGTGCACGCGGTGCGGCCCATCGTCGGCAGCGCGATGCTGGACGAACGCTTCGTGCTCGAATGCGCCGAAGCCACCACCGACAAGGCCGCCCGCTGCCTGCTCGAAGGCGCGCCCTACGAGCCGCTGCACATCGAGCACGGGCGCTGCTGGCGCATGGCCTTGTTCCTGTGGGACCCGGGCTTCACCAATGCGCCGCACCAGCACAACACCTGGAGCGTCAGCGGCGTGATGCACAACCGGCTCGACGTGGCGCTCTACCAGCGCGACGCCGCCAGCGAAACGCTGAACCCGACCCAGCGCTTCGTGGCCGCCCGCGGCCAGACCGGCTTCCTGGTGCCGCCCTGCATCCACGCGCTGGGCAATCCCGACACCACGGCACCCAGCGTCACGCTGCATGTCTTCAACGATTCCGAGGACAGGGCGCAGCGCGCCAACGACACGCTGTGGTTCGACGACGAAGTCAACCCGCTGGACTTCTACCGCGACCCGGCCCGGCCCTCGCGGCGCAACCTGCAGACGGTGCTGGTGCTGCTGAAGGCGCTGGCCCGGCCGGCGCCGGCCGGGCTGCTGGCGCGCATCTTCGAGCTGGGCGATGCGCGCATCCGGCTGGAGGCCTACAAGCAGCTGGTGCGCGCCGACCTGGCCACCGCGCTGGCCTGCGGTGACCGGCTGGCCGCCTCGCTGGGCCCGGAGGATCGCAGCCGCTTCATGCAGCTGCACCAGCGCCTGCTGGCCGCCCACGCCGCCACCGCCACCGTGGCCGACAGCGCGCGCACCGAGCCCAGCGACGAGCAGGCCGAATACCTGCTGCAGCAGGCCGTGGCCCAACTGGTCTGCAACAGCGGGCTGCTGGCGCGCTGCGTCAGCGAGGGCGCGGCCATCACCTTCGGCGAGCTGCCGGCCAAGGCGCTGGCGCTGCTGGCACCCACGGTGCAGCGCAACAGCCGGCGCCTGAAGATCCTCGCCAGCATCCTGGACCAGCGGCTGATGGACCAGGTGCTGCGCGCGCTGCCGCTGAGCGCTGCGCTGCTGTCGCCCGAGCAGGCCCGCCAGCTGTGGCGCCGCTACAAGGACGCGCAGGTCGACACCGCCACGCCCGCCGTCGCCGAAGCCTGCCGGGCCTTCTGCGCCGCCTGCGTGGCCGAGCCCGGCCCGGCGCTGGCAGAGGGTGACCCGGTGCTGGACGTGATGCGCTACGAAGAGGCCTTGTTGCGCGTCAGCGACCGCGCGGCGCGCCGCGGCAAGGCAGCGCCGGTGTCCCCGCCTTACCTGGGTCCGGCCCTGGTCGCCAACAGCGAGACCCTGCATTTCAAGCGCGCCATCTCGCCACTGGTCCGCACGCTGCGCGCTGCCGTGCAGCAGCCTGCCGACATGCGCGAGCCGGCGCTGGCCGCCTGGCGCGACCAGGCGGTGGCGGTGCCCGCGCAGGACGAGTTGCTGCTGTTCTACGAAACCTGGCAGGACACCCAGGTGCGGGTGCTGCGCATCACCGCGCGCACCTTGCTGCTGCTGTCGGCCTGCGATGGCCGGCGCTCGCTGGCCGACCTGCCGGACCACCTGCGCAGCCAGGGCTATGCGCTGTCCACCCCGCAGGCGCTGGCCGCCACGCTGGACAAGCTCGCCGAGGCCGGCGTGATCGCGCCCCTGGTGTTGTCCGGCCCTTCCGTTTCCCCTCCTGAACAGGACCCGGCATGCCCAAGCGTGACTGCAATCCCCACTGCCTCGGCGTCGGACTGAACCACCGCCACGAGATCGAGGCCGAGATCATCGACCGCCTCGACGAGCTGGACCTGCTGGAGGTCATCTCCGACAACATCCTGCAGGACGAGCAGGTCGGCGAGCCGCTGCGCCGGCTGATGCGCGACAAGCCGCTGGTGCTGCACGGCGTCAGCACCTCGCTGGGCACCGCCGCGCCGCTGGACCCGGACCACCTGGCCGCGACGCTGCAGGCGGTCCAGCGCTGGCAGCCGCTCTGGTTCAGCGACCACATCGCGTTTTCGCGCGTGGGCGAGCTGGACGTTGGGCACCTGATGCCGGTGCGCCGCAGCGTGGCCAACCAGCAGCGCATCGCCGCCAAGATCCGCCAGATCCAGCAGGCCAGCGCCACGCCGTTCCTGGTCGAGAACATCACCTACTACTTCGAGCATGGCGACGAGGAGATGGACGAGCTGAGCTTCGTCAACGGCATCCTGCAGCAGGCCGACTGCGGGCTGCTGCTGGACGTCAACAACCTGCACATCAATGCCCAGAACCACCGCTTCGACCCCTATGAATACCTGGCCGGGCTGGACCTCGGCCGCGTGGTGGAGCTGCACCTGGCCGGCGGCTTCGTGCGCGACGAGCTGATGATCGACAGCCACGGCCACCGCATCGTCGAGCCGGTCTGGGAGCTGCTGCGCCACGTCTGCGAACGCGCCCAGCCACGCGCCATCATCATCGAGCGCGACATCAACTTCGACCTGGCCGACATCTTCGACAGCGTGGCCCGGGCCCGCGAGATCCTGCTGCAAACCGAGGCGCTGGCCGCCTGAACCGGAGAACGCCCCATGCGCGTGTTGCTGCTGTGCATTCCCGGCCGTGGCCGCTTCGAGGTGCTGGCACCGCTGGCTGGCGCGCTGCAGCAGGCCGGCCACGCGGTGCGCTTCGCCGCGCCGCCGCGCTTCGCGCAGCATGTGCGGCGCATGGGCTTCGAATGCCTGGAGGCCGGCGCCGAGACCGATGAGCTGAACGCCTTGCTGGACGCCCAGCTGGCAGAGAACGGGACAGCCGCCATGCCGGCGTCCGAGCGCGCCGCCACCATGTTCACCCGCCTCTACCCCGAGCGCCTGCTGGCCATGCTGCTGCCGCAGCTGCGCGACTGGCGGCCGGCGCTGGTGCTGCACGAGGAAGGCGAATTCGCCGGGCCGCTGGTGGCGGCACTGGTCGGCGCACGCTGCGCCACCGTCGGCTGGCCGGTCGCGATGCGGCCGCTGCAGGTGCTGCAGAACGTCACCCAGCGCATGGATGCCCAGTGGCAGGCGCAGGGCCTGCAGCCGCCGCCTTACGCCGGCCTGTACCAGCGGTTCATCGACACCTGCCCGCCGACGCTGCAGACCGAAGCGGCCGCTGCCTTTCCTGGCGCCTGGGCCCTGCGGCCCGAGCTGGTGGACGCCCCGCCGGGCAGCGCGGCGGATGCCCTGCCCGAGGCCTTGTTGCAGCCCGGCGAGCCGGTGGTGCACCTCACGCTGGGCACGGTGGACGCCTACAACCAGGCGCCCGCACTGCTGCTGCGCCTGCTGGACGGCCTGCAGCGCGAGCCGGTGCGCGTGGTGCTGACAACGGGCGCGGCGCTGCAGTCGCTGGACTTCAGCCGCTACGCCAATGTGCACGCCAGCGCCTTCATCCCCCACCGCCAGCTGCTGCCGCATTGCGACGCGGTGATCTGCCACGGCGGCGCCGGCTCCACCATTGCCGCGCTGGCGCATGGCCTGCCGCTGCTGATCGTGCCGCGCGGCGGTGCCTCGCAGTACCGCAATGCGGTGCACTGCGAGCGGGTCGGCGCCGGCCTGCACCTGAGCGAAGAAGCCGCCACCGCGCAGGCCGTCGGCCCGGCGGTCGCCGCCTTGCTGCACCAGCCCGGCCACCGCGAGGCGGCGCGCCGCCTGCAGCAGGAGATTGCCGCCATGCCGGCCCCGGCCGATTGCGCCGAGCGCCTGCAGGCCTGGCTTCATTGAACGGACCCGTCCCATGACCCCCATGACGCCATGACCATCGCCCAATTCGAACGTGACCTGTTCTGCCTGCAGACCGCCGGCTTTGTCGTGCTGCCCGGTTTTGTCAGCGAAGACCAGCTGGCCGCGCTGCTGCCGCCGCTGACCGCCTTCGAGGCCGAAGTCGAGCACTACGCCAAGACCGCAGGCAAGGTGAACTTCACCCACGGTTGGCCGCTGCTGACCACGCGCTGCGCCTACTGCGTCTCGGAGGAGCTGCAGGCGCTGGCCATGTCGCAGCGGGTGCAGGCCATGGCGCAAACCTACCTGGGCGGCGCGGTGATCCGCGACTGCCTGCTGCAGACCAACATGCCGGACCCGCGCAGCCAGGCCCGCGGCCTGGGCGGCCGGCTCAGCTACCACCGCGACACCTTGTGGAAGGACGGGCCCATCCTGCCCAGCTACCTGCATGCCTTCATCCTGTTGACCGACCTGACGGCCGAGAACGGCGCGACCTTTGTCGTGCCCGGCAGCCACCGCCTGCGCGAACCCGGCTACTACTTCAAGCACACCGAGGCGGGCGTGCGCGAGGAAGGCATCAACTACCTGGTCTATGACCAGGCCTACTTCCCGAGCGCGGTGCAGATCCTCGCGCCGCGCGGCTCGCTGGTCTTCCTGGACCCGATGGCCATCCACAGCCAGGGCATCAACGTGACCGCGCAGCGCCGCACGCTGGTCAACATCACCTTCCGCGCTGCGTCCATCGTCGGCAACCCGCCGCTGCTGAACGCCCGCAAGCTGGCGCTGGAGGCCGCCCGCGTGCCGCTGCGCCCCGACTTCCTCGCGCTGCTGGAAGACCGCGCCGAACTGCCTGCCCACTTCGGCCCGCTGGGCACCGCACCCGAGGTGCAGCCCGAGTCCACAGGCCAGCCGGTGTGGGAACGCGTGGTGGTCTGACAGGCTGAACCCAGGCCTTCGCCGAGCCGATAACCAAAGCCGATAACCAAAGCCGAAAACCTTCCTTCGTCTGGCGGAGGGCGCTCGTTATCGTGAACACGCTGGCTGCAGGGTCTCCCCCGCGGTAAGCATGTTTCGCGCATGTCGCGTGTGGTTCGCCTCCTGTGGGGGTGCTGGGTCGAAGGCAGGTTCATGAACATCGTCGGCATTGCGGGCAGCCCCACCAGCCCGTCCCGCTCCACCGCGCTGCTGCGCGCCGCGCTGGCCGCGCTGGCCCGCCCCCAGGGGCCGGGCGCAGTCGAGATCGAAGTCCGCCTGCTGCCGGCCGTGCCGCTGCTGGCCGCCGACGCACGTGACCCGCTGATCGCCCAGGCGCTGGCGCAGGTCGCCGCGGCCGACGTGGTGCTGGTCGCCACGCCCATCTACAAGGCCGCCTACAGCGGCGCGTTGAAGGCTTTCCTGGACCTGCTGCCGCAGGACGGGCTGCGCGGCAAGACCGTGCTGGCGCTGGGCACCGGCGGCAGCATCGGCCACCTGCTGGCGCTGGACTATGCGTTGAAGCCGGTGCTGTCGGCACTGGGCGCGCGCCATGTGCTGGATGTCGTCTACGCCGAGGACACCCAGTTCGAGCGCGACCACGCGCTGCAGCGGCACATTCCTTCCGAAGCGGTGCTGGACCGGCTGGGCCGCGCGCTGGCGCCGCTGCAGCCGCCGCTTCGTGTGCAGCCTGCCACCCTGGCAGCGCTGGCCGCCGTTCCGCAGCATTGAAAGAAGCCCTCATGTTGTCCCTGCTGTCCCGCACCCGCCGCCAACTGCTGGCCCTTTCGATCGGCCTGGGCGCGGCTGGCGCCTTTGCCGCCGCGCCGGCCTCGCCGTCTGCGCTGCGCATCGGCTTCCAGAAATCTGCCAGCCTGCTCACGCTGCAAAAGGCCCAGGGCACGCTGGAAAAACGCCTGCAGCCGCTGGGTGTCGCGGTGCAATGGGTCGAGTTCCCGGCCGGGCCGCAGCTGCTCGAAGGCCTGAACGTCGGCGCGATCGACGTCGGCTTTGTCGGCGAAGCGCCGCCCATCTTCGCGCAGGCCGCCGGTGCCAACTTCGTCTACATCGGCAACGATCCGGCAGCACCGGAAGCCGAGGCGCTGGTGGTGCCGAAGGACTCGCCGATCAGGAGCGTGGCCGAGCTGAAGGGCAAGAAGGTCGCCCTGAACAAGGGCTCGAACGTGCATTACCTGCTGGTCAAGGCACTCGAAAAAGCCGGCCTGAAATACACCGACATCCAGCCCGTCTTCCTGCCGCCGGCCGACGCACGTGCCGCCTTCGAGCGTGGCGCGGTGGATGCCTGGGTGATCTGGGATCCGTTCCTGGCCGCCGTCGAAAAGCAGAGCAATGCCCGCATCCTGGCCGACGGCAAGGGCCTGGTGAGCGACTACAACTTCTACCTGGCCGAACGCGGCTACGCACAGAAGTACCCCAAGGTGATTGCCACCCTGTTCGAGGACACGCAGGCCCAGGGCCGTTGGCTGAAAACCCACCTGGACGAGGCCGCGGTGCTGATCGCGCCACTGCAGGGGCTGGACGTGGAAGTGGTCAAGCTCAGCCTGCACCGCTACCAGTTCAACGTGCAGCCGGTGACCCCGGCCATCGCCGCCGAGCAGCAACTGATTGCCGACAGCTTCTACAGCCTGAAGCTGATCCCCAAGCCGATCCGCATCGTGGACGCATTGCCTGGCGCTGCCGGCACGACCCGCGTCGCCACCGAGCGCTGACCCCTTTTTACCGAACAAGGAAGCCGCCATCATGAAGATGCTCTGGTTCATCCCGACCCACGGCGACAGCCGTTACCTCGGCACCTCGCACGGCGCGCGCGTGGCCGACCTGAACTACTTCAAGCAGGTCGCGATTGCCGCCGACACCATGGGCTACGAAGGCGTGCTGATCCCCACCGGCCGCTCCTGCGAAGACCCGTGGACCGTGGCCTCCAGCGTGATGGGCTTCACCCAGCGCCTGAAGTTCCTGGTCGCGCTTCGCCCGGGGCTGATCACACCGAGCCAGTACGCCCGCATCGCGGCCACCTTCGACCGCCTCTCCGGCGGCCGGCTGCTGATCAACCTGGTCACCGGCGGCGACCAGGCCGAACTCGAAGGCGACGGCCAGTTCCTGCCGCACGGCGAGCGCTATGCGCAGGCCTCGGAGTTCATGCAACTCTGGCGCGACATCATGCGCAAGAGCCACACCGGCGAGTCGCATGACTTCGACGGCAAGCACCTGCAGGTCAAGGGCGCGCGGCTGCTCTACCCGCCGGTGCAGCGCCCGTACCCGCCGCTGTTCTTCGGTGGTTCGTCGGCCGAGGCGCACGAGCTGGTGGCCCAGCAGATGGACACCTACCTGACCTGGGGCGAGCCGCCCGCGGCCGTTGCCGAAAAGGTCGAAGGCGTGCGCCGCCGCGCGGCCGAGCTGGGCCGCACGCTGAGCTACGGCATCCGCCTGCACGTGATCGTGCGCGAGACCGAAGAGGCGGCCTGGGCCGCCGCGGCGGACCTGGTCTCGTACCTGGACCCGGAGGTCGTCGCCCGCGCCCAGTCCACCTTCGCGAAGATGGATTCCGAAGGCCAGCGCCGCATGGCTGCGCTGCATGCCGGCAAGTACAACCCGGAGAACATCCGCGAAGGCCTGGAGGTGTCGCCCAACCTGTGGGCCGGCGTGGGCCTGGTGCGCGGTGGTGCCGGCACCGCGCTCGTGGGCAACCCGCAGCAGGTGGCGGACCGCATCAAGGAGTACGCGGCGCTGGGGCTGGACTACTTCATCATGTCCGGCTACCCGCACCTGGAAGAGGCCTACCGCTTCGCCGAGCTGGTGTTCCCGCTGCTGCCACTCTCGGTGCGCGAGCGCCTGGGCCAGCCCTCGCTGACCGGTCCGTTCGGCGAGATCGTCGCCAACAACCATGTGCCAAGTGCCAACAGTGCGGAGAACAGCGCCGGGAAGACCGCTGCCGCCAGCGAGCCCTCGGTGCTCGCGCGCGCCGCGAGCTGAAGCCGGGCCGGGTGCTGTCGCCATGACCACGCAAGCTGTTCCCTCTTCGTCGGTGCCGGCGTCCGTCGGCATCCCCGTCAAGGCCAGGTCGCAGGCCTGGCGCCGCATCTCGCGTCAGGCGCTACCGTGGCTGGTGCCGCTGCTGCTGCTGGTCGCCTGGGAGCTGGCGTCGCGCAGCGGCAGCCTGTCCAGCCGCGTGCTGCCGGCACCGGACGCGGTGGCCAGCGCCTTCTGGCAACTCGCGCGCTCGGGCGAGCTGTGGCATCACGTGGCGGTCAGCAGTGGCCGGGCGATGGCCGGCCTGGCCATCGGCGGCGGGCTGGGCCTGCTGCTGGGCCTGGCCACCGGCAGCTTCCGGCTGGCCGAAACACTGCTGGACACCAGCTTCCAGATGCTGCGCAACATCCCGGCGCTGGCGCTGATCCCGCTGGTCATCCTGTGGTTCGGCATCGACGAAAGCGCCAAGCTGTTCCTGGTCGCGGTGGGCGTGTTTTTCCCGCTGTACCTGAACACCTTCCACGGCATCCGCAATGTGGACAAGGGCCTGATCGAGATGGCGCGCAGTTACGGCCTGTCGGGCTGGTCGCTGTACCGGGAGGTGATCCTGCCGGGCGCGCTGCCGTCCATCCTCGTGGGCCTGCGCTTCTCGCTGGGGCTGATGTGGGTGCTGCTGATCGTCGCCGAAACCATCTCGGCTCAGGCCGGCATCGGCTACATGACGATGAACGCGCGCGAGTTCCTGCAGACCGACGTGGTGCTGGTCGGCATCCTGCTGTACGCCCTGCTGGGCAAGCTGGCCGACGAGGTCGCCCGCGGCCTGGAGCGGCTGTGCCTGCGCTGGCACCCGGGTTACCAGTCCACATGAGCATCCCGGCCGAACCCAAGCAACTTCCAGGAGCAGACGCGATGTCCTACTTCGAGCGCGACGGCGGCCAGACCCGCGACTGGCTGGGCGCCGAAGCCCATGTGACCGTGCCCGGCGAGCTGGAGCCGGCGCCGCACCGCGCGGGCTCGCCCGCCGCCGTGCCGGCGGCCAGTCCGGCCTCGCATGGCCTGGCCGTGCAGGTGCGCGGCCTGACCAAGCAATACGCCGGCCGCGCCGTGCTGCGCGACGTGAACCTGGACATCGCGCCGGGCCAGTTCGTCGCCATCGTCGGCCGCAGCGGCTGCGGCAAGAGCACCTTGCTGCGCCACGTCGCCGCGCTCGAGCATGCCGACCGCGGCAGCGTGCAGCTGGACGGCCAGGTGCGCCAGCAGATCGGTGGCCGGGGCGACGTGCGCATCATGTTCCAGGACGCGCGCCTGCTGCCGTGGAAGCGCGTGCTGGACAACGTGGCGCTGGGCGTCGGCGGACCGAACCCGAAGGAGCGCGCGCTGAAGGCGCTGCGCGACGTGGGCCTGGCCGACCGGGCCAACGACTGGCCGGCGGTGCTGTCCGGCGGCCAGAAACAACGTGTGGCGCTGGCCCGCGCGCTGGTGCACCGGCCGCGCCTGTTGCTGCTGGACGAACCGCTGGGCGCGCTGGACGCGCTGACGCGCATCGACATGCAGCAACTGATCGAACGGCTGTGGAAGGAGCAGGGCTTCACCGCGCTGCTGGTCACGCACGATGTGAGCGAGGCGGTGGCGCTGGCCGACCGCGTGGTATTGATCGAGCAACAGCACATCGCGCTGGACCAATCGGTGCTGCTGGCCCGCCCACGCTCGCGCGGTGCCGCGGGCTTTGCCGCAATGGAAGACCGGGTGCTGCGCCGCGTGCTGCAGCAGCCCGAGCTGCCGAAGATCGAGCCGGTGCCGGTGTCTTCGTGGTCAAGCGGTCCGCGCTTCGCGATCTGACAGCGAACGGACAGCCCCGCGGCGCAACGCGCGGGCCACGCGGGTGCATGATGCCGACCGGCGGCCGCTTTCCGCCGGCCGCATCGCCGCGCCCATGCCCATCACGCTGAACACCCGCAAACTGGCTGACGACCTGTCGGCCGAAGACATGGCCGCCTTCCCGATCTGGGAATACGCCTACGACGAAGAAGGCCTGCCCGGCCACGAGGACCAGGATGAGACCTGGGTCCGGCCGGTGGCGGGCAGCGAGCTCGGCGAGCTGCTGGACGGCACCTCGGCCGCCGCCCGCTTCGAGACCGCCTCCGGCCAACAGTTGGACGGCTTGGTCGAGGTCAGCAGCACCATCGAGTTCGAATACGGCCCGGGCGCCGTGTTCCTGGATGGCAGGCATCTGTTCCTGCCTGGCCCGGAGCACCTGCGCCCGATCAAGCCGCGCCGCGAGCTGGCCGCGGCGCTGGGCCAGCCGCTTGAACAGGTCTTCCCGCTGAAGTTCACGCTGAAAGTGCGCGTGGCCGGCGAAACCGGTTTCCGCAGCGGCGTCTTCGAATAGCCCGCCTGCATCCACAACGCGCGGGGCCGCGTATCACTGTCGTCACCGTTTCACGAAACGACGGCAGCATCGCCCCATGCGTTTGGTCTTCCCCCCGCTTTTGCAAGCCTTGCGCCGGTGCCTGCACCGGTGGCTGGTGTTGCTGCTGCTCGCCGCGGTGCCGTTGTACGGCACTTCGGGCGTGCTGCTCGGCGTGGTCGGCCCGGCGCACCGGCACGTGCAGGCCCAGTCCCCGGTGCCCCCTTCGCATGAAGACCGGGGCGACTGGCTGCAGCAAGGCCTTCGCAGCCTGATTGGCGACAAGGCTGCCGCATTGCTGGCCAGCGCGCAGCTGCAGGCCAGTCTGCACGACGAGGCCGCGCCGCACCACCACGGCTTGTTCGAGCACCACCACCACGCAGCCGGCGACGCCAGCGTGGAACTGCTGGGCGCCAGCGATGCTTCGGTGATGGTCGACCTGGCCGCCGTCGGCAGCGCAATGCTGCCGTTCCTGCCGGTGGGCGTTCATGCCGTGCCGGCACCACCGGCCCGAAGCCTGGCCTGGCCGACCGCCGTCGCGGCCTCATGGGCCAGCGCGGCTTCGCTGCCGCTGGAGCGCCCGCCCCGCGCGTGAGCGCCGGGGGCCCCGCCCAGGGGCCCGTGTTCCCGCCACCGCCGTCCTGGTGCTGCCGCGCGCAGCCCGGGGCGATGCGCCTGCATGCCTGCCACCCGCTGCGCCGCGTGGCGGCCAGGCGTTCGCTTTTCTCTTCCCCGATACCGCCTGTTGGCAAAACCAATGTTGTCTTCCCTGTACCTCGTGGGCATGCCTTGCCCCGTCTTTTCTCGCGCCTTGCCGAACCGCACGCCGGTCTGCCTGGCCGCCTTGTTGTTCCTGGCTGCGGCCAACGCGCGCGCCGATGAAGCGCCTATGGCCGACGCGCCGCAAACCGTGCAGGTCACCGGCCGCCACTACGACAACGCGGTGGGCAGCAGCGACGCCGCGTCGCAAGGCGTGATCCGCGCCGAGCTGCTGAAGAGCCGGCCGGCGCTGCGGCCCGGCGAAGTGCTGGAGTTCGTGCCGGGGCTGATCGTCACGCAGCACTCGGGCGACGGCAAGGCCAACCAGTACTTCCTGCGCGGCTTCAACCTGGACCACGGCACCGACTTCGCGACCAGCGTCGACGGCATGCCGGTCAACATGCCCACGCACGGCCACGGCCAGGGCTACTCGGACCTGAACTTCCTGATCCCCGAGCTGGTGGACCACATCGACTACCGCAAGGGCCCGTACTTCGCCACGCATGGCGACTTCGCGTCGGCCGGCGCGGCCGACATGGCCTACAAGACCCGGCTGGACGCGCCCTTCGTGCAGCTCACCGCTGGCCAGAACGGTTACCGCCGCGCAGTGGGTGCCGTCAGCACACCGCTGAGCGAGGACACCAGCGATGACACCCGTCTTTTTGCCGCCGTCGAATGGATGGCCAACGACGGCCCGTGGACGGTGCCCGAGGAGCTGAAGCGCAAGAACGCGGTGCTGAAGCTCTCGCAAGGCACGCGCGCACAAGGCGCCAGCGTCAGCCTGATGGGCTACGACGCAAGCTGGACCTCGACCGACCAGGTGCCCGAAGACCTGATCGCCGCCGGGCAGTACAACGGCAAGCCGTTTTCGCGCTGGGACTCGCTGGACCCGACCGACGGCGGCAGCACCTCGCGCTACAGCCTGGCCGGCGAATGGCACCGCGTGGGCGGCGACAGCGAGACCCATGTCTCGGCCTACGCGATGCGCTACCGGCTCAAGCTGTTCTCCAACTTCACCTATGCGCTGGAACGGCCGGACACCGGCGACCAGTTTTCGCAGCAGGACGCGCGCAGCGTCTTCGGCGCCCAGGCCTCGCAGGCCTGGAACCACATGCTGGGCAGCCTGGAGGCGCGCAGCGAAGTGGGGGCGCAGCTCCGCTACGACGACATCCACGTCGGCCTGTTCGACACCGAGGCGCGGCAGCTCGTCGGCACCACGCGCGAGGACGACGTGCGCGAAACCATGGCCGGCCTCTACGGCCAGAGCAGCATCGCGCTCACCTCGTGGCTGCGCAGCATCGTCGGCCTGCGGCTGGACCAGGCGCACTTCGACGTGGACAGCCGCCTCACGCCCGCCAATGGCGGCAAGGCCGACGCCACGCAGTGGTCGCCCAAGCTGTCGCTGATTGCGGGCCCCTGGGACAAGACCGAGTTCTTCTTCAACGCCGGCCGAGGCTTCCACAGCAACGACGCCCGCGGCACCACCGCACAGCTGGACCCGAAGACCGGCGAGCCGGTGGACAAGGTGCCGGGCCTGGTGGCCTCGCGCGGCATGGAGCTGGGCCTGCGCACCGAGCTGCTGCCGGGGCTGCAAAGCTCGCTGGCGCTGTGGCAGCTGCGCTTCGGCTCGGAACTGGTCTACGTGGGTGACGCGGGCGCCACCGAGGCCAGCGACGGCAGCCGCCGCCACGGCATCGAGTTCAACAACCGCTGGACCCCCGGCAAGCACTTCCTGCTGGACGCCGACTTTGCGTTCACGCATGCCCGCTTCGACAACGGCGACCACATCCCGAACGCGGTCGACAAGGTCGCCTCGGTGGCCGCCACGCTGCAGGACCTCGGGCCGTGGTCGGCCAGCCTGCAGTGGCGCTACCTGGGCAGTGGCGCACTGGTGGAAGACAACAGCCAGCGTTCCGACCCGGCCTCAACCTTCAACCTGCGCCTCAGCCACGACCTGAAGCGCTTCACCGGCCGCGACTCGGCGCTGACGCTGGACGTCTTCAACCTGTTCGACCGCAAGGTTAACGACATCCAGTACCTCTATGCGTACCAGCTGCCGAACCAGGCGGCCACCGAAGGCCGCATCGTGCACCCGGCCGAGCCGCGCACGCTGCGCGTCACGCTGAGGTCTGCTTTTTAGGTCCGCCGTCAATGTGACAGGCGCTCGACAGGGTCATGAAACTGACATGCTCGCTTCCTACATTGACGCGATGAGCCATGGGCCTTTCGGCCCAGGCGTTTGTTCCTCCAGCCATCGCCAGAACCCATGACTTCTTCCACCTTCCAGCCCTCCCGCCGCAGCCTGGTCAAGATGCTTGCCGGTGTGCCGCTGCTGCCGCTCGGCAGCGCACTGGCTTCGGCCGGCCTGCTCAGCGCCTGCGACGACAGCAACGACGGCGACAGCCCGGCGGCCACGCTGACCGGCGTGAGCTTCAGCTCGATGGCTGCGCCTTCGCTGGCCACCGCCGCCGCGATGGCCACCACCACCGTCGGCTCGACGCTGGTGGCCAGCTTCGACGACCAGAGCACCCAGAGCTTCACGCTGGGCTACCAGCCGTTTTTCATCACCGGCACTGCGGTGCCCAACGGCGCCGGCGGCACGGTGGTGGCGGGTGGCTACTACGACATCGACAACCAGCCCATCGTCGACGGCTCGGTGCCGGGCGCCGAGCGCCAGTTCTTCTCCGACTGCCCGGACGGCACCTCGCTGCTGACGGTCAGTGGCGCCAGCGTGGCCGGCGTCAAGGGCAACACCGTGTTTGCTGTCGTGCAGTTCGAATACGCCACGCGCAACCAGGCGCAGGCCTCGATGTACGGCCTGCTGCCGTCGCCCATCGCCGTGCTGACGCTGGACCAGGACAAGGACACCGGCAAGCTCAGCCTGGTGAAGTACCACAACGTGGACACCTCGGGCGTCAAGGGCCTGTGGATCACCTGCGGCGCCAGCCTGTCGCCGTGGGGCACGCACCTGTCCTCCGAAGAGTACGAACCGGACGCCTTCGACCAGGGCGCCCTGGGCCAGTCCCTCTCGGTGCTGCACGGCTACAGCCAGAACGTCTTCGGCGACACCACCACCGCCAACCCGTACGACTACGGCCACCTGCCTGAAGTGACGGTGAATGCCGATGGCACCGGCACGATCCAGAAGCACTACGGCCTGGGCCGCATCTCGCACGAGCTGATCCAGGTCATGCCCGACAACCGCACCGCGCTGATGGGCGACGACGCGACCAACGGCGCGCTGTTCATGTTCGTGGCCGACAAGGAGAAGGACCTCTCGGCCGGCACGCTCTACGTGGCCAAGTACACCAGCGAGCTCAACGCCACCGCCAGCGGCAGCATCAGCTGGATCAAACTGGGCGCCACGACCAGCGCGGAAGTGAAGGCGCTAGTGGACGGCGGCATCGTCGCCACCGACATCATGGACTCGGTCACCACCGACCCGGCCGACGGCAGCTACACCCAGATCGTGCTGAACAAGAAGACGCTGTGGGTGCGCGTGAAGCCTGGCCAGGAGAAGGCCGCGGCTTTCCTGGAAACGCACCGCTACGCCGCGCTGAAGGGCGGCAGCATGGCTTTCACCAAGATGGAAGGCACGACGGTCAACGTGAAGGACAAAAAGGCCTACTCGGCAATCTCGGCCATCAAGGACTCGATGGTCAGCGGCAAGACCGGCTTCGTCGCCGCGCACAACGTGGTCTTCCCGGCCGCCATCAATTCCGGCGGCGTGCTGGAGCACACGCTGGCGGCAGGCCTGAAGGACAGCGATGGCAACGCCATCAACAGCGAATGGGTGCCGGCCAGCTCGCAGTTCATCCTGCTGGGCGAGGACCTGGCCACGGCCGACGCGCTGGGCAACCTGGCCAATGCCGACAAGATCGGCAACCCGGACAACCTGAAGTTCTCCGAAGCCATGCGCACGCTGTTCATCGGCGAAGACAGCGGCATGCACGTCAACAACTTCCTGTGGGCCTACAACGTCGACAGCAAGCAGCTCAGCCGCGTGCTGAGCTGCCCGTCGGGGGCGGAGTCCACGGGGCTGCAGGCCGTCGACGAGATCAACGGCTGGACCTACGTGATGAGCAACTTCCAGCACCCGGGCGACTGGGAGACGCCGCTGCACGACATCGTGAAGCCGACGCTGGATCCGCTGGTGCGCGCCAACTATGACGACCGCTTCGGCGCCGCGGTGGGCTACGTGACCGCGACCAGCACGCAGATCAAGCTGGAGGCTTGACAGCGCCACCTGAAACGATGCCGGGGTCCGCTGCTGCGCAAGCCGCGCCCGGTCAGCCACATGCGGGACCGGTTCGGTCCTTCCCTCGCTCGTGTCGGGGCAATCCATGGCGGTAGACTCGTTCGTCAATAACGAGGCGACGCCGTGGACCTGCAAGATCAGAAGGAACTGGTGAAGGTGGCCGTTCTGGGCGGTTCGGCGGGCAGCATCGATGCATTTGGCACCGTGCTGTCCGGTCTGCCGGACAAACCCGGTTTTGCGTTGCTGGTCGTCAGCCACCTGGACCAGTCGCAGAAGAGCGAGCTCGACGAGATCCTGCGGCGGCGCACCTCGCTGCCGGTCGAGCGGCTCACGCATATGCGCAAGATCGAGCACGACACGGTCTACGTGCTGCCCGAGGGCGCCAGCGTCACCGCGCTGGACGGCCACTTCCGCCTCGGCCAGCGGCCGCCCGGCGTGCACCGCCCGATCGACATCAGCCTGGCCTCGCTGGCGCAGGACCCGGACATCGAGGCCGCTGCCGTGATCCTGTCGGGCACCGGCAGCGACGGCGAGGCCGGGGTCATCGACCTGAAGTCGACCGGCGGTTTTGTGCTGGTGCAGGCCCCCGGCTCGGCCGACTACGACGGTATGCCCACCGCGGCGATCAACACCGGGCTGGTCGACGAGGTGCTGCCGGTCGAAGAGATCGCCGCCCGCCTGGTGCAGCGCTTCGGCAATGCACCGCCGGTGCCGGGCGAGGACCATGGCGCCGCGCTGAGCGCCGCGCTGGCCATCGTGCAGGAGCGCACCGGCACCAACCTCGGCTATGTGAAGGACACCAACCTGAAGCGACGCTTCCTGCGCCGCGTGCTGCTGCAGAAGGACCGCGACGTGGCCGGCTACCTGCAGCACCTGCGCACCGACCCGGGCGAGGCGGCTGCGCTGCAGGACGACATCCTGATCGGCGTGACCGCATTCTTCCGCGACGCCGAGTTCGTCAACGTGCTGCGCCTGACGGTGATCCCCAAGCTGATCGAGCTGCGGCATGACCCGATCCGCATCTGGGTGCCGGCCTGTTCGACCGGCGAAGAGGCCTACACCATCGCGATGCTGCTGCGCGACGCGCTGGACGCCAGCGGCCTGGGCACCAAGGTGCAGATCTTCGGCACCGACATCAATGAACGCGCCATCGAGACTGCGCGCGCCGGGCTGTATGCCGCAGCCGCCGTCGAGGGCCTGCCCGAGAGCTACCGCACCAAGGCCATGGCGCAGACCGCCGGGGGCTTCGCGATCCGCAAGGACATCCGCGCGATGTGCGTGTTCGCGCGCCACAACGTGATGACGCACGCCCCCTTTCTCGGCATGGACCTGATCAGCTGCCGCAACATGCTGATCTACCTGCGCAAGGAGGCCCAGGAGCATGTGATGAGCGTGCTGCACTACGCCGCACGGCCAGACGGCTGCGTGCTGCTGGGCCGGGCCGAGGCGGCCTCGGTCGACCAGGGCTTCGAGCATGCCGGTGCGCCGCACCTGTACCGCAAGCTGGCCAGCAAGCGCCCGCGCCGGGCCTGGCCGGTGGAGGCCTTGCTGCCCTGGGCCGAGCCGCGGCCCGACCCCGGCCTGCGCGCCAAGACCCACACCGAGCAGCTGGAGCAGGCCGTCAACCGGTGCGCGCTGGCGCGTTATCTGCCGCCGGGCTTTGTCGTCAACGAGGCCGGCGACGTGGTGCAGTTCCGCGGCGACGTGGCCGAGTTCGTCGCGCCGGCCACAGGCGAGGCGACGCTGGCGCTGTCGCGCCTGCTGCGCGCCGAGCTGAACGTGCCGGTGCGCACCGCCTTGCTGGAGGCCAAGCAGTCGGCCGCGCCGGTGCGGCGCGAGCGGGTGCCGGTGGGCGAACGCAGCTATGCGCTGGAGGCCTTGCCGCTGGCGGTGGGGACCGAGGCACGGCACTTCCTCGTCACCCTGCAGTTGCAGCCTGACGAGACAGCCACCGTCGGCCCCAGCCGGACCGATGGCCACTTCACCCGTGAAAGCGACCTGGAGCGCACGGTGCTGACCTTGTCGGCCGAGCTGGAGTCGGTCCATGCGCAGCTCAAGACCATGGTGCTGGAGTTCGAGTCGGCCAACGAGGAACTGCGCACCTCCAACGAGGAGATGCTCAGTGCCAACGAGGAAATGCAGAGCGCCAACGAAGAGCTGCAGAGCGCCAAGCAGGAGCTCGAATGCGCGAACCAGGAGCTGCATTCGCTGAACGAGGAAATGAAGGACCGCAATGACCAGCTGGCGGTCGCCAACGACGACCTGAGCAACCTGGTCGAAGGCATTCCGCTGGCCGTCGTGCTGCTGGACCGGCACCTGCGGCTGCGGCATTTCACGCCGCAGGCCGCCACGCTGTTCGGCCTGCCTGCCGACGGCGTGGGGCAGGCCATGCCGTCACTGAACAACCGCTTTGCGGTCAGCGACATCGAGGAGATGGTCAACACCGCGGTGCGCGGCCTCGCGTCGGTGAAGCATGAGTACCAGGACGCCGCAGGGCACTGGTGGCTGGTCAACGTGCGCGCCTACCGCACCGCGGACGATCGCATCGACGGCGCGGTGATCGCCTTCCAGGATGTCAACGACCTGAAGCAGGCCGTCTCGCAAGCCCAGCTGGCGCGCGGCGAGGCCGAGCATGCGAATGCCGCCAAGGACGATTTCCTGGCCCTGGTCTCGCACGAACTGCGCGCGCCGCTGAACGTCATTTCCGGCTGGGCCTCGGTGCTGGCCCGCACCCAGGGCTCGCCCGGCAAGCGCGACGGCGCCCCCGAGGGGCAGGTGCGCGCCGTCGAGACCATCCTGCGCCATTGCAAGGTCCAGGCGCAGCTGATCGACGACCTGCTCGATGCCTCGCGCATCACTTCCGGGCGCTTTGCCATCGAGACGCGGCCGGTCGACCTGGGCGACTGCGTGGCCACCGTGCTCGAAGGCCTGCAGCCCACCGCGCAGGCCAGGCAGCTGGTGCTGACCGGCAGCGGGCTGAAGGCCGGCCACATGGTCAATGGCGACAGCCGGCGGCTGCAGCAGATCGTCAGCAACGTGGTCGGCAACTCGATCAAGTTCACGCCGGCTGGCGGGCGCATCGAGGTGGTCGCGACACGGCTGGACGGCTTGCTGGAGTTGTCGATCTGCGACACCGGCGTTGGCGTGTCGGAAGACCTGCTGCCGCGCCTGTTCGACCGCTTCTCGCAGTCCAACATGCACCGCACGCGCGAGTACGGCGGGCTGGGGCTGGGGCTGTCCATCGTCAAGCACCTGGCGCTGGCCCATGGCGGCAGCGTCACCGCGCTGAGCGACGGGGCGGGCAAGGGGCTGCGCCTGATCCTGCGGTTCCCCGCGCTGGACCTGCCTGCCGAGGCCCGCGCGCCGCAGCCCAAGCCGATGGTGCCTGCCCAGGACCTGCCGCTGGACATCCTGTTGGTGGACGACGACGCCGAGGCGCGCACGGCCATGCGCGAACTGCTGCAGCTGATGGGCGCGCGGGTGCAGACGGCAGGCTCGGTCTCCGAGGCGCTGCAGGCGCTGGACGGCCAGCGCTTCGACGCGATCGTCAGCGACCTGGCGATGCCCGGCCGGGACGGCTTCGAGCTGCTGCGCCTGGTGCGTGCCCGCGAGCTGCAGCAAGGCCTGTCCCGCAGCTACGCCATCGCGCTGTCCGGCCTGGCCTCGCTGCAGGACCGCGACACCGCGCTGGTGGCAGGCTTCGACGACCACGCCGCCAAGCCGGTCGACGCAGCCGCGCTGATCGAGCGGCTGACGGTCGCGGCCGCGCGGCTGCGGCACAGTCGCTGAGCGCCGCCGGGCGGCGCCGCACCAGCTCAGCGGCGCTCGGTGCGGATCAGCGCCAGCGCTTCCTCGAACGAGTAGGCGGTGCGGTGCGGCAGGTCGGCGTTGATCGGGTCGACCGGCCCCTGGCCCTGCATCGCCAGCAGCATCAGCACCACCTCGACCGGCGGCAGCGCCGCCAGCACCTCGTTGAGCAACTGCTTGTCCGTGCTCGCCGCCTGGTCCATTGCCGTGCCGACGACAAACACCGAGCCCACGGTCTCGGGCCTGGCTTCGTCCGGCGGGTCCGCCAGCTCGGCAATCGTCACGTGGCGTGCATCCAGGTGCTCGGCGCGCATCACCCGCACCAGCAGCTCGGTGGTCAGCTGGGCCTGGTCGCCGGCCATGCTGATGCACAGCGTGACCGAACCCGCCGGCACGTCCAGCCGGCCCTGCCACTGGCCCTCGACCTGCAGGCGGCCCTGGCGCAGCGCCATGCCGAGGTTGGGCGCGTCCAGCACCGCCACGCGGGGACCACGCGCGCGGCGCGGCTCGTGCGCCAGCTCGCTGAAGGTGCGCGCGATCACCTGCTGGCCCATCAGCCGCTGCTCGTCGCTGATCAGCCCCTGCTCCAGGTCCACCGCCGCCAGCTCGAAGGCCGGCATGACGATCTTGTCGCAATAGGCGGCGAGCGATTTGCGCTTCAGGAAGGCCCGTGCGTCGGCCAGGATCTCCACCGAATCGCCGCTGATGCAGCGCTGGTAGAAGCGCTGCGACAGCGTCAGCGCCGGGGTGTCGCCGAACAGGATGTCCAGGAAGGCCAGCGCCGGCACATGCCGGCCGGCCACCACCAGGCACAGCGTCAGCGGCGTGGACAGCAGCAGCCCCACCGGCCCCCACAGCGCGCCCCAGAAGATCGCCGCCACCACCACTGAAAACGGCGACAGCCCGGTGGTGTGGCCGTACAGCTGCGGCTCGACCACATGCGCCACCACCACCTCGACCACCAGGTAGACCATCAGCGTGGCCCCCATCAGCTCCCAGCCCGGCACCACGGCAGCGGCAAAGGCACCGGCGCACACGGCGGCCGCCGGAAAACCCACGTAGGGAATGAAGCGCAGCAGGCCGGCCAGCGTGGCCCACACGGCGGCCTGCGGCACGCCGATGGCCGCCAGCAGCAGCCCGATCACCAGGCCCACGCCCAGGTTCACCGAGAACTGCGAGGCGAAGTAGCGCGACAGGCGCTGCCCCGCGTCATTGAAGGCGTTGGTGGCGGCGCGCACGTCCGGCCCGCCGGTCAGGCGGATCAGCCGGTCGCGCAGCGAGTCCTGCTCCAGCAGCACGAAGACCAGCACCAGCAGCACCACGCCGGCCGTGCCCAGCGGCGCCCAGATCGACGAGACGAAGCGCAGCAGCAGGCCGGACGGGCCGCCGTCGGCCTGGGGCGCATCGGCCCCGTGGTCAGGGTCGGCCGCAGGCGCCAGGTTGCCGATCAGCCGGCCGGCTCGCCCTTGTGCCTCGGCCAGCCGGCCCAGCGTCAGCTCGCGCAGCGTCGCGATCTTGGCCTGCACATGGGCCTCGTAGCGCGGCATGCTGTCGGACATCGTGCCCAGCTGCACCAGGATCGCCATTGCCACGCCGGCAGCGGCCAGCCCGGCGACGATCAGCGCCAGCATCGCGGCGGCCGCCTGGCCCAGTCCCAGCCCGCGGATCTTCTTCACCAGCGGCGCCAGTACAAAGCCCAGCATGGCCGCTAGCGTGATCGGCACCAGCACGCCGCGGCCCAGGTACAGCAGCCCCAGCACGGCGCTGCCGGCCAGGATCTTCAAAGCCAGGGACGAGGTCCAGGCCTCGTGCGGTGCCGTCGTCGTCATCAGGGTGCCCAGGGAATGCAGCGAAGCGGCGAGTATCGAGGCTGCGGGGCTCAGTTCGCCGGCCGCAGCCTTGCCAACCAGGGCCCGCCAAACAGATTGACCAGCAGCCCGAGCATCAGCAGCGCACCGCCTGCGAAGTGGATGGGCTGCAGCGCTTCGCCGAACACCAGCCAGCCGGTGCTCAGGCCCACCACCGGCACCAGCATCGAAAACGGCGCCACGCGGTTGGCCGGGTAGCGGCCCATCAGCCGGGTCCATACCGCGTAGCCGAACAGCGTGGCGGCCCAGGCCAGGTAGGCCACCGCACCGAAGGACGGCAGGCTGAAGTTGCGCAGCGCGGCGCCAATGGCCTGCGGGCCTTCCAGCAGGTACGACAGCGCCAGGAACGGCAGCGGTGGCACCAGGCTGGCCCAGACCACGAACGCCGTCTGGTTGAACGGCGCGTAGCGGTTCAGCGAACGCGTGACGATGTTGCCGCAGGCCCACATCACGGCAGCCGCCACCGTCAGGCCAAAGCCCACCAGCGGCATGCTCGCGCCATGCGCGCTGCCGATCAGCGCCAGCCCGCCGGCCGCCAGCAGCAGGCCCACCAACTGGTTGGCCTGCCAGCGCTCCTTCAGCCAGAAGGCCGCGAAGAACATCGTGAAGAAGGCCTGCGACTGCAGCACGAGCGAGGCCAGCCCCGAAGGCATGCCCAGGTGGATCGCGGTGAACAGGAAGGCAAACTGGCCGACCGAGATCGTCAGCCCGTAGGCCAGGTACAGCCGCAGCGGCAGCTTGGGCGGCCGGAACACCAGCAGCGCAGGAAACGCCGCCAGCGCGAAGCGCATCGCGCCGAGCAGGAACGGCGGCACGCCCGCCACGCCCACCTTGATGACCGCGAAGTTGACGCCCCAGACGACGATGACCAACAAGGCCAGCGCAAGATCCGCGGGCCGGAGGGAAGCTTGTTTCATGGCCGCCATTGTTCTCTCAACCCACGCGGCGTCCGGCGAGCCTGGCGGGGGCTCGCCTCTATATGCTCATTTCAATCCAAGCTTATGCCGTTTCGCGTATGAGCTTATGCAGCAATCTGCGTTCACGCCGACCCGGCGGCGCGCGAGCATGCGGGCATTCACCACCCATCCAGGCGGCCACGAGCCGCCGCGGGAGCCCGGCGCATGGACCTCAGCAGCATCAGCAGCGACAGCAACTTTCCCTTGAGCGGCGATGCCGGCGTCGCCATCGTCGGCCTGGGTTTCAGCGGCGTGGCCACCGCGCTGCACCTGCTGCGCAGCCTGCCGCCGGGCGCCACGCTGCATTTGCTGGAGCAGGGCGACAGCGCCGGCCGCGGCGTGGCCTACGGCACGCGCTGCGACAGCCATTTGCTGAACGTGCCGGCCGGCCGGCTGGGCTGGGACCCGGCAGACGAAGCCGGCTTCCTGGCCTGGCTGACCGAACGCGGCGCGCTGGACCCGCAAGGCCAGCCACTGGCCGCGGCTGATTTCGCGCCGCGCCGTCTGCTCGGCAGCTACCTCGAACATGGGCTGACGCTGGCGATCGACGCCGCGCAGGCCCGCGGCGTGCGCGTGCGTGGCGGTTTGCCCGGCGTGACCGGCCTGGTGCGCCAGGGGCCTTGTTGGCGCCTCCAGCTGTCTGACGGCAGCACGCTTTCCGCTTCGCAAGTCGTGCTGGCCACCGGTCACCTGCCGCCGGCCCGCCCGCCGGTGGCCGATGCCAGCAGCGGCGACAGCGCCTGGCACGCGCCCGGCTGGTTTGCCGATCCCTGGGCCCAGCCCGGCTGGTGCGAACTGCCGGCCGATGCCGACGTGTTGCTGCTGGGCAGCGGCCTGACCGCCATCGACATGGTCACCCAGTTGCGCGACCAGGGCCACCGTGGCCGCATCACCATGCTCTCGCGCCGCGGCCTGCTGCCGCAGCCGCACCGGGTGCTGGAAGCCCGCCCGCGGCCTGGCCTGTCGCCCATCTCCGAACTCGGCCCGGACCTGAAGCTGCGGCTGGTGCTGCGCGCCGTGCGCCGCTGGGTCGCCGAGGCCGAAGCCGATGGCCGCGACTGGCGCGACGTGATGGCCAGCCTGCGCAGCTGCACACCCAAGCTCTGGCAACGCCTCACGGTGCGCGACCGGCGCCAGTTCCTGCGCCACGTGCAGCCCTGGTGGGACACCCACCGCCATCGCCTGGCGCCGGTGCTTTGGCAGGCCTTGCAGGACGACATGGCCGCAGGCCGCGTCGCCAGCGTGGCCGGCCGGCTGCGCCACGCCGAACCGCTGGCCGATGGCCGCTGGGCCCTGCAATGGCAGCCCCGCGGCAGCACCGAGCTGCAAGCCGCCGAGGTGCAGGCCGTCATCAACTGCACCGGCCCGACCAGCGCGCTGCGCCACGCCGCCGACCCGCTGCTGGCCTCGCTGCGCGAACGCGGCATGCTCAGCGCCGACGCGCTGGGCCTGGGCCTGCTGACCGACGGCCAGTACCGCCCGCTGGACAGCAGCGGCGTGGCCGTCGAAGACCTGTTCTACATTGGCCCGATGCTCAAGGCCCAGCACTGGGAAGCCACCGCCATCCCCGAGCTGCGCCAGCATGCCGCACAGACCGCGCAGGCGGTGCTCGCGGAATACGCTGTTCGGTGCCAGGTGGAACGCGCGGCGGCTTGAGCCACGGCGGCCGGCAATTCGGCATTGCCGCCGGAAGTGTCATGGGGTGATGTAATTCGGGCGTGAGCCGCACCCCGAACCGAGCTTTTGAAGACGCCCCGGCCTGGCTGCGCAGCCTGTGGCCGGCCGAATCCGCCATCGGCGCCGCCGAGCGGCTTCGCTCCTGCGGCGGCGCGCTGATCGGCATCCTGCTGTGCGGCGTGTTGAGCGCCATGCTGCTGGGCCCTTCGGCGCAGGCCTTCTGGCTGATCGCGCCGATGGGTGCGTCGGCCGTGCTGCTGTTCGCGGTGCCGGCCAGCCCGCTGGCGCAACCCTGGTCCATCGTTGGCGGCAACCTCTGCGCGGCGCTGATCGGGGTGTGCTGCGCCAAGCTCATCGCCATCCCGGTGGCAGCCGCCTGCGTGGCCATCGCGCTGGCGATCGGCGCGATGTTCGCGCTGCGCTGCCTGCATCCGCCCAGCGGCGCGGTGGCACTCACGGCAGTGCTCGGCGGCCCCGCCGTGAAGGCCGCCGGCTTCGGTTTTGTGTTCGTGCCGGTGCTGCTGAACAGCCTGCTGCTGCTGGCGGTGGCGCTGGTCTACAACCGCATGCTGGGCCGGCGCTACCCGCATGCGCAGCGCCTCGCGCCGGCGCCGTCCCACGCGACGGCCGACCTGGCGCCCACCGCGCGCCTGGGTTTCAAGCCGGAAGACCTGCTGGCGGTGCTGAAGGACTACGGCCAGGTGCTGGACATCAGCGTGGACGACCTCGACACGCTGTTCCACCGCACCGAGCGCCAGGCTTTCCGCCGCCGCTTCGGCGAGACCCGCTGCCGCGACCTGATGTCGCGCGATGTGCTCACGGTCGACTACGCCACCGAGCTGGCCGAGGCCTGGCGGCTGATGCACACGCACCAGGTGCAGGCGCTGCCGGTGGTGGACCGGGCGCGCCGTGTGATCGGCATCGTCACCCGCGGCGACTTCCTGCAGCACGTGGACCTGGGCGACTACCGCAGCGTGGGCACCCGGCTGGGCGCCTTCCTGCGTCGCACTGCGCACAGCCATTCCAGCAAGCACGAGGTGGTCGGCCAGATCATGCACACGCCCGTGCGCACCGTGCCGCAGGAACTGCCGATTGCCGAACTGGTGCCGCTGATGGCCGATGCCGGCCTGCACCATGTGCCGGTGGTCGACGGCGAGCGCCGCCTGGTCGGCATCGTGACCCAGACCGACCTGGTCGCCGCGTTGTACGAGACCAGCCTGGCCGAACTGCGCACGCCCGTGCCGGCCTGAGCTGCCCCCATGTTGCAGCCCATCACCGGCTTTCACCAGGACGAAGAAGGCCACTGGGTCGCCGAGCTGGCCTGCGGCCACAACCAGCACGTGCGCCACGACCCGCCGTGGCAAAACCGGCCGTGGACGCAGACGGTCGAAGGCCGGCACAGGGTGATCGGCCAGGTGCTCGAATGCCGCAAGTGCGATGCCGGCGCGCCGCCGGACCGGATCCAGGTCGGCGCGCCCCGTCCGGCATAGCCCCCCCACTCAGCAGCTGCGGGGCAGCGGAACTCGGCGGCGCGGTGCAGTGGCTGGCCGCTGCGGATGTGTTCGAAGAAGCCACGCACCGTGGCCTCGGGTGAGCGCGCGTTCACGCCGCGCCCGAGATGCGCAGCAGCAGCTTGCCGCGCGTCGCACGCGACTGCAGCAGCGTGTGCGCCGCCGCCGCTTCAGCCAGCGGCAGCCGGTCGTGCACATGCACCTGCAGTTCGCCGCGCAGCACCCGCGCGAACAGTGCCGCGGCCTTGGCCTGCAGCACGCCCGGTCCGCCCAGGTAATGCGGCAACACCGGCCGGGTGACGGTCAGCGAATGGCTCATCAGCGCCGGGACCGACAGCGTCGGCACTGCGCCACTGGCCGAGCCGTACAGCACCAGCCGGCCGCCCCGCCGCAGCACGCGCAGGCTGCCTTCCAGCGTGTCGGCCGCCACGCCGTCCAGCACCAGGTCCACGCCCACCTCGGGCTCGATCGTGCCCACAGCCGCCAGAGAACGGCAGGCGCGGCGCAGCGCATCGGGCCATGGCGTGTGCGAGCCCGGGCCGTAGCGCAGCGGAATGCCACCCAGCGCCGCCACTGCGGCCGCCTTTTCCTCGCTGGACACGGTGCCCCACACTTCGGCGCCCAGCGCCCGCGCCCACTGCAGCGCCAGCGCGCCCACGCCACCGGCAGCCGCATGCACCAGCACCCGCTCGCCGGCCTGCACGCGGCCCACGGTCTCGACGATCATCTGCGCCGTCAGCCCATGCTCCAGCACCGCCGCAGCCGTCTCCAGCGGCAGCGCGTCCGGCACCGGCACCAGCAGCGAAGGCGCGACGGTGATGGCCTCGGCATAACAGCCCTGTACCGGCGCGACCATCGCCACCCGGTCGCCCACGTCGAAGCCACTTCCTGGCAGCGCCGCGTCGACCACGCCAGCGGCTTCCAGCCCCAGCCGCCAGGGCAACGCAGCGCCCGGGTAGCGGCCTTCGCGCTGGTAGGTGTCCACGTAGTTCACGCCGGCCCAGGCCAGGCGCACGCGCACCGGCCTGTGGGCATCAGGTTCCGGCTCGGGCAGCTCGGCGAGCTGCATCACCTCGGGTCCGCCGAATCGGGTCAGTTCAAAGCCTTGCATGGCAGTCGCGGGTTTGCGCGCCGGGAGTGGAGAAGTTGCCGATGGTGGCCCTGGTTGCATCGGCGCGCCATCGAAACGAATTCACGATCATTCGATCATCAACTCACAATGCAGGCATGCCCACCTTGCCCAATCGCATGCCGCCCTTGCAGTCACTGCAGGCTTTCGAAGCCAGTGCGCGCCACCTGAGCTTCTCGCGCGCCGCCGAGGAGATGCACCTCACGCACGGCGCCATCAGCCGCCAGGTGCGCGGGCTGGAAGCGCAGCTTGGCGAGCGGCTGTTGGCACGGGTGGGCCCGCGGCTGTCGCTCACGCCCGCCGGCCGCGAGTTGTTGGGCCGGCTCGGCGAGCCGCTGTTGCAGCTGCGCCAGGCGCTGCAGCCCGACGTCCCTGCCAGCGAGCGCCTGGAACTGGCCACGCTGGCCTCGTTTGCTTCGCTGTGGCTGGCGCCGCGGCTGCCGGCCTTGCGTGAAGCCTTGCCCGGCTTGCAACTGCGTGTGGAAACCCACTACGCGCTGTCCAGTTTCCCGCCAGACCGGCCCCGCCTGGGCCTGCGCTATGGCAGCGGCCGCTGGCCCGGCCTGAAGGCCACGGCCTTGATGCAGGACAGGCTGGTGCTGCTGGCCACGCCGGCCGCGCTGCGCCGCCATGGGCGCGACCCTGCGGCTTGGCCGGCGTCGGCCTGGGTGCGGCATGAAGGCACGCTGTGGGAGGACTGGCAGCCGCAGGCACCTGAGCCACAAGGGCACAGGGACGCCGCGCTGGTGTGGAACGATGCCGCGGCAATGGTGCAGGCGCTGGTCGCCACAGATGGCGTTGGCTTGGCGCGGCTGTCACTTGCGGCCGGCGCGCTGGCGGCGAAGAAGTTGCGCCTGGCCGATGCGCTGCTGGCGCCGGCACCGATGCGCTATTGGCTGGTGACGCGGCCGGAATACGCCAGGCATGCCGGGTTGAAAGCCTTGGCGGCGCAGTTGCTGGTGATGGCGGGGGCGTGGGAAGCGCAATGGTTGGCTGGATAGGCTTGGGTGCCATCCCGAAGCACAAGCCAGCAAGCAGCCGGCCGGCTCAAAAGAACGGCCGCTCCCCCAGGATCGTCGCCCGATGCATCGCCCGCCGATGCGGCAGGCAATCCGCCTTCGCATGGTGCTGCGTCAAGCGCTTGTCCCAGAACGCGAAGTCGTCTGTCGGCCGCCCACTTGGCATTGGGCGTGGGCTGCGGCTAGATCGCCCGCACCGCCTGCAGCGCATGCAACACCTCGGCGCGGGACTGGGCCAGCGCTGCGCCGTCCCGGGCACGGGGTCTCGAAAGCGGCACCTCAATGTCCGCCGCCAATCGCCCCGGTTGACTGTCCAGCACCCACACGCGGTCGGCCAGGTAGGCCGCTTCGTCGATGTCGTGCGTGACCAGCAGCAAGGTGCTGGCATGGCGCCGCGCCAGGCCCAGCAGCAAGTCCTGCAGTCGCATGCGCGTGAACGCGTCCACGGCGGAGAAGGGCTCGTCCAGCAGCAGCACGCGCGGCTGGCTGAACAGGCCGCGGGCAATCGCCACGCGCTGGGCCTGGCCGCCGGAGAGCTGCTTGGGCAAGGCGCTGCCCAGGCCATCCAGCCCGACCTCGGCGAGCAGCTCGGCCACGCGAGCATTCTTGGCACCGCGGCGGCCGATGTCGAAGGCGACGTTCTCGGCCACCGTGAGCCATGGGAACAGCCGCGGCTCCTGGAAGATGAAGCCGATCTCGCGGCTCAAACCGTGCTGTGGCTGGCCCGCCAAGGTGATGCGGCCTTCGAAGCCGGTTTCCAGCCCGGCGACGATGCGCAGCAGCGTGCTCTTGCCGCAGCCGCTGGCGCCGACGATGGCGACGATCTCGCCAGCCTGCACCTGCGTGCGCACGCCCTGCAGCACGCAGCGCTCGCCAAAGGCCTGGCGGCGCAGGTCGATCTGCAGCAGCGGCTCGCTGCGGTGGGACGTGCTCATGCGCCCGCCCCGCCTTCGAAGGTGTCGCGCCAGGCCAGCAGCCTGCGCTCCAGCGCCTGCATCAGCCGGTCGCTCAGCTGGCCCAGCACGGCCAGCAGCAGGATGGCGGCCAGCACGATGTCGGCGCGGCTGGTTTCGCGGCCGTCGGTCAGCAGGTAGCCCAGGCCTTTGCTCGCGGCGATCAGTTCGGCCGCGACCATGAACATCCAGGCCAGGCTCAGGCCGTTGCGCAGCCCGGTGAACAGCGCCGGCATCGCGGCCGGCAGCAGCACGCGGCCCACCAGCCCCAGCGGCGACAGCCGGGCCAGCCGTGCCACCTCGACCAGCTTGCGGTCCACGTCGCGAAAGCCGGAGGACACGCCCATGTAGACCGGAAAAAACGCGCCAATGGCGATCAGCACCACCTTGGGCGCCTCGTCGATGCCCAGCCACAGCAGCAGCAGCGGCACCCAGGCCAGCGACGGGATGGCGCGCAGCGCCTGGCAGCTCGGGTCCAGCAGCCGCGCGCCCAGCGGCGACAGGCCGACCAGCGCGCCGGCCAGCACCGCGAGCGACGCGCCCAGCGCAAAGCCTGCGGCCACGCGCGCGGTGCTCGCGGCGATGTGCGCGGCCAGCCCTTGCGGGCCCATCGCCAGCAGCGTTTCCAGCACCGTGCTGGGCGGTGGCAGCAAGTGGGCGCTGATCCAGCCCAGTCGCGGCGCGGCTTCGGCCAACAGCAGCACCAGCGCTGGCAGCAGCCAGCCGACCGGCCAGCGGCGCGGCGGCCGGGCGCTCACCGCTGGCGCTGCGGTGTCTTCACGCGGCGCGGCGGCAGCGTCCAGCATCGTCGGGTCGGCGGCCATGTCAGGAAGCCTCAGGTCTTGATCAGGCCTTGCGCAAAGCGCGTGTCGACCAGCGCCTCCACCGTCTTGACCAGGTCAGTGCCGGGCTTGACGAGTTGCTCCTCCAGCAGGATGGGCGCGGCGGCCTGCAAGGCCTTGATGTGCTCTGTGGACGGCTGCGGCTGGCTCAGGTCGGTGCGCAGCTTGAGCTGCAGCAGTGCCACCTGCAGCGAGACCTTGGCCTCCTCGCTGAGGATGCGTGCGGCCTCGCTGGTGTTGGCCATGGTCCACAGCCGGGCCCGCTCGTAGGCGGCGATCACGCGCTTGACCAGCGCCGGCTGCCCGGCGAGAAAGTCCTCGCGCACGTTCAGGAAACCGTAGGTGTTGAAGGCCACGTTGCGGTAGAGCAGGCGCGAGCCGGCGTCCAGCTCGCTGGCGGCCATCATCGGGTCCAGCCCGGCCCAGGCGTCCACCCGGCCTTGCTCCAGCGCGGCGCGGCCGTCGGCATGCTGCAGGCCGACGTGCTCGATGTCGCTGCGGTGCAGCTTCACCGTCTGCAGCGCGCGCAGCAGGAACAGGTACGGGTCGGTGCCTTTGGTCGCGGCGACCTTCTTGCCCTCCAGGTCGGCCAGGGTCTTGATTGGCGAATCCTTGGGCACGACCAGCGCGGTCCACTCGGGGCGCGAGAAGATGTAGGGCGTGCGGATCGGGTTGCCGTTGGCCTTGGCCAGCAGCGCAGCCAGCCCGGCGGAGGAGCCGATGTCGATGCTGTTGGCATTGAGGTATTCCAATGCGCGGTTGCTGCCGGCGCTGAAAACCCACTTGACGGCAATGCCGTCGCGCTTCAGGTCCTCGTCCAGCCAGCCGAACTTCTTCAGCACCAGGCTGACGGGCGAGTAGGTGGCGTAGTCCAGGCGCAACTCCGTGGGGCTGTCCGCTGCACGGACCAGCATGGGCGTTGCCAGCGTGGCGCCGGCCAGCGAGAGAACGGAACGACGGTGCATCGGGTACTGCTTTCGTTGAGGGATCAGGAGGTCGGTTGGCCCAGCGTGACCTGGCGGCCGGCGTGCCCGGCCGGCAGCCTGTCGCCCTGGCCAAACAGCTTGTGGCGGAGCGAGCCGGGGGTGTAGGACTGCCGATAGCGGCCGCGCCGCTGCAGCTCGGGCACGACCCAGCGCACCACGTCTTCCATGGTTTCGTGGCTCAGCGCGTAGGTCAGGTTGAAGCCGTCGATGCCGGTGCGGTCCACCCAGTCTTCGAGCTGGTCCGCCACCTGCGTGGGGCTGCCGACGAGAACCGGCCCGCGGCCGCCCAGGCCGACGAACTCTGCCGCTTCGCGCACGGTCCAGCGGCGGCTCGGGTCGGCCGCGCTGAACGAGGCCAGCGCGCTGCGGCCGGCCTCGGTGTCCATGTATTCGATGGTCGCGTCCAGCGGGTAGCGGCTGAAGTCCACGCCGGTCCAGCCGGACAGCAGGGTCAGCGAGGCGTCGATGTCGATGTAGCGCCGGTAGTCGGCCAGCTTGTCCTGCGCCTGGGCCTCGCTTTCGCCGGTGATCACCAGCGCCTGCGTGAAGATGCGCTGCGACTCGGGCGCCCGGCCAGCCTCGGCCAGCGCACTGCGCAGGCTGTCGACCTGGCGTGCGATGACCGCCTGGCTCGGGCCGCTCATGAAGACGCACTCGGCATGCCGCGCGGCGAAGCTTTTGCCGCGCGACGAGGTGCCGGCCTGGTAGAGCACGGGGGTGCGCTGCGGCGAGGGCTCGCACAGGTGAATGCCGGGCACCTGGAAGTGCGTCCCGTGGTGGGCGATGGCATGCACCTTGGCCGGGTCGGTGAAGACGCGGCCGGCCTTGTCCAGGCGCACCGCGTCGTCGTCCCAGCTCTGCTCCCAGAGCTTGTAGACGACTTCCATGTACTCGTCGGCCAGGTCGTAGCGGTCGTCGTGCGCGAGCTGGCGGTCCAGCCCGAGGTTACGCGCGGCGCTGTCCAGGTAGCCGGTGACGATGTTCCAGCCGACGCGGCCACCGGTCAGGTGGTCCAGCGTGCTCATGCGGCGCGCGAACGGGTACGGATGCTCGTAGGTCAGCGCGCATGTCACACCGAAGCTCAGGTGCGTGGTGGCCTGCGCCATCAGCGGCACCAGGGCCAGCGGGTCGTTCAGCGGCACCTGCGTGGCATGGCGCAGCGAGGAATCCAGGCTGCCGCGGTAGACGTCGTAGACACCCAGCACGTCGGCCAGGAACACGCTGTCGAACAGCCCGCGCTCCAGCAGCTGCGCGAGTTCGATCCAGTGCGAGGCGTCCCGGTAGTGGTGTGAGCGGTCGCGCGGGTGCGCCCACAGGCCGGGCGACTGGTGCCCCGCCGCGTTCATCTGGAATGCGTTGAACCGGATCAAGTTGCGGGCCATGCCGGCGCTCACTTGGTCGCGGTCTGCAATGCCTGCTGGTAATCCGTCTTCACGAAGCCAGCGAAGCGCTGCTCGGTGACGGCCAGGAACTTGCGCGAGCGGTAGGCCTCGGCAATGTCCTTGACCCAGGGCTTGGCCAGGTCCTCGGTGCGCACCGCGACCACGTTCTGGTAGGTCGGGCCGGTCTTTTCCAGCGCCAGTGCCTCGGTCAGCTTCATGCCGGAGGCGAGCGCGAAGTTGCCGTTGACAAACGAATAGTCGGTGTCGTCCAGCGAGCGCGGCAGCTGCGCCGCTTCGAGCGGGATCAGCTTGATCTGCTTGAGGTTCACCGCCACGTCTTTTTCAGACGCGCGGATCGGGTCCACGCCCTCGCGCAGCCTGATCCAGCCGATCTCCTGCAGCACCATCAGCGCGCGGGCGGCGTTGGTCGGGTCGTTCGGCAGGGCCACGGCGGCGCCGGGCTTCACGTCCAGCGTCTTGTGCTTGTGGCTGTAGATCGCAATCGGGGCGGTCGGCACCTTCAGCAGCTCGCTGAGGGCCAGCTTGTTCTCGGTCGAGAACTTGGTCAGGTAGACGATGTGCTGGAAGGCGTTGGCGTCCAGCGCGCCCTGGGCCAGCGCGAAGTTGGGCTGGATGTAGTCGTTGAACTCGACCACCTTGACGGTGTAGCCCTTCTTCTCCAGCAGCGGCTTGATGCCCCACTTGACCTGGTCCGCATACGGACCGGCGGTGGCGCCTATCGTCAGCGTCTTCCTGGCTTCCTGGGCCAGCGCAGGCAGCGTGGCCAGGCTGCCCAGCAGCAGCACGGCAGTGGCACCCAGCAAGGCACGGCGGGCGAGGGTCATCGGAACATCCTTCTTGGCGAACACGGGCGCGGCGGCCCGGAAAAAGCGACGTGACGGCCGCTGGTGGCAAGCGGGTCAGCGCTTGTCCAGCCGGCGCGCCACGCTGTTGCCGGTGAACTGCAGCAGTTGCACCAGCAGCACCAGCAGCGCGACGGTGAAGACCATCACGTCGGTCTGGAAACGGTAGTAGCCGTAGCGGATCGCCAGGTCGCCGATGCCGCCGCCACCGACCACACCAGCCACCGCCGAGTACGACAGGAAGCTGATGGCCAGCACCGTGAGCGCCAGCACCAGCCCCGAGCGGGCCTCGACCAGCAGCACGCGCAGGACGATCTGCAGGTCCGATGCGCCCATGGCCTGGGCGGCTTCGATGACGCCGCGCGGCACCTCGCGCAGGTTCTGCTCGACCAGCCGCGCGAAGTAGGCGATGGCCGCAAACGACAGCGGCACCGCGGCCGCGACCGGCCCGATGGAGCTGCCGGCGGCGACGCGGGTCACCGGCGCCAGCGCCACCAGCAGGATGATGAAAGGAAAGGAGCGCACCGTGTTGACGACCCAGCCGACCAGGCCATGCAGCCAGGGCCGCTGCAGCGTCTGCCCCGGTCCGAGCAGGAACAGCCAGATGCCCAGCGGTCCGCCCAGCAGCACGGCCGCGGCCAGGCCCAGCGCCAGCATCAGCCCGGTCTGGCCCAGCGCGGTGCCCAGGTCAGGCAGCAGTGCGGCGATGTTGGGTGGCAACAGCGAAGTCAGGGTCTCAAGCGACATGTCAGGCAAGGGCGGCCTCCGGCCATGCCAGGCGGGCCAGGGCCTGTTCGCGCGCCCGCAGCTGCTGCAGCTCGCGGCCCAGCCGGGTCAGCGCCGGCGTGCGGCTGTCGCCCACCGCAAACTGTTCGGCGATCTGGCCGTCTTCGATCACTGCGACATGGCGGCACAGCGTGTCGATCACCGGCAGTTCGTGCGTGACGATGACGATGGTCACGCCCAGCTGGGTGTTGATGTCGCGCAGCGTGGCCAGCAGCGATTCGGTGGTCTCGGCGTCCAGCGCCGAGGTCGGCTCGTCGCACAGCAGCACCGAGGGCTGGCTGGCCAGCGCGCGGGCAATCGCCACACGCTGCTTCTGGCCGCCCGAGAGCTGGGCCGGGAAGCTGTGCTGCTTGTCGGACAGGCCGACCAGCGCCAGGCATTCGTGCACGCGCCTGGCAATGCCCGCAGCCTTGCCGCCCTGCAGCTTGTGCAGGCGCAGCGGGAAGGCCACGTTGTCGAACACGCTGGCGTTCTGCAGCAGGTTGAACTGCTGGAAGATCATGCCGATCTGCTGGCGCGCGTCGCGCAGCGCCGGCTTGCTCAGCGCCGTCAGCTCGCGGCCGGCCACCCACACGCAGCCCTGGTCCGGCCGCTCCAGCAGGTTGATCAGCCGCAGCAGCGTGCTCTTGCCCGCGCCGCTCTTGCCGACCAGGCCAAACACGTCGCCACGCTGCACTTCCAGCGACAGCGGCTTGACCGCATCGAAGTGGCCCCCGCCCGGCAGCAGGAAACGCTTGGCAACGTCGTCCAGCCGGATCAGCGGCTCGGACGGGGCCGGGGTGGCGGGCGCGAGCGAGAGCAGGCTCATCGGGTGATCCTCGGCATGGACTTCAGTGGGCGCCCGGTCAGGCGTAAGGGCTGGGTTCGGGCGGGCGGCCATCCAGCCTGAACCGGCCGATGTCGCGCTGCTTCAGGTCCACCGGGTCGTGCAACGTGTGCACGCGGGCGTTGCGCCAGAAGCGGTCCAGCGCCAGACGCTGGCTGGTGGCGCTGGCGCCGGCCAGCTCGAAGACGTCGGTGCTGATGGCCATGGCCGCGCGGTGCGCCAGCACCTTGGCCTCGGCCACTTCCACGGCCAGCTCGCCACGCTGCGCGGCGGTCAGCGCCTCGCCAATGTCGAGCGCGGCCTGCAGCGTCAGCGCGGCCGTGTCGGTCACCAGCTGGGCCGGGCGCAACTGCAGCCACAGCTCGCCGTAGCGGTGCTGCACCAGCGGTTCGTCGGCCAGGCTGGCGGCATTGCCGTTCAGCCACGGGCGGGACTTTTCCAGCGTGTGGCGCCGGCCGGCCTCGAAGGCGGCCTGGGCCAACCCGAGGTAGAGGTTGGCCATGATGAGCTGCGAGACCAGCGTGCGCAGCGTGGCGCGCGGCGTGGGCGGCGTGTCGGGGCCCTGCAGCAGGTCGCGCTGCGGCACGAACACGCGCTCGAACAGCACGGTGCCGCTGTCGGTCTGGCGCTGGCCGAAGCTGTCCCAGTCCTCGCGCACCGTGACGCCGGGCGTGTTGGTGGCCAGGTGCATGATCAGCCGGCCCGCGGGCGCGTGCTGGGTCTCCATCTCGAGGTTGCTGCGCGGCGCCACGGCCGAGACCACCAGCCGGTCCGAGCCGACCGAGCCGGAGGCATAACTCTTCTGCCCGTCCAGCTGCCAGCCGCCGGTCACCACGGTGGCCACCAGCCGCGTGTCCAGCGGGTTCAGCGCATTGCCCCAGAACCAGCCTTCGGCCTGCGAGCGGGGCAGAAGTTCACGCTGCTGCGCTTCGCTGCCGTAGAGCAGCACGGTGGCGATCTGCAGGTGATGGAAGGCGAACACATGCGCCAGCGCGCTGTCGGCCTGCGCCAGCCGCCGCACCACGCCGTAGAAGGTCGGCCAGTCGGCGCCCAGGCCACCGGCGCTGCGCGGAATCGTCAGCCCCAGCAGGCCGCTGTCGCGGATGGCCACGCGCTCCGCAGCGGCGTGCCCACCGCTGCGGTCGCGTTCGACGGCGGTCGCCTCCAGGCGGCGCGCGAGGCGCTCTGTGGCATCGGCAACAAGGGTGACAGCGTCCATGCGGCCAGTGTTGCGTGGCGCGCCATGCCGGCCAACGAACGTTTCCGTTTGTGCTTGTTGCGAAATCGAGCAGGGACCGCGCCGTGTCGTCCCGCCCCCAAACGCAGAACAGGCCCCGCAGGGCCTGTTCAATGGCGTATCGGCCCTGCCGTCAGAAGGTTTCCCAATCGGCCGAGGCATCGGCCGTCACGGCCGCCGCTGCCGGCTTGGCAGCGCGCGGCGCGGGGCTGGCCTTGGCGGCCACGCGCGCTGCCGCCGCTGCGGGCTTGGCGGCCGCGGCCTTCGCAGGTGCAAACGTGTGCTTGGGCGCAGCGGCCTGCACCTTCACCGGTGCCACCGTCTCGCCATGCCGGAGCTTGAACACTGCGACGGCGGCCACCAGCTGCTGGGCCTGCTGCTTCAGGCTTTCGGCGCCGGCGGCGGACTCTTCCACCAGCGCGGCATTCTGCTGCGTGGCCTGGTCCATCGCGGTGACGGCCTGGCCGACCTGGGCCACGCCTGCGGCTTGCTCGCGCGAGGCCGCGCTGATCTCGCCGACGATGCTGGTCACGCGGCCGATGGAGCGCACCACCTCGTCGATGGTTGTGCCGGCCTGGTCCACCTGCGCGGTGCCTTGCTCCACCCGCTCGCTGCTCAGCGTGATCAGGCCCTTGATCTGCTTGGCAGCCTCGGCTGAGCGCTGCGCCAGGCTGCGCACTTCGGAGGCGACGACCGCAAAGCCGCGGCCCTGCTCGCCGGCGCGCGCCGCTTCGACGGCGGCGTTCAGTGCCAGGATGTTGGTCTGGAAGGCAATGCCGTCGATGGTGCCGATGATGTCGGCAATCTTCTTCGAGCTTTCGCTGATGCCGCGCATGGTCTCCACCACCTGCTGCACCGCCACGCCGCCGCGGCCGGCCACGTCGCTGGCGGTCGCCGCCAGTTCGTTGGCCTGCTGGGCGTTGTCCGCATTGGCGCGCACGGTGGCGCCGAGCTCGTCCATCGAGGCCGCGGTTTCTTCCAGCGCGGCGGCCTGCTGCTCGGTGCGGGCCGAGAGGTCGCTGTTGCCGGAGGCGATCTGTGCCGAGCCGGTGGCCACGCCTTCGGCGTTCTGGCGCACATGGCCCACGATGCCGGCCAGGCGCTGCTGCATTTCCTTCAGCGCGCGCAGCAGCTGGCCGGTCTCGTTTTCGCCGCTGGCGTCGAACTCGGCGGTCAGGTCACCGTCGGCCACGCCACGCGCCACGCGCACGGCCTCATGGATGGGCCGGGTGGTGCTGCGCACCGTCCAGACGCACACGGCCACCGCCGCGGCCAGCGCCAGGCCGATCAGCGCGGCGATCATCGCCTGCGCACTGGCCACTTCCTTGTCCGCCTCTTCGCCAGCCAGTTCCATCAGCTTGCCGCCCAGCGTCACCATCTCTTCGACAGCGCTCATGTAGGCCACCTGGCGCGGGCGCACCTCGGTCAGCAGCACGGTCTTGGCCTCTTCCAGGTTGCCTTGCTTGAGCAGGCCCAGCACCTTGTCACGCGGGCCGCGGTAGGCAGCCCGGGCGGCGGCCAGCTTCTCGAAGCCTTCCTTGCCCTTGGGCGTGGTCATGATGTTCTTGAGCGCTTCGAATTGCTCGGAAGTGCGCTTGCTGACTGCGTTGATGTCGTCATACAGCGCCTTGGCGCCGGCGGGATCGGTGACGATGAACAGCTCGCGGATGTTGCTGGCCACCGTGGCATTGGCTTCCCTGATGATCAGGAAGCGCTGCACCTTGGGAAAGCGGTCCCGCACCGCCAGCTCCAGCTTGGCGTTGATGGCGTTGACCTTGAGAATGGAAATCGCGCCCAGCACGGCGACCAGGATCGCCATCGTCGCGAAGCCCAGCACCAGCCGGGTGGAAATCTTCATGTCGTGAAACCGCATGGGGCACTCCGAGTTCGTTGCTCGGGGTTTATCGGCCGCCCTGTGGTTTGCTGAAGGATGACGCAAGCGTCACTGCGCTGGGCTGATGCCGGGCCGCGGCGGGCTCACAACGCCCCGTGCCTTGGCGGCAGCTTGTCGTTGAGCACGTAGTTGCCGACCGCGTGGTATTTCCAGCGGACCGGGTCGTGCAGCGTGTGGGTGCGGGCGTTGCGCCAGAAGCGGTCCAGGCCGAGCTTGCCCAGCGTGGCAGCGGTGCCGCAGAGTTCGAACAGGCGGGTGCTGGCGTCGAGCGAGAAGCTGGTGCTCAGCGCGCGGGCTTCGGCCACGGCGATGGAGGCTTCGGCGACGCTGCGTTCGGTCGGGCGCAGCTGGGCGGCGTCCAGGAAGCGGGCGGCGCGGCGCAGCAGCGCGTGGGCCGCGGCCTGCTGGACCTTCAGTTCGCCGACCTGCTGGATGGCGAGCGGGTCGTCGGCGGCGCGGGCCAGGCCGCTGTCCATCCACGGGCGGGCATGCTCGCGCAGGAAGGGCAGCGTGGCGGCGAGGGCGCCCTGGCCAATGCCGAGGTCGATCGCGGCATGCAGGATCTGCGCAAACGGGCCGATGGTGGTGGGTTGTTCGAACGAGGCCTGGAAGGGCACGACCCAGCCGGGTTCGACCTCGGCGTTGTCGAACGCCACGCTGCCGCTGCCGGTCAGGCGCTGGCCCATGCCGTCCCAGTCGTCGGTGACGGTGACGCCGGGTGCGTTGCGCGGCACAAAGGCCAGGTACTGCACTTCGCGGCCCTCTTCCTCGGTGGCCACCAGCGTGGGGATCCAGTGCGCATACAGCGCGCCGGTGCAATAGAACTTGCGGCCTTCGATGCGCCAGCCGCTGCCGGCGCGCGTGAGCCGCGTGCGGCGCTTGAAGTCCTTGTGGCCGATCTCGGCCAGCGCATTGCCGAAGCGTTCGCCGGCCATCACGCGCTCGTAGAAGAAGCGCTGCTGCGAACGGCTGCCGCCCACGCGCAGGACTTCCAGCGCGTAGAAGTGGTTCTGCGGGATCTGGCCCAGCGAGCCGTCCGCCGCCGAGATCAGCGCGGTGACTTCGGCCAGCGTGGCGCTGCTGGCGCCCAGGCCACCGTGCTCGCGCGGCACGCTGATGGCCCACAGGCCGCTGGCGACAAACGCGTCCAGCTCGGCCCAGGGCAGCGTGCGCGACTGGTCGCGGGCGGCGGCGCCGGGCGCGAATTCCGCGGCCAGCTGGCGCGCGGCGCGCACGGCGGCGGCGTCGTCCGGCAGGCGGGCCGGGCGCTGCAGGGGCGGGTCGGCCGGCTTGAGCTGGCGGGCTGGGGCGGGGGTGGGCGTGAGCAGCAGGGACATGGGGGAAGTCGAGGCTGACGGGGCGCTCAGTTCCACGAGTGGCGCGCCGGCAGCACGCCGTTGAGATGGTGGTTGCCAATGAGTTGCAGCTTCCAGCGCACCGGGTCATGCAGCGTGTGCACGCGGGCGTTGCGCCAGTGGCGGTCCAGGTGGCGCGAGAGCCGGGTGGCCGACGAGCCGGCGAGTTCGAACAGCTGCTCGCTGGCGGCCAGCGCAGCGCGGGTCGTCATCACCTTGGCCTGTGCCACGGTGACCGAGGCGTGCGCGCTGGCTTCGGGGCTCAAAGGTGTCCAGCGTCCTTCGGCATCCAGCGCGCTGGCCGCCAGTTCGTCCAGCGTGCCGGCGGCCTCGCGCAGCAGCTCGTGGGCCGCATGCAGCGTGATCTGCAACCGGCCGACCTCGGCGATCAAATGCGGGTCGTCGCTGGCGCGCGCCAGGCCGGAGTCGACCCAGGGGCGGGCGTGTTCGCGCACGTACAGCAATGCGTCGGCCAGCGCGGCCTGCGCAATCCCCTGGTCGATGGCGGCCTGGATCAGCTGCGAAACCGGGCCGTAGAGGCCGGGCCGCTCGGCCAGCCGCCACAGCGGCAGCACGTCCTCGGGGTCGACCTGCACCTGGTCGAACCGCACGCTGCCGCTGGCGGTGGTGCGCTGGCCAAAGGCGTCCCAGTCGTCGATCACCTGCACGCCGGGCGCATCGGCCGGCACCCAGGCCTGCACCGGACGGCCCTTGGCGTCCAGCGCGCGGGTGGGGATGCGGTGGGCGAACAAGGCGCCGGTCGAGTAGAAGCGCTGGCCGTTCAAGGTCAGCCCGCCGTCCTCGCGGGTGGCCAGCTTGGGGCCGCCACGCAGGAGGGTGGGCGCTTCGGCGGACTTGCGCTCCGGCCCGGCGTTGCCCAGCCGCAGGCCGGCAAGGGCCTCGGCGTAGAAGCGTTGCTGCTGGGCCTCGCTGCCGGCTTCGCGCAGCACGCCCAGCAGCGCGAAATGGTTTTGCGGGACCTGGCCGAGGGCCGGGTCCGCGGCGCACAGCGTGACGAAGACTTCGGCCAGCGTCAGGCACGAGACCTGGGCGCCGCCGAAGCGGCGCGGCACCGTCATGCCGCCCAGGCCGCTCTCGGACCAGCGCTGCAATTCGTCCCACGGCAGGCGGCGTTCATGGTCCCGCTCGGCGGCGCCGGGGGCGAACTCGGCGGCAAGTTGCCTGGCGACTTGCAAGGCTTCGGCGTCGCCGCGGATGTGGTGCACGCGGTGCGGTTCCGGGCGCGGTGGCGATGCGCGAGCTGGCGATGATGGAGCGGAGGTTCCTTCAGCCACCGCCTCGTGGGCGGTGGCCAGCGCGGGTGCGGTGATCACGGTCATGTTGCCGGCATTGCAGCGCATGGCTTGCTGGCAAGCCACGAAGGAATTCGGGTTTGCTTATCTGCTCAAGCCTTGCCCTTGCCCTTGCACAGCGTCCGCCGGGCTCGCTGCAGGACTCGCCTCAAGGCCGTGCCGGGCCCTGGCGCAAGGTGGCCTGGCTGACCAGCGCGCCGGCCGGCACGTCGTCGGTCAGCCAGACGTTGCCGCCGATGCGGGCGCCCTGGCCGATGCTCACGCCGCCGAGCACGGTGGCGCCGGCGTGCAGCACCACGTCGTCGCCCACCGTGGGGTAGGCCAGCAACGCGGTGCTGCCGGGCTGGCGCGGGCTGTCGCCGGCGTCCAGCGTGACGGCCTGGTGGATGCGCACCTGGCGGCCGATGCGCACGCCTTCGCCGATGACAACGCCGTTGCCATGGTCGATGAAGCAGCCGGCGCCGATGGTCGCGCCGGGATGGATGTCGATGCCGGTGCGGCTGTGCGCCAGGTCGGACACCATGCGGGCCAGCAGGCGGGCGCCCAGGCGGTGCAGGCGATGGGCCACGCGGTGGTGGATCATGGCCCGCACGCCGGGGCAGCAGAGCAGGATCTCGTCGACGTTGCGGGCGCTGGGTTGGCCATGGAACGCGGCGGCGACGTCGCTGTCCAGCAGCGAGCGGATCACCGGCAGCGAACGGGCCAGGTTGTTGACGACCTGGCGCGCCAGCTCGGGCAGCTCGCCGCGGTTGCGCTGTTCCTCGTCCAGCAGGCGGGCGTCGTGTGCCAGCTCCAGGCGCACCTGGCCTTGCAGGAATTGCAGCGTCTGGCCGAGCGTGCGGCGCACATAGATGTCTTCTTCCTGCGGGCGCAGCTCGGGCGGGCCCAGGCGCATCGGGAACAGCACGCCGCAGAGGTCGTCCATGATGTGGGCGACGGTGTCGGGCGACGGCAGTTCACGGCCGGCAGGTTCGCGCGAGCGGCCGCTGGCCTCGCGCCAGCTCAGGCGCACGGTGCGCAGCGAGGTGACGATCTGGTCCAGGTCCAGCTGGGCGTCGGCCGGGCTCAGCGCGTCGTTCACGGGTTCCAGCGGCACGGGCGTGGGCATGATGGGGCCGTGGGGGTCAGGCGCGCCCAGCGGCTGCGTGGCAGCCGGGCGAGTGAGCGATTGCAGCAGATCGGTGGCGTTCATGGCGGGCTCGGCGGTAGGCGTTGAAGGTCGAAGACAAAGGAAGAAGGGTTCCTGCGAATGGCTTCAGCGTAAGGGCCGGGCTGCGACGATGGAACGAATCAAAGGGCCGCTGCTTATTCGGTTTCTGATGACGCCGCCGGCCAATCAGATGTTCTGTGCGACCGACAGGCGCGCGGCGCCGGGGCCGTTCAGCAGCGCGCTGTTGGCGCTCGGCACGCTGTTGCCGACATTGCCCAGGCTGCCAGCGAGTTCGGGATGCTGCAGCTCGGGCCGGCTCACGCCCTCACGCAGCAGCTCCTTCTGCAGCTCGGCGGTGACGACTTCACGCGTCAGCGGCGGCGCAAAGGCGCGGATGAACTCGAACACGATGTCGCGCAGCGGCTCGCCGCGGCGCACCGCCAGCCGGGTCAGGTTGGGCGCGAACAGGTGGCGCGCATCCAGCGCCACCATGTGCTCGTTGTCCCGCTCGGGCTGGTGCGCAATCGCCGCGACGATGCCCACGCCCATGCCCAGCTCGACGTAGGTCTTGATCACGTCGGCGTCCATCGCTTCCATCGCCAGCTGCGGCGCCAGGCCGGCTGCGGCAAAGGCCTGGTCCAGCGAGGCGCGGCCGGTGAAGCCGCGTTCGTAGGTGATGAGCGGGAAGCGCGCCAGCCGGGCCAGCGTCAGCGGTTTGCCGTCGGTCAGCGGATGGCCCTTGGGCACCAGCACCAGGTGGGTCCAGCTGTAGCAGGCCAGGGTCAGCAGGCCTGCATGGCGGGCCAGTCCTTCGGTGGCAATGCCGATGTCGGCCTCGCGGCGCAGCAGCTGCCTGGCGACCTGGTCCGGCGAGCCCTGGTGCAGCGTCAGGCCGATGTGCGGATGCTGGGCGCGGAAGGACATCACCGCCGGCGGGAGGGCATAACGCGCCTGCGAATGGGTGGCGGCAATCGTCAGCTGGCCGGAGGCTTCCCTGGCGTAGTCGCGGCCGACATGGCGCAGCTTCTCGGCATGCACCAGCATGCGTTCGACGATGGGCAGCATGCGCTCGCCCGGCGGCGTGAGGCCCACCAGGCGTTTGCCGCTGCGGGCGAACAAGGCCAGGCCCAGTTCGTCTTCCAGCTCGCGGATCTGGCGGCTGACACCGGGCTGCGAGGTGTGCAGCACCTGGGCCACTTCGGTGAGGTTGAAACCCTGGCGCGCGGCTTCGCGGACGGAACGCAGTTGCTGGAAGTTCAAGGCGGTGTCCCCGTTCTGTGCATCGCAGGCGGGTGGCTCACGACGCGGTATGCACTCCCACGCTGACGTGGGTTTGAGCGTGCATTCTGGGGAGGCGGCCCCTGGTCGCGAAGGAAGCTTTCCGCCTTAACTCATGACCCGGCTGCACAGCGGCAGACACGTCTGCTCACCAATGAAAAAAGGGCTGCCGAAGCAGCCCCTTTCATAGCGGGAACAGGGAGGAGGGTAGCCCTCAGATCGGCGCTGCAAACCGCGTCACGCGGCGCGGCTTCAGGTGCACGCGGCAGCCGTTGATCAGTTTCAGCCGGTCGCGCGCGCTGATCCAGGCTTCGCGCGGCAGCTCCACGTCCACGTAGCTGCCGTCATCGTCGCGCTTGAACTCGATGCGCGTGTTCGGGCCGACGGTGAGCGTCTGCGCCAGCGTCACGGCCCAGGTGTCGGCCTCGGGCGTGGCGACGATCTCCAGCTCGTGCGGGCGCACGTAGCTGACATCGGCTTCGGCAGTGCCGGCGGCATTGCGGCCGTGGAACAGGTTCACGTCGCCGAGGAACTTCAGCACGAACGGCGTGGCCGGGTTGTCGTAGACCTCGTCCGGTGCGCCTTGCTGTTCGATGCGGCCGTCGTTCATCACGACGATGCGGTCGGCCACTTCCATCGCCTCTTCCTGGTCGTGCGTGACGAAGACGCTGGTGACGTGCATCTCGTCATGCAGGCGGCGCAGCCAGCGGCGCAGTTCCTTGCGCACCTTGGCGTCCAGCGCGCCGAAGGGCTCGTCCAGCAGCAGCACCTTGGGCTCGACCGCCAGTGCGCGGGCCAGCGCCACGCGTTGGCGCTGGCCGCCGGAGAGCTGGTGCGGGAAACGGTCGGCCATGGCGTCCAGCTGCACCAGCTTCAGCAATTCAGCGACCTTTTTCTTGATCGCCGCTTCGGACGGACGCGTTTCACGCGACCGCACGCGCAGGCCGAACGCGATGTTGTCGGCAATGCGCATGTGGCCAAACAGCGCGTAGTGCTGGAACACGAAGCCGACGTTGCGCTCGCGCACGTCGGAGAAGGTCGCGTCGGCGCCGTGGAACAGCACGCTGCCCGAGTCCGGCTGTTCCAGCCCGGCAATCATACGCAGCAGCGTGGTCTTGCCCGAGCCCGATGGGCCCAGCAAGGCGACCAGTTCACCGGAGGGAATCTCCAGGTTCAGGTTGTTGCAGACGGCGAGCGAACCAAAGCGCTTCACCAGGTTTTTGACTTCAATCGACATGATGAATTTCTCTCGGTTTTCAGTGGCTGCCGGATGCGGCTGACGATTCGCGCTTCACGCGTTGTTCGACGATGTACTTCAGCACCAGGCTGACCAGCGCCAGGCCGGCCAGCAGCGAGGCCACCGCGAACGAGGCCGCGAACTGGTACTCGTTGTAGAGGATCTCGATGTGCAGCGGCATGGTGTTGGTGAAGCCACGCACATGGCCCGACACCACCGACACCGCGCCGAATTCGCCCATGGCCCGGGCGTTGCACAGGATCACGCCGTACAGCAGCGCCCACTTGACGTTGGGCAGCGTGACGCGCCAGAAGATCTGCCAGCCCGAAGCGCCCAGCACGCGGGCGGCTTCTTCCTGCTCCTGGCCTTGCGCCTGCATCAGCGGAATGAGTTCACGGGCCACGAACGGGAAGGTCACGAAGACGGTGGCCAGCACGATGCCGGGCACCGCGAAGATGATCTTCAGGTCGTTGTCGCGCAGCCATTCGCCCCACCAGCCCTGCAGGCCGAAGACCAGCACGTAGATCAGGCCGGCAATCACCGGGCTGACCGAAAACGGCAGGTCGATCAGCGTCAGCAGCAGGTCCTTGCCGCGGAAGTCGAATTTGGCAATCGCCCAGGCCGCGGCAACGCCGAACACCAGGTTCAGCGGCACCGAGATGCCAGCGGCGATCAGCGTCAGCTTGACGGCGGCCAGCGCGTCTGGCTCGACGATGGCGGCCACGTAGACCTCCCAGCCCTTCTTGAAGGCTTCGACGAACACGGCCACCAGCGGCACGAACAGGAACAGCGACAGGAAAAGCAGCGCGACCAGGATCAGCGTGGTGCGGACCCAGGCGGGTTCTGTGGTGGACGACAGCGCGGAACGCGCGCGCGTGCCTCGCTGCGAAACGGGGGCGACGGGCGGCGCCTGTTGCGGCGTGGCCGCGTCGGTCAATGGAATCTGGGCGGTGGTCATGCGAACCTCGGCAAAAACAATGATTTGGGGAGGCTTCAGCGGCCTTGGCGCTTGCGGGCCCAGGCCTGCAGCAGGTTGATGACCAGCAGCATCGTGAAGGCAATGCTCAGCATCACGACGGCGATGGCGGTGGCGCCGGCGTAGTCGTACTGCTCCAGCTTGGTGATGATCAGCAGCGGCGTGATTTCCGAGACCATCGGCATGTTGCCGGCGATGAAGATCACCGAGCCGTATTCGCCCAGGGCGCGGGCAAAGGCCAGCGCAAAGCCGGTCAGCAGCGCCGGTGCCAGCGAAGGCAGGATCACCTTCGTGAAGGTCTGCAGCCGCGAGGCGCCCAGCGTGGCCGCCGCCTCTTCGAGTTCCTTGGACAGGTCTTCGAGGATGGGCTGCACCGTGCGCACCACAAACGGCAGGCCGATGAAGGTCAGCGCGACGAACACGCCCACCGGCGTGAAGGCGACCTTGAACGGCACGTACTGGCCGATCCAGCCGGTCGGCGCGTACAGGGCCGTCAGCGCGATGCCGGCCACCGCGGTGGGCAGGGCAAACGGCAGGTCCACCAGCGCGTCAACGATGCGCTTGAACGGGAAGGTGTAGCGCACCAGCACCCAGGCCACGAGCATGCCGAACACGCCGTTGAGCAAGGCCGCCGCGAACGAGGCGCCGAAGGTCAGGCGGTACGAAGCGACAACCCGCGGCGATGCGACCGCGGCCCAGAAGCCGTCCCAGCTCAGCGTGAAGGTCTTGAGGAACACGGCCGAGAGGGGGATCAGCACGATGATGCTGAGGTACAGCACCGTCATGCCCAGCGCCAGGTCGAAGCCGGGCAGCACGCTGCGGCGGCGCAGCAGCAGGCGCGACAGCCAGGGGCCGCGCGCCGGACGGCTGGCGGGATGGGCGGCAAGAGAGGCGGTGGTCACGGCGGGTCCTGGGCTGGATGGGGTGGGGTGGGACCGCGTGTCGTCTTGGCGCTACGGCGGCTTTTCGCATGTCTTCATGCGTGAACTGATGCTAGGCAGCAGCATCAAGTCGAGGAACGAAGCAAAACGCGCTTGCTTATGAGAAACGCGGCGGAAAGCCGCGCCCAGGCAGGAAAACCGCGCAAGCGCGCTGGCCGGGCGCCACGGCTGCGCCCGGCAGGTGCATCACTTGTTGACGTAGATGCTGTCGAACACGCCACCGTCGTTGAAGTGCGTCTTCTGGGTCTTGGCCCAGCCACCGAAGGTGTCGTCGATGGTGAACAGCTTCACGGCCGGGAACAGCTTGGTGAATTGCGCGGCGGCCTTAGCGTCGACCGGGCGGTAGTAGTTTTCGCCGGCAATCTTCTGGCCTTCGGGCGAATACAGGTACTCGACGTAGGCCTGGGCCACGGCGCGCGTGCCGTGTTTGTCGACCACCTTGTCGACCATCGTCACCGGTGGCTCGGCCAGGATGCTGACCGAGGGCACGACGATCTCGAACTTGTCCGGGCCCAGTTCCTTGACCGCCAGGAAGGCTTCGTTTTCCCAGGCGATCAGCACGTCGCCGATGCCGCGTTCGACGAAGGTGGTGGTCGCACCGCGCGCGCCGGAGTCCAGCACCGGCACGTTCTTGAACAGCGCAGTGACGAAATCCTTGGCCTTGGCGTCATTGCCGCCCGGCTTCTTCAGCGCGTAGCCCCAGGCCGCCAGGTAGTTCCAGCGGGCGCCGCCGGAGGTCTTGGGGTTGGGGGTGATGACCTGCAGGCCGGGCTTGACCAGGTCGTCCCAGTCCTTCACGCCCTTGGGGTTGCCCTTGCGCACCAGGAACACGATGGTCGAGGTGTAGGGCGAGCTGTTGTGCGTCAGGCGCTTCTGCCAGTCGGGCGGAATCAGCTTGGCCTTCTCGCCGATCTCGTCGATGTCATAGGCCAGCGCCAGCGTGACGACGTCGGCCTCCAGGCCGTCGATCACCGAGCGCGCCTGCTTGCCGGAGCCACCGTGCGACTGCTTGACCGTCACGGTGTCGCCGGTCTTGGTCTTCCAGTAGGCGGCGAAGGCCTTGTTGTAGTCCTGGTAGAGCTCGCGGGTGGGGTCGTAGGAGACGTTCAGCAGCGTGACGTCCTTGGCAATGGCGGCGGCGCCGGTCAGGGCGAGCAGCGCGGCGGCGGCAAACTGGGCAATCGTGGTACGGCGGGACGGCATCGGAGGGTTCCTCGGGTCGTTGGATCTGAAGCCCGATGCTAAAAATCGCCCATCGAACGAGGAACGAATCAAAACGAGCTTTCTTATTCGATTTGTGCGGTGCGAGCGGCCCTGGCCAATGGAAAACGGGCGGCTCATGGCCGCCCGTCAGGTGTGGCATCGGGCCGCGCCGGGTCGGCGCGCCCGGGGCCCATGTGAGTCAGAGGGTCGCGATCGAGACCTCGGTCGACTTGACCAGCGCGACCACGTCGCGGCCCACACGCAGGCCCAGCTCGTGCACCGAGCGGGTGGTGATGACCGAGGTCACGACCAGGCCGGACGGCATTTCGACGTCGACCTCCGAGACCACCGGGCCCTCGATGATTTCCTTGACCCGGCCACGGAACTGGTTGCGCGCGTTGACGGCGAGGATGCTCATGTGATTGCCTTTTCTGATGACAGCGTTGAGTTCGGATGGAAATGCAGGAGACCGTCAGGCCGCAATGCGGAAGCTGCAGGCTTCGTCGAGCTGCAGCTGCGCCACGGCCTTGGGCACGTGCACCTGCAGCGCCACGCGATGGCCGAAGGCGTCTTCGACCCAGGTGCAGCCGTTGGCCAGCAGTTCGGCTGCCAGGCGGCCCGGCTCGACCCGGTAGCCCGCCACGCGCAGCTGCTGGGTACAGGCCAGCAGCGCGGACACGTCGCGCGCTTCCAGCGCCTGGCGCAGGGCCTGGCCGGTGACGGGCAGCTCGACCGAAGCGTTGGCGATGTGGCTTGTCATGGCAGGTCTCCTGCGTGATGGAATGCCTTGATCATGGGCGCCCCCCTGTCTTGCGTGAACGAAGGCTTTCAGCTATCCATAGCCCGCCGCCGCATAACAGACCGGCTGCAAACACGTTCAGCGTGTTTCAACGCGTATCCCGGCTGGGCCCGCCAGCAGGCAGCTGCTGATGCGATGCGCGCGGCGGGCGTGCTAGCGTCCGCCGCATGAACATGGCCCGCGTGCCTTCTGAAGCCTCCGTGCAGCCCGCCGCCGCGCAGCCGCATGGCCTGCGGCTGTTGATGCGGCCGCACCCGGCCTGGGGCTTGCTGATCTGGGGCCTGGCGGCGGGCCTGATGGCCTGGCTGGACGGCCATGTCGACCTTGCCGGGCTGGCCATGCTGCCGGTGCTGGCGGCGACGCTGGCCGCGCTGTGCCTGCCGCTGGGCGTGTCGCTGGCGCTCAGCGCGCTGGCGGTGCTGGCCTTCAACTGGTGGTTCGTGCCGCCGCGCGGCAGCTTCCAGGTCGACCTGCGCCACCACGCGCTGCTGCTCGGCGCGATGCTGCTGGTCAACTGGATCGTCACCTGGCTGATGGTCGCGCAGCGCCGGCTGGCTGCGCAGCTGGCCCGCCAAGCGCGCCATGCACACCAGCTGCGCGAGCTTGGCGAGGCGTTGCGCGCGGTGGACGACCCGCTCGAACACGCCGGCCTGCTGTTCAGCCACCTGGCGCGCGAGTTCCAGGGCGCACCGGTGCTGATGCTGCTGCAACAGCCCAAGCTGCCGGCGACCGATCTGCCGGAGGCCGTGCGCTGGTTCGGCGAGCCCGACGAGGACACCCGTGTCGGCCTGTGGCTGTGCCTGCGCCAGTCGCGGGCGATGGGGCCAGGCACCGGCCGGCATGAAGAGCTGCGCCAGTGGCTGCTGCCGCTGCGCGGCCGGCATGGCGCGCGCGGGGCGGTCTCGCTGCCGCTGGACGAGACCTGGCTCAATGCGCTGGCCCAGGCCGTTGGCACCGGCGACAGCCCGGCCCTGCCCGAGGCCATGCGCGCCCATGCGCAGGCCTTGTGCGACCAGATGGGCGCCGCGCTCGAACACGCCCAGGCCGCGCGCTTGACCACGCAGGCTCGCCAGCTGGCCCAGGAACACGCCACCCGCAACGCGCTGCTGGCGGCCATCTCGCACGACTACCGCACGCCGCTGGCCACCATGCTGGGGGCGGCCTCGTCGCTGCAGGACCAGGGCGACCGCCTCTCCGCCGCGCAGCGCCGCACGCTGCTCGCCACCGTGGTCGACGAGATCGGCCGGCTCGGCGAGCTGACCGACAACACCTTGCAGCTGGCCCGCCTCAGTTCGCCCGGCGTGCAGCTGCGGCTGGACTGGGAATCGGCCGAAGACATCGTTGGCGCCGCGATGCGCCGTGCCGGCCGGCGCCACCCGCAGGGCGCACTGCGCGCCCGCGTCGAGCCGGGGCTGCCGCTGCTGCGCTGCGACGCACTGCTGTTGGCCCAGCTGCTGGACAACCTGATCGCCAACGCGCTGAAGTACGGCGGTGACAGCCCGGTCGAACTGCTGGCCCGCGCCCAGCCCGGCCACTGGGTGCTGGCCGTGCGCGACCGAGGCCCCGGCGTGCCGCCCGAATGGCGCCAGCGCATCTTCGACGTGTTTCAGCGCGGCCCGGTCGACCTGGCTGCCGCCGAGCGTGGTGACCGCAGCGGCGCCGGCGTCGGCCTGGCCGTCTGCCGTGCCATCGCCGAGGCCCACGGCGGCACGCTGCGCCTGCGCGCCCGCGGCCACGGCGGCAGCAGCTTCGAATGCTGGCTGCCGCTGGGCGAAGCCGCGCCTGCGCCGGCAGAGGAGGCTGCATGACCTTGCGCGTTTTGCTGGTCGAAGACGACAGGGAGCTGCGGGCGACGCTGCGCAGCGCGCTGGACATCGAAGGCTACGAAGTCTTCACCGCCGCCAGCCTGGCCGAAGCCCAGGCGCTGACCACCCACCTGGCCGACGCGCTGCGCCCGGCCGGTTTCGACCTGGTGCTGCTGGACCTGGGCCTGCCCGACGGCGAAGGCCAGCAACTGCTCGGCACCTTGCGCCGCAAGCACAGCCTTCCGGTGCTGGTGATCTCTGCCGCGCAAGACGATGGCCAGAAAATCCGCCTGCTGGACGCCGGGGCCGACGACTACCTCGTCAAGCCGTTTGCGGTCGGCGAACTGCTGGCGCGCATGCGCGTCACGCTGCGCCACCGCGGCACGCGCATCGACGCCGCTTTGACCCACTACCGCAGCGGCGGCCCGATGGGCCTGGAGATCGACCTCGGCACCCGCAGCGTCAAGGTGCGCAGCGAAGCCTGCCACCTCACCCCCACCGAATTCAAGCTGCTAGCCCGCCTGGTCCGCAGCGCCGGCCAAGTCGTCACCCACCGCCAGCTGCTCAGCGACGTCTGGGGCCCCGACCAGACCGAACAAACCCACTACCTGCGCCTCTACATGGCCCAACTCCGCGCCAAGCTGGAGAGCCAGCCGGCGAATCCGCGCTGGCTGCTGACCGAGCCGGGGGTGGGGTATCGGTTGGTGGAACCGGAGGCGGAGGGTTGAAACACACGGCGAGCGGCGCCGGCACGCCTTGGCTGTTGGTTTGCACCCAAGGCGAAACCGGCGGGTCGGTCGTTCAAAGATTTTGCAGCGCATGTCTCACGACACTCTGAACTGCCTTCTCACTGAACATCGAACTTTCCCGAATTCGTTTCACTGAACATGAAACTTTGGCGCCTCGCAGCTTCCTTTCTGTCGGGAGAACTCGCATCGCTCGAAGAGCGATGCGCACTGAGGGCTGCCGATGGAACGCACCGTGGATTCGACATCAGGGCTTTCCTTGGCCGGTTCTCTATGTCAACGGTGTAGCTCCGACTCACGATACTTTCTAAGGCCCGGCCGTCAATTGGGTGCAGGACGTCAATGCGGTAATCTTGAACGTGTGACGAATCATGAAGCACCCAGTGAGACGGAGCTAGCGCAAACAGTTGAGCGAATGGAGCTCAAACTGGCAGCACTCCGGAACGAGGAAGTCTTGGTGCTCATGGTGAAGTACCGAGAGCTCTGTGTGCGCTTCGAGAAGGACCTATCGGCGTCACCTCGCGATTTGGCGCTCGCCAAGGCAAGTGCGCTGATGCTCGTGCAAGCTATTGCACAGCAAGACGATCCGGCTTAGCACTTCGGGTTGCTCCTCGTCATATTGGCATTGCTGCGAGTCGGGCGTAGGAGCCAGCATAAAAGACAAGTGCGTCCTCACGCGTCGAAGAGAGGTCGAACGCGGTGACGGTGCCGAACAGCACAACATGGTCGCCTATCTCAGCCATTTGGATGACCGTGGAAGCGAACACTGCAAGCGCGCCGTCGACGCACGGTACGCCGTCGCGCCACTTCCAGCGTGCCAGCGTGTCTTCGCCTCGCTCGGCGCGCCCCGCATATTGACGCGAGATGCCTTCATGCGTTGCGGCTAGCACACTGATACCGAAGGCGCCAGCGGTCGTAATCAACCCGGTCATTGCGCTCTCACGCCGGATGCAAACGGAAAGCACCGGTGGCCTTAGGCTTGCTGACGTCACGGAGTTGACGGTGATGGCGCGCGGCCCGGCCGGGGTCGCAGTCGATAGCAGGCAGACTCCGGTGGCAAATTGCCCCATCGCGCGGCGGTAGGCGCGACCCTCGTCATTGTCTTGAGCGGCCATCTTCATGTCACCTTGCTGCGATAGCAGCGTTGCGTGGCAATGCTGCGGCTTCAATTGTGTTGCCAACGTTGCTCCGTTCGGCGCTAGGTTGTTGAAGAACGTCTGCTTCGACGGTTGATGCTTTGGTTTCCTTGGCTGCTTGTGCACGCCAGGGGCGGCATGCTGCTGCGACTGCTACGACCACCAGTGCGACGCCTCCCGGCACCACCCATGCCAGGCCAAGCCGTTCGTGCGGCAGCCATTGAAGTGCTGCCGCATTCACTACGCACGCCGCGAGAGCGCCGCGGGCGTTTGCGCTCATCGTGGTACCGAAAACCTGGCCAACACTGCCTCTCCCGACGAGTTTGGCCAGCAGTGGATCCGCGGTAGGCACAGAAAGCGCCTGGCTGAGGCAGAAAGCCACTGAGAGCACGCCGATTGCTGGCCCGGCTGTTCCTATTGCGCCAAAGACAACGAATCCGAGTGCTGCAAGCAATTGACCACCAAAGTAGAGTGTTGCCAGGATGCCCAACGTTGGTCGACGTAACAGCCAGCCCATCAGCGGTAGCACCGCCACCAACGCCAGCGACTGCGATGAGTAGAAAACTGATGCCAGTGCTGCCGAGCCGAACACTGTTGCGCAATATGCAGCGAGCAATAGCGTCACGGTATTGGTCAGGTAGCCAATCGCGGTATAGGTCCATGCGAACGGGCCAAGCACGATCGGAGGCAATGTGGATGCCGTGTCAGATTTCGCCTCGCTTCGCCTCGACGACGAACTCTTTTCAGAGGTACTTGTTTTCGATGGGCCGGTACTACTGTCGGACCGAGGCGATCGCAAAACGAGCAGCGCGCAAGCTCCGAGCAAATAGGCCCCGACTGCGCAACCGATTGCCCATGCACCGAGTTCTCGATGTAGCAACCAGCCCGCGAGCGCAGATCCGACAAACATGCCGAGATTGAACGCGACGCTCGATGTCGCGTAGACCATTGGCAGGTGACGCAAGTCGAAGGATCGCGCGACGTGGGTCCTTACGGCGAGGGTGAACGTGGTCGACGCGACGCTCAGGCAAATGCAGGCGGTGGCCGCGAGCCATGTACCGACCGCGCTATCTAGACCGAGTAAGAGCGTTGTCGCCATCGCGCAGCAGAGCAGGCTTGCGAACGCAGGGCCTATACCGGGCCTTCGATCCACAAGTACACCGAGTGGCCGCGCGAACAGTCTTCCGCCAATGACCACTGCACTCGCCAACAGCACCGCGACGAAGGGTGCTAGGCCGAGCTCGCGCGTCAGATGAACAACGAGGAACGGTGTCACCATCATTGCAGCCGCAGAGACGAGCAGGCGTGATGCCAATACCGCTGCAGCATTCCTCAGCAGCGTGCTTGGCAACGTGCGCCAGGGCATCATCTGCATATGCCAAGGCTGGCGAAATGGACGAGCGGACGGGTGCGAAGGCGGCGCAGCAGATTGTTGAGGAATCGTCACGGCGTTCTCCTATTGAAGCGGCTTCAGGCCATCGCTGCGGCAGTGTGACGCTGGTGGTGTTGCACGGCAGCAGCAAGTGCACCCAGGTGTCGTGTGCTCTCTTGTTCAGAGGCAATGCTGCTCAGTTGGTCCAAAGCAGCGACGCATAGGCCATCGATTGCCAACGCATGAAGGTAGTGCGTGCATGCGGTTTCGTTGTCGCCAGCGAGGCGCGCTGCTTCGCCCGCCATGAACCACGCCAGCGCGCCACCGGGAGGTGCAAGTCGCGCGGCTGTAACGTAGCAAGTGAGTGCCGGCTCGGGCTCACCGAGATCTAGATGGATCTCGCCCAACTCAACCCAGCGTGCTGAGTCCATCGGATCTATGTCGCGTGCTCGCTCAAGCCGTTCCTTTGCAAGTGCAAGGTCGCCAATCCAGCGTGCTTCCTTCGCCCGGCTCTGCAGCATAGGCATGCAGTTTTCTCTTGCGAGCAGAGCCTCGCTCTCGCTGCGTGGCGTCATCGCCATCGCATGCGCCTCACAAAGCGCCATTTCGGCAACTACGATATCCCGCTCTCGACGCATAAACGGCACATAAGAAGCGCTGCGGTAAAAGCGACTCGTCAGCAGATGGGCGCGAAAACTTTCGGCTCCATATTTGGAGGTTAGTGTCTGCAGAGATTGCCATGCACACTCACGCCAGTGCGTCGCTGCCTCAACGTCACCGGTATATTTTGCATGCTGAACAATGAGGTCTATGCAAGCATTGAAGCGCACGTCGCTATCGCGAGCTGCGTTCTCGGCGATGGTCGCGAGTGGCACAAGCGTGTACGGCCGGCGACCGATCGAGCCCAGCACTGTGCATGCGGACGCTGTCGTGAGTGCGACGCTTGCTTCCCATGGATCGGCGGCAATGGCATCTTCTGATGGGATTTCCGAGATGCGTGCTAGTAATTCATAGAACCCGAGTGAGAGCAACAGGCCAGCGACCGCAGCACGCCTTGGCGCTGCTAGCGAGTCAAAGGCGTGCAGCAACTCAAGCATGGCAAGCCATGCATCAGTTCGTAGCTCCGGTGAGAGTTCCTCTGGTGCCTCGACTGCATACTGACCATAGCTGCAAAGCTCAGCAGCAAGCGAGTCGCGAAAGCCCGGTGGCAGGACGCGTTGCAGGTTGCTCTGACGCTCGCTGCTGTCGGTGAGGCAGCGTTGCCACGCTAGCCAAGGTCGCCAGGCGTGTATTGGGCCATTGGGCGATGGCGGCGCAAGCCGCACATACGGACCGAGTGCTTGTTCCATGAAGCTACGTGTGTTCATACGGAAGCTCCTTCGAGGTTGGCTGTCATTGCCTGAGCCTCGTCAAGCCAGTCGGCACACCAGTTACCGATACTGGCGTGCTCGACATCTACGATGCCGCGTCTGCTACTGTCAGCGGCGCGTTGCACCGCCGAAACCGCAAGGGGGTCGATCCGCTGTGAGGCTAGGTACGCGGTAAGCGCACGCGCTTCGCGCGAGGCGCCAGCGGCGCAAGCAGCATGAGCTTCGCCAGCCATGAACCACGCAATTGCACTTCCAGGCGGCCCATACTCGGCAGCGAGTTCGTAGTGCACTGCTGCTTCGGCCGGCCGGCCGGCGCGTAGCAGCACCTCGCCAAGCTCGATGTGGGCGGTGGCATCGAACGGGAATAACGCGACCAAGCGCGCTGCATGGTGCACAGCGCCGTCGATATCTCGACAGGCCAACCGTTCTTTTGTTCGGCTTTCATGTACCGAGAACAGGTTCTCATGGGCAAGGAAAGCTTCAGTCGCATCGGTTGGCGTGGCAGCGTTTGCCAACGCCTCGCAGCGCGTCATCTCGGCTGTCATTTGATCCAGATCACCTCGTGCGTGCGGCCACATCGCGGTTGCTCGCCAGAGGCACGATGTCATGAGCACACGCCGGAACGTCGGCGTTGCGATTTCAAGGCGTTTGGCAATGGAGACGGCGCGCTCGTAGCGAGCCCGTGCGACATCGGCGTCACCGCCATATGTCAGCGCGAGCAAGAACGAGCGCAGCGCGGCTGCAACCTCGATTTCCTCGCTTGGCGAGGCGTCAAGGGCGCGTTCGCAGGCCTCCTGCAGCGGCTTGATGACTGGCAGCTCTGCACAGCCTGCGCGGTACATGCCGACACGTACCGAGACGTTGAGCATCGCGAGCCGTGGTTCGGTTGCCATATCAACATCGCTGTCGAACAGTGCTCCGAGGCGGTCGTATGCACCGACTTGAAGTAGTACGCGTGCGAGCTTGACACGTGCATCGATATCGAGGGCTTGCCAGCGATTGGTGAGAGTTTGGATTGCCTCCCAGCGCGTGTAGTCCAGGGCGACAGCAACTGGACGTGTCTCGCGCAGCAGCATGTCACGCAAACCTGGCGTACCGCGCCGTTGTATCCAAAGTGGATACGCGGATGACAGATCGTCGAGCAAGGCCGTTGTTGCACGAGCGGCTGCGTTTGCAAAGAATTCGGCCTGTGGCCGCTCAACCAGGTCCAGCAATGGCTGGTGCAATATCAGTTTGATCAAGCTGCAGAACATGGCAGTCCTCGACAGGGTTTTGGATTTGAGACGAGTTGCCGCAGTCGGTGTCACGATGGCGCGTGGCACCGACTGCGGCGGGCCAGCGGCGCAGCAGTGCGCCTCTGGCTCAGGGCTCCGAGAACAGCGTGATCAGGTCGCGGCGATTGCTGAGCGACGAGAAGCGGACATAGGCCAAGGCGGTGGTCGTGGTTTGCATGGCAAATTTCCTTTCGAAGGTTCAGTGGAGACACACAACTGCCCCCCGCTCGGCGGGCGGCAGACTGCCTGACAGGCAGTTCAGCAACGGCATGTGGCGTCTTGTTAGCGGCGCCTCATGCGGTAATCGGAAAGGTGGCAGCGGCCTGGCGCTGCGGTAAGCGGCGCACGGCCAATTCCTCGGCGGGCTGGGCTGCCGATGCGGTCGGCACCGCTTCCGAGTGAAAGGGGTCGAGGAACGCTTTGGTCTTAGGTGCGAGTGCTTCCAGCGTGCGGGCGTCGAACTCGATGCCGGCGGCAACGATGAGGTCGGCGGCATGGCGTGCTGGTGGGCCTAGGCGCTGCATGCGGAATCCCCAGCGCAGCGCGACGCGTTCAATGGCCACCGAGGTGCAGCAGACAAGTCGCTCTGCACCGCGTGCTCGGGCTTGTACGATTGCGGCTCTCAGCACCGCCTTGCCGACGTCTGTATGGCAGCCAGAAGCGGGGTCAACCAGGTTTATCGCGGCGTAGCGCGAAATCTCCCAGGTGTGTGGGTCGCACGGTGCGGAGTGGCCGTTAAGCAGACTGGCGAAGTGCACAGCCAGCAGGTACGGTTCAGTCGTCGGGCGCAGCCTTGCGTAGCCCACGATGCGTGCGTCGTCGTCGGTGGCGATGACGTGAAGGGACGGGGCAGTGTCGAATTCATCTTGCTCGCTGCCTTCACGATTGGCCGGTAGCGGCCAACCTAGCATCTCCACGAATACTCGATGACGGTAGCGTGCAATACGCTGGCGTTGCGTCGAACTCAGGTCACTGTCGCGATAACAGACAACGTGCATCGGAACCTCCATAAAGGCCATGACGACGAAGACGATGGAAGTCATTGAAAGCCCGACTCGATCCTTCCGCAATGCACAGATTTGTTAGTCACCGGTCGCGCAGTTGCTGTCTACAGTCTTGGAACCATGGAAACGGAACTGCGCTCCAGCTTCAGCGATTCGTACGTCCGCCTGCACGAAGAGGCGCTGTTCGCAGTGGCGCTGATACACCTGCACAGTGCGTGCGAGACATCTGCACAATTCCACACATTTGCAGGCTATGCCGAGTGGGCAAGCGAGAGCGAGCCACGGGTGTCGATCGGCTGGGATTGGCGGTGGCGCGCGGGTAACGACGCACCTGAGGTCGTACCCTATTCGCTGCGCTCGAATGTGATGTTGGTCGACGAGCGTGGCATCGACCTAGGCCTTTCGCGCACGCTCGATGCTGTACGACAACGCATCGATACGCTGCCTTGGATGCCTGAAATCACGGCTTGCCTCGCCGCTCGCTGAATCTGTTCCGAGGCGCGCCACGTCTTTGGAATGCACCGCGGTAACCAATTGCGTAAAGTTGCCCCGATGGGCATTGCGGCTGTGAGTCAATCATGGCGATGCTCCCTTGCTATGATTCGCATCGGGGGGTTTGGCTATGACCAGTCCCCGGCCTGCGCTGGCCCCGAGCGCGCCAAACAGGGAGCGCGATCGTGACGTGTTGGCAACTTGAGCAACTGCGGGTTGTTAGCGCGGCCGTTAGTCCGACTGACACCTTCGCTGCCGTGGTCGCAGAGGCAAACCGGCTAGGCTTTCAATACGCCTCGTTTGGCCTCAAGTCACCTGTACCAATCGTGGCGCCGCGAGTTGCCTGGTGCAGTAACTATCCGCCCGATTGGGAGCAGCTTTATAACAAACGTGGCTACATACGCCGCGACCCAACAGTTGCGCACGCGATCACGAGCGACGAGTCGGTGTGCTGGAGCGATGCACTCTTTGCTGCTTGTCCGGAACTGCTGGAAAACGCTCGCTCGTTCGGCTTAAACCACGGCTGGGCGCAGCCACGGCGAGACGCCCGCGGCATGGTTAGCCTGCTAACGCTATGCCGTAGTGATCCACCGATTGAGAGCGCGGAGCTAGAGCAGAAAGCCGACCGCATGCAATGGCTGTCGCATGTCTGTCATGAAGGCATGTGCCGAATCTGGGGGCACGTGCTGCAGGACAGCGTCGATGGCAGTTTGAGCGCGCGCGAGCTCGACGTCTTGCGATGGTCATGCGAAGGCAAGACCGCACTCGACATTGCGCAAATCATCGGTATTGCAGAAGCGACGGTGAACTACCACGCACGCTCAGCCTGCGCCAAGCTGGGTGCAGGCAACCGCACTGCGGCTGCGGTTCGGGCGGCGGTGATGGGGCTGCTTTGGTGAGGCGGCCACGTTTCCGATTTACCGGCCTGTGCAAGTATTTGTATAAGTTTTCGGCCTTTTGAGGACCACCGTAGCCGGTCTTTTAAGTTGCCTACCCGGCGGCGGTCGGCGTGAGTGCAGCGGCGCTGTGGGCGCTTTGACGCGTCCTTATGTGTTCCTGATGTAAAGCCCACGACCATCGCGGCATCCTGTTTCAGGGCCGTCTGATGACCGCTGCCGCTTTACCTCGTTCTTCTTCCGCCGCAACTTCTGCCTTTGCGCTGCCCCAGGGCCAGCCGCGCGGGCGCGCGCTGGCGGGGCTCACGCTGGCGGCCATCGGTGTCGTCTATGGGGACATCGGCACCAGCCCGCTGTACACCGTCAAGGAAGTCTTTGGCGCGGGTGGCGTGCCGCTGACTTCGGCGAACCTGGTGGGTGCGGTGTCGGCCATCCTGTGGGCGCTGATGCTGGTGGTGACGCTGAAGTACGTGGTGCTGATCCTGCGGGCCGACAACCGCGGCGAAGGCGGCGGGCTGGCGCTGACGGCGCTGGCCGGGCGGGCGGTGGCGCAAAGGCCGGCGCTGCGGCGGGGGCTGCTTTTGCTGGGCGTGTTCGGCGCCACGCTGTTTTATGGCGACAGCGTGATCACGCCGGCGATCTCGGTGCTGGGCGCGGTGGAAGGGCTGGAGGTGGCCACGCCGCTGCTGAAGCCGTATGTGCTGCCGGTTTCGCTGGCGGTGCTGGCGGCGCTGTTCCTGGTGCAGCGCTTTGGCACGCAGCAGGTGGGCCGGGTGTTCGGGCCGATCATCGTGGTCTGGTTCCTGGTGCTGGGCTGGACCGGCGTGCAGCAGATTGCGCAGCAGCCTGAAATCCTGGCCGCACTGGACCCGCGCCATGCGTGGCATTTTCTCGCGGGGCGTGGCTGGCATGTGCTGGCTGCGCTGGGCGCGATCGTGCTGGCGCTGACCGGCGCCGAGGCGCTGTATGCCGACATGGGCCACTTCGGGCGCAAGCCGATCCAGCTCGCCTGGTCGCTGCTGGTGATGCCGTCACTGGCGCTGAACTACCTGGGCCAGGGCGCGCTGCTGATGCGCCAGCCCGAAGCCATCGACAACCCGTTCTTCCGCCTGTTTCCGGCGACCTGGATCGCCCCTGCGGTGTTGCTGGCCACGCTGGCCGCCATCATCGCCTCGCAGGCGGTGATCTCCGGCGCGTTCTCGATGACCAAGCAGGCCATCCAGCTCGGCTTCCTGCCGCGCATGGTGGTGCGCAACACCTCCGCCAGCGAGGCCGGGCAGATCTACCTGCCGGCGGTCAACTGGGCGCTGCTGGCGGCGGTCTTCGCGGCGGTGCTGTGGTTCGGCAGCTCTTCGGCGCTCGCCGGTGCCTATGGCATGGCGGTCACGCTGACGATGATGATCACCACTGTACTGACCTACTTCGTGGTCTGCGACGGCTGGCGCCTGCCGCGCTGGCTGGCGCTGGGCGCCACGGCGTTTTTCCTGCTGCTGGACGCGGCGCTGGTCGCCGGTTGCGCGGTCAAGCTGTTCGACGGCGGCTGGTTCCCGCTGGCGCTGGGCGGGCTGCTGTTCGTCGTGATGAGCACCTGGGCCCGCGGCCGCGCGCTGCTGCTGGACAACATCCGCGACGAAGGCCTGGCGCTGCAGCCTTTCATCGAGTCGCTGCAGGACCCGGGCATCACGCGGGTCTCGCGCACCGCGATCTACCCGGTGGCCAACCCCGACACCGTGCCGCAGGCCTTGCTGCACAACCTCAAGCACAACCAGGTGCTGCATGAGCGCAACGTGATCCTGACGGTGGTGTTCCACGAAGTGCCGGCGCTGCCGGACAGCGAGCGGGTGCACGTGGCCGAACTGGCACCCGGTTTCTGGCGTGTGACGCTGAACTTCGGCTTCCTGGACGCGCCGGACGTGCCAAAAGCATTGGCGCTGTGCGACGCCCAGGGCCTGCGCATTCCCGTCTTCGAGACCAGCTTCTTCCTCAGCCGGGAGACTGTGGTGACCGCGCCCGGCCTGGGCCTGCGCGGCTGGCGTCGCCGCCTGTTCGCGGCGATGAACCGCAATGCGACCGGCGTGGTGGCGTTTTTCCGGTTGCCGGACAACGCCGTCGTGGAGTTGGGCACCCGCGTCCAGATCTAGGGACTTGCCGACCCGCTCAAGTTCCGCTTCAGCTCGGCCGAAATCGGGATGTGATGCCCCGGCTCGCCCACTGTGGCGCGTGGGGGCCCGAAGAACGCTGTTGGGCGATGGGGTGGGTGGCATGTCGGTGCGCGGGCTGGGCTGGTCGATGGAAATGGTGCTGTGGCCGGTTTTGGCCGTGGGCACCGGCCTGCTGGCGCCCGCCGTGCACCTGGATGCGGGGCCGAAGTGAAACGCCGCAATCTCTTCAACAGCCTGGCGGGCCGCATCGTCACGCTGTTCCTCGGCTTGTTGCTGGTGGTGCAGCTGGCGGCTTTCATGACGATTCGCGAAAGCATCGACCACAACGCCCGCACGTTGCTGGGCGACCAGCTGCAGCTCGGCGCGCGGGTGCTGAACCGGCTGCTGGACCAGAACGCCCAGGGCTTGCGCCAGGGCGCCACATTGCTGGCGGCCGATTTCGGCTTTCGCGCCGCGGTCCAGTCCGGTGACGCGGAGACGGTGCGCTTGGCGCTGGAAAGCCAGGCCGCACGCATTGGCGCCAGCGTCTCGGCGCTGCTGGATGTGAAGGGCGACCTGCTGGCCGTCAACTCGTCCGACGAGGCTGGCCTGCGCCCGGTGCTTGTCGAGCTGGCGGCCGAGCGCCAGCAAGCCGGCGCCGAGCAGGCGCCGCTGCGCCTGGTGCAGGGCCAGGCCATGCAATTCGTCGTGGTGCCGATGAAGGCGCCGCTGCTGATCGGCTGGGTGGTGATGGGCTTTCCGCTGCAGAACGCGCTGGCGCAAGACCTGCACGCGCTGTCCGGCCTGGACATGGTGCTGTTCAGCCAGACCGCTGGCCAGGCGCCGCACCTGGCCCTGGGCACCACCGCGGTTGGCCGCGTGGCGGCCATGGTCGACGACGGGCCCGGCATGTCCGAAGGCGAACTGGACGGCATCTCGGTGCTGCGGCTGCGGGTGGACCTGCTGCCGGCCGGCGCGCCAGGCGGCGCGCGCGGCAGCCTGCATGCGGTGCTGTTCCGCTCGATCGACGAGGCCGTGGCGCCTTTCCGGCGGCTGCAGGCCTCGATGGCCCTGATCACCGTGCTGGCCGTCTCCATCTTCGGCGTGGTCAGCGTGCTGACGGCGCGCCGCGTGACGCAGCCGGTGCACCAGCTGCTGCGCGCCAGCGAACGCCTGGGCCAGGGCGACTTCCAGACTCCCGTGCCGCAGACCGGCCGCGACGACGAACTGGGCGAGCTGGCCCAGGCCTTCGACGGCATGCGCACCGGCCTGGCCACCCGCACCGAGGAGATCCGCGTGCTGGCGTATTGGGACCGGCTGACCGGCCTGCCCAACCGCGCCCAGTTTGAAGACCTGCTGCGGCGCGAGCTGCAGCCCGGCCGCCCGGTGGCGCTGCTGATGCTGAACCTGGACCGGCTGGAGCAGGTCAACCAGGTGCTGGGCCGGGCCCGTGGCGACCGGCTGCTGCAGACCGCTGCCGAGCGGCTGCGCGGCGTGGCGCGGCGCCTGAGCGAGCTGCCGGCCTCGATCGACGGCTTCGTGGCACGCCTGGCGGGCGACGAATTTGCGCTGCTGCTGCCCGGTGCCAGCCCGGCCCGCGCCCAATGGGTGGCGCAAAGCTTGGTACGCAGTTTCGAGCGGCCGGTGCAGCTGGACGACAGCGTGGTCGACCTCTCGGCGGGCATCGGCATCGCCTGCTTCCCCGAACACGCCGAGCAGGCCGACCAGCTGATGGGCCGCGCGCTGCTGGCGATGACGGAAGCCAAGCGCCGCATGGCCGGCTGCCTGGTGTACGACCCTTCCATCGACGCTGGCAGCGCGCAGACGCTGTCGCTGCTGGGCGAGCTGCGCCATGCGCTGCGCCACGGCGAGCTGCGCCTGTTCCTGCAGCCCAAGCTGCGGCTGGCCGACGGCAGCCTGATCGGGGCCGAGGCCCTGGTGCGCTGGCAGCACCCCACGCGCGGCCTGGTGCCGCCGAACCAGTTCATCCCGTTTGCCGAGGAAACCGGCTTCATCCATGAGCTCACGCTGTGGGTCGTCGACGAGGCTGCACGCGTCTGGGCCCAGCACCGCGCGCAGGGCCTGGCGCTGCGCCTGTCGGTCAACCTCTCGGCGCACGACCTGATGAAGGCCGACCTGGTGGCCCGCATCGACGCCCGGCTGCGCCACCACGACGTGCCACCTTCGGCGCTGTGCCTGGAGATCACCGAAAGCGCGATCGCTTCCGATCCGCAGCGCGCGCTGCAGACGCTGCACGCGCTCAAGACCAGCGGCTACAAGCTGTCCATCGACGACTTCGGTGCCGGCTACACCTCGCTGGGCCAGCTGGTCGACCTGCCGGTCAACGAGCTGAAGATCGACATGCTGTTCGTGCGCACGATGGACACCAACGCCGACAAGGCCGCGATGGTGCGTTTCATCATCGGCCTGGCGCACGACCGCCGCCTCACCGTGGTCGCAGAAGGCGTCGAGAACCCGGCCATCCTGGCCCAGCTCGGCGCCCTGGGCTGCGACGAAGCCCAGGGTTACCACATCAGCAAGCCGCTGCCGTCGGGCGAACTGGTGGAATGGGTGCGCGGCCGCTGGCCAGACCGGGTGACGCCCCCGGCCACAGCGCCGGCCGGCATCGCCGCAGGGCGGGACCTGGATGCAAGCCCCGCGCTGCACGAAACCTGGCGCAACAGCGCCAACGACACGCCAACGCCGGCCTGACGCAGCACAGCGCACCGCCCCTTGAGCGGGCGACGCATCAGGGCAGCGCTGCCAGCCCTTGCGCAGCCATGACCGCGCTGTTGCGCGCCAGCGCCTGCACCGCTGCGTCTGCCAATGGCGGCAACTCGCCGGCCTGCAGCAGCAGCCGCTCCAGCACGCCTGGCTGCGGCGCCAGTGGACCGAGAAACCGCGCCTGGCCCTGCCACACCAGCAACAGCGTCGGAAAGGTTTCGATGTCCAGCGCCGACTCGGCCCCGCCGGTCGCCAGCACGTCCGCATGGTCCTCCACGTCCAGCCAGCCAAACTGCCAGCCAGGATGCTGCGCGGCCATGGCCTGCATCACCGGCAGGTAGGCGTCGCAGGTGCGGCACCAGGCGGCGCAGAGGCAGAGGGCGAGGGGCGGGTGGGTGTCGGGGTTCGCGAGGGGCTTCATCTGTCAGGCGTGTCCGGAGGGTGACCCGCATCGTGCGGCCCCGGATTCTGACGTTCAGCCGCGCAAGCTCAAGCCGCTGTGGGATTCAGCGCGCGCAGCAACATCATCACCGCCACCAGCGCGCTGACCACCGCGAACACCCGCTTGAGCATGGCGGCGGGCAGCCGCTTGGCGAGGACGCGGCCGATCAGCAGCGCGACCACCGCTGCGCCGCCGAAGCTCAGCGCCAGGCCGGCGTCCAGGTGGCCATGGCCGGTGGCGGCGACCAGGCCGCTCAGCGTGGCCAATGCGATGACCGCCAGCGAGGTCGCGGCGATGCTGCGCGCGTCCAGGTCAGTCCAGTGGGTCAGCGAGGGCACGATGACAAAGCCGCCGCCCACGCCCAGCAGGCCGGTCAGCAGGCCGGACGCCGCGCCGGTGGCGGCCAGCACCCAGGCGCAGGGCGCCGTCCAGCGCAGCCGGCCGTCGGCCGCGTCGACCACGCAGGGCGGCAATTGGCGCGGCGCGGCCGGGCTGGCAGCAGACTGGGCGGCGGCGGGCCGGCTTTGCTGCCACATGCGCCAGGCCGTCCAGCCCAGCACCATGGCAAACAGGCCGGTCAGCGGCCGCGGGGGCAGGTGCTGGGCCAATGCCACGCCCAGCGGCGCGGTGAGCATGGCCAGGCCGCCGATCAGGCTGGCCGCGCGGTAGCGAACGATGCCGTCGCGCAGGCCCAGCACCGCGCCCAGGCCGGCAGAGGCGCCGACCGCCAGCAGCGCGACAGGCGCCGCCTGCTGCACCGTCAAGTGAAGCCCGAAGACCAGCAGCGGCACGGCCAGCACGCCGCCACCGGCGCCGGTCAGCGCCAGGATCAGCCCGACGATGGCGCCCAGGCCCCAGCTCAGGTCCATGCTCGGAAAACAGATTTACTCATGCGCAAAGTGTCGCAGCGGATCGGGTCCCCGGCGGACGGCCCGGGCGCTAAATTGCCAGGCAGGCGCGGGCTGGCCTGGATGCAAGCGACCCTCGCTTGCGCACACAATCGCGCCATGCGGATTTTTTCTCCTGCGTTGCTGTGCTGCGGCCAGCCGCACCAGCCGATGTTGGAGCCCCGGGCATGACCGGCTGGATCAGCCCCTGGCTGGCGCTGGCCGTGGGCTTGCTGATCGTCATCGTCTACGAGGGCCGGGTGATCTGGATCGGCCGGCGTGCGCCGCACCGTGTGGCGCGCGACGTGCACGCGCAGATGCGGGCCGACTGGGTGCGCGCGCTGGCCGAGAAGCCAGGCTTCGAGATCGTTGCGGTGCAGACGCTGCGCAACTCGCTGATGTCGGCCACCATCACCGCGTCCACCGCTGCGCTGTGCCTGATGGGCGCGGTGACACTGGGTGGCAGCCGGCTCGCCGCGGGTTTGGCAGGCGTGCACGCGCCGCATGACCTGTTGCCGCTGGAACTGCTGCAACTGCTGCTGATGGCCACGCTGTTCGCGTCCTTCGTGTGCTCCACGCTGTCGATGCGCTACTACAACCACGTGGGCTTCGCGATGTCGCTGCCGGCCGGCTCGCCGCAGCGCCAGGCTGTGGTCGCGCTGGCGGTGGACTACATCGAGCGCGCTGGCTACCTGTACGGCTGGAGCCTGCGCAGTTTCCTCAGCGTCGCGCCGCTGGTGGTGGGCATCGTCAACCCGGTGCTGCTGCCTCCCGCTTGCGCGTGTCTGGTCTGGGTGCTGTGGCAGTTCGACAAGCCCGGTGCCATCACCGACTAGGAAATGGTGCACCCGGTCCCGCGAGTACGTGAAACCATCGGCAAGTCACGGCCCCGTGGTTAGCATTGAGTCCATACCGCAAGGAGAATTTGAAGATGCATCGTCGTGAATTGCTGGCCCGCAGTGCCAGCGTGGCAGGCCTGCTGGCCGGCCTGGGCGTGTTGCCGGGGGCGGCCCATGCCGCCTGGAACACGGCGGCCTTCGAGGCCAAGAGCGTGGCCGAGGTGGTGAAGGCGCTGGGCGTGTCGGCACCGGTGGAGAGCAAGGACGTCACGCTGACCGGCCCGGAGATCGCCGAGAACGGCGCCGTCGTGCCGCTGGCGCTGTCGACCTCGCTGCCGGGCGTCAAGCGCCTCTTGGTGCTGATCGAGAAGAACCCGTCGACGCTGGCGGCTTCGTTCGACGTCAGCGACGCGATCGAACCCAACTTCTCGCTGCGCGTGAAGATGGCGCAGACCTGCAACGTCTATGCGGTGGCGATCACCGCGGACAACAAGGTGCTGTTTGCCCAAAAAGAAATCAAAGTGACCCTTGGCGGTTGCGGCGGCTGAACGTTCAAGGAGCAAGACATGTCCGATCCGATGCGCATTCGCGCCCAGGCTGCTGGCGACAAGGCCGTCGTCAAAGTCCTGATGAGTCACGAGATGGAGACCGGCCAGCGCAAGGACGCCGCTGGCAAGCCGATCCCGGCCTGGTTCATCCAGGAAGTCAGCGCCTCGCTGAACGGCAAGCCGGTGCTGACCGCGCAATGGGGCCCTTCGGTCGCCAAGAACCCGTTCCTGCAGTTCAACATCAAGGGCGCGAAGGCGGGAGACAAGGTCAGCGTCTCGTGGACCGACAACCACGGCGACAAGCGAAGCGACGAAGCCACGGTGGCCTGAGCGCCGACCAAGCCCACAGACAACACAGGAGGAGCCCCGTGAACCTTGAGAACCCGATGCCGCGCAGGAGGCCCAGGCTGGCCGCTGTCCTGACGCCGGCACTGACGCTCGGATTGGCCCTGGCCGGCGGCGCTGCGCTGGCGCAGCAGAAGTCCGCGGCCGACGGCATTGCCGAATACCGCGCGATGCTGGCCGATGGCAATCCGGCCGAGCTGTTCATCGCCAAGGGCGAGGCGCTGTGGACCGAGCCGCGCGGGCCGAAGAAGGCCTCGCTCAGCCAATGCGACCTGGGCCTGGGCGCTGGCGTGGTCAAGGGCGCATGGGCACAGTTGCCGCGCTGGTTCGCCGACACCGGTCGCGTGCAGGACCTGGAGTCCCGCCTGTTGAGCTGCATGGAGACGCTGCAGGGCTTCAATGCCGTCGAGATCGCCAGGACGCCGTTTGGCAAGGGCGAGCAGGCCAGCGTCGAGGCGCTGGCGGCCTACATCTCGTCCGAATCCAGCGGCATGAAGATCAGCCTGCCGCAGCGCCACCCGGAAGAAAAGCGGCTCTACGCGCTGGGCCAGCGCGCCTTCTACTTCCGCGGTGGGCCAATGGACTTTGCCTGCGCCACCTGCCACGGCGAAGCCGGCAAGCGCATCCGCCTGCAGGACCTGCCGGACCTGCGCAGCAACCCGGGCGACGGCGTCGGCTTCGCCGCCTGGCCGGCCTACCGGCTGTCCAGCGGTGAGCTGTGGACCATGCAGCGCCGGCTCAATGACTGCTTCCGCCAGCAGCGTTTCCCGTACCCCGGCTTTGGCTCCGAGATCACGGTGGCGCTGGGGGTCTACATGGGCGTGAACGCCAACGGTGCCGCGGCTGCCGCGCCGTCGCTCAAGCGCTGAGGGGCTGACATGGGAAACCGCATGAAATCGATGTTCGCCACCGGTGGCAGCCTGCTGATTGGGGCGCTGCTGCTGACCGGCTGCCAGTCGCCCGGCACCGGCAACGAGGCTTCCGAAGCCGAATTCCAGGCGATGCTGAAATCGTCCTTCCGCGAGGAAGGCATTGCCGGGCTGGACCGCCTGCAGCAGACACCCGAACAGGCTGCCTGCTCCAGCCGCACGCCGCCGGACCCGACGCTGCATGCCGAGCTCGAGGCCCAGGCGCTGGCCACCGTCAAGCCGCCGGCCGATGGCCAGTACCTGGGCGACTGGCGCGAAGGCGAGAAGCTGGCGCAAAACGGCCGCGGCATGACCTGGAGCGACAAGAGCACGGCCACCAGCGCCAATGGCGCCAGCTGCTACAACTGCCACCAGATCGGCCCGGGCGAAATCTCGTTCGGCAGCATCGGCCCCAGCCTGTACCACTACGGCAAGCTGCGCGGCGTGAGCGACCCGAAGGACCCAGCCTCGGCGCCCATCGTGCAATACACCTGGGCCAAGCTCTACAACGCCTGGGCCTACAACGCCTGCTCCAACATGCCGCGCTTCGGCCACAAGAACCTGCTGGACGAAGGCCAGCTGAAAAACGTGATGGCCCTGCTGCTGGACCCGCAGTCGCCGGTCAACGCGAAGTGAACTTGGTCGATCCGAGATGAATCTGGATCGGCGCGAGTGGCTGCAGGCGTTGGGCGCCGCGGCCTTGTCAGGACTGAACCTGAACAGCGCTGCTTGGGCAGCCGAACCTGGTGGGTTCTACGAGCTGCCGCGTTTCGGCAACGTCTCGTTCCTGCACATGACCGACTGCCATGCGCAGTTGCTGCCGCTGCACTACCGCGAGCCCAGCGTGAACCTGGGCGTGGGCGCGGCCAAGGGGCAGTGGCCGCACCTTGCCGGCGAGGCGGTGCTGAAGGCAGCGGGCGTGGCGCCCGGCAGCGCGATGGCGCATGCGTTGAGCTGCCTGGACTTCAGCGCCCAGGCCCAGCGCCATGGCGAGATCGGCGGCTTCGCCCACCTGGCCACGCTGGTGCGCCAGCTGCGCGCCAGCCGGCCTGGCGCCTTGCTGCTGGACGGTGGCGACAGCTGGCAAGGCTCGGCCACCGCGCTGTGGACGAATGGCCAGGACATGGTCGACGCCTGCAAGCTGCTGGGTGTGGACGTGATGACGGGGCACTGGGAATTCACGCTGGGCGCGGCGCGGGTGCAGGAGGTCGTCGCGAAGGACTTCAAGGGCCAGATCGACTTCGTGGCCCAGAACATCGCCAGCGCCGACTTTGGTGATCCGGTGTTTGCGCCGTACACGCTGCGCCAGCAGAACGGCGTCACCTGCGCGGTCATCGGCCAGGCGTTCCCGTACACGCCGGTTGCCAACCCGCGCTACTTCGTGCCGGACTGGACCTTCGGCATCCAGGAGGCGCAGTTGCAGCAGCAGGTCGACGCGCTGCGCGCCAAGGGTGTTGCGGTGGTGGTGCTGCTGTCGCACAACGGCATGGACGTGGACCTGAAGCTGGCCAGCCGCGTGCGCGGGCTGGACGCGATCTTCGGCGGCCACACGCACGACGCGGTGCCATTGGCCGTGCCGGTGCGCAACGCCGGCGGCACGACGCTGGTCACCAATGCCGGCTCGCACGGCAAGTTCCTCGGCCTGATGGACTTCGACGTGAAAGACGGCCGCGTGCGCGATTTCCGCTACCGCCTGCTGCCCATCTTCTCGCGCCAGCTCGCGCCGGACCCGGCGATGGCCGCACTCATCGCCAAGCTGCGTGCGCCCTACGAAAAGCAGCTGAACGAAACCCTGGCCGTGACCGACGGCCTGCTCTGGCGGCGCGGCAATTTCAACGGCAGCTGGGACCAGCTGATCTGCGACGCGCTGCGCGCCGAGCAGGACGCCGAGTTGGCGTTTTCGCCCGGCTTCCGCTGGGGCGGCAGCCTGCTGCCCGGCCAGGCCATCACGCGCGAGCGGCTGATGGACCAGTTGGCCATCACCTACCCGACAGCCACGCGCACGCTGATGAGCGGCGAGCAGATCAAGACCGTGCTGGAAGACGTGGCCGACAACCTGTTCAACCCCGACCCGTATTACCAGCAGGGCGGCGACATGGTGCGCACCGGCGGCCTGAGCTGGCGCTGCACGCCGGCCGCGGCGATGGGCCGCCGCATCGACGAGCTGCGCGTCCATGGCCAGCCGCTGCAGGCGGACAAGCGCTACGCGGTAGCCGGCTGGGCATCCGTCTCGGAAGAGGTGAAGCAGGCCGGCGGGCCCCCGGTGTGGACGCTGGTGGAGCGCTGGCTCAAGCGCCAGCCCGGCGGCCGCGTGGCGCAGCGCGTGCCGGATGCGCCGGCGCTGGTCGGCGTGGCCGACGACCCGGGGTATTCGCCGAGCGCCTGAGGCGGCTTGTCAGCCCCCCTCAGGTGCTCGCGAGGCTGAGGTGGTTCAGCAGTTCGGCGCCGGTCGAATCGCGCACGATCAGTTGCACCGGGATCGCCGGTGCCACGCTCTGGGTCACGGTGCAGAACTGCTCGAACGTGGCCAGCACGCGGTCCAGGTGTTCCAGCGACGCGGCCGGCACGCCCAGCGTCAGCGTGGCCTGCATGCGCATCACGCGGTTGCGGCCCTGGGCATTGCGGCCCACGTGGGCCTGCAGCTCGCAGCTCAGCGGTTCGGGCGACTGCTTGAACTTGCGCAGCGCAAACAGCAGCGAGTCCGACAGGCAGTTGCCCACCGCGGCTGCCAGCAACTGGACCGGGGACGGTCCGGTCGAACTGCCCAGCGGCGGCGGTTCGTCGCCAATGATGGCGGGCACTTCGTCGCCGAAGCCGATTTCGAAGCGGTAGTCCTGCAACTGGCGCAGCGTGACGGTGGTGACCAGGGTGGGCAGGACGGATGAAGTTGAGGTGGTGTCGCTCATCGGCGCATCCTACAGACGCTCACCTGATCTTGCCGAGCAGGCCCTGCACTTCCTCCAGTACTTCGCCGAGCTGCTTGCGGCCACGCGGGGTATCGCCCACCCGCGCGCCCAGCTCCTGTTCCATGAAGCAAACCGTCATGCGGACATAGGTGCTGTCCAGCGCCTTGCGCACCGCCGACATCTGGCTGGCAATGTCCTGGGTGCTCTGGCCTTCGTCCAGCATGCGCTGGATGCCCCTGAGCTGCCCTTCGGCGCGCTTCAGGCGGTTCATCAGGTCGGTTCGGCTCTTTTCGTCGGTCAGCATTGCCATCGCCGGGCTCCGTCGCAAGAGATGGGGGCCAACAGATTGTGCGGCTTTCCGTCCAGGAAAGGCGGTCATCTGTATAGGGGACGACACCATGTGTCGACGCCTTTTTCACGCCAGCGGCGTCCCGCTACCGGCACGGGTGGGGGTTTCGCGAAGGGTGCGGCCGAATCGGGCAGCTCAATGCAGGTAGCTCAAGGCCAGGCCAGCCAGCGCCGAGGCCACGACCACCGGGATCACGCCGAGCTTGAAGCGGAACAGCGCCAGCCCCGCGCCGAGGCCGATCAGCGCCGAGAACAAGTCAAAGCGCCCGGCCCAGCCTTGCGGCCACAGCACGTGCCAGGCGAAGAAGACTGCCAGGTTGGCGATCACGCCGACCACCGCCGCGGTGATGCCGGTCAGCGGCGCCGTGAACTTCAGCTTGCCGTGGGTCGATTCGATGAAGGGCCCGCCGAGGAAGATGAACACGAAGGACGGCAGGAAGGTGAAGAAGGTGACCACGCTGGCGGCCGCCGCACCGGCCAGCGGCAAGGCGTCCGGCCCGAACAAGGCCCGGCCCCAGCCACCGACAAAGCCGGCGAAGGCCACCACCATGATCAGCGGCCCCGGCGTGGTCTCGCCCAGCGCCAGGCCGTCCATCATCTGCGGCGCCGTCAGCCAGTGGAAGTGGTCCACGGCGCCCTGGTAGACGTAAGGCAGCACGGCATAGGCGCCGCCAAAGGTCAGCAGCGCAGCCTTGGTGAAGAACCAGGCCATCTGCGTCAGCGTGCCCTGCCAGCCGTACAGCGCACACAAGACGCCGATGGCGAGGCCCCACAGCCCCAGGCCGATGCCCAGCACCGCACGGAAGTGGCGCCAGCTGAACAGCGCGTGCCCGGGCGTGGGCGTGTGGTCGTCGATCAGCGCCGGTCCGGCCGGCTTGGTTGCCTTGCCGTGGCCGCCGCCGGCCTTGAACTTGTCCGGCGCCCAGCGCCCGCCAGCGTAGCCGACGGCGCCGGCGGCCAGCACGATCAGCGGGAACGGCAGCTGCAGCGCGAAGATCGCGACGAAGGCGGCCACGGCAATGCCCCACAACCAGCTGTTCTTGAGGGCCCGCGAGCCCACGCGCCAGGCCGCGTGCACCACCAGCGCGGTGACGGCCGGCTTGATGCCGTAGAACAGGCCGGCGATCACCGGCACGTTGCCAAACGCCATGTAGACCCAGGACAGCGCGATCAGGATGAACAGCGAGGGCAGCACGAACAGCCCACCCGCCACCAGCCCGCCCCAGCTGCGGTGCATCAGCCAGCCGATGTAGGTCGCCAGCTGCTGGGCCTCGGGGCCGGGCAGCACCATGCAGTAGTTCAGCGCGTGCAGGAAGCGGCCCTCGGAGATCCAGCGCCGCCGCTCGACCAGCTCCTCGTGCATGATCGCAATCTGCCCGGCCGGCCCGCCAAAGCTGATGAAGCCCAGCTTCAGCCAGAACCAGAAGGCTTCGGCGAAGCTGACGGGGGCGAGCGGTGCAGCGTCCGGGGCCAAGGGGGTCATCGGCGATCCTCGGCCGGACTTCGGCTATCGGGCCCTGACCTGGGCCAGCGCCGCGGCCAGCGGCCGCAGCTTGTCCGCGTACGGCAGCCACTTCGGCGTTTCGCGGGTCACGATGCCCTGGCGCACCGCGACGGCGCTGGCGGTGGAGACGCCGCGTGTGCGTTGGCCCAGGTTCAGCATCCCGGCTTCGAACGGCAGGCCGCAGAACTGCGTCACGGTGCGCAGCGTGGCCTCGGGGCTGGCCACCAGGTCGGCATACGAAACGTCCAGGATGCGGCCCGGGTACAGCGCGTGCCAGTGCGCCATCAGGCGCTCGTACTGGCCGTGGAAGGCCGCCAGCTCGCGCTGGTCGTAGCTGTACGGGTTGGCGTCGGCGAACAGCTCACGCAGGTTGGAGAAACAGACCTCCATCGCGTCACGCCTCAGGTGCAGGATGCGGGCTTCCGGCAGCGCGCGGCAGATGAAGCCGATGTTGAGGAAGTTGGAGGGCAGCTTGTCGGTGAAAAACCGCTCGCTGCCCAGCCGCCAGGCCAGGCCGTCGAGGTAGCGGCGGCCGACTGCCGCGTAGTTGGCGCCGCGCGAGCGCCGCACCAGCGCCAGGTCGATCACGCCGCGGCAGTGGTGGTCGGTGGCGTGGCGCATCTGCGCGGTGAAGTCGTACAGCTCGCCCAAAGTGCGCACGTCGCTGTGGCCGTCCAGCAGCTGCTCCAGCAGCGTGGTGCCGGAGCGGTGCATGCCGACGATGAACAGCGGCAGCTTGCCCGCCGCGGTGGGCGGCAGCGTGTCCACCGCAGGCGACGCGGCATTCGGCATCGCGATCAACGCGTCCACCAGGTCCACGCTGTCCTGGGTGCGATAGTCCAGTGTCGCGCGCCTGGCGCGGCAGGCGCGTTCCAGTGCAGACCAGGCCGCCTCTTGCTCGCCCATGTCGTCCAGCGTCTTGTGCAGCGCGCAGGCCAGCTCGGCAATGTCTTCCGGCCGGCGGTTGGGCCTGGCCAGTTCGGAGCGGATCTCGATCAAGTGGTTGCTGCCCGCTGTCTGGCGGTCCAGCTCCGCCAGCAGGCCCCAGGTGCGGGTAATTTGCGGGGCGCGGCGACCGCAGGCCAGCAGGTCGGCCCTGGCTTCGTCGAAGCGGCCGAGGTAGAGCAGCACCTGCCCGCGCGCCACCAGCGTTGGCGGGTAGCCAGGGTCGCGGCGCTTGGCCTCGTCCAGCAGCGGCAGCGCGGCGGCCATCTCATTGAGGTTGGTCAGCTGGCTGGCGAAGGCGATCAGCAGCGGCACCGGCATGCGCGCCAGTGGCTTGAGGCGTTCGAGGCAGGCCTGCAGCGCGGGCACCTCGTTGAAGGTGCGCAGCCGGGCGATCAGCTGTTGCACCAGGTCAGCGTCGGTCGGCGCCGCCTCGGCGGCGGCCATCGCATGCGCATGGGCCTGGCGGTAGTGCCCGGCCAGCGAGCTCACGTACGACAGTTGCAGCAGTATGTCGGCATCGCCCGGATGCCGCGCCAGCAGTGTTTCGAAACCGGCGATGGCTTGCGGCCATTCGCCTTGCGTGGCGTGCAGCTCGGCCTGTTCTCGCAATGCGTCGTCCGTGAGCATTGGACTCCGGCTCAAAACGGAATGTCGTCGTCCATGTCGTCGAAGCCGGTCGACGACTTCGGCGCCGGGCGCGGGGCCGGGGCGCGCGGGGCGGGCGCGCTGCGCGGGGCCGGTGCAGCCGACGGTTCGCGGTTGTAGCCACCACCGGCACCAGCGCTGCCGCCGCTGTAGCCGCCGCCTTCATCCTCGCCACCGCCACCGCCCGCACTGTCGCGGCCACCCAGCAGTTGCATGGTCTCGGCGACGATTTCGGTGGTGTAGCGGTCCTGGCCTTCCTTGTCCTGCCACTTGCGGGTCTTCAGGCGGCCCTCGATGTAGACCGGGCGGCCCTTCTTCAGGTATTCGCCGGCAACCTCGGCTTGGCGGTCGTACAGCACGACCGAGTGCCATTCGGTTTCTTCCTGGCGTTCGCCGCTTTCGCGGTGCTTCCAGTTGCGGGTGGTGGCAATGCGCAGGTTGCACACTGCTGCCCCGTTGGGGGTGTAGCGCACCTCGGGATCGCGGCCCAGATTGCCGATGATGATGACTTTGTTGATCGAGGCCATGGGCGCTCCAGAGCAAGAGAAAAGCGGGCGGGGAGCCGCTGGAATCCAAGCATGGATTGTGCCGCAAGGCTGAACCGGCGGGCTCGCCAGCTGAGGGCAGGGGATGCTGCCGGCCCACTCGTGTCCCGGTTCCCAACGCGGTCCGAGCGGGTGCCGGCAGCGGGCTGCAGTCTAGGGGTGTGGGTGGCTTTTGGCCGATTGGTAACAACCCGATACGGCATTCGGTCCCGGGCTGGGGATGATCCCGGGCATGAAATGCCTCAAATCGTCAGCCTGGCTGGCTTTGCTGATGACCGCCGTGCTGGGCAGTGCCTGCCGTGCGCCTGCTGCCGCCACACCGGACAACGGCCGCGCGATGGTGGACGCCGCCGTCGGCGAGCCACGCTGCTCGCAGGACGCCCAGTGCCATACGGTGGCGATCGGCCACCGTGCCTGCGGCGGCCCGGAGGCCTACGCCCCGTGGTCCACCTTGACCGCCAACGAGGCCCAGGTGCGGCGCGCCGCCGACAGCTACTCGGCAGAACGCAAGGCCGCGCAGCAGCGCAGCGGCGAGGTTTCGATCTGCATCATGGTCACCGATCCGGGGGCCCGCTGCGACGCGGCCACCTACCGCTGCGTGCTGAATCCTCCGGCGGCCGTGCGGCCGCAAGGGCCCAAAGCACAGTGATCGGTGGCCAGGTGCTCGGGACGCAGCCGGCGCCGGGCCGCCCCAAGGCGGCTGCGCAACCCGCTCGGCGGGTGGGTCTGCGTACTCGCAGAACCGGGTGTGCCATTCCTCCTAAGGCTCGCCGTCCCAGTAGTCCAAGGCATCAGCCGGGCGCTGCACCACCTTGACGCCCTGCGCCCAGGCCTGCACCTTGCCCGAATCCGGGTATTCGCAGATCTCCGGCTTCTGCTGGGTGCTGATCGACATGTACTTCAGCATCGCGTCCGAGGTGTTGATCAACTGGTGCGGGTACTCGGGGCCGGCCGGGATGAAGATCACGTCGCCGGTACGCACCGGCAGCAACTCGCCGGCCACGCGCAGCGTGCCGCGGCCCTCGATGATCACGAACATCTCCTCCTGCGAGTGGTGCAGGTGGTACGGACAGCTCCGCTTGCCGGGCGGCACCATGTCCACGCCGGCACCCAGTTGCCTGGCCACCGTGCCGCCTGACAGGCTGGCGAACAGGCTTTCGTAGCGCGGCGGACGCATCTGCCGCTCGGCCTCGGGGCCAGTCAGCTGCTCATCGATGTTGCGGATCAATCGCTGGCGCAATTCCGTGGCGTCCATGGCTTTCCTTCGGTTTGCTGGCGGTGGCAGGCGGTGGTGTCCAGCATAAGCGGTGTGCACTTGTGCCGGCCTGGGTGGGGAAATCTTGCGGCGGGCGTCATGGCGCGCTGCATCCAAATCGGCAACCGCTGCGTACAAGGACTGGTGAAGGCGCTGCCGAGGGGCGACCTCCACCCTCACTCCCCGCACCAAGGCCGAGGCTGGCGCGCATTGCCGATGGTCAACTGAACACACCGCCTGTATCGTCGCCCGATGCCTGTCGCCACCGCTTCTTCCTCTGCCGCCGAGCTGGCGGCTTTGATGGCCCGCGTCGCCTTGGGCGACCGGGCGGCCTTCAGGGCCTTGTACGACGCGACCGCCGCGCATCTGCTGGGCGTGGTCCTGCGCATCCAGCCCGAGCGTGGCCGGGCCGAGGAAGTGCTGCAGGAGGTGTTCGTGAAAGTCTGGGCCGCCGCCAGCAGTTTTGACGCCGAGCGGGCGCAGGCCATGACCTGGCTGCACAGCCTGGCGAGGCATGCGGCCATCGACAGCTTGCGCCGCCAGAAGGCCGATCCGGTGCGTACCATGTCGCCACCTGCCAGCGCGCTGGGCGATGGGGACGACAGCGATCCGCTGGAGCAGGTGGCGGGTGATGGGCCGGGTCCGGTGGACCTGATGGAGCAGGCCTTGCAGGCGCGCGCAGTGCGGGGCTGCATGGGCAGGCTGCAGAACGACCAGCGGCAAAGCCTGGCGCTGGCTTTTTACGACGGGCTCACGCATGCCGAAGTGGCCCAGCACCTGGGGCAGCCGCTGGGCACGGTGAAGAGCTGGTTGCGGCGCGGCCTGCTGGCGCTGCAGAAGTGCCTGGCGATTGGCGAGCTGTCCACAAGGAGCTGACGACATGGATTACTCGCGCCCCGAACGGGCCGAGCGCCTGGCCTCGGAATACGTGCTGGGAACCTTGCGCGGTGCCGCGCGCAGCCGCTTCGAGGCGCTGCTGCCGGCCCACCCCACGTTGCGCCGCGCGGTGGCCGGCTGGGAGGGCCGGCTGCTGCCGCTGACGGCCAGCGTGCCGCCGGTCGCGCCGTCGGCCAGCGTCTGGGCCGGCATCGAGGCGCGGCTGTTCCGCAGCGCCGCGGCCGGCGCGCCGCAGGCCTGGTGGCAGCGGCTGCTGGTGTGGCAACTGGGCAGCGGGGCCGCGGCATTTGCCGCGCTGGTGCTGGCCGTGATGCTGGCCCGGCCGGTGCCGCCGCAGGCGCCGGTGCTGGTACTGCTGTCGCCCAACCCGGCGGCCCAGGCCGATGCCGCGCTGCTGTCGCGCGCCAAGTTTGTTGCCAGCATCAGTGCCGACGGGCGTGCGCTGGTGCTGCGCCCGCTGGAACCGCTGAGCGTGGCCGCCGGCCGCGCGCTTGAGCTGTGGGCCGTGCCTGCCAAGGGCGCACCCCGCTCGCTGGGGCTGATTTCTGCGAGCGGTGGCAGCCAGGTTCGGCGCACCAAGCTGCTGCAGGACACGGCGGCCTTTGCGATCAGCCTGGAGCCCAGCGGCGGCTCGCCCACCGGTGCGCCCACCGGGCCCGTGATTTCGCTGGGCGCGCTGAGCAGCTGAAACCTTCGGGGCCGAGACCGCAGGCCCGCCCAACCCGCCCGGCGGGTGGCCGGCGCAAGCGCCGGTCCGGGTGCGCCATTTACGGGGCACAAGTTAGGATAGAGGCCAATGTCCGCTTCTGTTTCCGCTCCCGATTTCGATGCCAGCGCCGCGCCGGCCGACATCCTGCACCAGGTCTTTGGCTACACCGCGTTCCGCGGCCACCAGGCGGCCATCGTCGACCAGGTGATTGGCGGCGGCGACGCGCTGGTGCTGATGCCCACCGGCGGCGGCAAGAGCCTGTGCTACCAGATCCCGGCGATTGCCCGGCACCGGGCCGGCCAGGGCGTGACGGTGGTCGTCAGCCCGCTGATCGCGCTGATGCACGACCAGGTCGGTGCGCTGGAAGAAGCCGGCGTGCACGCCGCCTTCCTGAATTCCTCGCTGGACAGCGCCGGTGCGCAGCATGTCGAGCGCGAACTGATGGCCGGCCGCTTGGTGATGCTTTACGCGGCGCCCGAGCGCATCACCAACCCGCGTTTCCTGGCGATGCTGGACTCGCTGCACCAGCGCGGCCAGCTCAGCCTGTTTGCCATCGACGAAGCGCACTGCGTGAGCCAGTGGGGCCACGATTTCCGCGAAGACTATTTGCAGCTGGACCTGCTGGCCACGCGTTTTGGCGGCGTGCCGCGCATTGCGCTGACGGCCACGGCCGACGAGCACACCCGCGCCGACATCATCGACCGGCTGATGCTGGCCGAGGCGCGCACCTTCATCAGCAGCTTCGACCGGCCCAACATCCGCTACACCATCGTCGAGAAGGACAACGCCAAGGCCCAGTTGCTGCGTTTCCTGCTCGACGAACACGTGGGCGACGCCGGCATCGTCTACTGCCAGAGCCGCAAGAAGGTCGAGGAAACGGCCGAGTGGCTGAGCGCCGAAGGCATCAGCGCGCTGCCGTACCACGCCGGGCTGGACCAGGATGTGCGTCGCCGCCATCAGGACCGCTTCCTGCGCGAGGAAGGGCTGGTGATGGTCGCGACCGTCGCCTTCGGCATGGGCATCGACAAGCCGGACGTGCGCTTTGTCGCCCACCTGGACCTGCCCAAGAACATCGAAGGCTACTACCAGGAAACCGGCCGCGGCGGGCGGGACGGCGAAGCGGCGGATGCCTGGATGAGCTATGGCCTGGCCGACGTGGTGAACCAGCGCCGCATGATCGACGAGAGCACCGCGGGCGACGAGTTCAAGCGCCTGCAGGTCGGCAAGCTGGAAGCGCTGCTGGCCATGTGTGAAAGCCTGGACTGCCGGCGCGTGCGGCTGCTGGCCTACTTCGGCGAAGACCGGCCAGCCGGTTGGCGTTGCGGCAACTGCGACAACTGCCTCCAGCCGCCCGCGCGCTGGGACGCGACCGAGGCGGCGCGCAAGGCGCTGTCCTGCATCTACCGCTGCCACCAGCATTCGGGCTTCGGTTTTGGCACCGTGCACCTGATCGACGTGCTGCGCGGCAAGTCCACCGAAAAAACCCGTGCGCGTGGCCATGAAAGCCTGTCCACCTTCGGCATTGGCGCGGACCTTTCCGAGGCGCAGTGGCGCGGCGTGATGCGCCAGCTGATCGCGCTCGGCCACGTGGCCAGCGAAGGCGAATACAGCACGCTGGCGCTGACCGACAGCGCGCGCGCCGTGCTCAAGGGCCAGGTGCAGATCGAGCTGCGCGAACCGCGCGAGCCCACGCCACGCAGCCGCTCACGCAGCAAGGCCGGCAGCACCGGCGGCGGCAGCCGCGTGCCCCGCGCCGCCGCCACGCTGGACGCTGGTGCGCAGGCCCGTTTCACCGCGCTGAAGGGCTGGCGCGCCGGCGTGGCCAAGGAACACAACCTGCCGGCCTACATCGTCTTCAACGACGCGACGCTGGCCCAGATGGCCGCCGAAGCCCCGGCCACGCTGGACGCGCTGGCCGGCATCAGCGGCGTGGGCGCGAAGAAGCTCGAAGCCTACGGCAAGCAGATCCTGCGCGTGCTGGATGACATGGGTGGCTCGGGCGGCAGCGTCGCCGGGGATTCGGACGATGCCGGCGCCATGGGCGACCCGGACGATCCCGGTGGTTTCGAGGACTTCGACGGGCGCTGAACCCGAAGCGGCCCCCGCCTGCCGGCCCGGCTCGGCCCGTCTTACAGCTTGTGACCCGATGGTGCCGGCCCGCGGCGGATCGGTCACGCCCAGGTCATGTGCGGTTTCCACACTGCGAGGTCACCCACCTCGATCAAACTGGAGACCGCCATGACCCATGTCCTGAGACAAGCCGCGATGCTGCTGGCCGGCAGCCTGGCGCTGAGCCTTGCCCATCTGCCGGCCGCCCATGCCGGCAAGGTACAGCCAGTCAGCAACTACCAGCTTGGCGTGCGGCCGATGTACCTGGTCGACCAGGTGCCGGACAAGGACCTGAAGCAGCGCCTGAAGGCCTGCGAGAACATTCCGGCGACCAAGAGCCAGTTCTCCATCAGCCACCGCGGCGCCGCGATGCAGTTTCCCGAGCACACCAAGGAAGGCTACATGGCCGCGGCGCGCCAGGGCGCGGGCGTGATCGAGTGCGACGTGACCTTCACCAAGGACCGTGAGCTGGTCTGCCGCCATTCGCAGTGCGACCTGGCGCAGACCACCAACATCCTGTCCATTCCGGACCTGGCCGCCAAGTGCAGCGTGCCGTTCAGCCCGGCCGACCCGGCCACCGGCAAACAGGCCACGGCGACCTGCTGCACCAGTGACCTGACGGTCAGCGAGTTCAAGCGCCTGATGGGCAAGATGGAAGGCGCGAACCCGAACGCCACCAGCGTGGCCGAGTACATGAAGGGCACGCCCGACTGGCGCACCGACGCCTACGCGGCCACCGGCACGCTGATGACGCTGGCCGAGGCCATCGAGCTGTTCAAGCAGCTCAAGGTGGACATGACGCCTGAGCTGAAGGCCGCCAGCGTGCCCATGCCTTACCAGGGCGACTACACGCAGGAGAAGTACGCGCAGGCGATGATCGATGCGTTCAAGAACGCCGGCGTGCCGGCCAAGCGGGTCTGGGCGCAGTCCTTCAACATCAATGACAACTACTACTGGCTCCAGCACGAGCCGGAGTTCGGCAAGCAGTCGGTTGCGCTGATTCCGGTCGACACGCCGGACCAGGTGCCGGCCGCCAAGGCCTTGCTGCCTGAAATGGCCGCCAAGGGCGTGAAGATCGTCGCTCCGCCGATCTGGGCCCTGCTGTCGCTGGACAAGAAGGGCAAGATGGTCGGCTCCGACTATGCCTACGCGGCGCGCAACGCCGGCATGAAGATCATCAGCTGGTCCCTCGAACGCTCCGGCCCGCTGACTGACGGCGGTGGCTATTACTTCCAGAGCGTCACCCCCGCCGTCAAGGGCCCGGGTGACTACTACACCGCGCTGGACGTGCTGGCCAACGACGTCGGCATCATCGGCATGTTCTCGGACTGGCCGGCCACGGTCACGTACTACGCGAACTGCACAGGTCGCTGACGCAGACCGGCGCTAAAAGCGTTCGGACAGCTCGACAGTGCCGCGGCGGCCCAACTGGCTGCCGTGGCGCTCCAGCCAGTCGCCCGCCAGCGCCCGGCCCTGTTCGCGCAAAGCCTGGAAATAGGCCGGGTGCACGACCAGGCGGCTGTCCTGCGGCAGGCCGGCCAGCAGCGTGCCGCCGTCGATCAGGTGGAAGCGGGCGCTTGCCAACTGGCGCGTCCAGCGGTCCAGCGGCAGCCAGTGCTGGCGGGCTTGCTGCTGCCAGGCGGCCAGCAGGCTCATCTCGCGCAGGAAGGCGCCGTGGAAGCTCATGTCCAGCGCGCGGTGCTGGATCTGCGCGGCGCTGCGCAGCGGGCCGGCATGCTGCAGCGGGTTGAGCAGCAGCAGCAAGGTGTCGCGCGCGCGGCCGGCCTGCAGCAGCGGCAGCACGGGAGGGTTGGCGCTGTAGCCGCCGTCCCAGTGCGGTTCGCCGTCGATCTCCACCGCGCGGAACACGGTTGGCAGGCAGGCCGAGGCGAGCAAGGCGTCGGCGCTCAGGTTCTTGCGGTCGAACAGCCGCAGCTGGCCGCTCTGCGCCCGCGTGGTGGCAATGAACAGGGCCGGGCCTGGGCTGGCGCGCAGGCGCTCGAAGTCGAACTGGGCCGTCACGATGTCGCGCAGCGGGTTCAGGTCCAGCGGGTTGCTGAGCTCGGGTGACAGGTATTGGGTCCAGTGCAGCAGCAGCTTGACCATCGGCGAGAGCCGCGCGGCCAGGCCGTCCGCCGCAATCAGGCTGGCCTCGGCCGGCACGCTGGCGGCCACGGCCTGCCAGAAGCGTGAGAGGGCTGCACGGGCGCCTTCCGGGCCGCCATCCAGCCAGCCCTGGGCCAGTGCCACGGCGTTCATCGCGCCTGCGCTGGTGCCACTGAGCGCGGCCGGCGCGAGGCGGCCGCCTTCCAGCAACCGGTCCAGCGCGCCCCAGCTCAGCGCGCCATGGGCGCCGCCGCCTTGCAGGGCCAGGTTGATCAGCAAGGGTTTGGCGCTTGGCATCGGCGCACCTTACGTCACTTGCGTGACGGCCGCCGGCAAAGGTTCATCGTCGGGCAGAAATGCCAACGGGCCGCACATGGCGGCCCGTCGAGGGGGAATTGTTGAGCGCCGGGCTGAGCGGCGCGCGGTCAACGCTTCTGGTCGGACTTCAGCATCCGGGCCTGGCTGCGGCGATCGCTGCCAAAGGCGGCGGACCAGAAGGGTTCGAACTTCTGGCCTTTGTCTTCCTGCAGCGGCTCCATGCGTTGGCGGTCGCTGCGGTTGGACTTTTTTTGGGGTTGAGCTGACTTTTGCATGGTGATGGGTCCTCGAACTACTTCTGGCGGGCTCTGTGGCCCCTCCGCTGTCTGGCTGGCTCAACGTGAGCCGCCGACAGCTGGATGACAGCCAATGCGTACTCCCCTGCAACTTTTTTCACGAATCCGGATCTTCGCGCGAACAAGTACCAAGTCATTGGCGCAAACCCGGAGTTTTCGTCGGGCTCCCGCCCCGGGTGGTCAGGCCGGGACCTGCAAGGCAAGGCCTCGCTCTGTATCATGCCCGGTTGCCTTGCGATTCCCGCCGGGCGCCAGTTGCCGCGCATGCCCTTGTCGACTCCCGCTTCGTCCCCGTCCGTTCCTCCGTTTCCTTCCGCCAAGCCGGTCAATCCTGCCGTGGCCTTTGCCACCAAGATTTCGGTGCGCGGTGCGCGCACGCACAACCTGAAGAACATCGACCTGGACCTGCCGAAACATGCGCTGGTGGTCATCACCGGCCTGTCGGGCTCGGGCAAGTCCAGCCTGGCCTTCGACACGCTGTATGCCGAAGGCCAGCGGCGCTACGTCGAAAGCCTGAGCGCCTATGCGCGCCAGTTCCTGCAGTTGATGGACAAGCCGGACGTGGACGTCATCGAGGGCCTGTCGCCCGCGATCTCCATCGAGCAGAAGGCCACCAGCCACAACCCGCGCTCCACCGTCGGCACGGTGACCGAGATCCACGACTACCTGCGCCTGCTCTACGCCCGCGCCGGCACGCCGTATTGCCCCGACCATGACCTGCCGCTGCAGGCGCAAAGCGTGGGCCAGATGGTGGATGCCGTGCTGGCGCTGCCCGAAGGCACCAAGCTGATGATCCTCGCGCCGGTGGTGCGGGACCGCAAGGGCGAGTTCGTCGAGCTGTTTGCCGACATGCAGGCGCAGGGTTATGTGCGCTTCCGCGTCGACGGCCAGATCGTCGAAGCCAGTGACCTGCCAGCGCTGAAGAAGGCCGAGAAGCACGACATCGACGTCGTGATCGACCGGCTCAAGACCCAGGACGGCATGAAGCAGCGCCTGGCCGAGAGCTTCGAAGCGGCGCTGCGCAGCGCCGAAGGCCGCGCGCTGGCCTTCGAGATGGACAGCGGCAAGGAACACCTGTTCTCGGCCAAGTTTGCCTGCCCGATCTGCAGCTACTCGCTGCCCGAGCTGGAGCCTCGCCTGTTCTCGTTCAACGCGCCGATGGGTGCCTGCCCGCATTGCGACGGCCTGGGCGTGCAGACGGTGTTCGACCCGGAGCGGGTGGTCGCCTTCCCGTCGCTGTCGCTCGGCTCCGGTGCGATCAAGGGCTGGGACCGGCGCAATGCCTACACCTTCTCGATGCTGGAAAGCCTGGCCAAGCACTACAAGGTGGAGCTGGACGAACCCTTCGAGTCCTTGCCCGAAAGCTTCCGCAAGACGGTGCTGTACGGCTCCGGCGAAGACGAGATCGAGTTCGTCTACGAGGCCGAAGGCAAGGGCGGCAAGATGCGCAGCGTCAAGCGCTCGCACCCGTTCGAAGGTGTGATCCCGAACTTCGAGCGGCGCTACCAGGAGACCGATTCGGTCGCGGTGCGCGAGGACCTGGCGCGCTACCAGAGCGCCAAGCCCTGCGCTCACTGCGGCGGCGCCCGCCTGCGGCGCGAGGCGCGCAATGTCTTCATTCCCGGCCAGCCGGGCAACAAGGGCTTGCCCATCTACCAGGCCGAGCACCTGACGCTGGCCGAGGCGCTGGCCTGGTTCAGCGGCCTGTCGCTCACGGGTGCCAAGGGCGAGATCGCTGACAAGGTGGTGCGCGAGATCCGCTCGCGCTTGAAGTTCCTCAATGACGTGGGCCTGAACTACCTCAGCCTGGACCGCAGCGCCGACACGCTGTCCGGCGGGGAGTCGCAACGCATCCGCCTGGCCAGCCAGATCGGCTCGGGGCTGACCGGCGTGATGTACGTGCTGGACGAGCCCAGCATCGGCCTGCACCAGCGCGACAACGAGCGCCTGATCGGCACGCTGCAGCATTTGCGCGACCTGGGCAACAGCGTGCTGGTCGTCGAGCACGACGAGGACATGATCCGCGCGGCCGACTATTGCGTGGACATGGGCCCGGGCGCTGGCAAGCACGGCGGGCATGTGATTGCCGCAGGCACGCCGGCGGAGGTTGCGGCGCATCCCGATTCATTGACTGGCCAGTACCTGGGCCGGGTGCTGCGCATTGCCGTGCCCCAGCAGCGCCGCGCGCCCGATCCGGCGCAGGTGCTGCGCATCGTCAATGCGCGCGGCAACAACCTGAAGGGCGTCACGGTCGAGCTGCCGGTGGGCCTGTTCACTTGCGTCACCGGCGTCTCAGGCTCAGGCAAGAGCACGCTGGTCAACGACACGCTCTACACCGCCGTCGCCCGCAAGCTCTACAACAGCCACGCCGAGCCGGAGGCGCACGACGCGATCGAAGGCCTGGAGGCCTTCGACAAGGTCATCAACGTCGACCAGAGCCCGATCGGCCGCACGCCGCGCTCGAACCCGGCCACCTACACGGGGCTGTTCACCGCCATCCGCGAGCTGTTCGCCGAAGTGCCGGCCGCGCGCGAACGCGGCTACGGCGCCGGGCGCTTCAGCTTCAACGTCTCCGGTGGCCGCTGCGAGGCCTGCCAGGGCGACGGCGTGATCAAGGTCGAGATGCACTTCCTGCCGGACGTGTACGTGCCTTGCGACGTCTGCCACGGCCGGCGCTACAACCGCGAGACGCTGGAAGTGCTCTACAAGGGCAAGAACATCGCCGCGGTGCTGGACATGACGGTGGAGGACGCACACGCCTTCTTCAGCGCCGTGCCCACGCTGGCGCGCAAGCTGCAGACCCTGCTGGACGTGGGCCTGGGCTACATCACGCTGGGACAGAGCGCGACCACGCTGTCCGGCGGTGAAGCCCAACGTGTGAAGCTGGCCCTGGAGCTGAGCAAGCGCGACACCGGCCGCACGCTCTACATCCTCGACGAGCCGACCACCGGCCTGCACTTCCACGACATCCAGCTGCTGCTGAAGGTGCTGCACCAGTTGCGCGACGCCGGCAACACCATCGTCGTCATCGAGCACAACCTGGACGTCATCAAGACGGCGGACTGGCTGATCGACATGGGACCCGAAGGCGGCTCGGGTGGCGGGCAGGTGCTGTCCGAAGGTCCGCCCGAGACGATTGCCGCCTGCGTTGGCAGCCACACCGGCCGCTTCCTGAAGCCGCTGCTCGAAGAAGCGGGCTGACATGCTCGGTGGCCGGTGCGGGGCCCGCGCAGGAGCAGCCGCAGGGCCACCGCGTTCGGAAACGAAAAAGCCGGCGCGAGGCCGGCTTTCAGATGGCTTCAGGCCGTGAGGCCCGGGCCAGTCTTCAGCTCAGGTGACCGTTGATCAGCTTGGTCATCTCGAACATCGAGACCTGCGGCTTCTTGAAGATTTCCTTCAGCTTGGCATCGGCATTGATCATGGTCTTTGCCGACGGGTCTTGCAGGTTGTTCTTCTTGATGTACTCCCAGACCTTCTTGGTCACCTCGGTGCGCGGCATCGGCTTGTCGCCGATCACGGCGGCCAGCGTGGCGCTGGGCGTCATGGCCTTCATGAAGGCTGCATTCGGGGTGCGCTTCTTGGCGGGAGCAGCAGCGGCCTTCTTGGCCGGCGCTGCCTTTGCCGGAGCGGCGGCCTTGACGGGCGCTGCCTTCTTCGCAGGAGCAGCCTTCGCGGGAGCGGCGGCCTTCTTGGCCGGAGCGGCCTTCTTCGCAGTTGCCATTTGGATTCTCTCCATCAAAAAAAAGTTGATGTGCCGGGCCTGGGCGAAAGCCGCATGAGCCTTCGATTCTCTGCAGTGCCACAGCGGTCGGAATGGTAATGCCTGCACGGGGGGCTGAGAAGCCGTTTTCCCTCGTAAACATTGCTTTCCCCCCAGGTAAATCGCCTTTTTTGCCGCCCCGCAACGTTCGAGCGGCTTTCTCCCCGCAAAACATATACCGTCACAGGTATTTTCTCGGGGGAAACACCATTTCTTGCTGATCGGCATGCCATTCGGGCGCGATTGCTGTTGACTAGACAAGTGAGTTGGCCTCAGCTTGACCTCACAATGGCCACCTCTCGACAGCACATGGGGCACATGTCATGAAGCTCTTGGTCCGCTGGCTGCTGCTGGCCGCTGCCTTGCTGCTGGTTGCCAACCTTTACGGCGGCGTCAGCGTGGCGAGTTTTGGCAGCGCGATGATTGCCGCGCTGGTGCTGGGTCTGTTCAATACGCTGGTGCGTCCGCTGCTGGTGCTGCTGACCTTGCCGGTCACGCTGTTGACGCTGGGCCTGTTCCTGTTTGTCATCAACGCGCTGATGTTCTATTGGGCCGCGTCGCTGCTGCAGGGCTTCAACGTCGCCGGTTTCAGCGCCGCGCTGATCGGCTCGCTGCTCTACAGCCTGTGCGGCATGGTGATCGACGTCGCGGTCGAGGCCCTCTTCAGCCGGGATTGAAGGGGGGCGGGTCGCTTCGCGGGCCTTCAGCCGGTCGCCGCCGGGCCGCTCCCAAGGCGACCGGCCACCCTCTCGGAGGGTGGCTTCGCGTATCCGCGAAGCCGGGTGCCCCATGCCAGCGAGGCCGGGTGTGCCATGCGAGCGAGGCCGGGTGCGCCATGCCAGCGGGGCCAGCGCCGGGCCGCTCCCAAGCGGCCCCGCAACCCTCTTGGAGGGTGGTCTTGCGTACTCGCGAGACCGGGTGCTTCATCTAATCCCGTTCGAGCAACATCCGCCGACGCTCGGCTTCCAGGTCCCGCAGGCGCGACTGGATGATGGAGCTTTCGACGTAATCGGAGCCGGGGTCTTCCTTGGCGATGCGCTGGGCCACCCGGAAGCGGTCCACGGCGCCCAGCACGTCGCCCACCGCCGCCGCCGCCTCTGCGTCCGCGCGCAGCGCGCGCAGGCGCTGCCCCTGCGCATTCGCGCATTGAGACAGTGCCAGCCAGGCCAGCGCGTCCTGCTTGTGCTCGGTGACCCAGGTCTGCAGCGCTTCCATGCTGTTGCGCAGGGCTGCAGGCGCCGCTGCGTCGCCTGCGCGCTGCCAGGCCTGGGCGGCCTGGGCGCGTGCCAGCAGGTTGGGCCGCGAGTTGTCGTTGCCCAGGCTGTCGAGCGCGGCGGTCAGCGACTCGCCAGGCTTGCCCGAACCGCCTTCGATCTCCAGCCGCAGCAACGCGAAGTCCCGCGCGGCAATCGGTTCACGGGCGTATTGCCGCTTGGCCAGTTCAAGGCCGCTGTCGGCCAGGCGCAGCGCCTGCGGGAAGTCGCGCAGCCGCATCGAGGCCATGGCGCCGGCGTAGATCGCGCCCAGCCTGGCTTCGTCGACCGCGGGCGAGCCGGGGCCGGCAACGGTCTGCAGCTTGCGAAGCGCGGGCTCTGCGCCGTCCATCAACACCCTTGCGCGCGCCTGCATCAGCGCGTGCACCGCCAAGCTGGGCGGGCGGGTGGACGGGTTGCTGTTCATGCGCAGGCGGGCTTCGCTGATGCGTTCGATGGTCAGCGGATGGCTGCGCAGGTAGGGGTACTGGTTGCTGTCGTTCAGCCGTGAGCTGGACTCAAGCTTCTCGAACATGCCCGCCATGCCGGCCGATGCGAAGCCGGCCGAGCTCATCAGTTGCAGGCCGATGCGGTCGGCCTCGCGCTCCATTTCGCGCGAGAAGTTCAGCTGGCCCTGCGCCGCGGCCGCCTGGCTGCCGATGATCACGGCGTTCGCCGCGTCCACGCTGCGCGCCCGCGTGGCGGCAATCATGCCCAGCACCAGGCCGGCAATGGTCGCGATGCTCTGGTGCTGTGCGTTCACCATGCTGCGGCCGATGTGGCGCTGCGTGATGTGCGTCAGTTCGTGGCCCAGCACCGAGGCGAGCTCGTCGCTGCTGGTGGTCATCGCGATCAGGCCCAGGTGCACGCCAACATAGCCGCCGGGCAGTGCAAAGGCATTGATCGAGCGGTCCAGCACCTGGAAGGTCTCGAACGGGAAGTTGGCGTCCTGCTCGGCGCTGATGTTGCCGCGGTTGCGGGCTGCGTTCAGCAGCGGCTGCCAGATCGAATTCAGGTAGTCGCTGAGCAGTGGGTCATCCAGGTACTCCGGGTCATGGCGGATCTCGCGCATGATGCGCTCGCCCAGCCGGCGTTCGTCCATGATGTCGAAATCGCTGGAGACGGAATCGCCGAGTGCCGGCAGGTTGACTTGCGCCATCGCCTGCAAGGGCTGGCCTTGCGGGCCGCCGCTGGTCCACAGCAGCGAGCACAGCGCAGCCAGAGCCAGCGTGCGCGCCAGCGGGCGCAGCCGGAATGCCGGGGACAGCGAAGGCCGGCGCAGCGGGTGCGCAGGCGCGGGCATGAGCTCACGAGAAGTCACGCGGAAGATCTGACGGAAAGGCAACAACACCATCCTTCGCAGCGGGCCGGGGTCTGAGGCAGACCTGCGCCGCCCTGAAAAAGTTCGCCCGCTATCATCGCACCGACTTGTCACCCGCCTGTTGCGGCCTTCCCCCGAGCCTGACAAGGCATTGCCGCACAAAGCCCCCGATGCCAGACACCGACTCCCCGCTGACGCACTTCGACGCCCAGGGCCAGGCCCACATGGTCGACGTCGCCGCCAAGCCCGAAACCCACCGCGTGGCCCGCGCCACCGGCCGCATCCGCATGCTGCCTGCCACGCTGGCGTTGATCGCCAGCGGCCAGGCCAGGAAGGGCGATGTGCTGGGCATTGCCCGCATCGCCGCAATCCAGGGCGCCAAGCGAACGTCCGAACTGGTGCCGCTGTGCCACCCGCTGCCGCTCACGCGCGTGGCCGTCAGCTTCGATCTGGACGAGGTGGCCAGCGCCGTGCACTGCACCGTGGTCGCCGAAACCGTGGGCCGCACAGGCGTCGAAATGGAAGCGCTGACCGCCGTGCAGGTCGGCCTGCTGACGATTTACGACATGTGCAAAGCAGCGGACCGCGGCATGGTGATGGAAGGCATCCAGCTGCTGGAAAAGCAGGGCGGCAAGAGCGGCCACTGGGTCGCCGGCTAAGCTTCAGGGCTTGAAGTCTCGCCAGCTCAGCGGCTGGCTGGGCGCTTCGCACTGGAACGGTCGTGCGCTGCCTTCTGCCGGCGCTGAATTGCACGCCGCGAAGAAGTCGTCCGAGGCCGGGTTGTGGAACTCGCGCAGCCGCGCGGCCAGGTAACGCGCCTTGTCCCCATGGCCGGACTCGTTCAGCGCTTTGGCCCAGGCCACCATCAGCCGCGTGTCCAGCAGCGAATGCGTGGTCGCGGCAAACGCGCCCATCGCTGACGACGGCGGCTCGGCCGTGGTCGCGGCGGCATAGTCCGCATGGTGCGAAAACAGCCAGGACGACTGGCCAATCGAGATGCGCTCCGGCAGCGACAGCGTGCTGCTGCCCGGCGCGTAGATCGCCGAGACGCGGCGATAGTCCCAGTACCCGAACAGCGCGCCCGCCAGCATCAGCGCGCCCATCATCGGCAGCAGCCAGCGCCGGGCGAAGGACAGCGGTGCGGAAGGCGCCGCGAAGGCCCGCGATTCGGCCCACAGCGACGAAGGCGCATGGGTCGAGGCCTGCACGCTGTCCGGCGTGGCAGCAGGGGGCGAGACGAAGTATTCGCTGTCGCCTGCCGCCGGCAGTGGCACCGTCTGCCGGCGCAGCGCATGGCCCAGCGCCCAGGCCGTGGGCAGCAGGAAGTAGGCGTACCAGAGCGGGTACTCCAGCATGCTGTGCAGACCCGCCAGCAACACCATTACCAGCGCTGCGCGCGCGCCTGCACCGCTGGCACCTTGCGCAGACCAGCAGCGCTGGAAGCACTGCACCAGGGTCCAGACGAGCAGTCCGGTCAGCAGCAGCGCCGCCGGAATGCCCAACTCCACCGCGAATTGCAGCAGCAGGTTGTGCGTGTGGTCGAAGAAGGCCACCGGCCGGCCGGGAAACGGCGTCAGCGTCCACGCGAAGTTGAACTGGCCGAAGCCCACGCCGGTCCACGGATTGGCCGCGATCAGCTTCAGCGTGTTGCCCCAGATGCCAAAGCGCGAGGCCGACAGGTCACTCTCGCCCAGCCGGGCTTCGCCGCCGAAGGTGTGCGCCGTCTCGTGCGCCCAGCCCGCCATGAACAGCCACCAGAGGAAATAGACCATCGGCGCGGCCATCAGCGCCCAGCGCAACGGCTTGCGCAGCCGCCGGTCCAGCAGGCCCCACAGCGCCAGCAGCACCACGCCGACCAGCCCCGTGCGCGAGGCCGTCAGCACGACAGCCAACACCATCAAGTTGCCCAGCGCCGCCGCCACCGTACCCGACAGCCGCCACCCCAGCACCCGCCCCGCATCCGCCTGCGGCACCAGCGCAATCAAGCCCCACAGCAGCAAGGTGCTCAAGTGATTCGGCTGCCGCAGGTTGCCCACCGCCCGGCCCACCAGCCCGGACTTGGCGATCCAGCCCGAGCCCTCCGTCCAACCCGGCAGGAACACCTGGATCAGCGCGATCACGCCGCTCAGCAAACCTGCCAGCAGCACGCCAGCCAGCACCGGCCACAACAACGGCCCGTCCACCGTGCCGTCGTCCGCCTGGGCCGCGAGCATCACGGCCGCAGCGCAGGCCAGCATCAGCGCCGCCGAAAGCGCCATCGAGTCCGGCAGCATGCCGAACCAGGAAACCGCGATCCCGGCTGCCAGTATGGCCAGCATGCACAACGGCAAGCCCAGCGCACCCAGGCTGCTGCGCCTCGGCCCGCTGTCCAGCAGCCACAACACCGCGCCCCAACCGCCAACAGCCAGCAACTGGTTCAGCAGCGTGGAGGAGGGGCTGAGGGAATAGGAGAGGAGGGAGGGGGCGGCGAGGGCGAAGAGGGCCGCCAGAACCAGGGGCAATGACGCGAGCGGGCGATTCATGGGTGCGCTGACAAGCAAGTACGGCGCATTGTCACTGGCCGCGCGGTGTCGGGGCAGTCAAGAGATGGCTTGCGTCCAGTCGTCCAATGCAAGTCCACCCGGCACACGCGAAAAGGCCTTGTCCCTCGTCACGAAGATGGCTGTTTCCCCCATTTGCGCTGTCGCGTCTCGATGATTCGGGTCGCTGTGGCATATACAATGACCATATGCTTGTTTGAAGGGCGACCATGTCGACTGCCTCTCCCCCATCCCGGGCCAGGGAAGCCAAGTTGTTCCGCAACAATCGCAGCCAAGCGATCCGAATTCCTGTGGAATTCGAGTTGCCGGGGGATCGCGTGCTGATCCACCGCGATGGCAGCAAGCTGATCATCGAGCCCATGCTGGGACCCTCGAATCTCGTCGATTTGCTGGCGGCGTGGAGACTGGAGGAACCCCTGGGGCCTGACGACCAACTGCCGTTCATCAAGGACGCGCCAGCCCGGCCGGAGGACGTGTTTTGAGCACCTACCTGCTCGACACGAACATCATCAGCGACTTGATTCGCAACCCGGCTGGTGCCGCTGCCCAGCGCGTTCAGCACATCGGGGCCAAAGCAATTTTCACGAGCATCGTCGTGGCAGCCGAGTTGCGCTATGGCTGCGCCAAGAAGGGCTCGCCCAAACTGCTCGCGAAGGTGGAAAGCCTGCTGGCCGCGATACCGGTGCTGCCTTTGGACATCCCTGCGGATGTCCAATACGGCGCCATCCGCGCCGACTTGGAGGCCGCAGGCCAGACCATCGGCATGAACGATCTCCTGATTGCAGCACATGCGAAGGCGCTCGCTTGCACGCTGGTGACCGACAACACGCACGAATTCAATCGAATCCGCGGCCTGAAGTGCGAGAACTGGCTGGAACGTTGAACGCTTCGCTCCGGCCCGCAAGCCGCTCGCCGCCGCAGCGCTGAACCCGCAGTTCTGACCCTGACTCCGCAGCTCCGCGTTCGCCGAGCTTCGCTCCGTGAACCAGGGGACGACCTGCCCAGCTTGGACCCATCCGAAGGGTCGGGGATTGATTCCTGCCATTGAACCCATGGCTACCCAAAAATTGGGCATTTCCGGTCGCCGAAGGGGCGGCGGATGACGTCAGCGAGAAGGTCAGTCGGGCGAGGGCGCCTGCGAAAGCGAGCTGTTCCGGGACAGGCTTCGCATGCTGTGCGCCAGGTGCACTGGCTGCGGTTCGCTATTTCGCTTCGAATGCGAAGTGCTTCAGTGACACGATCAATTGCCTGACCTGGCTGCCAAAAACCTCGAAACCGTGGTGTCGGTAGAACGCTTCGGCTGAGTCATCTTTGGCATCGACCACCAGCGCGAACACGGCGACCTCAGATCGCACTGCGCGCATCGCAGCGTCTGCGAGCAGCGCGCCACCCAGCTTCTGGCCGTGGAACGCTTGATCGACCGCCAGGCGTCCGATTCGTGCCACCGGAACGGACGGATAGCGAGGCAGCCTCGTGGACAGGGCCTCGGGCAAATCGGTGAGCGGCACTCCGCTGGCCGCCAGGGTATAGAAACCGGCGATCCTGCCGCTGCTGGCTTCGATGGCGACGTAGCAGGCGCTGACGCGGCGCCGAATGTCCTGGTTGGCTTGGCGGGCCAGGTATGGGTCCAGGACCGCAACGCCGCAAGAGAACGCATTCCGGTCGTGCCCCTGCCCGAGAATTTCAACCCGAAACGGTGCCGTCACTTCGCGCCGGCAATCAGACGTTTGCGGGACTCGAGTGCGCGCTTCATGGCTGGCGCGAGCGGCGCCGGGTTGAGCAGCAGATCGGCGAAACGCTGCTGGTCGTCCACCGACAGGCGGATGATTTGGGCCTCCTCGATCGTGCGCTGGGCGTCTTTCAGCGCGGCGGCGACCAGAAAATCACTCACGCTGCGCCCCTGGAGTTCCGCTGCACGGCGGACGACCGCCAGCACATCAGGCGCGATGCGGGCCTCGACGCGGGCGGTGCGGCTGGGTTCGACGGTGGCCATGGCAATCCTTTGCTGTAGGAGAGGATTGTACGTCTATGTTCCGTACAGACTCGATACATCGGTCGGAGCGTTGGAACGCAAGACCTGATAAACATCTAGCCCGAGGCGTCGGCCTCCGTTCACGGGCCTATCGTTTGGATTGCGATTCAACCGATGGAGCCCACGAAGGAGACCGACATGGAACTGTATGCGGGGATTGACTTGCACTCCAACAACGGCGTCGTGAACGTGCTCGACGAGCAGGGCTGCGTGGTGTTTGCCAAGCGCCTGCCCAACGAGCTGGCGGCGATCATCGCGGCGCTGCGGTCGTGCCCGAGCACGCCCGTGGGCGTGGCGGTGGAGTCCACCTACAACTGGTACTGGCTGGTCGACGGCCTGCAGGACGCCGGGTTTGTGGTTCACCTCGTCAACACGGCCGCCGTCAAGCAGTACGAAGGCCTCAAGCACAGCGGCGACTTCAGCGATGCGCGTCACCTGGCGCATCTGATGCGCTTGGGGATCCTGCCCACTGGCTATATCTATCCACGAGAGCAGCGCGCCGTGCGCGATCTGCTGCGCAAGCGCGGCCAACTCGTTCGCCAGCGCAGCACGCAGATCCTGAGCATGGGCAACCTGATCGCACGCAACGTGGGCACCCACGCTGGCGGCAACGAGATCAAGCGCTGGACGCCTGAGCACATTGACGCGATGCCGCTGCTGGACGAACAAAAGCAGGCCTTGAAGGCCAACCTGGCGGTCATGCGCTGCCTGGACGATCAGGTCGATGCGCTCGAGCGCAGCATCCTGGCCAAAGCCAAGCTGCGCGAGGACTACCAGGCGCTCAAGACGGTCAGCGGCATCGGCCAGGTGCTGGCTCTGACCATCGCGCTGGAAACCGGTGATGTCGGCCGCTTCGACGGCCCAGGCAACTTCGCCTCGTACGCGCGCACGGTCGACAGCCGGCGCGAATCGAACGGCAAGAAGAAGGGCGAAGGCAACGCCAAGTGCGGCAACAAGCACCTGGCCTGGGCCTTCATCGAGGCGGCCCACTTCGCGGTGCGTTACGACGCGGCGATCAAGCGCTGGTATCAGAAGAAGTGCGCCAGCGCGCTGGCCGTGGTCGCCATCAAGGCGGTAGCGCACAAGCTCGCGCGAGCGTGC
>NZ_JBGGNH010000059.1:0-90669 GCF_041287625.1 Ideonella sp.
GGTGTAGCCGAACAGCTTCTTGCGCGCGAACGCCGGGATGATGGCGCTGACGATGCCGAAGGCCGGCAGGATCATGATGTAGACCTCGGGGTGCCCGAAGAACCAGAAGATGTGCTGGTACATCACCGGGTCGCCGCCGCCGGCCGGGTTGAAGAAGCTGGTGCCGAAGTGGCGGTCGGTCAGCGTCATCGTGATCGCGCCAGCCAGCACTGGCATCACCGCGATCAGCAGGTAGGCGGTGATCAGCCAGGTCCAGGCGAACAGCGGCATCTTCATCAGCGTCATGCCGGGCGCGCGCATGTTGAGGATGGTGACGATGATGTTGATCGAGCCCATGATGGACGACGCGCCCATGATGTGCATCGCGAAGATGCCGGCATCCATCGACGGGCCCATCTGCAGCGTCAGCGGCGCGTAAAGCGTCCAGCCGGCCGCCGGTGCGCCGCCGGGCATGAAGAAAGAGGACACCAGCATCAGCGCAGCCGGGATCAGCAGCCAGAAGCTGAAGTTGTTCATGCGTGCGAAAGCCATGTCCGCCGCGCCGATCTGCAGCGGGATCATCCAGTTCGCGAAGCCGACGAAGGCCGGCATGATGGCCCCGAACACCATGATCAGCCCGTGCATGGTGGTGAACTGGTTGAACAGCTCGGGGTTGAAGAACTGCAGGCCAGGCTTGAACAGCTCGGCCCGGATGCACAGCGCCAGGATGCCGCCGATGATCAGCATCGTGAAGCTGAACAGCAGGTACAGGGTACCGATGTCCTTGTGGTTGGTCGCAAAGACCCAGCGGCGCCAGCCGTGCGGATGGGCGTGGGCCTCATCGCTGCCGTGATCCCCGTGATGGTCGAGAACAGCACTCATGACTTTTCCTTTTCAGATCGCTCGGGGATTCAAGGCTGCTTGCGGGCCGCAACGACTTCGGACGGCTGCACCGTCTGGCCTGTCTTGTTGCTCCAGCTGTTCTTGGTGTAGGTCACCACCGCCGCGATCTCGGTGTCGGAGAGCTGTTTCCACGACGGCATGGCGCCATTGTTCTGGCCATTCAGCAGCACATGGATCTGCACCGTCTTGTCGGCATCCAGCACCTTGGGCGAGCCGTCCAGCGGCTTGATGGGGCCGGCGCCCTTGCCGTCCGGCTTGTGGCAGACGGCGCAGTTGGCGGTGTAAACCTTCTCGCCGCGGGCGATCAGCGCAGCCTGTTCCCAGACCTTGCTCGGATCGTCGGCCTTGGCGGCGATCTCCTTCTTCTTGCCGTCGACCCACTTGCTGTAGTCCTCGGTGGAGACCACGCGCACATGGATTGGCATGTAGGCGTGTTCCTTGCCGCAGAGTTCGGCGCACTGGCCGTAGTAGTCGCCCACCTTCTCGGCCTTGAACCAGGTGTCGCGCACGAAGCCGGGAATGGCGTCCTGCTTGACGCCGAAGGCCGGCACCATCCAGGCATGGATCACGTCGTTGGCGGTGGTGATGACACGCACCTTCTTGTTCACCGGCACGACCACCGGGTTGTCGACCTTCAGCAAGTAGTTGTCGCCCTGCGGCGTGCCGGCGTCGGACAGCTCGCGCTGCGCAGTGTCGAGCGTGGCCAGGAAGCTGATGCCCTCGCCTTCGCCCTTCAGGTAGTCATAGCCCCATTTCCACTGGTAGCCGGTGGCTTTGATGGTCAGGTCGGCGTTGCTGGTGTCCTTCTCGGCCACCACCGTCTTGGTGGCCGCGAAGCCCATCACCGTGACGATGATGAAGGGCACGATGGTCCAGGCGATCTCGACGCCGACGCTCTCGTGGAAGTTCGCCGGCTTGGCGCCCAGCGACTTGCGGTGCTTCAGGATGGAATAGAACATCACCCCGAAGACCAGCACGAAGATCACCAGGCAGACGATCATCAGCCCGTAGTGCAGGTTCTGGATGTCGGTGGCGATGCGCGTCACCGGGGCCTGCAGGTCGATCTGGTTGACGCCCGGGCCACCTGGCAGGTCATGGACCGGCGCCGCGATTGCCGCGCCAACCAGCAGCGGGGCGGCCAGCGCCAGGGCTGTGCGCGTGACGTTCTTGCAAAGCATGGTCGTCATCATCATCGTTGTCGTCAGTTCCGTTCCAAACCCATGATCACGCTGACTGCCGCAGCGTGCCCCTGATCTTCTCTGCCATCTCGCCGCCCTCTGCCGCGGCGGGCAGGCCACCCGGCTCGGCGACGCACGGTGGACATTGCAGCCCCGCCACCATCGCAACAGGGTCGGTCAGCAGGCTACCGCGAATTGGGGGCAGGCCGCATCAGGTGCAGTACCGCCCCGCGTATGGACAGTGAGGCCTGCGCAGGCGACATCAGTCCCGCATCAACCCCGTCACCGGCGCCCCATCGATTCATCAATGACGATGCAGGCGGCCAAGACTGATCAATATCAATCAGGAAATTCTATCCGACCCTATTTGCGGCCACCGGACTTGCGCAACATCAATTTCATCGCATCCAGGCCCACGCTGGTCTCGGCGGCCACCTGCGGGCCACGGTCCGGCGCACGGAAGGCATGGCCATAGACCAGTTCCAGCTCCAGCGCGATGCGGCCATCAGCACCGGCCCGCGCACGCAATGCCGCCAGCAAGCGCTCACGCCAACGCGGCGTGCGCAGGCCGGCGAGCCGCTGCGGCGCGGTGTTGCCGCCCCATTCGCGCAGCTCTTCGAGCAAGCGAACCGGATCGGCGTAGGTCAGCGTCAGCACTTCCTGGTCCATCACCGGATCGGCAAAGCCGGCCTCGACCATCATGTCGCCCACGTCGTGCATGTCGACAAACGGCGCATGCGGCAAGGGCCAGCCGGCTGCCGCGTAAACCTCACGCAGCTTCGCCAGCGAGCCGGGACCAATGGTCGAGAACATCACGAAGCCGTCCGGCTTCAGTGCCTGGCGCCAGGCACGCAGCGTCTGCGGCGGCTCGGCCTCGTGATGCAGCAGCATGTTGGACCACAGCAGGTCGGCACTCTCGGACGGCACCGCGCCAGGCGCGACGCGCGGCATTGCGGCGGACGCCCCGCGAAGGCGTGCCCACCAGCCCGGACGCGGCGGCGTGGCGGCGGCGTCGCTGGCAGCGGCGTCCACCACGCTGATCGTGGCCTCGGGGTTGGCAGCCGCCAGCGCCTCGGACGGCGCGCCTGCGTCCAGCGACCAGTCCAGCACCTGGGCCGGTGTGCGCAGAATCAAGGACAGCCGCTCGGCCATGCGGCGCGCCACCTCCTGGTGCAGCCAGGGCATCTGGCCGGCCTGAAGGCGGCGCTGCATCACGCGGCGCAGGGCGGCTGGATCGAGCCGGGACGAAGAAGCGGACATGGACACCGGCTCGGAGGCTGAGAATTTTTCGGGCGCGCCAGTATATTGAGGCCCACATGTCCTGGCTTGCCACGGGTCGCTGGCCCGCTCCCTGCGCCATCTGCCGCGAATGGACGCGCGGCGGCCTGTGCAACCTTTGCCTGCAGCGTTTTGCCGCGCCGCACAGCCGCTGCACCGGCTGCGGCCTGGCGCTGGCATCGGACGCCTTGACGGCCGCCAGCGCGCAGGCGCCACGCTGCGGCCGCTGCATCGAAGACCCGCCGCCGGTCACCGGTACGCTGGCCGCGCTGGACTACGGCTTCCCGTGGGACGGCCTGATCGGCGCGATGAAGTTTGGCGGCCGGCCCGAAATGGCCAAGCTGTTGGTCAAGCCATTGCTTCAAGCCATCCGGCAAGACAAGCAACACAGCGCTGAAGCCGTGGAGCTGCTGCTGCCAGTGCCGCTGTTCGAGAAACGGGCTCAGCAACGCGGCTACAACCAGTCCTGGGAACTGGCACGCCGGCTTGGCAAGGCGCTGGACAGGCCAGCGCATGCGGACTGGCTGCTGCGCTGGCGTGCCACCGAAACCCAGTCGCTGCTGGCCGACCCGACCGCTCGCAGCGCCAACCTGCGCGGCGCATTCATGCTCAGCACCACCGGCAGCCGAGCGCTGGCCGGCCGACGCGTGGCCTTGGTCGATGACGTGATGACCACTGGCGCCACCGCGTTCGAGGCGGCTCGCACGCTGCGGCAAGCTGGCGCAGCGGAAGTCTGGCTCTGGGTGCTTGCACGCACACCGACCGCAGCGCCGAAGGATTGAGCACGGCGACAGACGCGACAATGCGCGGATGTTCCGCATCGTGCTCGTCCACCCCGAAATCCCGCCCAACACCGGCAACGTGATCCGCTTGGCGGCCAACACCGGCTGCGCGCTGCACCTGATCGAGCCACTGGGCTTCAGCATGGAAGACAAGCTGCTGCAGCGCGCCGGGCTGGACTATCACGAGTACGCCGCCGTGCATCGCCATGCCTCATGGCAGGCCTTTCTCGACGCCGAGCAGCCAGACCCCACACGCTGCTTTGCCTTCACGACCCATGGCCGGCGCCGGCCCAGCGAGGTGAGCTGGCAGGTGGGCGACGTGCTCGTCTTCGGCCAGGAAACCGCCGGCCTGCCACCCGCGCTGCGCGAGACCTTCCCGGCCGAGCAGTGCCTGCGGCTGCCGATGCGGCCGGACCAGCGCAGCCTGAACCTCAGCAACGCGGTCGCGGTGTCGGTCTTCGAAGCTTGGCGGCAGTGCGGCTTCGAGGGCAGCGTCTAAAGCGTTTCGACCCGCGCGTCGCGCTGCATCAGCTGCGCCACCGCCTGGGCGGGCGTGCAGCCGCCAGCCAGCAGCTGGTTGACCGCCTCGCACAGCGGCATGTCCACGCCCAGCGCGCGGGCGCGGGACATCACGGTGGCCGCGCTGTACACGCCTTCGGCCACATGGCCCAGCCGGGCCAGCGCGGCCGGCAGGTCCAGCCCTTCGGCCAGTGCCAGGCCGACCTGGCGGTTGCGCGACAGGTCGCCGGTGGCCGTCAGCACCAGGTCGCCCAGGCCGGTCAGGCCCATGAAGGTGTCGGCCCGCGCGCCCATGGCCACACCCAGGCGCGACATCTCGGCCAGCCCGCGGGTGATCAATGCAGCACGGGCGTTCAGGCCCAAGCCAAGGCCATCGGCAATGCCGGTCGCAATCGCCAGCACGTTCTTGACCGCGCCACCGACCTCGACCCCGATGGGATCGGGCGACATGTAGACGCGCAAGGCGCCGCCATGGAAGGCGTCCACCGCCAGACGGGTCAGCGCCTCGTCGGCACTCGCGGCGACCAGTGCGGTCGGCAAGCCGGCCGCCACTTCCTGCGCAAAGCTGGGGCCAGACAACACGCCTGCGCGCGCGTTCGGCAACACCTGCTCCGCAATCTGGTGGCCCAGCAGGCCGCTGCCGGCCTCGAAGCCTTTGCAGAGCCAGAAGACCCGTGCCTGTGCCGGCAGCGCGGCCAGCGTGGCGCGCAAGCCGGCCATCGGCGTGGCAACGATGAACAGGCCGTCGCCCTCAGCATGCGCCATCGCCTGCGCCCAGTCGGCACTGGGCAGCAGGCCGGCCGGAAAGGCCAGCCTGGGCAGGTAGCGGGTGTTGCAGCGCGCGGCGGCCATCTCGGCCACCTGCGCCGCGTCGCGCGCCCACAGCAGCACAGCGTGGCGCTGGGCTGCGGCAATCGCCAGCGCGGTGCCCCAGGCGCCGGCCCCGAGCACCGTGATGCGCAGCGGCGGCGCAGCGCTTGGCACGAGGATCAGTTGATCGCTGCGGGGTTGCCGGCGGCACCAGCGGCGGCTTGCGCCTGCTGGGCTTCGAACATGGCCTGGAAGTTCACTTCGGCCAGCAGGATGGGCGGGAAGCCGGCACGGGTGCAGACGTCCGACACGATGGCGCGCAGGTAGGGGTAGATCATCTGCGGGCAAACCACGCCGACGATGCCCGACAGCTGGGCGTCCGGCACGTTGCGGATCTCGAAGATGCCGGCTTGCTTGGCTTCGACCAGGAACAGCGTGCGTTCGCCGACCTTGGTGGTCACGGTAGCGGTGACGCTGACCTCGAAGATGCCTTCGGCGATCGGCTCGGCACCCATGCCCAGCTGGATGTCGACTTGCGGCTGCTGCTGCTCCAGCAGGATCTGCGGGGAGTTCGGTTGCTCCAGCGACAAGTCCTTCAGGTACATGCGTTGCAGCTGGAACACGGGGGTCTGGTCTTGTTCGGCCATGAAGCGCTTTCGGGAAAAAACAAAGCCCGCCCCGGGATGGTGGCGGGCTGCGGGCGGCATTATGGCGCAGCGCCCATGACACCTTTGGCACCGTGACGGCGGCGTCGCTCAGCGGGCGCCGGGCCGCCCCGAGCCTGCTGCCGGGTGTCCAGGTTCAGGCCCCTTGGAGGAGCGGCTGCAGGCCGCCGCGCTGGTCCAGCGCCATCAAGTCGTCGCAACCGCCCACGTGGGTGTCGCCAATGAAGATCTGCGGCACGGTGCGGCGGCCGGTGCGCTCGATCATCAGGTTGCGCTGCGAAGGTTCCAGGTCAACGCGAATCTCCTCGATGGAATCCACGCCGCGTTGCTTCAACAAGGCCTTGGCGCGCACGCAGAACGGGCAGACCTGGGTCGTGTACATCTGGACTTTGTTCATGGCGTCAGCTTTTGTCAGGACAAGCCCGAATTGTCCGCCGCAGCCCGCCGGCTTGCAGGCCTGCACGGCAAGGCCGCAGACCGCATCAGGGCATGCACCGGCAGCCGCCAGCCAGCCCCGTCAGGCCTTGCTGGCTTCCACCGGCAGGTTGGCCTCGCGCCAGGCACGCATGCCGCCCGCCAGCACCTGCACGTTTTCATGGCCTCGCTGGCGCAGCATCGCAGCGGCCTTGTTGGCCCGCGCGCCGCTGGCGCACACGACCACCAGCGGCAGGGTCTTGTTCGACGGCAGTTCCTTGCCGGCCTTCTCCAGCGTGTCCAGCGGCACGCTGCGTGCGCCCACCACATGGCCGGCGGCGTATTCGGACGGCTCGCACACGTCCACCACCACCGCCTTCTCGCGGTTGATCAGGCGCACCGCCTCGGCCGGCGAGACGCCGCCGCCCTGTGCGCCCCGGCGCAGCGTCGGCAGGGCCAGCAGGCCGCCCGACACCAGTGCGGCAACGATCAGGTACCAGTTTTGAACAAAGAATTCTTGCGTGCTGCCCATGGCGTGTCTCGGCGGCCAAGGGCCGTAAGGAAAGGAATCGCGAATTATAGAATTCAGGCCTTTGCAGCTGCCACCGGCGCGCCACCTCGCGCCCCAAAGTCCATGTACAAGCTCGTGCTGATCCGCCACGGTGAATCCACCTGGAACCTGGAAAACCGCTTCACCGGCTGGACCGACGTCGAGCTGACCGACACCGGCGTGGCCCAGGCCCGTGCCGCCGGCGAGTTGCTGAAGGCCGAGGGTTACGAATTCGACGTGACCTACACCTCGGTGCTGAAGCGTGCGATCTGGACGCTGTGGCATTGCCTGGACACGCTGGAGCGAACCTGGCTGCCCGTGGTCAAGGACTGGCGCCTGAACGAGCGCCACTACGGCGGCCTGCAGGGCCTGAACAAGGGCGACATGGCCAAGCAGTACGGCGATGCGCAGGTGCTGATCTGGCGCCGCAGCTACGACACGCCGCCGCCCGCACTGGAAGCCAACGACCCCCGCGGCCAGCGCCAGGACGTGCGCTACGCCAAGCTCTCGCCCGAGCAGGTGCCGCTGACCGAATGCCTGAAGGACACCGTGGCCCGCGTGATCCCGTTCTGGGACGACACGCTGGCCCCGGCCATCCGGTCCGGCCAGCGCCTGCTGGTGGCCGCGCACGGCAATTCGATCCGCGCGCTGGTCAAGTACCTGGACAACATCTCGGACGACGAGATCGTCGGCGTCAACATCCCCAACGGCATCCCGATGGTCTACGAGCTGGACGCTGACCTGAAGCCGATCAAGCGCTACTACCTGGGCGACGCGGAAGCTGCCGCGGCTGCCGCAGCCGCCGTGGCGAACCAGGGCAAGAAGGCCTGAGTCAAACCCGCGCTCAAGCGTCCAGCCGCTGCTGGATCCGCTCTCGCAGTTGCTCGGCCAGCGCGCGGCGGTCCAGGCCTTCGGTCGGCAGCGGCGGCAGGAAGTGCACCTCGACCGACAGGCCGCGCGCCGAGGCGATGCGCCAGATGCTCTGGATCAGCGAGGTGTCGCCGATGTATTGCGCCGCCACGCTGAAGCCCATGCCCGGCTCGCGGTAGCGCAACACCACTGGCTGCACTGGCGCACCCACGCTGATGGCCGCCTGCAACAGGTTGGCGTGCATCGGCAACATGGTCGGACCGGGGCCGGTCGTGCCTTCGGGAAAGATGGCCACGCTGTCGCCGTCGCGCAGCGCCTCGGCCACCTGGTGCACCACGCGCAGCGCGTCGCGCTTGCGCGCGCGTTCGATGAACAGCGTGCCTACGCCGTAGGCCAGCGTGCCGATCATCGGCCAGCGGGCGACGTCCGACTTCGAGACAAAGCGTGCCCGTGGCAGGCCGGCATGCACGCAGGCAATGTCCAGCCACGAGACATGATTCGCAGCGACCAGCGCCGGCTTGGTCGAAGGCTCGCCATGCACCGTCAGCTGCATGCCGATCATCGCGAACAGCCGCAGGCTCCAGGCCCGCACCCGCTCGTGCCGCTGGGCCTGTGTCAGGCCACCGAACTCCAGCTTGATCAGCACCAGCCCGCGCATCACATGGCCGAACAGCCTGGCCATGCGGGCCAGCGCCGCAAGCCCGTTCAGAAAACCACTTTCGGCGCCGGGCATGGCGCTTTGCACTGCATCGCCTGCCATCAGGCTAGCGCAGGCGCCTGGTAGGCCAGGTGACCGGCCACCAGCGTGGCGCGCACCTGGCCGGGCAAGGCCGTGCCGCTGGTTGCGAAGTCGAACGGTGTGTGCTTGCCCTGGCTCTTCAGCACGCCAGGCTTGACCTGCCAAAAGGCATCCGGGTCGAACAGGCAGATGTCGGCCACGCCGCCTTCGACCAGTTGGCCGGCGCTTTGCACCAGCGAGCCCAGCGTGTCGCCCAGCACCTGCACCGGCTTGCTGGTGATGCGCGAAAGCGTCTGCGGCAGGCTCAGGCCACTGTCCTGGCCCCACTTCAGCGCCATGCTGAGCAGCAGTTCCAGCCCGGTCGCGCCGGGCTCGGCCTCGCCAAACGGCAAGGTCTTGGCATCGGCGTCGACCGGCGTGTGGTCGGACACCAGCGCGTCCAAGGTGCCGTCGGCCAGCGCGGCGCGCAGCGCCTCACGGTCCTTCTGCTGGCGCAGCGGTGGGTTCAGGCGCATGGACGAGTTGAAGTAGCCGATGTCCACGTCGGTCAGGTGCAGCGAGTTGATGCTCACGTCGCCGGTCACCGGCAGGCCTTCGGCCTTGGCGCGGCGCAGCAGTTCCACGCCGGCGGCGCTGGACAGGCGGCACAGGTGCACCCGCGCGCCGGTCACGCGCACCAGCTCGAAGATGGTGTGCAGCGCAATCGTCTCGGCAATCACCGGCACGCCCGACAGGCCCAGCCGCGTGGCGACTGCGCCGCTGGCCGCGACACCGCCGCCCAGCGAGCCGTCCTGCGGCCGCAGCCAGACGGTGTAGTTGTAGGTCGCGGCATATTGCAGCGCGCGCTGCAGCACCTGGGTGTTGGCAATCGGCACCTCGGCCTGCGAGAAGCCGACGCAGCCTGACTCGGTCAGCTCGACCATCTCGGTCAGCACCTCGCCCTGCAGGCCGCGCGTCAGCGCACCCAGCGGGAACAGCCGGCACAGGCTGAGCTTGCGGGCGCGGAACTTCAGCATGTCGACCAGGCCCGGTTCGTCCAGCGTGGGGTCGGTGTCCGGCGGACAGACCAGGCTGGTGACGCCGCCGGCCGCGGCCGCGTTCAGCTCGCTCTCCAGCATGCCTTCGTGCTCGTGGCCGGGTTCGCGCAGGCGCGCGGCCAGGTCCACCAGGCCAGGCGCGACGACCAGGCCCTTGGCGTCGATGTCGCGGTCGGCCTGGAAATCAGGCGAGACGCTGCCGATGGTGACGATGCGACCGTTGGCCACGGCCAGGTCGGCCAGTTCGTCGCGGCCGGTGGCGGGGTTGACCACCCGGCCGTTGCGGATCAGGACCTTCATGCTTCGTTTCCTGCAAGGGTGGACATCACGGCCATGCGCACGGCAATGCCGAAGGTGACCTGCGGCAGGATCACGCTGTGCGTGCCGTCGGCCACGGCCGAGTCGATCTCCACGCCGCGGTTGATCGGGCCGGGGTGCATCACGATGGCGTCGGGCCTGGCCAGCGCCAGCTTCTCGTCGGTCAGGCCGAAGCTCTTGAAGAACTCGCCGGCGCTGGGCAGCATCGCGCCGCTCATGCGCTCGTTCTGCAGCCGCAGCATGATGATCACGTCCGCATCTCGGATGCCTTCGGCCATGTCGTGGCAGACGCGCACGCCCATCTCCTTCAGGTCGCCCGGCACCAGCGTCTTCGGGCCGACGGCGCGGATCTCCGGCACGCCCAGCGTGGTCAGCGCGTGGATGTCGGAGCGGGCCACGCGCGAGTGCACGATGTCGCCCACGATGGCCACGGTCAGGTTGGAGAAATCCTTCTTGAAGTGCCGGATCGTGTACATGTCCAGCAGGCCTTGCGTCGGGTGCGCATGGCGGCCGTCGCCAGCGTTGACCACGTGCACGTGTGGCGCGCAGTGCTGGGCGATCAGGTAGGGCGCGCCGCTTTCGCTGTGGCGCACGACGAACATGTCGGCGTGCATGGCCGAAAGGTTGGCAATCGTGTCGACCAGGCTTTCGCCCTTGGCGGTGCTGGACTTCGCGATGTCCAGGTTGATCACGTCGGCCGACAGGCGCTTGGCGGCGATTTCGAAGGTGGTGCGGGTGCGCGTGCTGTTCTCGAAGAACAGGTTGAACACGCTCTTGCCGCGCAGCAGAGGCACCTTTTTCACGTCGCGGTCATTGACCGAGAGGAAGGTGCCGGCGGTGTCGAGGATCTGCGTCAGCACCGCTTTTGGCAGGCCTTCGATCGACAGCAGGTGGATCAGCTCGCCGTGTTTGTTGAGCTGCGGATTTCGCTTGGAGAGCATCAGTGCTCCTCTTGGACAGTGAAGGTGAAGCGGCCATCGTCGCTGCGCGCCAGCGACAGGCGCTGTGCGGCAGGCAGCACGATGCGGGCGGCGGCGTAGGCCGGCTGCACCGGCAGCTCACGCCCGCCGCGGTCGACCAGCACCGCCAGCTGCACGCTGGCCGGGCGACCGTAGTCGAACAGCTCGTTGAGCGCGGCGCGGATGGTGCGGCCGGTGAACAGCACGTCATCGACCAGCAGGATGTGGCGGCCGTCGACCGAAAAAGGCAGCTGCGTGCTGGTGGTGCTGGCAGACATGCCGCGCTCGCCGAAATCGTCGCGGTGCAGCGAGCTGGACAACACGCCGTGGCCGCCGGCCAGGCCCAGGTCGGCCTGCAGCCGCTCGGCCAGCCAGGCGCCGCCGGACCAGATGCCGACCAGCGACAGCTCCGGCCGTTGCAGCGCGCGCACGCCTTGCCGCAGCTCGGTATACAGCGCCTCGGCGTCGAGTGAAAGGGTGCTCATGAAAGGTGCTCCCGAAAGAACTGCTCAAGAATCAGGACGGCCGAGGCGGCGTCGGCATCGGTGGCGCCGGCCGCCAGCGCCTCGGTGGTCGTGTAGCGCTCGTCCACCTCGTGCACCGGCAGGCCGTAGCGGCCTTGCAGCTGGCGCGCGAAGCGCCGGGCGCGGCGGGTATTGTCGTGTTCGGCGCCGTCCGGGTGGAAGGGCACGCCGACCACCAGGGCATCGGGCTGCCATTCCTTGATCAGCGCCGTGATGGCCGCGAAACGCGCATCGCCCTCGGCGGCGATGGTGCGCAGCGGCTGGCCCTGGCGCAGCAGCGCCGAGCCGGTCGCCGTGCCCACCCGCTTCACACCAAAATCAAAGGCCAGGAATGAGGATGCAGACGAAGCGATGCGCCCTGGCGGCGTCATGCATGCCCCGCTTCGGTCGACAGCATGCGCGGGTCGATGCCCAGTTCGGCCAGCGCGCGGCGGTAGCGGTCGGCCACGGGGGTGTCGAAGATGATTTCCGGCGTGGCATCCACCGTCAGCCAGTTGTTGCGGCCCAGCTCTTCTTCGAGCTGGCCGGCCGACCAGCCGCTGTAGCCCAGCGTGATCAGCACCCGCTTCGGGCCTTGCCCGCTGGCCAGCGCCTCCAGCACGTCCTTGCTCGTCGTCATGGCCAGGCCGCCGGGCACGCTGAGCGTGGAGTTGTAGGCACTGCCGTCGTCGTTCTGGCGGTCGTGCAGCACGAAACCACGTTCAGTCTGCACCGGGCCGCCGTAGAAGACCGGTTGCGCGCCCAGGCCTTGTTCATCCAGCGCCAGATCCACCTTTTCGAACAGGTTTTTCAGCGTGATGTCGATCGGCTTGTTGATCACCAGGCCCAGCGCGCCTTTTTCGCTGTGCTCGCACAGGTAGATGACCGCACCCGCAAAGGCGTCTTCGGCCATGCCGGGCATGGCGATCAGGAACTGGTTGGTGAGATTGATGCCGTCGGCCGCCATGGCCGGCATTCTATTTCAGGGCCGGTCCCCGCACTGTTTCCGGCCCCGCCGGAAATTCGGAAGACACTGCGACCCATGCACAAATCCCTGGACCGGGCGCTGGTATGGTTCCGGCGCGACCTGCGGGCCGACGACCACGCCGCCCTTTACGCCGCCTTGCGCGCCGCGCGGCAGGTCTGGTGCGCCTTCGTGTTCGACGACGAGATCCTGGCCCCGCTGCCGCGCGCCGACCGCCGCGTCGAGTTCATCCGCGACAGCCTGGTCGACCTGGACGACCAGCTGCACAGCCTGGGGCTTTCGCATGGCGTCCAGCCGGTGAGGCTGATCGTTCGCCACGGCCAGGCCCGCACGCTGCTGCCGCGGCTTGCCGCCCAGTTGGGCGTGCAGGCGGTGTTTGCCAGCCATGACGACGAACCGGCCTCGCTGGCGCGCGACAACCAGGTGCGCGGCGAGCTGGCCGCGCGAGGCGTGTCGCTCTACACCAGCAAGGACCACGTGATCTTCGAGCGGGCCGAAGTGATGACCGCCACCGGCACGCCTTACAGCGTGTTCACGCCTTACAAGAACGCCTGGCTGAAGAAGCTCACGCCGTTTTTCGTCAAGCCCTGGCCGGTGGCCCGGCATGCCGGCGCGCTGGCGCCTTGGCCGGCCGAGCTGGGCGAACCCGGCGTGCCGGAACTTGACGACTTCGGCTTCGCGCGCACCGACCTGCACCAGATGCGCCTGCCCTCGGGCAGCACCGGCGCGCACGAGCTGCTGGCGGACTTCCTGGCCCGCATTGACGCCTACGATCGGGCGCGCGACTTCCCCGCCGTCAAAGGCCCGAGCTACCTCGGCCCGCATTTGCGCTTTGGCACCGTCTCGATCCGCCACCTGGCGCGCGAGGCCTGGCAGCGCATGCAGGCCGGCTCGCGCGGCGCCGAGGTGTGGCTGTCCGAGCTGATCTGGCGCGACTTCTACCACCAGATCCTGCATCACCACCCCCGCGTGGACGGCCACGACTTCAAGCCGGAATGCGACCGCATCAAGTGGGCCCACGGCAAGGAGGCCGACGTGCTGTTCGAGGCCTGGTGCGAGGGCCGCACCGGCTATCCGCTGGTGGACGCGGCGATGCTGCAGCTCAGCCGCACCGGCTACATGCACAACCGGCTGCGCATGGTGACCGCCAGCTTCCTGGTCAAGGACCTGGGGCTGGACTGGCGCCGCGGCGAGGCCTGGTTCGCGCGCTGGCTGAACGACTTCGACCTCGCGGCCAACAACGGCGGCTGGCAGTGGGCCGCCTCCACCGGTTGCGACGCACAGCCCTACTTCCGCATCTTCAATCCGGTCTCGCAGAGCGAGAAGTTCGACCCCGAAGGCAAGTTCATCAAGCGCTACCTGCCGCAGCTGGCCGCGCTGCCGGCCAAGGCCATTCACGCGCCGTGGCAGGCCTTGCCGCTGGAGCTGGCCGCCGCCGAAGTCACGCTGGGCGAGAACTACCCGCTGCCCATCGTCGCCCATGACGAGGCGCGCGAGGCGACACTGGCGCGCTTTGCAGCGGCGCGTGGCGGCCAGGTTCAAGCCAAGCACAGCCCGCCGCGCAAGACCAGCAAGCGGCTGACGGCGATCCGCAACCATTGACGCGCCGACAGCGCGCCCGGTGCAACGGGCGCGTCAGAACAGTTCGACGTCGCTGGACTTTTCTTCGTCGGCCAGCAGGCCCTCGCGCCGCAAGGCCTCGCGGCAGCGCACCTGGTTGCGGCCGTTGTGCTTGGCGTAATAGACCGCCTGGTCCGCGCGTTCGACGGCCGCCGTGGGCGAGTCGCCGGTGCGCACGTCGGTGAAGCCGATGCTGACGGTGATGTGCTTGACCTGCGGGAACAGGTAAGTCTCGACGCGGGTGCGGAAGCGCTCGAAGGCCAGCATCGCATCCTGCTCGGTGCCGCAGCGCAGCAGCAGCACAAACTCCTCGCCGCCGAAACGGTAGAGCTGGTCGTAGAAGCGGAAGCTGCCACGCATCACCCGCGCCACCAGCAGCAGCACCTCGTCGCCGATCAGGTGGCCAAAACCGTCGTTGACCAGCTTGAAATGGTCGATGTCGACGACGGCCAGCCAATAACTGAGCGGCGTTTCGCGGCGGCGCGCCTCGTCGTCGGTCAGCACCGCCACCGGCAGCGGTGCCGAGGCGCGGTAGAAGGATTCGTCGAAGCTCTTGCGGTTGAGCAGGCTGGTCAGCGTGTCGCGCTCGCTGTAGTCCAGCATGCCGAGCTGGTTGCGCATCACCTGCAACAGCGCCAGCGCATGCCTGCGCATCGTCGGCGTCAGCGCCCGGGCCGTCTCCAGCTCGATGATGGCCACCGGCGTCTCGTCGACCCACAACGGGAACAGGCTGGTGGTGTCGACCGGCTGCCAGGCGCGTGGCTGCTGCGACAGCAGGCAGTCACGCCAATCGGGCCGCTCGTCAAAACGCGGCTGGCCACGCAGGTCGGCCCACAGCGGTTCGATCTGCACCTCGGTGCGGCCGCCAGCCGCCACGGCCCCGACATGGGCCCGCATCAGCCAGCGCCGCCCCGGGTCTTCGCCCACCAGGCGGTGCAGCGAGACCCGGCACGCCCCGGAGAGCTCGGCCAGCGCACTGAGCAGGCTGACGTCCAGCGCGTCCCGGTCCCGAAGACCGGTCAGTTCGGCGAGCCGTTCGACAATCGGTCGCATCGACAGCGCGGTTGCATGAACCCCCTGCTCCAGCCGTCTATGCCTGGCGCCCCTTGCGCTCAGGCCGCAGCCGTCTCGCCAGCATAGTCGCGCACCAGCGAGAGCAGCAAGTCTTCGTCATAGGGCTTGCCCAGGTAGTGGTTCACGCCGAGCTCACGCGCATGCTCCTGGTGCTTGTCGGCAATGCGCGAGGTGATCATCACGACCGGCAGCTTGGCCAGGCGAGGATCGCTGCGCACGTTGTGCACCAGGTCGAAACCGTCCATGCGCGGCATCTCGATGTCGCACAGCATCACGGCCGGCGTTTCGTCGGCCAGCTTCTCCAGCGCGTCCAGGCCGTCCTTGGCCAGCACCACGCGATAGCCTTCACGCTGCAGCAGCCGCTGCGTCACGCGGCGCACCGTCAGCGAATCGTCGACCACCATCACCAGCGGCGCCAGGCGCACCGGCTCGACCACTTCCGGCAGCACCGCGTGGGTCGCGGCATCCGTCGGTGCGGCCAACAGGCGCTGCCGCACTTCGGCGCCATACACCGCCGTCAGCGCCACCGGGTTGTAGATCAGCACGGTGTCGCCGGTCGGGAGCAGCGACATGCCGGCGAGGCCCGGCAGGCGCGAGAGCTGCGGCCCGAGGTTCTTGACCACCACTTCCTGGTTGGCCACGACCTGGCTGACGTGCACCGCCACCAGCTGGGCCGCCGAGCGCACGACCACCACCGGCAGGCTCTTGCCTTCGACCGGCCCGCGCAGCGACTGCTGCAGCAGGCTGCCGAGCCAGAAAAACGGCACGTCGACCTCGCCGTGGCGCAGCAGGCCCGTCTGGTAGGCCGCCTCGACCTCGGCCGCCGGCACGCGGCGCACCATGTCGACCAGCGTCGACGGCAGCGCCACGGTCTGCGCGCCGGAATGCACCACCACCACCTGCGTCACCGCGGTGGTCAGCGGCAGCACCATCCGGAAGGCCGTGCCCTGGCCGGACGAACTGGCGGTTTCGATCCGGCCGCCCATCGCGGTCACTTCGGAGCGCACCACGTCCATGCCGATGCCGCGGCCGGCCAGCTCGGTCACCTGGTCGGCGGTCGAGAAGCCGGGCGTGAAGATCAGGCCGGCCAGCTCGGCTTCGGTCGGCCGGCTGTGTTCGTTCAGCAGGCCCATTGCGGTGGCGCGTTCGGCGATGCGGGCCAGGTTCAAGCCGGCACCGTCGTCACGCACCTCGATCTGCACTTCATTGCCGGCCTGGCGCAGCGTCACGTCAATCGTGCCGCTGGCCGACTTGCCCATGGCTTCGCGCAGCGAGCCGCTTTCAATGCCGTGCACCACCGCATTGCGCAGCAGGTGTTCGAACGGCGGCGCCATGCGGTCCAGCACCGCGCGGTCCAGCTCGATGCCGCCACCTTGCAGGTTCAAACGCACCTGCTTGCCGGACTCCTTGGCCGCCTGGCGCACCACGCGGTACAGCCGGTCGGACAGCGTGTCGAACTCCACCATGCGCGCGCGCAGCAGGTCGTCCTGCAGGTCGCGGTTCAGCCGCGCCTGCACGGCCAGCTGGTCTTCGGTGTCCTGCAGCGTCTGCTGCAGGCCGCGCTGCACGGTGCCCACGTCGTTGACCGACTCGGCCATCATGCGGGTCAGTTCCTGCACGCGGGTGAAGCGGTCCATTTCCAGCGGATCGAAGTCCTGCTTGGAATGGCGCGCGGCTTCCATGCGCGTGGCCATCTGGGTTTCGGCCTGGAGTTCCAGGTCGCGCAGCTGGCGGCGCAGCCGCTCCAGGTTGTCCGTCAGTTCCTTCAGGCCGAGCTGCATCTGGCCCATGTCGGATTCGATGCGGGCGCGCGCGATGCCGACCTCGCCTGCGTGGCTCACCATGCGGTCCAGCAGCGGCGCGCGCACGCGCACCGAGCCGGCCGACGCCTGCTCGACCGGCAGGGCCGCCTGCACGCCTTCGCGCAGGCCGGTGCGGCGCGCCAGGCGCTGCCAGTCGACCTGCATCACCGCCGGCAACTGCGATGATGCCTCGGCGACCGGCGCTCCGGCAGCAAGCTCGATGGCCGGCTCGGCAGCCTGCATCGGCTGCTCGGACACGAAGTGCTGCTGCGGCGCCTGGAAGGTCAGCGCATCGCCCCGCAGCGGGGCCAGTTCGTGCGGCCGGTTCGTCGTGTTGGCGAAGCCCATGGCCTGCATTTCGGTGTCGCCCATGTGGCGCGACATGCCGTCTCCGGGCACTGCGGCGCCACCGCCCTGGCGCAGGCGCTGGAACTCCTCGTTCAGCGCGTCCACGCCCTGGTGCAACTGGGCCAGCACGGCGGCGTCTGCACCACCGCGCACGGTCAGGCGCTCGATGGCGGTTTCCAGCCGGTGCGCCAGTTCGCCCAGGCGCATCGCGCCGGCCAGGCGGGCGCCGCCCTTGAAGGTGTGCAGCGCGCGCAAGGCGCCGACGCCTGCGTCCAGGTCGTCCGGCTGACGCTCCCACTGGCGGATCTGTTCGGCCAGCACCGGCAGCAGCTCTTCACCTTCTTCGACGAAGATCTCGAACAGCTCGTCGTCGATCGCGTCACGTGCGTCCAGGTCCTCGGCCAGCGAAGCCGTGGCGCCCAGGCGCTCGCTCTCGCCACGCGAAGGCGCGGCGTGGGTTTCCGGCGCAGGTTCGGTGGCCAGCGGCTCCAGCGCACTGAAACGCACCTCGCCCAGCGGGTTCAGCGACGCCATCTGCGTGACCGAACCGCCAAAGCCGTCGTCCGGCTCGTCCTGGTCCTGTTCCTCGTCCTCTACCGCCTGCACCATGCCCGACTGGCTTTCCAGCTCGGCCGCGCGGCTGTTGTGCTGCAGCGCGTCGGCTTCCTCATGGCGGTCCAGGCGCTCCAGCAGCTCGAACGGCACCGGCTTCAGGAAGCCGGCGGCGAACTGATGCAGCAGCCGGCGAATCTCGTCGGCAACGTCCAGGTACAAGGCGGCTTCGGCCTCGTGGCCCATGCCACGGGCACAGGAACGCTCCAGCGCATGCTCCAGGCGGTGCGCCAGCGAAGACAGGTCCTGATAGCCAACGGTGGCCGAATTGCCGGCCAGCGAGTGGGCCAGCGCCACCGCGGTGTCGCCCACGGGCCGGTGCAGCTCGTGCTGCCACTCGGCCAGCGCCACCGTCAAGCGGCGCGACTGTTCGTCGGCCTCATTGAGGAAGATGTTGAACAGCGTGATCGGGATGCGCAGCGGGCCGACCACCTTGTAGCGCTCGGCATCGTCCACCGGCGCTTGCGGCACCGGTTCAGGCTGCGCTTGCAGCGGCTGCGCCGTGGTCGTCGCATCTTCGAGGTCCAGCTCCAGGTCGACCTCGGGCAGGCGCAGGTCACCGCCGGCCTGGTGCGTGGTTTCAGGCCAGTCGTTGGGCGCGTAGTCGTCCTCGGCGGCTGCAGGCGGCAGCGGCGGCTCGATCACATCGCCTTCGAGCAGGGAGATCGCCTGCACGGCTTCGGTGTCGACCAGCGGCGCTTGTGACGGGTCGCTGAACTCGGGCAGCGGCAGGTCCAGGTGCTCGGCATCCAGGCCGGCGTCCATCAGCGGCGCGTCCAGTGCCTGGTCCAGCACCGGCAGCTCGACCGGCTCGAAAGGCTGGGTCAGCTCGGCCGGCGCCCAGACCGGCAGGCCCGGCAGTTCGAGGGCTTCCGGCACGTCCGCCACGGCCTGCGGCTCGAAGCTGTCAGGCAGGCTGGCCTGCGGTTCTAGCGGCGCGGTTTGCTGGGCCCAGTCGGCTGGGGCGGCATCGCCTTCCAGCGCGTCCAGGTTCAGGTCCGGCAGGTCCAGCTCGGTCAGGTCCGAAGGGCCATGGGCGATGACCTCGCCCATCGGCAGCGGCGCGTCGTCGTCGGCATCCAGTTCCGGTTCCGCCTCGGCTTCGGGCAGCCAGTCGCCGGAAGCAGCCAGCGCTTCGGACAGCGCGGGCGGTTGGGCTTCGGGCAACACGTCGCCGTCCCACACGTGATCGGGCACCGGCATGGCGTCGCCAGCGGGCAGCAGCTCGCCAGGCAGGCTGTCGATCGGCTCGAAACCGCTCACCTCGCCCACTTGCAGCGCCGGCAGGGCGTCGTCGGACAGCGGCTCTGGCAGCAATTCAGCCACCGGGATGGACTCGGCATCCGCTTCGTCGAATGCAGGGGCGTCCCACTGCGGCAAAGGCGGCTCGGTCGACTGCAGCGGCGCCACCTGCGCCTGGCGCAGGGCCAGCGCGGCAGCGATCAGGGCCGGGCCCACGTCGGCCGGCGCCTGGCCGGCGGCAATCGCCTCGACCCATTGGCGCAGCTCGGCCAGCGCCTGGGCCGTGAAGTTCTGCAGCGGCAGGTCGGCCTGCACGACGGCGTCGGCCAGGCGGGCATTGAACAGCTGTTCGCAGGCCCAGGCGGCATCGCCATACGCCTTCAGCCCGACCATGCGCGAGCTGCCCTTGAGGGTGTGGAAGGCGCGGCGCACGGCCGTCATCGCCTCCAGGTCCTGCGGCTCGCGGGCCAGCCGGGCGAGCGCTTCGCCGGCCTGCTCGATGACTTCCTGCGCCTCCTCGATGAAGACGGCCTGCATGTCGTCGTCATCGTCCAGCGGCATCGGCCTGGAGACAGAGGCTTCGGCCGGCGGCTGGCTGGCAGCCGCCAGGTCCGACAAGGCTTGCACCACGTCGGCCCGCGCGGCCTCCTCTTCGACCGCGTCCTGGGCCTTGGCCAGGGCCTGGCGGGCCTGCGTGGCGGCCACAGCCAGCGAAGGCTGGTCAGCGGCCACGGCCTGGTCGGCCAGGCCTTCGAGGTGGCGGCCCAGGTCCTCGTTGGACAGCTCGTCCTTGGCCGCGTCGCGGGCCAGCGTCTGCAGCTGGTCGGCCAGACGCGGCTCGACGGCAGGCTCGGCGGCGGCGCTGCGGGCCCGGCCCATCAGTGCCGAGAAACGGCCGGTATCCGCATCGAAGCGGAACAGCGACTTGGCCAACTGAGGCTGCACGCCCAGCATGTCGATCAGGAAGGACAAGGCGCCGAGGTTGTCGGCCAGCTCTTCGGTGGCCTTGGCGGCGTCGGCGCGCTGGTCGATGACCGCGTGCACGTCGTCGCGCATGCGCTGCACCGCCTGCGCGGCCTGGTCCAGGCCCAGCACCGACAGCACGCCGCGCATCGCGCCCAGCTGGCCGGGCACGCCCAGCAGCACGTCGCCCTGCTCGGGCTCGCGGTTGAAGCGGTCCAGCTGCTGCTCGATCTCGGCCAGCGAGGCGCGCAGTTCCTGCACCACGCTGCCCATGGACTGGCGGTCCGACACGTCGCGGTAGAGGTCTTCGACCCAGTGCTCGAGCGGCGCTGCCGGCAAGCCCTTGGACGCGGCTTCGAGCCGGTCGGCCAGGCGCTGGATGCGCTGCTGCAGCTCAGGCTGGTCAGGGTCGACCTCGTCCAGCGAAGCGTCCAGGCACAGCAGCGTGGTGGCGACTTCCATCGCCAGCTCCGGCCTCGGCGCTTCACCACGGCGAACCGTGCTTTCGAGCGCCGATTGCAGTGCCTGCGCAAGCCGCGCACCGTCCGGGTAGATCTGGTGGATCGAGTCGGCGACCAGCGTGGATTGCTCCGGGATGCCTGGCATCGCTGCCAGCTCGCCCGCAGCCACGGCCGACCAGGTGTCCTTCAGCGCGGCCACGCGGCGGCGTGCCACCGGCACCAGCGCAGGGTCGTAGCGGCCCAGCGGGCTTTGCTCGTAGTCGACCTCGGGCAGCGCTTGCAGGTGATGGCCCAGCACCACCGCGGCGAGCCGCGGCGCATTGGCCGCGGGCCTGGCGCGGGCGCAGAAGAACAGCAAGTCCTGCAGCAGGCGGTCCGGCACTTCGGTCTGGCCACGTTCGGCCGCGCGCAACTGGGCCAGCAGGCGCGAGGCCATGCGCTTGGCATACAGGTCGGCCGGCAGCAGGCCCTGGGCCTGGGCTTCGAAGAAAGCGGCGGCCAGTGCCCACAGCTGGGCCAGCCGGCCGTGGCCGGCATCCGCCAACTGGCCAAAGCGCTCGCCAATGCGGCGCGAGGCCGCGGCGTCGCCACGGAAATACTTCAGCAGCCTGGCCTCGATGGCCTGGCGGATCTGCGCCTCGGGCAGGGCCGAAGGCGCGTTGTCCGAAGGCAGCAGCAGCGCAGGCGTGTCGCTCCACAGGTCGGCCGGGTGCACCCGCTCGGCACCGGCCAGCACCAGCACGTCGCGGTACTGCGGGAACAGGCTCAGCTCGGATGCCGGCTTGCCAGCCAGCTGGCGGCGCAGGTAGTCCAGCACGGCAAACGAGACACGCTCCAGCGTCTGCACGGCCGCGAGGTCGAACACCGCCTGGCCCTGGCTCAGGCGCTGCAGTGCCTGCTCGCTGCCACGCAGCAAGCGGGCGGGGGCCGCCACGCCGATCAGTTCCAGTGCGCCAACGCCCTGATGAATCAAACCGCGCGCCTGCAGCAACGCGGTCGGCGCGCCACCGCCTTCGTCGCCGGTTGTGCTTTCAAGGCTGCGCAGGTGGCGGCGCAAGGCCTTGTGCGCGTTGTCCAGCGTGCGGCGAAGTTCGTCCTGAACCCAGGCCAGCGCGCTCAGGTCACCCGGCAGTTCGTGGTCTTGTGCTTGGTCCATGGTGTTGCCGGAATTCCTGTCCATGAAATGAGCCCGCCGGACCCGCCGCGTGTTCGCGTCAGGCCCGGCTCGGGCTTTGAGTCACCGCGTCGGCACCGCCGACCCGCGAAAACACGGCCCCCAACAGGCCGTGCAGCGCATCCATCAGGCGATCTTGAAGCGGTCCACCGACTGGCGCAATTCGTCCGCCGAACGCGACAGGTCATGGACCATCTGCGCGGTCGAGCGCGTGCCCTCACCGGTCTGCTCCGTCACCGCGAAAATGTGCTGGATGTTGGCGGCCACCACGTTGGCGGACTCGGCTTCGCTGCGCGCTTCGCTGGAAATGCCTTCAATCAGCGACGACAGTTCACGCGTCACACGGTCGATGTCGGTCAGTGCGCTGCCGGCCGCGTCGGACAGCTGGGCGTTCTGCACCACACCTTGCGTGGACTGTTCCATGGCGGCCACGGCGTCCTGGGTGTCGGTCTGAATGGTCTTCACCAGCGCCGCGATCTGCCGCGTCGCGTCAGCCGAGCGTTCGGCCAGCCGCTGCACTTCTTCGGCAACCACCGAGAAGCCCCGGCCCGCTTCACCGGCCGAGGCGGCCTGGATGGCGGCGTTCAGTGCCAGCACGTTGGTCTGCTCGGTAATGTCGGAAATCAGCTCGGTGATTTCACCAATCTCCTGCGAGGATTCACCCAGCCGCTTGATGCGCTTGGAGGTTTCCTGGATCTGTTCGCGCAGCGTGTTCATGCCGCCAATGGTGTCCGCCACCGCCTTGCGGCCGGTGGTCGCCGCGTCCAGCGACTGGCGCGCCACCGCGGCGGTTTCCTGCGCCTGCGCCGACACCTGGTTAATCCGGGATGCCATCTGCAGCACCGACTCGCCGGTCTCGCGAATCTCGCGCAGCTGTTCGGTCGAGGCTGCCAGCAGCTCGGTCGAGGTCTGTTCGACCTGCTGCGTGGTATCCGTCACCCGGGCCGCCGTGCCCTGCACCGAGGCCACCAGGCTGCGCAGCTCTTCCACCGTGTAGTTCACCGAGTCGGCGATGGCGCCGGTGATGTCTTCCGTCACCGTGGCCTGCTGCGTCAGGTCGCCTTCAGCCACCGTCTGCAGTTCGTTCATCAAACGCAAAATCGCGGCCTGGTTCGCGTCGTTGACGCGCTTGGCTTCCCGCTCCTGCTCCTCGGCCGCGAGGCGCTGGCCTTCGGCCTGCTGCGCTCGCAAGGCCTGGTTGCGCACATACAGCCGCAGGAAGCCGACACCGCCGGCGATGATGGCCGCCGCCGACAGCAGCAGGGCCAGCAGGTAGCCGGCGCTCAGGCCGCCCTGGCCTTCCAGGTTGGACTGGACCTGCTCCAGGCCTTTTCGCAGCGGTTCGGAGTCGGCCACGATCACGGTCTGCGCTTCACGCGCCGAAACCAGGCCTTGCAGGTTGCCCAGAATGGCGCTGGCCTGTGCACGCGTCTGCTCGTACTGGATGACCAGCTGTTCCAGGCGCTCCTTGGTCTGCGGGTCCTTGGTGCCGGGCAGGCGCAGCTCGGGGTTGCCATGCAGCAGGCCGTCGGCGATTTCGCGGAACGAGTTCAAGTCCTTGCCGAGCAGGAACACGGCCTCAGGGCTGACGCCCTCCAGCGTCAGGAATTCGTTGGCACTCTTGCCGATCCGCTGGGTCAGCATCACCAACTGGCCAACAGCGGACAGCTCGGCCGCCGAGGCGTTGGTCTGCAGCTTCAGCGAGGACACCGTTTCGGCGGTTTCCAGCAGGTCGGACGACTGGCGGTTGATCAGGCGCAGCGCCTGGCCGACCTGCGTCAGCACCGTCTGCTGGGCCAGCACGATGCCGGCGTTCTTTTCGGCGCGGTCCACCAGCGGCAGCAGCGGCGAGACCACTTCCTGCGTGGCCGCGGGAGCGGCGGCCAGCGTTTCGTTGCCGGCACTCAGACCGCGCACGTTGCGCGCCAGCACTTCGCCGCTCTCGCGCACTTCAGGGAAAGCCGCTGGGCTGCCGATCAGCGCCTGCGAGACCGACTTCGCGAGCCGCTGCGACTGCATCAGCGCCTGGCCGGTGGCGGACAGCTGGCTGGCCTGTCGGTTCGCGGCGCCCAGCGCCAGCGCGCCGGTGATCACGAACACCGCCGCGCCGCCGCCGATCAAACCCAGCAGCAAGCGCTGCTGCTCCAGCGCAGGACGCCGGCCGATCAGCGGCAGCCCGGTGCTGGCTTCGCCAAAGGTCGACAACTCCGGTGCCAGACGGGAAGCGGCTGCCTCCTCTTCGCTGACTTCCGCGACCGGCGTCGCCGGTGCAGCAGCCGCGGCCAGTGCAGCGTCGGGCTCGATGGCCGCCTGGGCTTGCTGGCCCAGGCGCTGGTCGATCTGGCTCAGCAGCAGGTCGACTTCCTGGTCGGCATGGGCGGCCACGGCAGGCGTTGCGGCCGGCTGAGGCGCGGACTCGGCTCGGGACGTTTCCTCCTCGGTCGGGCGGGCACCAAACTTGTCCTTGAACTGATCGAGCAGGCTCATGTCTTCCTCACAGGGGTTGCCGCAGCACGCGGCAGCAGGGGACCGCCATCGTCAGGCGGCCACATCCAGAAACAACGGATCGTGGACCAGCGCAGACAGGTCCAGTTCATCCCACACACGGTCTTGGGCGCCACGCCACTGGCGCGGCGCAAAGGCAGGCCTCGGCGTGTCGCCCTCTGGCAGGCGCTGCAGCTGTTCGCTGTCACGCAGGCCCGCCAGACGGTCGATCAGCAGCGCGCAGTTCACGCGCATCGACTGGTTCAGCACCACCAGCTGGCCGCCGGTCCGCGGCGCGGCGCCGGGCTGCGGCTCGCGCAGGCCCAGGAACACGGCCAGGTCCAGCACGGCATGCAACTGCCCGCGCACATTGGCCACCCCGGCCAGCCAGGGTACCGCATGCGGCACCGGCGTCACGACGCTGGCGGACTGGATCTCGCCCGCCTGGCCCAGCGGCAGCAGCAGGCCTGCCGAGCCGCATTCCACCGCCAGCCAACCGGCTTCGCGCGGCTGCTCACGCGCCGCCTGCAAGCGGCTGGCGAGCCGGAGTTGCAGTTCCCTGAGGGCTTCCTTGTTGGACATCGTTGTCGCGAGCGGGCCGGGGGCTCAGCCCAGGGCCTGGATCTTGGCCATCAAGTCGTCGGCATTCACCGGCTTGACGACGTAATCGCGGGCGCCTTGGCGCAGGCCCCAGACCCGGTCGGTCTCCTGCCCCTTGCTGGTGCACATGATCACCGGCACGTCGGAGAAGCGCGGGTCGCGGGTGATGGCCCGGGTCAGCTGGAAACCGTTGGTGCCAGGCATCACAACGTCCATCAGGATCAGGTCCGGCTTGGCCTCGGCCAGCCGCCGCATGGCCTCTTCGCCACTCTCGGCAGTGCGCACCGAGAAGCCGCGCTTGGTCAAAAGCTCGGTCAGGAAGTGCAACTCGGTCTTCGAGTCGTCAACGAGGAGAATGTTCTGAATGGTCATGGGACTACCCAAAAAGCAGGCGGCCGCGGATACCCGCCAGCAAGAGGCGGGCCCGCCACGGTTTCAACGCTGCGTGGCCAGGGCGCGGAACTGCGCCACCGCCTGCAGCAGTTGATCCTTGGTGAAAGGCTTGGTGAGGTAATCGTCGGAACCCACCATCCGGCCGCGCGCCTTGTCGAACACGCCATCCTTCGAGGACAGCATGATCACCGGCACGTCGGCAAAACGGGGGTTGCGCTTGATGATGGCGCAGGTCTGGTAGCCGTCGAGCCGCGGCATCAGGATGTCGCAGAAGATGATGTGCGGCTCGTGGTCATTGACCTTCGCGAGCGCATCGAAGCCATCTTCCGCCAGCAGCACTTCATAGCCGCCCTGTCGCAGGAAAATCTCCGCGCTGCGGCGGATCGTGTTGCTGTCATCGATGACCAATACCTTGGTCACTGCCGACGGCGTTTCCGTCAGACCTAATGTGGTCACCTTGCGCCCCTCAACGAATAGCGTCTTTGTGCGCCTGGCGAGCCCGCGTCGTGCCATGCGGCATGCATGTGCGCGGTCTTCAGATCTGAACCATTTCGAAATCTTCCTTGCGTGCGCCGCACTCCGGGCAGGTCCAGTTCATGGGCACATCGGCCCATGCGGTGCCAGGGGCGAGGCCGTGCTCGGGATCCCCGGCTGCCTCGTCATAAAGCCATCCGCAGATGAGGCACATCCAGGTTCGGTTTTCGCTCACGGGTTCGATGCCAGATCACTACAATCGGCCCGGAGTATAGCGACGGCCCGAGGCGAAATCCCAAGGGTTTGTCGGCACATACACAACACAGCTCAAACAAAGCTCCAACAATCCACACATCGTGCCGGCCCGCCGGTTCGCGCCTTCCGCCGAACGCCTTGCGCCAGGCCATCACCATGACCACAGACATTCCCTCCGACGCCGGCACCGCCGACGACGCCTTGCAGGAAGCGCCGTCGCCGGCCTGCGTGATGAGCTTCAACGCCAGCGATCCCAGCGGCGCCAGCGGCCTGGGCGGCGACATCGCCACCATCGCCGCGATGGGCGCCCACGCACTGCCGGTGGTCACCACCATCATCATGCGCGACACCGCCGAGATCTTCGACCAGCATGTGATCGAAGGCGACGCCATCGTCGAGCAGGCCCGCAGCATCCTGGAAGACGTCACCGTCACCGGCTTCAAGGTCGGCTTCCTGGGCTCGGCCGAAAACGTCAGCGCGGTGGCCGAGATCCTGTCCGACTATGCCGAGGTGCCGCTGGTCTCGTACCTGCCCAACCTGTCCTGGGTCGACGAGGACGAGCAGCAGAGCTACCTGGATGCCTTCCGCGAGCTGATCCTGCCGGCCACCGAGGTGCTGGTGGGCAACCACAAGACGCTGACCGACTTCCTGCTGCCCGAATGGGACAACGAGCGCCCGGCCTCGCCGCGCGAGCTGGCGGTGGCTGCGGCCGAACACGGCACGCGCTTCGTGCTGGTGACCGGCGTGATGCTGCCGGCCAAGGCTGGGCAGTTCATCGACAACGTGCTGGCTTCGGCCCAGGGCGCCCTGACCGGCGAGAAGTTCGAACTGTTCGAAGTCTCGTTCGTCGGCGCCGGCGACACCTTGTCCGCCGCGCTGGCCTCGCTGCTGGCGGTCAACAGCGAGCTGCAGGCCGCCGTCGGCGAAGCGCTGCAGTTCCTGGACCAGAGCCTGGACGCGGGTTTCCGCCCCGGCATGGGCCATGTGGTGCCGGACCGCTTCTTCTGGGCCTTGCCGCCCGACGAGGAAGAACCCCCCGTCCTGCCAGGCGAGCCTGGCGCGGTGACGCCGGACGACGCCGCGCTGCCGCCAGGAGGCTCGCGCCGTGTCCACTGAGAATCTCAGCCAAGGCCGCAACGCCAGCCTGTTCGAGCGGGCGCAGCAGTCCATTCCCGGCGGCGTCAATTCGCCTGTGCGTGCCTTCCGCGCCGTCGGCGGCACGCCGCGCTTCATCGCCCGCGCCCAAGGCTCGTACATGTGGGACGCCGAGGGCCAACGGTACATCGACTACATCGGCTCCTGGGGCCCGATGATCCTGGGCCACGGCCACCCGGCCGTGCTGGACGCCGTGCTGAAGGCCGCGCATGAGGGTTTCAGCTTCGGCGCACCGACCGAACGCGAGGTCGAGCTGGCCGAGGAGATCATCCGCCACGTGCCCAGCATCGAGCAGGTGCGCCTGGTCAGCTCCGGCACCGAGGCCGGCATGAGCGCGATCCGCCTGGCGCGTGGCGCCACGGGCCGAAGCAAGATCATCAAATTCGAAGGCTGCTACCACGGACATGCCGACGCACTGCTGGTCAAGGCCGGCTCAGGCTTGGCCACCTTCGGCCACCCGACCTCCGCCGGCGTGCCGCAGGAAGTGGTGCAGCACACGCTGGTGCTGGCCTACAACGACATCGCGCAGATCGAAGAAGCCTTCCGCACCCAGGGCGACGAGATTGCCTGCGTGATGATCGAGCCGATTGCCGGCAACATGAACTTCGTGCGCGCCAGCGTGCCGTTTGTCAAGCGCATCCGCGAGCTGTGCGACCAACACGGCGCGCTGTTTGTGTTCGACGAGGTGATGACGGGTTTCCGCGTCGCGCTCGGCTCGGCGCAAAGCCTGTATGCCAAAGCCATCCCCGGCTTCCGGCCGGACATCTCGGTGTTTGGCAAGGTCATTGGTGGCGGCATGCCGCTGGCCGCGTTTGGCGCCAGCCGCAAGGTCATGCAGCAGCTTGCACCGCTGGGCCCGGTCTACCAGGCCGGCACCTTGAGCGGCAACCCGGTGGCCACCGCCTGCGGCCTGGCCACGCTGAAGGAAATCGCCAAGCCCGGCTTCTACGAAGCACTGGCCGACAAGACCCGGCGCCTGGTGCAAGGCCTGGCCGGCGCGGCCGAAGCGGCCGGCGTGCCGTTTGCGGTCGACAGCGAAGGCGGCATGTTCGGCTTCTTCTTCGGCCGCGAGCTGCCGCAGAACTACCCCGAAGTGCTGGCCACCGACCAGCCGCGCTTCAACCGCTTCTTCCACCAGATGCTGGACCGTGGCGTGTACTTCGCGCCAGCGCTGTACGAAGCCGGCTTCGTCAGCGCCGCCCACAGCGAGTCCGACCTGGACGACACCATCGCCGCGGCCCGCAGCGCGTTTGCCCAAGCATGAGTGAAGACCTGAATCCCGCCGTCGCCCTCGGCAGCTTCCTCGGCCAGCCTGCGCTGCGCTTGCGCGCGCCGGACGGCGCCAGCGCCACGGTGCTGCTGCACGGTGGCCATGTGGTCTCGTGGATCCCGGCCGGCGGCGAGGAGCAGCTCTACCTGTCGCCGGACGCCAAGTACGGCGCTGGCGCCGCCATCCGCGGCGGCGTGCCTGTCATCTTCCCGCAGTTCAATGAGCGTGGCCCGCTGCCGCGCCACGGCCTGGTGCGCACACGTTCGTGGCAGGCCACCGAATCGGTGGTGCGCGCCGGCCATGCCATCGGTGTGCTGCGCTTCACCGATGACATCGCGACCCGCGTGCACTGGCCGTACCGCTTCGAGCTGGAACTCACGGTGAGCCTGGCCGGCAAGGAGCTGGACCTGGAACTGGCGGTGACCAACACCGGCGACAAACCCTTCAGCTTCCAGGCCGCGCTGCACACCTACCTGCGCTGCATCGACCCGACGAAGCTGCAGGTCGAAGGCTTGCAAGGCTGCGATTTCGAGGACAACGCGCCGGACGCAACGCACAAGACCGGCCAGCAATGGGGCGACGTGCTGACGCTCGCCGGCCCGATCGACCGCGTCTACCGCCAGGTGAACCGGGCGCTGACACTGCGCGAGATCGGCCGCAAGGCCTCGATTGCGATGCAGGGTTTCGACGACGTGGTCATCTGGAACCCCGGCGAAAGCGGTGCTGCGAAGATCACGGACCTGCCGGACGACGCGTGGCAGCACTTCCTCTGCATCGAGGCCGCCCGCATTGCCGAGCCGGTGCAACTGCCACCCGGCGAAGAATGGGCCGGCATGCAGCATTTGCGCGCCTGAGCGACCCAGAGCCCGATTCCTGCTTGACCAGCGCGCCCGCGCGCTGCGCTCCGCCTCCTTTCCAACATGCACCTCCACATCCTCGGCATCTGCGGCACCTTCATGGGCGGCCTGGCGGCACTGGCGCGCGAGGCCGGCCACCGCGTGACCGGCTGCGACGCCAATGTCTACCCGCCAATGAGCGACCAGCTGCGCGCACTGGGCATCGAGCTGATCGAAGGCTATGGCGCCGAGCAGCTGGCACTCAAGCCCGACATGTTCGTCATCGGCAACGTGGTGGTGCGCGGCAACCCGCTGATGGAAGCCATCCTCGACGCTGGCGCGCCCTACACCAGCGGCCCGCAGTGGCTCGCAGAAAACGTGCTGCAGGGCCGGCATGTGCTGGCCGTTGCCGGCACCCACGGCAAGACCACCACGACCTCGATGCTGGCCTGGGTGCTTGACCAGGCCGGGCTGCAGCCGGGCTTCCTGGTCGGCGGCGTGCCGCAGAACTTCGGCGTCTCGGCGCGGCTGGGCAGCACCGCACCAGGCGCACCGTTTGTCATCGAGGCGGACGAATACGACACCGCGTTTTTCGACAAGCGCAGCAAGTTCGTGCATTACCGGCCGCGCACCGCGATCCTGAACAACCTCGAGTTCGACCACGCCGACATCTTTGTCGACCTGGCCGCCATCGAGACCCAGTTCCACCACCTGGTGCGCACCGTGCCGGCCCAGGGCCGGCTGGTCGTCAACGCCCGCGAAGACGCGCTGCAGCGGGTGCTGGAGCGCGGCTGCTGGAGCACGGTGCAGCGCTTTGGCGCCCGCAAGGAAGAACCGGGCACGCTGCGCGCGCGCGGCGAGCCGCAGAGCTTCGACGTGCTGCGCGGCTCGATGAAGATCGCCCACGTCGAATGGCCGCTGCTGGGTGAGCACAACCAGCTCAACGCGCTGGCGACGATTGCCGCGGCCGAGCATGTGGGCGTGACGCCCGAAGCCGCAGCATCAGCCCTGGGCAGCTTCCAGAACGTGCGCCGCCGGCTGGAGCTGCGCGGCGAGGCGGGTGGCGTGCAGGTCTACGACGACTTCGCGCACCACCCCACTGCCATCCGCACCACCGTCAACGGCCTGCGCCGCAAGGTGGGCCTGGACCGCATCCTGGCCGTCTTCGAGCCGCGCTCGAACACCATGAAGCTGGGGGCCATGAAGGCCCAGCTGCCCTGGGCGCTGGAAGAAGCCGATCTGGCCTTCTGCCACAGCGGCGGCCTGGGCTGGGACGCCGCCGAGGCACTGGCGCCGATGGGCGAGCAGGCCATCGTCTGCCCGACCATCGAGGCCACCGTCAAGGCCGTGGTGGCGGCCGCCAGGCCGGGCGACCATGTGCTGTGCATGAGCAACGGCGGCTTTGGCGGCGTGCACGAGAAGCTGCTGGCCGCGCTGGCGGCCAAGGCCGGCAAGGCCTGAGCGCCACGCGCCCTGCGCGCCATGGAAAAAGGGTCCTCGCGGACCCTTTTTCGTTTCGGCTGACCAGTGTCAGATCCGGTTCATCGAAGCCTTCAGCGCCTCGTTCAGGCTGGACAGGCTTTCGGCCAGGTGGGCACGGCTGTCGACCGACAGCGTGGGCTTGTTGGCCGCCGTGCGCAGCTCGCCCTGCAGCTTCACCGCCTGCCAGCGCACCAGGCTGACGGCATCGGCCGGCAGGCCGGCGCCGCCACGGGTCAGCACGGTGACAACCCGCTTCAGGTGCTCACGCTGCAGGTTGCGGCGCATGCTGTCGATCTCCTTGCCGCTCTTCAGCTCGCTCCACACGGCTGACTGCAGCGTGCCGTAGACCTCGTCCAGCGTCAGTGTGCCCTTGCGTTCGGCCGGGCTCAGGTAGGCCGGCAGGTCCAGCACCCGCTGCGCGGTGCTGGCGGCCATCAGGCGGTCCAGCGCCTGGCTTTGCAAGGCCAGCACGATGGCCGGGATCGGCACCGGCTTGTCGCGTTCCCACTCGGTGTAGTCCGGGCTCAGCGAGGCCAGGAACTCAGGGCGGAACTGGAAACTGTCGACGCTGAACACGCCGTCGGCCAGGAACTTCAGCGCCTCGCGCTGGCGCGCCGGGGCCACCGGCTTGTAGGCCGGCCGGCCAGTGGTGCCAGGCAGGTCGCGCACGGTCTCCATGCCGCCCACGTACTTGGCGGTCATCTCCGGCAGGTTGCGCAGCTGGCGGAAACCGCTGGCCAGCGAACGGCGCGCGCGCAGCGGGTCGTCACCCGCGTGCGGCGTGCGGGCCTGCACGCGCTCCCAGAGTTCCCTGGACAGCGTCAGGCGCTTCTTGTAGTAGGCCAGCGGGTCGTCGCCCAGGTCGAAGCGGTTGGCCAGCGGATCCAGGCCGCCAATCGGGCCGCCTTCGGCATCGGCATCGTCGGCATAGGCCAGCGCAGGCTCGGTGCTGCGGCCGGCAATGCGGCCCAGCTCGACCGCCTCTTGCTCGGGCGCGATTGGCTTGTAAGCGTATTCGATGGCCCAGTAGTCGTACGGGCCCAGCGTGCTGTTGTTCGGCGCGGCCGCGGTCTCGCCGCGCAGCGGCAGGTTGTAGGCGTTGTAGTCCATCACCGAACCGGAGACGCCGTGCGCGTCGGTCCAGGCCTTGTCCTTCAACTGCGCCTGGCTGATGGTGGTGGAAGCCTTGAAGTTGTGCTTCAGGCCCAGCGTGTGACCCACCTCATGCATGATGGTGTCCTTGATCACCGCCTGCACAAAGGCGTTGGCCTCCGGGCTGTCGGGCGCGATGTCGCCACGCGATTCCAGCAGGTCCATCGCGAAGCCCATCTCGGCGGCGGACTCGTGTTCGTAGTCGCAATGCTCGGCGGCTTCACGGGCTGACAGCACGGAGTTCCGCGCCGCGCTGTTCGCGCTGCTGCCACCCAGGTCTTCGACGATCAGCCGGCGCGCACCGCGGCCGAACACATCGCTCATGCCGATGTCGGCGTCCAGGATCTCGCCACTGCGCGGGTCGTGCTTGCTCGGGCCGATGGCAAAGCCCACGTCGGAGCCGACGAACCAGCGGATCGACGCGTGTTCGGCGTCCAGGGTGTCGAAGTCGGCATCGTCCGGCTGCTGCTTGACGACGACCGCGTCCTTGTAGCCGATCTTCTCGAAGGCCTTGTTCCATTCCAGGATGCCGGCCGTGACGGCGCCGCGGTAGCGCTCCGGGATGTTGCGGTCCAGCCAATAGGTGATGGGCTTGACCGGCTCCGACAGCGGCGCTGCAGGGTCCTTCTTTTCCAGCCGCCAGCGGGTGATGTAGTGCACCCGCTGGTTGGGCTTGAAGTCGCCGCTGAAGTCGGTGAAGTCTTCGGTGAAATGACCCAGCCGTGGGTCGGCCAGGCGCGCAGCCATCGGCTGCTCGGGCAACTTGGCCATGCTGTAGACGACGGTGACGAACAGGCTGCGCGGGTCCGGCGTGGTGGTGGGCGGCGGCGGCATCGGCACCGGCGGCGGCGTCATTGGCGGCGCCGGCAGGCGCGGCGTGCTGAAGTGCAGCCTGGCGCTCAGCGAGGTCAGGCTGGCATCGGCGCGCAACTGGTCGAATGAGGAATTGCCGCGGTCCAGGCCATACGGCAGGCGAAAGGCGGCTTCCAGCCGGGTTGAATAACCCACCAGGTCGGCGAGCAGAAAGCTGGCGTCGACCAGGAAGCTCTTGCGCTCCGGGTGCGGCGCACTGGCGACCGCCGCCGAGCCGATCAGGCTTTCCGAGAAGGCCTGGCGCACGCTTTCGCGCGATGCCGTGTCGGTGCCGGGGCGGAATTCGTTGTTCAGCGCGACGAGCTGCACCAGGTTGCCGATGCGCCGCCACTCGACCATCCAGTCCGGCCCCATCTGGCTGGCATACAGGCCGCGCTCGCCAACCGACTGGGCGATGTTGGCCGTCAGCAGGAAGGGCTTGTTCAGCTGCTCGGGGGCGATTTCCAGCCAGACCTTCTCTTCCTTGCGCCAGAACGGCACGAAACCGTCGGTGCGGGTGGCGTCGCGGCTGACGTCGGCAAACGGCTTGGGCGCCGCCGGATCCACCGGCTTGGCGCCGGCCGGTGCGCTGGCGCCCGCGGCCGGCGGCGCGGCTGCGGCGCCGGAAGCCGCCTGGGCCACGGCCTGCGGCGGCACGATGGCCAGGGCGGCACTGCTCAGCGCCAGCAAGGCGGCCACGGTCAGGACAGAACGCGCCGGGCGCAGCCGGCGGGACAAGGCGAGGTGTTGGATGGGCATGAAGGCGATGAACAACGCCAGCCGGGATCTGGCTGACAGGAAGAAGGGCGGAAAAACCGCCAAAAGCGGCCGCGGTCTTGTGAACCGGCGGCTCGAAGTCTGGTTCCGGCAAGTCGACGGCCCGGCGGCCTGCCCGGTTGCAAAACCGCGCACTTTGTCGGGGCCGGCCAACGCCGTCAATGCCCAGTTTCCTCAGCAAGGCCTGTGCCCAGGGCCGCCGCCTACACTGGTGCGATGCCCGTCCCGCCCAGCCATTTGCTCTACCTGCACGGTTTCCGCTCTTCCCCGCAGTCGATGAAGGCCCAGGTGGTGGGCCGCTGGCTGGCCGAGCACCGCCCCGAACTGCAGTTCTGGTGCCCGCAGCTGCCGCCCTCGCCGGCCGAGGCCATCGCGCTGGCGCTGCAGGGCGTGGCCGACTGGCCACACGAGCGCATGGCGATCATCGGCAGTTCGCTTGGCGGGTTCTACGCCAGCGTGCTGGCCGAGCGGCTGGGCTGCCCTGCGGTGCTGCTGAACCCTGCGGTCAACCCGGCGCGCGACCTTGCCAAGCACATTGGCGAGCAAAGCACCTGGCAGACACCGGAGCAACGCTTTTATTTCCGCGCCGAGTTCATCCCGGAGCTGGAGGCGATGAAGCCCGCCTTCCTGACACGACCCGAGCGCTACGCCGCCGTCATTGCCAAAGGCGACGAGGTGCTGGACTGGCACGAGATGAGCGCCCGCCATGCCGGCGCCAAGACCCTGCTGCTCGAAGGCAGCGACCACGCGCTGAGCGCGTTCGGCGGCCCGCTGGCCTTTGTGCTGGACTTTCTCGGCTTGTCCGACACGCCCGCGGCGGGTGCCGTGCCTTCAGCGACAATCCGCCGGTGACTTATGCCCTGTTCGATGATGCCGGCAAATTCCTCGCTGGCCGTGTGATGTCCGAGGCCGACAGTTCGATGCAGATCGAGCTGGAATCGGGCAAGCGCGTCAAAGTGAAAACCGCCAATGTGCTGCTGCGCTTCGAGAAGCCGCAGCCGGCAGAACTGATCGCCTCCGCGCAGGCCAAGGCCGCCGAGATCGACCTGGACCTGGCCTGGGAATTTGCGCCCGAAGGCGAGTTCGGCTTTGCCGAGTTCGCAAAGGACTATTTCTCGGCCCAGGCCGGCCTGGAGCTGCAGGCCGCCGCGCTGTTCCGCCTGTTCGAGGCGCCGCACTACTTCCGCCGCGCCGGCAAGGGCCAGTTCAAGAAGGCGCCGGAAGAAATCGTCAAGGCTGCCCTGCTGGGGATCGAACGCAAGGCCCAGCAGGCCGCGCAGATCGACGCCTGGGCGGCGGAGCTGGCCGGTGGCAACACCCCCGCGCCGATCCGCGATCAGCTCTACAAGATCCTCTTCAAGCCGGACAAGAACGCGCCCGAATACAAGGCCGTGGTCGAAGCCTCCAAGCGCAGCCAGCGTGCCCCGCTGGACCTACTGAAAGAGGCCGGCGCGATCAACAGCCCCTACCAATTCCACTGGCAGCGTTTCCTGTTCGAGGAATTTCCCAAGGGCACCGGCTTCCCGCCGCTGCAGGCCCCCCAGATCCCCGACGAGCTGCCGCTGGCTGCCGTGCAGGCCTTCTCGATCGACGATTCGCAGACCACCGAGATCGACGATGCGCTGTCCGTCACCGGCCTGGGCAGCGGCGAGATCAGCTTCGGCGTGCACATCGCCGCACCTGGCCTGGCCATCCAGCCGGATTCGCCGGTCGACAAGGTCGCGCGCGAGCGCCTGTCCACCGTCTACATGCCGGGCTGGAAGCTGACCATGCTGCCCGACGAGGTGGTGCAGGCCTACACACTGATCGAAGGCCGCGACTGCCCGGCCGTCAGCCTGTACGTGCGCTTCGACGAAACCACGTTGGAGGTGAAGGGCACCGAGACCAGGCTGGAGCGCGTGCCGATTGCGGCCAACCTGCGCCACGACCAGCTGGACGCGGTGATCACCGAAGCCTCGTTGACCGGCGAGGCGCCGGCTGACTATGCGTTTGCGCCCGAGCTGGCCTTCTGCTTCCGCCTGGCGCGGCACCTGAAGGCGGCGCGCGAAGTGGTACGCGGCAAGCCGGAGAACTTCAACCGGCCCGACTACAACTTCAAGCTCGACGGCAGCGGCAGCGAGCCGGCCGGCAGCGAGACCGTCATCATCACCGAGCGCAAGCGCGGCGCGCCGCTGGACCTGATCGTCTCCGAGGCGATGATCCTGGCCAACAGCACCTGGGGCGGGCTGATGGGCGACGTGGGCGTGCCCGGCATCTACCGCAGCCAGCCCAGCATGGCGCCCGGCGTGAAGGTGCGCATGGGTGTGCGCCCGGCCCCGCATGCCGGCATGGGCGTGGCGCAGTACAGCTGGGCCACCTCGCCGCTGCGCCGTTATGTGGACCTGGTGAACCAGTGGCAGATCATTGCCTGCGCCCGCCACGGCCGCACCGCGGCGCTGGTCGCCCCGTTCAAGCCCAAGGACGCGACGCTGTTCTCGGTCATTTCCAGCTTCGACGCCGCCTATTCGGCCTACAACGGCTTCCAGCAGGCCATCGAGCGCTTCTGGACCCTGCGCTGGCTGGAGCAGAACGGCGTGACCGAGCTGGACGCCAGCGTGATGAAGGACGGCCTGGTGCGCGCCGAAACGCTGCCGCTGGTCTTCCGCGCGCTGGGCACCGAGGCGATGCCGCGCAATGCCCGCGTGCGCGTGCGCATCACCGGCCTGGACCTGCTGACGCTGGACCTGCACGCCAACCTGCTGGTGCGCCTGGACGACCCGGGCGCCGCGCCAGCCGAAGAGGCCGACGAAGCGCAGGACGACCAGGACGAAGCGCCTGCCGCCGGTGGCCTCACCTTGGCCATCGACCTGGCCGATGGCGACGCCGCGCCACCGGCGCCCGCCGCCGACGCGGGCTGAGCCCGCCGCCCCTGCAGTCGCCACCCGCCACCGCCCACCTCGCCCGCCGACGATGAATTCGCCTGCCGCCGCCGCGCCACCGCCCCGCACCTCCTGGCGCCCCACGGTGCTGCAAACCGCGCTGCTGGTCTCGGTGGCGCTGCATGCCGTGCTGCTGAGCCTGCGCTTCGTGGACCCGGAGCGTTTCAACCGCATCTTCGAGGACACGCCGCTGGAAGTGGTACTGGTCAACGCGCGCAGCGACGAGCGGCCGGAAAAAGCCCAGGCGATCGCCCAGGCCAGCCTGGCCGGCGGCGGCGAGGCCGAAACCGGCCGCGCCACCTCGCCGCTGCCGCCATCGCCCTTCTCGCTGCCCGGCGAGGCGCTGGACGACGCGCAGCGCCAGATCAAGCAGATGCAGGACGTGCAGCAGCAACTGCTGGCCGACATCCGCCGCGAGCTGGCGCTGCTACCCCCACCGGACCCGAGCAAGCCGGTGATGTCGCGCGAAGAGGCCGAGCGCGAGGAACGCAGGCGCCAGATGCTGCGCACGCTGGCCGAGATCGAGAAGCGCATCAACGAGGAAAACGCGCGGCCCAAGAAGCGCTACATCAGCCCGGCCACGCGCGAAGAGGTCTACGCGATCTATTACGACAGCCTGCGCCGCAAGATCGAGGAACGTGGCACGCGGGACTTCCCGCAGTACAAGGGCCAGAAGTTGTACGGCGAGCTGACGATGAACCTGACCATTGATGCCACCGGCCAGCTGATAGACGCCGATGTGGTGCGGCCTTCGAAATCGGCCGAGCTGAACCGCCGCGCCGTGGCCATCGTGCATGCCGCCGGGCCCTTCGGCAAGTTCACCGACCCGATGCGGCGCCAGGCCGACCAGATCGTCGTCACCTCGCGCTTCCGCTTCACCCGCACCGACGGGCTGGAAGCCACCGCCGAAGCGACGATTCGCCAATGACCTTCCCGACGCCGCCGTCCTTGCGCTGATGCCTGCCTCTCCCGACCGCTACGCCGTCTTCGGCAACCCGATCTCACACAGCCGCTCGCCGCGCATCCACACCTGGTTCGCCGAGGCCACCGGCCAGTCGCTGCGCTACGAGGCGATCACCGCACCGCTGGACGGCTTCGCCGCCTCGCTGCAGGCCTTTGCCGATGCGGGTGGGCGGGGCTGCAATGTCAGCGTGCCGTTCAAGTTCGAAGCCTTTGCGCAGGCCCAGCATGCTTCGGCGCGCGCGCGCTTGGCCGGTGCAGCCAATTTCCTGCGCCGTGACAGCGCCGGCTGGTTTGCCGACAACACAGACGGTGCCGGCCTGGTCCGCGACCTGGTGCACAACGCACAGCAAGCCATCGCCGGCAGCCGCGTGCTGCTGGTCGGCGCTGGCGGCGCGGCAGCCGGCGTGCTGGGACCGCTGCTGGCCGAAGCGCCGGCCGAGCTGCGCATCGTCAACCGCAGCCCGGACAAGGCGCTGCGGCTGGCCGCCAGCCACCGTGCGCTGGCGGCAGAACACGGCGTGGCGCTGCAGGCCGACGGCCTGGACGAGCCTGGCAGCGCGTTTGACTTGGTGCTGAATGCCAGCGCCAGCAGCCTGGCCGGCCAGGCCTCGCCGGTGCCAGCCAAGGTGCTGGGCTCGGACTGCCTGGTGGTCGACCTGATGTACGGCCCCGCCGCGCGGCCCTTCCTCGGTTGGGCAGCCCAGCACGGCGCGCGTGGCCGTGACGGCCTGGGCATGCTGGTCGAACAGGCGGCCGAAGCGTTTGCGCTGTGGCGCGGCATGCGGCCCGAGACTGGCGACGTGCTGGCCCGGCTGCGCGCCGAAGTGGATGCGGCGGCATGAAAACCGCCTGGGGCCAGCTCGCCCGCTTGCTGGCACTGCTGGTGCTGAGCGCGGTCGCGCTGCAGCTGTATTTCCTGCTGCGCGTGGCGCTGATGCTGTTGATCGACCCGCAGTCCACCAGTTTCCAGCGCAGCGAAGCCTGGCGCCTGTTGCGCGAGACGCACCAGCTCAGCTGGTCGCAGGACTGGGTGGCCGACGACGAGATTTCGCCCAACCTGAAGCGCGCGGTGATCGCCAGCGAGGACGCCGGTTTTGTCGACCATGCCGGCGTCGAGTGGGACGCGCTCGAGAAGGCCTGGGATCGCAACCAGAAGGCCGAGGTGCGGGCCGAGAAGGTCAACGAGCGCATCGAGCAGCGCGAGGCCACGCGCAAGACGGCACCTGCCAAGCCACTCACGCGTGCGGTGCCCAAGGTCGTTGGCGGCTCGACCATCTCCCAGCAGCTCGCAAAAAACCTGTTCCTCTCGGGCGAACGCACCGCGCTGCGCAAGGCTCAGGAATTCGTCATCACCTTCATGCTCGAAGGCCTGCTGGGCAAGCGCCGCATCCTGGCCATTTACCTCAACAGCGTGGAATGGGGTGAAGGCGTGTTTGGCGCGGAAGCTGCCGCGCGCCACTATTTCCATGTCGGGGCCAGCAAGCTCTCCGCACCTGCCGCGGCCCGGCTGGCGGTGATGCTGCCGGCGCCCAAGCGCTTCGAGAAACAACCCGGCTCGGCGTATGTGATCGGCCGCTCGGGCACCATCGTGGCCCGCATGGGCGCGGTCGAGCTGCCCTGAGTGGCCGGCCATCACGGCCGGTCACCGTGACCCATTTGCCCAGGAGCGCCGCATGAGCCATACCGAAGCCACCGCCCAGATCGCCGCCACTGCCGCCCGGCTGGTCGTCGAGGAAGGGCTGGAATACAGCGCTGCCAAGCGCAAGGCGGCGCGCGACCTGGGCCGGCGCAGCAGCCGCCAGGGCGAGCTGCCTTCCAACGAGCAGGTCGAAGATGAAGTGCGCGACTACCTCGCACTGTTCTGCGCCGACACCCAGCCGGCCGAGTTGCGCGCGCTGCGCGAACTGGCGCTGCGCTGGATGACACGGCTGGGCCAGCTGGGTGAATTCCGCCCGCACCTGGGCGGCGCCGTCTGGCGCGGCACGGCCACCCGGCTGTCGAACCTGATCATCGACCTGTATTGCGATGATGAAAAATCCGCCGAGATCGCCTTCCTCAACGCCGGCCTGGATTTCGACAGCGGCGGCGCAGGCGAACACGAAGCGCTGGTGCTGAGCACCGTGGACCGCGCACCCGGGCTGGACGAGCCGGTGGCGCTGCACTTTGTCGTGCACGAGTACTTGGCACTGCGCGGCGCGCTGAAACCGGACACCAACGGCCGCAGTTGGCGCGGCGATGCCACCGCCTTGCGTCGCCTGCTGGCCAGCGAGGCGCAAGACCATGCGCACTGAAGCCGAAGCCAGGGCCGGCGCTGAAGCCGAAACGGTTCCCGTCGCCACCCGGCGCCACTGGCTGCTGGGCCTGGCCGCCGTGGGCGCGCTGGGCGCGGGCGTGGGCTGGCAGCGCTGGGGTTCGTCGCCAGATCCCACCGCTGCCGCGCTGGCGCGCCTGTGGCAGCTCGAACTGCCCACGCCGGCCGGCCCGCCGCTGGCCTTGCGGGCCTTCCAGGGGCGGCCTTTGCTGGTCAATTTCTGGGCTGCCTGGTGCAAGCCCTGCGTGGCCGAAATGCCGGAGCTGGACCGTTTTGCGGCGGCCTGGCAGCCGCAGGGCGGCCAGGTGCTGGGCCTGGCAATCGATCAGGCTGAGCCCGTCAAACATTTTTTGACGCAAACTCCTGTAAGCTTCCCAATTGCGCTGGCTGGGGCCACAGGCCTGGATCTGGTGCGGGATTTGGGCAATTCCGCGGGCGGCCTGCCTTTTACTGTGCTCATCTCCGCCGACGGTGAGGTCCAAGGCCGCAAACTGGGCGCGACCACGGAAGCGGAGCTGCTCGGCTGGGCAGCCGCCTTGCGCAAGCGCTGACCGAACGCGGCATCGCGACTTTATTTTGGGCCAATTCATTACGAATACCGGCCAAAGCGCGTAAAGTCCGCGCTTCCGCAGTCAAGCCACATGGCTCGGCATTTTGCTGGAGCAAGCATGACGCCTCCTAAAGATAGGGGGCGTAACTTCCAGTTAGGGCCAGATTCCGCATAATCCGGCACTTTGCTGCGCATAGCATGCAGCGATTTGGTGACGGCACGGCGCTTGCATGTGCCAGCGCCTTCCCAGACGTGCCACCCGGCCGCGACCGGGGCCCCTTCCCTTCTTCCTGACAGGAGAAAAAATTCTCATGGACCTGCGCAAACTCAAGACCCTGATCGATCTGGTGTCAGAGTCGAACATCGCCGAGCTTGAAATCACCGAGAACGAAGGCAAGGTGCGCATCGTGAAGTCGGGTGGCGCTGCTTTCGCCGCTCCGATGATGTCGATGCCCATGGCCAGCGCGCCCATGGCGCCGGCCCCTGCACTGCCCGCCGCCGACGCAGCCCCTGCCGCACCGGCCGCCGCTGCGGGTGTGGCCATCAAGTCGCCAATGGTCGGCACCTTCTACGCTTCGTCGACCCCGGGCGGCAAGCCGCTGATCGAGGTGGGCAGCGTCATCAAGCTCGGTCAACCGGTCTGCATCATCGAAGCGATGAAGATCATGAACGAAATCGAAGCCGAAATCACGGGCACTGTGACCCAGGTGCTGGTGCAGAACGGCCAGGCTGTCGAATTCGGCCAGCCGATGTTCATGGTCGAGTGATCGCACCATGTTCAAAAAAATACTGATCGCCAATCGAGGCGAAATCGCGCTGCGCATCCAGCGCGCGTGCAGGGAAATGGGCATCAAGGCGGTGGTGGTCTATTCAGAGGCCGACCGCGACGCCAAGTACGTCAGGCTGGCTGAAGAAGCCGTCTGCATCGGCCCGGCGGCCTCGTCGCTGAGTTACCTGAACATGCCGGCCATCATTTCCACCGCGGAAGTGACCGATGCCGAAGCGATCCACCCCGGCTACGGCTTCCTGTCGGAAAACGCAGATTTTGCCGAGCGGGTGCAGCAAAGCGGTTTTGTCTTCATCGGCCCGACGCCCGAGTCCATCCGCCTGATGGGCGACAAGGTCTCGGCCAAGCAAGCCATGATTCGCGCCGGCGTGCCCTGCGTGCCCGGCTCCGAAGGCGCACTGCCTGAAGACCCGAAGGAGATCATCAAGATCGCCCGCACCGTGGGCTATCCGGTCATCATCAAGGCGGCAGGCGGCGGCGGTGGCCGCGGCATGCGCGTGGTGCACACCGAAGCAGCGCTGGTGAATGCGGTGCAGATGACGCGCACCGAAGCGGGCGCCGCGTTTGGCAATCCGCAGGTCTACATGGAGAAGTTCCTGGAGAATCCACGCCACGTGGAAATCCAGATCCTGGCCGACGAGCACAAGAACGCCGTCTGGCTGGGCGAGCGCGACTGCTCGATGCAGCGCCGTCACCAGAAGATCATCGAGGAAGCGCCGGCGCCCGGCATCCCGCGTCGCGTGATCGAGAAGATCGGTGACCGTTGTGCGGCAGCCTGCAAGAAGATGGGCTACCGCGGCGCAGGCACCTTCGAGTTCCTGTTCGAGAACGGCGAGTTCTACTTCATCGAGATGAACACCCGCGTACAGGTGGAGCATCCGGTGACGGAACTGGTCACCGGCATCGACATCGTGCAGATGCAGATCCGCGTGGCCGCTGGCGAAAAGCTGCCTTTCCTGCAGCGCCAGATCGAGATGCGTGGCCATGCCATCGAATGCCGCATCAACGCCGAGGACGCGTACAAGTTCACGCCCTCGCCTGGCCGCATCACGATGTGGCATCCGCCTGGCGGCCCGGGCGTGCGCGTGGATTCGCATGCGTACACCAACTACTACGTGCCGCCGAACTACGACTCGATGATCGGCAAGATCATCGTGCACGGGGACACACGCGAGCAGGCGCTGGCCCGCATGCGCACGGCGCTCAGCGAAATGGTGGTCGAAGGCATCCAGACCAACATCCCGCTGCACCGCGAGCTGATGGCCGACGCCAAATTCATCCAGGGTGGCACCAGCATCCATTACCTGGAACACTGGATGAGCGAGCACACGCGCTGAAGGCGCGGCGCCTCCCTCTTGTGACCCCAGCAACGGCCAGGCGCGCACAGCACGCCTGGCCGTTGTCCCTTAGAAAAAGGAATGCCGAAGTGGCTTTGTTCGAGTTGGTGCTGAGCGCGCCGCAGGCCCTGGTCGAGCCGGTGTCCGAGGCCTTGATGAACGAGCTGGACGCGGTGGCAGTGTCGGTCGAGGATGCCGACGCGGACACCGAGGCCGAGCACGCGCTGTTCGGCGAGCCCGGCATGCCAGCGCCCAAGCCCGGCTGGGACCGCTCCACGCTGAAGGCCTTGTTCGAGACCGAAGACCTCGCGGTGCAGGCCAGCACGCTGCTGCTGGCCCAGGACTGGGCCAGCGACCTGGGCGTGAAAAGCCTGGGCGAGGTACCCGAGCAGGACTGGGTGCGGCTGACGCAGTCGCAGTTCGAGCCGGTCGAGATCACGCCCGCATTCTGGATCGTGCCCAGCTGGCATGAACCGCCTGCTGCGGCCAGCCGGGTGATCCGCCTGGACCCGGGCCTGGCCTTTGGCACCGGCACCCACCCGACCACCCGCATGTGCCTGCGCTGGATCGCGCAGCATGCGCCCGCGCTGTCGGCCGGCTGGGACCGGGTGCTGGACTACGGCTGCGGCTCCGGCATCCTGGCCATCGGCGCGGCTTTGCATGGCGCGAAGCAGGTCGACGCAGTGGACATCGATCCGGCCGCCGTCACCTCGTCCGAACACAATGCGGCTGCCAACGGCGTCACGCTGCGCTGCGGCCTGCCGGAACTGGCCCAGGGCGAATACCCATTGGTGCTGGCCAACATCCTGGCCACGCCGCTGAAGCTGCTGGCACCGCTGCTCAGCGCCCACCTGGCACCCGGCGCGCACCTGGTGCTGGCCGGCATCCTGGACCGCCAGGCGGTCGAGCTGCAGGCCGCCTATGCGCCGTGGGTCAAGCTGGAAGTGCTGGACCAGGACGATGGCTGGATCCTGATGGGCGGCCAGCGCCTGTGAGCTGCGCAGACGTTGCGCAGCGCGGCTGCGCAACGCGTTGTGCCGTCGCTGCACGGGCGAGCGCGATGGGCGCGGCTCAACCGGCCACGGCCTGGAATCCCCCTGCTGTCATGGCATCATTCCCCGCATGAGTCTGGCCACCCGTTGTCCTGCCTGCGGCACGGTTTTCCGTGTGGTGCAAGACCAGCTGAAGGTCTCGCAGGGCTGGGTGCGCTGCGGCCAGTGCCACGAGGTCTTCAACGCGCTGGAGGGGCTGTTCGAGCTGCCTCCGCAGCCGCCCGTCGCGCCACCACCTGTGCCGGCGCACGGTTTCGGGCCATCCATCGTCGACCGGTCGACATTCGGCGCCACTTCCGCTGCGACGCAGGCAGTCAACGCGACCAGTGCAACAAGCGCTCAGGCGCCGATGCCGCAGTCGTCCTCGGTGGTGTTTTCCGACGTGGACGACGACGAGGCCGCGCAACGTGCCTTCGAAGCCACCGAGCCCGCCGCGCTGGACGCCCTGGCCGAACGGCCGACACGCGGCGAGCGGCCCGACTTCACCTTCACACGCAGCCCCTCCGAACGCGAAGCGGCCGAAGCGCTGCCGCCTCCGCCGTCACCCGCCCCATGGCAGGCGCCGCCGCCGGCGCCCCCTGCCGCCGCAGCGCCGGTGTCATCGTTCGTCGTGGAAAGCCCGTCGACCCTGGAAGACGAAGCGAGGTTGCTGGACACCGACGCGCTGGCCGCGCCTTTCGACGTCAGTGAGGCCCCCGACAGCAGCTTTGCACCTGGCCGCCAGCGCGACCCGCACCTGCCGCGCCAACCCGAGTTCATCCGCCAGGCCGAGCGCGCGGCCCGCTGGCGGCATCCTGCCGTGCGCGCGGTGCTGGCCAGTGCCTGCGGCCTGCTGGGCCTGCTGCTGCTGGGCCAGCTGGCGCTCCACCAGCGCGACGTGCTGGCCGCCCGCTGGCCCAGCCTGCAGCCGGCCCTGGGCGCCGCCTGCCAGGCCCTGCGCTGCCGCGTGGCCAGCCCATATGCGCTCGACCAGATCGTGCTGGATGCCAGTCACCTCAGCGCCACCGGCAAGCCCGGCGTGCTGCGGCTGGACGCGGACCTGCACAATCGCGCCGAGCATCCGGTGCGCACTCCGGCGCTGGAGCTCAGCATCTCGTCAGACAGCGGCAGCGTGCTGCTGCGCAAGGTGCTGATGCCTGCCGAGCTGGGCCATGGCGACACGCTGGAAGCCGATGGCGCCTGGCACCTGGACCTGCGGCTGGACGTGGGCGAACTGCACGTGGCCGGCTACACGCTGGAAGTCTTCTACCCCTGAACCCCATCGTTTCCTGATGTCCGGCGCCGGCCCCGAGCCGCTGCGCCGCCCTTCCTCCATCCGACAACACACCATGGCCAGCCTCGTCTGCGGTTCCCTCGCCTTCGACACCATCACCACCTTCCCGGGCCGTTTCGCCGAGCAGATCCTGCCCGAGCAGGTCCACATCCTGAACGTCTCGTTCCTGGTGCCCACGCTGCGGCGCGAATACGGCGGCTGCGCCGGCAACATCGCGTACACGCTGAAGGCGCTGGGCGGCGAGCCTGTCGTGCTGGCCGCGCTGGGCAACGACGGCGGCGACTACCTGGCCCGCTTCCGGCAACTGGGCATCGACACCACGAGCCTGCTGCAGGTGCCAGACAACTACACCGCCCAAGCCATCATCATCACCGACCGGGACAACAACCAGATCACCGCCTTCCACCCCGGCGCGATGCAGCAGGCGCATGAGATCGGCCTGCCGGCACGCGACGACATCAAGCTGGCACTGATCGGCCCGGACGGCCGTGACGCGATGCTGCGCCGCGCCCGCGACCTGCATGCCGCCGGCATCCCGTTTGTGTTCGACCCGGGCCAGGGCCTGCCGATGTTCAACGGCGAAGAGCTGCGCGCCTTCGTCGCGCAAGCCACCTGGGTGGCCGTCAACGACTACGAGGGCCGCATGCTCTGCGAGCGCACCGGGCAAAGCCTGGAGGAGATGTCGCGCTCGCACCTGGCCGGCATCATCGTGACGCTGGCCGCCGAGGGCTGCGAGCTGTGGATCAAGGGCGAACGCACGCTGGTGCCCGGCGTGAAGGCCACCGAAGTGGTCGACCCGACTGGCTGCGGTGACGCCTTTCGCGCGGCGCTGCTGTACGGCCTGGAGCAGGACTGGCCGCTGGCACGTTGCGTCGCGCTGGGCAACCAAATGGGCGCACTGAAGATCGCGCAGCGAGGCGGCCAGAACCACGTGGTGGACCGCTCGGCGCTCGGCCTGGGCTGAACGACGCGGGCGCGCCAGAGCGCCGGCGCCCGGTCAAAGAAAAGCCCGGCGCAAGGCCGGCAAGACGCCCAAAGAAAAGCCCGGCGCAGGGCCGGGCTTTGGGGGTTGAGCGAAGGGCCGGCTTCACGCCGGCCCGTTGGCTCAGGGCTTGTTGCCCGTCGGGAACGGCCAGGCGGCCGCAGGGCTCAGCGCAGTCTTGGCTGCAGGCGTGGCGGGGGCAGAAGGCGCAGGCGCAGGGGTGGGCGCAGCCTTCTTGGCAGCGGCCTTCTTTGCAGCCTTCTTCGCGGGAGCCTTGGCCGTGGCGGTCTTCGCGGGCGCGTCGGCAACCTTCTTGGCAGGCGCAACCTTCTTGGCTGCAGGCTTCGAAGGCAGTGCCTTGGTCGCCGGCTTCACCGGTGCCACGGCCTTGGTTACCGGCTTGACCGGTGCAGCCGACTTCTTGGCCGGAGCCTTCTTCGCCGGAGCCGCCGCCTTCTTGGCCGGTGCAGCCTTCTTCGCCGGAGCCGCCGCCTTCTTGGCCGGTGCAGCCTTCTTCGCCGGTGCTGCCGCCTTCTTGGCCGGTGCAGCCTTCTTCGCCGGAGCCGCCGCCTTCTTGGCCGGTGCAGCCTTCTTCGCCGGAGCCGCCGCCTTCTTGGCCGGTGCAGCCTTCTTCGCCGGTGCAGCGGCCTTCTTCGCCGGTGCTGCAGCCTTCTTGGCCGGAGCGGCCTTCTTTGCCGGAGCCGCAGCCTTCTTGGCCGGAGCCGCCTTTTTGGCCGGAGCGGCCTTCTTCGCAGTTGCCATTTCAAACTCCTTGATCAAGTTGCAAAAACACCGGGCCGCTCGATACAGCCCGGCAATTCACCGCCCGCGGTGTTGTCCCGGCCAAAGCCGGGTGCTCCCTCGGTGCGGTGAATGGGGAGACGACTCGTCGCACGGATTCTTTTGTCCCTGCTGATCGCGTCGTGGATCTTGATCTCTCAACATGCTGGGAAGGGCCGCTCTTTGGCAGGCCTCGTGAATGCGACAAGAGGCCGGTACACGCCCGGCCTCTTGATCAGATTCAATCCCAGCTCAATGCGCCACCGGATTGATACTCGATGACGCGGGTTTCAAAAAAGTTGCGTTCCTTTTTCAGGTCGATCATTTCGCTCATCCACGGGAACGGGTTTTCCTCGTTGGGGAAGAGCGCGTCCAGGCCGATCTGCGTGGCCCGCCGATTGGCGATGTAGCGCAGGTAGCCCTTGAACATCGAAGCATTCATGCCCAGCACGCCACGCGGCATGGTGTCTTCGGCATAGGCGTACTCCAGGTCCACCGCCTTCAGGAACAGCGCGGTGATCTCGGCCTTGAAGTCCGCGGTCCAAAGCTGCGGGTTCTCGAGCTTGATCTGGTTGATCAGGTCGATGCCGAAGTTGCAGTGCATGGACTCGTCGCGCAGGATGTACTGGTACTGCTCTGCGGCACCGGTCATCTTGTTCTGGCGACCCAGCGCGAGGATCTGCGTGAAGCCGACGTAGAAGAACAGGCCTTCCATCAGGCAGGCAAAAACGATCAGGCTCTTCAGCAGCGTGCGGTCGTTTTCCAGCGTGCCGGTCTTGAAGTTCGGATCCATGATCGCGCCGATGAACGGGATCAGGAACTCGTCCTTGTCGCGGATGGACTTGACCTCGTTGTAGGCGTTGAAGATCTCGGACTCATCCAGGCCCAGCGACTCGACGATGTACTGGTAGGCGTGGGTGTGGATCGCTTCTTCGAAAGCCTGGCGCAGCAGGAACTGGCGGGCCTCGGGCGCCGTGATGTGGCGGTAGGTGCCCAGCACGATGTTGTTGGCGGCCAGCGAATCAGCGGTGACGAAGAAGCCGAGGTTGCGCTTGACGATGCGGCGCTCGTCTTCGGTCAGGCCGTTGGGGTCCTTCCAGGTCGCGATGTCGCGCGACATGTTGACCTCTTGCGGCATCCAGTGGTTTGCACAGGTGGCGAGGTATTTCTCCCAGGCCCACTTGTACTTGAACGGCACCAGCTGGTTGACGTCGGTCTGGCCGTTGATGATGCGCTTGTCGGCAGCGTTGACGCGGCCACTCGAAGCAGGCGCCGCATGCGATGCGGTCACCACTGCCGCACGCGCAGCAGCGGCTTGAACGGTGGCTTGCGCGGTGGACATCGCCGATGCGGCGGACGATGAAGAGGTGGTCAACGCAGACAGCGACAGGTCGGCTGTCCGTGCGCCGGCAGTGGGCTCGGGCGCGGTACGTTGAACAGGAGTCGGCGGGGTACGAGCGTCGTCTTCCCAGACCAGCATGGCGTGTTTCCTTGGGGTGGAATTATCAGAGTGTTGTGTTCAAACACCAAGCACTTCTTGACAGCGCAAACGCGTGCGTGTTGCCTCTCAACATCGTCTCGATGCGAGCGATGCGGCAGGCTTCACGCAGCGCGTGGTGTGAACACTCGATGGGCCGATGAAGAGAAGCGCATCACAGGCCTTGCATGCGATGCGCTTCACGTTCACTTCAAGCTCACTGGCAGGCTTCGCAGGTCGGGTCGTCGACGCCGCAGAACTTGATGTCGGTCGCGGGTGTGGACTGCTGCGCGGCCATCATGGCCTGCGCTTGTGCGGCCGCTGCATCGAGCGCCGACATGGCCGGTGCGCTGCCGGCTGCCATGTGCGAACCGCCGATGCCGCCGGACGAGGGCACGCTGTTCATCGCACCCGCCGCGACCGTGCTCTTCTCTGCGTGCGTGGCGCCCACCGTGCGCAGGTAGTAGGTGGTCTTCAGGCCACGCAACCAAGCGAGCTTGTAGGTGTCGTCCAGCTTCTTGCCGGACGCGCCGGCGATGTAGATGTTCAGCGACTGGGCCTGGTCGATCCACTTCTGGCGACGCGCCGCGGCTTCGACCAGCCACTGCGTTTCCACTTCGAAGGCGGTGGCATAGAGGCGCTTGATGTCCTCGGGCACGCGGTCGATGCGGCGCAGCGAACCGTCGTAGTGCTTGAGGTCCATGACCATCACGTTGTCCCACAGGCCGAGCTGCTTCAGGTCGCGCACCAGGTACTCGTTGACCACGGTGAACTCGCCCGACAGGTTGGACTTGACCGAGAGGTTGCCGAAGCAAGGCTCGATCGAAGCGTCCACGCCAATGATGTTGGAGATGGTCGCGGTCGGCGCGATGGCCACGCAGTTGCTGTTGCGCATGCCGTGGGTGGCAATGCGCTGGCGCAGCGCGTCCCAGTCCAGCGTCATGCTGCGGTCGACTTCGACGTGGCCACCGCGCTGCTCGGCCAGCAGGTTCAGCGAGTCCAGCGGCAGGATGCCCCGGTCCCACAGCGAACCGCGGTAGGTCGAATAGCGGCCACGCTCGGCCGCCAGGTCGGTCGAGGCCCAGTAGGCGTGGTAGCAGATGGCTTCCATCGACTGGTCGGCGAACTCGACGGCTTCCTGGCTGGCGTAAGGCAGGCGCAGTTCATACAGCGCGTCCTGGAAGCCCATCAGGCCCAGGCCGACCGGGCGATGGCGCAGGTTGGAGTCACGTGCCTTCTTGACCGCGTAGTAGTTGATGTCGATGACGTTGTCGAGCATGCGCATCGCCGTCGACACGGTCTTCTTCAGCTTCTCCTGGTCAACCTTGCCGTCCTTCAAGTGCTGGACCAGGTTGACCGAGCCAAGGTTGCAGACGGCGATCTCATCTTCATTGGTGTTCAGCGTGATCTCGGTGCACAAGTTGGACGAGTGCACCACGCCCACATGCTGCTGCGGCGAGCGCACGTTGCAGGCGTCCTTGAAGGTGATCCAGGGGTGGCCGGTCTCGAACAGCATCGAGAGCATCTTGCGCCACAGGTCGCGGGCTGCCATGCGCTTGAAGAGCTTGATCTCGCCGCGGTCGGCCTTGGCCTCGTAGGCCACATAGGCCTTCTCGAAGGCGGTGCCGAACAGGTCGTGCAGGTCCGGGCAGGTGGACGGGCTGAACAGCGTCCAGTCGCCACCGTCCATCACGCGGCGCATGAACAGGTCAGGCACCCAGTTCGCGGTGTTCATGTCGTGCGTGCGGCGGCGATCGTCGCCGGTGTTCTTGCGCAGTTCCAGGAACTCTTCGATGTCCAGGTGCCAGGTTTCCAGGTAGGCGCAGACAGCGCCCTTGCGCTTGCCGCCCTGGTTGACCGCCACGGCGGTGTCGTTGACCACCTTCAGGAACGGCACCACGCCTTGCGACTTGCCGTTGGTGCCCTTGATGTAGGAGCCCAGCGCACGCACGTTGGTCCAGTCATTGCCCAGGCCGCCGGCGAACTTCGACAGCAGCGCGTTTTCCTTCAGTGCTTCATAGATGCCGTCCAGGTCGTCGGCCACCGTCGTCAGGTAGCAGGACGAGAGCTGCGAGCGGCGGGTGCCGGCGTTGAACAGCGTGGGCGTCGAGGACATGAAGTCGAAGCTCGACAACACGTTGTAGAACTCGATGGCGCGCGCTTCGCGGTCGATCTCGCCCAGTGCCAGGCCCATGGCCACGCGCATGAAAAACGCCTGCGGCATTTCGATGCGCTGCTCTTCGATGTGCAGGAAGTAGCGGTCGAACAGGGTCTGCAGGCCCAGGTAGTCGAACTGGAAGTCGCGGTCAGCCTGCAGCGCGGCACCCAGCTTGACCAGGTCGAACTGCAGCAGCTTCTCATCCAGCAGCTCGGCCTGCACGCCCTTCTTGATGAACTTCGGGAAGTACTCGGCGTAGCGGGTGTGCATGTCGGCCTGCGTCAGCTCCTCGCCGAGGATCTCGCGGCGGATCGTGTGCAGCAGCAGGCGGGCAGTGGCACGGGTGTAGCCCGGGTCGCTCTCGATCAGCGTGCGCGAGGCCAGGATGGCGGCCTTGTAGACCTCGTCGATCGGCACGCCGTCGTACAGGTTGCGGCGGGTCTCGGCCAGGATCGGATCCGGCTTCACGTCGGCACCCAGGTCGGCACAGGCCGAGACGATCAGCGCCTGCAGCTTGGCTTCGTCCAGCGGCACGCGCTGGCCCTTGTCGATCACCGTCAACGCGGCCACGGCCACCGGTGCCGACTCCACGCCCTGGCGCGCCCGTTCCTGCGAACGGCGCTCGCGGTACAGCACATAGGCACGCGCCACTTCATGGTGGCTGCCGCGCATCAGGCCCAGCTCGACCTGGTCCTGCACGTCTTCGATGTGGAAGGTGCCGCCGCCCGGACGCGAACGCATCAGCGCGCGCACCACGCTCTCGGTCAGCACGTCGACCGTCTCCCGCACGCTGGCCGAGGCCGCGCCTTGCGTGCCATGCACCGCCAGGAAAGCCTTCATCAACGCCACGGCGATCTTGTTCGGCTCGAACGAGACGACCGCGCCGTTGCGGCGAATGATCTGGTAGGCGTGGAAGGCACTGGCCGGCGCGGGCGCGCCGGCGGTGGAGGCGGTGCTGGGACGCGCAACGGCGGCGTCGACGGTGCTGGAGACAGCTTGCATGGATTCCCCTGTGTGGATTCGGTGAAGACGAAAGAAGTGCGGGCGCTGCGGCCGCTTCGGGTCCGCGCCTGTCTGGCCAAACGTCAGGTCAGACGTGGCCGGCTGTGGCAAGGCAATCGCCAGGCGTCACGGCCCCGAGGTGGGCGCGGCGCCTGGCGTTCGTCGACTGCTGCGTCTCCGCCCCCAGGGAGAAGCGAAGAGGTGCTGCTGGCAGCCCGCCGGCACATGGCTGGCGAGGTCAAGCAAAGGCATGTCGACGTGCTTGAACATGGCGAATTTCCGAGACCCGAGGTTATCACAGCGGACGCTAGATGTAGGCTGGGAAACCCTGTCGGACACTACCGGTAGCGTCTATTTTTCAACCACGCGAAGCTTGGAAAGGCTTGACTCGCCGCCGGAAATGCGCAAGCCGCAGGCCTTGCGGGCCGTGCCGGCGCGGGGTCCACGCGGGTCAACCCGCCGCGGGAAAACGCGTCGCCGGCCAAGCCAGCCGCTGGCGCAGCGCGGCCCAGTCGAAGCCCGGTCCCGGGTCCAGCTTGCGGCCCGGCGCCACATGCTCGTGACCGACCACCGCCTGCAGCGGATAGGCCGCCGCCAGGGCCGGCAGCAAGCCCGCCAGCGTGTCGTACTGGACCGGCTCGAAGGTCTCGCCTTCCAGCCCTTCCAGCTCGATGCCGATTGAAAAATCGTTGCAGCCCTCGCGACCCTGCCAGACCGAGCGGCCGGCATGCCAGGCCCGCTGGTCGCACGCGACGAACTGCAGCAGCTCGCCAGTGCGACGGACCAGGAAATGTGCCGACACCTGCAGCCCGCGGATGGCCTGGAAATACGGATGCGCATCCCAGTCCAGCGTGTTCGTGAACAGTCGCTCGATCTCGTCGCCACCGTATTGGCCTGGCGGCAGGCTGATCGAATGGATCAGCGCCAGGTCGATGCAAGTGCCCGCCGGGCGAGGACCGAAGTTGGGGGACGGCACGGCCCGGGCACCCGACCACCAACCGTCACGCCACATCGCGTCACCCGTTTGCGGGACGCTCACAGCGCCTCGTCGGCGCCAGCGTCCTGCGCCGCCTCGGTGATGCCCAGCCGCGCCATGCGGTAGCGCATCTGCCGCAGCGACAGGCCCATGCGCGCGCCGGCCGCCGTGCGGTTGAAGTTGTGCTGCTGCAGCGCCCGCACCAGGATGCCGCGCTCGACCTCGTCCAGGTACAGCGCAAGGTCGTCCGGCAGCGGCGGCGGCACGCCGGGCACACGCGGCGCTGGCAGCAGCGCGGCCACAGCCAGCTCGGCCGCCCGGGTTTCCAGCGCCACAGGTTCGGCAGCGGCCGTGTCGGCATCGCCCGCGCTGTCCTGGAACAAGGTGTCTGGCAGGCCCAGGTCGGCCGCCTCGATCAGCTCGCTGCTGCTCATCGCCAGCGCGCGGTGCAGCAGGTTTTCCAGCTCACGCACATTGCCCGGGAAGCTGTAGGCTGCGAGCAGGCGGCGCGCGCCGGCAGACAGCCGCGGCACCGGCGACACACCGGCGTCGCGCGTGATGCGGTCCAGCAAGGCGCTGCTGATGCTGTCCAGGTCGTCCAGCCGCTCGCGCAGCGGCGGCACCGGGATGCGGATCACGTTGAGCCGGTAATACAAATCCTGCCGGAAGCGGCTGGCCGCCACTTCGGCCGTCAGGTCCTTGTGCGTGGCGCTGACGATGCGCACGTTCAGCGGCAGCTCGTTGACCGCGCCGATGGGCCGCACCGCACGCTCCTGCACCACGCGCAGCAGCTTGGACTGCATCGCCAGCGGCAGCTCGCCAATCTCGTCCAGGAACAAGGTGCCGCCATTGGCCGCCTGGAAGAAACCGCTGCGGTCTTCGTGTGCGCCGGTGAACGCGCCCTTCTTGTAGCCGAAGAATTCGGACTCCAGCAGGTTCTCCGGAATGGCGCCGCAGTTGACCGCGATGAAGGGCTGGCCGGCACGCGCGCTGACCTCATGGATGGCCCGCGCCACCAGCTCCTTGCCGGTGCCCGATTCGCCTTCGACCAGCACCGGCGCCATGCTGCGCGCGACCTTCTCGATCAGGTTGCGCACCTGCAGCATCGCATCCGAGCGGCCGACCAGCTTGGCCAGCGGCGCGGCGGACACAGGCGGCGCCACCGCGCCCGGCGCCGCCACCGCCGGCTGCGGCACAACCCGGCCCATCGCCGCAGCCACCACGCCGCGGAACTGCTTGAGGTCGACCGGCTTGGTCATGTAGTCGAAAGCGCCAGCCTTCAGCGCCTCGACCGCGTTCTCGGCCGAACCATAGGCCGTGATGACGATGACCTTCTCGCTGCGGTTCTGCTCTTCGAGCCTGTGCAGCAGCGTCATGCCAAAGCCGTCGGGCAGGCGCATGTCGGTGATGACCAAGCGAAACACACGCTGCTGCAGCAGCGCCCAGGCCTCGGCCACGCTGGCCGCAGTCTCGACCTCCAGCCCCTCGCGCAGCAAGGTCAGCTCATACAGGGTCAGCAGGTCCGGTTCGTCGTCGACGACCAACACGCCATTCCCGGCGCTCAGCGATTCATTCATAGGTGCAGCCGGCCTTCCGCCGCGAGGCTGTCGCGGCGCATCACGATCAGGAACACATTGCCGTGGCGCACGCCTTCGTGGCGCACATAGTCGATGATGGCCCCATGGCGCGCGCACAGCTCGCGGCAAATGTACAAGCCCAGCCCGGTGCCGCGGCTGCGCGTCGAATGAAACGGTTCGAACAGGTGCGGCTCGACCTCGGGCGCGATCAGCTCGCCATCGCTCGCCACCGACAGCCGGGCGAACGCACCTTCCAGCGCCTCCAGCGTGACCACCACCGCACCGGGCTGGTCGGTGGCATGGCGCAGCGCGTTGTCCAGCAGGTTGACCAGCACGCGACGCAAATGGTCCACGTCGAACGACACGCCCAGCGTCTCGGCCGGCAACTGCACCTGCAGCCGGCTGCCGGCACCCAGCGGCAAACGCTCGGTCTGCGCCCAGTCGGCAATGATGGTGCCGACCTCGGCACTGCCGTCCAGCGTACGCGACGGCGCGCTGCCACCGGGCGCCGCTTCCAGCACGTCGTTGACGATGCGCTTGAGCCGCTCGACGTTGTCGGCCACGATGCCGACCAGGCGCTGCTGATCCGGCCGCAGCACGTCTTCCTGCAGCAGCGCATTGGCCTGCGCCACGGCGGCCAGCGGGTTGCGGATCTCGTGCGCGATGCCGGCCGAGATGCGGCCCATGGCCACCAGCCGCTCCTGCCGCTGGCGCGCCAGCACGGTGCGCAGCTCTTCGGCAAACAGCACCGCCAGCACCTCCTGCCGGCCCTGCACCTGCCCGGCCATCAGCAGCCGCGCGCCGCGCGTGAAGCGCGCGCGCAGGCGGATCGAACGTGGCACCTCGCCGTTGGCACTGATGGTCAGGTCCTGCGTGCCGCCCGGCCATGCGCCGGCCTCGAAGGCCTGCGTCACCAGGTCCAGCAGACTGCGCCAGCCCGGCTGTTCGCCCAGGTGGAACGGTGCCTTCGGGCAGCTGCCGTCCTCGGCCAGCAGCTGGCGCGCGGCCGGGTTCGCAGCGCGCACGCGGCCGCGCCGGTCCACCACCAGCACACCGTCGCCCATCTCGTCGATCACCAGCCGGTTCAGTTCGGCCTGCTGGTGCGCCAGCGCCAGGCTGCCGCGCGCGGCGCGCTCCTCGCGCGCCAGCCTGCCTGCCATCTGCCCGGCCACCAGCGCAATCACGAACACACCCGCGCCCGCCATGCCGGCCTGCGACAGCAGGTTGCCCATGTCGCCGCCAAGCAGGATCTTGTGCAACGCCGTGGCCAGCAGCAGCAGCGTGACGGCCGCGGCGGTGGCCAGCGCCGGCACGCGGGCGCTGAGCACGCCCGACATCAGCACCGGCAGCACCAGCAACGCGCCATAGTTGAGCGCGGCCGAAGTGTCCAGCCAGTGCATCGCGCCAAACGCCGCCACGTCGAAGCCGATGGTCGCCCACCAGTGCAGCGCCGACAGCCGTGGCGCGCGCGCCGCAGCGCGGCCCAGCCACAGCCACCAGATGATGGCCTGCGTGGCATGCACGCTGCAGACGATCAGCATCCAGCTCGGCCCGCGGCCAGCCAGCCAGCCCATCACCGCCTGCGCCAGCACCAGTGCAAAGCCCAATCCAGCGCGCACCAGCAGGTAGGTGAGGAAGATGCGGCGGTGCGTGGTGTCGCCGCTCTGCAGCAGGCGCTGCACCTGGCGGGTCAGGAAATGACTGTCTTCCGAAGCCGACTGCGTGTCGCCCCAGCGCCCACCCAGGCTGGTGGCCACGCCGCCGGTGCTGTCCAGGCTGCTGTGGTCGCCACCCAGCCCGCCGAACCAGGAACCGCCGTCAGGCGTCTCGTTGTTGCGGGGCTTGGCGCGCCGGTCCGCACCCTGGGACCAGAGGCTCATGACGACGGGCCTGCCGGGCCCAGCGCGCGATGCGCTTCGCTGCAATAGGCCAGGCCTTGCGCGTCGGTCAGCACATCGTCCTGCGGCAGGTGCAGCCCGCACTGCGCGCAGCGCAGCATGGGCTTGATGGTGGCGGCCGGCTTGGCAGCCGGCGGTGCGGCGGGTGCCGGCCCGGCTTCAGGCGGTGGCTGGCGCCGCCGGCCGACCCACCAGATCACGCCCAGCACCAGCAGGATCAGCAACAGCACACGTGACATGGGACCTCAGGTCAGTTGGCGCTGCAGGACGACTTCCATCACGAAGCGCGAACCCACGTAAGCCAGCAACAGCAGCAAGGCGCCGGCATACAGCCAGCGCGTGGCCTGGCGGCCGCGCCAGCCGCGCCACTGCCGGCCTGCAATCAACGCCGCAAACGTGGCCCAGCCGAGCAGCGACAGCACCGTCTTGTGGTCCCAGCGCCAATAGCCCGGGAAACTCAGGCCCAGTGCCAGCGCGAGCGTCAGCACCGCAAAGCCGGCCTCGACGAAACGGAAGGTCAGCCGCTCCAGCCGCAGCAGCGGCATGCCAAAAGCGGCCGTCGCCGGCCCACCGCTGCGCAACCGCTGCTCGGCCGAGTCCAGCATCAGGCCATGCAGCACCGCGGTGCCAAACAGACCGTAGGACGCCAGCCCCAGCACCCAGTGCAGCGGTGCCCAGCGCGAATGCGCCACCGCCCGCAGCTCGCCGGGAAACAGCCAGGCCAGCAGCATTGCGGCCGCGCTGAACAAGGCCAGCACGCGGCGCAGCCCGAACACCGGCAACAAGCGGCTCTCGACCACATGCACCGCCAGCACCAGCCACAGCGTGAACGACAGCACCGGCGCAAAGCCGATCAAGAGGCCGCGCACCGCCTCGCCCGGCACGTCGGGCGCCCAGATGCCAGTGCCGGCCACCAGCGCCAGCGCATGCAGGCACCATGCCGCCACCAGCACCCGCAGCGGCCAGCGCTGGCCGGGCGCCGCAGGCCAGGCCGCCACCAGGTAGCCCACGATGGCCAACCAGGCCAGGGGGTCAGCGGGGGTGGCGGATAAAATCATCTTCACAGTTTACCGGCGCCCTGCGGCCAGCCCCTCCGTGCTGGCGCAAAGGAGCGCACTGCCCCGCACGCATGGCCACTACCCTCACCGATCGCCTGTCACGCCTGGTCAAGACCATGCGCGGCCAGGCCCGCATCACCGAAGACAACGTACAGGAGATGATGCGCGAAGTGCGCATGGCCTTGCTGGAAGCCGACGTCGCACTGCCCGTGGTGCGCGACTTCATTGCCCGCGTGAAGGAAAAGGCGCTGGGCCAGGAAGTGGTCGGCTCGCTGAACCCGGGCCAGGTGCTGGTTTCGGTGGTCAACAAGGAACTCGCCGCGACCATGGGCGAGGGCGTGGCCGACATCAACCTGAATGCGCAGCCGCCCGCCGTGATCCTGATGGCCGGCCTCCAAGGCGCCGGCAAGACCACCACCACCGGCAAGCTGGCCAAGCACCTGATCGAGCGCCGCAAGAAGAAGGTGTTGACCGTCTCGGCCGACGTCTACCGCCCCGCCGCCATCGAGCAGCTGAAGATGGTCACCAAGCAGGCCGGCGCCGAATGGTTCCCGTCCGAGCCGAACCAAAAGCCGCACGACATCGCGATCGCCGCGATCGACTACGCAAGGCGCCACTACTTCGACGTGCTGCTGGTCGACACCGCCGGCCGGCTGGCGATCGACGAAGTGCTGATGGCCGAGATCCGCGACCTGCACGCCACGCTGAACCCGGTCGAGACGCTGTTCGTCGTCGACGCGATGCAGGGCCAGGACGCGATCAACACCGCCAAGGCTTTCAAGGAAGCGCTGCCGCTGACCGGCATCGTGCTGACCAAGCTGGACGGCGACTCGCGCGGCGGCGCGGCTTTGTCAGTGCGGCAGATCACCGGCGCGCCGATCAAGTTCGCCGGCACTTCCGAGAAGATCGATGGGCTGGAGGTCTTCGACGCCCAGCGCCACGCCGGCCGCATCCTGGGCATGGGCGACATCGTCGCGCTGGTCGAGGAAGTGCAGAAGGGCGTGGACGTAGAGGCCGCGCAGAAGCTCGCCGAGAAGCTCAAGAGCGGCAGCGGCTTCGACCTGAACGACTTCCTCTCGCAAATCAGCCAGATGAAGAAGATGGGTGGGCTGTCCAGCCTGATGGACAAGCTGCCCACGCAGATGACCGCCAAGGCCGGCCAACCCGACATGGACAAGGCCGAGCGCGACATGCGGCGCATGGAAGGCATCCTCAACGCGATGACCGCCAAGGAGCGCCGCCAGCCCAGCCTGCTGATGGACGGCAAGAGCAAGGCCAGCCGCAAGCGCCGCATCGCCACCGGTGCTGGTGTGCAGATCCAGGACGTCAACCGCCTGCTGAATCAGTTCGACCAGATGCAGGGCATGATGAAGAAGATGAAGGGCGGCGGCCTGATGAAGATGATGAAGCGCATGGGCGGCATGAAGGGCATGGGCGGCCCCGGCGGCATGGGCGGTGGCATGGGTTTCTGAATCCGCTGAACCCTGGCGTGTCTCCAGGGTCCATCCATGACGTGAACACTGCCTGGAGGCCCTGCCATGCCCACTTCCGTCCCATATGAACCCGAAGCGCCCAGCCGGGCCGAAGTCGACGCGCTGAGCGGTGCCACGCTGCTGGAGTTCGGCACCGACTGGTGCGGCTGGTGCCGCGGCGCACAGCCCTTCATCGACGAAGCGCTGGCGGCCCGCCCCGGCCTGCGCCACCTGAAGATCGAGGACGGCCCGGGCCGGGCGCTGGGCCGCTCATTCAAGGTCAAGCTCTGGCCCACGCTGGTCTTCCTGCGCGATGGCCAGGAGGTCGCCCGCGTGGTGCGCCCCGGCGGGCAGGACGCCATCGCCGAGGCGCTGGCTCAGCTCAGCTGAGCAAGGCCTGCGCGAACTCGCTGGCGCGGAACATCTGCAGGTCTTCGAGCTTCTCGCCCACGCCGATGAAGTAGACCGGCAGCGGCCGCTCGCGGGCAATCGCCGCCAGCACGCCGCCTTTTGCCGTGCCGTCCAGCTTGGTGACGATCAAACCGGTCAGCCCCAGCGCATCGTCAAAGGCCTTGACCTGGGTCAGCGCGTTCTGGCCGGTGTTGCCGTCGACCACCAGCAGGATCTCGTGCGGCGCGTCCGGCTGGGCCTTGCCGATCACCCGCTTGATCTTCTTCAGCTCTTCCATCAGGTGCAGCTGCGTCGGCAAACGGCCCGCGGTGTCGGCAATCACCACGTCGCAGCCCCGCGCGCGGCCGGCGCTCACGGCATCGAAGGTCACGGCCGAAGGGTCGCCACTCTCCTGGCTGATGATCTCGACCTGCGTGCGGTCGGCCCACACCGCCAGCTGCTCTCGCGCCGCCGCCCGGAAGGTGTCGGCCGCGGCCAGCAGCACCTTCTGGTCGGCGTCCGCCAGGTGGCGCGTCAGCTTGCCGATGCTGGTCGTCTTGCCGGCACCGTTGACACCCACCACCATGATCACCGTCGGCTGGTGCTCGCCCACCACCAGCGCCCCTTCCAGCGGCCTCAGCAGCGCCGTGACGGCCTCTGCCAACAAAGCCTTGACCTGCGACGGCTCGGTGGCCTTGGCGTCCTTCACGCGCCGCTTCAGGTCCAGCAGCAAAGCCTCGGTGGCCTTCACGCCGGTGTCGGCCATCAGCAGCGCGGCTTCCAGCTCTTCATAGAGTTCGTCGTCGATGCGGGTGCCGGTGAAGACCTGAGCAATGCTGGAGCCGGTGCGCGACAGGCCTTGCGTGAGCTTCTTCAGCCAGTTGGCCCGCGTGGGCTCGGCCGGCGGTGTCGCGGGCGCCAAGGCGCTAACCGGCGGCGCTGGCACCGCAGCCGGCACCACAGGCGCCTTCGCAATGATGGGCAGAGGACGCGGCGCGGCAGGCGGCAGCGGCGCGACTGCATCTCGCGCCGGCACAGGCGCGGCCACCACAGGCGGCGGTGCCACAGGCTCCGGCGCCTTGACCGGCGCCCCGGTGACCCACGAGGTCAAGGTGTTCCAGGCGGACGGCGCTGGCGAGGCCGGAGGCGCTTCGACGGCAGGCGCCGGAGCGGCAGGGACGCTGGCCTCGGCCGGCGAGGCGGCCTCTGGCGTGGCCGGCTTCTTGCGGAAAAAACTGAACATGCGCCTATTGTCACCGCGGCAGGCTCACCCTCCCCCGCCCACACCCATGCCCCAGGTTCTGCACCTCGCGCCAACCCGTCCGGCAAACTTTTTCTCAAAAGTCTTGCCCAACTCTCTTTTCCCGCTCTAGAATAGAAGGCTGTTGGCGCTTTAGCTCAGCCGGTTAGAGCGACGGAATCATAATCCGCAGGTCCGGGGTTCGAATCCCTGAAGCGCCACCAAAAATTCAAGCCCTGTGCGTCGTTCGACCCACAGGGCTTTTTCTTTTCCGCGTCACTTGTGCAGATGCGGCTCAGCCCACCTCGCCGGCCCGCCAGCGGCCCACCCACCGCGCCAGCGCCGAGAAGCCCAGGTCCGCCACGATGGCGAGCAGGCCGACCAGCAGTGCACCCTGGATCACGTAGGCGGTGTTGTAGCCACTCAGGCCGACGATGATCGGCGAGCCCAGGCTTTTGGCACCGACGGTGGAGGCGATGGCGGCGGTGCCGATGTTGATGATGACCGAGGTGCGGATGCCGGCGAGCAGGACAGGCAGCGCGAGCGGCAGCTCGACCTGGCGCAGTCGCTGCCAGCGGCCCATGCCCAGGCCTTCGGCGGCTTCGCGGGCGCTGGCGGGCACGGCTTCGATGCCGGCGATGGTGTTGCGCACGATGGGCAGCAGGCCGTAGAGCGTCAGCGCGATCAGCGCCGGCGCTTCGCCGAAGCCGATCAACGGCGCGGCCACGGCCAGCACGGCGACCGGCGGGAAGGTCTGGCCCATCGCGACCACGGTTTCCACCAGGGGGCGAAATTCGCGCCCGGCCTCGCGGGTGACGAACAGACCGGCGGACACGCCCAGCAGTACCGCAATGCCGCTGGACAGGCCAACGATCTGCAGGTGCGCCCAGACGAGTTGCGCAAATGTGTCCTGCTCGTACAGCGGCCGGTCCAGCGCGGGGAAGGCGGCGGCAAACAGCGGCTTGAGCAGCGGCATGCCCCAGGTCAGCGCGAGCAGCACGGCCAGAGCCCAGGGCAAGGGGTTTCGCAACATGCGGAACATGGCGCTCAGACGGCCGCGTGCAGCAGGTCGGCGAAATGGAGCGTGCCGACTGCCTGGCCTTGGGCGTCCACCACCGGCAGCCGTTCGACGCTGCGGGCGACGAAGACCGACAGCGCGTCGCGCAGGCTCAAGCTGGCCGCAATCGGCTCGCCATCGGCGGGCTCGTGCGGCCGCATGCGCGCGGCCACCGTCTCCAGCGCCAGCAGCTTGATGCCGATCTCGCTGCGGCCGAGGAAGTCGCGCACGAAATCGCTGGCGGGACTGCGCAGCAGCTCGGTCGGCGTGCCGGCCTGCACGATGCGGCCCTGGTCCAGCAGCACGATGCGCGTGGCCAGGCCCAGCGCTTCGTCGATGTCATGCGTCACCAGCACGATGGTCTTGCCGGAAGCCCGGTGGATGCGCGCCATTTCCTGCTGCAGCGCACTGCGGGTGATCGGGTCCAGCGCACCAAACGGCTCGTCCATCAGCAGCACTTCCGGGTCTGCCGCCAGCGCCCGCGCCACGCCGACGCGCTGCTGCTGGCCACCCGAGAGTTGGTGCGGATAGCGCCCGCGGTACTGGTCGGGCGGCAAGCCCAAAAGGTCGAGCAGTTCACTGACCCGCTTCGCGATGCGCGCTGCTGGCCACTTCAGCAATTGCGGCACGGTGGCGATGTTCTGCGCCACGGTCCAGTGCGGAAACAAGCCGGTGGACTGGATCGCATAGCCCATGCGGCGGCGGATGTCCTCCGGCCGGAAGCTGCGGATCTCCTGGCCCTGGAACAGGATGCGGCCGGCGTCGTGTTCGATCAGCCGGTTGATCATCTTCAGCGTGGTCGACTTGCCCGAACCCGAGCCACCGATCAACACCGTGAACTCGCCGCGTTCGATGGTCAGCGACAGGTCCCTCACCGCCGCCGCGTTGCCGAAGAACTTGCTGACTCCGTGGAACTCGATCATGGCTGGCGCCTCTGTGCCCATTGGGTCAAGACCGCGAACAAAGCGTCCACGCCAACGGCCATCGCCACCACTGGCAACACGCCCAGCAGCACCAGGTCCAGCGCGCTGCTGAGCAGGCCCTGGAACATGATGGCGCCCAGCCCGCCCGCACCGATCAGCGCGGCGACCACCGCCAGGCCAATGGCCTGCACCGTGGTCAAACGCAAGCCAGAAAGCAGCAGCGGCAGCGCCAGCGGCACCTGCACGCGCCAGAACACCTGGCGTGGCGTGAGCCCCATGCCGGTCGCCGCTTCGACTGCCGCGGCCGGCACTTCGCGCAGCCCCGTCAAGGTGCTCTGCACGATGGGCAGCAGCGAATAAAGCGCCAGTGCAATGACGGCTGGCGCCAGGCCGATGCCGGCAATGCCCAGTGCCGGAAGCGCCACCGCCAGCGCAGCCAGCGGCGCCATCAGCAAGCCGAACAGCGCGATGGATGGCACGGTCTGGATCACGTTCAGCAGCGCAAACACCGGCGTGCCAAACCGCGGATGCCGATGCGCCATCACGCCCAGCGGCACGCCGATTAGCAGCGTGGGCAACAGCGTCACGCCGACGATCTGCGCATGCCGCCACAGCGCCGCGTCGAACACGTCCTGCCGGTTGTCGTATTCCTTGAACAGCGACAGCGCGTCCAGCGCGCCGGAAGCCGCCATCACGATGACAGGCGCCAGCACAGCGCCGAGCGCCAGCGTGCGGCCCAGTGCGCCGAATTTGAGCCGCTGCACCGCGTCCGCCGCGGCCAGCCAGCACAGCACCGTCAACACCCAGAGGCCGCCGCCAAACGAGGTGCGGCCAGCGCTGTTGCCGGCCGCTTCCGCTGCATCTGAAAGTTGCTTCGCATGTGCGCCGGCCAGCCAGGCCAGCGCAGCCAACAGCGCCGCGGCGGCGACCGCCACCAAGCCGTGCGTGGCCGCCGATTGCCGCAGGAACGCGGCCAACGCCAGCACCGCCGCAGGCACCGAGATCAGTGCCCAGTTCCCGCCATGCAACAGCTCGCGCAGCGGCACGCCCACGCCCGACACCAGCCGGTTCGGCGCCTGCGTGACAAACGCCAGCCCGAGCGCTGCAGCCATCCCGGCGATCAACAGCACCAGCAGCACCCGGTTGGCCGAATGCCCCGCCCCACTCACTTGATGAAACCCTTGGCCTTCAGGTAGGTGGCGGCCACCTTCTTCGCGTCCTGGCCGTCGAGCGCGATCTTGGCGTTCAGCGTTTGCAGCGTGGCGCTGTCCAGCGACTGGAAGACCGGCGCCAGCAGCTGCCCGATCTGCGGCTGGCGGGCCAGCACCTCGGCGCGGATGACCGGCGCCGGCGCGTAGATCGGCTGCGCGGACTTGGTGTCTTCGAGGATCTGCAGGCCGAGTGCTGCGACCGGCCCGTCGGTGCCGTAGGCCATCGCGGCGTTGACGCCGGAGGTCTGCTCGGCGGCGGCCTTGATGGTCACCGTGGTGTCGCCGCCGGCCAGCGTGAGGATCTGGTCCTGCGAGAGTTTGAAGCCGTAGGTGCCCTGGAAGGCGGGCAGCGCATCGGGCCGCTCGACGAACTCGGCCGACGCGGCCAGCTTGACCTTGCCGCCGCCGGCCACCCACTTGCCGAAGTCTTCCAGCGACTTCAGTTTGTTCGCCGCCGCCACGTCCTTGCGGATGGCAATCGCCCAGGTGTTGTTGGCCGGCGCAGGCGTGAGCCAGACCAGCTTGTTCTTCTGCTGGTCCAGCGCCTTGACCTGCTCGTAGCCGGCCTTGGCGTTTTTCCAGGCCGGGTTCTTCTCGTCGGAGAAGAAGAAGGCGCCGTTGCCGGTGTACTCGGGGTAGATGTCCACCTCGCCGGCCACCAGCGCGCCGCGCACGATCTTGGTTGCGCCCAGCTGCAGCTTGTTCTGGGTCTTGATGCCGCCCGCTTCCAGCACCTGCAGGATCAGGCTGCCGAGCAGCGAACCTTCGGTGTCGATCTTCGAGGCCACGCGCACCGGCGGGTTGGCCTGCGCCAGCGCAGTGCCGGCATTCAGGGTCAACGCGGCGGCAGTGGCGAGCAGCAAGGTCACGCGGCGGCGGTCATGGAACAAAATCATGCAGGGCTCCTGTGAGTACGCTGGCGGGGCTTGCGCCCGGCCGGACATGGGCATGAGTGGGCATGTGCGACCCTAGCATGGCAACGGGGTGCGAGGCACTTTGGGGCTCTCCGTGCAAGCCGCCTGCGGCGCAGTCCTACAGCCAGGAACTGCGGGGGATGACGCTGCCAGCCACATGCCCCGGCGAGACTGCCTGCATGCTTGCCTCGAACTCGGCTCCGTTCGGCCCGCGTGGTTTTTGCGTGCTGACGATCAACATTCACAAAGGCTTCAGCAGCCTGAACCGCCGCTTCGTGCTGCCCGCGCTGCGGGACGCGATGCGCGCGGTGGGGGCCGACGTGGTGCTGCTGCAAGAGGTGCATGGCCGCCATGCCGGCCACGGCGCACGCGTGGCGGACTGGCCCAACGCGCCGCACTACGAATTCCTGGCCGACACCGTCTGGCACCAGCATGCCTACGGCCGCAACGCGGTCTACACCGAGGGCGACCACGGCAACGCGGTGCTGTCCAAGTTCCCCATCGTGCGCTGGCACAACCACGAGATGCCACATGACAGGCCGCACGAAGGTGCAACGCCGGCGCCCGAGGCGCGTGGCTTGCTGCACTGTGTGCTGGACTTGCCGGGGCAGCCGCAGGTGCACGTGATCTGCGTGCACCTCGGCCTGCGCGAGCGCGATCGCCAGCAGCAGATCCGGCGCCTGGGCGCGGTCATGGACCAGCAGGTGCCAGAAGGCGCGCCGCTGATCGTGGCTGGCGACTTCAACGACTGGCGCGGCCTGGCACACGCACCGCTGATGAAGCTGGGCCTGCGCGAAGTGCACGCCAAACTGCCGGGCGGCATGCCGCGCACCTTCCCTGCCCGCCTGCCGCTGCTGCGGCTGGACCGCATCTATGTGCGCGGCATGCGCCGCCAGGCCCCGCTGCGGCTGCCGCGCCGGCCCTGGGCCCACCTGTCTGACCATGCGCCCCTGGCGGCGCAACTCGAACCATGAACACCTCCGACAACGCCCAAACGGGCCGAGCGCCGGGCCCCTCCCAAGCCGGCTCGCATCCCCTTGGGGGATCGGCCGACGTACTCGCCGGACGAGGGGCTGCCATGCACCGGCTGGAATGGACCGACGGCAACCAGATCCGGCTGCTGGAAAACGGCGAGGCGTATTACCCGGCCGTGTTCGAGGCAATTGCCCAGGCACAGCAGGAGGTGCGGCTGGAGACCTTCATCCTGTTCGAGGACAAGGTGGGGCTGCAGTTGCGAGAGGCCTTGGTGGCTGCAGCCAACCGCGGCGTGAAGGTCAGCCTGCTGGTGGACGGCTGGGGCTCGCCGGACCTGTCACCGGACTACATCGACTCGCTGATCACGGCCGGCGTGCAGCTGCACTTCTTCAAGCCGGTCAGGCGCCTGCTGGGCCAGCGGCTGAACCTGTTCCGGCGCATGCACCGCAAGATTGTCGTCGTTGACGGCCGCATCGGCTTCATCGGCGGCATCAACTTTTCGCTGGACCACCTGGCCGAATTCGGCCCGCTGGCCAAGCAGGACTACGCGGTGGAGATTCGCGGGCCATTGGTTGAAAAGCTGCGCGACCTGACGCGCGCCAGCCTGAAACCGCCCGCGGTGGCGCAGCGCTGGCAGCGCCTGCTGCACCGCATGGGCCAAGTAGCGGAGCCCGCGGGCCGAGCCGGCGCGAAGGCGGCCCTGGTGGTGCGCGACAACCACCACCACCGGACCGACATCGAACGCCAGTACCGCCTGGCCATTCGCCAGGCGCGCCACCGCATCGTGATCGCCAACGCTTATTTCTTCCCCGGCTACCGCCTGCTGCGCGAGCTGCGCCAGGCGGCGCAGCGCGGCGTGGACGTGCGCCTGATCCTGCAGGGCAAGCCGGACATGCCCATCGTGAAACCTGCTGCCTCGCTGCTGCATGGCCATTTGCAGCGCGCTGGCGTGCGCATCTTCGAATACTGCGAGCGGCCGCTGCACGGCAAGGTGGCGGTGGTGGACGACGAATGGGCCACCGTCGGCTCCAGCAACCTGGACCCGACCAGCCTGGCGCTGAACCTGGAAGCCAATGTGCTGGTGAAGGACCATTGCTTCAATGCCGAACTCAGCAAGCGGCTGAACCACATGATGCAGCACGCCTGCAAGGAGGTGCCTCAGGTGCAGCTGTCGGCCTGGGGCTCGGCATGGGCGCAACTGCGCGGCACAGTGGTGTTCTTTGCGCTGCGGCGCTTTCCGGGCTGGCTGCGCAGCGTGCCGGCTGCCGTGCCGGCGATCCAGCCGGCACGGCCCAGCGCGTCTTGCAGCAGCGGCGGCTGTGGTGACGGAGCCATGGCCCGGGCGCGGGTTTCGCCATGACCGTGGTTGCGCCGATGCCGGCACACCCAGCAGCGCCACGCGGTGTGCCCTGGTACCGGGCGCGCTGGCTGCGCCAGGCCGTGGTGGCGCTGTTCCTGGTCGGGGTTGCGGTGTTGCTGGTGCATGCGGGACGCAAGGTGCCGTGGGCCGAGGTTGGCAAGGCCTTGCAGGACACACCGGCGTGGCAGCTGGCGGCGGCACTGTTGTTCTCCGTTCTCAGCTATTTGACCTATGCCGGATTCGACCTCCTGGGACAGCAGTTCACAGGCCACAAGGTCAGCCGCCTGGCGGTGTTGCGGGTCGCGGCGGTCAGCTTTGCGATCAATCAGAACCTGGGCTACATGGTCGGTGGGCTGGGGCTGCGGCTGAACCAATACACCGCGCTGGGCCTGCGACCGGCCGTGATTGCCGCAGTGGCCGGCACCAGCGCATTGACCAACTGGTTGAGCCACTTCGCACTGTTTGGCGCCTTGCTGGTGTTTGGCACGCAGGCACTGCCCCAACTGTGGGGCGTGGCACCGGTGGTCTGGCAGATTGCGGGCGGCGTGGCGCTGGCCCTCGTTGTCGCGTATGTGTGGGCCTGCGTGGCATTCAAGCGCCGGCAGTGGCAATGGCGCTCGCTGGAACTCGACCTGCCCAACGGCCGCATGGCGCTGCTGCAGCTGTGCCTGGGCACGCTGCACTGGGGGTTCACAGCCGCCATTGTCTGGGTGGCGCTGCCACCGGGGGCCAACTTCCTGGCGGTGGCCACTGCGCTGCTGGTGGCCGCGGTGGCGGGTGCGCTGGCGCATGTGCCCGCGGGCGTTGGCGTGCTGGAGGCGGTGTTCGTCGCGCTGCTGAGCGACCAGTGGCCGGTGCAGCAGCTCATTGCCGCGGTGATGGTCTACCGCGCGGTCTACCAGTGGCTGCCGGGCGCGCTGGCGGCACTGGTGCTGCTGGGGGTGCAGCGGCGCGGCAAGGCAGCGGGGCGGCCGGCCGCAGCATCGGAAGGATGAGGACCGACGCGCGGCGGAGTGCCACGGATTGTTCAAGTTGGGGGAAGCCACGCCACATGGTGGTCAACCCGGTCCAAAAGCCCGCTTCTACTGGGACATAATCGCCGCGCCGTCTTTACCACCCCACAAAGGCACCTGAATGGCTGTACCCAAGCCCGGCGTTCGCGCCACCACTGCCAAAAAGTCAGTGGCCGAAAAGAAATCCAAGCCCGTCGCAGCGAAGCCAGCCGCCGCAGCTGCCACCAAGCCCAGCACCAAGGCCGCGGCCCGGCCTGCGCCCAAGCGGGCTGCCAAGCCTGCGTCAAAGGTCCCGTTCAAAGCGGCGGGAAAGCCCGTTGCCAAGCCACGGGCCGCCAGCTTGCCGGCGTCCCAGGTCGAAGGCCGGGCCAGCACCTCGCTGGTCCAGCAGGCGGTCGACGCACTGCGCCAGCGCATCCTGGCCGTCACCGGTCCGGACAATGCGTTCCTCGGCTCGGAAGAGCAGCTGATCGCCACCCTGGGCGTCAGCCGGCCGACTTTCCGCCAAGCCGCGCGCCTGCTGGAGCATGAAGCACTGCTGAAGATCAAGCGTGGCATTGGCGGTGGCTTTTTCGCCCAGCCGCCATCGGTGCAGGCCGTGTCCCGCATGGCCGCGATCTTCCTTGGCTCGCAAGGTACCACGCTGCAGCAGATTGCCAATGCCACCGCACCGGTGATCGAGGAAGCTGCCGGCGTCCTGGCTGGCACGTCCGACGCTTCGGTGCGCCGACGCCTGGCCGAACACGTGAAGCAAAACGCCGGCTTCGAGGCCTCACCCGACGAGGGCCACCGCGTGCAAGCGGTGCTGGCCTTCGACACCCTCATCGGCCAACTGAGCGGCAACCCCGCACTGGCGCTGATGCTGAGCCTGCTGCACGGCCTGGTGCGCAATCCGGCCCACGGCCTGTTCCGCGTCACGCCGGCCCGGGCCCGGGCGCATGCCGAATACCAGCAGCAGCTGGCGGCGGCGGTGCAGAAGCGCGACGTGGCCACGGCCCGGCAGCTGGCGCGCCAGCACAGCGCCTCGATGAGCAGCGGCTTGCCCAAGGGTGCGCTCGCAGCGGCCTGAGCCCTCTGCCATGACCCCGGAGCGACTCGCGCAGGACCCGGCTCGCTACAATCGGCGACTCGCCGGCTGAGCGACGCCGCCCTGGGTGGCCAGCTGCAGCGGCGCCGCACGGCCCGAGGCTTCCAGCGCTCGGGCCGCTTCCTTTCACAGCCCCTGGATACACGCCATGCACCGCTGTGTGATGACGCGCCGATTGCTGGCGCGCGCCCTGCTTGCCGCCGCGCCGGCCCTGCTCGCCTTTTCTGCCCTGGCCACGCTCAGCGCGCCGGCCGCCGCCTGGCAAGCCCGCAATTTCCCCGCCACCGCCCTGCGCGGCGTGCTGGTGGTCACCGCGCCGCCGGAAGCCACGCTGAACGGCCAGGCCACGCGGTTGGCGCCCGGCGCCCGCATCCACGGGGCGGACAACCTGCTGCAGATGTCCGGCGCCATCGTGGGCCAGAAGCTGGTCGTCAACTTCACCCTGGACGCCATGGGCCAGCCGCTGGAAGTCTGGGTGCTGCGCGACGACGAGGCCAAGATGAGCCCGTGGCCACGCACGCTGGAGCAGGCGCAGAGCTGGCGCTTCGACGCTGCTGCCCAGACCTGGACCAAGCCGTGAGTGAACCGATCATGACGAAGAAAGTTTTCATCAGAACCTTCGGCTGCCAGATGAACGAGTACGACTCGGACAAGATGGCCGACGTGCTGCGCGCGGCCGACGGGTACGAGCCCACCCAGGACGTCGAAGAAGCCGACCTGGTGCTGTTCAACACCTGCTCGATCCGCGAGAAGGCGGCAGAGAAGGTGTTCTCGGACCTGGGCCGCGTGAAGCACCTGAAGGAAAAAGGCGTGCTGATCGGCGTGGGCGGTTGCGTGGCCAGCCAGGAAGGCGCGGCCATCATCGACCGCGCACCGTATGTGGACCTGGTGTTCGGCCCGCAGACGCTGCACCGGCTGCCGCAGATGATTGCCCAGCAAAAGGCGCAGAAGCGCTCGCAGGTCGACATCAGCTTCCCCGAGATCGAGAAGTTCGACCACCTGCCGCCAGCGCGCGTCGACGGCGCGACCGCCTTCGTGTCCATCATGGAAGGCTGCTCGAAGTACTGCACTTACTGCGTCGTGCCTTACACCCGTGGCGAGGAAGTCTCGCGGCCTTTCGAGGACGTGCTGACCGAGATTGCCGGGCTGGCCGACCAGGGCGTGAAGGAAGTGACGCTGCTGGGCCAGAACGTCAACGGTTACCGCGGCACGATGGGTGGCACCAGCGAGATCGCCGACTTCGCGCTGCTGCTGGAATACGTGGGCGAGATCCCCGGCATCGAGCGCATCCGCTACACCACCAGCCATCCGAACGAGTTCAGCCAGCGGCTGATCGACGTCTACGCCAAAGTGCCGCAGCTGGTGAACCACCTGCACCTGCCGGTACAGCACGGCTCGGACCGCATCCTCTCGGCGATGAAGCGCGGCTACACCTCGCTGGAATACAAGAGCGTGATCCGCCGGCTGCGCCTGGTGCGGCCGGACATCCAACTGTCGACCGACTTCATCGTCGGCTTCCCCGGCGAAACCGAGGAAGACCACGCGAAGTCAATGAAACTGATCGAGGACATCGGCTTCGACGCTTCGTTCAGCTTCATCTTCAGCGCCCGCCCCGGCACGCCCGCCGCCGCCCTGCACGACGACACGCCGCACGAAGCGAAGCTGGCCCGGCTGCAGGCGCTGCAGGCCAGGCTGGAAGACAACGTGCGCCGCTACAGCTTCGCGATGCAGGACACGGTGCAGCGCATCCTGGTGGAAGGCCGCTCGCGCAAGAGTGCGGCCGAGTTGATGGGCCGCACCGAGTGCAACCGCATCGTCAACTTCCCCGGCGCGCCACGGCTGATCGGCCAGCTGATCGACGTGCGCATCACCCAGGCGATGCCGCACTCGCTGCGCGCCGAGGTGGTGACGCAGGACAGCGTGACGGTCTGAGCTCAGTGCGGACGGACCCAGCCGCGCCACCAGAGCGCCAGCGCGGTGGCGACGACCAGCATCGCATAGGTCGCCATGCGGCCATCGCGGCCGAACAGCACCAGGCCGAACAGCAGCACCAGTGCGCCGGCGCCCATGGTCCACAGCGCCAGGCGGGCAAAGGGCACGCGCTTGAGCGGGCGGTGCCACAACAGCTTGGCCAAGCCGGTGGCGATCAACCCCACGCCCAGCGCGGGGCCGAAGAAGTTCAGCAAATGCCAGATGGCGTCCATTGGGCCCATGGTGACGTCGTCCTGCTTGATTCCCGTCAATTGCGCCACAGCCTCTGCCAACCGGCCGAGTGCTGAGGGCAAGGTAACGATTTTATAATTCCGCCATGAGTGTATTTGCGCTCGGCTTGAACCATCACACGGCCCCGCTGGATTTGCGGGGCCGGTTTGCGTTCGCGCCCGAGCAGCTGACACCCGCGCTGCAGGCGCTGCGCGACCAGTTGCAACGCTCGGCGCCGGAAACGGCGATCCTGTCGACTTGCAACCGCACCGAAATCTACGTGGCCAGCGGGCCCGCGCGCGCCCGCGAGCTGGTGCGCCCCGCGCTGGACTGGCTCGCCCGCCAGGGCGGCGTGGCCGAGCAGCATTTGCAGCAGCACACCTATGTGCTGGAAAACCGTGAAGCCGCGCGGCATGCCTTCCGTGTCGCCTCCGGGCTGGATTCGATGGTCCTGGGCGAGCCGCAGATCCTTGGCCAGATGAAGCAGGCGGTGCGCGGTGCCGACGAAGCCGGCACGCTGGGCACCACGCTGCACCAGCTGTTCCAGCGCTCGTTCTCTGTCGCCAAGGAAGTGCGCACCTCGACCGAGATCGGCACGCATTCGATCAGCATGGCCGCTGCCACGGTGCGCCTGGCCTCGCAGCTGTTCGAGGACCTGGCGAAGATCAAGGTGCTGTTCGTCGGCGCCGGCGAGATGATCGAGCTCGTCGCCACGCATTTCTCGGCCAAGGAGCCGCAGCTGATGGCGGTGGCCAACCGCACGCTCGAACGCGGCGAGAAGCTGGCCACGCGTTTTGGCGCGCAAGCCATGCGCTTGGCCGACCTGCCGGCGCGGCTGCACGAATTCGACGCGGTGATTTCCTGCACCGCCAGCTCGCTGCCCATCATCGGGCTGGGCGCGGTGGAGCGGGCGCTGAAGGCGCGCCGCCGCCGGCCGATGTTCATGGTCGACCTGGCCGTGCCGCGCGACATCGAACCCGAAGTGGCCCGCCTGTCCGACGTTTACCTCTACACCGTGGACGACCTGACCGCCGCGGTGCAGACCGCAAGCCAGAAGCGGCTGGCCGCCGTCGAGCAGGCCGAAGCCATCATCGATGCCGGCGTGCAAAGCTTTGCGCATTGGCTGGACCAGCGCGCCAGCGTGCCGCTGATCCAGGCCCTGAACCGCCAGGCCGACGACTGGCGCGCCGCGGAGCTGGCCCGCGCGCGCAAGCTGCTGGCCCGCGGCACCGACCTGGACACGGTGCTGGAAGCGCTGAGCCGCGGCCTGACCCAGAAGATGCTGCATGGTGCGCTGGCCGAGCTGCACGGCAGCGAAGGCGAGCAGCGCCACCAGACGGCCGAGATGGTCTCGCGGCTGTTCCTGCGCCAGGCCGCACGCGGCCCGGCCCACACCGGCGAAACGGACGACAGCGGGCGTTAGCGGCGCTCGCCGCGTGATGGCCGAGCCTTCGGCCTGCTTGCTGGCATCACCGCCAGCGCCCCGATTTCCGCGCACGGCACACTTGGCCGTTGCCCTGCTACCGGCCCTGCGCCGCCTCCCAGATGAACCCTTCGCTGCGCCAGCAATTGCAACGCCTCGCGATGCGCCTGAGCGAACTCGACGCACTGCTCGCCGACCCGCAGGTCACCGCGGACATGAAGCGCTACCGCACGCTGTCGCGCGAGCAGTCGGACGCGGCGGCGGTCGTCGGCCTGTTTCGCCGCTTCGAGCAGCGAGAGGCTGACCAGGCCGGCGCACAGGAATTGCTGGCCGAAGCCGACAAGGCGGCCGACACCGAGATGGCTGCGATGGCACGCGAGGAAGCCGCGGCCGCCGAGGCCGACCAGGCCGCGCTGCTTGCCGAGCTGCAGACCGCCCTGCTGCCCAAGGATCCGGACGACGACCGCAATGCGTTTGTCGAGATCCGCGCCGGCACCGGCGGCGAAGAGTCTGCCCTGTTCGCCGCCGACCTGGCGCGCATGTACCTGCGCTACGCGGAGGCCCAGGGCTGGCGCAGCGAGCTGATGAGCGAGAGCCGTTCGGACCTGGGCGGCTACAAGGAAGTGGTGATCCGGCTCGAAGGCCCGCAGGTCTATGCGCGCATGAAGTTCGAGTCTGGCGGCCACCGGGTGCAGCGCGTGCCGGCGACCGAAACCCAGGGCCGCATCCACACCAGCGCCTGCACCGTCGCGGTGATGCCCGAACCGGATGAAGCGGCCGAAGTCACGCTGAACCCGGCCGACCTGCGCATCGACACCTTCCGCGCCAGCGGCGCGGGTGGCCAGCACATCAACAAGACCGACAGCGCGATCCGCGTCACGCACATTCCCTCCGGGCTGGTCGCCGAGTGCCAGGACGACCGCTCGCAGCACCGCAACAAGGCCAAGGCGCTGGCGGTGCTGCAGGCACGGCTGCAGGACAAGGAGCGCAGCGAGCGCGATGCCAAGGAGGCCGCCACGCGCAAGGCGCTGGTTGGCTCCGGCGACCGCTCCGACCGCATCCGCACCTACAACTTCCCGCAAGGCCGGCTGACCGACCACCGCATCAACCTGACGCTCTACAAGCTGAGCGCGGTGATGGAAGGCGAGCTGGGCGACGTGACCCAGGCGCTGCTGGTGGCACGGGCGCAGCAGCAGATGGCGGCGCTGGAGACGGGCGCATGACGACGGTCACACAGGCGCTGGCTGCCGCCCGCACCGCCGGGCTGGAACGCCTGGATGCCCAGCTGCTGCTGGCGCACGTACTGCGGAAAGACCGAAGCTGGCTGGTGGCGCACGACCAGGACGAGCTGCCGACCCAAGCGCTGACCCGCTTCCAGGCCTTGTGGCAGCGCAGCGCAGCCGGCGAACCGACGGCCTACCTGCTGGGCGAACGCGAATTCCACGGCCTGACGCTGCAGGTCAGCCCCGCGGTGCTGGTGCCGCGGCCCGACACCGAAACCCTGGTCGACTGGGCGCTCGAACTGCTGGCCTGCGAGCTGGCAGACAGGCCGACGCCCCAGGTCGTCGACCTGGGCACCGGCAGCGGCGCGATCGCGCTGGCCGTGAAGCACCGCTTTCCCGCGGCAGAGATGACCGCATTGGACTTCAGCGAAGCGGCGCTGGCGGTGGCACGCGCCAATGCTGAGCGGCTGGGACTGGCGGTTCGCCTGCTGCACAGCGACTGGTGGCAGGCGGTCGCCGGCAAAACCTTCGACCTGGCGCTGAGCAACCCGCCCTACATTGCCGGCGACGATCCACACCTTGACGCACTGCAACACGAACCGCGCAGCGCCCTGACGCCAGAAGGCGACGGGCTGGCGGCCATTCGCACGCTGGTGGCAGACGCGCCGCCACACCTGCGGCCCGGCGCATGGCTGCTGATCGAGCATGGCTGGGACCAGGCCGAGGCGGTGCAGGCGCTGCTGCAACGCGCCGGTTTTGCCCAGGTCCGGACCCGGCGCGACCTGGCGGGCCACGGTCGCTGCACCGGCGGTCGGTGGCCAGCCACCGGTCAGCCAGCTGCCGCTTCATAGCGTGGTGCAGTCCGCACAACAGCGGCGAAATCCCGCCGTTTTTCGGGCCTTGATTGGAGGCAAAGGAGTAGCATCTTTTGCATTGGGACGCGCAGATCCGGAGCCACCGGGCGAAGCGCGACAACACCACCGGGGGCCGCATGCACACCGTCGACAGCCGTGTTTCCGCTCGCCAGAGCCTTCACCGCGCCATGCTGGCCGGCGTGATGGCTGCAGCCATGCTGGCGGCCTCGGCAGCCTCGGCCGCGACCGTGGGGGACGGATTGCGCCTCAACGGCGACAGTGCTGCGTGGCCGCAGTGGCAAACCCGTTTGTCGGTTGGCGCCCAGCCGCTGGGCCCGGCGCCCAGCATGCTGGACAGCCGCCTGTCACTGGGCGCCAGCCTTGCCGGCGACCGTTATTTCGACATCGGCCGGGTCGGCGATGGCGGTGGCCTGCGGGCCACCGGTGCCTTGTTGTTCGGCTCGCCTTCGGTGGCCCTGGGTGCTCCCGGCGCCTATGGTTCTGGCAGCCTGCTGATGAGCCGCACCACATTCGGCGCCAGCAGCCAGGCCAGCGAAAGCGCGCTGGACACCACCGCCACGCCCTACCTGGGCATGGGTTACACGGCCTGGTGGGCCCGCCCAGGACTGGGGTTGAGCGCCGACCTGGGACTGCTGGCCACGCGCAATGCCGGCGGCTCGCGCCGCTTGCTGTCCGGCAATCCCAACAACGGCCTGGACGATCCCAGCCGACCTTACCAACTGGCACCGGTGCTGCAGGTTCAGCTGTCCTACTCGTTCTGAACTTTCCGCTGCCGTCTGGCCACCGGCCGGAACCCCGGCACCTCCAAACGGTCACACACGGGAACGGCAAGGCCTGCAGCTGCGCGCCTGCTTACCAGCGCGACACGCCGGGCCATCGCCAGCTCTCGCTGCGCCACCTTGCCCGCTTGTCGTATAAAGCCACATGGTCGCATCGACCCTTTTCTCGCCTCGATATTTCCCGAAAGCACAGCCATGAGCGACGTTCAACAACGCATCGACCAACTCGTCAAGAACCACAAGGTGGTTCTGTTCATGAAGGGCACGGCCCAATTCCCGATGTGCGGCTTCTCCGGCCGTGCCATCCAGATCCTGAAGGCTTGCGGCGCGGGTGACCTGACGACGGTCAACGTGCTGGAGGACGACGCGATCCGCCAGGGCATCAAGGATTACGCCAACTGGCCAACGATTCCGCAGCTGTACGTGAACGGCGAATTCGTCGGCGGCTCGGACATCATGATGGAGATGTACCAGTCCGGCGAACTGCAGCCGATGATCGAAGCCGCGTGACGCTGGCACAGCCAGCCGCCGCTGTAGCGCCGCGCATCGTCGTTGGCATCACCGGCGCTTCGGGCGCGGTCTATGGCGTGCGGCTGCTGCAACGGCTGCGCTCGCTGGGCGCACACACGCACCTGGTCGTGACCTCGGCCGGTGTGCTGAACGCGCACCACGAGTTGGGCATGGACCGCAACGCCCTGGAAGCCCTGGCGGACGACGCACATCCGCTGGGCGACATCGGCGCCTGCATCGCCAGCGGCAGCCACCCTGTGGACGCGATGGTGATTGCGCCTTGCTCGATGAAGACGCTGGCTTCGGTGGCCCACGGTTTTGGCGACAACCTGCTGACTCGCGCAGCCGACGTGACGCTGAAGGAGCGCCGCCGGCTGCTGCTGATGGTGCGCGAAACGCCGTTCAACCTGGCGCACCTGCGCAACATGACGGCAGTGACCGAAATGGGCGCGATCGTCTTCCCGCCGCTGCCGGCGTTCTATCACCGGCCACAGTCGATAGAGGAACTGGTGGACGACACGGTGGAACGGGCCATCGCCCTGCTCGGCGTTGGCAATGCCGCACCGCGGAACTGGACCGGCCTTTGAACCTGGGCCGAAGCTCAGGCGACGATCCACTGCTTGCGGGCACCAAACACCATGTTCGGATACTCGGGCTGGCCACGGCTGCCGTTGTAGCGACCCAGCGCGAGAAAGAGGTCGCCCTGTTCGCGGTCCAGGTAGTGCCGCAGGATCACGCATCCAAACCGCAGGTTGGTCTGCATGTGGAACAGGCGCGAAGCGTCGCCGTCGCCGATCAGCCGGGACCAGAAAGGCATGACCTGCATGTAGCCGCGCGCGCCGGCCACGCTGATGGCGTACTTGCGAAAGCCGCTTTCGACCTGCACCAGGCCCAGCACCAGCGAAGGCTCCAACCCGGCGCGCTTGGCCTCGTACCAGATGGTCTCGAGAAACTCGATGCGCGTCTGGTCTTCGGACTTGCGCTTCTTCAGCCGGTCGCTGTTGGTGCCCAGCCAGCGCAGGTAGACGAGGCGGTCGTCGAAGTTGGCAAAACTGGGCTTGGGTGGCGCCTTGTTGGCAATGGCAGACGACAGCGCGCTGCGCACCGAATCGATCAGCGGCTCCTCGGCTTGCTTGCCGGCCCGGGCCGGTGCGGCCCAGGGCGCAAGCAAAGCAGCCCCACCCGCTGCCAGGCAGGCCCGCCGGCTGACGGGCCGCCTCGCCCCAACGGCACTCATGCCGCCAGGCGCGCCTTCACGACGGCACCCACATCGGCCACGGCGACCTTCTGCGCTTCCGCGTCGCGCCGGCCTTGCACTTCGAACTGGCCTTCTTTCAGCGCGCGGTCCGACAGCACCACGCGCAAGGGCACGCCGATCAGTTCCCAGTCGGCGAACATTGCGCCAGGGCGCTCGCCGCGGTCGTCCAGCAGCACGTCGATGCCGGCGGCAGTCAGCTCGTCGTGCAGCGCGTCGGCAGCCGTCTTCACCTCGGCCGAACGGTCGTAGCCGATGGGACACAGCACGACCTGGAAAGGCGCGATGCTGGTCGGCCAGATGATGCCGCGGGCATCGTGGTTCTGCTCGATGGCGGCACCGAGGATGCGGGTCACGCCAATGCCGTAGCAGCCCATCTGCATCAGCTGCGGCTTGCCGGTTTCGTCCAGGTAGCTGGCGTTCATCGCCTTGGAATACTTGGTGCCGAGGAAGAACACGTGGCCGACCTCGATGCCGCGCTGGATGGCCAGCACACCCTTGCCGTCGGGCGATGGGTCGCCTTCGACGACGTTGCGGATGTCCGCCACAAGGTCCGGCTCGGGCAGGTCACGGCGCCAGTTGACGCCGGTCAAATGGAAGTCGGCTTCGTTGGCGCCGCAGACGAAGTCGGCCATGTTGGCCACCGTGCGATCGGCAATCACCTTGACCGGCTTCAGCAGGCCGATGGGGCCGAGGTAGCCAGGCTTGCAGCCGAAGTGGGCCTCGATCTCGGCCACGGTGGCGAAGCGGAAGCCGCTCTTCAGCCCTTCGAGCTTGCCGGCCTTGACTTCGTTCAGGTCATGATCGCCTCGCAGCAGCAGCAGCCAGACAGTGGTCTTCTTGATGTCGCCCCTGTCATCCAGTTCATCGGTCGCGAGCACCAGTGACTTGACGGTCTGCGCCAGCGGCAGGCCCAGCAGCGCGGCCACGTCGGCACAGGTGCTCTTGCCTGGGGTAGGCGTCTTGGCCATCGCGGAGCCCGCAGCCGCGCGTTCGGCCAGCAGCGCCACGCCTTCGGCCAGTTCGATGTTGGCGGCGTAGTCGCTGGTGGGGCAGTAGATGACCGCGTCTTCGCCGGTGTCGGCAATGACCTGGAATTCGTGCGACAGGTCGCCGCCGATCGCGCCGGTGTCAGCCGCGACGGCGCGGTACTCAAGGCCGAAGCGGTCGAAGATGCGCTTGTAAGCAGCGAACATGGCTTCGTAGCTCTTGGTCGCGCCGGCTTCGTCACGGTCAAAGGAATAAGCGTCCTTCATCGTGAATTCACGGCCACGCATCACGCCAAAACGCGGCCGGCGCTCGTCGCGGAATTTCGTCTGGATGTGATAGAAATTCTTGGGCAGCTGCTTGTAGCTGCGCAGCTCCTGGCGGGCGATGTCGGTCACCACCTCTTCGGAGGTCGGCTGGATGACGAAGTCGCGGTCGTGCCGGTCCTTCACCCGCATCAGCTCCGGGCCCATCTTGTCGAAGCGGCCAGTTTCCTGCCAGAGCTCGGCCGGCTGCACCACCGGCATCAGCAGTTCGACCGCGCCAGCGCGGTTCATCTCTTCGCGGATGATGCCCTCGACCTTGCGGATCACGCGCAGGCCCATGGGCATGTAGTTGTAGATGCCAGCGCCAAGGCGCTTGATCATGCCGGCGCGCATCATCAGCTGATGGCTCACGACTTCGGCGTCTGCAGGTGCCTCTTTGAGGGTGGAGATGAAGAACTGGGAGGCTTTCATGGGCGCGACGTTACAGCCTGCAGAGGCGCCCGGCGCAAGCTCCGGGTTAGCGAGAGCCTGGGCGGGGAGCCCCGTGGGTGCTATATTGATTTCAGTTCAAAATTTGGGGTTCGATTATGCTCGACCGGGAAGGCTACAGGCCCAACGTCGGCATCATCCTGCTCAACGCCCGCAACCAGGTGTTTTGGGGCAAGCGGCTGCGCACCCACTCCTGGCAGTTCCCGCAAGGGGGCATCAAGTATGGCGAGTCGCCTGAGCAGGCGATGTTCCGCGAGTTGCACGAGGAAGTCGGTTTGCTTCCCGATCACGTGGAAATTCTGGCGCGCACCCGCGATTGGCTGCGCTATGACGTGCCCGATCATTTCATCCGCAAGGATGCGCGCGGCCACTACAAGGGGCAAAAGCAGATATGGTTCCTGTTGCGACTGATGGGCCGTGACAGCGACATGAACCTGCGCGCCACCAACCACCCGGAATTCGACGCCTGGCGCTGGAACGACTATTGGGTGCCGCTGGACGTGGTGATCGAATTCAAGCGCGGCGTCTACCAGATGGCGCTGACCGAACTGGCGCGCTTCATGCCCCGCACGGCCTACCAGAACCGTTATCTCCGCGGCGGCATGCGCCCGCACCGCGATGGCCGCAGGTCGCCGGACGGTGTCATGGACGAAGCCATGGGTCCTGCACTGCCAGTGATGTCGCCGCCTGGCGCGCCAGAGTAAGCCGCCTCCGCCTTCAGTTGCGCTGACCAGGCGGCCAGCGCTCAGCTGAGCACCAGGTTGTCGCGATGGATCAGTTCGGGCTCGGCCACATAGCCCAGCAGGCCGGCGATCTGCGACGAGGGCTTGCGGGCAATCAGCCGGGCTTCGGCGCTGGAATAGTTGGCCAATCCACGGGCCACTTCTTCGCCTGCGACGCTGCGCACCGCGATGACATCGCCGCGGTGGAACTCGCCCTGCACCTCGACCACGCCGATGGACAACAGGCTCTTGCCTTCCTCACGCAGCTTGATGACCGCGCCATCGTCGATCGCCACGGCGCCTCGCATCTGCAGGTGATCGGCCATCCACTGCTTGCGGGCGGCCAGCTTGGGCGTGCCGGCCAACAGGGCCGTGCCAATGGCCTCTCCCGCCATCAGCCGCAGCAACACGTCAGGCTCACGACCCCAGGCGATCACGGTGCTGGCACCGCTGCCGGCCGCGCGCTTGGCGGCCAGCACCTTGGTGATCATGCCGCCGCGCCCGATGCTGGAGCCGGCGCCGCCTGCCATGCGCTCCAGCGCCGGGTCGCCGGCCTCTGCCACGTCGATGAAACAGGCCTCCGGGTCCTTGCGCGGGTCGGCCGAATACAGGCCTTTCTGGTCGGTCAGGATGATCAGCGCATCGGCTTCCACCAGGTTGGCGACCAGTGCACCCAGCGTGTCGTTGTCGCCGAACTTGATCTCGTCGTTGACGACGGTGTCGTTTTCGTTGATGACCGGCAGCACCTTCAGGCCCAGCAGCGTCAGCAAGGTGGAGCGTGCATTCAGGTAGCGCTCGCGGTCGGCCAGGTCGGCATGCGTGAGCAGCACCTGCGCACTGCCCATGCCGTGCTCGGACAGCTTGCTCTCGTACATCTGCACCAGGCCCATCTGGCCGACAGCGGCCGCAGCCTGCAACTCCGGCAGTTCCTTGGGCCGGGTCGTCCAGCCCAGGCGCTTCATGCCTTCGGCAATCGCACCGCTGGAGACCATCACCACTTCGCAGCCCTGCGACGCCAGGCCAGCCATCTGGCGGCACCAGTTGCCTACCGCCTCGGCGTCCACGCCGCGGCCTTCGTTGGTCACCAGGCTGGAGCCGACCTTGACGACGATGCGCCGCGCGCCCTGCAGTGCTGCACTCATCGCGAGGTCACTCGTCGGCAGCAGTCGCGTCAGCGGCGGCGTCGAAACGCGGATCGGGCTCGGGCGGCGGCTTGATTTGCTCGGCCGCCACATGGTCCCAGATGGCGTGGATCAGCGGCTGCAAGCCGTCGCGGGCCAGGGCCGAGATCTCGAACACGGGGCCCTTCCACTTGTAGCGCTTGACGAAATCCTTGACGCGTTTGGCGCGCTCGTCTTCCGGCACCATGTCCAGCTTGTTCAGCACCAGCCAGCGTGGTTTGTCGTGCAGCGCCTGGTCGTATTTGCGCAGCTCCTCGACGATGGCCTTGGCCTGCTTGACGGGATCCACTTCATCGTCAAACGGCGCCAGGTCGACCACATGCAGCAGCAGACGCGTGCGCTGCAGGTGTCGCAGGAACAGATGGCCCAGGCCGGCGCCTTCGGAAGCACCTTCGATCAGGCCAGGAATGTCCGCCACGACAAAGCTCTTCTCGGGACCCACGCGTACCACGCCCAGGTTCGGATGCAAGGTGGTGAACGGATAGTCGGCAATCTTTGGCCGCGCATTCGACACCGCCGTGATCAGCGTGCTTTTGCCAGCATTGGGCATGCCCAGCAGGCCAACATCAGCGAGCACGCGCAGTTCCAACTTGACCTTGAAGCCTTCACCTGGCCAGCCGGGCGTGTGCTGGCGGGGCGCACGGTTGGTGCTGGTCTTGTAGTGCAGGTTGCCGAAGCCGCCATCGCCCCCCTTGGCCAGCAGCACCGGCTGCTCCGGGTCAATCAGCTCGGCCATCACGCGGCCGGTTTCGACGTCTGTGATGATGGTGCCGACGGGCATGCGCAGCAAGATGTCGTCCGCTGCGGCGCCGAAACAGTCTGCGCCTCGGCCGGCTTCGCCGTTGCGCGCCTCATGGCGCCGGGCGTAGCGGTAGTCGATCAGCGTGTTCAGGTTGCGGTCAGCCACGGCGTAAACGCTGCCGCCCTTGCCGCCATTGCCGCCGTCCGGCCCGCCAAAGGGGATGAACTTTTCGCGCCGAAAACTCGCGCAGCCCGCGCCGCCGTTGCCGGCGGCGATGTCGATGGTGGCTTCGTCAACGAATTTCATGGTGTTCGGATGGTATCGGAGGGCCGAAACCGGCCCGAGTGTCTTGGCCCATCAAGACAAAAGCCCCGGCAAGCCGGGGCTTTGACGCTGGCCTCTTCCGCAGAAGAGGCCGGGCGAAGGCCGCGTATTACAGCGGCGTGATGATCACGGTGTGACGGTTCAGCTCGCCTTTGATGGCGAAAGAAACGGTACCGTCGACCAACGCAAACAGCGTGTGGTCACGACCCATTGCGACATTGGTGCCGGCGTGGAACTTGGTGCCGCGCTGGCGCACGATGATCGAGCCTGCCGAGATGACTTGGCCACCAAAGGCCTTGACACCCAGCATCTTGGGTTGCGAGTCGCGGCCGTTCCGGGTGGAACCGCCGCCTTTTTTCTGTGCCATGGTTCAGAACTCCTGTTGAGGTGCTGAATCAGCCGTTGACCGCGCTGATTTCCAGCTCGGTGTAGTTCTGGCGGTGACCGCCATGCTTCTGGTAGTGCTTGCGGCGGCGCATCTTGAAGATGCGAACCTTGTCGTGACGGCCATGGGCCACCACGGTTGCCACCACTGTTGCACCGCTCACCAGGGGAGTCCCGACCTTCAGATCTGCGCCGCTACCGACAGCCAAAACCTGGTCAATCACGATTTCCTGGCCAACGTCCGCAGCAATCTGTTCTACCTTGATCTTTTCGCCGGCTGCAACCTTGTATTGCTTGCCACCGGTTTTTACGACCGCGTACATATGTGCCCTTTGCTTGAAGTGCGCATCAGCTGCCGGCGCGCCCCCGAAAACACAGCCAAGCCGGCCCATTTCAGGACGCGCCGCAACCAGCCAAAACGCATCTCATCCAATCGCCGCGGACCATTCCGAGGCGAAGCTTGGGATCATAGCATATCGGCTACCGACTCGCAAAGAGGCTGGCGAGCGCGTGGCCGCGCGCCCGTCCACACCGCCGATGGCTTCCTATAATCGATTGGTTTTGCTGTCATCGGGTTCGCTCCCCCGCCTCATGTCGCCCACCTCCACGACGCCATCCCCCTCCAGCATCGACTTCGATCCGATGGCCGATGACATGCACCAAGTCGACGAGGTGATCCGGCAGCGGCTGTCGTCCGATGTCGCGCTGATCGAACAGATTTCTCACTACATCATCGGCGCAGGCGGCAAACGCATTCGCCCCCGGCTGGTGCTGCTGTTCGCCGACGCGCTGGGCTACCAGGGCGCTCATAAATACGAACTCGCCGCCACCGTGGAGTTCATCCACACCGCCACACTGCTGCACGATGACGTGGTGGACGAGTCCTCTCTGCGGCGCGGCCGGGACACGGCCAACGCGGTGTTTGGCAACGCAGCCAGCGTGCTGGTGGGCGACTTCCTGTACTCACGCGCCTTCCAGATGATGGTCTCGGTGAACAGCATGCGGGTATTGGACGTGCTGGCCGATGCAACCAACGTCATCGCCGAAGGTGAGGTATTGCAGCTGATGAACATGCATGAACCGGACGTGGCGATCGAGGATTACCTGCGCGTGATCCGCTACAAGACCGCCAAGCTGTTCGAGGCCAGCGCACGCCTGGGGGCTGTGATCGCCCAGGCGCCGCGCGAAGTCGAAGAGGCCTGCGCCGACTACGGCCGCTCGCTGGGTACGGCATTTCAGCTGGTCGACGACCTGCTGGACTATGAGGGCACGACCACCGCGCTCGGCAAGAACGTTGGTGATGACTTGCGTGAAGGCAAACCCACGCTGCCACTGCTGATCGCCATGAGCCGCGGCTCAGTCGATGAGCGCAACCTGATCCGGCACGCAATCGAGCAAGGCGAAGTTGAACGGCTGCAGGACATCATCGGCATCGTGCACCGCACCGGCGCAATCGACGCGACGCGTGACGCCGCACGCACGGAGGCGGAAGCGGCCCGTCACAGCCTTTCTTCGCTCCCGCTTTCCAACTCGCTGAATTTGCTGCTAGAATTATCAGCTCGATCGGTTGAGCGCTCTTCTTGAGCGAACCGGGCAGGATCTGCAGTCATCACCAGAAATGACTGAGGCAAAAAGCAAGGCGCCCAAAGTGCAATGCGAATCGAACGCCAACAAATCTGTCCGGGCAATGGGTCATTCGGGGTGTAGCTTAGCCTGGTAGAGCGCTACGTTCGGGACGTAGAGGCCGGAGGTTCGAATCCTCTCACCCCGACCAGAATCATTGGTGAATCATGCGCAGGCGCAGGAACTTTCAGCTTCCTGCGCCTTTTTGCATTCCGGTCCCGCTTCTTGCAGATCATCTGCCAAGCAATCCGCCGGCCGCAGCAAGGCCGCCGCGGTTTGCGTGCGTTCAGTCACAACTTGTGACCACTGCAGTTCCATTTGCGCGCTGAATTGGCCGGCAATGCCGCCGATATACAGTACCGTGCCGAAGGGCGTTGATTGCCCGGCCCCGCCCTGTTGTAGCCTTTTTGCCGTTCAGCCGTGGATACTGTTGCCGACGCTTCCAAAGCCTTCTTGTCAGGAGTGGCACGTGTGCTGGTCCACGGCGGCAAGCTTCAGCCGGCCAAGGCCGAGGAGTTGGTGCGCAGCGCCAAGGAAAAGAAGCACTCCTTCATTGCAGAACTGATCGGCAGCCACACCATGACGCCGCTGGCGCTGGCGCAGTCCCTTTCCCAGGCCCTCGCGGCGCCCTTGCTGGATCTGGACTCGGTTGACACGCAAAAACTGCCAAAGTCCTTCATCGACAGCAAGCTGATTGGGCAATACAAAGTTCTTCCGCTTGGCAAGCGAGGCAGCCGCCTGTTTCTGGCCTGCGCGGACCCAACCGACCAGGAAGCCAGCGAACGCATCAAGTTCGCAACACAGCTTTCGCCGGAATGGGTGGTCGTCGAATACGACAAGCTGATCAAGCTGGTGGACGGGCAGACCACCTCGGCCAACCAGGCACTGGAAACGATTGCCTCCGCCGACTTCGAATTCGATGTCACCGAAGAAGAAGCGGGAGGCGCTTCGCCATCACCGGAGGCGGTGGCGGAAGTCGAAGATGCACCCGTCGTGCGCTTCCTGCAGAAGATGCTGATTGACGCCATCAATCTCCGCGCCTCCGACCTGCACTTCGAGCCTTACGAATTCCACTACCGCGTGCGCTTCCGTGTGGACGGCGAGTTGCGCGAGATCACCCAGCCACCGATTGCGATCAAGGAAAAGCTGGCGTCCCGCATCAAGGTCATCTCGCGGCTGGACATCTCGGAAAAGCGCGTGCCGCAGGATGGGCGGATGAAGCTGCGCTTTGGCAGCAAGTCGATCGACTTCCGGGTGAGCACGCTGCCCACGCTGTTTGGCGAGAAGATCGTGATCCGGATCCTGGACTCGTCCAGCGCCAAAATGGGCATCGAGGCCCTGGGTTACGAACCAGAGGAAAAGGAGCGGTTGATGCACGCGGTGCATCGGCCCTACGGCATGGTTTTGGTGACCGGGCCGACAGGCTCGGGCAAGACGGTGTCGCTTTACACTTGCCTGAACATCCTGAACCAGCCGGGCGTGAACATTTCGACCGTGGAAGACCCGGCGGAAATCAACCTGCCCGGCATCAACCAGGTCAATGTCAACGACAAGGCCGGCCTGAACTTCGCCTCGGCACTCAAGTCTTTCCTGCGTCAGGATCCCGACGTGATCATGGTCGGCGAAATCCGCGACCTGGACACTGCGGACATTGCGATCAAGGCTGCGCAAACCGGCCACTTGGTGCTGTCCACGCTGCACACCAACGACGCACCGTCCACCTTGACCCGGCTGTTGAACATGGGCGTGGCACCTTTCAACATCGCGTCCAGCCTGTTGCTGATCACCGCCCAGCGGCTGGTGCGCCGCTTGTGCGAAAGCTGCAAAACGCCCGCAGACTATCCCAGGCCAGCGCTGTTGCGTGCAGGCTTCACCGAAAGCGAACTCGACGGCACTTGGCGTCCTTACCGCGCCGTGGGCTGTTCGGCCTGCAACAATGGCTACCGTGGTCGTTTGGGCATTTACCAAGCCATGCCGATCACCGACTCTATTCAGCGGTTGATCTTGGCCAATGGTTCGGCAAACGATCTGGCGATACAGGCGCGCAAAGATGGCGTGCGCGATTTGCGTCAGTCCGGCCTGCTGAAGGTCAGGCTTGGCGCCACATCGCTGGAAGAAGTCATCGCCGCGACCAACGAATAGCGGCATGCAAAACAATCAAGGCGACGCCGGCTTGCACCGTGCGAAGCCGGGGTCCTGGGAATCCACCCGCGTTGCGGGCGTCGACTACAACTGATCACACCGTCGGGAGCGGCCGGAGGCTTTATGGCTACAGCAGCGGCAGCAAGAAGCGCCAAGGATTTCACCTTCGAATGGGAAGGCAAGGACCGCAACGGCAAGGTCGTGCGCGGGGAACTGCGCGCCGGCGGAGAAGCCGCCGTGAGTGCCAGCCTGCGCCGGCAAGGCGTGCTGGTCACCAAGGTGAAGAAGCGCCGCAGCTCTGGCGGCAAGAGCATCAAGCCCAAGGACATTGCCATCTTCACGCGCCAGCTGGCGACGATGATGAAGGCCGGCGTGCCCTTGCTGCAAGCCTTTGACATCGTGGCACGAGGCAGCACCAATGCGACACTGACCCGGCTGTTGATGGACATCCGCGCGGACATCGAGACGGGTACCAGCCTGTCTGCAGCGTTCCGCCGGCACCCGAAATACTTCGATGCCTTGTACTGCAATCTGGTCGAAGCCGGCGAAGCAGGCGGCATTCTGGAATTGCTGCTCAGCCGTTTGGCGCTTTACCAGGAAAAGACGCTGGCGCTGAAGCAGAAGGTGAAGTCCGCACTGATCTACCCAATGTCGGTGCTGGTGGTCGCCTTCATCGTGGTCACGGTGATCATGATTTTCGTGATCCCCGCGTTCGAGGATGTGTTCAAGAACTTCGGCGCCGACTTGCCCACGCCCACGCTGTTGGTGATCGCAATGAGCAAGTTTTTCGTCTCCTATTGGTGGGCCATCTTCGGCAGCATCTTCGGCGGCGGCTACATGTTCGTGCGGACCTGGCGGCGCTCGGAAAGACTGCAGTTCTTCATGGACCGCTTGTTCCTGCGCATGCCGGTCTTCGGTGAACTGGTGCGCAAATCCATCATCGCGCGCTGGACGCGGACCCTTTCGACCTTGTTTGGCGCAGGCGTGCCATTGGTCGAGGCGCTGGACTCGGTCGGCGGCACCGCGGGCAATAAAGTCTACGCAATTGCCACCGAAGCGATTCAGCGTGACGTCGCCTCCGGCACAGCACTGACCTCGGCAATGACCGCGACCGGCGTGTTCCCGAACATGGTGCTGCAAATGGCCGGCATTGGCGAAGAGTCCGGCGCGCTGGATGACATGCTGGCCCGAGCCGCTGAGTTCTATGAAGAAGAGGTGGATGAAATGGTGAAGGGCCTGTCAACCTTGATGGAGCCCATCATCATTGTCTTTCTGGGCACCATCATCGGCGGCATCGTGGTTTCGATGTACCTGCCAATCTTCAAGCTCGGTCAGGTGGTCTGACGCATGGCGACCGGAGAATGGGCGATCTGGTTGTCGCCCTGGGTGTTGGGTGTGTTCGGGCTGTGCATCGGCAGCTTCCTGAATGTGGTGGCGCATCGACTGCCGCGCATGATGGAGCGGCAATGGTGGCGGGACGTTGCCCAGCAGTTGAGCGACGGCGAGTCGTTCCAGCGGACCTTCGGACGGGGTGCGCCCAAGCCACTTGCCGCGACCTCGGGTGAACTTGAGCAGGAATTGGACAAGCTGGGCAGGTTGACGCTTTCCAAGCCCGCCTCACGCTGCCCGGTCTGCCAGCACAGGATCCGCTGGCACGAAAACATTCCGCTGGTGAGCTGGTTGCGGCTGAGAGGCCGCTGCTCCGCCTGCGGCACCCGCATTTCGGCGCGCTATCCGCTGCTGGAACTGGCCACTGGCCTGCTGTTCGCCGGCATTGCCTGGCGCGTGGGTCCGCAGCCGGTTGCGCTGGCCTGGTGCGGCGTGGCCGCCACGCTGGTCGCCCTGACTGCCATCGACTGGGACACCACCTTGCTGCCGGATGCGCTGACGCTGCCGCTGCTGTGGGCCGGCCTGTGCGCCGCAGCGCTGGAGTGGACGCTGCCACTCAGCACTTCCGTTTGGGGTGCCGTCGTGGGTTACCTGTCGCTGTGGTCGGTGTACTGGCTGTTCAAGCTGACGACAGGCAAGGAAGGCATGGGCCATGGGGACTTCAAGCTGCTCGCCGCATTGGGGGCCTGGCTGGGTTGGAAAGCCATCCTGCCCATCGTGTTGATGGCTTCGGTGATCGGCGCGGTGGTTGGCATCGGCATGAAGCTCACCGACACCTTGCGCGAAGGCCGTTACGTGCCCTTCGGTCCATTCCTGGCCGGTGGCGGGTTGGTGTTGATGTTGGCCGGTACCGAAACCGTGTTGGGCTGGATGGGCCAGTGAATGCGGTGCGCGTTGGCTTGACCGGTGGCATCGGCAGCGGCAAGAGCACGGTCGCCACCCTGCTCGCCAACCGAGGCGCCAAGGTCATCGACACCGACGCGATTTCGCGCGCGCTGACAGCACCGCAAGGCGCAGCGCTGCCCGCAATCGCAGCGGCATTCGGCGCCGACCTGATCGACGAACATGGCGCGCTGAACCGCGCCCGCATGCGCCAACTGGCTTTTGGCGAAAGCCCCGAAGCCTTGCGAGCGAAGCAGACGCTTGAACAGATCCTGCATCCGATGATCCAGGCCGAAACCGCACGCCAGGCCGTGCAGGCGACTCCTGGACAGCCACTGGTGTTCGACTTGCCGCTGCTGGCAGAGTCTGCCCATTGGCGCAAACAGTTGGACAAGGTGCTGGTCATCGACTGCAGTGAGGCCACCCAGATCCAGCGGGTCATGGCTCGCTCGGGCTGGCCTGCGCAAGAGGTTCAGCGGGTGATCGACTTGCAGGCCACGCGGGCCCAGCGGCGCGCGATTGCGGACGCGGTGATCCTCAACGATGGTCTCAGCCTTCCGGCGTTGGAGGCTGAAGTGGATGCACTCTGGCAGCAAGGTTTTTTTGGTCCGGGTGCTGCCATCGGGGTGTGAAACAATCGCCGCCAGCCAACCGCCAGGAAAGCGCCTTTTGGTCCTCTACGAATACCCGTTCAACGAAAGCATCCGCACGATGCTGCGGCTCGAACACCTGTTCGGCCGACTGAACACCCTGGTGCCGCGTGACGAAGCGGTCGACCATCATTTCTCCCTGGTCACGCTGTTCGAGATCATGGACGTGGCCTCGCGGGCCGACCTGAAATCCGACCTGCTCAAGGAGCTGGAGCGCCACAAGGCGCAGCTGCAAAGCTACCGCGGCAATCCGCATGTGTCGGAAGCTGCACTGGACGAAGTCGTCGCTCGCATCGACCATGCCTTCAACGGACTGAACCAGTTCGCCGGCAAAGCGGGGCAAGCGCTGACCACCAATGAGTGGCTGATGAGCATCCGCAGCCGCATCAGCATTCCCGGTGGCACCTGCGAGTTCGACCTGCCGGCCTATTTCGCCTGGCAGCAGCACAGCCCCGATCGACGCCGCGCCGACCTGGCCCAGTGGCTCAGCCACCTGTGGCCGCTGGGCGAAGCATTGCACGTGCTGCTGGGCCTGCTGCGAGACGCCGGCATGCCGCACAAGGTCGTGGCCCAGGGCGGCCAGTACCAGCAAACCCTGCCCCAGGGCCGCACCTACCAGTTGCTGCGCGTGCGGCTGGACGACGGCGTGGACCTGGTGCCGGAGATCAGCGGCCACCGGCTGATGGTCTCGGTGCGGCTGATGCGGGCCGACGCCGAAGGCCGCCTGCGCCCTGCCGCGCAGGACACCGCGTTTGAACTCTCGCTCTGCGCCTGAGTCACATCGCTTCGTCACTCGTTTCTGCCTCGCTCTTGCATTTGCAAGCACCGTCAGCGCCTGCCGTGAACCAGCCCAAATCCAGCCCCCCATCCTCCGTTGCCGCCAGGGCAATCGAGGTCAACTGCCCGGCCTGCGGCGAGCGCACCGTGTATTCGCCTGCGAACGCCTTCCGGCCCTTCTGCAGCGCCCGCTGCCAGGGCCATGATTTCGGCGCCTGGGCCAATGAAGGCTACCGGGTGCCGACCAAGCCCAGCAGCGAAGAGCCTGAGCCCTGAATCGGCTCCAGCCAGCCCTGAGGCCGGCTTTCGTCACACCCAGGCACTCGCCAGCTCTTGAAACCCGGCAGACGGTGCCTATAATGGAATTAGCACTCAACCAAGTCGAGTGCTAACAGTTCTGGCGCCGGCCTTCCTGGCCAGCGTTCCTGAGCACCTGATGTGATGCAGCGCCCTTTGTCGGTGCTGCCTTCCTCGCTCAAAGCCACTGCATTTAGGAGATGCCATGAAACTTCGTCCGTTGCACGATCGCGTGATCGTCAAGCGTCTGGAACAAGAAACCAAGACCGCCTCCGGCATCGTCATCCCTGACAACGCCGCAGAAAAGCCTGATCAAGGCGAAGTCCTGGCCGTTGGCCCAGGCAAGCGCAACGACAAGGGCGACTTCATCGTCCTGAACGTCAAGGTTGGCGACCGCGTGCTGTTCGGCAAGTACTCTGGCCAGTCGGTCAAGGTCGATGGCGAAGAGCTGATGGTCATGCGCGAAGAGGACCTCTTCGCTGTGGTCGAGAAGTAATCCACTTCTCCCACTCGAACCCTCATTGAACTGAATTCGGAGAATACAAATGGCAGCAAAAGACGTGATCTTTGGCTCTGACGCCCGCACCCGCATGGTTGAAGGCGTGAACATCCTGGCCAATGCGGTCAAGGTGACGCTGGGCCCCAAGGGCCGCAACGTGGTCCTGGAGCGCTCGTTCGGCGCCCCCACCGTCACCAAGGACGGTGTCTCGGTGGCCAAGGAAATCGAGCTGAAGGACAAGCTCCAGAACATGGGCGCGCAGATGGTCAAGGAAGTTGCTTCCAAGACTTCTGACAACGCCGGTGACGGCACCACCACCGCCACCGTGCTGGCGCAAGCCATCGTGCGCGAAGGCATGAAGTACGTGGCCGCCGGCATGAACCCGATGGACCTGAAGCGCGGCATCGACAAGGCGGTCACCGCCCTGGTCGCCCAGCTGAAGGCAGCCTCCAAGGCCACCACGACCTCCAAGGAAATCGCGCAAGTCGGCTCCATCTCGGCCAACAGCGACGAGACCATCGGCAAGATCATCGCCGACGCGATGGACAAGGTCGGCAAGGAAGGCGTGATCACTGTCGAAGACGGCAAGTCGCTCGAGAGCGAACTCGAAGTCGTCGAAGGCATGCAGTTCGACCGCGGCTACCTCTCGCCCTACTTCATCAACAACCCCGAGAAGCAATCGGCGTTGCTGGACAACCCGTTCGTGCTGCTGTACGACAAGAAGGTCAGCAACATCCGTGACCTGCTGCCGATCCTGGAGCAAGTCGCCAAGGCCGGCCGTCCGCTGCTGGT
>NZ_JBGGNH010000060.1:0-30672 GCF_041287625.1 Ideonella sp.
CAGCTCGCAGCGCCTGACCGATGCCCAGGCGCAGGTCACCGCCCTGACGCAGAGCGAGCCGAACCTGGCGCCGCCGTGGCTCACGCTCGGCGCGATCGAGCTCGAGCTGAAGCATCCGAAGGAAGCGACCGTCGCTCTCGAGACCTACGTGCGGCTGGTCGAAGGCGGCGCTGCCGTCGGCTCGGGGGGTTCGGCCCCGGCCGCTGCCGACGACGATGGCGACGACGATGTTCCGCCCACCGCCAGCGCCGCCCTGACGCAGGCCTGGCTGCTGCTCGCGCAGGCGGCCGAGCAGCAGCGCGACTTCGCCGCGGCCGAGCGCTGGCTGGCCAAGATCGACAACCCGCAGCGGGCGCTCGAGGTCCAGTCGCGCCGTGCTTCGCTGCTCGCCAAGCAGGGCAAGATGGCCGAGGCGCGCCAGCTGATCCGCCGCGTGCCTGAGCAGACCGTCGCCGATGCGCGCGCCAAGTACGTCGCCGAGGCCGAGTTGCTGCGCGATGCCAAGCAGTGGGCCGAGGCCGACAAGGTGCTGGCGGCGGCGAACAAGGCGTTCCCGAACGACACCGACCTGCTCTACGAGCAGGCGATGGTGGTCGAGAAGATGGACAACGTCGAGGAGATGGAGCGGCTGTTGCGCAAGGTGATCGAGCTCAAGCCGAACCATCACCATGCCTACAACGCCCTCGGCTATTCGCTCGCCGAGCGCAAGCTCCGCCTGCCCGAGGCACGCAGCCTGATCCAGAAGGCGCTCGAGCTGAGCCCGGGCGAGCCCTTCATCACCGACAGCCTCGGCTGGGTCGAGTACCGGATGGGCAATCGCGAAGAAGCGATCCGGATCCTGCGTACCGCCTACCAGGCCCGGCCCGACCCGGAGATCGCCGCGCACCTCGGCGAGGTGCTGTGGAGCGTCGGCCAGACCGAGGAGGCTCGCAAGATCTGGCGCGAGGGCCGGTCGCGCGATTCCACCAACGACGTCCTGCGGGAGACGCTCGCCCGGCTCCGGGTCGACCTGTGATCCGGCGCGGCGTGGGGCCGCGTGTGGCGACCGCTTCCTGCCGATGACGCGTCTTCTCGTCAGTCTTCTTGCCGCATTGCTCCTGGCCGGCTGCGCCAGCCTCGAGCCGGCCGTGCCGATCACCGGCGGCGACACGTTCGCCGGTCGGCTGAGCGTGCGGGTCGAGCCGATCGGCTCGGCGCCGGCCCGTTCCCTCGCCGCCGCCTTCGACCTGCGCGGCACCGCTTCAGCCGGCTCGCTCGGCCTTTCCAGCCCGCTCGGCAGCATGCTGGCGCAGGCCCGCTGGCAGCCGGGCTCGGTGGTCCTGGTCACGCCACAGGGCAGCCGCCGCTTCACCGATCTCGACGCTCTGACCCGGGAGGTTCTCGGCGAGAGCGTGCCGATCGAGGCCTGGTTCGACTGGCTGCACGGCCGGCCCTGGCCCGGGGCGGCCAGCACGCCGCAGGCCACGGCGGCCGGCTTCGACCAACTCGGCTGGACGGTCGACCTCTCCCGCTTCGCCACCGGCGCGGTCTCGGCCACCCGGCGCGAGCCGCTGCCGCCGGTCGGCGTGCGGATCCAACTCGACGGCTCGTGAGCGACCGGTCATGAGCCTGGCGGCCCTCTACGACGTGCCAGCGCCGGCCAAGCTGAACCTGTTCCTGCACGTCGTCGGCCGGCGTGCCGACGGCTACCACTTGATCGATTCGCTGATGCTGCCGATCGACTGGTGCGACACCCTCCATTTCGAGCGCCGCGACGACGCCCGCCTCGCCCGGCACGATCTGGGGGAACCGCTCCCGGCCGACGACCTCTGCCTGCGCGCTGCTCGGGCCCTGCAGCAGGCGTCCGGAACGCCGCTCGGCGCCGACATCTCGATCGAGAAGCGCCTGCCCTCGGGTGCCGGGCTCGGCGGGGGCAGCTCCGACGCCGCCACCACCCTGCTGGCGCTCAACCGCATCTGGGGCCTGGACTGGCCGCTCGAGCGCCTCCTGCCCATCGGCCTGGCCGTCGGCGCCGACTTGCCGTTCTTCCTCGACGGCCGGCCCGCCCGGGTCGGCGGGATCGGCGAGCGGCTAACCCCGGTGACGCTGCGCCCGGCCTGGTTCGCCGTCGTCAAGCCGGCCGCCGGCCTGGAAACAGCCCGGGTGTTCGGCTCCCCGCAGGTGGCGAAAGCCGTCGAGGCTGCTAGAATCGCGGGCTTTCCCAAGGCCGAACGGCGCTCGTCTGACGGGTCCGCGCTGCCGGGGGAAACCGAGCCGGAACTCGACGACGGTTTCGGGCGAAACGATCTTCAGGCCGCGGCCGAAGCGCTTTGTCCCGAGGTGTCGCGGGCGGTGGCCGGGCTTCAGACGGTGTTCGGCAACGGCCGGATGACCGGTTCGGGAAGCGCGGTCTTCGCCCGGGCGGGCGACGGCCCGGTGCCCTCGGCAGCGATGCCGAGCGATTGGCCACAAGGCTGGTCGAGCCGGATGTGCCGCTCCCTGGAGCGCCATCCGCTCGCGAGCTGGGCCCGGCGGGAAGCGTAAGTTTGAAGGTGCGCAGCGCGAGCTGCGAACCGGTGTAGGGGAGTCGCCAAGCTGGTTAAGGCATCGGATTTTGATTCCGACATGCGAAGGTTCGAATCCTTCTTCCCCTGCCAAAGCTTTACCCAGGAAGCATGGCGCCCGCGCTCCGGGCGCCATGTTTTTTGATCGGACAGGCTTTTTCCAACGAACGACCGCCTCGGAGGCGTGATGCTCTCCTCCAACACCGTGATCTTCACCGGCAATGCGAATCCGGCGCTGGCGCAGGAGATCGCCACCTCGCTCGGGATCGAACTCGGCCGCGCGGCCGTCGGGCGCTTCTCGGACAGCGAGGTCACGGTCGAGATCCAGCAGAACGTGCGTGCGCGCGACATCTTCGTCGTGCAGCCCACCTGCACGCCGACGAACGAGCACCTGATGGAGCTCTTCATCATGGTCGACGCGCTCAAGCGCGCGTCGGCCGGGCGCATCACCGCGGTGATCCCGTACTACGGCTATGCGCGCCAGGACCGCCGCCCGCGCTCGACGCGCGTGCCGATCAGCGCCAAGGTGGTGGCCAACATGCTCGAAGCCGTGGGCGTGAACCGCGTGCTCACGATGGACCTGCACGCCGACCAGATCCAGGGCTTCTTCGACATCCCGGTCGACAACATCTACGCCTCGCCGGTCCTGCTGACCGACGTGAAGTCCAAGAACTACAACGACCTGGTCGTCGTGAGCCCGGACGTGGGTGGCGTGGTGCGCGCCCGCGCGCTGGCCAAGCAGCTCGGCTGCGACCTGGCCATCATCGACAAGCGCCGCCCGAAGGCCAACGTGTCGGAAGTGATGCACGTGATCGGCGAGATCGACGGCCGCAACTGCGTGATCATGGACGACATGATCGACACCGCCGGCACGCTGGTCAAAGCCGCCGAGGTGCTGAAGGAGCGTGGCGCCAAGCATGTGTTCGCCTATTGCACGCACTCGGTGTTCTCCGGCCCGGCGATCGAGCGCATCAAGGGCTCACACCTGGACGAAGTTGTCATCACCAACACCATTCCGCTGAGCGAAGCCGGCCAGGCCTGCAAGAAGATCCGCCAGCTGTCGGTGGCCTTCCTGTTCGCCGAGACAATCCGCCGCATTTCGGACGGGGAGTCGGTGACCTCTTTGTTCTCGGAGCAGAACAACAATTTCTGATCGCGGCCTCCGGGCTTCGATCCGTTTCGTGGCAGTCCTCGGGCTGCCTTTTTCGAATGGGGCAGCCTGGTCGCGGGTGCCCCGACTCATTGGAGAGATTCATGCAATTCACCGCTTTTGAGCGCAATCTGCAGGGGACCGGAGCGAGCCGCCGCCTGCGGAGCGCTGGCAAGGTTCCCGGCATCGTGTTTGGCGCCGGCACCCCCGCCATGATCGAACTCGATCACAACGCCCTGTACTTCGCCCTGAAGAAGGAAGCTTTCCACTCGTCCATCCTGACGATGGAACTGGCCGGCGCGACCACCAAGGTCCTGCTGCGTGACTTCCAGATGCACCCGTGGAAGCAGCAAGTCCTGCACGTGGACTTCCAGCGCGTGGACGAAACCACCCGCCTGCACAAGAAGGTGCCGCTGCACTTCTCGGGCGAAGAAAACTCGGTCGCCGTGAAGACCGACAAGTGCGTGGTCAGCCACGTCCTGACCGAAGTCGAGATCGAATGCCTGGCCGTTCAGCTGCCGGAATTCATCGCCGTCGACTTGAACGGTCTGGTCAAAGGCAAGAGCCTGCACGTGTCTGACCTGGTCCTGCCGACTGGTGTCAAGGTTGTCACGCACGGCAAGAAGGACCCGGTCCTGGTGTCCGTCGCCGAGCCCAAGGTCGAAGAAGAAATCATCGTCGCCCCCGTGGTCGTCGAAGACAAGAAGGGCAAGAAGAAGAAGTGATCCTTCGCGGGATCCGCAACTTCTTCGGCTCGCCGACAAAAAGCCCCGCAGTGCGGGGCTTTTTTCATGGGCATTCGCCAGAGATCGTCGGCTTCAGAGCAGCGTGTCGGCATGCGTCATCGGCAGGTTCAGCGCTGCGGCCACCGGTGCGCAGGTGACCTTGCCTGCCGCCACGTTCAGGCCGGCCTTCAGGTGCGGGCTCTCGCGCATCGCCTGCTGCCAGCCCAGGTCGGCCAGTGCCAGGCCGTGGCCGATGGTGGCGTTGTTCAGCGCGAAGGTCGAGGTGCGGGCCACGGCGCCGGGCATGTTGGCCACGCAGTAGTGCACCACGTCGTCGACCACGAAGGTGGGCTCGGCGTGCGTGGTCGGGTGCGAGGTTTCGAAGCAGCCGCCCTGGTCGATGGCCACGTCCACCAGCACCGCACCCTTTTTCATGCAGCGCACCATGGGCCGGGTCACGAGCTTGGGCGCCGCGGCGCCAGGGATCAGCACGCCGCCGATCACCAGGTCCGACTCCAGCACCTTTTCCTCCAGCGCCTGGGCGCTGGAATACAGCGTCTTGATGCGGTTGCCGAACACGAGGTCCAGCTGGCGCAGCCGCTCGACGTTCTTGTCCAGCACCGTGACCCGCGCGCCCATGCCCACGGCCATCTGCAGCGCATGCGTGCCGACCACGCCCGCGCCAATGATCAGCACGTGCGCGGGCTCTACGCCCGGCACGCCGCCCAGCAGCACGCCCATGCCGCCCTTGGACTTCTCCAGGTGCGCAGCACCCGCCTGGATGCTCATGCGCCCGGCCACCTCGCTCATCGGCGCCAGCAGCGGCAGGCCGCCTTGCGGGCCGGTGATGGTCTCGTAGGCGATGCAGATGGCGCCCGAGCGCAGCAGTGCGGCGGTCTGCTCCGGGTCCGGCGCCAGGTGCAGGTAGGTGTAGAGGATCTGGCCTTCGCGCAGCATCGCGCACTCGGCCGGCTGCGGCTCCTTGACCTTGACGATCATCTCGGCCCGGGCGAAGACCTCAGCCGCCTCCTTGAGCAGCGTGGCGCCGGCGGCGGCGTAGTGCTCGTCCGCCAGGCCAATGGACGCGCCCGCGCCACTCTGCACGAACACCTCGTGCCCGCGGGCCGCGAACTCGCGCACGCTGGCCGGCGTCAAGCCGACGCGGTATTCATGGTTCTTGATCTCCTTGGGTACACCGACACGCATGGCTTGTCTCCTTGTTGTGTTGGGAACCTGAGCATTTGGAAACAGCCGCGAGCGCTTGACCAGCGGCATCGCCAAGTCTCCAGCGCCATAAGCCGTGCTGATGGGCCGCGGCGCTGGCGATGACGCTGCGCCGAAAGCTCGGGTAACACCGCCCCAGGCTGGGCGGAGTCGCCGTTACATTAGCCGACCTGATGAACGCCCCGGCCCGCCTGCAATGAACGCCCTGGACCCTGCTGGCCTGGACTGCCTGGCCGCGCTGGCCGAGGCCGGCAGCTTCGACAAGGCCGCGCAGCTGCTGGCCATCACCCAGTCGGCCGTGTCGCAGCGGCTGCGCTCGCTGGAAAGCCATGTCGGCCACCTGCTGGTGGTGCGGGCTCGGCCACTGCGGCTGACCGAGCCCGGCAAGGTGCTGCTGCGCTACGCCAGGCAGATGCAGGCGCTGCGCGCCGATGCCGCGCGCGAGCTGGGCGCCACGCTGGGCCGCGAGGAGCGGCTGCCGATTGCGGTCAATGCCGACAGCCTGGCCACCTGGGTGCTGCCGGCGCTGGACCCGCTGGTGCGCGCCGGCCAGCGCCAGGGCTACGGCGTAGAGCTGATCGTCGACGACCAGGACTTCACGCACGACTGGCTGCGCCAAGGCGAGGTGCTGGGCTGCGTGAGCACCGTCTCGCAGGCCCTGCGCGGCTGCGCCTGCCAGCCGCTGGGCCGCATGCGCTACGTGGCGGCGGCCAGCCCGGCCTTCATTGCCAAGGCGCTGCCGGACGGGCTGCACGCCGGCAACTTCGCCCACCTGCCCTTCATCGTCTTCAACCGCAAGGACGACATGCAGGCGCAGTGGGTCTCGCAGGCCTTTGGCGTGCGCGAGCCGAGGCTGAAGGAGCGCTACGTGCCCAGCAGCGAAGCTGGCGCACGCGCCGCGGCGATGGGCTGGGGCATTGCGGTGCTGCCGGAGCTGCTGGCCAAGCCGATGATGGACGACGGCCGGCTCGCGCCGCTGAAGCCAGAGATCACATTGGATGTGGCGCTGTACTGGCACCAATGGAAGCTCAGCGCCGAGCAGGGCCAGGGGCCTGCGTCGCCCGCCAGCCTGATGGACCAGATCGGCCATGCGCTGCTTCGGGGCGCCGGTGCGGTGCTCGCCGCGCCAGCACCGGCGGCAGTGGCCTCGCCGGATAATGCCGCCCCATGATTCGACTGATCGTGGGCCTGGGCAATCCCGGGACGGAATACGAAGACACCCGGCACAACGCCGGTTTCTGGTGGGTGGACCAGGCCGCACGGCAACTCGGCGGCAGCCTGCAGCCAGACCGGGCCTACCACGGCATGGTGGCGCGGGTGAACGGCGCCGCAGCCGACGGCAGCCCCGTCTGGCTGCTGCAGCCCATGACCTACATGAACCTCTCGGGCAAGTCGGTCGCGCCGCTGGCGCGCTTCTTCAAGATCCTGCCCGGCGAGATCCTGGTCGTGCACGACGAACTGGACGTTCCGCCCGGCCAGATGAAGCTGAAGCTGGGCGGCGGCAATGGCGGCCACAACGGGCTGAAAGACATCCAGGCCCAGCTCGGCAGCGGTGACTTCTGGCGCCTGCGGCTGGGCATTGGCCACCCGGGCGTGAAGAGCGAGGTCGCGGCGTACGTGCTGCGCAAGCCGCCGCAGGCCGAGCGCGAGGGAATCGAGAAAATGATCGACGACTCGCTGGCCACGCTGCCACTGATGCTGGCCGGCAGCATGGACAAGGCGATGGCGAAGATCCACGCAAAACCGCCAAGGCCCAAGCCGCCGCGCCCCGAACCGGCCGCCGGCAAACCCGAACTGCCGCCCGCATCCCCACCTGTGGGTGAATGACAGACCGTCGGCGGCGCGGAAAAATCCGCCGCTGAGGGATGTTTCAAAAACAGGGAGGACAGATGATGCGCAACCCATGCTTGAGCCTGCTGGCCATCGCGGCCGGGCTGTTGACCGCCGCCAGCGGCAGCCAGGCAGCGATGATCTACCGCTGCGGCCAGACCTACCAGCAAGTGCCATGCGAAGGCGGCAAGGCCATCAGCACGGCGCCGGCACCCAGCGATGAACAGCGTCGCCAGGCCCAGGAGCGGGCGGATGCCGAGCAGCACCTGGCCGACCAGCTGACCGACGATCGCCACCGCCAGGAAGCGGCTGACGCCAAGGCACGCGCCCAAGACGATGCCGCCGGGGAGCATGCACGCAAGGCCGCCGCGAAGTCCGCGAAGAAGGAAGCCGAAGCCGGCGAGCCGGTCGTGCTGGCCTGCCCCAGCCCGGTCTACGTGGAACTTGCGCCGGGCGAGAAGAAGAAAAGCGGCAAGTCGAAGTCGGGCTGCCCGACCGTGGTGTACGTGCCGTCCTCCGCCAAACCGGCCGCGTCCGCGGCGGTGGTGGCGCAGCAACCCGCGCCCAAGAAGAAGTAGCGCTTCAGCCCTGCGAGCCCGTCGGCAGCGGCTCGCCGGGCCGCAGCGCCAGCGCCACCAGGTTCAGGTACTTGCGGTGCAGCTGGTCCTGGGTTTCAACATGCTCGGGATTGATCGGAATGCACTCCACCGGGCAAACCTGCACGCACTGCGGCTCGCCGAAGTGGCCGACGCATTCGGTGCACTTGGCGGGGTCGATGACGTAATACAGCTCGCCCATCGAGATCGCCTCGTTGGGGCATTCGGGCTCGCAGACGTCGCAGTTGATGCACTCATCGGTGATCATCAACGCCATCTCAGCGCTCCAGTGCAGTCGTCGTTCGGTTTCATGCGTCCTTCGTTCGGGCGACCCGTTCCTTGAGCCGCTCCAGCACCGAAGGTGCCACAAACTTGGAGACATCGCCGCCGAGGGTGGCAATCTCGCGCACAAAAGTACCGCTGACGAACTGGTACTGGTCGCTGGGCGTGAGGAACAGCGTTTCGACGTCCGGCATCAGCTGGCGGTTCATGCCGGCCATCTGGAACTCGTATTCGAAATCGCTCACCGCACGCAGCCCACGCACGACGACGCGGCCGCCCTTGTCGACCACAAAGTCGCGCAGCAGTCCGCTGAAGGGAATCACTTCGACGTTCGGGTAGGGCCGCGCCAACTCGGTCGCAATCTCCAGCCGCTCTTCTGCGGAGAACATCGTGCGCTTGTGGTGGCCGGCCGCAACCGCGAGGATCAGCCTGTCGAACAGCTTGCTGGCCCGGCGCATCAGGTCCTGGTGGCCCAGCGTCATCGGGTCGAAAGTGCCAGGGTAGACGGCGGTGACGGAGGTGGTGGCGCTCATCGGGTCAGTCCTTCAAGGCAGGAAACGACTTCAGGCGGGCTGCTCGGCGACACGCTGCAGCAGCGCATGGTGCACCGCGCCGGCACGGCCCTGGCGGTACAGCACCAGGCCGGCCGGCAGCGGCTCGGCCAAAGCTTCGCCGGACTCGACGTAGACAAAACCATCCGGCACCACGACACGCGCCGCGGCCAGCAGGGCCGGCGCCAGCAGCACGCTGTCGAACGGTGGATCCAGCAACACCAGTTCCAGGCTTTGCGGCGCCGCACCGCGCAACCAGGCCAGCGCATCGCCGCGCTGCACGCGCAACACGGCTTCAGCCTTGAGGCGGATGCGGGAGGCATTCAACGACGTGACCAGCGCCGCGTCCTGCTCCATCAGCAGCACTTCGGCGGCGCCGCGCGACGCCGCCTCGAAACCCAGCGCGCCGGTGCCGGCAAATGCGTCCAGCACGCGCCAGCCGCTCAAGTCCTGGCCCAGCCAGTTGAACAGGGTTTCGCGCACGCGGTCGGGCGTGGGCCGCAGGCCTGGTTTGTCGGCCACCGGCAGCAGGCTGCGCCGCCATTGGCCGCCGACGATGCGAACCTCGTGCCTTGCATTCGGCGCGCCTTTTGCAGCGGCCCGCTTGAGCGGCGCGGCCGGCGGCTTACCGCGCTTTGGAGCGGACTTGGTCACCGGGGGCTTCATGCGGGCCTCACTGGCACGCCGGCCTGTGCCAGCCGGGCCTTGGCCTGGCCGACGGTGAACTCACCGTAATGGAAGATGCTGGCGGCCAGCACCGCGTCGGCACCGCCGATCTGGATGCCTTCGACCAGGTGCTCCAGCGCGCCGACGCCGCCCGAGGCGATCACCGGCACCGGCACGGCGTCGGAGACCGCACGGGTCAGCGCCAGGTCGAAGCCGCTCTTGGTGCCGTCGCGGTCCATGCTGGTCAGCAGGATCTCGCCCGCGCCCAGCGCCGCCATGCGGGTTGCCCATTCAACGGCATCCAGCCCGGTGTTCTTGCGCCCGCCGTGGCTGTAGACATCCCAGCCGGGGCCTTTGGCGGCCAGTTCGTCGCCCACGCGGCGCTTGGCGTCGATGGCGACGACGATGGCCTGCGCGCCGTACTTGTCGGACGCATCGCGGATGACCTGCGGATTGGCGATGGCAGCGGAGTTGAAGCTGACCTTGTCGGCCCCGGCATTCAACAGCCGACGCACGTCTTCCACCGCACGCACGCCACCGCCCACCGTCAGCGGAATGAACACCTGCGACGCGACCGCCTCGATGATGGGCAGGATCAGGTCACGGCCATCGCTGGTCGCGGTGATGTCCAGGAAGGTCAGTTCGTCGGCGCCCTGCTCGTTGTAGCGCGCGGCGATCTCGACCGGGTCCCCGGCGTCTCGCAACTCGACGAAGTTGACGCCTTTGACGACACGGCCGCCGGTGACGTCCAGGCAGGGAATGATTCGTTTGGCGAGCATGTGCCGATTGTCACAGATGCCCGACGATCAAGGCCGCGGCCATGACACAACGGGCTGTTACCCATCGCCGCGGCCAGGCGCGAAAAATCGTCGTCACCAGCCGCCGGCTGGCCCCTCATTCCAAGGAGACCATGATGGCAAAGAAGATCCTGATGCTGTGCGGCGACTACGGCGAAGACTACGAAACCATGGTGCCGTTCCAGGCACTGCAGGCCGTGGGCCACACGGTGCACGCGGTGGCGCCGGACAAGAAGGCCGGCGACACGGTGATCCTGGCGATCCATGACTTCGAAGGCGCGCAGACCTACAGCGAAAAGCCTGGCCACCGTTTTGCGCTGAATGCGACCTTTGCCGACGTGAAGCCCGAGCAGTACGACGCACTGGTGATTCCCGGCGGCCGTGCACCCGAGTACCTGCGCATGAACGCCCGCGTGGTCGAGATCACCCGGCACTTCCTGAAGGCCGACAAGCCCATCGCCGCGGTCTGCCACGGCGCGCAGCTGCTGGCCGCCACCGGCATGATCAAGGGCCGCATCGTCTCGGCCTACCCGGCCTGCCAGGTGGAAGTGGAACTGGCAGGCGCCGAGTACAAGGGCATTGCGATGGACGCGGCCGTCACCGACCGCAACCTGGTCACCGCGCCCGCCTGGCCGGCGCACCCGGCCTGGATCTCGCAGTTCCTCACCGTGCTGGGCACCCGCATCAGCCTGTGAAAACCGCCTGCCGGCCTGCTGACCCGCCGGCCGGCAGGGACCCGATTGAAGCGGCGCGGCGGGCGGCGTAGAGTCTCCTGGCTCAGGCACAAAGCCAAGCGCGGCATCAACAAAGGGTTCTTCGATGTGCGAAATCTTCATCGGCGCCGATCCCGAGGGCTATGACAGCCGCACGCGTTCGGTGCGGCTGCATGGCGTGGTCACCAGCATCCGGCTGGAAAACCTGTTCTGGGACGTGCTGGAAGAGATTGCCGGGCGCGACGGCATGGGCGTGGTGCAGCTGATCGAAAAGCTCTATGACGAGTTGATCGCCGCCCGCGGCGAAGCCGGCAATTTCGCGTCGTTCCTGCGGGTCAGCGCGCTGCGCTACGAGGCGCTGCTGGCGCACCAGGGCATTCCGGCGGACACCCGCGTGCCGATCCGCACGCTGAACCCGCAGCAGGTGCTGCAGGCGCTGCCGCCGCACTGGCGCGGCAGTTCAGCGGCGGGTGTTCAGACCACGTCCTTCAGCGCGTCGGCCCGGGCTTGCGCGGCGGCGAAGTCCAGCGCGCCGGTGTAGATCGAGCGGCCGCAGATCACGCCTTCCACGCCTTCGCTTTCGACGGCGCAGAGCGCGTCGATGTCGCCCATGCCGGCCAGGCCACCAGAGGCGATGACCGGGATGCTGAGCGCCTGCGCCAGCTTCACCGTGGCTTCGATGTTGATGCCGGTCAGCATGCCATCGCGGCCGATGTCGGTGTAGATGATGCCTTCGACGCCGTAGTCCTCGAACTTCTTCGCCAGGTCCACCACCTCGTGGCCGGTCAGCTTGCTCCAGCCATCGGTGGCGACCTTGCCGTCCTTGGCATCCAGGCCGACGATGATGTGGCCGCCGAAGGCCGAGCAGGCATCGCGCAGGAAACCGGGGCTCTTCACCGCGGCCGTGCCGATGATGACAAAGCTCAGCCCGTCATCCAGGTAACGCTCGATGGTGTCCAGGTCGCGGATGCCGCCGCCCAGTTGCACGGGGATGTCGGCGCCCACCTCCTTCAGGATGGCCTTGATTGCGCCCTCGTTGATTGGCTTGCCGGCAAATGCGCCGTTCAGGTCCACCAGGTGCAGGCGCCGGGCGCCGGCCTCCAGCCAGCGTCTGGCCATTGCGGCCGGGTCCTCGCCAAAAGTGGTGGAAACATTCATGTCGCCTTGTTGGAGGCGGACGCATTGACCGTCTTTCAGATCGATCGCAGGGATCAGCAGCATGGCTCCGTGAGCACGAGTGAAAAATCGAAGCGGGATCCCGGAGGTGCAAACTGCCGCCAACGGGTGCGGATCGGGCGCCGGCACCAAAGCCGGTCAGGGGATCCAGTGCAAGAAGTTGCGGTACAGCGCCAACCCGTGGGCCGCACTTTTTTCTGGATGGAACTGCGTGGCAAAAATATTATCGTCAGCGACGGCGCAGGTAAAGCGTTTGCCGTAATCGGCAGCGCCCGCAATGTGGCGCGAGGCTGACGGCGCCGCATAGTAGCTGTGCACGAAGTAGAAGTACGCGCCGTCCGGCACGCCCGCCCAGATCGGGTGCGCCGCCCCGTCATGCGCCTGCTGCCAGACCTGGTTCCAGCCCATTTGCGGCACCTTGTAGCGGCTGCCGTCGGGTTGCAGGCGACCGGCCAGCTCGAATCGGTGCACCTGGCCGGGGATCAGGCCCAGGCCCGGCGTGTCCTGCTCGTCGGAATGGTCCAGCAGCATCTGCATGCCCACGCACACGCCCATCAGCGGCTTGCTGCGGGCGGCTTCCAGCACGGCTTCCTGCAGCCCCGAGTCGCGCAGCTCGCGCATGCAGTCGCGCATCGCCCCCTGGCCCGGCAGCACCACGCGCTCGGCAGCGCGCACGTCCTCAGGGCGCGAGGTGACGATCACGTCGAATCCGCTGTCGGCTGCGACATGCTGCACCGCCTGCGAGACCGAGCGCAAATTGCCCATCCCGTAGTCGACAACGGCTACTGTTTTGGCCCCTCGGCGAACGGGTACGTTCGCCGATCCCCCAAGGGGATGCGAGCCGGCTTGGGACGGCCCGGCGCTCGGCCCGCTCTGCGCGCTCACAGCGTCCCCTTCGTGGAAGGAATCATGCCGGCCGAGCGCGGATCCAGCGTCATCGCCAGGCGCAGCGCGCGGCCGAAGGCCTTGAAGATGGTCTCGCACTGGTGGTGCGCGTTGTGGCCCTTCAGGTTGTCCACGTGCAGGCTCACGAGTGCGTGATTGACGAAGCCCTGGAAAAACTCGAAGGTCAGTTGCGTGTCGAAGGCGCCGATGCTGCCGGCCGTGAACTTCACGTCCATCGCCAGCCCGGGCCGGCCAGAAAAGTCGACCACGACCCGCGACAGCGCTTCGTCCAGCGGCACGTAGCTGTGGCCGTAACGGGTCAAGCCCTTCTTGTCGCCCACCGCCTGGGCAACTGCCATGCCCAGCGTGATGCCCACGTCCTCCACCGTGTGGTGGCCGTCAATGTGCAGGTCGCCTTGGGCCTCGATGTCCAGGTCGATCAACCCATGGCGGGCGATCTGGTCCAGCATGTGGTCGAAAAAGCCGATGCCGGTGTTCAGCCTGGCCTGGCCGGAGCCATCCAGGTTGACGCGCACGCGGATCTGGGTTTCCTTGGTGTTGCGCTGCACCTCGGCAATGCGGGCGGGAGAGTCGCTCATCGGGCTCATGGGTTTGAAGGGGTCAATCTTGCAGTGCTTCGCGCAGGGCCGCCAGCATCAACTGGTTTTCTTCCGGCGTGCCCACGGTGATGCGCAGGCAGTTGGCCAGCAGCGGATGCAGCGCCGAAACGTTCTTGACCAGGATCTTGCGCGCTTTCAGGCCGTCGAAGGTCTTCTTCGCATCCGGCACCCGCACCAGCACCATGTTGGCCTCGCTGGGGAAGGGCTGCAGCTCAGGCATCGCGCTCAGCGCGGCAAAGATCAGCTCGCGCTCGGCGCGGATCACCGCTGCCTGGCGCGCGTATTCGTCGGCATGTTCCAGCGCGAACAGCGCCGCCTCGCAGTTCAGCACGCTGATGTTGAATGGCGGGCGCAGCTTGTCGATCTCGGCGATCAGCGGCTGGCGGCCGATCAGGTAGCCGATGCGCACGCCGGCCAGGCCGAACTTGCTCATCGTGCGCATCAGCAGCACGTGCTCGTGGCGCTTCAAACGGTCCAGCGAATCACGCGAGGCAAACGGCTGGTAGGCCTCGTCCATCACCACGAGGCCCGGTGCTGCTTCGATGATGGCCTCGATGACATCGTCATCCCACAGGCTGGCCGTCGGGTTGTTCGGGTAGGCCAGCCAGACCAGCGCCGGCTGGTGCTCGCGCACGGCAGCGAGCATGGACTGGCCGTCGAGCTGGAAGTCGGCCGTCAGCGGCACGCCGACGAACTTCAGCCCCTGCAGCTTCGCGCTCATCTCGTACATCACGAAGCCCGGCAGCGGTGCCAGCACCACGTTGCCCGGCACGTCGGCCGCCAGCGTCAGCAGGCTGATCAACTCGTCCGAGCCGTTGCCCAGCATGATGTCGTTGCCGGCCGGCATCTGCGCATGGCGCGCCAGTTCGCTCCTCAGCACCTCGCCACGCTCGGCCGGATAGCGGTTCAACGCCACCTCGGCCAGCCGCTCGCCCAGCCGGCGGCGCAGTTCCGCTGGCAGGCCAAACGGGTTCTCCATCGTGTCCACCTTCACCATGCCGGCGCTGGGCTGCACGGCATAGCCATGCATGCCTTGCACGTCGGCACGGAGGTAGCGGGTCATGCGGTCAGGCAGGGAAGCGGTCATCAGGCGAGGTCCTTGGCCCAGGCGGGGGCTGGCGCATCCAGCAGTTCGGGGCCGACGAGGAAAGGATTGACGATCATCACGCCGTCGATCAATTGATCCTGCGGCATGTCTTCGGAGAGCACGTAGCGACAGCCCTGGTGCTGGGCGGAAGCGACGATCAGCGCGTCCCAATAGCCCAGTCCGTAGCGGCTCTCGATGGCCCAGGCGGTTTCCACCGTGGCCTGATCCGCCGCCCACGGCTTCCAGTGCTGGTAGCGGCGCACCACGGCGCGCGCATCGCCGGCCGCATTGGCCGACGAGAACTTCTTGCGGGCGTGGAAATAAAACTCGTTGAGCACCTGGGTGCTGACGCGGCCACAGCGCCGCGTCCAGCAGGCGGCGATCCAGGCGCGCGCCTGGTCGCGCTTGGCCGGGTCCAGGTCATCCACCGCATGCAGCAACAGGTGGCTGTCGACCAGCACGGTGACCGACGGCGGACTGCTCATTCGGCGCCCCGATCCGCAGGCGCCTGCCGCTTCGGATATTGCCCATCCGACTTGCCGAAACTCTCGAAGTCCAGCACCTCACGCATCGCTCGCACATACGCGTCGTCATGCCGCATCTTCTCAGCCAGCATCTCGCCGATCAGCCGCGAGACGCTGGTGTTGCGCCTGGCCGCTTCCATGCGCGCCCAGTCGGCCACTGCGTCTTCCATCGTGACGGTCACGTTTTTCATCGCGAACAAAGAATAACACGAAGTTCGTGCTGCACGAAGTTCGTGGCGCCCAACTTGTCAGAAGAACCGGCCAGGATCAGAATACACACATCCCTGTACACACAAACATCATGAGCACCTTGGCCAGCCGCGTCTTCATGAATGGCAACAGCCAGGCGGTGCGCATCCCGCAGGAATTCCGGCTGGACACGCAACGCGTGGAAATCACCCGTACCGCCAATGGCGACCTGCTGATCCATCCGCTGCCTGAAGCGCGAGGTCAGGCCTTGCTGCGCGCGCTCGATGGCTTCGACGCCGACATGGCAGATGCCCTTGTCGCAGCGCTGGCGGACGACACACCGCAACCCGTGCAGGAGCGGGAGCCACTGTGACCCGCTACATGCTGGACACCAACATCCTGATCTACTTGATCAAGCACAAGCCGGCGTCGGTGGTGGAACGGGTCAATGCCCTCGCGAGCAACGACAGCCTGTGCATGTCCTTCGTCACCTGGGCCGAATTGCTCAAGGGGGCCGCAGGCAGCACACGCGCGGCTGAGGTGCGCCAGCGGCTGGATGCCCTGGCGCGGGAAGTGCCGGTGCTGCTCGGCCTGCAGTCCGGCCTGTGCGAACACTACGCAACCCAGGCCTTGCGACTGAAGACGGCCGGCACGCCGATTGGTGCCAATGACCTGTGGATCGCCTGTCACGCACTCAGCGAAAAGGCCACGCTGGTGACCAACAACCTGCGCGAGTTCGAGCGCATCGAAGGCCTGGCGCTGGAGAACTGGGCCGCCTGAACCGCCCGCGCGCAGATCAGCGCTTGATCAGCCGCATCTCAGCCGCCCGCGCATGGCCCTGCAGGCCTTCGCCATACGCCAGCTCAGCCGCAATCACCCCCAGCACCTGCGCGCTCTGCTCGCTGACCTCGATCAGGCTGCTGCGCTTCTGGAAGTCGTAGGTGCCGAGCGGGGACGAGAAGCGGGCGGTACCGGCCGTGGGCAGCACGTGGTTGGGGCCGGCGCAGTAGTCGCCCAGGCTTTCGCTGGTGAAGGCGCCGAGGAAGATGGCGCCGGCGTGCCGGAGCAGCGGTTCCCAGCGGTGCGGGTCGGCGCTGGAGACTTCCAGGTGCTCGGGCGCGATGCGGTTGCTGATCTCGCAGGCTTCTTCCATCGAGCGGGTGTGGATCAGCGCACCGCGGCCTTCGAGGCTGGCGCGGATCACGGCCTGGCGCGGCATTTCGGGCAACAAGCGCTCGATGGCGGCGCGCACCTGGTCCAGGTAGCCGGCGTCCGGACACAGCAGGATGCTCTGCGCCAGTTCGTCGTGCTCGGCCTGGCTGAACAGGTCCATCGCGACCCAGTCGGCCGGCGTCGTGCCATCGGCCAGCACCAGGATCTCGCTGGGACCGGCGATCATGTCGATGCCGACCTGGCCGAAAACGCGGCGCTTGGCACTGGCCACATAGGCGTTGCCGGGGCCGGTGACCTTGTCGACGCCAGGAATCGTCGCGGTGCCGTAGGCCAACGCGGCCACGGCTTGCGCACCACCGACAGTGAACACGCGGTGCACGCCGGCCACGTAGGCGGCAGCCAGCACCAGCGGGTTCTTTTCACCTCTTGGCGTGGGCACGACCATGATGATTTCGCCGACGCTGGCCACATGGGCCGGAATCGCGTTCATCAGCACCGAGGACGGATAGGCCGCCTTGCCGCCCGGCACATAGATGCCCACGCGGTCCAGCGGCGTGACCTTCTGGCCCAGCAGCGTGCCGTCTTCATCGCGGTACTGCCAGCTCTGGCCGGAGGCCTGCAGCTGGCGCTCGTGGTAGCTGCGCACACGCTCGGCAGCGGCCTGCAGCGCGCTGCGCTGCGCAGGCGTGATGGCCTCGAACGCGGCTTTCAGCTCTTCGCGCGTCAGCTCCAGCGCGGCGACCGATTCGGCCTGCACGCCGTCGAAGCGCGCGGTGTATTCGAGCACCGCGGCGTCGCCACGCTGCTGCACGTCCGCCAGGATCTCGGCCACGCGCTGCTCGATGGCCGCATCCGCATCGGCCGACCAATGGCGCAGCCGGGCGAACTCGGTTTCGAAGTCGGCGGCGGTGGTGGCGAGCGGGCGCAGGTTCAGGGCGGGCATGGCGAATTCAAGCTGGAATGGCAGCGGCGAAGGTGTCGATCAGCGGGCGCAGCAGGTCGCGCTTGAGCTTCAGCGCGGCCTGGTTGACGACCAGGCGCGACGAAATCTCCATGATGCGTTCGACCTCGACCAGGTGGTTGGCCTTCAGCGTCGAGCCGGTCGAGACCAGGTCGACGATGGCATCGGCCAGCCCGGTCAGCGGCGCGAGCTCCATCGAGCCGTAGAGCTTGATGAGGTCCACGTGCACGCCCTTGTCGGCAAAGTGCTGGCGGGCGACCTCGGTGTACTTGGTGGCCACGCGGATGCGCGAGCCCTGTTTCACCGCACTGGCGTAGTCGAAGTCATCGCGCACCGCCACGCTCATGCGGCACTTGGCGATGTTCAGGTCCAGCGGCTGGTACAGGCCTTCGCCGCCATGCTCCAGCAGCACGTCCTTGCCGGCCACGCCCAGGTCGGCGCCGCCGTACTGCACGTAGGTCGGCACGTCGGTGGCGCGCACCAGCACCACGCGCACGTCGTCGCGATTGGTCGGCAGGATCAGCTTGCGGCTTTTTTCCGGGTCTTCGGTGACGCGGATGCCAGCCGCCGCCAGCAGCGGCAGCGTCTCTTCGAAGATGCGGCCCTTGGAGAGTGCGAGGGTCAGCATGTCAGGACACTCTTTCAATGTCGGCGCCGATGCCGCGCAGCTTGGCTTCCATGCGGTCGTAGCCGCGGTCCAGGTGGTAGATGCGGTCCACCGTGGTGTCGCCCTCGGCCAGCAGGCCGGCGATGACCAGGCTGGCCGAGGCGCGCAGGTCGGTCTCCATCACGGTGGCGCCGGACAGGCGCTGGACACCGGTGACCATCGCGGTGTGGCCGTCGACGGTGATCTTCGCGCCCAGGCGGACCAGCTCGTTGACGTGCATGAAGCGGTTCTCGAAGATGGTCTCGCTGATCTTCGCGGCGCCATCGGCCACGCAGTTCACTGCCATGAACTGGGCCTGCATGTCGGTCGGGAAGGCTGGGTACTCGCTGGTGCGGAAGCTCACGGCCTTGGGCCGTGCGTCGGCCTGCACGCGGATCCAGTCAGCACCCGCGCTGATGGTGGCGCCGGCTTCGCGCAGCTTGTCGATCACTGCGCCCAGGTGGTCGGCACGGGCGCTCTTCAGCGTCACGTCCCCACCGGTGGCGGCCACGGCGCAGAGGAAGGTGCCGGCCTCGATGCGGTCCGGGATGATGCGGTGGCCAAGCACGCCGTTGACCATCGGCGCATGCAGCTTCTCCACGCCCTGGATCACGATGCGCGCGCTGCCGTGGCCTTCGATCTTCGCGCCCATGGCGATCAGCATCTCGGCCAGGTCGGGGATCTCAGGCTCCTGCGCGGCGTTTTCCAGCACCGTTTCACCCTCGGCCAGCACCGCGGCCATCAGCAGGTTTTCGGTGCCGGTCACGGTGACCATGTCGGTCGTGATGCGGGCACCGCGCAGCCGGCGCTGGCCAGCCGCATTCAATGGGGCCTGGGCCTTGATGTCACCGTGCTCGACGACGATCTCGGCGCCCATCGCCTGCAGGCCCTTGATGTGCTGGTCCACCGGCCGCGAGCCGATGGCGCAGCCGCCGGGCAGGGACACGGTGGCCGTACCGAAGCGCGCCAGCAGCGGGCCCAGCACCAGGATGGACGCGCGCATGGTCTTCACCAGCTCATAGGGCGCGACGGTGGTGGTGATCTGGCTGGCGTCGATGCGCACCTGGTCGGTCGCGGTGTCCGAACGCTCGGCGGTGGCGCCCAGCTGGCGCAGCACCTTCAGCGTGGTGGCCACGTCCTGCAGCTTGGGCACGTTGGTCAGCAGCACCGGCTCAGGCGACAGCAGCGCGGCGCACAGTTCGGGCAGCGCGGCATTCTTGGCGCCGGAGATCAGCACCTCGCCCTGCAGGCGGCGGCCGCCGCGGATCAGAAGTTTGTCCATGATGGTGGTTCTCGTGAGGCGGGCACGCTGCTGGGGCAGACCGGCCACATCGCCTTCGCGACGCCACCAACGTCTGCCCGCGGCCAGCTGGCCCGCGGGCAGGTTCAATGGCGGTGCTCGGCGGGCGCTTGCAGCCCGGCTTCGGGGCCTTGTGCGGCCCATTCGGCGGGGGTCAGGGTCTTCATCGACAGGGCGTGGATCTCCGCCCGCATGCGATCCCCCAGCGCCGCATACACACGCTGGTGGCGGCGCACGCGGGGCAGTCCGTCGAATTCGGCGGACACGATGGTGGCGTAGAAGTGCTGGCCGTCGCCCTGCACTTCCAGGTGCTCGCAGCCGAGACCGGCGGCGATGTACGCGTGCAACTGGGCGGGGGTGGGATTGGCCATGATGGGCGCGATTATCGCCGAGGCGGGATCAACACGGTTCAGTTGCGGAGCTTGTAGCCAGACTTCAGCAGTCGAAGCGTCAGTGCCGAAACCGCAATGAACGCGCCGCCCACCACGGCCAGGCTGATCCACGGCGACACGTCGCTGACGCCGAAGAAGCCGTGGCGGAAGCCGTCGATCATGTAGAAAAACGGGTTGAAGTGGCTGATCACCAGCCATACGCTGGGCAGCGACTGCACCGAGTAGAAAACCCCGGCCAGCATGGTCATCGGCATCACCAGGAAGTTCTGGAAGGCCGCCATCTGGTCGAACTTCTCGGCCCACAGCCCGGCGATCAGCCCCAGCGCACCCATCAGCGCGGCGCCCAGCACAGCGAACACCAGCACCCACAGCCCGTTGACCAGCCCCGGCGGCGAGAACCACACCGTGACCACCAGCACGCCCAGGCCCACGGCCAGGCCGCGCACGATGGACGCGCCGACGTAGGCGATGAACCAGGCCCAGTGCGACAGCGGGCTGACCAGCAGGAACACCAGGTTGCCGGAAATCTTGCTCTGGATCAGGCTGGAGGAGGTGTTCGCAAAGGCGTTCTGTAACACGCTCATCATCACCAGGCCGGGGATCAGGAACGCGGTGTAGCCGACGCGGCCGTAGACCAGCACATGGTCCTGCAGCGCATGGCCGAAGATCAGCAGGTACAGCACGGCGGTCAGCACCGGCGCGCCCACCGTCTGGAAGGCGACTTTCCAGAAGCGCAGCACTTCCTTGCGGAACAGCGTGCCGGTGCCGTCCAGCACATGAGGCGGCGGCGGCGAGGTGTCGACCGGCTTCATACGGCCACCTTCAGCGCCTGCGAGGCCGGGACGGCATCGGTTTTCATGATGTTCAGGAACACGTCTTCCAGGTCGGCACGACCGATCTCCAGGTCTTCCACCCGCACGCCGGCGGCGCGCAGCCGGGCCAGCACGGTTTCCACTTCGCTCGCGTCGCGCGCGGCGATCTGCGCGATGCGGCCGGTCACACGCGCCTGCGCAGCCAGGTCGGCCGGCAGCGCGTCATCGGTCTTGAAGCGCAGCATGCTGACGGCCGTGGCGGCCAGCAGGTCGGTGGTGCGCTCCAGCGCCACCAGCCGGCCGCTCTTCAGCATGCCGATGCGGTGGCACAGCGCCTCGGCTTCTTCAAGGTAATGCGTGGTCAGCAGCACCGTGGCGCCTTCGCGGTTCAGCTGGGCGACGAAATGCCACAGCGTCTGGCGCAGCTCGACGTCGACGCCAGCGGTCGGCTCGTCCAGCACGATGACCGGCGGCCGATGCACCAGCGCCTGCGCCACCAGCACCCGGCGCTTCATGCCGCCGGAGAGCTGGCGCATGTTGGCGTGGGCCTTGTCGGCCAAGCCCAGGCCGGCGAGCAGCTCGTCGATCCAGTCGTCGTTGTCCTTCACGCCGAAGTAGCCGCTCTGGATGCGCAGGCATTCGCGCACCGAGAAAAACGGGTCGAACACCAGCTCCTGCGGCACGATGCCCAGTGCCCGGCGAGCGCGTGCGTAGTCGTCGACCACGTCATGGCCCATGACCTTGACCCGGCCTTCGGTGGCGCGAGCCAGCCCGGCGAGGATGCTGATCAAGGTGGTCTTGCCGGCGCCGTTGGGCCCCAGCAAGCCGAAGAATTCGCCTTGCGCAATGTCGAAGGACACCCCGTCAAGCGCACGAAATGCACCGCGGGCGCCTTGGTAGGTCTTCGCGACGCCCTGGAAGGAGACAGCTGGCATGGGGCGCGATTGTAGGGAGCCGCAGCAAAGGCCCGGGTCCGGCAGGGCGCCGGCTTTTGTGCATACCGCACGGCCCCGATTTTGGCCGCTTCGGTCACCGGCGCGGCAGGGCCGCGTCGTTAAGATCCGGCGCGTCACAAGCCTGCGAAAAGTCGCGGGCAAGCCAGCCAAAAAGGAGAACTCCGATGTCCGATCTCAAGACCGAATTCGAAACCGCGGTGGCAGAGAGCAAGCAGCTGCCGGAAAAGCCGGACAACATGACGCTGCTGAAGATCTACGCGCTGTACAAGCAGGCCAGCACTGGCGACGTGGACAGCGAGCGCCCCGGCATGACCGACTTCGTCGGCCGCGCCAAGTGGGACGCCTGGAACGGCCTCAAGGGCCAGACGCCCGAGCAGGCGATGCAGGCCTACATCGACCTGATCGAGTCGCTGAAGTAAACCATTTGAATTCGCCGCATTGCATCGGCCGGGAAGCGCAACGTGGCGTGATCTGCGTCCACCGATGGGGGCTCGCAAAGCCGGTGGCGCCAAACCGCTCAGCCGCCCAGCAGCAGCTTCTCCGGCCTGAGCTGCCACTGCAAGGTCGCGGTGCCGCGGCGCAGCGTCAGGTCGGGCAGCGTGCCAGGGCGCGGCGGTGTCGCGTGACCGAAACAGCGTCCGGGTTCGAGGGCCATGGCGCGAGGGTGGCGCAATGGCCGGCGGCAGCGATGGGCCCTGGCGTTCCGTCGCAGGGCCGGCGGTTCAGGCGTCGCCACGCAGGATGGCGTCGTCGATCGCGGCGAGCAGGTCGCCTTGGTGGAAGGGCTTGGCGATGCGGCGGAACCAGTGGACCGGCTCGCCGTCGAACGTGGGCATGGCTTCGGAACCCGCGCTGATCGCGATCACCGGAATGTGAGCGGTGCGCGGGTCGCCCGCCAGCTGCTGCAACGCTTCGCGGCCGGTCAGTTCGGGCATGCGGTTGTCCATCAGGATGACCTGCGGCGCATGGGCCAGTGCCAGCGCCACGCCTTCGCGCCCGTTGCTGGCGGTGATGAGCCGCAGGTCTGGCCTGTGTTCAAGCAGCGCCCGCACCAGGCCCTGGCTGGGCAGGTCGTCTTCCACCAGCAGCACGGTGCGTTCGGGCCGCATGCCGGGCTGCGCGCTGGCCGGAGCGGCGGCGGAGTTCGGCGCCGGGGCGCGAGGCGCGACCGCGCTGCCCGCCAGTTCGAACCAGAAGCAGCTGCCCACGCCGGGCTGGCTGTCCACGCCGATGCGGCCGCCCATCAGCTCCACAAGGTGCCGGGTGACGACCAGGCCCAGCCCGGTGCCCTCCACCGCGTCCGGCCCCTGGCTGGAACGGCCCAGGCGATTGAAGGCCTCGAACAGCTGGGTGACCTGCTCCGGCTGCAGCCCCGGCCCGCCGTCCCGCACGTCGATGCGAACGTGCTCGGCCCCCGAGGGCCGCACCCGCACATCCAGCGCGCCACCGGGCCGGTTGTACTTGATGGCGTTGGACAACAGGTTCAGCAGCACCTGCTTGAGCCGCGTGCGGTCCGCCACCACGGCGAGCGTCGCCGCCGGCAGCTCGAAATGCGTGCGCAGGCCGCGTGCCTGGGCCTGCGGCATGACCATGACCTGGCACTCGGCGAGCAGCTCGCCAAGCGGCAGGCTCTGCAGGTCGAGTTGCAGCTTGCCGGCCTCGATCTGCGCCAGGTTGAGCAGTTCGCTGACCAGCGTCAGCAGGTGCTCGCCCGCCTTGTGGATGTGGGCATTGAAGACGGCCTGGCGATCGGGCGGGAAGCCATGGTTGGGCAGCGCCAGCAGCTGCGAAAAACCCATGATGGCGTTCAGCGGCGTGCGCAGCTCATGGCTCATGCGACTCAGGAACTCGCTTTTGGCCTGGTTGGCGCGTTGGGCCGTGCGGGTGGCGGCCACCAACTCGCGGTTGGACGCCTCCAGCTGCGCGGTGCGCACGGCCACCCGGGCTTCCAGTTGCTCATTGAGGCCACGCATCGCGGCTTCGACGGCCTTCTGCACGGTCACGTCCTGCAAGGTGCTGAACCAGCGCAGGCCGCCGCCCACCTCGGCCGCATCCTCGAGCGGTTCGATGACCTGCGCCACCTGCACGACTTCACCATCGGCGCGCACCAGGCGGTATTCCAGCTCGACCTTGGCGCGGGTGCGCGCCGCCTCGAGGCTGGCACTGCGGTAGGCGGCACGGTCGTCGGCATGCACCAGGCGATTCATCCAGTCGCGCGTCGTGCGGGGCATGTCCGGGTCGATGCAACCGGCCAACACCGGCAAGGTGTCGGACCATCGCTCGAAGGCACCCTCGGGGCCTGTCACGACGTGGCTGAGCCTGGCCATGACCTGGGCTCGGCGCAGCCCGGCCTCCCGCTCGCGCAAGGCAGCCTCCGCCTGCACCCGCAGCGTCACATCCAGCGGCGCCACGAAGCGGGCGGTGCGGCCTGCGTACACCAGCTCATGCGACGTGATCTCGACATAGATCAGCCGCCCATCCCTGAGCCGGTGGCGCCACACACCGCTGTTGAAGACCTCGGCCGGCGTGAGCCGAACCGAGTGCTCCACCGCGAGCACGTCTTCCGGCGGCCGGATGTCGCGGATGGTCATCGCCAGGAACTCGTCCCGCGTGTAGCCGTACTTCTGGCAAGCCACCTCGTTGACATCGAGGAAGCTCAGCGTCCGCAGGTCATAGACCCACATCGGCAGAGGGTTGGCTTCAAAGAGCGCCCTGTATCGCTGGGCCTCCGCCCCCTGGGGCGGCGCCTTGACCACCCCGGCGCGCCGGCCACGCAGGGACGTCTTGACGGGCCGCTTCGGCGGCTGGAGAGTTCGAGAGGCCATCGTGTCCATTCCATGCCGGCGCGACGCTGCCCGGCGTGTCACACGTGCAAGTTCGGCGGCAAGCACAGTCTACCGGTCAGCCCGCGCCACTTGCGGCGTCACCGGATTGCCGCATGGCGTGCGGCTGAGAAGCCGCATCGGCGAAAGCAGGCCGGCGAAGGTCCAGCGCGTCAATTGCCGGCCTCCAGAGGCAACTCACTCCACCGTCACGCTCTTGGCCAGGTTGCGCGGCTTGTCCACGTCCGTCCCCCGCGCCACCGCCGTGTGATACGCCAGCAGCTGCAGCGGCACCACGTGCAGGATCGGGGACAGTGCGCCGTAGTGTTCGGGCATGCGGATGACGTGCAGGCCTTCGGCGTTGGTGATGCGGGTGTCGGCGTCGGCGAAGACGTAGAGCTGGCCGCCGCGGGCGCGGACTTCCTGCAGGTTGCTCTTGAGCTTCTCCAGCAGCGCGTCGTTCGGCGCCACCGTGACCACCGGCATTTCGGAGGTGACCAGCGCCAGCGGGCCGTGTTTGAGCTCGCCTGCGTGGTAGGCCTCTGCGTGGATGTAGCTGATCTCCTTGAGCTTCAGCGCGCCTTCGAGGGCGATGGGGTAGTGCAAGCCGCGGCCGAGGAAGAGTGCGTTTTCCTTGCGGGCGAAGGCTTCGGCCCAGGCCACCACCTGCGGCTCCAGCGCCAGCACGGCCTGCAGCGCGGCGGGCAGGTGGCGCATGGCCTTCAGGTGGGCGGCTTCCTGTTCGTCGCTCAGGTGGCCGCGCACTTGGGCGAGCGCCAGCGTCAGCAGGAACAGGCCGGCGAGCTGGGTGGTGAAGGCCTTGGTGCTGGCCACGCCCACTTCCACGCCGGCACGCGTGATGTAGGCCAGCTTGCATTCGCGCACCATCGCGCTGGTGGCCACGTTGCAGATGGTCAGCGTGTGCGGCATGCCGAGCGCGCGGGCGTGCTTCAGCGCGGCCAGCGTGTCTGCCGTCTCGCCGCTCTGGCTGATGGTGACGACGAGGGTGCGCGGGTCCGGCACGCTGTCGCGGTAGCGGTATTCGCTGGCGATCTCGACGCTGGTGGGAATCTTGGCGATGCTTTCGAGCCAGTACTTGGCGGTGGAGCCCGAGTAGTAGCTGGTGCCGCAGGCGAGGATGAGCACGCGGTCCACTTCCTTGAAGACCTTGTACGCGCCGTCCCCAAAAAGCTCGGGCGTGATGCCGGCCACGCCTTCCAGCGTGTCCGCAATCGCGCGCGGCTGCTCGAAGATTTCCTTCTGCATGTAGTGGCGGTACGGGCCCAGTTCGGCGGCGCCAGTGTGGGCCTGCACGATGCGCACTTCGCGCTGCACAGGGCGGAACTGGCCATGTTCGTCCCTGGCGACGATCCAGTGCTTGCCAATCTGGATGTCGACCACGTCACCCTCTTCGAGGTAGACGATGCGGTCGGTGACCCCCGCCAGCGCCATTGCGTCGGACGCCAGGAAGTTGGCGCCGCCGCTGGACTCAAGGCCGAGGCCCAGGATCATCGGCGAGCCTTCGCGGGCGCCGACCACGCGCTGCGGCTCGTCGCGGCAGAAGACGGCGATGGCGTAGGCGCCCTTCAGGCGCAGCACGGCGCGCTGCACGGCGTCGAACAGGTCGCCGTCGTAGAGGTGGTGCACCAGGTGGGCGATGACCTCGGTGTCGGTCTGGCTCTCGAAGGCGTAGCCCTTGGCCTTCAGCTCGTCGCGCAGCTGCTCGTGGTTTTCGATGATGCCGTTGTGGACCAGCGCAATCTTGCCGCTGGAGAAGTGCGGGTGCGCGTTGTGCACCACCGGCGCGCCGTGCGTGGCCCAGCGGGTGTGGGCGATGCCGGTGCCGCTGGCCACGCCGTCGGCGTCAATCTGCTGCTGCAGCTCAGCCACGCGGGCCGTCGAGCGGGTGCGGCGCAGCTCACCATCCTGGTAGACCGCCACGCCGCAGGAGTCATAACCGCGGTACTCCAGCCGTTGCAAGCCTTGCACGAGGACGGGGACGATGTTGTGGTGACTGACTGCGCCGACGATGCCGCACATGGGGTGCTCGCTTTCTGTGAGGGAACGAGACGAATCGTAGGCCTCCCTGCGCAACATAAGCTTGCCGGATTCATGCCAATGTGAAATATTCGGTCATCACTGATTTACGATGGCCGAATATTTCAAAGTGAGCACATCAGAGAACTTTTCCGCCACACTGGACGCCATCGACTGGCGCCTGCTGGACCTGCTGCAGGCCGACGCCAGCCTCACCAACCAGGCGCTGGCCGAGGCCGCGCATGTATCGCCGGCCACCGCGCTGCGCCGCATCAAGCGGCTGCGCGAGATGCGCGTGATCGAGCGCTTCACCGCGCTGCTGGCCCCCGCCTTCGCCGGCCGCGGGCTGCAGGCCATTTGCGAGGTGACGCTGGACCGCCAGGGCGTCGAGCACCTGGACGCTTTCGAGTCGCGCGCACTGGCGTTTGACGGCGGCGCGGCGAGCGTGCTTCAGCAATGCTGGCGCGTCTCGCCCGGGCCGGACTTCGTGCTGGTGACCTGGGCCGCCGACATGCCGGCCTTCCTGGCGCTGACCCAGGCGCTGTTCACGCAGGACGCCAACGTGCGCAACGTGAAGAGCTTTTTCGCGGTGAAGCGGGCGAAGTTCGACCCGCGGATGCCAGCCCCCTCGCCAGCCTGATCAGGCCGCTGCCTTCGGGATCGGCGGCGTGAACTGCAGGCTGCCGGCGATGCGGTTCCAGGCGTTGATCGCGCCGATGGAGGTCGTCAGCAGTGCAATCTCCTTCTCGCTGAACTGCGATTGCAGCTCGGCGTAGGCCGTGTCGGTGATGGGCTGGCCGGCCATCAGCGTCAACGCTTCGGTCCATTGCAGCGCGGCGCGTTCGCGGGCGGTGTAGACGCTGCCGGCTTCGTGCCAGGTGGCGGCCAGGTCCAGCTTGGGCGCGGGCACGCCCAGCTTGCGGGCCAGGTTCAGGTGGAACTGCAGGCAGAAGGCGCAGCCGTTGAGCTGCGAGGCGCGCACCTTCAGCAGTTCGGTCAAGGACTTGTCCAGCCCGCCTTCGTCGACCGCCTGGCCGAGCGCGCGCAAGGCCTTGATGACTTCGGGCGCGTGGATTTCGAAACTGGCCCAATCGATGCGCGGGCCGTGGGGATCCTGGGATGAAGTGCTCATGCCCGAACGATAGCCAGTTTCACGACACGCGCTTGTACCCACCCGGCACGCCACGCGGCGACAGCACCCATTGCCAGAGCTGGATGTCCCTCGCGCGGAAGGCGCCAGCGCAGCTCAGCAGGTAGTAGCGCCACATGCGGTGGAAGCGCTCGCCCAGGCGCTCGGCGAAACGCGGCCACGCGGCCTCGAAGCGCTGGCACCAGCACATCAGCGTGTGGTCGTAGTCGGCGCCGAAGTTGTGCAGGTCTTCGACGACGAAATGAGGTTCGGCGCTGCGGCCAATGCGCGCAATGCTGGGCAACTCGCCATTCGGGAACACGTAGCGGTGGATCCACGGGTCTGTGCCATGCCCGCTGTCGTTGCGGCCGATGGTGTGCAGCAGGAACAGCCCGTCTTCGGCCAGGCAGCGGCGGGCCACGCTCATGTAGGTGGCGGCATTCTTGTGACCCACGTGCTCGAACATGCCCAACGAGACGATGCGGTCGAAGCGCTCGTTCAGTTCGCGGTAGTCCTGCAGCCGGAATTCGACGGGCAGGCCTTCGCACAGTTGCCGGCCCAGTGCCACCTGCTCGGCCGAGACCGTGACGCCCACGCAGCGCACGCCGTAGCGCTCGGCGGCGAATTTCATGAAGCTGCCCCAGCCGCAGCCGATGTCCAGCACCCGCATGCCAGGCTTCAGCCCCAGCTTGCGGCAAACCAGGTCCAGCTTGGCTTCCTGGGCCGCATCCAGCTGCTCGGCCACCGCCGGCGGCTTGCCGGCCCAGTAGGCACAGGTGTAGGTCATGCGCTGGTCCAGCATGGCTTGGTAGAAGTCGTTGCCCAGGTCGTAATGCCGCTCGCCGACCTGGAAGGCACGGCGCGGGTTCTGCAGGTTCAGCAGCTTCGCCTTGAGCCCGTGCCACAGCACCGGCCAGGGCGTCACGCGCTGGTCCAGCCGGGCCTTGAGCAGGCGCTCGAACAGCTGGTCCAGCCGGTCCGCCACCCACCAGCCGTCCATGTAGGCCTCGCCCAGCCCGAGCGAACCCTCGGCCAGCACGCGCTGCGGCAATTGCTCGAACTGCGCGGTGGCGCCGGGCGCCGGTCGCATGTCCCAGGGTCGGTCACCGCCCAGGCGCACGTCGGCCAGTTCAAGCAGCCGCTGCAGCGCGTCGCGCGAGCCGGCGTTGCCCTCGGCCCGCCCAGCGGCCGAACCCTTGTCCAGCAATTCCATGTCCATGCTGTGAAACCTCGCGCTCCTTGGAGACCGCAGGCTGGACCTTCACGCCGGGTGCTTCGCATGGCACGGGCGGGGTGGCTCGCGGCAAATGTCACGAAGAAAAACCATACCGTCTGCGTCCCGCCCGGGCACTGCCTCACGCCAGAAGCAATGCCCCCGGCAGGGGCTTGATCGGTGCACGCATGCCGAGGCAATTGGTGTGCGCGCTACTTTTTCAGGATCACCAGGCCCTTGAGGTATTCGCCTTCGGGGAAGCAGACCGTCGTGGGATGGTCCGGCGCGGCTTCCAGGCGCTGCAGCAGGTAGCCGTCCGCCGGCGCGTCCATGCCGGCGCCGGCGACGATCTTGTGGAACAGGTCGGCGCTGATGCCGCCGGAGCAGCTGAAGGTCAGCAGCAGGCCGCCCGGCGCCAGCAGCTTGAAGGCCAGGCGGTTGATGTCCTTGTAGGCGCGGCTGGCGCGCTCGGCATGCGCCGCAGTGGGCGCAAACTTCGGTGGGTCGAGCACGATGGCGTCGAACTGCCTGCCCGCTTGCAGGCACTGGCGCAGCGTGGCGTTCACGTCGGCGTCCAGCGCGGTGTGGCGGGCCGGGTCGAAGCCGTTCAGCGCGACGTGGGCGGCGGCGCGGGCCAACGAAGGGCCGGAGGAGTCCACGCTGGTGACCTCGGCCGCGCCACCGGCCAGCGCGGCGATGGAGAAGCCGCCCGTGTAGCTGTAGCAGTTCAGCACCCGCTGGCAGCCGAACTGGCGCACCAGCCGGGCGAACAGCGCGCGGTTCTCGCGCTGGTCCAGGTAGTAGCCGGTCTTGTGGCCCTCGGCCACGTCCAGCGTGAGCTGAATGTCGTGCTCGCGCAGCGTGACGCTGCTGTCGCCATCGCCGCGCAGCCAGCCGGTCACCTCGGGCAGGCCTTCGAGCTCGCGCACGCTGACGTCCGAGCGCTCATACAGCCGGGTGCAGCCCAGCGCAGCGGTTTCAGCCAGCAGCGCGTCGGCAATCACCGCCTTCCAGCGCTCGCTGCCGGCCGAGAGGAACTGCGCGCTGAGGATGTCGCCGTAGCGGTCCACCACCAGGCCGGGCAGGCCGTCGGCCTCGCCGTGCACCAGGCGCACGCCGTTGCTGGCGACGGCCAGGCGCGCCCGCATGGCCACCGCGGCGCGGATGCGGCGCTGGAAAAACGCGGCGTCAATGCGCTCTGCCTCGTCGAAGCTCCAGGCCCGCACGCGGATCTGCGACAGCGGGCTGAATGCGGCCCAGGCCAGGAACTGGCCGTCATGGCTTTCGACCCGCACCGTCTCGCCCGCGTCGGCCTTGCCTTTTTCAACGCTGCCGGCGAACACCCAGGGGTGGCGGCGCAGCAGCGAACGTTCTTTTCCTTCGCGCAGGCGGATGGCTTTCATGCGCTGGATTGTCGCCTGCCCTGCTGCGGCAGCCAGGGCAGCGGCCTGACCTTGGATGCGGCAAAGCGGCCACTGAGTCCTTCATCTGTATCTAATTCCACTGACCTGGGGAAAACCAGACCAGTTATACGCAATGAAGTACAGACACTGGCAGCGGCAGTATCAAAACCGCGGACCTCCCTCGCTGAAGATGCGCACGCTGCGCCATGCGGGCAGGCAGCGACAACACCAAACGCCCCGACATCTCAGGAGACACACAACATGAACCGC
>NZ_JBGGNH010000061.1:0-92676 GCF_041287625.1 Ideonella sp.
TCGGCGATCGACGGCGTGCAGGAAGACGTCGTCCACATCATGCTGAACCTGAAGGGCGTGGTGTTCCGCCTGCACAACCGCGATGAAGTGACGCTCGTGCTGCGCAAGGAAGGCGAGGGCCCGGTCACGGCCGGCGACATCCAGACGCCGCACGACGTCGAGATCATCAACCCCGAGCACGAGATCGCCCACCTGTCGTCGGGCGGCAAGCTCGACATGCAGATCAAGGTCGAGAAGGGCCGCAGCTACGTCCCCGGCAACCTGCGCCGCTATGGCGACGAGCCGACCAAGTCGATCGGCCGCATCGTCCTCGACGCGTCGTTCTCGCCGGTCTCGCGCGTGAGCTACACGGTCGAGAGCGCCCGCGTCGAGCAGCGTACCGACCTGGACAAGCTGGTGATGGAGATCGTGACCAACGGTGCGATCAGCCCCGAGGAAGCGATCCGTGCGTCGGCGAAGATCCTGGTCGAGCAGCTGCTGGTGTTTGCACAGCTCGAAGGCGAAGTCAGCACGCTGACCGACATGCCGAGCCCGCGCAACACGCAGTTCGACCCGATCCTGCTGCGCCCGGTCGACGAGCTCGAGCTGACGGTGCGTTCGGCGAACTGCCTGAAGGCCGAGAACATCTACTACATCGGCGACCTGATCCAGCGCACCGAAACCGAGCTGCTGAAGACGCCGAACCTGGGCCGCAAGTCCTTGAACGAAATCAAGGAAGTGCTGGCTTCGCGCGGCCTCACCTTGGGTGCACGCCTGGAAAACTGGCCGCCCCAGGGCCTCGACAAGCGCTGACATTTTTGAAGAAATGGTGAGGTCATGACGGCCTCACCGGTGCCCCCGGCAGTACCTGATCCGGCTGCTGGCAATACTCTAGGAAAGGAAAAGCACCATGCGTCACCGTAACGGTCTCCGTAAACTCAACCGCACCAGCGAACACCGTGCAGCCATGCTACGCAACATGTGCGTCTCGCTGCTGGAACACGAAGCGATCAAGACCACCGTGCCCAAGGCCAAGGAACTGCGCCGCGTTGTCGAGCCGCTGATCACGCTGGCCAAGGAAGCCACCGTGGCCAATCGTCGCTTGGCCTTCGCCCGCCTGCGCGACCGTGACATCGTCACCAAGCTCTTCAATGAGCTGGGCCCGCGCTACCAGACCCGTCCAGGCGGCTACACCCGCATCCTGAAGATGGGCTTCCGTGTTGGCGACAACGCGCCGATGGCCTATGTCGAACTGGTCGATCGCCCCGACGCGCAAGCCGAAACGGCTGAAGCCGCGGCGTAAGCCATTCAACGACAGGCGGTTCACATCGCCCAGTCCTGAGAACAAGGGCCAGCATCTGCTGGCCTTTTTTCATGGCGCGGTCACAGGATGTACCTGCTTTTCGACTGTGCCGATCCCGCGCTGTGTCGCGGCGGGCGGATGCCACAAGCACCTGCGCGCACCTCACTTCGCCGAAGCCCTCACACTTCGACCATGACGTTGTCTTCGATGCTTTTGCCCTTCCGTGCCGCACGCGCCGCGCCGCGCTGGTTGAACCTGTCCATGCTGCCCTGGCTGGCACTGTGCTTCGCGCTGCTGCTGGTCAGCCTGATGCGCCCCGCCCACGCCGAACAGGAGTTCCTGGACCCGGCGCAGGCCTTTGTCGTCTCGGCGCAGGCAGCGGACGACCGCAGCGTCGGCCTGCTGTTCAAGGTCACCTCCGGCTACTACCTGTACCGGGAGCATTTCCAGTTCGAGGCTGACGGTGCCACGCTGGGCGAGGCCGATCTGCCCAAGGGCACGGTCAAGTTCGACCAAACCTTCCAGAAGAACGTCGAGACTTACCACGGTGACCTTTCGGTCAAGCTGCCGGTCAAGCAAGCCAGCGGCCCGTTCACGCTGCGCGTGGTCTACCAAGGTTGTGCCGAGGCCGGTCTCTGCTACCCGCCGCAAACCTTGACGCTGAAAGTCGCGCTGAAAGGCTTTGGTGGCGACGGCAGCGTGCAGGTCGTGCCGGATGTGGACGCCGTGCCGGATGCTGCCGGTGCCAACAGCTCCGCAGCACCTGACGCGAAGAAGGGCATCGACCTGCAGGCCGCGGCCACCGCCACGCCGGCAACGTCGTCGACTGCATCGCCCTCGCCGGCACCGGTCGCTGCGGCGCCGGTCAACGAGGGCAACCGCGTCCAGGCACTGCTGCAAGGCGGTTCGCTGTGGGCTGTGTGGGGTGCCTTCTGGCTGATGGGCTTGCTGCTCGCCTTCACGCCGTGCGTGCTGCCGATGCTGCCCATCCTGTCCTCCATCATTGCTGGCGGTGGCGCGACCTCACGAGCGCGCGGCTTTGGCCTGGCGCTGGCCTATTCGCTGGGCATGGCGATGATTTACACCGCGCTGGGCGTGGCGGCGGGGTTGGCCGGCGAGGGCCTGGCCGCGGCGCTGCAAAAGCCGTGGGTGCTGATGCTCTTCGGCCTGCTGCTGGCCGGTTTCTCACTGTCCATGTTCGACGTGTACGAACTGCGCCTGCCCAGCAGCCTCGCCGGCAAGCTGGACGGCGCGTCGCGCAGCCTGCCGGGCGGCAAACTGGTGGGCGTCTTCCTGATGGGCGGCCTGTCAGCACTGATCGTCAGCCCCTGTGTCACCGCACCGCTGGCTGGCACCTTGCTGTTCCTCAGCCAGACGCACGACGTGCTGCTCGCCGGCTCCGCGCTGTTCGCGCTGGCGGTCGGCATGAGCACGCCGCTGCTGATCCTCGGTGCCTCGGCTGGCGCCTGGTTGCCGCGTTCTGGCAACTGGATGAACGTGGTGAAGCATTTCTTCGGCCTGCTGCTGCTGGCGGTCGCGCTGTGGATCGTGCAACCGGTGCTGCCGCCCGCTCTCGCGCTGGTCGGCTGGGCCGCGCTGCTGTTGGTCACCGGCTTCATGCTGCGCCCATTCGACGCCAGCCCGCACAGCGCTGCGCCACGGGTTTGGCTGCAGCGTGCGGCCGGCGCTGCTGCGCTGGTTTATGGCGTGCTGCTGCTGATCGGCGCAGCCTCGGGTGGCCGCGATGCGTTGCAGCCACTGGCCCACATCGCGTCAGGGCGTGCGGCTGGTGCCGCCGAGCCGCCCGCCGAAGCAGGCTTGCCGTTCCAGCCGATTCGCAGCGTCGCCGAGCTCGATCAGGCGCTGAAGACCGCCGGCCGCCCTGTGATGCTGGACTTCTATGCCGACTGGTGCGTGTCCTGCAAGGAAATGGAGCGTTTCACCTTCAGCGACGCGGCGGTGCGCTCTCGCCTGGCTGGCGCCCTGCTGCTCAAGGCCGACGTGACGGCCAACAGCGCAGACGACAAGGCCTTGCTCAAGCGCTTCCAGCTGTTCGGCCCGCCCGGCACGATCTTTTTCGACCGCCAGGGACGCGAGCTTGCGCCCTCGCGCATCATCGGCTTCCAGGATGCACCGGCCTTCTTGAGGACCCTGACGGGCGCCGGACTCTGACATCTGTAGGCTGTGGCAGGCTATCGCCAGTGAAATCCAGGAAGAGGCTCCGCATGACGACTCGTAACCCTCTGAGCCGGCTTGGCCGGATCCTTGTAACGCTGTGTCTGCTGGCGCCCCTGATCGCGCAGGCGGTCGAGTTCGCCCGCGGTGCCGATATCAGCTCGGTCACTGAGCAAGAGGCGGCCGGTCGCGTTTTTCGAGACGTCCAAGGCAAACCCGAGGACCCGTTTGTGCTGCTCAAGGGCCTGGGCGTGAATGCTGTCCGCTTGAGGGTATGGGTCCAGCCCAAGACGCCATGGTGTGACCTGGAGGACACACTGCGCAAGGCGCGGCGCGCCCAGGGGCAGGGCCAGCGCGTGATGATCGATTTCCATTACAGCGACACCTGGGCCGGACTGCATCACCAGACGCCGCCGGCTGCGTGGTCCGACCACCGTTTGGCCGAACTGCGCCAAGATGTGGCTCAGCACACCCGGCGCGTGCTCACGGCGCTGAAGGAGCAGGGAATTCAGGTGCATTGGGTTCAGGTCGGCAACGAGATCAACGCCGGCATGCTCTGGCCTAAGGGTCAGGTGCAAGGCAAGCAGGCCGACTATGAGGAGCTGGCCAAATTGATCAACGCGGGCTACGACAGCGTCAAGGAGGTTTATCCGCAGGCTCAGGTGGTGGTGCACCTGGCCGGGGGAGGTCGGGCGGAGGTGTTGCGCGAGTTCCTCGACGGCGTGCAGTCTGCGGGTGGCCGCTGGGATGTGCTTGGGGTATCGCACTATCCTGATCCGGCGCGCTGGATGGGGGACAACCAGCAACTGCGGCGCAGCTTAGGCGAGGCTGTGCGTCGCTATGGCAAGCCGGTGATGGTGGTTGAGACAGGGATGAACTGGCAGCAGCCGGCTGTCTCGCAAGCGATGCTCAAGGACGTGATTCAGGACCTGCGTGCCCTTGGCGACAAGGGCGCCGGCATCTTCTATTGGGAACCCGCAACCTTCCCCGACTGGAGCAAGTACCAGCGCGGCGCGCTTGACACGCGTGGCAGGTTCACGTCCGCGTTGGAGGCGTACTGAGGCATCCCGTGTACTCATTTCCTCGCCGCTAGGCGGTACCGCCGAATTCATGACATAATGCTAGCTTCAGTCGCGGGGTGGAGCAGTCTGGTAGCTCGTTGGGCTCATAACCCAAAGGTCGCAGGTTCAAATCCTGCCCCCGCAACCAAAATTCCAGGATCTTGGTTCGCTGCGCGGCCCGCCTTCAGGGGGCACGCAGTGGAGCCAATCAAATCGACAGGCGCCGTACCAGGCGGTGCTTGTTTCCAGTTCAGTCGCGGGGTGGAGCAGCCTGGTAGCTCGTTGGGCTCATAACCCAAAGGTCGCAGGTTCAAATCCTGCCCCCGCAACCAAGAACCAAAGAAAAGGCCTGCACCGGGTTTCCGGCGCAGGCCTTTTTCATTCCGGCGCTTCGAGCTCGGCCTGCAGGTTGTCGCGCACGCGCCGCATCAAGCTCAGCAGCTGAGCCTGCTCGGCGGCCGACAGCCCGGTCACGGCCTGGCGGCCGATGGTGCGGCCTTGCGCGTCCAGACTTTCCATCAGCCCTTCGGCGGCTGGCGTCAGGCGCAGGTGCTGGTGACGGCGGTCCTGCGCATCGGCTTCGGCCGCCAGCAGGCCGCGGTCGCGCAGGCCCTTGATCATGCGGGCCAGCTGGGCCTTGTCGCGGCCACTGTGCTGCGCCAGGTCGCTCTGCGTGCTGCCAGGCCGGCGGCCAAAAAATCCCAGCACCTTGCTCTCCAGGTGGGTCAGCTCCGACAGGCCTTCGCTGTCGCGCAGCGCCTGGTACTGGGCCGAGCGCAGCTGGTGCATCACGGTGTGCACAAGCTCCATCAGCTCTTCGCCGCGGGCCTCTTTCGGGCTCGCGGTGCTCAAAGCCTTTTGGTTGACATTGTCAATTGATTTGCGCATGATGGATGACATTGTCAATCAATTCGAACAGCCTGACCATGAGCGCAGACCTTGCCGATCCGAATCCGTCCGCCAAGCGCGTGCAGCGTGTGCGGCATGACCTGAAATTCCGCGAGCTGGAGGTGGTGCGTGTTTCTGACATCACGCCGCACATGCGCGCCGTGGTGTTCAAGGGTCCGCTGGAAGACTTCAACAGCCCGGCCTTCGACGACCACATCAAGCTGTTTATCGCCCAGGCCAACGGCGAAGAAGCCCGGCGCGACTACACGCCTCGCTTCGACGCCGCACGCGGCGAGCTGACGCTGGAATTCGCGCTGCATGGCGACGGCCCGGCCGCCGCGTGGGCCGAGCAGGCCACCGTGGGCCAGCACGTGCGCATCGGCGGCCCACGCGGCTCCTTCCTGGTGCCGGTGGACTACGACTGGCATCTGCTGGTGGGCGACGAAACCGCGCTGCCGGCGATCTGCCGCCGCCTTGAAGAACTGCCAACCAGCACCCGCGTGACCGTGATCGGCCAAGTGCCCGAAGCCGACCGCCGGACGCTGGGCAGCGCAGCGCAGCTTGACGTGCGATGGGTGGACGATGCCGAGGCCTGTCTGGCTACCGTCCGCGCGTGGGCGCTGCCAGCCGGCGAAGGCTACGTGTGGGGCGGCGGTGAGGGTGGGCTGATGGCCGAGCTGCGCCGTGTGCTGGTCGAAGAAAAAGGCCACGACAAGCACGCGATCCGCGCCGCCGCCTACTGGCACGCCGGCCACGGCGCCGATGCGCCGCCGGCCGAGGCCTGAGGACGTCGTTCAGCGCCCGAAGCGCAGCAGCCGCAGCCCGTTGCCGACCACCAGCAGGCTGGCGCCCATGTCGGCGAACACCGCCATCCACATGGTCGCCTGGCCGGCCACTGCCAGTGCCAGGAACACCGCCTTGATGCCCAGTGCCAACGCGATGTTCTGCCACAGCACCGTGTGCGTGCGGCGTGACAGCCGCAGCATTTCCGGCACGCGCCGAAGGTCGTCGTTCATGATGACCACGTCGGCCGCCTCGATGGCCACGTCGGTGCCGGCGCCGCCCATCGCAAAGCCCAGGCTGGCGCGGGCCAGCGCCGGCGCGTCGTTGATGCCATCGCCGACCATTGCCACCGGGCCTTGAGCCTGCAAGGCCTCGATGGCCTTCAGCTTGTCCTCGGGCAGCAGCGGCGCACGCACGTCTTGAATGCCGACGCCGGCGGCAATCGCCTGCGCCGTGGCTGCGTTGTCGCCGCTCAGCATCACCGGCGTCACGCCCAGCGTCTTCAACTCGGCCACGGCTTCGGCCGCATGGGCTTTGACCGTGTCGGCCACCGCCAGCAGGGCGCGCACGGCCTGCGCGTCGGCCAGCAGCGTCACGCTGCGGCCGGCCTGTTCGTGGGCTTGCATCGCGGTCTCCACGGCCGGTGTCAGCAGGCCGGCCTCGCGCATCCAGCGCGCATTGCCGAGTTGCAGCGCCTGGCCGCCGATCATGCCTTGCACGCCGCACCCAGGCGCCGCGCTGAAGCCGTCCACTTCGGCCGTGCTGGCCTGCGGCAGGCCGGCGGCAATGGCGCGGGAGACCGGATGGTCCGAGCGTGCGGCCAGGCTGCGGGCCCAACCCAGCACCGCGGCTTCGTTGCCGCCAAACACCTGCTGCGCGACCAGCTTGGGCTCGCCCCGTGTCAGCGTGCCGGTCTTGTCCAGCGCGACGCTGCGCAGCAGCCGCGCCTGCTCGAGGTGCACGCCGCCCTTGATCAGGATGCCGCGGCGCGCGGCGGCGGCCAAGCCGCTGACGACGGTGACCGGCGTCGAGATCACCAGCGCGCATGGGCAGGCGATGACCAACAGCACCAGCGCCTTGTAGGCCGCCTGCAGCCAGGGTGTGTCCAGCAGCAGTGGCATGCCGAGCGCGACGGCTGCGGCAATGGCGAAGATGGCGGGCGTGTAGACCGCCGCGAGCCGGTCGACCAGGCGCTGGGTTGGCGCGCGCTGGCCCTGGGCGTGTTCGACCGCACGGATGATGCGCGCCAGCAGCGTGTCGCCCGCCGGCTGCGTGCTGCGGATTTCCAGCGCGCTGCCCTGGTTCACGGTGCCGGCGAACACCGTGTCGCCCGGTGCCTTGTCCACCGGCACGCTTTCGCCGGTGATGGCGGCCTGGTCCACCGCCCCCTGGCCACTGAGCACCACGCCGTCCAGCGGCAGGCGCTCGCCCGGCTTCACGCGCAACACCGCGCCAATGGCGACCTGGGCCAGCGCCTGGCGTTGCCAGCGGCCATCGGGCTGGCGCACCTCGGCTTCTTCGGGTGTGAGTGCCATCAGGCTCTGGATCGCGCCACGGGCACGATCCACCGCGCGCGCCTCGATCAGCTCGGCCAGTGCATACAGCGCCATCACCATCGCCGCTTCGGGCCAGGCGCCAATCGCAAACGCGCCCAGCACAGCGACCGTCATCAATGCGCTGATGTTCAGCTGCAGCCGGCGCCACGCGGCCAGGCCCTTGCGCAGCACGCTGAAGCCCGCCAGCGCGATGGCCAACGCGGCCAGTCCCATGCCCAGCGCCTGCATGATCGGCGTGGCGGGTGCGAGCAGGTCCAGCATTTCGGCGCCGGCGGCGATGACCAGCGCAGCGATCAGGCGGATGGTTTCGCGCCGCAAGCCCTGGCGGCCGGTATCGGCCGGCAACGGGGCGGACAGGGTTTCGGTGGCGAAGCCGGCCGCTTCGATGGCCGAGACCACGCCGGGCCAGGCCTCGGCCGGAACTGAGACTGCCAGCGCCCGCGCTGGCAGGTCGAACTTCAGCTGCTCGATGGCACCAAACGTGGACAGCGCCGCGCGGATCTGGTTTTCCTCGACGGGGCAGTCCATGTCCGGGATGCGCAGCAACAACTGGCCCGGCGCGGCGCTGGCTGCTTGCACAGGCGCGGCTTCGTGGGCGCAGCAGCCTCCGCAGGAAGCGGCGGGCGCTGGCGCGTGGCCGTGATGGTCGTGGTCGTGGTCGTGCGGCCGGACGGAGTGGGTGGACATGGCGGTTTCCAGAGCGTTGGCTGGATTGGAAATCCTGTAGCCACTCCAGAGTCAAGCCGCTGCGGCCAGCAGGGAGAAGCGGCCTGGCTGCCTAGAATCGCCGCACCCAGGCTTGGAGGTCACGAAGATGAAGATTGGCGTTCTGGCCGAGGCGGCTGCCACGCCGGTGGAGACCATCCGCTACTACGAGCGGCAGGGGTTGCTGCCGGCGCCAGCGCGCACCGAGGGCAATTTCCGGATCTACCTGCCGGAGCACCTCGCGCGGCTGCAGTTCATCCGCCACTGCCGCGGGCTGGACATGTCGCTGGACGAGGTGCGGCAGCTGCTGCGTTTCAAGGACGCGCCGGGCGGCGACTGCCATGACGTGAACCAACTGCTGGACGCGCACATCGGCCACGTCAGCCAGCGCATCCGCGAACTGCGCCTGCTGGAGAAACAGCTCAAGGCCTTGCGCGAGCAGTGCAGCGGCGCCTCGGCTGCGGCGCAGTGCGGCATCCTGACGGGGCTGGAATCGGCTGCGCGCGAAGCGGCGCCTGGGCAGGGCAACAAGGCTGGCGGGCACCTGCGAGCGGTGCATGGTGGACCGGCCCATGCAGGCCATGTCCACGAGCCAGTGCAGGCCACCCAGGCGGGCTTGAACTTGTCGTCAGGGCAAGGGTCCTAGCGGGTCCTACAATCGGCGGTTGCCGTGCGCTCCGGGTCTCCAAGCAAGACCCTGGTCGGTGCCGCGGGCTTTTTGCGTGGCCGCCTCGTGGCGACCACACTCTCCCACAAGGAATTCACGTGTCGATCTCTTCTGTTTCCCTTGCCCAGGCCGCTGGCGGCATGTCCGGTCTGGTCCAGTTCCTGCCGATGGTCGGCATCTTCGTGGTGATGTACTTCATCATGATCCGGCCGCAAATGAAGCGCCAGAAGGAGCTGAAGGCCATGATCGAAGCCCTGGCCAAGGGCGACGAAGTCATCATCGGCGGCGGACTGCTGGGCCGCATCACCAAGGTCTCGGAAAGCATTCTGTTTGTCGAGATCGCCAAGGACGTCGAAGTCCAGGTGCAGCGCCACACCGTGGTGCAGGTGCTGCCCAAGGGTTCGATGAAATAAGCTGCGCCGCTGGCGTTCGCCGTTTTCGTTTCTTTGCCTTCTGATCCCGGTCGGCCCGCCTTGGCGGGCCGTCGTCACATGGCGCGGGCTGTGCCCCAGCCCGCGAACTGCCCATGAATCGCTACCCTCTGTGGAAATACGTGCTGCTGGCGTTCGCGCTGGTCATCGGCCTGGTCTACACGCTGCCCAATCTGTTCGGCCAGTCGCCAGCGGTGCAGGTTTCCAGCGGCAAGGTCGTCGTCAAGGTCGACGCTTCGCTGGTTGGCCGGGTGCAGCAGGCGCTGGACGCCGCCGGGCTGAAGCCCGACTACGTGCAGCTGGAAGGCAATTCGGTGCGCGCGCGCCTGGCCGATACCGATGCCCAGCTCCGGGGCAAGGACGTGATCGGCAAGGCACTGAACGCTGATCCGAGCGACCCGTCGTACATCGTCGCGCTGAACCTGGTCTCGCGCTCGCCGCAATGGCTGGCCAGCCTGCATGCGCTGCCGATGAACCTGGGCCTGGACCTGCAAGGCGGTGTGCACTTCCTGATGCAGGTCGACATGAAGGCGGCGCTGACCAAGAAGGCCGAATCGCTGACAGGCGACATTCGCACGTTGCTGCGCGACAAGAACGTGCGCCATTCCGGCATCTCCCGCGACGGCAACACGGTCAGCGTCAACTTTCGGGACGAGGCCACCCGGACCGCCGCGCTGGGCCTGCTGAGCGACAGCCTGCCCGACGTGCAGTGGACGCCGCAGGCCGGCGGCGCCAATGGCGACCTGTCGCTCAGCGGCGCGCTCAAGCCCGCCGAGGCCATCAAGGTGCAGCAGGCCGCGCTCAAGCAGAACATCACCACGCTGCACAACCGGGTCAACGAACTGGGCGTGGCCGAGCCGGTGATCCAGCAGCAGGGGCTGGACCGGGTCGTCGTGCAACTGCCTGGCGTGCAGGACACCGCCAAGGCCAAGGACATCATCGGCCGCACCGCGACGCTGGAACTGCGCATGGTCGACGACAGCGCCGAAGCCGCTGCGGCGGCCACCGGCAGCGGGCCGGTGCCGTTTGGCACCGAGCGTTACGTCGAGCGTGGGGGTCGCCCGCTGATCGTCAAGCGCCAGGTCATCCTGACCGGCGACAACCTGGCCGATGCCCAGCCCGGCTTCGACGACCACCAGCAGCCGGCGGTGCACCTGAAGGTCGACGCCAAGGGCACGCGCATCATGCGCGACATCTCGCGCGACAACGTCGGCAAGCGCATGGCCATCCTGCTGTTCGAGAAGGGCAAGGGCGAGGTCATCACCGCGCCGGTGATCCGCGGCGAGCTGGGTGCCAGCTTCCAGATCTCGGGCAGCATGACGACCCAGGAAGCCACCGACACCGCGCTGCTGCTGCGCGCCGGCTCGCTGGCCGCGCCGATGGAAATCATCGAGGAACGCACCATCGGCCCCAGCCTGGGTGCCGACAACATCGCCAAGGGCTTCCACAGCCTGACCTACGGCTTCGCGGCGATTGCCGTGTTCATGTGCCTGTATTACCTGCTGTTCGGCGTGTTCTCCACGCTGGCGCTGGCCTTCAACCTGCTGATGCTGGTGGCGGTGCTGTCGATGATGCAGGCCACGCTGACGCTGCCCGGCATTGCCGCCATTGCGCTGGCGCTGGGCATGGCGATTGACGCCAACGTGCTGATCAACGAGCGCGTGCGAGAAGAGCTGCGCAACGGCAGCTCGCCGCAGGCGGCGATCCACGCGGGCTACGAGCGCGCGTTCGCCACCATCCTGGACTCCAACATCACCACGCTGATCGCCGGCGTGGCCTTGCTGGCCTTCGGCTCCGGCCCGGTGCGCGGCTTCGCGGTGGTTCACTGCCTGGGCATCGTGACCTCGATGTTCTCCGCGGTGATGTTCTCGCGTGGTCTGGTGAACCTCTGGTATGGCCGCCAGAAGAAGTTGAAGTCGGTGTCCATTGGCCAGGTCTGGCGCCCAGGCGGCACCCCGCCGGCGGCCGAGATCCAGCCGTCCGACGCCAGCTGACCCGCACCCGCGTCAGCCCTGCAAGCAACGTTTTCCCAGAGGTTCTGCCATGGAATTCTTCCGTATCCGGCGCGACATCCCGTTCATGCGGCATGCGCTGGTGTTCAACGCCATCTCGGCGCTGACCTTTGTCGCCGCCGTGTTCTTCCTGGTCACGCGCGGCCTGCACTTCTCCAACGAGTTCACCGGCGGCACGGTGCTGGAGGTGGCCTACACCCAGGCGGCCGACCTGGCCCGCACCCGCGAGGTGGTCGAGAAAATGGGCTTTGGCGAAGTCCAGGTGCAGAACTTCGGCACTTCGCATGACGTGATGATCCGCCTGCCGGTCAGCAAGACGACCAAGGCGGCCGACATGGCCAGCAATGTGTTCGTCGAGCTGTGCCGCGCGGAATCCGGCCAGGTGGTCGACCGCCAATACACCACGCCGCAAGGCGAGCAGGTGAGCCGCAAGGCTTGCGAGGTGGGCACCGCAGAGCCGCTGAAGCTGTCGCGCACCGAGTTCGTCGGCCCGTCCGTCGGCGAAGAGCTGGCCTGGGATGGCGGCAAGGCGCTGATCTTCGTGGTGCTGGGCATCATGGCCTACCTCGCGATCCGCTTCGAATGGAAGTTCGCGGTCGCGGCCATCATCGCCAACCTGCATGACGTGGTCATCATCCTGGGCTTCTTCGCCTTCTTCCAGTGGGAGTTCTCGCTCTCGGTGCTGGCGGCGGTGCTGGCGGTGCTGGGCTACTCGGTGAATGAATCGGTGGTGATTTTCGACCGGATCCGCGAGGCTTTCCGCAAGTACCGCAAGATGAGCACCCACGAAGTGATCGACCACGCCATCACCTCGACGATGAGCCGCACCATCATCACCCACGGTTGTACCGAAATGATGGTGCTGTCGATGCTGGTCTTCGGTGGCCCCACGCTGCATTTCTTCGCGATTGCGCTGACCATCGGCATTCTGTTTGGCATCTACTCGTCGGTGTTCGTCGCCGCGGCCATCGCGATGTGGCTGGGTGTCAAGCGCGAGGACCTGATCAAGTTCTCGGCGGCCAAGGAAGGTGATCCGAACGATCCGAACAGCGGGGCGGTGGTGTAGAGTGGAAAGCCCACTCGAACAGATACGGATTCATGCCTGACGCAGTTGCCGGCGCACCCACGATAGACCAGGCCCGGCATTTCTTTGCCGACCAGGTCTTGAAGGATTTGCAGCCGCTGCGTGAGGCCGCGATCACCGAGGCGCATGTGCTGCTGGACCAGACCGCCGAGCGCGCGGTGATGCAGCTGCGCCAGGACACGCTGCAGGACCTGATGCGCAATGGCAGCCAGTGGTTGCCGCTGGTTTCGAGCACGCTGCGCGCCAAGCTGTCACCGGAAGCGCCGCACACCACGCTGGCCGAATTCGCTGGCGCCTTTGCTGGCGGCGGCGGGTTGCAACTGGTCGACGACGCGACCATCCAGCGCAACATCCTGATCTCCCGGCTCACGCTGGCTGTGCTGGACCGCACGACCTGGGAATTTGCCGACCTGCGTGCACGCCTGACCGACCTTTCGGGCCAGAGCGACCTGGACGACGACGACTTGTTCCGCCCGCAAGTCGTGGCGCGCGGCATGCTGAAGGCCTGGCTGGAGGCCGGGCTGACGCTGGAGAGTTGGCGCATGCTGGAGAACGTGCTGCACAAAGCCTGTTCCGAGCACGTGGAAAAAGCCTTTCACGCGACCAACCAATGGCTGATCGAACGTGGCGTGCTGCCGCGGGTCGACCTGCGCCCCTTCATTCGCCGCTCCGACGGCACCAGCACCAGCCCGACGCCGCTTGACACCACCAGTGGTGCAGCGTCGACCACGGCCGGACCCAGCACCCTGTCCGGCAGTTCCGGCTGGAGCGAGCCGCAGCCACTGGGCCCGAACATCAGCCGGGTGATGCCGGCTTCGCTTTCGCAAGGCGGCGGCCAGCGCGGCCAGCAGCCCGCCGGCCAGCGTGTCCAGGGCGGGCAACAACAAGGCGGCACGGCGGCCCGCGGTGGCGCAGGCGGGCCTGGCCTGTCGATGCGGCCACAGGCCGCGGGCTATCGCACCGGCGTTGCCGGTGCGCCTGGCCAGGGCGGGCCCGGCGGCGAAATGGCCGGAGGACAGGGCGGGCAGGGCGGCTGGACCACCGGTCCGGGCGGCGCGACCACACCGGGTGTCGGCGGAGGCATGGCAAGCGGACCTGGCGGGCCAGGTGGCCCTGGTGGCGTGGGCAGCGGTGTTGTCGGCGGCGCCGGGGGTTACAGCACCGGTTACCACACGGGCGCCTCCACCGGCATGAGCGGCGGGCTGGACGACGAAACCCGCATGATGACCCGCCAGGCCGGCGGCGGCGCCTTGCAGCGCGCCGAAGCCGTGCTGGGCCAGTTCAGCGACATCCTTGAACGCCACCTGCCTGGGTTCCGCGACCAGGCGCCGGGCCGCGGCCCATCGCAGCAGCTGTCGCAGGCCATGGCCCAGGCGCAGATTCGCGTGGTGGCCCAGGTCGAGGCGCAGCAGGCGGCCGGCGGTGTGGGCCCCAGCGGCGAATTGCTGGCCTCGCCAGCGCAGCTGGTGGCCGAGTTGCGCGAGCGCCAGCAGACGCTCAAGCAGGCCGCGGCCACGCCGGAAGAGCGGGCCACGGTCGAGCTGGTGGCGCTGCTGTTCCAAAGCATCCTGACCGACGAGCGCATTCCGGCGCTGCTGCGCATCTGGTTTGCCCGGCTGCAGATGCCGGTGCTGCGGGTGGCGCTGGCCGAACCCGATTTCTTCTCCGGTGCCGACCACCCGGCGCGCCGACTGATCGACCGCTTGGGGGCCTGCGTGATGGGCTTCGAAGGCGATGCAGAAGTCATCGGCACGCCGCTGGAAGCCGAGATCCGCCGCGTGGTGCAGGTCGTCGAGGCCTTCCCCGACACCGGCAGGCGTGTGTTCCAGGCTGTGTTGAGCGAGTTCGAGAAATTCCTGGAGCGCTATTTCAGCGAGCGCAACGATGCGACCAAGGCCGGCGTGTCGCTGGCGCAGCAGATCGAGCAGCGCGAGACACTGGCGATCCAGTACACGATCGAGTTGCGCAAGATGCTCAACGAGTTGCCGGTGCAGGAAGGCGTGCGCGACTTCCTGTTCCACATCTGGGCCGACGTGCTGGCAACGATGGCCGTGCGCCACGGACCGCACAGCGGCGAGGTGAAGACGGTGCGCGACGCCGCGGCCGACCTGATGTGGGCGGCGGGCGCCAAGACCACGCGCGAGGAGCGCGCCGAGGTCATCCGGAGGCTGCCGCCGCTGCTCGGCGTGATCCGCCGTGGCATGAACGCCGCCGGACTGGACGCGCGCAAGCAGGAGGACGCCGTCAAGGCGCTGAACCTGGCGCTGACCGCGGCGTTCAGCGCCCGCGCCACGTCCGTCAGCCCGGAGCAGCTGGAGCACCTGAAGCAGCGACTGGCGACCATCGAGGAGCTGATGCCGGACGACGATGTCGAACTGGACGATTCCTGGGTGCTGGACGAGACCAACCATCGCAACGAGGGCCTGGAAATCGTCTCGGAGGGCGGTTCGATGCCGGGGCCGTCGATGCTGGCGGCCGCTGCGCAGCTGCAGCCTGGCAGCGCCTACACGCTGGAGCTTCGCGGCCGGCGCGAAACGGTTCGGCTGTCGTGGCAGGGCATGCACAAGCAGCTGTCGCTGTTTGTCGGCTCTCAAGGGCGTTGTGTGCTGTTCCAGAAGACACGGCTGGCAGCTTTCCTGCAGGCGGGCCTGCTGGTGCCGGTGCAGGACGAGTCGCTGACCATCTCGGCCACTCGTGACGCCTTGCGCAAGCTCAGCGCCGACCCGTCGCGCCTGATGGCCAACGTCTGACGCGCACGCGGCGCCAGTTCCCCCAGAAGCACAAAAGCCCGGGTGACCGGGCTTTTTGCAGGGGTTCAGTGGATCAGCCGGTCTTCCGGCGCGACGAAGAGTTCGTCGAGGATCAGCGCGTCGGGTTCTTCGCCCTGGCTCCAGAACACCATCAGCACGATGATCTTCAGGTCGTCCAGCGTCAGCGGACTGCCGACGGCGGTCGCCCGGTCGATCACGCGCTCACGCATGGGCGGCGGCAAAACCCCCGCCGACTCCAGAAAACTGATGAATCCCACCGATTCATCGCCCAGCAAGTCCAACTCGCGCGGCAGGTAGACCCGCAGGCTCTGCGGGCTTTGCGGCGCACTCTGAGTGCTGTCGGCAGTGGCGGCCAAGCCATCCAGCCAGCTCAGGGCTTCCTGGATCTCGTCGGACTCGAACCCGACAGCCGACAACTTTCGCGTCAACTGGTCGTGATCCGGGCAGGCATCGGGCCGCCAGTAGTTTTCGTACAGGTAGACCAGAACATCGAACATGAACTGACTATAACCGTTTGCGTTTGACACGCTGGCGCAAAGAAGCCAGCCTGTCAGCCGGGTGTTTGGCGCACTGCGCGGTGTGTGTTTCAGCCCGTCGTGCGGCGCTGTAGCAGCCCTCCGGGCAGGCGCACGACCAGGCCGTCCAGCTCCAGTTCGAGCAGCTTGGCCAGCAGGCGGTCGGCGGGCCAGCCTGTGCGGGCGACCAGTGCGTCCACCGTTGCTGCCTCGTGGCCCATGGCGGTCAGCAGCGGGTCTTCCTTGTCGGGACGCGGCGCTGGGGCCGGGGCTTTCGGCTCGGGGGCGGGCGTCTGCGGGTTCCAGGCGACGGCACCCGTGGTGCGCACCGGGTGCGCGCTGCCGCGGCGCGCGCGCGGCCGGCTGCCTTCGGGCGGCGGTGTCGGCGCGGCCCAGCCGAGCAGTTCCAGCAATTCCTGCGGCGACTCGATCAGCGCCGCGCCATCCTTGATCAGCTGATGGCAGCCGCGCGACTGGGCCGAGCCAATGGCACCGGGCAGCGCCATGACTTCGCGGCCGGCATCCAGCGCCAGCTTGGCGGTGATCAGCGAGCCGGAATGCAGCGTGGCCTCGACCACCAGCGTGCCCTGGGCCAGCCCGGCAATGATGCGGTTGCGGCGTGGGAAATTGGCCGGCAGCGAAGGCGTGCCCAGCGCAAACTCGCTGAGGATCAGGCCTTGTTCGGCAATCTTGCGCGCCAGCGCCAGGTGGCGGCGCGGGTACATCAGGTCCAGCCCGGTGCCGACCACTGCGATGGTGCCGCCCATGCCGTCCAGCGCGCCTTCGTGTGCAGCGCCATCAATGCCCAGCGCGAGGCCGGAGACCACGCAGATGCCGGCCTTGCTGGCGGTGTCGGCGAAGCGGCGCGCATGTTCCAGGCCATGCGGCGTGGCGTCCCGGCTGCCCACGATGGCCAGCGCCGGGTATTGCAGCCGGTTCAGGTCACCCACGGCATACAGCAGGGCGGGCGGATCGACGGTCTGCAGCAGCGGCGCGGGATAAGCCCTGTCGCCCAGCGTCAGCAAATGACGCTGGGCTGGCGCCTCGGCCAACCAGGCCAGCGTCCGGTCGACCAGCGCGAGCGTCTCGCCGTTGGGGGCGGACAAGGCCTGGGCGCATGCTGCGCCGGCCACTTCATGCCAGGCATTGCGGGGTGCAGCCAGCACGGCCTGCGGCGAGCCGAAGGCCGCCAGCAGCCGGCGAACCGACTCGCCGCCAGCGCCCGGCGTGTGCACCAGCAGCAGCCAGGCCCGGGCTTCAGCCTCGGGCAGCGTCGTGGTGCTCATGGGGGCGGAACCGGCGCTGAGGGCGAGCGCATCGCGGCAGGCCAGTGCGGCCTGCCGTGGCAGGCTCAGGGCTGGGTGAACTTGTCGCCAGCGTGCACGGGGTCCTGCACCTGAAGGATCAGCGCGTAGGACACGCGCTCGAAGACGCGGAACACGAACAGCAGGCCGTGGCGTTCGTCCGGCAGCACCAGCATCTGGCTCTTGTCCGTCGGGTCCGGGCGGCGGGTGCCGGCGCGCCACAGCGCCAGCACGTGACCGCGCTCGACGCCGTCACGCAGGCCGCGGTTCAGCGAAACGATCTGGTTCTGGCCGGCATTCAGGCCATCGCCGTAGACGCCGATGATGCGGCCCTTCAGGCCGTTGGACGGCGCATGCGGCGCAAACGGGCTGGTGTCCCGTGGGGGCAGCGGGGCCAGGCGGTCGCCGATGTTGGCCTCTTCACGCAGCGTGTTGATGCGGAACACCGACGGGGCGATCTCATTCGCGGCAGAGATCGCGCTTGTGTCCGGTTTGGCGATCAGCTCTGCGGTGCCGACGTGGCGGGCCTCGAAGCCCAGGATCTCGCCGGTTTCCGGATCGGCCAGCGGCCTGGGTTCGCGGAACAGTTGCCAGTTGCGGGCGGCATCCACGTCACCCTTGACGTAGGCGGTTTCGCCGCGCGAGAGCAGCACGCGGCCTTCCTGTGTGGCCACGATTTGCGGCGACAGTTCCAGCTGGTTGGTCTCGAAGACCACCGCGTCGTTCAGGAACGGGCCGATCAGGTGCATCGGCACCGAGGAGATCGCATCGGTGATCAGCGGCTCGGAACGCACACGTGGCGACAGCTTTTCCTCGTTGCCCACCGGGCGGCCCAGCGTCAGCCGCGCGCGGCCGTTGGACTTGTCGAGGAACAGCACCTGGCCTGGGTAGATCAGGTGCGGGTTGCGGATCTGCGCCATGTTCATGCCCCAGAGCTCGGGCCAGCGCCACGGGCTCTTCAGGAACAGCTTGGAGATGTCCCAGAGCGTGTCGCCCTTCTTGATGGTGTAGCTGTCAGGCGCATTGGGCACTAGCTCGGACAGCGGAACACCGGCCTGGGCCACCTGCTGCGCCGTGTTGCGCTGGCCTGGCGTGATGGGGTAGTCCACCGCAAAGGCGCCAGCGGCACTCAGTGAGCCGGCCAGGGCGAAGAACAAAGGGGGCAGGCAGTGGAATGACAGACGGCTCATGGATGGAGACTCCCGGACGATGAGCCGGAAATTTGTGACAGTGCAACAATTCCGGTTGACGGCGGCCGGGCGCTGGAGGCCTGCCGTCGCATGACCACCGGCGGGCAATGCTAGAAACTCCGGCAAATTCTGCCCCTAAACCCTTGATGCCGCAATGAAATCGGTTTAACGAAACAGGCTGAAACAGCTGTGTTGTGAAACCGCACGTTGTGCAGGGTCAACAATGGCGAATGCGCTTGCTTCCCTTTGCGCGCCGCTGACAGATCGATTTCCATCCATTCCCATACCATGGCCCTGCTCCCGATTCTTCGATATCCCGATCCCCGCCTGCACAAGGTGGCCGAACCGGTGCTGGCGGTGGACGCCGAAGTCCGGCAACTGGTCGACGACATGCTGGACACGATGTACGAGGCCGAAGGCGTCGGCCTGGCCGCGACCCAGGTCGACGTGCACCGCCGCGTGATCGTGATGGACACCTCCGAGGGCCGCGACCAGCCACTGGTGCTGATCAACCCGGAACTGCTGAAGCTCAGCGACGAGATGACCATGGCCGAGGAGGGCTGCCTGTCGGTGCCTGCGATTTACGACGAGGTGCCGCGCCATGCCCGCGTGACCGTGCGTGCGCTGGGCCGGGATGGCCAGCCCTATGAATTCGACGCAGAGGGCCTGACGTCCGTCTGCGTGCAGCATGAAATGGATCACCTGGCCGGCAAGGTGTTTGTCGAATACCTCAGCCCGCTCAAGCAAGGCCGCATCAAGACCAAGATGCTGAAAAAGACGCGCGACGACGCCAAATTGCGTTGAGCGCGCCGGAATTGATCCGCATGGATGTTTCCCCGTCTTCTCAGGACTCCCCGGCCTCGCCGCCCTTGAAACTGGTGTTTGCCGGCACGCCCGAGTTCGCCGCCGTGGCCCTGCAGGCCTTGCTGGCCGCCGGCTTCGAAGTGCCGCTGGTGCTGAGCCAGCCGGACCGCCCGGCCGGCCGCGGCATGAAGCTGCAGGCTTCACCGGTCAAGGCGCTGGCGCTGCAGCACGGCTTGGCGGTCAGCCAGCCGCGCAGCCTGCGGCTGGACGGCAAGTACCCGGAAGACGCCGCTGCGGCCCGCGAAGCCTTGCTGGCCGCAGCACCCGACGTGATGATCGTCGCCGCCTACGGCCTGATCCTGCCAGCCTGGGTGCTGGCCTTGCCGCGCCTGGGGTGCTTGAACATCCATGCCTCGCTGCTGCCCCGCTGGCGTGGCGCCGCGCCCATTCACCGCGCCATCGAGGCCGGTGACGCGCGCACCGGCATCACCATCATGCAGATGGATGCGGGCCTGGACACCGGCGACATGCTGCTGATCGGCGAGCAACCCATCCAGCCGGACGATCGCACCGCGACGCTGCACGACCGCCTGGCCGTCCAGGGTGGCAAGCTGATCGTGCAGGCGCTGCAAACCCTGCAGCGCGGGCAGCCGTTGCCGGCCACGCAGCAGCCGGCGGACGGCATCACCTACGCGCACAAGATCGACAAGGCCGAGGGCAGCATCGACTGGCGCTCGCCCGCTGCGTTGATCGAACGCCGCATGCGCGCCTTCGACCCCTTCCCGGGCGCCAGCTTCGCCTGGGACGATGAAGTCGTGAAACTCTGGCAGGCTGAGTTGCGGCCGGCCTCTGCCGGTGCAGCACCTGGTCAGGTGCTGGCCGCATCGGGCGACGAGTTGGTCGTCGCCTGCGGCGACGGTGCGCTGGCGCTGCAGCAGGTGCAACGGCCTGGCGGCAAGCGCGTGCCGGTGTCGGCGTTGCTGCAGGTTCGGCCCGGCCAAGTCGGCCAGACCCTGTCGCTGCCTGGGAAGCTGTGAACCGCCGCGGCGGTTGAACTTCGGCTGCCCGCCGCCATCTGATCCAGCGACGCGGTCAATCGGCCGCGCCGGTCGCGCCACCTGGTGTTGGCGTGTGTCATCCGATGCTGGAAGGAAGTTGCCATGTTCAACCTGATGAAGACCGCCGTGCTGATGGCGGCCATCACCGCGCTGTTCATGACCATTGGCCGGCTGCTGGGCGGCCAGCAAGGCATGGTGCTGGCGCTGGTCGTCGCGCTGGGGATGAATTTCTTCAGCTACTGGTTCTCCGACAAGATGGTCCTGCGCATGTACAACGCGCAGGAAGTCGACGAAACCACCGCGCCGCAGTTCTACCGCCTGGTGCGCGAGCTCGCGGCCAGAGCAGAGCTGCCGATGCCGCGTGTCTACCTGATCCAGGAAGACGCGCCCAACGCCTTTGCCACCGGCCGCAACCCGCAACACGCCGCGGTCGCCGCGACCACCGGCATCCTGCGCGTGCTCAGCGAGCGCGAACTGCGCGGCGTGATGGCCCACGAGCTGGCGCACGTGAAACACCGCGACATCCTGATCTCGACCATCAGCGCGACCATGGCTGGTGCGATCGGCATGCTGGCCAATTTTGCGATGCTGTTCGGCGGGCGCGACAGCGAGGGCCGCCCGGTCAACCCCATCGTTTCGATTTTGGTGATGCTGCTGGCGCCGCTGGCCGCCAGCCTGATCCAGATGGCCATCAGCCGCTCGCGCGAGTTTGAAGCCGACCGCGGCGGTGCGCAGATCTCCGGCGATCCGCAGGCCCTGGCCTCGGCGCTGCAGAAAATCCACCGCGCAGCGCAGGGCCTGCCGCTGGAAACCACCGAACGCCACCCGGAAACCGCTCAGATGATGATCATGAACCCGCTCTCCGCCGGTGGCCTGCGCGGGCTGTTCTCTACCCATCCGTCCACCGAGGAACGCGTCGAGCGCCTGCTCGCCATGGCCGCCGGGCGCTGAGAAGCCCATCTTTCCTGCGCGAGATCCGGCCATCGCGGGCTCAAGCCCGCGGCTCCGTGGGCCGATACACCAGGGATGCGCCGCATCCTCTTGCCCATCCTTGTCCTGGCCAGCCTGCTGGCCGGCTGCGACCAGCTGGGCATCGAGTCCGCCACGGTCACCGCCGAGAAGAAATCCGCCGAGGGCAAGGCCATTGGCGCGGCTTGTCGGCACGCAGGCCGCGCCATCGAAGACTGCTACACGCTGAACAAGAAGGCCGAGAAGGCCGCCATCTACGCCGGCTGGCGCGAGATGGACGACTACATGCGTGAAAACAAGATCGAACCGGTGGTGCCGGTGATCAAGCCGGAAGAGAAGAAGCCAAAACCGGCCGAAGGCGAGGAAGCAGCCGCAGACGACAGCAAGCCTGCCGCCAGCGAAGCCGGGAAAGACGGCAAGGACCTGCGGCCTGGCAAGGATGCAAAGGAAGCGAAAAAGCTCGCGCACTGAAGCACGCCAACGGCGCAGCGCGCCGATGCCCGCCTGAAACTCCCGCCGCTTGGCCCGTAGGACAATGCCGGCATGAGTGTTTCCGAGCCGTTGTGGCGGCATCCTGAATTCCGGCGTGGCGCGAGGGAGATGGTCGGCATCGCGCTGGGCATCGCGGCCTGGGGGCTGGTGACCGGCGTGGCGATGGTCAAGACAGGCCTGGGCGTGCCGCTTTCGGTGCTGATGTCGTTGCTGGTGTTTGCCGGCAGCGCGCAGCTGGCAACGCTGCCGCTGATCGTCTCCGGCGCGCCGATCTGGGTCGTCTGGGCCACGGCCATTTGCGTGAACCTGCGTTTCGTGATCTTCAGCGCCGGCTGGCGGCCTTATTTCGGCCATCTGCCGCGGCGCCAGCGCATGTGGCAGGCCTACTTCACGGCCGACCTGAACTACGTCTGCTTCATGCGGCGCTTCCCGGAGCCCAGGCCCTCGCCAGAGCAACTGCCGTATTTCTGGGGCGGCGCGGTCGTCAACTGGCTGGCCTGGCAAATCCTGTCGCTGCTGGGTATCTTCCTGGCCGACACCATTCCCACCGCCTGGGGGCTGGGCTTTGCCGGCACGCTGGCGTTGCTGGGCCTGGTGGGTTCGCTGCTGTCGGACCGGGCGACCTGGATTGCCGCCGTGGTGGCCGGCTGCGCAGCCGTTGCGGCCTATTCGCTGCCGCTCAAGCTCAACATCGTGACGGCCATCGCCGCTGCAGTCGCCATCGGCGTGCTGATGGACCACTTCAAGGCCCCGGCGCTGCCGGCGCGCATGGCCGCGCCGGAGGACAAGACATGAGCGCATGGGAAACCGTGGTCGCCCTGGTCGGGCTCGCGGCCATCACCGTGCTCACGCGCGGCTTTTTCCTGCTGCCCGAGCGCGAGGTGCCCATTCCTGAGTGGCTGCGAGAGGCACTGCGGCATGCGCCGCTGGCCGCGCTGGTGGCCGTCGTCGTGCCGGAAACAGTGATGACACAGGGCCATCTCATCCATGATTGGCGCGACGCGCGGCTGTTCGCCGCTGCGGCCGGCGCGCTGTGGTTCTGGTGGCGCCGCGGCATCCTCGGCACCATCGTTTGCGGCACCGTGGTGCTGCTGGCGCTGCGCCTCACGCTGGGCTGGTGAGCGCCGCGCCGCTGTTTTCTTCCTCCACTTCAACCATCACACCACCATGAACGTCATCCGCTTTGCAGACCTCGTGGCCCAGGGCAAAGTCTCTGGCCAACGCGTGTTCATCCGCGCCGACCTCAACGTGCCGCAGGACAAGTCGGGCAACATCACCGAAGACACCCGCGTGCGCGCTTCGGTGCCTTGCATCGAGCTGGCGCTGAAGGCTGGTGCTGCGGTGATGGTCACCAGCCACCTGGGCCGCCCGACCGAAGGCGAGTTCAAGCCCGAGGATTCGCTGGCGCCGGTCGCCGTGCGCCTGGGCGAGCTGTTGGGCCGGGAGGTCAAGCTGGTGGCCGACTGGGTCGATGGCGTGGACGTGGCGCCGGGCCAGGTCGTGCTGCTGGAAAACTGCCGCGTGAACAAGGGCGAGAAGAAGAACGACGAAGTGCTGGCCAAGAAGATGGCCGCGCTGTGCGACATCTTCGTGCACGACGCCTTCGGCACCGCACACCGCGCCGAGGCCTCGACTTACGGCATCGCCCAGTTCGCCAAGATCGCCTGCGCGGGCCCGCTGCTGGCGGCCGAGATCGACGCGATCAACCTCGCGCTGGCCAACCCGAAGCGCCCGCTGGTGGCCATCGTCGCCGGCTCCAAGGTCTCGACCAAGCTGACCATCCTGCAGTCGCTGGCCAAGAACGTCGACGGCCTGATCGTCGGCGGCGGCATTGCCAACACCTTCCTGCTGGCCGCCGGCCTGAAGATCGGCAAGAGCCTGGTCGAACCGGACCTGTTGGGCGAGGCGAAGGCGGTGATCGAGGCCATGAAGGCGCGCGGCGCCGAGGTCCCGATCCCCACCGACGTGGTCTGCGCCAAGACCTTTGCCGCCGACGCACCGGCCACCGTCAAGGCCGCGACCGATGTGGCCGACGACGACCTGATCCTGGACATCGGCCCCGAGACTGCGGCCAAGCTGGCTGCGCAACTGAAGGCCGCCGGCACCATCGTCTGGAACGGCCCGGTCGGCGTGTTCGAGTTCGACGCTTTTGCGCATGGCACCGAAACCATTGCCCGAGCCATTGCCGAGAGCGATGCCTTCAGCATTGCCGGCGGCGGCGACACGCTGGCGGCCATCGCCAAGTACGGCATCGAGAAGGACGTGGGCTACATCTCCACCGGCGGCGGCGCCTTCCTCGAAGTGCTGGAAGGCAAGACCCTGCCGGCCTTCGAGATCCTGAGCAAGCGCGCGCAAGGCTGAGTACCGCCTACGGTGGACATGAGGTTATGCATTTTTTGCATGATTGTGGGTTTCCCTTAGGGCGGCGGGTTTGGCAGGGATAGATTGGGGTGGATGCACTTGGCGTTGGGCCAGGCGCACCCACGCTTCTGTCCTTCATCTGCAGTGTCCATGACCAAGCCTTCCTTGTCTCCCGCCGAACAGGCCCTGCGCGAAGCTGCGCTCGAATATCACCGCAGCCCGACGCGCGGCAAGATTGCGGTCACTCCGACCAAGGCCTTGTTGAACCAGCGTGACCTGTCGCTGGCCTATTCGCCCGGCGTGGCCTATCCGTGCCTGGCGATCGAGCAAGACCCTTCGCTGGCGGCCGAGTACACCTCGCGCGCCAACCTGGTCGGCGTGGTGACCAATGGCACGGCAGTGCTGGGCCTGGGCAACATCGGGCCGCTGGCTTCGAAGCCGGTGATGGAAGGCAAGGGCTGCCTGTTCAAGAAGTTCGCCGGCATCGACGTGTTCGACATCGAACTGGCCGAGAACGACCCCGACAAGCTGGTCGAGATCATTGCCGCGATGGAGCCCACGCTCGGCGGCGTGAACCTGGAAGACATCAAGGCGCCTGAGTGCTTCTACATCGAGAAGAAGCTGCGCGAGCGCATGAACATCCCCGTCTTCCATGACGACCAGCACGGCACGGCCATCATCTCCAGTGCCGCGCTGCTGAACGGGCTGGAACTGGTGGGCAAGCAGATCGGTGAGGTCAAGGTGGCGGTTTCCGGCGCTGGTGCTGCGGCCATTGCCTGCCTGGACGTGATGGTCGGCCTGGGCGTGAAACGTGAGCACGTCTTCGTCTGCGACTCCAAGGGCGTGATCCAGAGCGAGCGAGAGGACGCGCGCAGCGGCAAGCTCGATGAATCCAAGCAGCGTTATTGCCACGTCACGCTGGCCCGCACGCTGGGCGACGTCATCGAGGGCGCGGACGTGTTCCTCGGCTGTTCCACGGCTGGCGTGCTGACGGCCGAGATGGTCAAGAAGATGGGCAGCCAGCCCATCATCCTGGCGCTGGCCAACCCGGAGCCGGAGATCCGCCCCGAGCTGGCCAAGGCCGCCCGGCCGGACTGCATCATCGCCACCGGCCGTTCGGACTACCCGAACCAGGTCAACAACGTCCTCTGCTTCCCGTACATCTTCCGCGGCGCGCTGGACTGTGGCGCCACGCGCATCACCGAGGAGATGAAGCTGGCCTGCGTGCGCGAGATCGCCGCGCTGGCCAAGGCCGAGGCCTCCGACGAAGTGGCCGCGGCCTATGCCGGCAAGGAGCTGAAGTTCGGCCCGGAATACCTGATCCCGACGCCGTTCGACGCGCGGCTGATCCTGCGCATCGCCCCGGCCGTCGCCAAGGCGGCGGAGGCTTCCGGCGTGGCCACCCGGCCCATCACCGACATGGACGCCTACCGCGACGTGCTGAGCCGCTACGTCTACCAGACCGGCATGTTCATGCGCCCGGTGTTCGCCGCAGCCAAGCTGCAGCCGGCACGCGTGGTCTATGCCGAAGGTGAGGACGAGCGGGTGCTGCGCGCGGTGCAGGCGGTGCTGGACGAAGGCCTGGCCAAGCCCATCCTGATCGGGCGTCCGGCGGTGATCGCGATGCGCATCGAACGTGCCGGGCTGCGCCTGAAGCCCGGCTTGGACTTCGAGGTGGTGGACCCGGAAGATGACCCGCGCTACCGCGCCTGCTGGGAGGACTATCACAAGCTGATGGGCCGCGACGGCGTGTCACCCGAGGCTGCCAAGGCCGCACTGCGCCGCTCCAACACCTTGATCGGCGCGATGCTGCTGCGCCGCGGCGATGCCGACGCGATGCTGTGCGGCCTGGTCGGCCGTTTCGATGGCCACTTCGAGCATGTCAAGGCGGTGATCGGGCCGCGGCCCGGCATCACGACGATGGCGACGATGAATGCGCTGATGCTGGACCAGCACACGCTGTTCATCACCGACACCTTCGTCAACGAGGCGCCATCGGCCGAGGAACTGTGCGACATCGCGCTGATGGCCGCCGAAGAGGTGCAGCGCTTTGGCCTGCCGCCCAAGCTGGCCTTCCTCAGCCACTCGATGTACGGCTCGTCGACCCGGCCCAGCGCCAGGCGCATGCGTGCCGCGCGCGACCTGTTCGTGCAGCGCGCGCCCGAGATCGAGTGCGATGGCGAGATGCACGGAGATGCCGCCTTGTCCGAGGACATCCGCAGCGCCATCCTGCCGGAGAGCACGCTGAGCGGCAGCGCCAACGTGCTGGTGATGCCCAACATCGACGCCGCGAACATCCTGTTCAACGTGCTGAAGGTGACCGGCGGCCACAACGTGACGGTCGGCCCGATCCTGCTCGGCGCCGCCGCGCCGGTGCATGTGCTGACGCCTTCGGCAACGATGCGCCGCGTGGTCAACATGACCGCCCTGGCGGTGGCCGACGTGGCTGCCCAGCGGGCCGCGGCGAAGTGAAACGGGCGCGGACCGGCCGCACGGCGGCGGTCTGCGGTTTCACCGTTTTGCGTTGGTAATTCGCTTGTAACGCCAAGCGCCCGTGGCTGCGGATAATGAGGCCCCCCTCAGGAGACCGCTTCATGTCCCGTGCCACCAAAATCGTCGCCACCCTTGGCCCAGCTTCCAGTGACGCGGAGGTCCTGGAGCGCTTGTTGCAGGCTGGCGTGGACGTGGTGCGGCTGAACTTCAGCCACGGCAAGGCGCAAGACCACATCGACCGGGCGAACCTGGTGCGTGAATGCGCCGCCCGCGTCGGCAAGACGGTCGCGCTGATGGCCGACCTGCAAGGTCCGAAGATCCGCGTCGGCAAGTTTGCCCAGGGCAAGGTCATGCTGGAAAACGGCATGCCGTTTGTGCTGGACGCCTCGCGCACCGAGCCCGGCGACATCGAAGGCGTGGGCCTGGATTACAAGGAACTGCCGCGTGACGTGAAGCCCGGCGACGTGCTGCTGCTCAACGACGGCCTGATCGTGCTGACGGTCGACCGCGTGCAGGGCGACAAGGTCTACACGCTGGTGAAGATCGGCGGCGAGCTGTCGAACAACAAGGGCATCAACAAGCAGGGCGGCGGCCTGACCGCGCCGGCCCTGACCGGCAAGGACATGGAAGACATCAAGACCGCGATGAGCTTCCAGTGCGACTACCTCGCCGTCAGCTTTCCGAAAAATGCCACCGACATGGAAATGGCGCGCCAGCTGGCCAATGTGGCTGGCGAGCCGTGGCGCCACAAGCCGGCGATGATTGCCAAGATCGAGCGCAGCGAAGCCATCCCGCACCTGGAAGCCATCCTGAAGGCCAGCGACGGCATCATGGTCGCGCGCGGCGACCTGGCGGTCGAGGTGGGCAACGCGGCGGTGCCGGCGCTGCAGAAACGCATGATCCGCATGGCCCGCGAGATGGACAAGATCGCGATCACCGCGACGCAGATGATGGAGTCGATGATCGTCAACCCGGTGCCCACGCGCGCCGAGGTCAGCGACGTGGCGAATGCCGTGCTGGACGGCACCGACGCGGTGATGCTCAGCGCCGAGACCGCTGCCGGCCGTTACCCGGTGGAAACCGTGGAGCAGATGGCGCAGATCGCGCTGGAAGCCGAGCGCGCCGACGATGTGCGGCTGGACGCCGACTTCACCAACAAGCGCTTTGGCCGCATTGACCAGTCGATCGCGATGGGCGCGCTGTTCACTGCGCACCACCTCGGCTGCAAAGCCATCATCGCGCTGACCGAATCCGGTTCAACGGCGCTGTGGATGAGCCGCTACCGCATCAAGGTGCCGATCTATGGCCTGACCACCAAGGCAGGTTCGCAGACGCGCATGGCGCTTTACCGCAATGTGCTGCCCATCCTGATGCCCACCCACACCGAGCGTGACCTGGCGCTGGCCGAGGCCGAGCGGCTGCTGGTCGCCCGTGGCGCGCTCAAGCCCGGCGACACCTACGCGATCACCTGCGGCGAGCCGATGGGTCACCCAGGCGGCACCAACATGTTGAAAGTCTGCATGGTCAGGTGATTGGGGCACCCGGTCTCGCGTGTACGCGAAACCACCCCCCAAGCGGGTTGCGCAGCCGCCTTGGGGCGGCCCGGCGCCGGCTGCGCTTGGCGGCCGTGACGGTTGCTGGGGTGCGCCTTTGAAGCGGGGATGTTGCCCGCTTTCTTGGTCAGTTCGCCTGGACGGCGGCGATCATCGCGGCGACGTTGTGGCTGGCGTTGCGGATCTGCAGTTCGACTTGCTGCTGGTCGCGGGCGAAGACGCGGAAGAGTTCGTCGGCGAAGCCTTGGCCGATGCGTTCGACGCCGCTGAAGTCCAGTTCGGCCAGCTTGAACTGGCCCAGGCGGGCGGCCACGCGGCGGGCCTGCGAGCGGGATTCGAGGGACACGTGTTCGCCGGTCAGCAGGCGCAGCGGCAGCGTGGTGCGCTCGAAGCCGTAGCTCTCGCCGTCCAGGCTGGCCGAGCGCATGACCTGTTCCAGCGTGCGCGGGGTGTCCAGCGCAATCGCCAGGTAGATCGCGCTGCCGCTCTGGCGCATGGCCTTGCCCTGCACCCAGTGTGATTCGCGCCATTCGCGGTGCTGGAAAGCGTGCGAATTGGCGTGCAAATCGAACACATCGGCGAGGCGCGAAGTGAAAAACAGGCCGCGGCCGGTGTGGCGCTGCGGGCTGCTGGTCAGCTTGCCTTTGCTCAGCTCCAGCATCGCGGCGGCCGGGTCTTCGATGTCGAAGCCTTCGCGGATCTTGTCGAACAGGCCGCGGCCGTCGTCCGAGACCAGCAACTGGGCATGGTTGTTCGTCTGGCGCAGCGAGATGGCGACCTGCGTGCCTTCGCTGTGGTCGATGGCGTTGTTCAGCAGCTCGGTGAAGGCGTGCTGCATCATTTCGCGCACATGGACCGGCAGCGAGAAATGCGGTGCGAAGTCACGCGCCCATGGGCGGTCCTCGTCCAGGCCTTGCAGTGGATAGCGCTGCACGATCTGGCGCATGGGGCCGGCCTCGAACTCCGGCCGGTTGAGCGGGCCGGAGCGCTTCAGCCAGCCCAGCTCTGTCAGCTGGTGCACCAGCCGGCGCGCCTTGGCCAGAGAGCAGCCGGCGCGTGCGGCCACGGCCTTCGCCAGGCCGCTGGGGTGCTGCTGCACCAGCGAGGTGATCCAGGTGGTGGCGGAAGCGAGATCGGTGCGGGCCATGGGACTTCTCCGGCGCGCAGGCGCCCTTTGAAACTGCTTGAACGATGTTGGGCTCAAGTTTTGTCCGGCCGGGCCGACAGGCAGCGCCGGAAAAGGCGGGGAAAGGCATGGGAATTGCGGGGATTTGCCGGCATTGCCCCTGGCGCCATCGAGCCGTCCCCACGTCCAGCAGTCGCGTGGCGGCCGGCCCGTCGTTAGAATTTGCCGAGTTACGGCGTGGTTACGAAGGGTGCAGGGCTGCCGCCGGCAGCAGCCCCGCCGCCGGCCCGCCCACCAGATTTTCACTCTCTCGGAGCAGACCATGCCTCTCGTTTCCATGCGCCAGCTGCTGGACCATGCCGCCGAAAACGGCTACGGCATCCCGGCGTTCAATGTCAACAACCTGGAGCAGGTGCAGGCGGTGATGTCGGCCGCGGCCGAAGTCAACGCGCCGGTGATCCTGCAAGCCAGTGCCGGTGCCCGCAAATATGCCGGCGAGCATTTCATCAAGCACCTGATCCAGGCGGCGGTGGAAACCTGGCCCCAGGTCCCGCTGGTGATGCACCAAGACCACGGCCAGAGCCCGGCGATCTGCCAGGGCGCGATCGACCTGGGCTTCGGCTCGGTGATGATGGACGGCTCGTTGCGCGAGGACGGCAAGACGCCGGCCTCGTTCGACTACAACGTCGACGTGACGCGCCGCGTGGTCGAGATGGCGCACAAGGTCGGCGTCACGGTCGAAGGGGAGCTGGGCTGCCTGGGCAACCTGGAGACGGGCGACGCCGGCGAGGAAGACGGCATCGGCGCCGAAGGCAAGCTGGACCACAGCCAGATGCTGACCGACCCTGAAGAGGCGGCGGTGTTCGTCAAGGCCACGCAGCTGGACGCGCTGGCGATTGCCATCGGCACCAGCCACGGCGCCTACAAGTTCAGCCGCAAGCCCACCGGCGACATCCTGGCCATCAGCCGCGTGAAGGAAATCCACAAGCGCATTCCGAACACCCACCTGGTGATGCACGGCTCGTCCTCGGTGCCGCAGGACCTGCTGGCGCAGATCAACCAGTACGGCGGCAAGATGAAGGAAACCTTCGGCGTGCCGGTCGAGGAGATCCAGGAGGCCATCAAGTTTGGCGTGCGCAAGATCAACATCGACACCGACATCCGCCTGGCGATGACCGGCGCCGTGCGCAAGTTCCTGGCCGAGAACCCGGACAAGTTCGACGCCCGCGAATGGCTGAAGCCGGCGCGCGAGGCCGCGATGAAGATCTGCAGGCAGCGCTACCTGGAATTCGGCTGCGAAGGCCAGGCCGGCAAGATCAAGGCCTTGCCGCTGGTGGACGTGGCCCGCCGCTATGCCTTGGGCGAACTGGCGCAGACCGTCAACTGACAGGCTTGCGCGGCGGCCTCTGTTAGGCTGCATTCGCAAAACCGCCCGCCGGCAGAGCCCATGCCGCGCGGGCGGTTTTACAATCGGCTGCTGTTCACCCGAGATTTTCCATGGACCACGCGCTGCACGAAAGCTCCCTGCATTCCCTTCCTCTGCTGGCCCGTGGCAAGGTGCGAGACAACTACGCGGTCGGCGAGGACAGGCTTTTGATGATCGCCTCGGACCGCCTGTCGGCCTTCGACGTCATCATGGCCGAGCCGATTCCCGGCAAGGGCGCGCTGCTGACGCAGATGGCGCTGTTCTGGTTCGACAAGCTGGGCCACCTGGTGCCCAACCACCTGACCGGCGACGCGCCGGAGTCGGTCGTCGCGGCCGACGAGGTGGCGCAGGTCAAGGACCGCGCGATGCTGGTCAAGCGCCTGAAACCCATCCCGGTGGAGGCCGTGGTGCGCGGCTACCTGGCTGGCTCCGGCTGGAAGGAATACCAGGAAAGCCAGTCGGTCTGCGGCGAGAAGCTGCCGGCCGGCCTGAAAAACGCCTCCAAGCTGCCGCAGCCCATCTTCACGCCGGCCACCAAGGCCGAGATGGGCGAGCACGACGAGAACATCTCGTTTGCACAGATGGAAAAGCAGATCGGCGCTGAGCTTGCGGCCAGCATGCGCGCGGTGGCGGTCCGCCTCTACGAAGAGGCCGCGGCCTTCGCGCTGACGAAGGGCATCATCATCGCCGACACCAAGTTCGAGTTCGGCCTGGACGCCGACGGCACACTGACGCTGATGGACGAAGTGTTGACGCCCGACTCGTCGCGCTACTGGCCGGTCGAGGGCTACCAGGAAGGCATCAACCCGCCGAGCTACGACAAGCAGTTCGTGCGCGACTGGCTGGAGCAGGCGACCGTGGATGGCAAGCCCTGGGGCAAGACCGCACCGGCCCCGGCGCTGCCGGCCGAGGTGGTGCGGCACACGGCCGCCAAGTACCGGGAGGCGCTTGAGCGCCTCACCGGCTGAGGCGGGGCGCTGCGCATGGCCTCCCGTCTGATCGAACGGCTGGACGCGGCAATCGTCAGCGCCGACGACCCTGTCCAACGCGAATGTCTGAAGGCCGAGCGCGCCGGCGCGCTGGCCCGCCACGGCCTGCTGGCCGACGCCCGCTTTGCGCTCGCCGGCCTGCGCACCCAGAGCCAGCGGCGGCGCTCGGCCCGACTCAGTGCCTGGGTCTGGCTGGTCGACGGGCAGATCGATCACTTCGAGGCGCTGGCGCCCAAGGCCAAGGACAAGTTCCGCCGCAGCCGCGAACTGGCCATCGAGGCTGGCGACACCGCGATGCAGGCCCTGGCTTCGGCCTGGCTGGCCAGCTGCAGCTGGAACGAGTCCAGCATGACGCAGATGGCCGGGCAGCTGCGGGAGACGCTGCAGTTGGCCGCGCCGGACCACCACAGCGCCCGGGCCCGCGCCGGCTTGGTGCTGGCCGATGCCTACCGCTTCGCGGGTGACGACGAAGCCTCGCAGGTCTGGTACCTGAAGGCCCGCACCCATGCCAGCGCCGACGGCGACGGCTCGATGATCAGCGCGCTGCTGCACAACATCTCGGCCATGCGTTCGGCCCGCATCGGGCTGGACGATGCCTTTGGCCGCACCGACCTGGACGTGGCCGCCAAGGCCTTGCTGGAAGCCGAATCCACCGCGAACTACGACTGGGGCGCCGGCGCCGTGGCGTTGACGGCGATGGTGCCAATCCAGCTGCGCGCGCAGTTGCTGGTCGTGCTTGGCCGTTTCGACGAGGCCGTGGCCTTGTTCGATGCCTACCTGGGCCGCGCCCGCAGTGAAGGCCTGGCCTATCGCGAGCCGCGTTTCCTGGCCGACCGGGCTTGGTGCCATGTGCGCAGCCAGCGCCTGACCGAGGGCCTGCGGGATGCGCGCCAGGCCGAGCGTGGCCTGGCCTCGCAGTTCGATGCCGACGACTGGGCGGCGACCCACGCCCGCCTGGCCTGTGTGTTTGGCGCCTGCCAGCTGCCCGACGAAGCGGCGGTGCACCAGGCCCGCGCCGAAGAGTCGCTGGCGCTGCACAAGGTGCATCAGCAGTCGATGCGCGAAACCCTGGCGACCACCCTGAGCGAAGTGATCTGAATCGATGGGGGCACCCGGCCTCCTCGCCGTGGGGACCATCCGACGCCGGCTGCTCTGGCCATCAACAAGGGTTCAGAACAGCACCATGCTGAGCTTGCGGCGGTACTGGTCCAGCACAGGATCGGACGAGGTCACCGCGGCCTTGCCGGCGATTTCCAGCGTGCCTTTGGTGGCGGCCTCCGCTGCGGCCTTGGGCGCGGGCTTGGTCATCAACTCCAGGATGGCCACGTAGGTCTTGCGCGCCAGGTCCTGGCTCCAGGCCTTGTCGCGCATCAGGATCTCCAGCAGTTCGTCCATCGCTGCGGTCGGCTCGCCGGCCACCAGCAGTTGCTGGGCACGCTCGAAGCGTGCATCGAAGTCACGCTTGTTTGCTGCGATGGCGGCGTCCAGCTCGGCCAGCGGGCGGGCCTGTGCCCGGGCCTCGGCGGCCTTGAGCCAATGCTCCACGGCGGAGAAGCGGGCGTCGGACAGCACCTTGGCTGCGGCGGGCTCGAAGGCGTGGCGGGCCTGCTCGATGCGGGCCGGTTCGTCGCGTGCCAGGCTCAGCAGCAGCTTCAGGTAGTCCAGCCGCGCGTTGTCGTTTGCGGGGTCGATGGCGACCGCTTCCTGCAGCTTGGCCAGCACGTCTTCCACGTCGCCACCTTCGGCCATCAACTGCTCGGCCTCTTCGGCTTCGGCCTCGGCTTCCAGTTCGTCCTCGGTCGGCACATGCTTGGCAAGGAACTCGCGGATCTGCGCTTCCGGCAGCGCGCCGACAAAGCCGTCCACCGGCTGGCCTTGCGAGAACATCACGCAGAAGGGGATGGAACGCACGCCAAAGGCCTGGCTCAGCTGGCCGGCGATCTCGGGTTGCTCGTCGCTGTTGAGCTTGGCCAGCAGGAAGCGGCCGTCGTAGTCGGTTTCCAGCTTTTCCAGCACCGGGCTGAGCGACTTGCAGGGGCCGCACCAGGGCGCCCAGATGTCGAGCAGGACCGGCTGCTGCATCGAGGCTTCGATCAGCTCGGCCTGGAAATTCTCAATGGTGATGTCGATCATGGTGTTCTTGGAAAAGCTGGCGGGTAGCGTGGGCCGGGCACTGTTTTCAGGCGGTTTGACGGCCCGCTTCAAGCCACCGGCGGCAGGGTCGCAAATGAGGCCTCACCGGCTGGAAACAAGCGCAGCCTAAAATCCGCGTTTTGTGTGATCCGGAGTCAGAAGCCTTGATGAACAGCGCCTCGCCCGTGGTTGGCATTGTCATGGGGTCGTCCAGCGACTGGGAGACCATGAAGGCCGCGGCCCAGATTCTCGCCGAGTTCGGCATCGCCCATGAGGCGCGTGTTGTCTCGGCCCACCGCATGCCGGACGAGATGTTCGCCTATGCCGAGGCTGCGCAGTCGCGTGGCCTGCAAGCCATCATCGCCGGTGCCGGCGGGGCAGCCCACCTGCCTGGCATGCTGGCTGCCAAGACGCTGGTGCCGGTGCTAGGCGTGCCGGTTGCCAGCCGGCACTTGCAAGGGGTGGATTCGCTGCATTCCATCGTCCAGATGCCCAAGGGCATTCCGGTCGCGACCTTCGCGATCGGCGTTGCCGGGGCCGCCAATGCTGCGCTGTTCGCGGTGGCCATGCTGGCCAGCCAGGACGCCGCGCTGCGCCAGCAACTGGCCGCCTTCCGGACGCGCCAGACCGAAGTCGCGCGGGCGATGACGCAGGACTTGCAATGACCCAGCCGAAAGTCGACCGGCCCCTGCTGCCCGGGGCCACGCTGGGTGTGATGGGCGGCGGCCAGCTGGGCCGGATGTTCGTGCACGCCGCGCAGTCCCTGGGCTACCGCACTGCAGTGCTGGATCCGGACCCTGACAGCCCGGCCGGGCTGGTCTCGCATGGCCACATCCAGGCCGATTACCTGGACCCGGCCGGGCTGGCGTTGCTGGCCGACGTGGCCGATGCGGTGACCACTGAATTCGAGAACGTGCCGGCGCAGTCGCTGCGTGTGCTGGCCGAGCGCAGGCCGGTGGCGCCCGCGGGCGACGCGGTCGCGATCTGCCAGGACCGGGCCGACGAGAAGGCCCATTTCGGTCGCGCCGGCGTGCCCTGCGCACCGCATGCGGTGATCCGCAGCGAGGCCGACCTGGCGGCAGTGCCGGCCAGCCTGCTGCCCGGCATTCTGAAGACTGCGCGCATGGGCTACGACGGCAAGGGCCAGGCGCGCGTGAACGACGCGGCCGAGCTGGCGGCCGCCTGGCAGCGCCTGGGCCGCGTGGCCTGCGTGCTGGAGCAGCGGCTGCCGTTGCTGCGCGAGTTGAGCGTGATCGTCGCGCGTGGCGCCGATGGCCAGCTGGTGAACTTCCCGGTCCAGCAGAACCTGCACCGCGACGGCATCCTGGCCGTCACCGAAGTGCCGGCGCCGGACATCTCGCCGCAGCTGGCGCAGCAAGCCGTGCAGTGTGCGGCGGCGATTGCCGCCGAACTCGGCTACGTCGGCGTGCTGTGCGTCGAATTCTTCGTGCTGGCGGACGACGATGGCGGCGAGCCGCGGCTGGTCGCCAACGAGATGGCGCCGCGCCCGCACAACTCCGGCCACTACACGCTCAACGCCTGCGATGTCTCGCAGTTCGAGCTGCAGGTGCGCGCCATGACCCGGCTGCCGCTGGCGCCGCCGCGCCTGCATTCCTGCTGCGTGATGCTGAACCTGCTGGGCGACCTGTGGCTGCGCGACGGCGAGGCCGCGCCGGTGACGCCCGCCTGGGAGCAGGTGCTGGCCCTGCCTGGTGCCCACCTGCACCTGTACGGCAAGACCGATGCCCGGCCCGGCCGCAAGATGGGCCACCTGACGCTGACCGGCCCGGACGCCCAGGCGGCCCGCGACACCGCGCTGCGTGCTGCCGCGCTGCTGGGCCTGCCCGCTTTCTGAGCCCGCCGCCGAGATGAGCATTCTCCAGGGCGGTGACCCGGCCGCGATCACCTTGGCTGCCCAGCGCCTGGCCGCCGGCGAGCTGGTGGCGCTGCCGACCGAGACCGTCTACGGCCTGGGCGCGCGGGCCGACAAACCGGCCGCAGTGGCGCGCATCTTCGCCGCCAAGGGCCGGCCCAGCGACCATCCGCTGATCGTTCACGTGCCCGACGTGGCCGCAGCGCAGGTTTTCGCCGCCGGATGGCCGGCCAGCGCGCAGCGATTGGCCAGCGCTTTCTGGCCGGGGCCGGTCACGGTCATCGTGCCGAGGCGGGCCGGCCTGGCCGAAGCCGCTGCGGGCGGGCAGGACAGCATCGGGCTGCGCTGCCCGGCGCATCCGGTTGCGCTGGCGGTATTGAAGGCAGCCGCCACCCTTGGCGTGCCGGGCGTGGCCGCGCCCAGTGCCAATGGCTTCGGCCGGGTCAGCCCGACGAGTGCCGCCCATGTGGCCGGCGAATTTGGCGAGGACCTGCTGGTGCTGGACGGCGGCGACTGCGAGGTCGGCATCGAGTCGACCATCGTCGACTGCAGCCGCAGCAGGCCGGTGTTGCTGCGTCCTGGCCGCCTGACGCGCGCCGAATTGGAGGCCGTGCTGGGCGAGCCGCTGCAGGACCGCGACGCGGCGGCGCCGCGCGCGCCCGGCACGCTGGAGGCGCATTACGCGCCGCGTGCCAAGGTCAGGCTGATGGACGCTGCGCAGTTGCAGGCCGCGCTGCAGGTGCTGGGCGACGGCGAGCCGGGGGCCAAGCCGCTGGCAGCGGTATATTCCCGCACGGTGCGGCCGGCCAGCCGGCGCATGCCTTACCGGGCCATGCCGCAGGACGCAGCGGCCGCCGCCCACGAATTGTTTGCAGCACTGCGCGCGCTCGATGCGCTGGGCGTGCCGCTGATCTGGATCGAAACCCCGCCTGCCGACGCCGCCTGGGAGGGCGTGCGAGACCGGCTGCAACGCGCCGCGGCCGCCTGAACGGCCTGCGCTGCGCCACACCTGAGTTGAATGACACTGGAGCCATGATGACGTTTTTGTTTCCTGCCCGCCAACTGCTGCGTGGCCTGGGCGCCGCGCTGCTGTCGGCCGGCCTGCTGGCCGCCTGCGGCGGCAGCACTTCTCGCGTGGACCAGTTCATCCCCACGCGACTGATCGTGCTCGGTGACGAAATCAGTGCGCTGGTGGACCGTGACGGCAACGGCAACGGCTACAACTTCGCGATGAACGGGTTGAACCCCAGCGACACGACCAACGGCACCATCGCCTGCAATCTCACCGTTCAGGAAATCTGGGTGCAACGATTGGCTGGTCAGTTTGGACTTGCCTTCAAGGAGTGCAACCCCAGCGCGCTGAACGAAGACCAGCTGCAGGCCTACATGCTGGCCCGTTACGGTGCCACGGTGCGCACGCTGGAGCCGCAGGTTGACGCTTTCCAGGCCAACATCGTGCATGATCCCTTGGGCAACAAGGACTTGATCACCGTGCTGGTCGGCGTCAACGACATTGTCGAGATCTTCCAGGACAACCTGAACTTCAGCGCCGAAGGTGAGAAGGTCGCCGAAGCCCAGAACCGCGGCGCGCAGGTTGGCGCGCTGGTGAACAAGCTGGCCGGCCTGGGGCCGCGGGTGCTGGTGAGCCAGATCTTCGACGTCGGCCTGAGCCCCTGGGCGCTGTCGCAAGGCGCGGCCGAGGCGAAGACCATGACCAGCATGAGCGACGCCTTCAACACCGGCTTGCGCCTGGCGCTGATCAATGACGGCACCAAGATCGGCCTGCTCTCGCTGAACGACATCGTCGCCAACCTGAACCGCTATGGCGGCTACAACACCTCGGACCTGGCCTGCAACGAGGACCATGTCGAGACCATCAACGGGGTGGACGCCGACGCCGATGGCTACCTGGACGGCGGCGACGCGCTGGGCACCTGTACCACCGCGACCGTGACCTCGGACACCGCAGCCACCAAGAACCTGTGGGCCGATGGCTTGCGCCTGATCGCTCCGTTGGCGCAGGCACAGCTTGGCAACGCTGCCATTTCGCGCGCCGTGAACAACCCGTTCTGATCAGGCCCTGCCTGGTCTCACAAGCGCCGCCTTCAGGGCGGCGCTTGTCTTTCAGCGCTTCGCATCGTCGATTGCCCATTGCGCCAGTGCATCCAGCACCGGCCGGCCGGCGCCGGCCAGCGGGTGGTTCAGCATGGCCACCACCACGTAGCGCCGGCCGCTGTTGGACAGCACAAAGCCGGCAACCGCATTCACATCGCGCAGCGAGCCGGTCTTCAGGTGGGCGCGGCCCAGCGTGGTGCTGGAGCGGCGCAGCGTGCCGTCCATGCCGCTGACGGGCAGCGACGAGATCAATTCCGGCATCACCGGGCTTTGCCAGGCCTGCGCCAGCAGCAGCGCCAGTGCCTGCGCGCTGACCCGGCTGTCGCGCGACAGCCCCGAGCCATTGGCCACCACGACCTCGCGCTGCACCGCATCCCCCAGCCGCGCCTGCAGCCAGCGCTGCAGCAGCGCGCGGGCGTCCTCCGGCCGCGAGCCACTCAGGCTGGCGTCGGCCCGCGTCGCGCCGGGCAGGCTGAGGAACAGTTGCTCGGCCATCACGTTGTTGCTGAACTTGTTGATGTCCCGCACCACCTCGGCCAGCGGCGGCGAGCGTTGCTCCCAGGCCGGCTTCAGCCCCGCGGGCACAGTGCCGTCCAGCACCTTGCCGCCCAGCCTGCCGCCCAGCTCGAACCAGGTCTGCGCCAGCAGCCGCGCGTTGAAGCTGGCCGGGTCGCTGTAGGCGACGGGCCAGGGCTGTTCGCCGCAACTGGCCGGGTAGCGGCCGGTCAGCCGCACCTTGCCCGGGTCGCTCCAGTCGGGCTTCAGTGCAGTGCGCCAGTCCTCGCACGGGCCGGCGGCCAGCGGCACGCTGGTGTCGGCCGCCACGCCGGCCAGCAGCGGCTCCATGCTGACGCTGGCGATGCCATGGGCCGGGTCCGGCCGCAGCGTCAGCGTGAAGGCCTTCAGGTTCAGCAGCAGCGGGTCGGGCCGCACGTTGTAGGGCCGGCTGGATTCGCCATCGAAGTCGGCCGGCGAGCTGGCCGGCAGGGACCACGCGCTGCGGTCCAGCACGATGTCGCCGCGGATCTCGCGCACGCCCAGTTGCTGCAGGTGGCGCAGCATCAGCCACACGCGCTCCATCACCAGTGTCGGGTCGCCGCTGCCTCGCAGGTACAGCGAGCCTTCGAGCACGCCTTCGCGCACCGGGCCGCCGAAGTAAACAGGGGTGCTCCAGGTCCAGGCCGGGCCCAGCAGGTCCAGCGCGGCAAAAGTCGTCAGCAGCTTGAAGACCGAGGCCGGGTTGACCGGCTGGGCCTCGTTCCAGCGCAGCAGCGGCGGGCTCTGCTCAGGCCCGTTGCGCACCTCCTGCACGACGGCGGACAGCGCGCTTTCCGGCAGCTTGGCGCGGCGCAGCGCAGCCTGCACTTCGGCGGGCAGCGACTGGACTTCCGCGCCCAGGGCCGTTTTCGCCAATGGCGCCAGCGCCACGATCAACAGTGCCGCGAAGACCGGCCGGCGGCATCTGCGAGGGAGGGCAAGGTGCATGCGGAAATGATCGCACGGCTACACTTCCGCGATGCGCGTTGCCTCGTCTTCTCCCTGGTCCGGTCCGTCAGCGCGCGGCCGGCGAGCCTCATGAAGCTGCTGGCGCTGGACACCGCCACCGAGCAGATGGCCGTGGCGCTCTGCCATGGCGATCGGGTCCTCGCGCGCAACGAAACCGGTGGCGCCGCGGCCTCGGCCACGCTGATCCCGCTGGTGCTGTCGCTGCTGGCCGAGGCCGGCCTCGCGATGACCGAGCTGGACGCGATTGCCTGTGGCCAGGGCCCCGGGGCCTTCACCGGTTTGCGCACGGCGGTGTCGGTCACCCAAGGCCTGGCCTTTGGGATCGGCAAGCCGGCGCTGTGCATCGACAGCCTGCTGATCGTCGCCGAAGACGCCCGCGGCCAAGGTGCCGCCGTTGCGGGCGAAGTGCTCTGGGTCGCGATGGACGCCCGCATGGACGAGGTCTACGCCGCCGCCTATGTGCACGACGGCCAGCGCTGGACCACGCTGCACGCGCCTGCGCTCCATGACCTGGAGACGCTGCAACTGCGCTGGGCAGCGCAGCCGCCGCGGCACGTTGCCGGCAACGCGATGCAAGCCTTCGGCGAGCGCCTGCCTGTGCCTGCCCAGGCGCAATGCTGGCCGCAGCAGGCCGACCGTGCCGCCGCGCTGTTGCGGCTGGCCCGCGCCGCCTGGGCCGATGGTGCCGCTGTGCCGCCCGAACAGGCCTTGCCAGTCTACGTTCGCGACAAGGTGGCGCTGACCACGGCCGAGCGCCAAGCGTTGAAGGCCAGCCAGGCATGAGTGCGCGCCCCGAGATGCCCGAGCCCGCTGGCCTGCCGTCCTGGCCTTCGCTGGATGGGATGGCGCTGCGCGCGATGACGATGGCCGACCTGGACCTGGTCTGCCACCTGGAGCAGCAGGCCTACAGCTTTCCGTGGAGCCGCGGCAATTTCACCGATTCGCTGGCCGCGGGTTATGCCGCCTGGCTGCTGATCGACCCACCGGCGCCCGGTGTTCGCCGGGCCGAGCGCCAGCCGGGCTGCCTGGGCTATTACGTCGCGATGCCGGGTGTCGAGGAAGCGCATTTGCTCAACATCACGGTGGCCCCCGCTGCCCAGGGGCGGGGCCACGCGCGGCGGCTGCTGGCACACTTGGCCACGCAAGCCTGGGCCGAAGGCGCACGCACGCTGTGGCTGGAGGTGCGTGAGAGCAACCATCGCGCGCGTCGGCTCTACGCCTTCAGCGGTTTCACTGAAGTTGGCCGCCGCAAAGCCTATTACCCGGCCGGCCAGGGCTTGCGCGAAGATGCGGTGGTGATGCGCGCCCTGCTGCAGGCGCCCGGCCTGTTGCCAGCCCAGCTGGGTGGTGCAGAGGATTCACATGGCCTGGTCTGAACGCCAGCAGGCGATGCTGCGCGGCATGGGCCTGAAGGTCTGGGTGCCACCGCCTGCCGCAGAACCGTTGCTGGACACGCCGCCGCCACCTGCTGCTGTGGCGCCGCCCGCCCAGGCGATCGAGCGGCCAGCGCCGGCCGCGCAGGTGCAAGCACAGGTGCAAGCCGCGCCCGTCTCCGCGCCTGCACTCGCACCTGTGGCCCGGCCCGCGGCACCGGCGCCGGTGGCCGTGCATGTGCCGCGCAGCGACAGTCCGGTCGGCAGCATGGACTGGCCGGCACTGCGCGAGGCCGTGGCAGGCTGCACCGCCTGCAGCCTGTGCGAAAGCCGCACGCAGACGGTGTTCGGCGTCGGCCATGCGAACGCCCACTGGATGATCGTCGGCGAAGCGCCGGGCGAGCAGGAAGACCGGCTCGGCGAGCCCTTTGTCGGCGCCGCCGGCCAGTTGCTGGACCAGATGCTGAAGGCCGTGGGCCTGACCCGCCAGGACGGTGAGGCTGTCCAGCAGGTCTTCATTGCCAACACGCTGAAGTGCCGGCCGCCGCGCAACCGCAATCCGCTGCCCGAAGAGCTGGCCCGGTGTTCGCCCTTCCTGTCGCGCCAGATCGAGCTGGTGCAGCCCAAGCTGATCCTGGCCATGGGGCGTTTCGCGATCCAGCAGTTGCTGGGCACCGACGAATCGGTCGGCAAGCTGCGCGGCAGGGTGCACCAGCATGCCGGCGTGCCGGTCATCGTCACTTACCACCCGGCCTATTTGCTGCGCCAGCTGACCGAGAAGGCCAAGACCTGGGAAGACCTGTGCCTGGCGATGTCGGTTTACCGTCGCCAGTTAGCCAGCGCCTAGCTCTTCTTGGCCTTCACCGGCCGCGTCCAGTTCGGCAGGCTGAGCTGCTTGGCGCGGGACACGGTGAGCTGGCCTGCGGGCGTGTCCTTGCTGATGGTCGAGCCGCCGCCAATCGTGCCGCCGGCGCCCAGCGTGACGGGTGCGATCAGCACGCAGTTCGAGCCCACGTGCACGTCGTCGCCAATCACCGTGCGGTGCTTGTTCGCGCCGTCGTAGTTGGCGGTGATGCTGCCGGCGCCGTAGTTCACGCGCGCACCCACGGTCGCGTCGCCCAGGTAGGCCAGGTGGTTGGCTTTGGCGCCATCGGCCAGCGTCGAGTTCTTGACCTCGACGAAGTTGCCGATGTGCACCTCGCGGCCCAGCACCGCGCCCGGCCGCAGCCGCGCAAACGGGCCGATCAGCGAGCCTTCGCCGACCGTCACGCCATCCGCCTCCCCGTCGATGTGGGTGAATGGGCGGATCTGCGCGCCAGCGGCGATGGCGGCGTTGCGGATCACGCAGTTCGCGCCGACCTGCACGCCGTCGCCCAGCGTCACCGTGCCTTCGAAGATGCAGTTGACGTCGATCTCCACGTCCTGCCCGCAAACCAGCGTGCCACGCTGGTCAAAGCGCGCCGGGTCGGCCAGGCGCACGCCGGATTCCATCAATGCGTCGGCCTGGCGGCGCTGCAGCCGGCGCTCCAGGTCGGCCAGTTGCGCGGGGCTGTTGACGCCCAGCACCTCGGTCTCGTCGGCCGGCTGCGCGCTCACCACGGGCACACCCTCGGCCACCGCCATCGCGACGATGTCGGTCAGGTAGAACTCCTGCTGCGCGTTGTCGTTTTTCAGCGCGGCCACCCAGCGCTTCAGCAGCGCCGTCGGCGCGGCCATCATGCCGGTGTAGACCTCGCGGATCTGGCGCTGCGTCTCGCTGGCGTCCTTGTGCTCGACGATGGCCTGGATCGCCTGACCGTCCGCGCTGCGCACGATGCGGCCGTAGCCGGTGGCGTCGGCCAGCGTCACCGTCAGCAGCGCCATGCGCTCGCCGCCGCAGGCCTCGGCCAGCGCCTTCGCGGTGGCCGGGCGGATCAGCGGCACATCGCCGTTGAGGATCAGCGTGGTGCTGGCCGCGTCGTCCAGTGCCGGTACCGCCTGCTGCACCGCGTGGCCGGTGCCCAGCTGCGGCATCTGGCGCACGCAGCGCACATCGGTGCCGACCGTGGCCTCGACCGCCTCGGCGCCGTGGCCGGTGACCAGCACCGTGCGCTGCGCCTGCAACTCGGCACTGCTGCGCAGCACATGCTGCAGCAAAGGCAGGCCGGCCAGCTTGTGCAGCACCTTGGGCAGCGCGGAACGCATGCGGGTGCCCTTGCCCGCGGCCATGATCACGACGTTCAGGTTCATGCCGTGATTATCGGCGGCGCGGAAAGCGAAACGGCACCCGAGAGCGCCGTTGCCTGCGGTGTCCGAATCGTCAGCCTGGCAGGCTGGCCGTCACATCGTGCGGCTCGCTCTGCACCGCTGGAAAGCCCTTCATTGCCGCGCTGAACATCGCCGTGAAGATGGCGGTGCCGCCTTGCGTGGTGCCGTCGCTGGAGGCTCGCGCTTCGTACAGCGCCTCGCCGCTGCTGCGGTCGCGGATCAGCACCGCGACCTCGCGGGTGTAGCCCGGGTTGCGCAGCGCGTAGTCGCGCCAGTACGGGCCGGCCCAGGGCGTGCCCACCCAGCGCGGGCCCCACGGGCGCACCCACAGCGGGTCGTCCCAGGGCGAGCGGTCCTGGCGGTCGAAGCGGGCGCCGATCTGCACCAGCACGTCGGCCTGGGTGCCGGGCGCCGCGGGCACGAAGCCGGCGGCGGTCAGCCCCGGCAGTGCCATCTGCTCGACGGCATCCTGGTCCTTGGCATGTGCCTGCTGCGAGGGCAGCCGGTCGAAGGCGAAGGTGCCAGGCTTGCGCTCGGCCGGCCAAGTGCCGAAGGTGGTGACCTGGCTGGTCAGCATGTTCCAGCCGGCGCAGCCGGCCAGCGTGAACAGCGCCGTGGCGGCGGCTGCGGCACCCAGCCATCGGCGACGGGAAGAAGGTGGCATCCGGAAAACAGCTTGCACGGGAATCTCCTTGATGTTGGCGCTGCTGAGCCGCAGCGCGCCGTCAACTGCTAACGGGCCAGGTCCGAGCTCCGCTGACCGTGCACCTGTCGGTTTCCGGTCAAGGCGCGCTCAGGTCCAATCGAGCTTGATCGTCTGGACCGCGCCCTCGCCCGTGCCGCCCGGCGTGCTGCCGCAGTCCTCGTCCTCATCGAAGGCCTTGTCGCCTTGCGGGTCCGGTGTGCCGGTGGCGCGCATGCTGGCAAACGGGTAGAGCTTGCGGTCCATCAGGTGAGACAGCGAGATGTTGCCCATCGCGGTGAACATGTTGTCGATGCGGCCCGGGTACTGCTTGTCCCAGTCGCGGATCATTTGCTTGATCAGCACCCGCTGCAGGTTGTCCTGGCTGCCGCACAGGCTGCACGGGATGATGGGGAACGCGCGGTGCACGGCCCACCTTTCCAGGTCGGTCTCGGCCACGTAGGCCAGCGGGCGGATCACCACATGCTCGCCGTTGTCGCTCACCAGCTTGGCCGGCATGCCCTTCAGGCGAGAGCCGAAGAACATGTTCATCAGCATCGTCACGACCATGTCGTCGCGGTGGTGGCCCAGCGCGATCTTGGTCGCGCCCAGCTCCTTGGCCACGCGGTACAGGATGCCACGCCTCAGCCGCGAGCACAGGCTGCACATCGTCTTGCCCTCGGGGATCAGGTTGGTGACGATGGAATAGGTGTCCTGCTCCTCGATGTGGAAGTCCACGCCGCGGCTTTTCAAGTAGGTCGGCAGCACGTCTTCCGGGAAGCCGGGCTGCTTCTGGTCCAGGTTCACCGCGACGATGCTGAACTTGATCGGCGCGCGCTGCTGCATGTTCAGCAGGATGTCCAGCATCGCGTAGCTGTCCTTGCCGCCGGACAGGCAGACCATGACCTTGTCGCCGTCCTCGATCATGTTGAAGTCGGCGATCGCCTGGCCGACCTGGCGGTGCAGCCGCTTGCTCAGCTTGTTGTTCTCGAAGGCGGCCTTCTTGGCCTTCTTGTTGGCCTCGGCTGCTTCCGCCGTCTCGGCGGCAAAGGCTTCGGCGGCGCGCAGGCCCTCGGTGTCAGTGGAAGCGTTCATGGCGGCTCAATCCTTCAGGCCGAAGACTTCGACGCCCACCGCGTCGCAGTCCGGGTAGACATCGGGCTTCTCGGTCGAGACCCGCGCGGCGCGCACGCTGGGGTGGGCCAGCATCAGCGCCAGCACCTCGTCGCACAAGGTTTCCTGCAGATGGATGTGGCCCAGCGAAACCCGCTGCGCGATGCTGCGGCGCATGAAGTCGTAGTCCAGCACCTCGTGCAACTCGTCGGCCTTGGGCGTGGACATGGCCAGCGGCACGAACAGTTCAATGTTGAACAGCACCCGCTGCTCGCCCTTCTTCTCGAAGTCGTGCACGCCGATGTTGATCCACACCTCGTAGTTGCGCAGGAACAGCCGGCGGCAATCGGCCAGGCGCGGATGAAGCAGGGCAGTGGTCGACATGGCGATCAGCTTTGCGAAGAAGAAGCGGGAAGGGCGGCGGCGGCGGCCTGGGCCTGCGCCAGGAACAGCACGTCACGCGACTGTGCGCTCAGGTGCTGGCCACCGTCCACCAGCAGCGTGGTGCCCGTGATGGCGGGCGACTCGATCAGGAACAGCACCGCACGCGCAATGTCGGCCGGGCTGGACGAGCGCTGCAGCGGGGTCATGCGGCTGGCCTGTGCCAGCTCCGCCTCGGTCATCGGGCCGGACGCCAGCGTGACGCCTGGCGCCACGCCGACCACCCGCACGCGAGGCGCCAGCGCCTGGGCCAGCAGCACCGTGGCCTCGCGCAGCGCAGCCTTGCTCAGCGTGTACGAAAAATAGTCCGGGTTCGGGTTCCAGAGCTTCTGGTCCAGCAGGTTGACCACGCAGCCGTTTGCGGCGGTGTCGGTCGCTGCGCGCTCGCTCACATGCGCAGCCAGTGCCTGCGCCAGCTGCACCGGGGCTGCCGTGTTCGCGGCCCAGTGGCGCGCCATCGCCTCGGTGCCGGCGCTGGCCGCATCGTCGTATTCGAACAGCGACGCGTTGTTGACCACCGTGTCCAGCCGGCCCAGGCCGGCCACCGCGGCGGGCACCAGCGCCCGGCATTCGGCCTCGTCCCCGAGCTCGGCCTGCAGCACGGCCACCCGTGCGCCCAGCATCCGCAACTCGGCCGCGGTCGTGTCGGCCTCGTCATCCCATTGCCGACAGTGCAGCGCCAGGTCGTGCCCGTGGCGCGCCAGGTGCAGCGCGATCTCGCGGCCAATGCGCCGCGCGCCGCCGGTGACCAGCGAAACCGGGCGTACGCCAGCGGGCGGTGAGGCGGCAAGGGAGGAGGGCGAAGCCATGGAACCTACAATCTCGCGATGCGAAAAAGCCAACCCGACAGTGTATCGGTGCCGCCGGAACAGCGGCCGGGTGAGGCCTTGCCCGGCGCTGCGTCTGCCGACTTGCGCACGCTGATCGCCGAAGCCATCACCGTCAACGGCGGCTGGCTGCCGTTTGACCGTTTCATGGCCATGGCCTTGTACCAGCCCGGCCTGGGCTATTACGCCAACAGCAGCCGCAAGTTCGGCCTGATGCCGCAAAGCGGCAGCGACTTTGTCACCGCCCCGGAGCTCACGCCGCTGTTCGGTCAGGCGCTTGCGGTGCAGGTCGCGCAGGCGCTGCGCGAAAGCGGCACGACGGAAATCTTTGAATTCGGCGCCGGTTCCGGCGCGCTGGCCGAGCAGTTGATCAGCGCACTGGACGCGCTGGGCCAGCCGCTCACTCGCTACACCATCATCGACCTCAGCGGCACGCTGCGCGCCCGCCAAGCCCTGCGCCTCGCGCGCTTTGGCGAGCGGGTCTCATGGGCCAGCGAATGGCCGGCCGCGATGCAGGGCGTGGTGGTCGGCAACGAGGTGCTGGACGCGATGCCGGTGCAACTGCTGGTGCGCCAGCCCGAGGGCGGCTGGCACGAGCGCGGTGTGGTGCTGGGCGAAGCCGGCGAGCTGGTTTTCGCCGACCGGCCCAGCGAGCTGACGATTCCCTTCATCGACGTGGAAGGCGGCCCCGTGCTGCCCGGCATGGTCACCGAAATCCACCCGCAGGCCGAGGCCTTCATCCACAGCCTGGCCGAACACCTGCAGCGCGGCGCGGCGTTCTTCCTGGACTACGGCTTCCCCGAAGCCGAGTACTACCACCTGCAGCGCCACCAGGGCACGCTCATCGCGCACCGGCTGCACCAGGTTGACCATGACCCGCTGGGCGACCCGGGCGAAAAGGACCTCACCGCGCACGTCAACTTCACCGGCATTGCGCTGGCCGGCCAGCAAGCCGGGCTGGACGTGATCGGCTATACCAGCCAGGCGCATTTCCTCTTCAACTGCGGCATCGCCGAGATGATGGCTGGCGCCGAGTTGCGCGAACGCGCCATGGGCCAGAAGCTGGTCACCGAACACGAGATGGGCGAACTGTTCAAGGTCATCGCCTTCGCCACTCCCGGCCTGCAGTTCAACCCGCTGGGCTTTGCGCACGGCGACCGCATGCACCGGCTATGACGGGAACCCCATGCGCTGGCTGATCGTCCTGCTGCTGATCTGCCTGATCTTCAACCGCGCCGGCGACTGGCTGCAGAAACTCGGCCTCGGCCGCCTGCCCGGCGACGTGCGCTTCCGCATCTTCGGCCGGCAAATTTTCCTGCCGTTTGCGAGTTGCATCCTGCTCAGCCTGGTGGCGTCGGGCGTGATGATGGTGTTGTGAGGTGGTTGTCGACCTTGGCAGCGCCACCGTCGATCGCTGCCCCATTCATTCCAACAGAGCGTGCCTTGACCGTCCCTGCCGCGTACATACAATGTATGCATGAACTTCGAGTGGGATCGAGTCAAGGCAGCTGCGAACCTCAAGAAGCATCAGGTGTCCTTCGAGGAGGCCAAGTCGGTCTTCTTCGACGACTTTGCGGTGCAGTTCTTCGATGAGGATCATTCTTCAACCGAAGAGCGATTCATCATGCTCGGGATGAGCTTGAGCGCCAAGCTGCTTGTGGTTTGTCACTGTGAACGCGCCGAAGGCGAAGTCATTCGCATCATCTCGGCGCGCAAGGCGACTCGCGGCGAGGCCGCGTTTTATCGAGGTGGCTGAAATGAAGGCTGAATACGATTTTTCGAAGATGAAGTCCCGCAAGAACCCATACGCGTCCAAGCTGAAGAAGCCGGTCACGATGCGCTTGTCGGAGGACGTGGTCGACTACTTCAAAGGCATGGCCGAAGAGGCCGGGGTCCCTTATCAGAGCCTGATCAACCTGTACCTTCGCGATTGCCTTGCGCAGAACAGGCGAGTCGAGATCAAGTGGCCCAGCGCGGCCTGACGAACAAGGCCGGACCTCGCGCAGCCGCGATCTGATCCGAACCTCCGTCGCATCCCTCAGGCATCGTCGAGCCGCTCATCCAGCGCCTGCGCCACCGCCTGCAAGCGCGCATGGCGAATGGCAGCGGCCACCGCGGGGCCTTGGGCGCCCTTGGCCATCGCCGCTTCAGCGACTGGCTTGGTGGCCACGCTGTTGGCGGCTTCGAATGCGGCCAGCAGCCGTGGGCCGCTGGGGTAGGGGCGGGTCTCGAAACCGGTGCGGCCGCGGGCGTCGGCTTCGCAGGCGACCAGCGCTTCCTTGAAGCGCTGCGGGCGGCGGAAGGCGTCGCAGCGTTCGATCAGGCGCATCAGTGCGCGGGCGTTGAACTCGGTGGCGCGGTGGATGTTGGTGTGCTCGCGGGCGACCAGCTGGGCGAGTTCGCTGCACTCGGTGGGCGCTTTCAGGCGCAGCGCCAGTTCGCGCGCAAGGTTTTCGCTGCGGGCTTCGTGGGCCAGGTGGCGCGGCCACTCTTCGGGTGGCGTGGTGCCCTTGCCCAGGTCGTGGCACAGGCATGCGAAGCGCACCGTGAGCGGCGCGGCCATCTGCGCGGCCATGTCCAGCACCAGCATCACGTGCACGCCGGTGTCCACTTCGGGGTGGTGCGCAGGCGGCTGCGGCACGCCCCACAGCCGGTCCAGCTCGGGCATCAGCCGCGCCAGCGCGCCGCAGCGGCGCAGCACCTCGAACATGCGGCTGGGCGTTGCTTCCATCAGCCCGCGTGAGACCTCTTGCCAGACGCGCTCGGGCACCAGCGCATCCACCTCGCCGGCCGCCACCATCTGCTGCATCAGCGCCTCGGTCTCGGGGGCGACGGTGAAGTCGTCGAAACGGGCGGCGAAGCGGGCCAGGCGCAGGATGCGCACGGGGTCTTCGGCAAAGGCCTCGCCGACGTGGCGCAGCACGCGCTGCTGCAGGTCGCGCCGGCCGTTGAACGGGTCGACCAGCGCGCCGTCGTCGTCGCGCGCCATTGCGTTGATCGTCAGGTCGCGGCGGGCCAGGTCCTCGGCCAGCGTGACCTCGGGCGAGGTGTGGAACACAAAGCCCTTGTAGCCCGGCGCTGTCTTGCGCTCGGTGCGGGCCAGCGCGTATTCCTCATGCGTCTCGGGGTGCAGGAAGACCGGGAAGTCGGCGCCGACGGGCGTGAAACCGGCGGCGATCATCTCCTCCGGCGCCGCGCCGACGACGACCCAGTCGTGGTCATTGACTGGCCGCTGCAGCAGCGCATCGCGCACCGCGCCGCCGACCACATAGGCTTTGATCGCCACGGCCTGCGTTCTCAGCGGTGGCGCGCGCGCCAGCGGTCCAGCCGGCCGCAGCGCTGGTCGCGGCCCAGCGTGGCCGGCAGTACGGCCGACATCGGCTGCGGCCGGATGCCCAGCGTTGCCAGGTTGGCAATGCCTGCGCTGGCCGGGCTGGCGACGCTGGGCACGGTCAGGCTGGCCAGGTTGTCGCGGCTCAGCAGCGGCTCGCCGGGCGCCAACTCCATCAGCAGCGCCTGCAGCGTGGCCAGCGGGCCCGGCAGCGGCCACACCGGCCGAACCTGGCCGGCGGCCGCCCCCGCCTGCTGTGCCAGCCCGGCCAGCGTGACGATCTCCGGCCCGGCGCATTCGACGACCGGCGGCATGGTCCGCGTGGCCGGCCAGCTCAGCACCTTGGCGATGGCAGCGGCCACGTCACCCACCCACACCGGCTGCAGCTTCGCGTCGGCGCCGGCCAGCGGCAGCACCGGCAAGCGCCGCTGCAGCGAGGCGAACAGCGGCGTGATGTGGTCGCCGTCGCCGAAGATCACCGAAGGGCGGATGACCGTCACCGCCAGCCCCTTGCCCTGCAGCGCCGCTTCGCCCCTGGCCTTGCTGCGCAGGTAGCGCGAAGGCGCATCGGCCGCCGCGCTCAGCGCGCTGACATGCACCACCCGCTTCACTCCCATGCGCTGGCAGGCGGCGGCCAGGCGGGCCGGCAATTGGGCGTTGACGGCGTCCAGCTCGGCCTCGCTGCCGTGCAGCTTCGCGATCAGGTTGACGGCCGCGTCGCAGCCCAGGAGCAGCCCGTCCAGCGCCGCGTCGTCGTGCACGTCGGCCTCCAGCAGGTCGACCAGCGGCAGCGGCAGGATGTTGCGTGCGTTGACGCGCCGGCGCGTCGGCACCACCAGGCGCAGCGCGGTGTCGCGCCGGCCCAGTGCGTTGCCAAGGGCCTCGTGGAAGCCGCCGCCGGCAGCATCGGCGTCTTGGTCGCTGCGCACCAGCAGTTCGCACAGGGTGCGGCCGACAAAGCCGCTGCCGCCGAGGATCAGCACCTGGTTCATTTCATGCCACCTTCGTTGCTGGGATCCACACGGGAAGGCAGGTCCGGTGCCGGCTCCGGCACGCTGCTGTCGCGCGGGCCGATGCTGCCGCCCATGCGCGCCTTCAGCGAGGCCGGTTTGCCGCTCATCAGGCCAGCGTAATAGGTGGCGTTGGACAGCACCTTCTTCACGTAGTCCCGGGTCTCGTTGAACGGGATGTTCTCGGTCCAGATCGCGGCTTCCAGCACCGGGCCATCGCGCCAGCGGCGCGGCCGGCCGGGGCCGGCGTTGTAAGCGGCGGCGGCCAGGGTCTGCGAGCCACCGAAGTCGTCCAGCGCCAGCTTCAGGTAGGCGGTGCCCAGGCGCAGGTTGGTGTCGCGGTCGCTCAGCATGTCGGGCCGGTAGTCAAGGCCGATCTTCTTGGCGGTCCATTTTGCGGTCGACGGCATGACCTGCATCAGGCCGGACGCGCCGACCGCCGAGCGCGCATCCACGTAGAAGCGCGACTCCTGGCGGATCAGCCCGTAGGCATAGGCCGGGTCCAGCCCGATCTCGGCGGCGCGCGGCAGCAGTTGCTCGCGGTGCGGCGTCGGGTAGCGCTGGTTCAGGTCGAACTCGGCGCGGGTGCGGTCGCTGCTGTTGATGCAGCGGTCCCACACCTCGCGCTCGCAGGCCAGCTGCGAGGCGGCCAGCAGCTCGCGGTCGCTCATGCCGATGAGCGAGAAATTCCATTCGCGAGCGCCTTCGGAGCGCAGCCCCGCGGCCAGCGCCATCAGCCCCCGCTGCAGGCCGGGGTGGCTTTGCGCGGCCTGGCGTTCAGGCGCGGTCAGCGGTGCCGGGCGCGGCGGCAGCGGCTGCACGGCGCCCAGGTCTTCCGAGGCCAGCTGGCCGTAGTAGCCCAACTGCGGCGCCAGCGCTTCGAGCAGCTTGCGCGCTTCCTGCCGGTCCACATTGCCGGCCTCGCCGGGCTTGGCCAGCGCCAGCACCGCACGCGCCCGCCAGTACTGCCAGACCGGCTCGTTGCGCTCGGTCGTGCCCATCGCCTCGATGTCGCGCAGTGCCTGCGCCCAGCGCTCATTGCCCTGGCCCAGGCGCAAGGCGCTGCGGGTCATCCAGCCCAGGGTTTCGTCGCTCCAGTCCGGGCGCTCGGCCTCGCGTTTTTTCAGCAGCGACCAGGCCTTCTTCTGCCAGTCCAGGCTGTCCGGGTGAAGGCCCAGTGCCCCTTGCCGGGCGACGATGGCCCAGGCCCAGGCGGCCTGTTCGGGCGGCAGCATCGTGCCCCAGCGTTCGTTGAGCTGCTTGGCCGCCACGTCCACGTCGCCAGATGCCAGGCGGGCGATGGCCAGCGCGCTCAGCCAGGCATGCGTGGCATTGCGCGCGCTGGCCTTTTTGGCCAGGTACTTGGCCGGGTTGTCGAAGATCTCGCCCAGCGGCTTGGCCACGTCGTCGCCCAGCAGGTTGGCGGTGTTGCGGGCCAGCTTCTGGCGGTTGTGCTCCACCGCGTGGCGCAGCTTGCGCCACGCGTCGTCGCTGCCGAGCAGCTTGGCGTCCATCAGCGTCTGCGCCAGGGCCTGGCAGCCTTCGTCGGGGCTGGGCTGGGCCATCCAGGCGCGCTTGGCGCCGTCGCGCGTGTCGCGGCCGGCCACCTGTTCGGCCAGCAGCGTGTAGCAGGTGACCTCGCGGTCGTCGTTCATGCGAAAGCGCGGCTGGTCACGGGTGAAGTTGGCCCAGTCGCGGCGACGGCCAAGCTCCAGCAGCCAGTCGTTGCGCAGCCGGTCTTCCACATAGCTGCCGGGCCAGCGCGCGTAGAAGGCCTCGACCTCGTCCACGCGCACTTCGTACAGCCGGGCGGTCAGCTCCCAGTAGTCGACCCAGGGCGCCAGCGGGTGGCGGCTGTCCAGCACCTGCTGGCGCAACGTGGCGAGCTTGAGCCGGTCGCGCTTCACAAAGGCATCGCGGGCCTGGCGAATGGCGTCGTCGCGGTCCTGGGCGGCAGCAGGGCCGGCCAGTGCCGCCACGGTGCTTGCGGCGATCAGCAGCAGCTTCGACCAGGGGCGCGAAGCTGCGCGGGAATGAGCGGTTCGGAACAGGCTGGACAGGGCGCGAAGCATCGTGCGGGCACTGTACCGCAGGGGGTCGGCGAGCCCTCGCTTCGGCAGGCGTGGCGCAGGGGCTTCAGGGCAGTTTCAACAGCCCGGCGACGCGGGCCGCGCTGCCAGCCGCCAGCGTCAGTCCCAGCGCGCCGTGGCCGGCGTTCAGCAGCAGGTTGTCCCATCCTTGCGCCGGGCCGATCAGCGGCAGCCCGGTGGGCGTGGCCGGGCGCAGGCCGGCCCAGGGGCACGGCTTGTCCAGGTCGCAGGCGCCGGGGAACAGCGCCTCGACCGAGGCCTTCATCTGCGCCACGCGCTGCGGCGGAATGGCCAGATCATGGCCGCCCAGCTCGGCCATTGCCGCCACGCGCAGCTGCCCGGCCAGCGGCGCAAACACCGTCTTGCGCGACAGGTCGGTCACACTCACTCGCGGCGCCCGCTCGGGCCGCCGCAGCGGCAGCGTCAGGCTGTAGCCCTTCAGCGGCCACACCGGCAGGCGCAGGCCCAGCGGCGCGGCCAGGCGTGCGCTCTGGCTGCCGGCGGCCAGCACCCATTGGTCCGCCTCGATCTCGCCAAGTGAGCTGCGCACCGCCCGCACTTGGCGGCCCGAGCTGACAAAACCGCTGACGGTGCAGTGGAAGCGTGCCTGCCCGCCGTGCCGCAACAGCCCGGCCAGCAACGCGCGGCACAGCGCAAACGGATCGGCCACGCATTCGCTTTCGGTCCACACGCCGCCGGCGATGCGCCCGGCCTGGCCGGCCAGCGCCGGTTCGCGGGCGATGCATTCGCCTGCCGTCAGCACCTGCTGCGGCGCGGCGCCATGGCGGACCTGGAAGTCAATTTGCCGACGCTGCGCCGCCAGGCTGGCTTCGCTGCCGCACAGCACCAGCTTGCCGTTGCGGGCAAACGCGATGTCCCAGTTTTCCTCGGCAAGCCAGGCTTCCAGCACCCGCCGGCTGGTGCGCGCCAGCGCCAGCAGCTCGATGGTGCCGCGCTGCACCTGCGCGGTGGTGCAGGCGGCGAGGAACTGCAGGCCCCAGGCCCATTGCCGCCAGTCGGCCACCGGGCGCACGCGCAGCGGCGAGGCCGGGTCCAGCAGCAGCCTGGGCAGGCCGCGCAGCGTGCCGGGCGAGGCCAGCGGCTCGACGTAGCTGTAGCTCAGCTGCGCGCCATTGGCCCGGCTGGCCGCCTGGCCGGGGCCGCTGGCGGCGTCCAGCAGCAGCACCTCGTGGCCTTCCCGCGCCAGCGCATAGGCCGTGGCGCAGCCGATCAGGCCGGCACCGATCACCCCGACCTTCATGCGGCGGCCTCCTGCAGCCCCGGCGGCACGGCGAGGTGCCATTCGGTCGCCTGCTGGAACACGTGGCCCACGCGCAGGATCAGCGGTTCGGCCAGCGGCCGGCCAATCACCTGCAGCGAGACCGGCAGCCCTTGTGGCGAGAGGCCCACCGGCAGTGCCACCGCGCACAGGTCCAGCCAGTTGACGAAGCGGCCCAGGCGCGACAGCGGCGTGGCGAGTTCGTCCACCTCGGCCACCGGAATCGCGCTGATCGCGTTGGTGGGGAACAGGCAGACGTCGAGGCCGTCCATCGCCGCCGTCATCGCGGCCATCGCACCGGCGCGGGCCTTCAACAGCTGCTGGTAGCGCGCCGCGCTGGTCTGGCGGCCGAGCAGGATGCGGCGGCGCACGTGCGGGTCCCAGTTCAGGTCTTCGCGTTCGTACAGCGGGCCGAGCTGCGCATAACCTTCGGCGCTCATCAGCTCGCCGGCCAGCGCCATCGCTTCGGCCAGCGGCTGCGGCAAGGCGCGTTCCACCAGTTGCAGGCCCAGGCGCTGGAAGGCCTGCAGCGCCGTGTCGTAAGCCGCCAGCACCTCGGGCGCAACGTGGTCACGCTCCGCTGCCGGCAGCACCCAGGCGCGCAGGCCGGCCACCGGTCGCTGCAACTGCTCGCCTGCCACGCGGCGCACCGGCGACAGGCGCGAGACCGGGTCGGCCGGGTCCGGGCCGGCCATCGCGTCCAGCAGCAGCGCGGCGTCTTCTGCGCTGCGCGCCAGCGGGCCGATGGTGTCGTGCGTGGGGCAGAGTTCGAGCAGGCCGTGGCGGCTGATCAGGCCGTGCGTGGTCTTCAGGCCGGTGAGGCCGCACAGGCCGGCGGGAATGCGCACCGAGCCGCCTGTGTCCGTGCCCAGCGCGGCGCTGGCCATGCCGGCCGCGACGGCGACGGCCGAGCCGCTGCTGGAGCCGCCAGGCACGCGGTGCGTCGCCAGGTCCCAGGGGTTCCACGGCGTGCCCATCGTGGCATTCGTGCCCCAGCCGCCAAACGCATGTTCGACGGTGTGGGTCTTGCCGATCAGCAGCGCGCCGGCGGCGCGCAGCCGGCGCACCACCGTTGCGTCCAGCGTGGAGCGGCGGGCCGGCAGCGCGCTGGCGCCACCGGTGATGCAGCGCCCTTCGATCTCGAACAAGTCCTTCACCGCGACCGTCACGCCGTGCAGCGGGCCCAGCGTGGTGCCGGCGCGGCGCAGCGCGTCCAGCGCACGCGCGCTGGCCAGCGCCTCGTCGGCATACAGCTCGACGAAGGCGTGCAACTGGCCGTCCAGCCGCCGGGCGCGGGCGAGCTGGGCCTGCACCAGTTGTTCGCTGGTGAGCAGGCCGGCGCGCAGCGCGGCCGAGAGCTGGGCGATGGAGGCTTGAACCGGGATGGGTTGCATGGGAGACGTCATGTTGCACCGAGACCGCGCCGGCCGCGAGACAGCCGCAGCTGCAGCAGCCGAGAAGCCATGGACAGCGGGAAGGCGATGGCGAAGTAGAAGGCGCCGACCAGCAGGAAGATGTGCAGCGGCAGGAAGGATTCGCTGGCAATGGCGCGGGCGGTGAGCATCAGCTCGTCGGTGGCAATCAGCGCGCACAGCGAGCTGTCCTTGAGCAGCGCCACGTAGCTGTTCAGCAGCGGCGGCAGCATCACGCGCAGGGCTTGCGGCAGGACAACATGGCGCAGGGCCTGCAGCGGTGTGAGCCCTGCCGCCAACGCGGCTTCCCGCTGGCCGCGATGAACGGAGGAAAGACCGCCGCGCAGCAACTCGGCCACATACGCCGAGCCATGCAGGCCCAGGCCCAGCAGGCCGGCCCAGAAGCCCGAAAGCCGCAGGCCCAGCGCCGGCAGCGCGAAATACAGCGCCAGCAGCAAGGCCAGCAGCGGCACGGTGCGCAGGCCCTGGATGGCGGCCTGCGCCACGCGGCGCGGCCACGGGCGACCGCTGCGCTGCATCGCAACCCAGCCGGCACCCAGCAGCAGCGCCAGCACAAAGCCCAGCAGCGACAGCGCGATGGTCAGCAGCGCGGCCTGGCGCAGCCGGGGCAACCAGTCGGCCAGCTGGTCGGCATACAGCGCGAAGAATTCGGTCATGGCGTGGCCTCCAGCCGGCCGCGGGTGAGCCGGGTTTCGAAGCGGGACAGGGCCCAGCCCAGCGGCAGCAGCATCGCGGCGTACAGCGCCAGCGCGCTGGCGTAGATCAGCGGCGTCTGGAAGGTGCTGGTGACCAGCTGGCGGGCGAAGAACATGATCTCGGGTGCGGCAATCGCCGAGGCCAGCGAGGTGTCCTTCAGCAGCTGGCTGGCGAAGTTGGCCAGCGCCGGCATCACCAGCCGCAGCATCTGCGGCAGCAGCACGAAGCGCAGCGTCTGCCAGGGCGTGAGCCCCGCGGCCAGGGCTGCTTCGCGCTGGCCGACGTGCAGCGACTTCAGCGCGGCGACAAACACGTCGCACAGCGTGGCCGCGCCAATGCCGCCCAGGCCGAGCATGGCCGCGCTGATCGGCGACAGCCGCAGGCCGACCGAGGCCAGGCCGAAGTACAACAGGAACAGGTGGGCCAGCGCCGGCACGTTGCGCGCCCATTCAATCAGGGCGGCGATCAGGCCGCGCAGCAGCCGGCCGGCCGGCGAGCCACCGCTGCTGGCATGCACCAGCAGCGCCAGCGCGAGGCCACCGGCCAGCGCGATCAGCAATGCGCCGGCGGCAATGCGCGCGGCGGTCCAGGCGCCGGCCGCCAGCGTGGCGAGGATGGACGGGAGCACGTCGAGGGTGTTCATGCTGCAGTCAGCATCTGGCCCAGGAACTGCCGCGTGCGCGCCGCCTGCGGCCGGTCGATCAGCTCGGCCGCGCTGCCTTGTTCGACGATGTGGCCGCCTTCCATGAAGATGACCCGGTCGGCCGTCTCGCGGGCGAAGCGGATCTCGTGCGTCACCAGGATCATCGAGCGGCCTTCGTCGGCCAGTTCGTGGATCACGTTCAGCACCTCGCCGACCAGCTCCGGGTCCAGCGCCGAGGTGGGTTCGTCGAACAGGATCAGCTGCGGCTGCTGGGCCAGCGCACGGGCAATCGCCACGCGCTGCTGCTGGCCACCGGAGAGCCGCTCCGGGTATTCGCTGGCCTTGTGGTGCAGGTGCACCTTGGCCAGCATCGCGTCGGCCAATTCGTGGGCTTCGGCACGGCTGAGGCCCATGGCCTTCATCGGGGCCAGCGCCACGTTGTCGCGCACCGTGAGGTGGGGCCAGAGGTAGAACAGCTGGAACACCATCGCGATGCCGGCGCGCTGCGGCGCCAGTTCGCTGTCGGTCATGAAGCGCCGCTGGCCGTTGCCGCCCTGGCGCTGGCCGATGCGCTGGTGGCCCAGCGTCACCGAGCCGCTGTCGGGCCGCTCCAGGAAGTTCAGGCAGCGCAGGCAGGTGGACTTGCCCGAGCCGCTGGGCCCGATCAGCGACAGGGTTTCGCCCTTGTGCAGGTCGAAGGAAATGCCCTTGAGCACCTCCAGCGGGCCGTAGCGCTTGTGCAGGTCACGCACCTGCAGCAGCGGGGGAGCGGTGGTATTCATGGCGACAGCTTTCGGCGGCAGGGCTTACTTGCAGCTGGGCAGTGCCCAGCTGGCCGGGCGGTCCACGCCGGCGCGGAAGTTCTTGCCGATCGGCATGTACCAGACGTCCTGCACCAGGCCGTAGCGCGTGCCGATCTTCTTCAGCTCACAGCCCTGCCAGAGCTTGGCTATCTCGGCGTTGACGGCCGCCAGCAGCTCGGGCGAATCCTTGTTCAGGCCGATCACGACCTGGCCCAGGCCGGTCAGCAGCGGGAAGTCGGGGTTGTTGTCGGTGAAGGCGTTGAAGCGCAGGTGCCATTGCGGGTTGCGCGAGATGGCGTACTGCATCACCGGCGGGTCGCCGATCACCGCGTCGATGCGGCCGGCCAGCATGTCGCGCACCGCGGCGTCGGAGGTGTCGTAGAGCGACAGTTCCAGCCCGGGGATCTTGCGCAGCTCGGGGATGAACGAGAAGCCGGTGATGGTGCCGACCTTCTTCTTCTCCAGGTCCTTCAGCGTGGTCCAGCTGGTCTTGTCGACTTGCGTGATGCCGTTCTTGAAGTAGTGGATCGGGTCACTCAGCAGCATGATCTTCGAGCGCTGCTCGGTCCAGCCCATGGTGCCGGCCATCAGGTCCACGCGCCTGGCCTGCACCGAGGCAATCGTGCCGGACCATTCCATCAGCGCAGGCTTGACCTTCAGCTTCAGCGTGTCGGCCACGTGCTGCAGCACCTCGCCGTCGTAGCCGATCATCTTGCCGTCCTGCCAGCCGGTGCCGGGCATGTCACCGGTGAAGGCAATCGTCAGCGTGCCGGGCTCGACGGTGGCGAGCGTTTGCGCAAAGGCGCAAGCGCCACTCAACAGCAGTGCAGCAGGCAGCAGGCGGCGCAACAGGGGCAACAACGGGTTCATCGGCAACTCCTTCGGGAACAAACTGGTGGGGTGGACGAAGCCGACTTTAGGAACGCGCCTGCTTCTTGCATTGAAGGCGCAGCCCCCCGAATTGAACGCATGCGACAAGCCTCCCGAACCGTGAAAACTGCGCCCGACACCGGCGCCGACGCGCTGGTTGCGCGACTGGACGCGCCCGCCGCGGGCGGCGTCGAGCTGCGCATCGGCATCCTGCTGTGGCCGCAGTTCCCGCTGCTGTCGCTGGCCGGCCTCTGCGACGCATTGCGCCACGCCGCCGACATCGGCGACCAGAGCCAGCAACTGCGCTGCAGCTGGACAGTGCTGGGCACGCCGGGCGAGCGCATTGCGGCCAGCTGCGGCATCGAGGTGCCGGTGCAGCAGTCGCTGGGCTCGGACGCCACCTTCGACTACATCGCGGTGATCGGCGGCCTGCTGCCGCAGTTGGACAAGGCCGACCGCCGCCAGGTCCGCTTCCTGAAGCAGGCCGCGGCCTCGGGCGTGCCGCTGCTGGGCATCTGCACCGGCAGCTTCGTGCTCGCGCACCACGGCCTGATGGATGGCCACACCGCCTGCGTGCACCCGTTCCACGTGGCCGACTGGCAGCGCCTGTTCCCCGCGCTGCCGCACAGCACGCACGGCGACTACCTCTTCGACGGCTCTCGCATCACCTGTGCCGGCGGCGTGTCCATCATCGAGCTGGCCACCGAGCTGGTGCGCCGCCACTGCGGCGCCGACCGTGCCGCCAAGGTCGTTCACCAGATGACGGTCTCGCGCCGCGCCGCCAGCTCCCACGTCGCCCGCCGCCACGCGCTCGGCTACGCCGGCGCCGAAAACGACAAGCTGCGCCAGGCCATCCTGCTGATGGAAAAGAACATCGCCACGCCGCTGGAAATCGGCGTGATCGCGCGGCTGGTGGACTGCAACCGGCGCCAGCTGGAGCGGGTGTTTGCCGCCGAGACGGGCCTGTCACCCGCGGAGTTCTACCGCCGCTCGCGCCTGAAGTTCGGCCGCTGGTTGTTGACCACGACGGACGCGGCCATCAGCGTGATTGCGGCCGACAGCGGCTTCGCCGACTCGGCGCATTTCATCCGCTTGTTCCAGCAGCACTACGGCATGGCACCGGGGCGCCTGCGTGCCGCGTTGGTTGCGAAAACCTGAAATCAACCCGCCGCAGACTTCCGATACGGCTCTTCGAATTCCCGGAAGTCCTTCTCCGCCAGCGCTTCACCCACAAACGCCGCGACACCCGGCGTCTCCCACACGTTGGCGATGTACTCGGCAACGATGTCGGAGACGGGCAGCGCGTAGGTGCGGATGCGGCCGACGGCCGGGGCGAAGTAGGCGTCGGTGATGCCGAAGCTGCCGAACAGGAAGGGGCCGCCGGATTGCGCCAGGGCTTCGGTCCACATGGCCTGCAGGCGCTGCAGGTCTGACACGACGCCGGGTTGTTCTGCCATCAGCCTGGCGCCGACTTCGGGCAGCGAGGCTTCGAGGTTCTGCGAGCAATGGTTGCGCAGGTGACCGAAGCCGGAATGCATCTCGGCGCAGAGGCTGCGGGCGCGGGCGCGCTGGCGCTGGTCCACCGGCCACAGCGGCAGGTTGGGAAACTTTTCGGCCAGGTATTCGGCGATGGCCAGCGTGTCCCACACGGCGAAGCCTTCGTCGACCAGCAGCGGCACCTTGCCGGTGGGTGCCACCGCATTGACAGTGGCCTTGAAGGCGGAGTCGGCCTCGAAGCTGTCGAATCGCACCATGACCTCGTCGAACGGGATGCCGAAGTGGCGCATCAGCACCCACGGGCGCATGGACCAGGACGAGTAGTTCTTGTTGCCGATGTAGAGCTGCATGGCCTCATCGTATGTCACGGCCGCTGCAACCCACTGCGTCACATGTCTCTTTGGACTGCGCCAGCAGCCAGGCGGTGAAGGCCTGCAGTTCGGGCCGCTCGGCCGGGTTGGCGCCCAGCGGGACCAGCCAGTAGCTGTAGGGTGAGGCGAGTCGGCCGGTTTCGCCGAAGGGCTCGACGATCTCGCCGCGGGCCAGTGCGTCGTGCACCATCGGCAGCCGGGCCAGCGCCACGCCCTGGCCGGCCAGCGCGGCCTGCATCTGCTGGTGCGTGAAATTGACGCTGATCCAGCGGCGCGGCTGCAGCCGGCCCAGGCCTTTGGCTTCCAGCCAGGTGGGCCAGGCCATTGCGGTGGCCTGTGCGGTGCCGTCGTCCATCTCCAGCAGGGTGTGCTCGCTCATGTCGGCAGGGGTGCGCAGCGGCGGGGCTTCGCCGCGGGCAATGGCGTCGGCCAGGCGTGCACCGACGACGGGGGTGAGGACCTCGTCGAACAACCGGATGGCGCCGCCGGGGGCCTTGTCTGGCATGCAGCTGCGCAGTGCCAGGTCCAGTTCGGCGTCGTCCACTTCCACCAGCCGGTCGGTGGCCGAGATGCGGATGTCCAGCTTCGGGTGCTGGCGCTCGAAGTTGACCAGCCGCGGCATCAGCCACAGCGAGGCGAAAGAAGGGAAGGTCGTCAGGCTGACCTGGGTGCGCGAGCGCGCCATGCGGATCTGGCGCACGCTGGTGTCCAGCCGCGTGAGCAGCGGGGCCACGCTGCGCAGCAGCGCATGGCCGGCGGCGGTCAGCTCGACCTTGCGGGTGCCGCGGTTGAACAGGCTGGCGCCCAGTTCTTCCTCCAGGCCCTTGATCTGGCGGCTGATGGCCGGCTGCGTGACATGCATTTCCTCGGCCGCGGCGCTGAAGCTCAGCAGCCGGGCGACGGCCTCGAAGCTGCGCAGGCCGTCCAGCGAGAGCGGGCGCTGGCGTGCACCGGAAAGCGGCGTATTCATGCGCGGATGGTATCAATCGCTGCGCCAAGTCTCATTGGAGTTTTACCGCCCACACGCCGATGATTCAGGCCATGCAGCGGTGAGCTTCTTCCTCCGCACTGATGCAAGAACGCAATGATCCCGCGAGCTTTAAGGAGCCTCACCATGCAAGTTCAAGTCTCTCAAGCGATGACCCTGCGCCAAGCCCAAGCCTGGCGCGCCCCGCGTGCCGGCGACCTCAAGGTGCTGCAAGGCCAGGTTTGGATCACCCGTGCGGGCGATCTGTCCGACCATGTGCTGCAGGCCGGCGAAACATTGCATGTGCAGCGCGGCGAGCGGCTGTCTGCCGGCCCGTGGGAAGCTGGCCAGCAAGCACAACTCGCCTGGCAAGCCCAGCCTGCGCTTCAGCCCTTGGCGCGTTTGCGTGCCGATGCCGGGCTCGGCGTGGCGGCCGGTGCGCGTTTCCTGGCTGGCGGTTTGCTGGCCCTGGCGCGCAGCGCCGAGGCAAACGCCAGCCGGGCCCACGGCAGCATCTGAGTGGGAGAGTCCATCGCGTCATCCGGCGCGGTGAAGTAGCTCAGCGAATGCTGGCCGCCGTCGCGCACGCTGTAGGTGAAGGGCGTGCAGCCCTGGGCCTCGAAGCTCGCGCGGGTTTCGTCGTCGACCTTCAGGTACAGGCGCTCATCGAAGATCAGCGCAAGGAACAGGTCGTCGACATAAAAGCCGTGGCCGCCGAACATGCGGCGGCTGCGCACCGTGCCCAGCGGCGACAGCAATTCCCGGCACCACGCCACGAAGTCGTTGCTCATTGGCACCCCCCGTCCGGCGAGTACGTCGGACGATCCCCCGAGGGGATGCGGGCCGGCTTGGGAGCGGCCCGGCGCTCGGCCCGCGCGGATTGGTTTTGCACAGGGAATTTCATTCCCCATTTTGGCCGCTGCGAGGCCGCACAATGCAAAGCTTCCTGGTACCGAGCCCGACCATGACCCTGCCGTTCAAGCTGCAACTCGAACCTTCCCGCGACAAGGCCGTGCTGCGCAAGCAATTGCAGGCCGAGCGCATGGGGCTGCTGGACCGCCACAAGCGCGCGGCGCAGTTGCAGGAAGTGCTGCAGGTCTGGCTGATCAAGCGGCCCGAGACCACGATCGGCGCGTACTGGCCGATCAAGGGCGAGTTCGACGCGCTGCCCGCGCTGTACCGCTGGAGCGAGGCGGCCGAGCCGGGCCAGCCGCCGCGGCGCATCGGCCTGCCGGTGATGAACCGCGAGACCAAGCGCTTGAGCTTCCACGTCTGGTACCCCGGCTGCGAGATGGAAGAGGACGCCTACGGCATTCCCAAGCCCAAGGACACCGAGATCTTCCACCCGCAGCTGCTGCTGGTGCCCTGCGTAGGCTACGGGCCGGGCGGCCTGCGCCTGGGCTATGGCGGCGGCTTCTACGACCGCACGCTGGCCGAGATCCAGCCACGCCCCTACACCGCGGGCCTGGGCTATGCCCACGGCTATGTGCCGTGGTTGGCGCCCGAGCCGCACGACGTGCCGCTGGATGCCTTGCTGAACGAAGAAGGTGTTCAGTGGCCTGAATAAGGCACACGACTTCGTGCCACCCGCCGGGAGGGCGGGCGGCAAGCTCCCGATCAGAATCGCTTGCCGACACCCACGCCGATCAGCAACGGGTTGACCTTGAAGGTGCCGACCTTGGTGCCGGCGGACTTCACATCGGTCTCGATCTGGACCTTCTTGATGTCGAAGTTCAGCAGCCAGCCGCTGGACATCGGCACGTCCACGCCGGCCTGCAGCGCCCAGCCGAAGCTGTTCTTCTTGACCGACGGGTCCAACGCCGCGTCCACCGCGGGCTCGAAGCTGACCGACGAGAAGCGCGTGTAGTTCACGCCAGCGCCCAGGTAGGGGCGCAGCGCCTGGAGGCCGGTGAAGTGGTATTGCAGCGTCAGCGTGGGTGGCAGGTGCTTGAGGCTGCCGATGATGGTGTCGCCCGAGCGAATGGTGTGGCGCTGCGGGTAGGTCAGCACCAGTTCGGTGGCGATGTTGGGCGTGAAGAAGTAGCTGACATCGAACTCGGGAAAGGCCTTGTCGTTGATCTTCAGGTCCAGCCCGGTGCTGTCGCTGTTGTCGGACTGCAGGTAGAGCGCGCGGGCGCGCAGCAACCACTGGCCGCTGTTTTGAGCAGCGGCGAATTGCGGGGCGAGGGCGGCGGCAACGGCTGCCAGGGCGATGAGGGTCTTGCGCATGATGGCGAACTCCTTGTTGTTGAATGACATGGCGTGATGTCATTGCAACCTTGCAAGGGGTGCGTCAAGCTGTGCTGGCGCAAGTCGCCGGTGCGCGTGGCCGCGCCCGAGCACGGGTCTTGATCCAGGTCAGCAGCGGGCGGGCCGCATGATGCGTGCTCGCCACGCTGGCTTCAGCGGCCCAGGCGCTCGCACAGTGCCAGCGTGGCCGTGCTCTGGTTCATCGTGTAGAAGTGCAGGCTCGGCGCGCCACCGGCCAGCAGGCGCTCGCACAGTGCGCTCACCACGTCCAGCCCGAAGGCCTTGATGCTGGCCGTGTCGTCGCCAAAGCTCTGCAGCCGCATGCGGATCCAGCGCGGGATGTCGGCGCCGGTGCTGTCGGCAAAGCGCATCAGGCCGCTGGCATTGGTGATGGGCATGATGCCGGGCACGATGGGCAGGTCCAGCCCCAGCGCGCGGGCTTCGTCGACGAAGCGGAAATACGCATCGGCATTGAAGAAGAACTGCGTCATCGCGGAATTTGCACCGGCCCTCGCCTTGGTGGCGAAGGCTTCCAGGTCGGCCTGCGGCGACCTGGCCTGCGGGTGCATCTCCGGATAGGCTGCTACTTCGATGTGGAAGTGCTGCCCGGTGGTCTCGCGGATGAAGGCGATCAGGTCGCTGGCATAGCGGAACTCGCCGAAGCTGCCGTAGCCGCTGGGCAGGTCGCCGCGCAGGGCGACCAGCCGGCGGATGCCGGCACCCTGGAACAGCTGCAGCTTCTCGCGCACCGACGCGCGCGTGGCGCCCACGCAAGTGAAGTGCGAGGCCGCGTCCACGCCCTCGGCCAGGATGGCCTGCACGGCGGCCAGCGTGCCGTCCTGCGTCGAGCCGCCGGCACCGTAGGTCACCGAGCAGAACTCGGGCTTCAGCGCATACAGCTGCTGGCGCACGGCAGCAAGTTTGACCACGCCTTCGGGCGTCTTCGGAGGGAAAAACTCTAAGCTGATGGGGGTCATGTCGATCTGACTCGCAGGGTCAAACGGGCTGCTTTGCCCAGACGAAGAATTCGGTGTTGCCGTTGCCGCCCTTGATCGGGCTTTCGAAGTACTTCTGCACCTTCAGGCCATGCGCCTTGCAGGCCTGCCAGAGGCGGTTTTCCACCTCGATGAAGTGCACCTTGTCCTTGACGATGCCGCCCTTGCCGATCTGCGCGGGCTGCAGCTCGAACTGCGGCTTGATCAGCACCAGCAGGTCGCCACCCGGCGCAAGGTACTCGACCATGGTCGGCAGCACGTGGGTGGAGGTGATGAAGGACAGGTCGCCGGTCACGAAGTTGAAGCTGTGCGGCTCGTAGCTGGCCGCAAAAGGCGAGCCTTCCACGTCCCGTGCGTTCTGGCCTTCGAAGCTCGTCACGCGCGCGTCGGCCTGAAGCTTGGGGTGCAACTGGCCATGGCCCACGTCGATGCCCACCACATGGGCCGCGCCGGCCTGCAACAGCGCATCGGTGAAGCCGCCGGTGCTCTGCCCCAGGTCCAGGCAGTGCCTTCCGGTCACGTCGATGTTGCAGGCCTTCAGCGCGCCCTCCAGCTTCAGCCCACCGCGCGAGACAAAGCGCAGCTCGGCGTCGTCGGTCACCTGCAGCTCGCAGTCCTCCGGCACGTCTAGCCCCGCCTTGTTGATCACCGCCCAACCCTTGGGCCCCTTCCACCGCACGGCGTTGCTCTCGATCAAGCGCTGAGCCGCCGACCGGGTGGCCACGAGGCCTCGTTGAAGAATCAGTTGGTCAGCGCGCATGGGGTCTTCTTTTGATGTCGGAAACGTTTCGGGCGTCGCGAGCGGCACTCAGGCTAGGCGGGCGGCGCACAGGAACCGGAACGTACTTCCTGTACGTGAGGATTCCGAGCACCGCCCAACGGCGCCTCAGCGCCGCGCAGTAGCCCCGCTCAATACCGGTAGGTGTCGGGCTTGTAGGGGCCTTGCTTGGGCACGCCAATGTAGGCCGCCTGCTCGTCCGTCAGCTCGGTCAGCATCGCGCCGACCTTCTTCAGGTGCAGGCGGGCGACCTTCTCGTCCAGGTGCTTGGGCAGCACGTAGACCTTGCCCACGTCGTAGCCGTCCCGGTGGCAGAACAGCTCGATCTGGGCGATGGTCTGGTTGGCGAACGAGGAGCTCATCACGAAGCTGGGGTGGCCGGTGCCGCAGCCCAGGTTCACCAGGCGGCCCTTGGCCAGCAGGATGATCTTCTTGCCGTCCGGGAAGATGACGTGGTCGACCTGGGGCTTGATCTCGTCCCATTCGTACTTCTCGAGCGACGCGACGTCGATCTCGTTGTCGAAGTGGCCGATGTTGCAGACGATGGCCTGGTCCTTCATCGCGGCCATGTGCGCGTGGCGGATGACGTCCTTGTTGCCGGTGGTGGTCACGAAGATGTCGGCCTTGTCGGCCGCGTACTCCATGGTCACGACCTTGTAGCCTTCCATCGCGGCCTGCAGCGCGTTGATCGGGTCGATCTCGGTGACCCAGACCTGGGCCGACAGCGCGCGCAGTGCTTGCGCCGAGCCCTTGCCCACGTCGCCATAACCGGCCACGCAGGCGACCTTGCCGGCGATCATCACGTCGGTGGCGCGCTTGATGCCGTCCACCAGCGATTCACGGCAGCCGTACAGGTTGTCGAACTTGCTCTTGGTGACCGAGTCGTTGACGTTGATGGCGCGGAACAGCAGCGTGCCGGCAGCGCTCATTTCCTTCAGGCGGTGCACGCCGGTGGTCGTCTCTTCGGTCACGCCGATGATCTCGGCGCTCTTGCGCGTGTACCAGCTCGGGTCCACCGCCAGCTTGGCCTTGATCGCGGCGAAGAGTTCGGTTTCTTCTTCGCTCTTCGGGTGGGCGATGACCGACAGGTCCTTCTCGGCCTTCTGGCCCAGGTGCATCAGCAGCGTCGCGTCGCCGCCGTCGTCCAGGATCATGTTCGGGCCTTCGCCGGCCGTGCCCTTGGCGCCGAAGTCGAAGATGCGGTGGGTGTAGTCCCAGTAATCTTTCAGCGTTTCGCCCTTGTAGGCGAAGACGGGGGTGCCCACCCCATTTGCCCCGTTCGCGACCAGCGCAGCGGCGGCATGGTCCTGCGTGGAGAAGATGTTGCACGAGGCCCAGCGCACCTGCGCGCCCAGGGCTTGCAGCGTCTCGACCAGCACGGCGGTCTGGATCGTCATGTGCAGCGAGCCGGTGATGCGCGCGCCCTTGAGCGGCTGGCCGGCGGCGAATTCCTCGCGGATCGCCATCAGGCCGGGCATCTCGGTCTCGGCGATCTTGATTTCCTTGCGGCCCCAGGCGGCAAGCGACAGGTCGGCAATCACGTGGGAGTCGGTGGCCAGCAGTTGGCTGGTGGGCGTAGCAGCGTTCATCGGGAGCTCCGGAAGTCAAAGGGTTGACCCGCGGTGGCGTACAGGATGGACAACACGCGTGCACCGACACAAGCGGGACACAACTCACCCTGGGCGCCACGAACCCTGGATCGCAGGGTTGTGCGGGTGAGCGCAGTTGCAAAGCAGGAAGTTCCGAGCCTGGGGCCTGCTGGCCTTGCAACGCTCCTCGGAACCGAGGCCCGGATTCTAACCAGCGCCGCAGCCAATGGCGAGGCTCCCCTTGCCGCGGGTGCGGTACCGCGGGCGCCGGTTCCGGGACTTATGTCGCGCCGGCGGGGGCTTTGAGCTGGCTGATGTCAGCCCGCGGCGGCGTGCCGAACAGCCGGCGGTACTCGCGGCTGAACTGCGAGGGGCTCTCGTAGCCCACACGGTGCGCAGCGGTGCTGGCATCCAGCCCTTCGGCCAGCATCAGCCGGCGCGCGTGCTGCAGCCGCAAGGACTTCTGGAACTGCAGCGGCGACAGCGTCGTCAGCTGCTTGAAGCGCAGGTGCAGCGTGGACGGGCTCATCGCCGCGCTGGCGGCCAGTTCGTCGATGCGCAGCGGCTGGTCGTAGCGCTGCGTCAGCTGCTCGACCGCGCGAGCAATGCGCGGCGCGGCGCTGTCGCCGGCTGCCAGCGCGCGCAGCCGCGGGCCCAGCGGCCCGGTCAGCACACGGTAGAAGATCTCGCGCTGCACCAGCGGCGCCAGCATGCGCAGGTCCTGCGGCGTGTCCAGCAGCTGCAGCAGGCGCAGCGCGGCGTCCAGCAGGGGCGCCGTCACCGGCGCCAGGTTCAGGCCCATGGCGGCAGGTTCGGCCGGCACTGCCGTCACCGGCGGGCCGGCATCGAGTTCGAGCAGCAGGTCGGCCAGCGCCTGGGTGTCGCAGTTGAAGCGCAGGCAGATGTAAGGCTGTTCCGGCGTGGCCTGGATCACGTGGCTGCGCGGCATCAGCGGCATGGCCACCAGCAGGCAATGGCTGGGGCCGTAGGTCAGCACTTCTTCGCCCAGCTGCACCTGCTTGGCACCCTGCAGCGCCAGCACCAGGCCGGGCTCGTAGACGACCGGCAGCCGCGCGGCCGGTGCGCTGGCGCGGATCAGCTTCAGGCCGGGCACCGCGGTGGCGTGCGTGCCATCGCCGGTGGCTCTGCGCAGCGCCAGGGCCAGGGCCTGCTGTCGCAGGGCATCCAGTTCAGGTTCGGCAGTGGATGGAGCAGCAGCAAGTGTCGATTCGGCCATGCTGTCGATTGTGCAAGCGCCGCATTGGCCCTGGTTGTCCGGTGGCCGCAGGATCGGAGGATCAGGCAAGGATGGCCGAGCTTTGCACTGTGCCGGCGTGGCGGCGCTGCCTAAGCTTCGGTCCATCGCAGCGGCACAGGGCCGTTGCCCGCTCACAAGGAGAGATTGCCATGACCACCACCAAGCCAACCGCCGCGCTGCCGCGCCGCCGCCTGGGCACCCAGGGCCCCGAAGTCCCGGCCATCGGCCTGGGCTGCATGGGCATGTCCGACTTCTACGGCCCGCGGGACGACGCCCAGTCCCTGGCCGTGCTGAATCACGCGCTGGACATCGGCCTGAATTTCTTCGACACCGCCGACATGTATGGCGTGGGCCGCAACGAGCAGCTGATCTCGCAAGTGCTGGCCAAGCGCCGCAGCGAAGTCGTGATCGCCACCAAGTTCGGCAACGTGCGCGCGCCGGACGGCAAGATCCTGGGCATCGACGGCAGCCCCGCCTACGTGCGCCAGGCCTGCGAGGCCAGCCTGCAGCGCCTGGGCGTCGAGCAGATCGACCTCTACTACCAGCACCGGGTCGACAAGAACGTGCCGATCGAAGAGACCGTCGGCGCGATGGCCGAGCTGGTCAAGGCCGGCAAGGTCAAGCACCTGGGCCTGTCCGAAGCTTCGGCCGCCACCATCCGCCGCGCCGCCGCGGTGCACCCCATTGCCGCGGTGCAGACCGAGTATTCGCTGTGGACCCGGGACGTCGAAGACGAGGTGCTGCCCACCTGCCGCGAGCTGGGCATCGCGCTGGTGCCCTACAGCCCGCTGGGCCGTGGCTTCCTGACCGGCGCGATCCGCAGCACCGACCAACTGGCGGCCGACGACTGGCGCCGCGCCAACCCGCGCTTCCAGGCCGGCAACCTGGACGCCAACCTGGCGCTGGCCAACGCGCTGGGCATGCTGGCCCGCGACCACGGTCACACGCCGGCCCAGCTGGCGCTGGCCTGGCTGCTGGACCAGGGCGACGACATCGTGCCCATCCCCGGCACCCGCAGCAGCACCCGGCTGGACGAAAACGCTGCGGCCGCACGCATCACGCTGGATCCGGCGCTGCGCGAGCAACTGATGGCGGTGCTGGCCGAACACCCGGTCTCGGGCACGCGCTACCCGGAGGCGGGCATGGCCAACGTCAACGTTTGAGCGTGCTCAGTCCAGCCCGAGGAAGCTGTGCATGCGCTGCAGCTCCTCGTCCAGCGCCTGGTTGAAGGCCGCGCTGCGGGGCCGTTTGTCGACGAAGCCGAGGTCCGGCACCAGCCGGCCGTCGCTCACCTTCAGGTTGGCCCAGCCGATCACCTGCTCGCGCCACAGCAGCGGCAGCGCATAGTGGCCGCGCAGGCGTTTGGCCGCGGGGGTGTAAGCCTCGAAGCGGTAGGCCCAGCCCCAGAAATGCTCGAAGCGCGGCCGGTCCCAGACCACCGGGTCGAACGGTGCCAGCAGCCACACGGCCTCAGGCACCTGGTGGCGCTTCGAAGCCGGCTTCTCGTCGGCCGGCCAGAACCACTGCACGCCGTCCACCGTGGCGCTGGCCAGGCGCTCGCGGGCCCGGCCCAGCGCTTCGGCCCGGTGCGCGCGCCATTGCGGCACGCCGCCGCCGAGGAAGCGCGTCAGCTGCGCCAGCGTCGTGGCCGGCAGCGGCGCGTATTTGTTGACCACCAGGTCGATCAGCGTGTCGAAGGCCACGTCGCGGTCGACCGGTGCCGCCGCGGCCTCGCGCACCGCGTACAGCCGCGTGCCGCCCTCTCGCCGCGCCACGCGCAGCAGGCCGCGGTAGTGCATGCCGTCCAGCAGCTCGGTACTGGCGTTGGACGAGCCGCCGAACCAGTTGGTCACCTTGCCGTGCGCGAAATGCGCGTCCACTTCGCGCGGGTGCACCACGCCACGTTCGCGCACAAAGGCCAGCACGTCCGCGGCCTGGGCCCAGCGCTCGGGCGTCCACTCCTGCCTGGCCTCGCGCGGGTGCATCAGCGCCTGGGTGTCGCGGTGCACATAGCCGTAGTTGACGAAGAAATCTTCCTCGTACGGCAGCTTGGTGTAGCGCTTGTCCAGGTCGCCGGCGCGGTAGTCCAGCACGCGGTGGCGCAGCGTCAGGTCCTGTGCGCGGGCCGGTGCGCGCAGCGGATCGGCTTGCACAAAGCCCAGGCGCTGCAGCGCGCGGGGCAGGGTGGTGGGTTTGAAGAGGCTGCGGGCAATCGCATGGCGGCGCAGGTCGTCCAGGGTCGGGGCGGGCATGGCCGGGATGATGCCGCAGCGGCGACAATGCCGGCCTCATCGAAATACCGAGATTGACCTCCGCCATGACCACCCTTGGAACGCCGCTGTCCCCTTCCGCCACCCGTGTGATGCTGCTTGGCTCCGGCGAACTCGGCAAGGAAGTGCTGATCGCGCTGCAGCGCCTGGGTGTGGAGACCATCGCGGTCGACCGCTACGAAAACGCACCCGGCCAGCAGGTGGCACACCATGCGCGCACCATCACGATGAGCGACCCGACGCAGTTGCGCGCGCTGATCGAAGCCGAGAAGCCGGACCTGGTCGTGCCCGAGATCGAGGCCATTGCCACGCCAGTGCTGGAAGCGCTGGAAGCCGAGGGCAAGCTGCGCTGCATCCCGACTGCCCGCGCCGCGCGGCTGACGATGGACCGCGAAGGCATCCGCCGGCTGGCCGCCGAAACGCTGAGCCTGCCGACCAGCCCGTACAAGTTCTGTGACTCGCTGGCCGAGCTGCAAGCCGCCATTGATACGGGCATCGGCTACCCGTGCATCGTCAAGCCCGTGATGAGCAGTTCCGGCAAGGGCCAGAGCAAGATCGATGGCCCGGCCGATGTGCAAGAGGCCTGGGACCATGCGATGGCCGGCGGCCGCGTCGGCCCGGGCCGCGTCATCGTCGAAGGCTTCATTGATTTCGACTACGAGATCACTCAGCTGACGGTGCGCGCGGTCGGTGAAAGCGGCCAGGTCGAGACCTCGTTCTGCGACCCGATCGGCCACGTGCAGGTCAGCGGCGACTATGTGGAGAGCTGGCAGCCGCACCCGATGAGCCCGGCCGCGCTGGCCGAGTCGCGCCGCGTCGCCAAGGCCGTCACCGACAACCTGGGTGGCCAGGGACTGTTCGGCGTCGAGCTGTTCGTCAAGGGCGACCAGGTCTGGTTCAGCGAAGTCAGCCCGCGCCCGCACGACACCGGCATGGTCACGATGATCACGCAGTGGCAGAACGAGTTCGAGCTGCACGCCCGCGCCATCCTCGGCCTGCCGGTGGACACCTCGCTGAAGAGCCCCGGCGCCAGCGCCGTGATCTACGGCGGCGTCGACGCCCACGGCATCGTCTTCGACGGCGTGGCCGACGCGATGCGCATCCCGAACAGCGACGTCCGCCTGTTCGGCAAGCCCGAAAGCTTCACCAAGCGCCGCATGGGTGTGGCCCTGGTGCACGACGCGGACGTCGAGAGGGCCCGCGTGCAGGCCAAACTGGCGGCCAGCAAGGTCAAGCCGCGCAAGGCTTGATAAAAATAGAGGTCATATTTTTCTCGCAATGGATGAAAATATGACCCCATGCAAGTCGCCATCCACGAATTGAAGGCCGGTCTCTCGAAGTACCTCGCCCAGGCGCGTGCTGGCGAGGTCATTGAAGTGACTTCTCACAACAAGCCCGTGGCCAGACTGGTCGGCATTCCTCAGGCCGAAGTGCCCGGACTTGCCCGGCTGCTGGCCAGCGGTGCAGTGCAGTGGAGCGGCGAGAAGCCTTCGTTGCAACCCGCAGTCGAACTCACTGCTGACGGCAAAACCCTCGGCGAAATGGTCGCGGAGGACCGCGCTTGATCCTCTTCTGCGACACGTCGGCGCTGGTGAAGCTGTACGTGCAGGAAGAGGGCTCCGAACAGGTCATGCGCCGCGCGGCAGAAGCCGACGCGGTGGCGGTCAGCCGCATCGCCTGGGTCGAAGCCGTCTCCGCCATGGCCCGGCGCGCCCGCGAACAGCCGCAAGATGCTGCTGCGCTCGCACTGGCCCGAGACCGCTTCACCGCCGACTGGCCGCACTACGTCAAGGTGGAAGTCGACCAGTCCCTGGTCGAGCTGGCTGGCGACTATGCCGATACCTTCGCCTTGCGTGCCTACGACAGCGTGCAGCTGGCCTCGGCGCAGACCTTGAACCGCGAACTGCCCGGTGAGGTGGTGTTCGCCTGCTTCGACACGCGGCTTGTGAAGGCGGGCAAGGTCTTGGGACTCTTGAACCTGTAGGTCCGCCGCGCCCTCCAGCCCGGCCGCCACCTGCCGATAAGCATGCATGAAGCGGCTGGCTCGTGTGGGTCGGTCGTGTTGTTCACGCCCGGGTTTCGGAGGATGCCGTGACTGAGACCACCAATCTCGCCGCCAAGGTGCTGCTGCTGGAGCATGACGCCAAGCAGTACCAATGCCTGATGGATTTTTGCGAGCGCATGGGCTTGATGGCCATGCCGCGCAGTGCGCCGGACGCGCTGGCCACCTTGTCGCAGCACAAGGACCTGGGCGGCGTGATGCTGGCCGAGGATTTGCCGCTGGAGGGCAACGACAGCCTGGCGCTGGCCTGCAGCATCCACAAGCTGCGGCCGGAGTTGCCGATCTTCCTGCGCCGCACCAGCAACCGGCCGCTGAGCGAGGAGCAGGAAATTGCGATTCGCCATCCGTGGACGACCGGCGACCTGGCGCAGCTGCAGTCCTGCGTCGAGCGCAGCATCTTCAGCCTGCGTTACCCGACCGAGCTGGTGAACGGCGTGGTGGAGCTGACCTGTTCGGCGATGTGCTCGATGTTCCCGCATGCGACGGTGAAGGCAGAGTCGCCTTACGTGGTGCATGACCGCATCATCTTCGGCCAGGTGTCGACACTGATCCCGCTGGAAAGCACCTGGTGCCGCGGCTACATGATGCTGCAGACGGAAGAGGGTGCGTTGCGCCAGGGCCTGATGCAGGGCATGGGCTACGAAGGCGTGGGCGGCGACCTGAATTTCCGCGAACTCAATCACCTGCTGGGCGAGACGACCAACCTGATCTGGGGTGCGTTCAAGAACCGCTACATCCCGCCCAAGGCCTTTGCCAACCAGCAGAGCCAGGTGCCCATCGTGATCAACCATGAGCACAAGTACATCTCGTTCGGCTCGCAGGACCCGCAGTTGTGCGTGCGCTACCAGCTTTCGGACCCGCGCCGACCCGGCCTGCCGCCGCTGACCATTGTGCAGCGCCTGATCTTCAACCTGCACTGGTCGCCCGAGGAGTTTGCGGTGTTTGCCGACGCTTCCAGCGGCAGCAGCGCGGCCACTGGCGAGCTCGAGCTGTTTTGAGCGCGCGCGGCCCCATGTCTCATTCCCCAAGACCTCAAAGAGGACACCGTCATGGCCCACGTTCTGGTGGTTGATGACTCCAACACGATGCGGGAGATCGTGGCCAGCTTCCTGAGCAAAAACGGCTTCGAGGTGGCGCTGGCGACCGATGGCCGCGACGGCCTGGTGCAGCTGAACAAGGACCCCGCCATCCGGCTGGTGGTCAGCGACATCAACATGCCCAACATGGACGGCCTGACCATGGCCGAGAAGATCCGCAGCGAGCTGGGCAACCAGGCGGTGCGCATCGTGATGCTGACGACCGAGGACAACCCGGCGATGCGCGAGCGTGCCAAGGCCCTGGGCGTCAACGGCTGGATCGTCAAACCCTTCCGCGGCGACGCGGTGCTGGGGCCGTTTCGCAAGATTTGCGGGATGGGCTGAGCACGCCACTTGCCCATGAAAAAAGGCCGCCACCGGGATCCCGGTGGCGGCCTTTGTCTTTGGACCGGGGCGTTTACAACCCGGCCGCTGCGCGCAGTGCGGCAGCGCGATCCGTGCGCTCCCATGTGAACTCAGGCTCCTCACGCCCGAAGTGGCCGTAGGCCGCGGTCTTCGAGTAGATCGGGCGCAGCAGGTCCAGCATCTGGATGATGCCCTTGGGGCGCAGGTCGAACAGGTCATTGACCAGCTTGGCGATCTGCTCGTCGGGGATCACGCCGGTGCCTTCGGTGTAGACCGTGACGTTCATCGGGCGGGCCACGCCGATCGCGTAGGCGACCTGGATCTGGCATTGCCGCGCGAGGCCGGCGGCGACGATGTTCTTGGCCACGTAGCGGGCGGCGTAGGCGGCCGAGCGGTCGACCTTGGTCGGGTCCTTGCCGGAGAACGCGCCGCCGCCGTGCGGGCAGGCGCCGCCGTAGGTGTCGACGATGATCTTGCGGCCGGTCAGGCCGCAGTCGCCCTGCGGGCCGCCAATGACGAATCGGCCGGTCGGGTTGATCAGGTACTTGGTTTCGGCGGTGAGCCACTCGGCCGGCAGCACCGGCTTGATGATCTCTTCGCGCACGGCCTCGTAGAACTCGGGCTTCATCTTGTCGCCCAGGCTCATCTCGGGCGCGTGCTGGGTCGACAGCACGACGGTGTCGATGGACACCGGTTTGCCGTCCACATAGCGCAGCGTGACCTGGCTCTTGGCGTCCGGCCGCAGGAAGGGCAGGCGGCCGTCCTTGCGCAGCTGGGCCTGGCGCTCGACCAGGCGGTGTGCGTAGTAGATCGGCGCGGGCATCAGCTCGGGCGTCTCGTCGCAGGCATAGCCGAACATCAGGCCCTGGTCGCCGGCGCCGATGTTCAGGTAGTCGTCGCTGGCGCGGTCCACGCCCTGGGCGATGTCGTTGCTCTGCTTGTCGTAGGCCACCAGCACCGCACAGCCCTTGTAGTCGATGCCGTACTCGGTGTTGTCGTAGCCGATGCGCTTGATCGTGTCGCGCGCGACCTGGATGTAGTCGACGTTGGCCTGCGTCGTGATTTCGCCGGCCAGCACCACCAGACCGGTGTTGCACAGCGTTTCGGCCGCCACGCGGGACAGTGGATCCTGCGCGAAGATCGCGTCGAGGATTGCGTCGGAGATCTGGTCAGCGACCTTGTCGGGGTGACCTTCCGAAACGGATTCGGAGGTGAAGAGATAATCGTTCGCCACTGGCGGTTCTCCGGTTGCTGTGTCGATGACGCGTCGTCCAGCTCGGCAACCTGAGAGAGCGGCGAACGCTTTAGCGGCATTTGGCAGGCGATTCTGAAGAGAATCTACCCGGCGCCATCGGTCGAAAACCTGGCGCATCGCCCCGCAAGTTGTCCTGTTAACTCGGCGATGGGGCCGATCTTATCCGAAGCATTGATGTTCTTGTTGCGAGGTATTTCGCGCTTGCCGCTCGCTTGGGTGCAATCCCTGGGCGCGGCGCTGGGCTGGCTGGCGTGGGCGCTGTCGCCGTCCTACCGCCGCCGCCTGCTGGCCAACGCCGCGCTGGCCGGGCTCACGGCCGCCCAGGCCCGGCGCTCGGCGCTGCAGGCCGGCCGCATGTCGGCCGAGGCGCCCTGGCTGTGGTTCCGGGATGCGGGCCGTTCGCTGGCGCCCTACCTGGTCTGGGACGGGGCCGATCAGGTGGACGCCGCACTGGCCGCCGGCCGCGGCCTGCTGCTGCTCACGCCGCACCTGGGTGGTTTCGAGTTTGCAGCGCGTGGCTATGCCGAACGCTGGGGTGCGCAGCAGCCCATCACCGCGTTGTACCGTCCGTCCAAGAAGGCCAGCCTCGCGGCCTTGCAGGTGCACTCGCGCAACGCGCCCGGCATGCGGGTGGCGCCGGCCTCGCTGGCCGGCGTGCGGCAGATGCTGCGGGCCCTTAAAAAAGGCGAGACGGTCGGCCTGTTGCCCGACCAGGTGCCGCCCAGGGGGCAGGGCGCCTGGGCCGCGTTTTTCGGCCAACCCGCCTACACGATGACGCTGGCACCGCGGCTGGCGATGCAGACCGGCTGCACGGTGCTGCTCACCTGGTGCGAACGCCTGCCCGGCGGGCGGGGCTTCCGGCTCAGCTATCGTCCGCTGCCTGCGCCACTGCCGGTGCCCACGGGTGACGCAGAAGCCGACGACCTCGCCGTGACCACCGCGATGAACCAGGCCATGGAATGGGTCATCTCGCAGTGCCCGGAGCAATACATCTGGGGCTACAACCGCTACAAGAATCCGCGCAAGCCGGCCGCAGAACCTGCCGCCCAGCCGAACGACAAAAAGAAAGCTGCTGGATGAGCAAACGACACAAGACCGGCTGGCGCGCGAAGTTCTCGCACGGCGGCGCCCGCGCGCTGATCTTCGGCCTGTGGCTGCTGCACTGGTTCCCGACGCCGGTGCTGGCGTTCTTCGGCGAGGTGCTGGGGCGACTGCTGTGGCCGCTGCTGAAGTCGCGCCGGCGCATCGTGCGGACCAACCTGCGGCTGTGCTTCCCGGAGAAGAGCGAGGACCAGCGCGAACAGCTGGGCCGTGAGCACTTCGTGTTCCTGGTGCGCAGCCTGCTGGAACGCTGCGTGCTGTGGTTCGGCAGCGAGGCGCGGGTGCGGCGGCTGGTGCATGTCGAGGGCGACGTCCATCTGGCCGAGCGCACCGGCGCGCCCATCATGTGGCTGCTGCCGCACTTCGTCGGCATGGACTACGCGGCCCCGGCGCTGACGCTGTTCCAGTCTCGCCCTGCGATCAACATCTACCAGCGCCAGAGCAACCCGGTGCTGGACGCGCGGCTGCACAAGTCGCGTGCGCGCTTTGGCAATGCGCGGCTGATCGAGCGCCGCAGCGGCATCCGGCCCATCGTGCGGGCGATCCAGGACGGCGCCGGTTTCGTCAACCTGCCGGACATGGACTTTGGCCGCTTCGCCGAGAAGGACGCCGTCTTCGTGCCCTTCTTCGGCGTGCAGACCGCCACGCTGGCCTCGCCTGCGCGCATGGTGCAGTCGATGAAGATGCGCGTGCAGCCCATGGTCATCACGATGCTGCCGCGCGGCCGCGGTTACCGGGTGTCGTTCCAGGACCCGCCGCCGGGTTTCCACGACCCCGATCCGGTGCTTGCCACCGCAGCCTTCAACCGCTGGCTGGAAGCCCGCATCCGCGAGCAGCCGGCGCAGTACTACTGGGTGCACCGCCGCTTCAAGACCCGGCCGCCGGGCGAACCGCGGCTGTATTGAATTTCAGGACAGCAGGCTGTCGACGCGGTCGCGCCGCAGTGCATTGACGGCCGGCAGCAGCTCGCGCCAGCTCGCATAGGCCGGCGTGGCCGACAGCTTGCCGGCCGTGGCTTGCGCGCGGTCCTGGGCCGAGGCCAGGGACTCTGCGCCTGAAGTGTTGGCGGCAGCCTGCAGCTCGGCCAGTTCGCTGCGCGTTTCGTGGCTGCGCTCACGCACCAGGCGCTCGGCGCCCAGCACGGCATGCAAGGTTTCGCGCTGGCTGGCCGCGTCGCCCAGTTGCCAGCGGGCCGGCTGCAGGGCCTCGGGCTGGGCTTCCAGCCGCGGGCGTGTCGGTTGGCCGGCGGGGAAGCGCTGGCCGCCGCCGCGCAGGCTGAGCCCGTCGCGCACGGCCGGCCACTGGGTTTCGGGCACCGAGAGCTGCACCGAGCCATCTTCGCTGTTCAGCGTGGCCTTGAGGTCGGCCGGGGCGAGCGCCTCATTGAGCTGGCGCAGCGCGCTGCCCGGCTCGGCCGGCACGCCGCTGCTGTTGCCCAGCACGACGGTCAAGGCCTGGCGCTGGCCGGGCACGTTCAGGCTCAGCGTTTCGCGCACCGGGCTGGTCAGCGAGGCCTGGTCCAGGCCGCGCATCAGGAAGTTCTGGCGCGCGGCACCCGGTTCGGTGCGCTGGCCTTGTGCGTCCAGCGTGCCGGCGGTGGCGCTGCTGCGCTGCTGCCAGAGCTGGGTGATCTGGTCACGCTGGGCCAGCAGCGTGCTGCTCGCAGGCAGCTTCAGCGCGATGGCCTGGCTCAGGCCCTGCTTGAACTCGCCCAGTGCCTGGCCCAGCCGGCCGAGGTAGTCGGCCGTCTGCTGCGTGGCGGAAACCTGCTGCTGCTGGCCCGGCACCCAGGCCCGCAGCGCGCTGGCGCGCAAGGCCGGGCCGGTGCCGGCTGCGGCAAGCGAGGGCGCGTTGGCGCTGGCCGACTGGTCGAAGGGCACTGCCTTCGCGGCGCCGGTCCGGTTTGTGGCGTTGGTCGACGAGGACGGCGGCGAGCCGGCGGGCGTGGCCGGCCGCAGCGGGCCCGACGGGTCCAGGGTGAGCGTCTGCATGGCCGTCAGTCTCGCGGATTCACGGCATCACATTGCGTTGAACAAGGACAGTTCACTGACCTTGGCGTAGGCTTTCTGGGTCGCCTGCACGGCCGTGGTGTAGCCGTTCAGCAGCACCGCCGCCTGGTTGTAGTCCAGCTGGCCCAGCGTCAGCGCGGCCTGCCCGTTGGACAGGCTGATGCTGGCGTGGCCGCCGTCCAGCGTGTCCAGCATGTTCTGCGCGCCGCCGAGTTTGGAGATGCGCGCGCTGACCGAGTTCATTGCGCTGTCCAGCCCGTTCAGCCCCGTCTTCAGGGTCGCCTGCACGGTGGGGTCGTTGACGTTCACACCCGGCGTGCCCAGGGTCTGGATCATCAGGTCCAGCTGGTTCAGCAGCCCGGCCGATTCGGGCAGCACCACGTTGGCGGCCTGCGTCACGCCATTGCCCACCACCACCTGCTGCAGCGCGCCGTTGCCGGTGTAGCTGTAGCGGCTGCCGGCGGCGGCGCTGCTGTTGAGCGTCACGGTGGGCGTGCCGCTGGCCGTGCCGGAGAACAGGTAGCGGCCTTCCTGGTCGCGGCTGTTGCTGGTGTCGTAGAGGCTGTCGCGCAGCGCGGTCAGCGAGCTGGCCATCGCGGCCACGTCTTCGGTGGTGTTGCTGCCGTTGGTGGCCCACAGCAGCAGGTCGCGCGCCTGCTGCATGTCGTCGGTCATGCTGGTCAGCTGGGCTTCGTTGTTCGACAGCCGCGACTTCAGCGCCGAGATGTTGCTGCGGTACTGCGTCAGCGCGGCGTCCTCGCGCGTCAGGCGCGACAGCCGCACGCTGGTCACAGGGTCGTCCGACGGCAGCTGCACGCGCGCGCCGGTCGACATCTGCTCCATGATGCGTTCGAGCTTCTCGTTGGCCCGCTGCAGGGCCGTGTTCATCGTCGTGTGGTACTGGGTGCTGGCAATGCGCATGGCGATGTCTCCTGGTCGTTCAGCGGATCATCGACAGCAGGCTGTCGAACAGGTCGTTGGCCACCGAGACCACCTTCATGTTGGCCTGGTACATCTGCTGGTACTGCATCAGGTTGACGGCTTCCTCGTCCTCGTTGACGCCGCTGGTCGCCTTCCAGTTCGCATCGGCCTGGTCGCGCACGGTCTGCGCGGTGTCCATTGCCGTCTGGTTGGACTGGCTGGCCATGCCCACGCGGCCGACCAGCTGGGTGTAGACGTCGCCCAGCAGCACATTGCCCAGCGAGCTGATGGCGACCGGCTGCTGCTTCAGCGCGATCAAGGCCAGCAACTGGTCGCTGTTGCCCGGCTCGGTGGCGCTGCCGGAAAGACCGAGGTCGGCGGCCTGCAAGGTCGGGTCCACCTTCAGCATCGCGGTGCTGCTGGTCGGGTCGAAAATGAACATCGGCTTGCCGGCCGCGCCGCTCATCGTGTAGCCGGCGCTCAGCACGCTGTTGACGCCATCGGCCAGGCCTTTGGCCATGTCCTGCAGCGATTGCACCATGGGCTTGAGCTGCTGGCTTTCGAAGTCCGCCAGGCCGCCAAGTTCACCGCCCATCTGCGTGGTGTTGACGCCAAAGCTTTCGCTGGCGAACTTCAGCGCCATCACCTGGCTGCCGTCGGGCTGGGTCGTCAGCGTCAGCGCGGAATTCAGCTGGCCGACCACCAGCGGCTGGCCGCCGCTCAGCGAGACATTGGTGCTGCCATCGGGCTGCGTCACCACCTGCACGCCGACCAGCGAGGACAGGCTGTCGATCTTCTGGTCGCGCTGGTCGATCAGGCCGGAGGCGTTCATGCCGCCCGCCTGGGCCGCGGCAATGCGCTTGTTCAGGTCGGCAATCTCGGCCGCCTGGCCGTTGACCTGCGTCACCAGGTCCTGGCGCTGCTGGCTCACCGCCGCCTGCTGGCTGGACAGGGTCTGGCGCAGGCTGTTGAAACGCTGCGCCAGCGCCTGCGCCGCGCCGATCACGCCGTCGCGCAGCGGTGTGGACGTGGGCTCCACGCTGGCTGCGTTCAGCGACGCGAAGAAGTTGTCCAGGCCGGTGGCAATGCTGGCGTCGTCGTTGCCCATCACCTGTTCCATCTGGGTCAGGTAGGGCTGGGCCACGCTGTGCTGGCCGAGCTGGGTGTTGGACTGCCAGAGCTGCAGGTTCTTGTAGCTGTCGCTGAAACGGAACAGCGAAGGCGAGGCCACACCGTCGCCCGCCGCGGCCACGCCGCTGCGCGAAGGCTGCACCGAGCGCAGCAGCACGCCCTGGCGGGTGTAGCCGGCCGTCATCACGTTGGCGATGTTCTGGCTGGTGGTGTTCAGCGCGACCTGCGCCGCCTGGGCGCCGGACAGGGCGTTGGTGATGAGCGTCATGACAGCGTGGGTGAAGAGAGGTGGAAGGCGTGCGCCCTGTGCGTTCAGGGCTTCTCTTCGGAAGAGGCGACCTGCGGCGGTGGGGACTTAAACGCGGACGACGCCGACGGCATCACCTGCCGCAGCATCAGGTCGGCAATGCCAAACGCCCCTTGCGTGGCCAGCTGGTCGGCCACCATGGTGTCGGCCATGTCCAGCATGTCCTCGCCGCTGCGCTGGGTCTCGTTTTCGTCGCTCAGCACGCGGCTGCTGCGCCGCATGTCGTGCAGCATCTGGCCAATGAAGTGGCTCTCGAACTGCTGCGCGGCCTGTTTCGCCGCAGCCTGCATCGGGTCGGGGCGGGCGGGCTTGACGGCTTCGGTGAAGCTGTCCGGCAGCGCCAGTTCCGTGGTGGGTTGGATCGGCAGCATGGGCATCAGATCACCTCCAGCTCGCCGTCGAGCGCACCGGCCTGGTCCAGCGCCTGCAGGATGGACATGATGTCGTCCGGCGTCGCGCCGGTGGCGTTCACCGCGTCGATGATGGCCTGCAGGTTGGCGCCGGGTGCCCACTTGAACATGTGCGACTGGCCCTGGTCCACGCTGACACGCGAGTTCGGCGTGACCTGCGTCTGGCCCTGGCCGAAGGCGTTGGGCTGGCTGACCTGCGAGCTTTCGGAGATCACCACCTTCAGCGAGCCATGCGAGACCGCTGCCGGCCGCACGCGCACGCCGTCGGTGATCACCACGGTGCCGGTGCGCGAGTTGAAGATGACCTTGGGCCGGCCCAGGCCGGACTCGATGTTCATCGCTTCCAGTTGCGCGACAAAGGCCACGCGCTGGGTCGGGTTCATCGGCGCCTGGACCTCCACGCTGGTGCCGTCGCGCGCGGTGGCGATCGCGCCCCAGCGCTTGTTGATCGCGTCGACGATGTTGGTCGCGGTCTGGAAGTGCGGCCGGCGCAGGCTCAGGCGCACGCTGGGGTTCTGGTCGAAGTCGGATTCGATCTCGCGCTCGATGCTGGCGCCGTTCGGGATGCGGCCGGCCGTCGGCGTGTTGATGGTCACGCTGGAGCCGCTGGCACCTTGCGCCGTCATGCCGCCCACCACCACGTTGCCCTGGCTGATCGCATAGACCTCGCCGTTGGCCGCGCGCAGCGGCGTCAGCAGCAGCACGCCGCCGCGCAGGCTCTTGGCGTCGCCCAACGAGGCCACGGTCACGTCGATGGTCTGGCCCTTGCGGTAGCCCGGCGGAAAGCTGGCGCTGATCATCACCGTGGCCACGTTCTTGGACTTCGCGTCCACGTTGTCCGGCAGCTTCACGCCGAACTGCTTGAGCATGTTGTTGACCGACTGGCCGGCGTACTTCACCTGCGTGCTGTCGCCGCTGCCGTTCAGGCCCACCACCAGGCCGTAGCCCAGCAGCTGGTTCTCGCGCTGGCCCTCGATGCTGACCAGCTGGCGCAGCGGCTGGCCGACAGGCTCGGCGGCGGCGCGTGTGGCGGCATGGGCCTGGCCCAGCAGCAAGGCGGTGATCAGGGGCGCGGCGATCCAACGCAAAGCAGTCATGTGGGGTCTCTTTTAGAACGGCATCCAGGGGCTGGCGAAGAAGCGCGAAAGCCAGCCTGCGTTGTTGGTGTCGGCCAGTGCGCCGCTGCCGGCGTAGGCAATGCGGGCCTCGGCCAGGCGCTGCGAAGAGACGCGGTTGTCCGGCGTGATGTCGGCCGCGCGCACGTAACCGCTCAGGCGGATCATTTCCTCGCCCTGATTGAGGTACAGGCTTTTCTCGCCCTGCACGCGCAGCAAGCCGTTGGGCATGACCTCGTGCACGATCACCGTGATGGCGCCCTGCAGCGTGTTCTGCTGGGTGCTGGCCGCATTGCCGGCGAAATTGTTCTGGCTGCTCAGGCCGATGTCGCTCTTCAGCGCCTTGCCGGCCAGCGTCACCGGCGAGACCGACACGTCGCTGTTCTTGCCGAAGCTGGTGTTGGCCTTCTTGCTGGCCTGCGTGGTCTCGTCCAGCAGCACGGTCAGCACGTCGCCGGCATGGAAGCTGCGCACGTCGGAGGTCAACGACCAGCCGTTGTCGGCCACGAAAACGCCCCCCGCGCTGCCGCGGCGCGGCGCCTGTTGCACCAGCGGCAGCGGTGACGGCGGCGCCAGCTCGGGCACCTTGGGCGGCTCGATGCTGGCGCAGCCGCCCGTCAACACGGCCGCCACCGCCAGGCCGGCAAGCAGGAGGGCGCGCATCTCAGCGCACCGCCTGAGCCAGGGATTGCAGCATGTTGTCGGCCGCAGACAGCACCTTGGTGTTCATCTCGTAGCTGCGCTGCGCCGCGATCATGTCCACCATCTCTTCGACGACCTGCACGTTCGAGCCTTCCAGCGCGCCCTGCTTGAGCTTGCCGAAGGCGTCGCTGCCGGGGTTGCCGGTGGTCGGCGTGCCGCTGGCGGCGGTTTCCTGGAACAGGTTTTCGCCGCGCGCCATCAGGCCGGCCGGGTTGATGAAACCGGCCAGTTGCAGCTGGCCGAGTTCGGTCGGTGCGGTGCTGCCGCTCACGGTGGCGGTGACCAGCCCGGACTCGGAGATGGACACCGCGGTGGCCGTGGCCGGCACGGTGATCTCGGGCTGCAGCGCCAGGCCTTGCGAGTTGACCAGCTTGCCTTCTGCATTGACCTGCAGCTGGCCGGCGCGGGTGTAGCCGGTTTCGCCATTGGGCATCGCGACCTGCAGGAAACCGTTGCCGACGATGGCCACGTCCAGGCTCTGGCCGGTGGTCTGCAGGTTGCCGTTGGTGAACACCTTCTGGGTGCCGACCACGCGCGTGCCGGTGCCCAGCATCGTGCCGACCGGCGAAGTGGTGCCCTCGGCCTTCTGCGCGCCAGGCTGGCTGTCGACCTGGTAGAACAGGTCTTCCAGCATCACCCGGTCGCGCTTGAAGCCGACGGTGTTGACGTTGGCGAGGTTGTTGGCAATGGCCTGCAGCTTGGCGTCTTGCGCCTGCACACCGGTCTTGCTGATCCACATGGCGGGATTCATAGGGAGCTCCTGTTGGGTTGCTTGGGAAGACCGCTCAATCGCGGATCAGCCGGTTGCCGCTGTCGGCCATGCTGTCGGCGGCGTGGAACAGCTTCATCTGGATCTCGAAGTCGCGGTTCAGCGTCATCGTCGCGACCATCTCCTCGACCGCGCCGACGTTGCTGCCTTCGACAAAGCCACCGTGCACGCGCACGCTGTCGTCGCTCTCCAGCGTGTCGCCACGGCGCGAGACGATCAGCCCGGCTTCGTTCTTGACCACGTCCTTGGCCTCGGGCTTGACCAGCTTCAGCTTGTCGACGACCTGCATCGCCTCTTCGCCGGCCGGCTGGATCGAGATCGAGCCGTCGCTGGCAATCTCCAGCTTGCGGTACGGCGGCAGCACGATGGGGCCGCCTTCGCCCATCACCGGCCTGCCGTTGACAGTGAGCGCGCCGTCTTCGGCCAGCTGCAGCTGGCCGGCCCGGGTGTAGGCCTCGCTGGCGCCGTACTGCACCGTCAGGTAGCCGCCGCCTTGCAGGGCCACGTCCAGGTCGCGGCCGGTGGGCTTGGCCGTGCCTTCGCGGGCCGACACGCCGTTGGCCTGCAGCTTGTTCAGGTGGCGCGCGTCGTAGCCGAAGCCGGTCACCGTCTGGCTGGTGGCCAGCTCCATGTCGGCCTGGAAGCCGGAGGTGTCCAGGTTGGCCAGGTTGTTGGCGTGCACCTGCTGGGCCCGCAGTGCGCGTTCGGCACCGCTCATCGCGGTGTAGATCAGGGCGTCCATGCGGCTTGCCTCAGACGGCCTGGAACAGCGCCTGCATCATCTCGCTCTCGGCCGAGATGACCTTGGTGTTGGCCTGGTAGTTGCGCTGGGCGGACATCAGGTTCACCAGCTCGCCGGTCATGTCCACGTTGGACTGCTCCAGCGCGCCCACCGTCAGCGAGCCGGCCATGCCGGTGCCGGGGGCGTAGTACAGCGGCTGGCCCGAGGCCTGCGAGGCCGTCCAGCTGGTGTCGCTGGTGGGGGTCAGGCCGTCTTCGCTGGGGAAGGTGGCCAGGGCCAGCTTGGCGATGGTCTGCTTCTGGCCGTTGCTGTACTGGGCCAGCACCGAACCGTCGTCGGAGATCGTCGTGCCGGTCAGCGTGCCGGAGGCATAGCCGTCGGCGGCATTGACGCTGTTGGTCGCCTCGCCGGCGTACAGCGTGGTGCCGGTGTAGTCCACGTCGATGCTCAGCGCGCTGGCGCCGTCCGGTGTGCCCAGTGCCAGGGTCACCGCGCCGGCCGGTGCGGTCAGCACGCCGTTGGTGCTGAAGCTCAGCGTGTTGGTCGTGCCCAGGTCGTTGCCGTCCATCGTGTAGTGCACGTCCACCGCGTTGCTGCCGGACTTGACGAAGTACTGCGTCATGGTGTGCTGGGTGCCCAGCGAGTCGTAGACCACCGAGACCATCGAGCTGTTGAAGGTCTGCGCGTTGGTCTTGTCGAAAGGCGTCAGCGTCGGCGTGGTCCAGTCCTTCGACATGTTGGCCGAGTACGAAAGCTTGCTGCTGGCCTGGGCCGCGATCTGGCCGCTGGGCACGCTGATGTCGCCCATCGCGCCCAGCGCCGTCGTGCCCGGCGTCACCGCGTAGCCCTGGACCTTGCGGCCGCTGGCGTCGACCAGCATGCCGGCCTTGTCGACCACGAAGTTGCCGACGCGGCTGTAGCTCATCAGGCCGGTGCTGTCGCGCAGCGCGAAGAAGCCGCGGCCCTGGATGGCGGCGTCCAGCGAACGGCCGGTGGACAGCGTGCTGCCGCCGGTGCCGATGCTTTGCGTCAGCGAGCCGATCTCGGCGCCGGTGGGGCTGGCGCCGGCCACCATCGCACTGAAGTTGGCGCGGCTGGACTTGAAGCCGTAGGTGCCGGAGTTGGCAATGTTGTTGCTGATGCTGTCGAGCTGGGTGTTGACGGCGTTGATGCCGGACAGGGCGATTTCGAAGCTCATGGTGGGGACTCCTTGGGAAAGCTGACGGGAAGGTGCTGACGGGAAAGTTCAGGACTTGCCGTTGAATTGGGAAATGTTGCCGGGCGAGACTTCGCCCAGGTGGCTGACGGTCAGCGTCATGCCGGCGGTGGACAGGCGGATGTTCTGGATCCGTCCGGTCACCGCGACGGCCGGCGTCGCGCCGCTGGTGGTCTTCACCGCGATGTCGTAGGTGCCGGCCGGCAGGCCCAGCGCCACCGGGTCCAGCGTCAGCGAGACCTCGCCAATGCCTTTGCTGCCGAGGTCCACGTTGTGCTTCACGCCATCGGCACCGGTCAGCACCAGCGTGGCGTTGTTCTCGGCGCTGGCAAGCGTGAATTTCGCCGGCACCGTGCCGGAGGCGTCCAGCTGCACGTGGTCGGTCACCACGTCCACGCTGTTGCCGACCTGGTTGCCCAGCGCCAGCGTCTGCAGGCTGTCCAGCAGCGTGTTGGTGGCCGCACTCTGGCTGCTCAGCGACTGCAGCGATTCCATCTGGCTCAGCTGCGTGAGCTGGTTGACGAAGTCGCTCGGGTCGTTCGGCTCCAGCGGGTTCTGGTTCTGGATCTGCGCCACCAGCAGGGTGGTGAACAGGTCGGTGCCGCTGCCGTTGGCGCTGACCAGCGCGTTGGACAAGGCGCTGGTGCTGCCCGTGCTTTGCGTCTGGGTGGTGAGCGTGTCACTCATGCTCATGCCTCCCCAAGCCGCAACACCGACTGCTGCATCGAGCGCACCCGGCCCAGCACTTCGACGTTGGTCTCGAAGGCCCGCGAGGCGGCCATCATGTCGGTCATTTCGGCGACCGGGTTCACGTTCGGATAAAACACTTTGCCCTCCTCGTTGGCCATGGGGTTCTCGGGTTCGTAGGCTTCGCGCAGCGGCTCGGTGCTGCTGACGACGTCCAGCACCTGCACGCGGGCGCCGGCGCCGCTGTCGTGGCCCATCACGGCGGCGAAGATCGGCTTGCGGGCGTGGTAGGCGTCGGTCGCGTTGCTGGCGGCGGACTGGGCGTTGGCCAGGTTGCTGGCCACCGTGTTGAGCCGCACGGTCTGGGCGGTCATCGCCGAGCCGGCGATGCGGGTGATGTCGTGGAATGGCATGTCACTGTCCTGCGATGGCCTTGGCGAGGCCTTTGAGCTGCATGTTCAGAAAGGTCAGGCTGACCTGGAAGTCGCTGGCGTTCTGAGAGAATTCCGCTTGCTCCACGCCCAGCTCCACGGTGTTGCCGTCGGCCGAGGGGTGGTTGGGCACCCGGTATTTCGCCGAGCCGTCGCTGTCCAGCGACAGGCCGCTGGCCTCGTCGGCGGTGGCAGTGTGCAAGGCGGCGCCGAAGTCCAGGTCACGGGCCTGGTAGCCGGGGGTGCTTTCGTTGGCCAGGTTGGCGGCCAGGACCTGTGTCCGTTCGGCGCGCAAGCGCAGCGCCTCGGGGTGTGTGCCCAGGGCCTTGGTGAAGTCGATGCTCATGCGATTCCTTTGTTCAGGACGACGGTCAAACGTGAAGTGGGGGCTGGCCTGCCTGCCGCTGCTGCTGTCTGCGGCCCAGGCGGCAGAACCGCTGGCCGCGCGCGTGGCGGCGGCAGCGCGCCAGGCGGTGATGGAGCAGGCCGAGCGCGACGGGCTGCAGGGCGTGGAAGTCGAGGCCGAGCTGGCCGCCGTGCCGAGCACGCCGCCCACCTGCGCGGAGCCGCGCATCGAGCCGGTGGACCTGCGCCAGCCGGCGCACATGCGCTTTGTGCTGGTCTGCCCCGGCGTGGGTGCGCGGCAGCTGGTGAACGTGCGGGCCACCCTGTCGGCCGAGGTCGGCGTGGCGCTGGTGGCGCTCAATGCGAACCAGCCGATTGCCGAGCGCGACGTGGCACTGGAGCGGCGCGACATCAGCACGCTGCCCGACGCCAGCTCGGACCTGGCCGAACTGGTCGGCATGAGCCCGCGCCGCGCGCTGCGGGCCGGCCAGGTGCTGCAGAAGAGAATGTTGTCTGCGCCGCTGCTGGTGCGGCGTGGCGAGTCGGTGCGCATCGTCGCGCGCAGCGGGCCGGTGGAGGTCACCAACGCCGGCGAGGCGATGGACCCGGGCCGGCTGAACGAGACCGTGCGGGTGCGCAACAGCCGCACCGGCCGCATCCTGCGCGCGCGCATCACCGGTGCCGGTGAGGTGGTGCCTGTGGAGATGGACAGCAGCAACATGGCGGCGCCCGATCAATCCCGCGACTGACGGATCTGGCCCGCCACGCGTGCCAGCTTGGCGGCGTAGGCCGGGTCGGTGGCATAACCGCCGCGCACCAGGCCCTGGCCATAGGCCAGCGCGTCATGGCCGGTGTTCAGCGCGCCCTGGTAGCGCGGCGCCTTGAGCAGCAGCTGCGTCAGGTCCTTGAACGAGGCCGAAGGGTCGTCGTAAGCGCGAAAGCGCGCCACCTCGGAGACGGCTTCGCCGCCCGCGTATTCGGTGGTCGTGTTGTCGCCGCTGGCGCCTTGCCAGCCGCGGCCGGCCTTCAGGCCGAACAGGTTGTGGCTGTCGGCGCCCTGCGCGTCGCGCAGCGGCCGCTGACCCCAGCCGGATTCCAGCGCGGCCTGCGCCGCCAGCACATGCGGCGACACGCCCAGCCGCGCACCGGCTTCGGCAGCGAGTGGCGCCAGCTGTTCGAGGAAGGCTTGCTGCGGGCCGGTCAAGGGGCCTTGCGGGCCGGCCGGCACGGCGCTGTCGCCGGCAACCGGCGGTGTGATGCCGTTCATCGTGGCCAGGCGGGCCCGTGCTTCGGCATTCAGGCCACCGGCACTGCTGAAGGCTTCGCCGCTGTCACCTTGTTCGATGAAATGCTGCACGTCCTGGCGCAGCGAGTGGCCCAGGCTGTCGTAGACGGCACCGAAGCCGCCCGCGCCGGCGGCGCCCAGCGCCGCGGTGGGCCGGGTGGCGGCCGTTGGCGCGGTGGCCGGGGTGGCGGTGGTGAACGGGTCAGGCAGGCGCATACAGGTCACTGTCGGGTTCGAGCACACGTTGCATCAGCTCGTGCTGCTGGGTCAGCAGCGCGCAGTTGCGCAGGTTGGCGTCCTTGCAGGCACGCACCAGGTCTTCGAGCGCCTTCCACCAGGCCGTGCCGGTCGACTGCAGCGACGGGCCGAGGCCTTGCAGCACCTCGTCCATGCCGGCCTGCGGGCCGACCAGGCGTGCGACCAGCGCGCTGCGCCGGGTGCGGCGCTTGTGCATGCGCTCGACGCAGACCACGATGTCGGCCGCCAGTGCCGGCAGCGGCCTGGGGTCGTGCTTCAGCAGCGCGTCGAACTGCAGGTTCAGCAGCACCTGCAGCTGGCGCGCCTCCTGCAAGTCGCTGCGCAGGTCCTGCAGCAGCAGCGCAGTCGCTTGGCGGCTGTTGTTGGCGCGGGCTTGGACGTGGCTCATGGCAGGTTCAGCCGCGGCCGTTGTGGAAGCGCTGCACCAGGCCGGCCAGCCGGTCGGCGTCGAACTTGATCTCGCCGCGGGCCAGCGCGTCGCGCAGCTCGGCCACGCGGGCGCTGTCGATCTCCGGCATCGCGTCCAGCGCCTGCATCGCGGGGGCCAGCGCGTCGGACTGCAGCGGCGCAGCGGTGTCGGCGGCCGCGCTGGCGCCAACGGGGGCGGCGGCGCTTACTGGTTCGGCAGCGACGGGCGCGGCGGCGCCGGTCAGGGGGTCCAGGGTCGTTCGGCCGGTGATTCGCATGCGGGCTCCTCGGGTGGTCTTTGTGTGCATCTCAGCGCTCCGCGAGCGTCGAGGCTTGTTGGGCGAGCTGGCGGCGCAGCTTGGCGATTTCGGCTTCGGTGGCCTTCTGCGGCAAGGCTTCGGCCGTGGGCAGGCGGGTCGGGTGCAGGCCCATCTTCGAAGTCGACGTCGCACCGTTGCGCAAAGGTGCCGCCTGGCTGACCACCATGTCGGCGCCCTCGGCCAGCGGCTGTACCTGGCCAGGCATGCCGAAAGCGGCGGCCAGCGCGCGGGCCTGGGCCGTGCTCAGCACCACCATTTCGATGCGGCGGTTCACGGCGGCGCGCGGGTCTTCGATCTTCATCGGTGCGCGGTCGGCCATGCCGATGACCTGCAGCACGCTGGTCGCCGGCATGCCGCCGTAGGTCAGGCTGAGGCGGGCGGCCATCGCGCGCTGGTTGGACAGCGTCCAGTTCGAGAACGCGGCGGCGTCGGTGTTGGCATAGGCCGTGGCGTCGGTGTGGCCCAGCACCAGCAGCTGGTTGTCGATCTCGGCGAACAGCGGGCCCATCTGGGTCAGCAGCTTGCGGAACTTGGTGTTGGGCACCGCGCTGCCGCGGGCGAACATGCCTTCGCCTTCGGTGTCGTGCAGCAGCACGCGCAGGCCTTGTGGCGTGACTTCGGTCTTCAGGTGGCTTTCCAGGCCGGCGTCTTCGGCCAGGCCGGAGAGTTTGCGGGCCAGCAGCTGCATGTCTTCCGGGCCGTCCATGTGCTTGCGCTGCAGCGGGTGCGCCTGGTCGGTCTGGCCGTTGCCCTGGTTCGGTCCCTGGGCCGCGTTGGTGCCGCCCTGGCCGGGCACCGGCTCGCGGGTGATCAGGCTGCCGAACTGGCTGCCCTTGAGGTCCGGGATGTGGCCCTGGCTGCCTTCGTCGATGGGCGAGCCCATGACGGACAGCAGGTTCTGCTCGGCCGCTTCCTTGTCGCGCGAGGCCAGCAGCCACAGCACCAGGAACAGGCACAGCAGCGCGAGGCAGAAGTCGGCGAAGGCCACTTTCCAGGCGCCGCCGTGGGCGTCGTCGTGGCCCTTGGCCGAGACGCGCTTGACGACAGTTTCGCCGTGGGCATCAGGCTTGGACACGCTTGTCTCCTGCGCGGCGTTGCGGGGTGGCGCCGGGGTCACCGCCGCCTTGCATGGCGTTGATCCAGCCTTCCAGGCGGGCAAAGCTGGGCTTGATGTTGAGCTGCACCAGGCGGCGGCCGGCGTCGATCGCCAGCAGTGCCGGCTTGCCCGAGACATGCGTGACCAGCACCACCTTGACCGACTCGAAAGCCTGCAGCTCTTCGCTGACCAGCTGCTTCATCATGTTGCTGATCGGGTCCAGCACGCCGTAGCACATGAAGATGCCGATGAAGGTGCCGACCATCGCGGCGCCCACGCGCACGGCGATCTCGGCCGTGCCTGCGCCTTCGGCCACCACGTTCATCGTCATCACGATGCCCAGCACCGCGGCCAGGATGCCGAAGCCCGGCATCGCCTCCCCGATCTTGGCCAGCGACTTGGCCGGCTGCGCCATTTCTTCATGGATCGCTCCGATCTCTTGTTCGAGCACACCTTCGAGCTCGTGTGCATTGATCTTGCCCATCGCCATCAAACGAAAGTTGTCGACGATGAAGTGGAGCAGCTTGGGCTCTTCGAGGATCAGCGGATAACGCTTGAAGAGATCGCTCTCATGCGGCGCTTCAACGTGTGCGTCCAGTGCCTTCAGGCCGCCGGCCGCCGTCTGCAGCAGCTCGTACATCAGCAGCAGCAGCTGGCGCTGGAATTCCTCGCCGGGCTTCTTGCGCATCATGACCTTGCGCACCTGCAGCCACATTTCCGAGAGCACGTGCTTGGGGTTGCCCAGCACGATGGCGCCTGCGCCGGCGCCAACGATGATCAGCAGCTCGGTGGGCTGCCAGATCATCTTCATGTCGCCGTCGTGGATCATGTAGCCGCCGAAGACGCAGCCGACGATGATGAGGATGCCGAGGATGGATTGCATGGGGTGGTCTCTTGAGGTTCTGGCGGGTCAGGCGGCCGTCAGGTGGCCAGGTGGCGCTTCATCTTCTGCAGCGCGGCCTTGTTGATCTGGCAGATGCGGGCTTCGGTCAGGTCCAGCACCGCGGCGATTTCCTTCAGGCTCAGCTCGTACTCGTAGTACAGCTGGATCACGCGTTGTTCACGTTGGTCCAGCGCGCCCAGGGCTTGCGCCAGGCTGCGGCGCTGGATCAGGATCTCTTCGGGCGAGCGCTGCGCCGAGGGCAGTTCGGCCATCTCGTGCAGCAGTTCGTCGAAGCTGGCCATCTGCTCGGCGTTCTCTGCGGCGAGGTGGGCCTGGTAGGCCTCGGGCGTGAGCTTCAGCACCTTCAGCACTTCGGCCTCGGTCGGCTCGCGGCCCAGGCGGCGGGTCATCTCGCGCAGGCCGTCGCGCAGCTTGTGGCTGTCCTGGCGCACGCTGCGCGGGCGCCAGTCCTGGCGGCGCAGTTCGTCGAGGATCGCGCCGCGGATGCGCAGCGAGGCAAAGGCGGCGAACTTCTCGTCCGGCGGGCCGTAGCGGCGCAGCGCTTCCAGCAGCCCCATCAGGCCGATCTGCTGCATGTCGTCACGGTCCATGGTGGCGCAAAGCTGGGCGCTGAGCTGGCGCACCACGCGCTTGACCAGCGGCGTGTGCGCGATCAGCTCGCGCTGCTCGCGGGCCGGGTCGAGCGCGGCGCGCGCAGCTTCGCCGCCCGCCTCGGCATAGGCCGCCACCTCGAAATGACCCGCGTGCAAGTCCATGGTCATTCGACGATGAGCTTGCCGATCATGGCCTCGGCAAACGGCATCTCCTGATGCTCGGCTGCATAGGCCTCATGGAACGCCTCGTTGAGCGTGCTGGCCAGGGCGTCCACGCCCATCGAGCTGGCCTGGGCGCGGGTGCGCTCCGAGAGCGCTTTCACCGCCACGCTGCGCAGCAGCGGCAGGTGGTCCCGGGTCTGCTTCTCGGTCTTGGGCGGCGCCTTGAAGACCAGGTCCACGGCCAGGTAGTGCGAGCCGCTTTCCTGTTCGCCGTTGCGCAGCATCACGATGACCTTGTCCAGCGTGACGTACTTGTAGTCCACCGCTTCGGCCACATGCGCCTTGGCCTCGCCGGCCGGCCCATGGTCTTTCAGCTTCCACCAGGCCGCGGCACCGCCAGCGGACAACAGCAGGACGGTGGCGACACCGCCGAGGATCAGTTTCTTGGACATCGCGTTCAGCCTTTGCGCAGACGGAAGGGGGTGGTGGCCGTGCCGGTTTCTGCATCGGCCTCGGCCAGTGCGCGGCCGGGGGCCTGCGCTTCATCGGAGGTGGCGCGCTGCTGCTGCTGCTGGCGGCCGGACTGGCCGAAGTCGCTGCCGTTGGCCGCGCCCTGGCTGACCTGCACCCGCACTTCGCCGGCATGGCGCTGCGACAGGTCCTGGCGCAGCCCGTCGCTGACCTGGGCCAGCTGGCGCGCCACTTCGGCATGGCTGGCCGACAGCTGCACCTGCAGGCTGCCGCCCTCGTGGCGGATCTGGATGTCGATGTGGCCCAACTGCGGCGGCGACAGGCGCAGCTGCGCCTGCTCGCTGCGCTGGTCCGCCTGCCAGGCCAGGCGTGGGCCCAGGGCCTCGCGCAGCGGCTGGC
>NZ_JBGGNH010000062.1:0-24178 GCF_041287625.1 Ideonella sp.
GCGTGGCAGGAACCTGGAAGGATTTGACCGACAACGTCAACTCCATGGCCTCCAACCTCACCGGCCAGGTGCGCAACATTGCCGACGTGACCACCGCCGTGGCTCGCGGTGACTTGAGCCGCAAGATCACCGTGGAAGTGAAGGGCGAGATCCTGGCGCTGAAGAACACGCTGAACACCATGGTGGACCAGCTCAACGGCTTCGCGTCCGAGGTGACGCGGGTGGCCCGCGAGGTGGGCACGGATGGCAAGCTCGGCGGCCAGGCCGTCGTGCCCGGCGTGGCCGGCACCTGGAAGGACTTGACCGACAACGTCAACTCGATGGCCTCCAACCTGACCGGCCAGGTGCGCAACATCGCGGACGTGGCCACCGCCATCGCCCGCGGCGACCTGAGCCGCAAGATCACCGTGGACGTGAAGGGCGAGATCCTGCAGCTCAAGGAGACCATGAACACCATGGTCGAGCAGCTGGGCGCGTTTGCCTCGGAAGTGAGCCGCGTGGCGCGCGAGGTCGGCACCGAAGGCCGGCTGGGCGTGCAGGCCGTGGTGCCTGGCGTGGCCGGCACCTGGAAGGATTTGACCGACTCGGTCAACACCATGGGCGCCAACCTCACGGCGCAGGTGCGCAACATTGCCGAGGTGACCACGGCGGTGGCCCGCGGCGACCTGAACCGCAAGATCACGGTGGACGTGAAGGGCGAGATCCTGGAGTTGAAGAACACCATCAACACCATGGTCGACCAGCTGAACTCGTTTGCCGGCGAGGTAACCCGCGTGGCGCGCGAGGTGGGCACCGAAGGCAAGCTGGGCGGCCAGGCGCAGGTGTCCGGCGTGGGCGGCACCTGGAAGGACCTGACCGACAACGTCAACTTCATGGCCTCCAACCTGACCGAGCAGGTGCGCGGCATCGTGAAGGTGGTGACGGCCGTCGCCAACGGCAACCTGACGCAGCGCCTCACGGTGCAGGCCAAGGGCGAGGTGGCGGCGCTGGCCGACACCATCAACAACATGACCGATACGCTCGCCACCTTCGCCGACCAGGTGACCAACGTGGCGCGCGAAGTGGGCGTGGACGGCCGGCTCGGCGGCCAGGCCCACGTGCCGGGCGCGGCAGGCACCTGGAAGGACCTGACCGGCAACGTGAACCTGCTGGCCGCCAACCTGACGACGCAGGTGCGCGCGATTGCCGAGGTGGCCACCGCGGTGACCAAGGGCGACCTGACCCGCGCAATCCAGGTGGACGCCAAGGGCGAAGTGTCCGAGCTGAAGGACAACATCAACACGATGATCTCGAACCTGCGCGAGACCACCGAACGCAACCGCGAGCAGGACTGGCTGAAGACCAACGTCGCCAAGTTCACCGGCATGCTGCAGGGCCAGCGCGAGCTGAAGACGGTGAGCCAGATGCTGCTGACCGAGCTCGCGCCGCTGGTGCAGGCGCAGCAGGGCACGATCTACCACCTGGCCGGCAGCGGCACCGGGCCGGAGGACACGGGTGCGGCGCGGCTGAAGCTGCTGTCGAGCTACGCACAGTCCAGCAGCGTGCCGCTGGCCGACACCATCGGCCTGGGCGAGGGGCTGGTCGGCCAGTGCGCGCTGGAAAAGCGCCGCATCCTGCTGGCCGATGTCGCCGCCGATTTCGTCACCATCTCGTCCAGCCTGGGCATGGCGCAGCGCGTCAGCGTGATCGTGCTGCCAGTCCTGTTCGAGGGGCAGACCAAGGCCGTCATCGAACTCGCCACGCTGCAGCAGTTCAGCAGCGGCTCGCTGGCCTTCCTGGAACTGCTGACGCAAAGCATCGGCGCGGTGTTCAACACCATCGAGGCGACGATGCGCACCGAGGACCTGCTGTCGCAGTCGCAGCAGCTCACCGTGGAGCTGCAATCGCGCCAGAGCGAGCTGCAGGAGACCAACGAGCAGCTGGGCACCAAGGCCCGCCTGCTGGCCGAGCAGAACGCCGAGGTCGAGCGCAAGAACTCGGAAGTGGAGCAGGCCCGGCATGCACTGGAGGAAAAGGCGGCCGAGCTGGCGCTCACCTCCAAGTACAAGTCCGAGTTCCTGGCCAACATGAGCCACGAACTGCGCACCCCCCTGAATTCCATCCTGATCCTGAGCCAGCAGCTGGCCAGCAATGGCGCCGGCAACCTGAGCGGCAAGCAGGTCGAGTTCTCGCGCAACATCAACTCCTCGGGTTCGGACCTGCTGCACCTGATCAACGACATCCTGGACCTGTCCAAGATCGAGTCCGGCACGGTCTCGGTGGAGATCGAGGAGATCAGCTTCAACGGGCTGCGCGACAACATCGAGCGCAACTTCCGCCACGTGGCCGAGGCCAAGAACCTGCCCTTCCGCGTGGTGTTCGCAGACGACCTGCCGCGCGGCATGGAGAGCGATGCCAAGCGGCTGCAGCAGATCCTGAAGAACCTGCTGTCCAACGCGGTGAAGTTCACGGCGCACGGGCATGTGGAGATCCGCGTGGGGCTGGCGAGCGAAGGCTGGAGCCCGGACCACCCGGTGCTGAGCCACGCGCCGCAGGTGCTGGCCTTTGCGGTGGAGGACACCGGCATTGGCGTGGCGCCGGACAAGCAGCGCCTGATCTTCGAGGCCTTCCAGCAAGCCGATGCCGGCACCTCGCGCAAGTACGGCGGCACCGGCCTGGGGCTGGCCATCAGCCGCGAGCTGGCGCTGCTGCTGGGCGGCGAGATCAAGCTGGCCAGCGTGCACGGCCATGGCAGCACCTTCACGTTGTACCTGCCGCTGCAGTTCGCCGGCGCCGAGGGCCTGCGGCCGCTGCCGATTGCCACCGACCTGGACACCGCCAACGTGCTGCACACGCGCAACGTGGTGCCGGTCGCCCGCGAAACCGTGGTGGCCGACGACCGGGACGTGATCGTCGAAGGCGACTCGGTGCTGCTGATCATCGAGGACGATCCGCAGTACGCGCGCATCGTGCTGGGGCTGGCACGCGACCGCGGCTTCAAGTGCCTGGTGGCGCTGAAGGGCGCGCAAGGCCTGGCGCTGGCGCGGCAGTTCCAGCCCACCGCCATCTCGCTGGACATCTTCCTGCCCGACATGCTGGGCTGGACCGTGCTGAACCAGCTGAAGCTGGACCCGCTGACCCGCCACATTCCGGTGCAGATCTTCAGCGTGGCCGAGGAAGACCGCAACCACGGGCTGGCGCACGGCGCGTTTTCGTACCTGGTGAAGTCCAGCACCAGCGAAGGCATGGAAGCCGCGCTGGACCGCATCAAGGACTTTTCCGTCCCCCGCACCAAGCGGCTGCTGGTGGTGGAAGACAACGACATCGAGCGCAAGGCCATCGTCGAGCTGCTCGACCATGAAGACATCGAGCTGGCAGCCGTGGGCACCGGCTCGGAAGCGCTGGAGGCCCTGCGCGACGAACGCTTCGACTGCGTGGTGCTGGACCTGCGCCTGCCCGACATGAGCGGCTTCGGCCTGCTGCAGGAACTGCAGGCCGACCCGTCGCTGGCGGAAGTGCCGGTGGTCGTCTTCACCGGCAAGGATCTGAGTGCCGCCGAGCAGAAGAAGCTGCGCGCGATGGCCAAGAGCGTGGTGCTGAAGGACGTTCAGTCACCCGAGCGGCTGCTGGACGAGACCGCATTGTTCCTGCACCGCGTGGTGACCGGGCTGCCGGAAGACAAGCAGGAGATCCTGCAGCGCCTGCATGGCTCGACCGAGCTGCTCAAGGGCCGAAAGGTGCTGGTGGTGGACGACGACGCGCGCAACATCTTCGCGCTGACCACGCTGCTGGAGAACCAGGAGATGGAGGTGCTGACCGCCACCAACGGCCGCGCCGCGATCGGCCTGATCGAGCAGACGCCCGACCTCAGCCTGGTGCTGATGGACATCATGATGCCGGACATGGATGGCTATGAAACGATGCGCGAGATCCGCACCAGCCCCGAGTTCCGCAACCTGCCCATCCTGGCGCTGACCGCCAAGGCGATGAAGGGCGACCGCGAGAAGTGCCTGGAAGCCGGTGCCAGCGACTACATCTCCAAGCCGGTCAACACCGACCAGCTGCTGTCGCTGATGCGGGTCTGGCTGTTCCGATGAAAACGCCGATCAGTCCGCTGTTGACACCCTCGGCCGCGCTGGGCACCGGCACCGGCACCGGCCGCGCGCCGGCAGGTGGGCGCGAGGGCACCGAGCCGGCAGCGCCGGCCGTGGAGCCGATCCGCATCCTGATCGTCGACGACGAGCCGGCCAACCTGGTGGTGCTGGAAACCTTGCTCGACGATCCTGGCTACCGGCTGGTGCGGGCCCAGTCGGCCAACCAGGCGCTGCTGGCGCTGGTGGAACAGGAATTTGCACTGCTGATCCTGGACGTGCACATGCCGGACATGAGCGGCATCGAACTGGCACAGATGGTCAAGGAGCGCAAGAAGACCGCGCACGTGCCGATCATTTTCCTCACCGCCTACTACGACAAGGACCAGCATGTGCTGGAAGGCTACGGCACCGGCGCGGTGGACTACCTGAGCAAGCCGGTCAACCCGGCGGTGCTGCGTTCCAAGGTCGCGGTGTTTGCCGACCTGGACCGCAAGAACCGCGCGATCCAGCTGAGCAACCGCGCGCTGACGATCGAGGTCGAAGAGCGCCGCCGAGCAGAGGAGCAGCTGCGCGAGCTGAACGAGAACCTGGAACGCCGTGTGACCGAGCGCACCGAGGCGCTGCGCCAGGCCGACCGCAAGCTGCAGGCCATCATGGGCAGCATCACCGATGGCCTGTTGATGCTGGACCGCGACTGGTGCTTCACCTATGCCAACGAACAAGGCGCGCAGCTGCTGGGCATGCAGCCCGGGCGGCTGATCGGCGCCTGCATGTGGACCCAGTTCCCGCAAGCCGTGAACTCGCCCTTCGAAGCAGGTTTCCGGCAGGCCGTGCAGACCCGGCAGACGGTCTCTTTCGAGGCCTTCTACCCTGCCCCGCTGGACATGTGGTTCCACTGCCACTGCTATCCGTCGGACGACGGGCTCTCGGTGTATTTCCATGACATCACCGATCGGCGCGAAGTGGACAGCCGGCGCGAGCAACTGCTGGCGGCCGAGCAGGCCGCGCGCAACGAGGGCGAACGCGTGGCCAGGGCGAAAGACGAATTCCTTGCCTCGCTGAGCCACGAGCTGCGCACACCGCTGGCAGCCATCGTCGGCTGGGCCAACGTGCTGATGCGCCCGGCCCTGGACGCCGACACGCTGCGCCGCGGCATCGAGGCGATCGCACGCAATGCGCAGGCCCAGTCGCACCTGATCGCCGACCTGCTGGACATGAGCCGCATCGTCTCCGGCAAGCTGCGCATGGAAGTGGCGCGCGTGGACCTGAACCAGGTTGCCGCCGCCGCAGCAGACACTGCGAGGCCCGCCGCGCAGGGCAAGGCGCTGAACATCGTGCTGCAGCTGGACCGCGGGCAGCCGATGGACGTGCTGGGCGATGCCGCGCGGCTGGCGCAGATCGTCACCAACCTGGTGACCAACGCGCTGAAGTTCACGCCACCCGGCGGCAGCGTGACGCTGGCCACCCGCGCCACGCAAAGCCATGTCGAGCTCTCGGTGACCGACACCGGCCAGGGCATCTCGGCCGAGTTCCTGCCGCGGCTGTTCGACCGCTTCAGCCAGGCCGATGGCTCGGCGGCGCGGGTGCATGGCGGCCTGGGGCTGGGCTTGTCCATCGTGCAGAACCTGGTCGAACTGCATGCCGGCAAGGTCAGCGCCAGCAGCGCAGGCGCTGGCCAGGGCGCGACCTTCACACTGCAGTTCCCGCGCGCCGCGGATGGGCCGCTGCAACTGGCACCCGGCGACGGCCAGGGCCCGGAGGCCAACGACCTGCAGATGGGCGCCGAACTGATCGACCTGCAAGGCGTCTCGGTGCTGCTGGTGGATGACCATGCCGACGTGCTGGAGGTTGAAAGGCGGCTGCTGAGCGAACACGGCGCGGAAGTGACGACCGCACTGACCGCCGAGCAGGCGCTGGGCCTGCTGGTGGGCGGCCAGCGATTTGACGTGCTGCTCAGCGACCTGGGCATGCCAGGCATGGATGGCTACGCGCTGATCCACCACATCCGCACGCAACTGGGCATGGACGCCGAGCAACTGCCGGCCTGCGCCGTGACCGCATTTGTGCGCGCCGAGGACAGGCGCCACGCGCTGGACGAGGGCTACCAGTGCTGCATCCAGAAGCCGGTGTCGCCCGCAGCGCTGGTGCGCACCGTGCAGGCCTTGTTGCCGCCGCGTCCGGCGCCATCGCCGGCGCCCGCGGCAGCGCTGCCAGGGCCCGCGGGCGCGACCGGGCCCCGGCGGCTGCGCACGCTGTTTGTCGAGGACAACGACGACCTGCGCGAGCAGATCGGTTGGCTGCTGGAAGACGAAGGGCTGGACCTGGTGAGCTGCGTCACCGGCGAAGAGGCCATCGAGGCCTTCGAGCAGGGGCTTTTCGACCTGGTGCTGACCGACGTCAGCCTGCCCAAGATGAGCGGCGTGGACCTGGCGCGCTGGGTGCTCGCACGCGAGCCGGCGATGTGGGTGATCTTCTCCACCGGCTACTCGATGGGTGACCGGCTCGGCGATTTCGGCCCGAACGTGCGCTCACTGTTGAAGCCGTTCGAGATCGAGCAACTGCACGAACTGGTCAGGGAGGTGCGCAGCGGCCTGATGGCGGCCGGCTGACGCCGCCTTCTCAAAGCCCGCTGGCGGCGCGGAACAGGCCTTCAGAGCAGGCCGAGCAGCGCGCCGGGTCCGTCTGGTCGCCGGTCATCTGGGACGGGTCGTACTTGTTGTAAAACACCACCGGTCCGTTGGCGGTCACGAAGACTTCCGGGTCGCTGCGCTCATGCAGGTCGGTGTCGTCGCTGACCTTCCAGAGCTTGGTCTTGGCATTGGGCGACACGGCGGCGATGTAGATGGCGGTCGGATAGCCGTAGGCATCGCTCTTGACGGCCAGCGACACGTAGGACTTGCCGTCGTAGGTGAAGGGCTCGGGCGAGCGCACCACCGTGCCCGCTGGCATCGTCACGCTGTTGACCACCGCCCAGTTGCCATTGCCGTCGCCCTTGTAGAAGCGCAGCTCGTTCTCGTTGACCGTGGTCATCAGGACCAGCTTGTTGTTGTATTCCGGCGCACGCCACATCCACGGCACCGTGTGCGTGTCCTTGTCGCCTTCGTCGAAGGTCAGCTGCACGGCATCCTTGCTGTCATCCAGCGCCAGCTTGAAGACCTGCTTGCTGCCGCCTTTGACTTTCTGGGCATAGACCAGGCTGTTGTCGCCCTTGACGAAACGCACCGACACCGGCTGCTTGGTCGCCGTCATGCCCTTGACCTTCTTGGCCGAAGCGTCGTCGTAGAGGTAACGCCAGAGGTGCTGGCTGGCCGCGTTGACGTAGCTGATGCGCGGGCTGGGGTCGCCTTCGTCGTCGCTGGCGTAGGGTGCATTGCCGGCGCCCAGCAGCTGGGGTGCGCTCCAGGTCGTGCCATCCGCACTTCCTTCCACCAGCGCCAGCTGCGCCGTGTCGGCCGATGGCGTGCCGACGAACTTGGTGTAGACCACATGGTCACCGGTTGCGGTGGAAACCCACTCCGGGCCATTGGTCGTGATCAGCATTTCCTTGGTCGTGATCGCGTCTTCATCCAGCAGCTTGTAGGTCGGCTTCAGGATGTTGCCGGTGGCCGGGTCGATGGTGCCCAGCCACAGCCGCCCCTGGCTGTCGCACCAGGTGAACATGTTGCGCGAGGGGCTGAACTCGCTGTCGATCAGGTCCTTGCGGGTCGAGGCCTGCGCCTCGTTCGGCGCGAAGCCGGCCTTCACCTGGGCATGGCCCAGGACGGGGCTCATCAGGCACACACTGGCCAGCAGCGCGAAGAAGGTGGTGGATGGGGTGGCGGCCAACACGGGCCGGCGGGTCATTCGAATGGGGCTGTGACTCACGACTTCCTCGAAACAACATCGATCACTGGACACCTGGCGCGGCGCCCAACGCACTGCACCAGAGAGGGCCAACTCGCGAAGCGTCGGCCATCAGAAGTGTGTTGAACACTTTGTCACAAGTATGGCTGAGGACGGGCGACGCCCAGGGTCTACCCGTACCCCTGCAGACTAGGGATGCAGGCCTGCCATATGCGGCATATCGCACGGGCCGGCCAAGTTCGTCGGGATGGCGCGCGGCGTTCAAAGACCGGTGCTGGCGCGGTACAGGCCTTCGGAGCAGGCCGCGCAATTCGGATGCTCGCCAGTGGTGTCCTGCGAAGGGTCGAACTTGTTGTAGAAGACCACCGGGCCGTTGGCGGTGGTGATGAAGACTTCGGGATCGATGCGCTCGTGGTTGTCGGCGTCGTCGCTGACCTTCCACAACGGGGTCGGCGCGTCCGGTGCCACGGCCGCGATGTAGACCGCTGTGGGGTAGTCGTAGCCGCTGCGCTTGACCGCCAGCACCACGTAGGACTTGCCGTTGTAGGTGAACGGTTCGGGCGAGGCCACCGTGTCGCCCTCGGCCAGCTTGATGCTGTTGACCTGGGTCCAGGCGCTGCTGCCGTCGTCACCGTCCTGCTTGCGGTAGAAGCGCAGCTCGTTTTCGTTGACGGTCGTCAGCACCGTCAACTTGTCGTTGAACTCGGGCGCGCGCCACATCCACGGCACGGTGCGTTCGTCCTTGGCGCCATCGTCCTTGGTGATCTGCACCAGCTTTTTGGTGTCCAGCTGCAGGAAGAACACCTGGTTCACGCCGTCGACTGCCTGCGAATACACCAGCCCGTTGTAGCCCTTGGAGAAGCGCACCGAGATCGGTTTGGGCGTCTTCTTCATGCCTTGCACCTTGACCTCGGACGCCGCGTCATGGAGGTAGCGCCAGTAGTGGTTGTTCCTGGCGTCCACGTAGCTGATGCGGGGATTCGGATCGTCCGCATCGTCGCTGCCATAAGGCGCGTTGCGGCCGGCGTCCGGGCCCAGCAAGGTGGGCGTGCCCCAGGTGCTGCCGTCTGCACTGCCCTCGACCAGCGCCAGCCGTGTCGTCGAAGCCTTCGGGTCGCCTGCGAACTTGGTGTAGACCACGTGGTCACCGGTGGCGGTGCTGACCCACTCCGGCCCGTTGGTCGTGATCTTCATCTCCTGCGGCGTGATGGCTTGCGCATCCAGCATCTTGTAGGCCGGCTTCAGGATGTTGCCGTTGGCCGGGTCCACCGTGCCCACCCAGAGCCGGCCGTCCTTGTCGCACCAGGTGAACATGCTGCGCGACTGGCTGAACTCGGAATCCAGCAAGTCCTTGCGTGGCGCGGCCAAGGTCTCGTTCGGCACAAAACCCGGCTTCAGCTGGGCATGCACTGCGCCCGGGACCAGGATGGCCGCTCCGGCCAGCAGCGAGATCGACGCTGCAAATCGATGATGAGAGGTACGCACGAATTCCTCGGATGAACAACAACGACAAGCCCGACACAGCATGCGGCCCGCCTGCGGACACTGTATGACAGGCTTCGTGACTGGCAAATGATGCCAATCCCGGGATGCCACCCGAAGCTGGCAGCTTGGGGGCGGTGCGAGCGATGTGCTGCGGGCCGGCCACACAACCCGACAATGATCTCCAGAATTTTTCTGGTAATCACACACGGCGTACCGGGGCATCACAATGCCACGTGCATTACATCCCCTGCATGAATGACACCTAAAACGCCGTCGTGAGTAACAATCCGTAAATCACCTCACCTGACAGCCCTTGCGTCACACAGCCATGCATTCGATGCCGATCACGATGTCCGCCACGATGTGCGCCGCTGGCGCCTTGCTTCTTGGCGCCGCGCAGGCCGCCGAACAGCCGGGCCAGGCGACAACCCTGACAAGCACCGCGAAAGAGATGATCTCGTTCCGGCACCAGAAGCATTCCTGGATCACCGATGACGGCCGTTACCAGTTGCTCTACAACAGCGGCGTGAATGGCAACGCGTTGCAGCTCAGCACCAGCACCGACGGGGTCAGTTGGATGCCCAGCGTGGTGCTCATCGATACCGACGAAGCCAGCAGCGCCGATGGCTCGCTCAATGCCGGCCTGCTGTCGGTCGTGTACTCCACAGCAAGGCACGGCATCAGCTTCGCGCCGTTGAAGTACGACCCCGCCAAAGGCTGGAAGATCAAAGGCCCGGGGCAAGTGGTTCGCCCCGGCAGCGAGAACGACGACAAGACCTTCAAGCACAAGCCGGCCTACCTTCCTTCGCTGGTCGAGGACCATGCAGGCAACTTCTGGGCTGTCTTTCTTGAACAGACACTCACCAAGGAGACCAAGTCCACCCAGACGGCGCTGGCGGTCCTGCGCTTGTACTACCGTCCCAAGGACGGAAGCACCTGGAGCGACACCGGCATGACCTTTGGGGACAGCGCCAACCCAAACCGCGCCCTCAATGCGCCCAAGCTGAGTGGCCGGCTGGTGCGCACGCCTGACAGCATTGGCCTGGTTTTCGCAGACGGCGCCGACATCTGGTGGGCCCAGCTTCCGAAGGGCTCCGCCTGGAACGACAAATGGCAAGCCTCAACCCTCCTGATCCAGGGCACCCCCGACAGCGAGGCCGACAAGGACCCCTACGCCAGCCACTTCAGCACCGCGACCGATGACCAGGGCAACATCCACCTGGTCTATGCGGACGCCAAGATCCCGTACTACCGGCGCTTCAACGCCTCGGTCGAAGACGGCGGCCCGGCCTGGAGCATGAACAGCGTGGCGTTTTCCAAGGAGCCGATGAACACCGGCTACCCCGAGGTGAGCCACCTCGGCGGCAGCAACATTGCGGTGGTGTTCAACGCACAGGTGCCGGACCCAACGACAGGCAACAACAAGCTGTCGAACCTGCGTGTGTGGCAATCGGCCACCCGCGGCGGTCCGAACGGCGGTCAGACCGGGTGGGTCTGCACCGACGTCCTGACCCACGCAAAGGCCGGGGAAAACCCGAGCCAATACCAGCACATGCGCAACGAGATGCCAGCTTCGGTGCCAGCAACCGTGCAGCCGCTGGTGTTGCTGCAGCACCAGCCAACGACCTCGACCTACGAGGCCCGTGGCTACCAGTTCCCGGTCAGCGGCATCAACGGGTGTAAACAGCAATAGGCCAGATCCACCTCGCGGAAGCGGTCGGCTTTCTCGTTTTTCACCCGGTGCGAAATGGCAGTCGATCTGGGGATGAAGACAGCTTTCCACACCGCAGAGAACCAGGCAAAGAAAAAGCCCTAGAGCGTTGATTCTCTAGGGCTTTTTGCCTCTTTCGGTTCGCTGTGAACCTGTGTGAATGGTGGAGCCGGGGGGAATTGAACCCCCGTCCGTCAGCCATCGCCAGGAAGATCTACATGCTTAGCTGTCTGATTTGGATCTCGTCATCCGGATCGCGCAGCAGCACGCTATCTGGACAACCAGCCACTTGATCTCGCATCCCGGCCCATGGCCAACCGGAACACCAGCCTATGTGATTAACCTCTCAGTCCTTGCCTTGCGGCTCAGACCCGGCCCATAGGCCAACCGTTGAGAGGCTCAACCGCAATTAAGCGGCGAGTGCGAACGTAGAGTCGTTTGCAGTTACTTTGTTTCCAGTGGTTTTACGAGCGAACTGGTGCTCGGCATGCCCTGTCCCACCTCAGTACCAACGTCGAAACCAGGTCGGCCCCAAGCAGTCTAGTTTAAGCCAGATCCAGCCAGTTCAAGAGCTGATCGGGGTTTTCGACGACAAGATCGGCGCCCCAGTCTTCAATGCGCTCGCCCGTGCCCAGGTAACCCCAGCGAACGGCCACGGTGCGCATGCCGGCCGCTTGGCCGGCTTGCACGTCGCGCAGATCGTCGCCCACGTAGATGCAGTCCTGTGGCGCCACGCCCAGGCGGCGCGCGGCTTCCAGCAGCGGCGCCGGGTGCGGCTTGGCCTGAGGCATGGTGTCACCGCAGACCAGCGTGCCGGCACGTGTGTGCAAGGCCAGGCCCTGCACAACAGGCTGGGCAAAACGGGTCGCCTTGTTGGTGACGATGCCCCATGGCAGACCGGCGCGCTCCAGCGAGGCCAGCAGCGGCTGCACCTCGGCAAACACCATCGTGTCCTGCAACAACGCTTCGGCATAGCGGGCAAGAAACGCATCGCGCAAGGCCTCGAACCGGTTGTCAGCCGGCGTGACGCCGAAGGCAATGCCCACCATGCCGCGGGCACCACTGCCCACCATGGGCCGGAGCTGCGCGTAGGGCAGCGGCGGCAGGTCGTGCTGCGCACGCAGCCAGTTTGCGGCGTTCGCCAGGTCGGGGGCGCTGTCGATCAGCGTGCCATCCAGGTCGAACAGGACGGCGGCAGGCCGGCTTTGTGAACTCGGGTTCATGCCGGCTTGCGGCAAGCCATCAGATAGTTCACATCGGTGCGCGCGGAAAGCCAGTAGCGCTGCGTCAACGGGTTGTATTCCATGCCCTTGAACGCCGAGACCTCCAGGCCGGCATCGCGCGCGAAGGCGGACAGCTCGCTCGGTTTCAAAAAACGCGCGTACTCGTGCGTGCCCTTGGGCAACAGCTTCAGCACGTGTTCGGCACCGACGATGGCAAACAGGAAGGACTTCAGGTTGCGATTCAGCGTGGAAAAAAACACCCGACCACCAGGCTTGACCAGCGTGGCGCAGGCACGGACCACGGACGCGGGATCCGGCACATGCTCCAGCATCTCCATGCAGGTGACGACGTCGAAGCTGGCGGGCCGCTCTTCGGCCAGGGCTTCGACCGCAACCTCGCGGTAGACAAGGTTCTCCACGCCGGCTTCCAGCGCGTGCAGCTGCGCCACTCTGAGTGGCTTCACCGACAGGTCGATGCCCAGCACTGTGGCCTGGCAACGCGCCATTGATTCTGCCAGGATGCCACCACCGCAGCCGACGTCCAGCACCTCGGCGCCAGCCAACTTGGCCTGACCGGCGATCCAGTCCAGCCGCAGGGGATTGATCTGGTGCAAAGGCCGGAATTCGCCGTCTGCATCCCACCAGCGGTGGGCCAGTTCGCCGAATTTGCTCAGTTCTTGGGGATCTGCATTCACCATGGGCTGAATGGTACGGCGAGAAATGAAAAAACCCCGCCGGGGCGGGGTTTCGATGTGATCGGAAAACCGATTACTTGGCGCGAGTACCAACCACTTCGATTTCCACGCGGCGATTCTTCGCGCGGCCTTCGGCGGTCTTGTTGTCGGCCACAGGCTGCTTCTCGCCCTTGCCTTCGGTGTACACGCGGTTCTTTTCGACACCCTTGCTGACCAAGTATTCCTTGACAGCTTCCGAGCGGCGAACCGACAGCTTCTGGTTGTACGCGTCAGAACCAACGCTGTCGGTGTGGCCGACGGCGATGATGACTTCCAGGTTCATACCAGCGGTCTTGCTGACCAGGTCGTCCAACTTAGCCTTGGCTTCGGGCTTCAGGACAGCCTTGTCGAAGTCGAAGAAAGCGTCGGCAGCATAGGTCACCTTCTCGCTCACAGGAGCGACGACAGGCGGCTTCGGCGGGACTGGCGGGGCCACAGGCGCCGGAGCAGCCGGAGGCGGAGCAACCGGCTTCACCTCAGGCTTCAGCGCGCCATCGCACTCGGGCGCAGCGGTGGCCGGGGTCCAGAAATTGTCACGCCAGCACAGTTCGTTGGTGCCGTTTTTCCAAACGGTGCCATCGGAAGCGCGCCAGTTATCGACGGTCTGGGCGAAAGCGCTCGACATCGGCGCGGCAAGTGCGGCAGCTGCGAACAGCATCGCCACCTTGTTCAGTTTCTTCATGATTCTCCTCTCAAGGAAAGCCGCAGGTTGCCTGCGATACGTCCAAATCGGAAGCGAAATACCCAGCAAACGCTCGGTTTCCCTAGCATTCACCAGCGACAACTGATTGTGCCATAGGGCTTCCGCTGGCTCGTATTCTCTGGGCGCGGCCGACCAATCACGCCCAACTTGTTGTTCATGAGCCACAGGCCTGGCAGCTTAGAATGGACGCTTCGCCCGCGCGCACTGCGTCAAGGCCGGTCAGACCTGTCGCTTCATGACCCAATTCGCCAAAGAAACCCTGCCCATCAGCCTCGAAGAGGAAATGCGGCGCTCCTACCTCGATTACGCGATGAGCGTGATCGTGGGGCGCGCACTGCCCGACGCGCGCGACGGCCTGAAGCCGGTGCACCGCCGCGTGCTGTTCGCGATGCACGAACTGAACAACGACTGGAACCGGGCTTACAAGAAATCTGCCCGCATCGTCGGTGACGTGATCGGTAAATACCACCCGCACGGTGACACGGCTGTGTACGACACCATCGTGCGCATGGCGCAGGACTTTTCGCTGCGCCACATGCTGGTGGACGGCCAGGGCAACTTCGGCTCGGTCGACGGCGACAACGCGGCGGCGATGCGGTACACCGAAATCCGCCTGTCGAAGATCGCTCACGAAATGCTGGCCGACCTCGACAAGGAAACCGTCGACTTCGGCCCCAACTACGACGGCTCCGAGAGAGAGCCTCTGGTGCTGCCGACGCGGCTGCCCAACCTGCTGGTGAATGGCGCCACCGGCATTGCCGTCGGCATGGCGACCAACATTCCGCCGCACAACCTCAACGAGGTAGTGGACGCCTGCCTGCACCTGCTGAAGGTGCCGGACGCGACGCTGGAACAGCTGATGGAAATCATCCCGGCGCCGGACTTTCCGACCGCCGGCATCATCTACGGCATCAATGGCGTGCGTGAGGGCTACCGCACTGGCCGCGGCCGCGTGGTGATGCGCGCCAAGGTGCACTTCGAGGACATCGACAAGGGTGCGCGCAAGTCCATCATCGTCGACGAGCTGCCCTACCAGGTCAACAAGAAGACGCTGCTGGAACGCATTGCCGAGCTGGTGCACGAGAAGAAGATCGAAGGCATCAGCCACCTGCAGGACGAGTCGGACAAGTCCGGCATGCGGGTGGTGATCGAGCTCAAGCGTGGCGAAGTGCCCGAGGTGGTGCTGAACAACCTGTACAAGCAGACGCAGCTGCAGGACACCTTCGGCATCAACATGGTGGCCCTGATCGACGGCCAGCCCAAGCTCTGCAACCTGAAGCAGCTGCTGGACATCTTCCTGGAGCATCGCCGCGAAGTCGTGACCCGGCGCACGGTGTACGAGCTGCGCAAGGCGCGCGAGCGCGGCCATGTGCTGGAAGGCCTGGCGGTGGCGCTGGCCAACATCGACGACTTCATCGAGATCATCAAGAACTCGCCGACGCCGCCGGTCGCCCGCACCGGCCTGATGGCCAAGAGCTGGGACTCTTCGCTGGTGCGCGAGATGCTCACCCGCGCCGAGCAGGACGCGCCGGGCGGCCGCGAATCTTTCCGCCCCGAAGGGCTGCCAGCGCACTTCGGCATGCAGCCAGACGGCCTGTACCGCCTCTCAGAAGACCAGGCAAGCGAAATCCTGCAGATGCGCCTGCAGCGCCTGACCGGCCTGGAGCAGGACAAGATCATTGGCGAGTACAAGGAAGTCATGTCGGTGATCGCCGACCTGCTGGACATCCTCGCCAAGCCCGAGCGCGTGACCTTCATCATCGGCGAAGAGCTGACCGCCGTGCGGCAGGAATTCGGCCAGACCAAGGTCGGCGCGCGCCGCTCGGTGGTCGAGCACAACGTGCAGGAACTCGGCACCGAGGACCTGATCACACCGACCGACATGGTCGTGACGCTCAGCCACACCGGCTACTTCAAGAGCCAGCCGCTGGCCGAGTACCGCGCCCAGAAGCGCGGCGGCCGCGGCAAGCAGGCCACGGCGACCAAGGAAGACGACTGGGTCGACCAGCTCTTCATTGCCAACACGCACGACTGGATCCTGTGTTTCTCCGACCGCGGCCGCGTCTACTGGCTGAAGGTGTGGGAAGTGCCGCAAGGTGGGCGCGCCAGCCGCGGCAAGCCCATCGTCAACATGTTCCCGCTGCAGCCGGGCGAAAAGGTGACCGTGGTGCTGCCGCTGACCGGTGACAACCGCGTGTTCCCGGCCGACCATTTCATCTTCATGTGCACCGCGCGCGGCACCGTGAAGAAGACGGCGCTGGATGAGTTCAGCAACCCGCGCAAGGCCGGCATCATTGCGGTTGACCTTGACGAAGGCGACTACCTGATCGGCGCCGCGCTGACAGATGGCAAGCACGACGTGATGCTGTTCTCCGACGGCGGCAAGGCCGTGCGCTTCGACGAAGACGACGTGCGGCCGCTGGGCCGCCAGGCCCGCGGCGTGCGCGGCATGATGCTGGAAGACACGCAGACCGTGATCGCGATGCTGGTTGCCGAAGACGAGACGCAAAGCGTGCTGACCGCCACCCAGAACGGCTACGGCAAGCGCACCAGCATCGTCGAGTACACCCGCCACGGCCGCGGCACCAAGGGCATGATCGCGATCCAGCAAAGCGAGCGCAACGGCAAGGTCGTCGCGGCCACGCTGGTGCGCCCGAACGACGAGATCATGCTGATCACCGACAAGGGTGTGCTGGTGCGCACGCGGGTCTCGGAGATCCGTGAACTGGGCCGCGCCACGCAAGGCGTGACCCTGATCGCGCTGGACGACGGCTCCCAACTTTCCGGCTTGCAACGCATCGTCGAAAACGATGCGGCAGACGCCATCGAACCTGAAACCGACGCCGACACCGGCCCAGAGGACACCAACGGATGATGATGAACCATCGCACACGGCTCGCCGCACTCGTGCTGGCAGGCTTTGCCCTGACCGGCGCCGCCCAGGCTCAAAGCTCGCAAGCCAAGAAGGACTTGATCGCTCGCGTGATCCAGCTCCAGCAACCGTCGATCGAACAGATCGGCCAGAACATCGCGGGCCAGACGGCCCAGCAGGTGCTGCAGGTTGCCGGCCAGGCCGTCAGCCAACTTCCGGCGGACAAGCAGGAAGCCGTCGGCAAGTCGGTGCAAGCCGACATCAAGCAGTTCTATGACGAACTGGCCCCGCTGCTGCGCGACCGCGCAACCAAGCTGGCGCCAACCGCGATGGGCTCGCTGCTGGACGAGAAGATGAGCGAGGACGAGCTCAAGCAGTTGGTCGCATGGCTGGAATCGCCGGCTGCGAAGAAGTTCAATGAAGTCGGCCCGCAGATGCTGAACAGCCTGCAGGAGAAGCTGGTGGCTGACACCAAGCCGACGGTGGAGCCGAAGCTGCGCGCGCTGGAAGATTCGTTGCGCAAGAAGCTGGGCATCAACGGTTCGGCGGCACCCGCGCCTGCGGCGTCTGGTGCGGCCAAGCCGGCCGCCAAGGCGCCGGTCAAGAAGTAAGTTGCACGCTCCTGCTGGCAGCGCCCTGTGGCTGCCAGCCCTCTCCGTTTTCCTGCCGACCCGCCCGCCATGACAGCGCGTATCCGCCCCTTCAACTTCTCGGCCGGCCCGGCCATGCTGCCTGAAGAGGTGCTGCGCGAAGCTGCAGCCGAGATGCTGGACTGGCACGGCTCCGGCATGGGCGTGATGGAGATGAGCCACCGCGGCAAGGAATTCATCGAGATCTACGAGACGGCAGTGCGCGACCTGCGCGGGTTGCTGGCGGTGCCGCCCGAGTTCCGCATCCTGTTCATGCAGGGTGGCGGGCTGGGCGAAAACGCCATCGTGCCGATGAACCTGTCGCGCGGCGGCCTGGTGGACGTGGTCGTCACCGGCGCGTGGAGCAAGAAGTCGCTGGCCGAAGCCGGCCGCTACGCGAATGCCAACGTGGCCGCCAGCAACGAGGCCAGCGGTTTCACCACCCTGCCGGCACCGGCAAGCTGGGACCTGCGAGAAGGTGCGAGCTACCTGCACCTGTGCTCGAACGAGACCATCCACGGCGTGGAATTCCAAACGCTGCCGGACCTCACCGCGCTGGGCAGCCAGGCGCCGCTGGTGGTCGACTGCTCTTCGCACATCCTCTCGCGCAGCATCGACTGGTCCCGCGTGGGCCTGGCCTTTGCCGGCGCGCAGAAGAACATCGGCCCTGCCGGGCTCACCATCGTCTTCGTGCGCGAAGACCTGCTGGGCCACGCACTGCCAATCTGCCCGACGGCTTTCGACTACAGCGTCGTCGCCGAGCACGGCTCGATGTTCAACACTCCGCCCACCTACGGCATCTACATCGCCGGGCTGGTCTTCCAGCACGTGCTGCGCCAGGGCGGCGTGGCCGAAATGGCGCGGCGCGCGATCGAACGTTCGCAGCTGCTGTATCGCTATCTGGATGACAACGGCGGCTTCTACCGCAACCCGGTGGCAGCCGACGCACGTTCCCGCATGAACGTGCCGTTTTTCCTGGCCGATGCTTCGCACAACGAAGCCTTCCTGGCCGGCGCTCGCGAAGCAGGCCTGTTGCAGCTGAAGGGACACAAGTCCGTCGGCGGCATGCGGGCCTCCCTCTACAACGCCATGCCACTCGCCGGCGTGCAAACGCTGGTCGAGTACATGAAGGATTTTGTGCGCCGCCATGGCTGAACCGACCTCCGGCAATCCCGCCGCCACCCCTGCCGTCCCAGCGCCCGAACTGCTGGCGCTGCGCGAGCAGATCGACTCGCTGGACCAGGACCTGCTGGCCCTGCTGAACCGCCGCGCCGGCCTGGCACTGGCCGTCGGCGAATTGAAAAAGAAGGAAGGCTCAGTGGTCTTCCGCCCCGAGCGCGAAGCCCAGGTCATCGACGGCCTGAAGGCCTCGAACCCCGGCCCGCTGAAGACCGACAGCGTGGCGCCCATCTGGCGCGAGATCATGTCGGCCTGCCGCGCGCTGGAAACGCCCACCCGCGTGGCCTACCTGGGCCCGGCCGGCACTTTCAGCGAAGAAGCTGCCCTCGGCTACTTCGGCTCGTCCATCGTGCGCGTGCCCTGCACCAGCATCGACGACGTATTCCGCACCACCGCGGCCGGCGCTGCGGACTTCGGCGTCGTCCCGGTCGAGAATTCGACCGAAGGCGTGGTCGCCCGTTCGCTGGACATCTTCCTGACCACGCCGCTGTTCATCATCGGCGAGACCAGCCTGTTCGTGCGCCACAACCTGCTGCGCAAGGAAAACTCGCTGGAAGGCATCGAGGTCGTCTGCGCACATCCGCAGGCGCTGGCGCAGTGCCACGGCTGGCTGTCCAGCCACCTGCCCAACGTCGAGCGCCAGCCCATGGCCAGCAATGCCGAGGCCGCGCGCCAGGCCGCGCTGAACCCCAGGCTGGCCGCCATCGCCAGCGTGCGCGCCGGCAGCGAATACGGCCTGCACCTGGTCTCGCCCGCGATCCAGGACGACACCCACAACCGCACCCGCTTCGCGATCGTCACCGACCCGCACCGCCACCCTGCCCCCAAAGCCTCGGGGCACGACTGCACCAGCCTGGTCGTCTCGGTGGTGAACCGCCCGGGTGCGATGTACGACATCCTGAAGCCGCTGAAGGCGCACGATGTGTCGATGACGCGCTTCGAGTCGCGCCCCGCACGCTCCGGCCAGTGGGAGTACTACTTCTACATCGACCTGCAGGGCCACCCGGACGAGCTGCATGTGCACACCGCGATGCAGGAACTCCGCCAGGCCTGTGCCTATTTCAAGGTGCTGGGCACCTACCCGCTGGACGTGCACTGAGCGACCCCACACGATGTTCAAACAATTGGGATTGATCGGCTGCGGCCTGATGGGCGGCTCGTTTGCGCTGGCCATGAAACAGGCCGGCCTGGTCGAGCGCGTGATTGGCTACAGCAAGTCACCTTCGACGACCGAACGCGCCAAGCAGTTGGGCGTGATCGACCAGTCGGCCGAAAGCGCGCTGCTGGCCGTCTCCGGCGCCGACATCGTGCTGATCGCCGTGCCGGTGGCTGCCACCGATGCCACCTTCCGCGCCATCCGCCACCTGGTCTCGCCGGACGTGCTGTTCATGGACGTGGGCAGCACCAAGCGCGACGTGGTGGACGCCGCGCGGCGCTCGCTGAAGGAGCGCGCGGTGGCTTTTGTGCCGGCGCACCCGGTCGCCGGCAAGGAACTTTCCGGCGTGCAGCATGCCGATGCACAGCTCTACCGCGACCGGCAAGTCATCCTGACCCCGTTGCCGCAGACCTTGCCCACGCTGGTGGAAAAGGCCCGCGCAGTCTGGACCGGCATTGGCGCCCATGTGCGGCTGATGACGCCCGAGGCGCACGACGCGGCCTTTGCCGCCATCAGCCACCTGCCGCACCTGCTGGCCTTTGCGTATTTCACCGGCATCCTGCAGCAGGCCGAGAGCGAGGATTTCCTCGCGCTGGCCGGCCCGGGCTTCCGGGACTTCACCCGCATTGCCGCAAGCGATCCAGCCGTCTGGCGCGACATCCTGATCACCAACCGCGAGGAGGTGCTGCGCCAGTCCGAGTACTTCCGCGGCGCACTCGGCGTGCTGGAGCAGACCCTGCGCGACTGCCAGGGCGAGTCGCTGGAAGCGCTGGTGCAAGGCATTTCCGAAGCACGTGCCCAATGGCGCCTGGGCGCGCCGCGCCGTTCCTGATCCCCGCATGTATTCGACCGCTTTCCTCGACCTGCCGCCGTTGGCAAGCGCCGCCGGCACGGTGCGCCTGCCCGGCTCCAAGAGCATTTCCAACCGCGTGCTGCTGCTGGCCGGCCTGGCCGAAGGCACAACCGACGTGCGCGACCTGCTGGACTCCGATGACACCCGCGTGATGCTGGCCGCGCTGGAAGCGCTGGGTTGCACGCTGCAGCGCAACGGCGCTTCGCTGCTGGTCACCGGCATTGGCAGCCAGCTGCGCACGCGCGAAGCCAAGCTGTTCCTCGGCAACGCCGGCACTGCGATGCGCCCACTGACCGCCGCGCTGGCGGTGCTGGCCGCCACGCAAGGCGGCGCCTTCGAACTGTCCGGCGTGCCACGCATGCACGAGCGGCCCATCTGGGACCTGGTCGACGCGCTGCGCCAGCTCGGCTGCCCTGTCGCCGACCTCGGCCAGCCCGGCTACCCGCCGCTGCGAGTCGGCGATGGCGCCATGCATGCCTTGCGGACCGGCGCGCCGATCCGCGTGCGCGGTGATGTCTCCAGCCAGTTCCTGACCGCCCTGCTGCTCGCGCTGCCGCTGGTCACGGCCGATGCCCCAGTGACCATCGAAGTCGACGGCGAACTGATCAGCAAGCCTTACGTCGACATCACGCTGCGGCTGCTGGCGCGCTTTGGCATTGACGTGCGGCGAGACGGCTACCAGCGTTTCGTGCTGCCGCAAGGCTCGGCCTACCGCACGCCGGGCCGCATCCACGTCGAAGGCGATGCCTCATCGGCCTCGTACTTCGTCGCACTCGGCGCCATCGCCGCGATCGACAAGCCGGTGCGCATCGAGGGCGTGGGCCTGGACTCGATCCAGGGCGACATCCGCTTCATCGACGCGGCGCAGGCCATGGGTGCGCTGGTCAGTGGCGGCGATGGCTGGCTTGAAGTCAAGCGTGGTGCCTGGCCGCTGAAAGGCATCGCGCTGAACTGCAACCACATCCCCGACGCGGCGATGACGCTGGCGGTGATGGCGCTGTATGCCGACGGGCCGACCCGGCTGACCGACATCGCCAGCTGGCGCGTGAAGGAAACCGACCGCATCGCAGCCATGGCCACCGAGCTGCGCAAGCTGGGCGCGACGGTCGAAGAAGGCGCTGACTTCATCGAGGTCCAGCCGCTGCCGGCCGGCGCCTGGCGCGCCGCCAGCATCCATACCTATGACGACCACCGCATGGCGATGTGCCTGTCGCTGGCCGCACTGAATCCGCTTGCGGGCGACGGACAAGCTGTGCCGGTGCGCATCGAAGACCCGCGCTGCGTGGCCAAGACCTTCCCGGACTATTTCGAAGCCTTGTTCGACCTGGTGCAGCCGCTGGACGGCAGCGTGCCGGTGCTGACCGTCGACGGTCCGACGGCTTCTGGCAAGGGCACGCTGGCAAGCGAGCTGGCCGCAAAGCTGGGGTACCACCTGCTGGACTCCGGCGCGCTTTATCGCGCCACAGCGCTGGCCGCGCAGGACGCCGGCATTTCGCTGGAAGATGAAGCCTCGCTGGCCCGGATGGCGGCCCAGCTGGACCTGCGCTTCGAAGGCCACCGCGTGTTGCTGGGCGGCCGCGACATCACCGACCCGCTGCGGCTGGAATCCACCGGCGGCATGGCCTCGCGGGTCTCGGTCCACCCCGCCGTGCGCCAGGCCCTGTTCCAGCTGCAGCTGAGCTTTCGCCGCCTGCCCGGCCTGGTGGCCGACGGGCGCGACATGGGCACCGTGGTCTTTCCCGCTGCCGAGCTGAAGGTTTTCCTGACCGCCAGCGTCGAGCAACGCGCCAGCCGCCGGCTCAAGCAATTGCTGGCCAAAGGCGTAGCTGCTACACTCGACGGTCTATTGGCCGACCTGCGGGCCCGTGACGAGCGCGACATGTTGCGCAGCGTTGCACCCTGCAAACCGGCCGAAGATGCGGTCTTGCTGGACAACTCCGCCTTGTCGATCGATGCGTCGGTCGAACAGGTGTTGGGCTGGTGGCAGGCCCGCAGGCCGTTCTGAACCGCTGACTCAGCGACGGCCGGGCCCACTGCCCCTGCCTGCTGGCGCGCCTGCGCCACCCCGGGGACGGTGAACTCATCAACTCAACCCCGCGGCCTAGCAAACCGCCAAACCGGCCGCGTTCGCTGCCGGTACAGGAAATTCCAATGCCCAAGACTCAAGAAGTCAGCTTCGACGAAGGCTCTTTCGCAGCCCTGTTTGAAGAATCGCTGAAGAGCGCAGACATGCGCGTCGGCGAAGTCATCTCGGCTGAAGTCGTTCGCATCGAACACAGCCACGTGGTGGTCAACGCCGGCCTGAAGTCCGAAGCGTACGTGCCCATCGACGAATTCAAGAACGACCAGGGCGAAGTTGAAGTCCAGGTCGGCGACTTCGTCTCGGTGGCCATCGACGCTGTCGAAAACGGCTACGGCGACACCATCCTGTCGCGCGACAAGGCCAAGCGCCTGGCTTCCTGGCTGAGCCTGGAAACCGCGCTGGAATCCGGCGACTTCGTCACCGGCACGGTCTCCGGCAAGGTCAAGGGCGGCCTGACCGTCCTGGTCAACGGCATCCGCGCCTTCCTGCCCGGTTCGCTGCTCGATACGCGCCCTGTCAAGGACATGTCGCCGTTCGAAGGCAAGACCATGGAGTTCAAGGTCATCAAGCTGGACCGCAAGCGCAACAACGTCGTGTTGTCGCGCCGCGCCGTGGTCGAAGCTTCGATGGGCGAAGAACGCGCCAAGCTGCTGGAAACGCTGCACGAAGGCGCCATCGTCAATGGCGTGGTCAAGAACATCACCGAATACGGTGCGTTCGTGGACCTGGGCGGCATCGACGGCCTGCTGCACATCACCGACATGGCCTGGCGCCGTGTCCGTCACCCGAGCGAAGTGGTGACGGTGGGTCAGGAACTGACCGCCAAGGTCCTGAAGTTCGACGCCGAGAAGAACCGCGTTTCGCTGGGCATCAAGCAGCTGGGCGATGACCCGTGGATGGGTGTGGCCCGCCGCTACCCGACGGGCACCCGCCTGTTCGGCAAGGTCACCAACATTGCCGACTACGGCGCGTTCGTCGAGATCGAACCGGGCATCGAAGGCCTGGTGCACGTCTCCGAAATGGACTGGACCAACAAGAACGTCGCTCCGTCCAAGGTCGTGACCCTGGGCGAAGAAGTCGAAGTCATGGTCCTCGAGATCGACGAAGACAAGCGCCGCATTTCGCTGGGCATGAAGCAGTGCAAGGCGAACCCGTGGGAAGAGTTCAGCGCCACCGTCAAGCGCGGCGACAAGGTCAAGGGCCCGATCAAGTCGATCACCGACTTCGGCGTCTTCGTGGGCCTGGCTGCCGGTATCGACGGCCTGGTGCACCTGTCCGACCTGTCGTGGCACGAAGCTGGCGAAACCGCTGTGCGCAACTACAAGAAGGGCCAGGAAGTCGAGGCCGTGGTGCTGGGCATCGATGTCGAGAACGAGCGCATTTCGCTGGGCATCAAGCAACTGGACGGCGACCCGTTCGCGACCTTCACCTCGGTCAATGACCGCGGCATGCTGGTCAACGGCGTGGTCAAGACGGTTGATCCGCGCGGCGCCGAAGTGCAACTCGCCGACGACGTGCTGGGCTACCTGCGCGCCTCCGAAATCAGCCGCGACCGCGTCGAAGACGCGCGCAACGTGCTGAAGGAAGGCGACGAGGTCTCGGTGATGATCGTCAACGTCGACCGCAAGACCCGC
>NZ_JBGGNH010000063.1:0-66371 GCF_041287625.1 Ideonella sp.
ACCGACCATGTCGTCCATGCCCTGCACCATGCCGCGACGGCTGGACAGGTCGCCCATCACGTTGCCGGCGTAGTCCTCGGGCGTCTCGACTTCCACCGCCATCATCGGCTCCAGGATGACCGGCGACGCCTTGCGCATGCCATCCTTGAAGCCCATGGACGCGGCCATCTTGAACGCGTTTTCGTTCGAGTCCACTTCGTGGTACGAGCCGAAGGTCAGCGTGACCTTCACGTCCACCACCGGGAAGCCGGCCAGCACGCCGTTCGGCAGCGTGTCGATGAGGCCTTTCTCCACCGCGGGGATGAACTCGCGTGGCACCACGCCACCCTTGATCGCGTCCACGAACTCGAAGCCCTTGCCCGGCGCCTGCGGCTCGATCGTCAGCACCACGTGGCCGTACTGGCCCTTGCCGCCGGACTGGCGCACGAACTTGCCTTCCACATCGGAGACCGACTTGCGGATGGTTTCGCGGTAGGCCACCTGCGGCTTGCCGACGTTGGCTTCCACGCCGAATTCACGCTTCATGCGGTCGACGATGATTTCCAGGTGGAGCTCGCCCATGCCGGAAATGATGGTCTGGCCCGACTCTTCGTCGGTGCGCATGCGGAATGACGGGTCTTCCCGGGCGAGCCGGCCCAGCGCAATGCCCATCTTTTCCTGGTCGGCCTTGGTCTTGGGCTCGACAGCCTGCGAGATCACCGGCTCGGGGAAGACCATCTTCTCCAGCGTGATGATGGCGTCCGGGTCGCACAGCGTCTCGCCGGTCGTCACGTCCTTCAAGCCCACGCAGGCGGCAATGTCGCCGGCCAGGATTTCCGAGATTTCCTCGCGCTGGTTGGCATGCATCTGCAGGATGCGGCCAATGCGTTCCTTCTTGCCGCGGATCGGGTTGAAGACCGAGTCGCCAGACTTCAGCACGCCCGAATACACGCGCACGAAGGTCAGCTGGCCCACGTACGGGTCCGTCATCAGCTTGAAGGCCAGCGCGGCGAACTTCTCGCCGTCGTCTGCCTTGCGGACCACGTCCTTGTCGTCTTCGTCATGCCCCGGCACCGGCGGAATGTCCAGCGGCGAGGGCATGAAGTCGATCACCGCGTCCAGCATGCGCTGCACGCCCTTGTTCTTGAACGCGGTGCCGCACAGCATCGGCTGGATCTCGCCGGCGATGGTGCGCGCGCGCAGCGCCTGCGTGACCTCTTCTTCGCTCAGGTCGCCGCTTTCCAGGTACTTGTCCATCAGCGCCTCGCTGCTTTCGGCCGCAACCTCCAGCATCTTCTCGCGCCATTCCTGGGCCAGCTCGGCCAGCTCGGCGGGAATCTCTTCGTAGCTGAACTTCATGCCCTGGGACAGGTCGTCCCAGAGGATGGCCTTCATCTTGATCAGGTCCACCACGCCGCGGAACCCGTCCTCGGCGCCAATGGGAATGACCACCGGCACCGGGTTGGCCTTCAAGCGGTCGATCATCATCTGGCGCACGCGGAAGAAATCGGCCCCCACGCGGTCCATCTTGTTGACAAAGGCCAGGCGCGGCACCCGGTATTTGTTGGCCTGGCGCCAGACGGTTTCGCTTTGCGGCTGCACGCCGCCCACCGCGTCGTAAATCATCACCGCGCCGTCCAGCACGCGCATCGAACGCTCGACCTCGATCGTGAAGTCCACGTGGCCGGGCGTGTCGATGATGTTGATGCGGTGCTCCGGCCGGGCCAGGTCCATGCCTTTCCAGAAGCAGGTCGTGGCCGCCGAGGTGATGGTGATGCCACGCTCCTGCTCCTGCTCCATCCAGTCCATCGTCGCCGCGCCGTCATGCACCTCACCCAGCTTGTGGTTGATGCCGGTGTAGAACAGGATGCGCTCGGTGATGGTGGTCTTTCCCGCGTCGATGTGCGCGGAAATGCCGATGTTGCGGTAACGCTCGATGGGGGTTTTGCGGCTCACGGTGCGACCCTGGAAAGTTGGCCTTGGAGAGGTGTCTCGGGTCTGGCGGCCCGAAACGCTGGCTTCGGCCGTTTCGCGGGGGAGACGGCCGGGACACCAGTATGCCGACAGATGGCGCGTCGTGTCATGGCGGCCACGGTCATGCGGGCTTGCGCAGGCGGCGATGCCGATGAAACCCGGCTCAGCGGCGCGCGCGCTTTGCCGGCAAGGCCAGCCCTTGCTGTACCGTGCACTGGATGTCCCGCACCGTGCGTTCACGCAAGGCATCGCGGTCATGGAGTGGATAACGGGCCACGCCCAGCGACAGCAGCAGGTAGCCCAGCATCTGCGCCACCATCGCGTCGGTGCTGAGGCCCAGCGCCGCGTCGCTGGGAGGCGTGGCGGCGCAGGCGGCCACGCGCTCGCGCGTCAGCTTCACCATCTGCACGTAGACCGGCTGCTGCTCCATGTCCACCGTGTCTCCGCCCGCGGTCTGGCCGGCGGACATGTAGATCATGCGGAACTGGTCCGCGCGCTGCTCCCAGAAACCCAGGAAGCTGCGCACGTGGGCTTCCAGCAGCCTCAGCGGCGTGCGCCGCCCTTTCTTCACCGCCTGCAGCTCGGCCAGCAGCGCCTCGAAGATCTCCATCCACAGGCCTTCGAGCAAGGCCTGCTTGTTGGGGAAGTAGCTGTACAGCGCCATCGTGGAGAGCTTGAATTCCTGAGCCATGCGGCGCATCGACAGTGCGGCCAGGCCTTCGTCGCGGTAGATCAGGCGCGCACGTTCCAGCAGCGCGTGCTTGAGGGCCGCCATCTCGGCCGCGCTGCGGCGCAAGCGGACGGGTGCGGGCGGCTTGCGCAAGGGCTTGCTGCTCATTGGGGAGGGGGTGGACTCGGCCATTTGGGGTAGCCCCACACGGTAGTGCAAGCGCGATCTCGGCCAAATGGGCGAGAACCCCTGTGCTTTTATGGGGTTTCCACTATCGTACGCGTACAACAATATCGATTAGCAGGCATGCTTGTGACATTGCATGCCGGATCTGTCCTTCTGTATCGAGACCCACTTCATGCAATTCCTCCACCGCATTTCTGTCGGGGCCAAGCTGGGCCTGGCCTTTGCCGCTGTGCTGCTGATCACCGGTGCATTGGGCGTGCTGTCCATCGTGCAGCTGGGCCGGGTCAGCGACACCGCCAGCGACATGGCCGACAGCTGGATGCCCTCGATGCGTGCCGCGCAGACCGCCAGCCTGGAAGTGGCCCGGCTGCGCACCCGCGAGTACCGTTTCCTGCTGACCGACGAGGCGCAGCGCCCGGCCGTCATCGAGCAGTTGAAATCGGCCGCCGCGGCCGTCGAGCTGCAGCTGGCCAACTACGCCAGGCTGGTCCAGTCTGATGACGAGCGCAACCAGCTCACGCGCACGCAGGAAGACTGGGCCGCCTACCTGAACAGCGACCGGGCGATGCAGGACGCGATGGCCAGGGGCGACAAGGACCTGGCCAGCGAACAGCTGCTCAAGCGCGGCGTGCCCAGCTATGACGCGCTGCTGGCCAGCCTGAATCAGCTGACCAAGATGAACGCCGATGGCGCCGAGGCGGCCAATGACCTGGGCGACCGGATCTACGCCAGCAGCCGCTGGATGGTCATCGGCATGACGGTCGTCGCAGTGCTGCTGGGCGCGGGCCTGGCCTTTGTCATCACCCGCCTCATCACCCACCCGCTGGCCGACGCGGTGCGTCTGGCCGAGGCGGTCGCCCAGGGCGACCTGACGCGCAGCCTGCGCGTGGTCGGCCAGGACGAACTGGCCCAGTTGCAGGGCGCGCTGCTGCGCATGGTCGAGCGGCTGAAGTCCGTCGTGACCCAGGTGCGCAACGGCGTGGATTCCGTCTCCAGCGCCTCGTCGCAGATCGCCACCGGCAACCATGACCTGTCGGCCCGCACCGAGCAGACGGCGGCCAACCTGGAGGAAACTGCGTCCAGCATGGAAGAGTTGACGGGCACGGTGGGGCAGAGCGCCGACACGGCACGCCAGGCCAACCAGTTGGCCAGCTCCGCCGCCGAGGCGGCCGCACGTGGCGGCGCGGTGGTCGGTGGCGTCGTGCAGCGCATGCAGGAAATCAGCGATTCGTCCCGGAAGATCGCCGACATCATCGGCGTGATCGACGGCATCGCGTTCCAGACCAACATCCTCGCCTTGAACGCCGCGGTTGAGGCCGCCCGCGCAGGCGAGCAGGGCCGCGGCTTTGCGGTCGTCGCTTCCGAAGTGCGCTCGCTGGCGCAGCGTTCGGCCGAAGCGGCCAAGCAGATCAAGGGCCTGATCGCCAAGTCGGTCGAGACGGTGGAGGCCGGCTCTACCGACGTGGCCCAGGCTGGCCAGGTGATGGACGAAATCGTGACTGGCGTGCGGCGCGTCACCGACTTGATGGCCGAGATTGCCGCGGCGGCTTCCGAGCAGCGCGACGGCATTGGCCAGGTCAACCAGGCGGTGGCCAACCTCGACCAGATGACGCAGCAGAACGCGGCACTGGTCGAAGAGTCGACTGCTGCGTCTTCCTCGCTGCAGGAGCAGGCGCAGCGCCTGGCCGAGGTGGTGGCTGTCTTCAACGTGGGCACGCCAGCCAGGGTTTGAGTGGCATTGAAGGCCTGCCGGCGTGCAGGACGGGCGAAACAACAACAAGGTTCAACACGATGCGGTTCATCCGGTCAATTTTTACGGCCCCGCTCTTTTCCGGGGCTGCGGGGTGGGCGATGTGGGCCTGCATGGGCGCTGCCCATGCGCAGGCCGCTCCGCCAGACCAGGCGCTGATCGAGCAGGGCCGCAAGCTGGCAGTCGCTGCCGATTGCGCGGCCTGCCACACCACTCCCAAGGGTGGCGCGGCCTTCGCTGGCGGCTACCCCATTGCGTCGCCGCTGGGAACGATCTACGCGTCCAACATCACGCCGTCCAAGGCCGGCGGCATTGGTGACTACACGCTGGCCGACTTCCAGCGGGCGCTGCGCCAGGGCATTCGAAAGGACGGGGCGCATCTCTATCCCGCGATGCCGTACACCTCGTACACGCAGCTCAGTGACGCGGACACCAACGCGCTGTACGCCTACTTCATGCATGGCGTTGCCGCGGTCGACCAGAAGGCCCCCGAGACCGAGCTGCCGTTCCCGTTCAACGTGCGCCTCTCGATGGCTGCGTGGAACAGCATGTTCCTGAAGGACGAGCGCTTCGTGCCGGATGCCTCGAAAAGCGCCGAGGTGAACCGTGGCGCCTACCTGGCTGGCGCGCTCGCGCATTGCAGCGCCTGCCACACGCCACGCAATGCCTTGATGGCCGAGCAGATCGGCAAGTCGTTCCTGGCGGGCGGCTCGGTCGGCCCCTGGTTCGCACCCAACATCACGCCGGACACGGCCAGCGGCATTGGCGGCTGGACCGAGGCCGAGCTGGTGCAGTACCTGAAGACCGGCCGCGTGGACGGCAAGGCCCAGGCTGCCGGCCCGATGGCCGAGGCCATCGAGCACAGCCTGCAGCACCTGCCCGACGAGGACCTCAAGGCCATCGCGGTCTACCTCAGGCAGGCGCCGGCGGTGCACGGCGGTGAAGCCAAGCCGCGATATGCCTACGGCGAGCCATCGAAGGCCGAGGTCGAGATGCGCGGCTTGAAGGCCGGTGACGCCGGTGCCGACGCTGGCTGGCGCGTCTTCAGCGGCAGTTGCGCCCACTGCCACCAGGCCAACGGCGATGGCAACGGCCAGTACCCATCGCTGTTCCACAACACCGCCACCGGTGGCGACCGGCCGGACAACCTGATCGCCACCATCCTCTACGGCGTGGACCGCACGGTTCAGGGCCAGCCGCATTTCATGCCGGCCTTTGGCGACGGCGCCTCGTACGTGGACCGCCTGAGCGACCAGCAGATTGCGGACCTGAGCAACTACCTGCTGAGCCACCACGGCAACGCCGCGGTGAAGGTCAGCGCGAGCGAGGTGCAGACCTTGCGCGCTGGCGGCAAACCGCCGCTGCTGGCGATGGTGCGGCCGGCCATCCTGCCGAGCGGCGTCGTGCTGCTGTTGTTGTTGATCGTGCTGGTGGTCCGTCGCCGCCGCGCCCGCTAGGAGCCAAGCCATGAGTCCATCCGATCCAGACGGCTTCGAGCCCGTCCAGTTCCCCTTGTCCCGCCGCGCACTGATCGGCGGCGCTGCCATCGCAGGCGCTGCCTTTGCGCTCGGTGGCGCGGCCTTGCTCGGCACCAGCAATGCCTTTGCCGCGGCCGCGGCGAGCGCGGACTTCCTGCGCCTGTCCGAATTCCTGACCGGCGGCCAGCCGCTGGAGCCAGGCCTGGCCACGCGCTACCAGGCCGCGCTGGCGCGCCATGACGCCAAGTTCGGCGAGGCATGGTCCGCGCTGCAGCGCTACGTGGCCGACAGCAAGGAGACCAGCGTCGACAGCCTGCTGGCCCGCGCCGACCTGGGTGAGCCGCTGCGCAAGACCATCACGCAGATCGTCTCCGCCTGGTACCTCGGCATCGTCGGCAACGACGTCGACGCCGAGCTGATCAGCTACGCACAAGCCTTGATGTACCGGCCCACGCAAGACGTGCTGGTCATTCCCACCTACGGCGGCGGCCCCGACTCCTGGGGCCGGAAGCCGGCCGGGGTGGTGGCGCCAAGTACCGAGAAAGCAGCATGAGCAGCCAAGAATTTGATGCAGACCTGATCGTCATCGGATCGGGCGTGATGGGTGGGCTGATCGCCAGCCGGCTGGCTAAGGCTGGCAAGTCGGTGATCATCCTGGAAGCCGGGCCGCGTGTGCGCCGCGCCGAGATCGTCGAGACCTTCCGCAATTCGCCGGTCAAGCTCTCGCTGGCCAACACCAAGGCCCAGGGCGCCGGCTCGCCGTTCCCGAACCCGCCGCACATCCCGTCCACCTATGGCGACTACCTGCAGCAGACGGGGCCGGTGTCGTACCCCACCAAGTACCTGCGCGTGGTGGGCGGTACGACCTGGCACTTCGGCTCGGCGCTGTGGCGCATGATCCCCAACGACTTCAAGCTGAAGACGCTCTACGGCCGGGGCCGGGACTGGCCCATCGGCTACGACGAGCTGGAGCCGTATTACTGCGAAGCCGAGGCCGAGCTCGGTGTGTCGGGTGTGGATGGACAGGACGAAAGCGGCCATGGCGGCCAGGCCTGGCCGCCGCGCTCGAAGCCTTTCCCGATGAAGGGCCTGAACGAGCCGTATTTCATGACGCGCATGGCAGAGATGCTGGCGCCCGGCGGCTACAACCCGGTGATCGAACCCCACGGCCGAGCCACCCGGCCTTACGGCAACCGCCCGGTCTGCGCCGGCAACAACAACTGCAACCCGGTCTGCCCCATCGGCGCGAAGTACGACGGTTCGATGCACATCGACCTGGCCGAGCGGCATGGCGCCAGGCTACTGGACAACGCCGTTGTCTACAAGATCGAGCACGGGGCCGACAACAAGATCACCGCCGTCAACTACAAGCAGCCCGACGGTACTTCGCACCGCCTCACGGCACGCCATTTCGTGCTGGCGGCGTACGCGATCGAAGGCCCGAAGCTGCTGTTGATGTCGACCTCGGAGAAGTTCCCGAACGGCATTGCCAACTCCTCGGACCAGGTCGGCCGCAACCTGATGGGCCACACCGGCATCAGCGTCAACGCGATGATGAACGAGGACGTCTGGCCGGGCCAGGGGCCGACCGAGCTGCTGGTCTACCTGAACTACCGCGACGGCGAATTCCGCAAGGACATCCCGAGCTACAAGACCAAGTTCCGCAACACCGTGCCGACCTCGCAGATCGCCTCGGCGCTGCTGGCCAAGGGTGTGCTCGGCAGCAAGCTGGACGCCGAGATCCGCCGCCAGTCCGCGCGTTCGATCAACATCGCGGTGGACCTGGAAACCGAGGCCCAGCCGCAGAACCGCATCGTGCCGAGCAAGAAGCGTTTCGACGGCATCGGCCTGCCGGTGCCGGAGATCTACTACAGCGTCAACGACTACTGGAACGCCGGGCGCGACTTCGCGGTCAAGGACCTGACGCGCATGACCCAGTTGCTGAACGCCGACATCCTGAAGCTGGACACCAGCCACCAGGACCGCCAGCACATCATGGGCACCACCATCATGGGCGACGATCCGAAGGACTCTGTGGTCGATCGCGACTGCCGCACGCACGACCATCCGAACCTGTTCATCGCCGGCACCGGCGTGATGCCTTCGGCCTCCTGCATGAACCCGACGCTGACCGGCGCCGCGCTGAGCCTGCGCATCGCCGAGGCTTTGCTCAAGGAGATCTGAGCAAAGCCACACTGCGGCCAATCGCCGCAGCGCCGCAGGCCAGGACGGTCAGTCGTACTTCAGGTACTTGAAACGCGGATCGTCGGGCGTGCCTTGCAGCGCCGAACCCTCCGCGGCGCCCGGCTGCCACAGGACGACCTCCTCGATCTTCTTCGCGAGCTCGAAGTCCTTGTCGGTGATGCCCTTGGCGGCGTGGTTCATCAGCTTGACCGTGACGAAGGCATACGAGACGGTGAGGTCCGGATGGTGCCAGGCTGCTTCCGCGAGGTGGCCCACCGTGTTCACCACCATCAAGGTGCCTTTCCAGCCGCTGGTCTTGAACTTGCGGCGAATCCAGCCGTCTTCGAAGGACCACTTCGGCAACTCTTCGGACAAGCGTGCCGTGATCTCCTCCACGGTGTAGACCTCGTCTGCAGTCTGTTTGCGCCAGCTGGTCATGTCAGTCTCCCACGGAAAGAAGCAAGGGGACGGCCATGCTACCGCCCGTGGCGCCGCATGACACACTGTCCCTCTGGCGATACAGCGGGGCGGATCGGTGCCTGCCTCGCCGGGGCGGGTCGTCCCGAAGGCGCCAGGAACGGAGATTGCTCCTGGGTTGTCGCGCAGATGCCGTTTGACAGGGCGGCGCCTCACGATCATGGGCCATGCCGTTCTCGCCGTTCCGCCTCGGATGCACTTCGATCTCTCCAACACAGTCACGCTGAGGGCGCCGGGTCGCCTGCATCTGGGGTTTCTGGATCCATCTGGCTCACTGGGACGTCATTTCGGCAGCATCGGGTTGGTGATCGAAGGCTTCGAGACCGAGGTCGAAATCAGCGCTGCACTTGCGGATCGCATCACCGCCGACACGCCCGAAGGCGACACGCAGATGGCCCGCGCCGGCGCTTACCTTTACACGCTGCGCGAGCGCAGCGGCCGGCGTGAGCCGTTGCACCTGCGGCTGCTGCGGGTGCTGCCCGCGCATGGCGGATTCGGGTCCGGCACCCAGCTCGCGTTGGCGATTGCACGTGCATTCGCCCAGTGGCATCGGCTCGACGTGAGCACGCCCACGCTGGCGCACTGGCTGGGCCGCGGCCAGCGTTCCGGCATCGGCATCCACGGTTTCGACCAAGGAGGCCTGCTGGTCGACGGTGGGCCGACCGCGGATGGCCGGCCCGCACCTTTGCTCTCGCGCATCGCGCTGCCCCAGGCCTGGCGCATCGTCGTCGTGCAGGACGGACGCGAGCGCGGCCTGTCGGGCGGCGATGAGAAGGGCGCGATGGCCGGGCTCGCGGCCATGCCGGCCGAGCGTGCCGCCGAGATCTGCCACGAGGTGCTGATGCGCGTGCTGCCCGGCGCCGCCAGTGCCGAATTCGACGTCTTCGCGCGCGGCGTGTCACGCGTGCAGCAACTGCTGGGTGAACATTTCGCGCCGGCCCAGAACGGGTGTACCTACACCAGCGCCGCGGTCGGGCGCTTGATGGATTGGGTTGGCGCAAGTGCGCATCAGGCCGCGATCGGCCAGAGTTCCTGGGGCCCGACCGGGTTTGCCATTGTCGAATCGCAGGCGCATGCCGAGTCGCTCGAACGTGCCATGCGCTCGGCCGATCTGGTAGAACCCGGGCTGGTGCTGCGCATCGTCGCGCCGCGCAACCGTGGCGCCGAGATCACCGACCTTCGCGTGGCGCGGCGCGCGCGCTGAGCGAGCGCCATCCGTCCGCCCTTCTCATTCACGCCTACCGATTCAAGCCATGGAACGTCCCCGCATCCTCCACCTGTTCACGCCCGGGCGCCAGGCGAGCCCGTTCGACGTCAACATGGCGGCCGATGCCGGCTACCAGGTCATCACGCCTTACACCGATGTCGGTGTTGACGGGGTCACCGCGCTGACGCAGGACGCGATCTTCTCGCGCGGCCCGAAAGGGGTGTCGCGCACCGGCATCTTCATCGGTGGGCGCGATGCACTGCTCGCGGCCGACATGCTGGAACGCGCGAAGAGCGCAATGTTCAATCCCTTTGTCGTGTCGCTGATGGCCGACCCGAGCGGGGCCTACACCACTGCTGCTGCGATGTTGGCGTGCGTCGAGGCGGCCATGCAGCGTCACCACGGGGTGGACCTGAGCGGTCAAAACGTCCTGGTGCTTGGCGGCACGGGGCCGGTCGGCCGCATCGTCGCCGTGCTCGCGGCGCAGGCCGGCGCCAGCGTGCGCGTGGCCAGCCACAGCGGCCTGGAGGTCGCGCAAGCGGCAGCGCAAGAGACCGGCAAGCGCTTCGGCGTTGCGCTGCGCGGCGTGTCGGGCACGGGCGCCGAGGCCGTGCGCGCGGAGCTGGCCGAGTCGGCAGTCGTGCTCGCCTGTGCGGCGGCCGGCGTGCAGGTCGTGTCGACCGAAGACCTTGCGTTCGCGAAACGCCTGAAGGTTGCGGCCGACGTGAACGCGGTGGCGCCGGAGGGCATTGCCGGCGTCGGCGTGATGGACGATGCCAAGCCTCTGGCGGGTGTCGAGGGTGCGGTAGGGATCGGCGCGCTGGCGGTCGGCAATGTCAAATACCAGACCCAGCACCGCCTGCTGATGAGCATGCACCAGGGCAAGAAGGCGGTGGTGCTGAGCTTTCCGGAAGCGTTTGCTGCCGCGCGCGCGTTCCTCGCCGAGCAGGCCGCGCAATCCGCGTCCGAGCCGACCGCCTGAGGCGATCGCCCCCTGTGGCTGCGCTGCTGGCCGTCGCGGCCCTCTCTGCCCGCATGCTGGCCGAGGCGGCTGTGCTCGACGGCCATCAGGTCATCGCACTCGACTTGTTCGGCGACGCCGACACGCGGCGCGCCTCGCAGCGCTGGCAGCCGATCGGCGCGGCGGGTTCGGTTCAGATCGACGGAACACGCCTGCTCGATGCGCTGCAGGCGCTGGCGCGTAAGGGTGGGGACGAGGTCGTCGGCTGGATCCCTGGCAGCGGCTTCGAAGGGCAGCCCGACCTGCTCGATGCCGGGGCGCAGTTGCTGCCGCTGATTGGCACGCCGGCCGAGGCGGTGCGCCGCGTGCGTGATCCCGCCTTGTTCTTTGAGGTGCTCGAGGCGCATGGCATTGCGTACCCGCCGGTGCGGGCCGATGCCCCGGCCGACACCGATGGATGGCTGCTGAAGGACGCGCGCGCCAGTGGCGGCTGGCACATCCGCCACGCGCACACTGCCCGCGACGGCGCATCGGCCAGCGTCTGGCACTACTTCCAGCGCGCGATGCCGGGTGTCCCGATGTCGGCGACCTTCATCGCCAACGGCGACCGGGCGAGCCTGCTGGGCTTCAACGAACTGATCGTGCGACCCTTCGGCGCGCACCCGCACGTGTACTGCGGATGCATTGGGCCGGTGCCCGTGTCTGCAGACCTGGCGCAACGCGTCGGTGAGGCGGTGCAGTTGCTCACAGCGGAGTTCGGCCTGCGCGGCTGGTGCAGCCTTGATTTCATCCGCGGCGGCGGCGACAGCATCGGCGTGCTCGAAGTGAACCCTCGACCGCCAGCCAGCCTGCTGCTGTACGCGCAGCCTGGCCTGATCGACGCGCAACTGCGCGCCTGCCTGCAGGCCGAATTGCCGCCGCCAGCGGCGTTCGCGCCTCGGCACATCGCGGGCAGCGAGATCGTCTATGCCCGGCAGCCGTTGAAGATCGACGAGCGCTGCGCGCGTTATCTTGCAGGCCGGCCCGATGTGCACGACCTGCCGCTCGCAGGCGCATGCTTCGATGCCAGCGACCCGATCTGCAGCCTGAGCGCCGCAGGCGACACTGCCGAGCACGTCCGAGCCTTGCTTTTTGCAGCGCGCGATGCCGTGCTGCACACCCTGGAGAAACCGTCATGACCGATGCCCGTCCACCGCTGGCGACCTCGTCGCTGAGTGTCAACGACCTGACACGTCCGCTGGTCGAACGACTGCTCGCCGGCGCCGAGGCGCTCGAGCTGAACGTGGCGCGCTTCGACAACGGCACCTGCATCGTCGATGCCGGGATCGCGGCCCGCGGGAGTGTCACGGCCGGGCTGCTGATCGGCGAGATATGCATGGGCGGGCTCGGTCGGGTCGGCCTGCGCAGCGGCGCAGACGAGGGCTGGCCGACCTGGGTCGAGGTGCGCAGTTCGCAGCCCGTGCTGGCCTGCCTGGCCAGCCAGTACGCGGGCTGGAGCCTGGCAGCGAGCAAGGAGGAAACGGGCGGCAAGAAATTCTTTTCGCTCGGCTCGGGCCCTGCACGCGCGCTCGCCGCCAAGGAGGCCTTGTTTGCCGAACTCGGGTACCGCGACCGGTCTGACACCGGCGTGCTCGTGCTGGAGGTTGACCGGCCGCCTCCCCAGGTCGTGATCGACAAGCTGCTGCGCGACTGCAACCTGCGGGCCGACGCGCTGACCCTGATCCTGACCCCGACGACCAGCCTTGCAGGCACCACGCAGGTGGTTGCGCGCGTGCTTGAGGTCGCGCTGCACAAGGCGCACGAACTCGGCTACGCGCTTGGCAACATCGTCGAAGGCGTCGCCACTGCGCCGCTGCCGGCGCCCAGCCCTGACGGCGTCGTCGCGATGGGCCGCACCAACGATGCGATCCTGTACGGAGGGCGCGTCCACCTCAGTGTGCGCGGCGACGACGCCGCGGCGCGCCAGCTGGCGCTGCAACTGCCGTCGCGCAACTCGCGCGACTACGGGCGTTCGTTCGCCGACATTTTCAAAGAGGTCGAGTACGACTTCTACAAGATCGACGGCGCGCTGTTCGCACCGGCCGAGGTGTGGGTCAGCAACCTCGACAGCGGCAACACCTGGCATGCCGGCGCGTTGAACATGGCGCTGCTGCAAGGCCTGTGGCTGCAGGAGGCGTGATGAAGTTCCCTGCGGCAACGCAACCGGGGGCCGAGCGCCGGGCCGCTCCCAAGCCGGCCCGCATCCCCTCGGGGGATGGCCCGATGTACCCATCGGGCGAGGGGCTCCATGTCGCGATCATGACTGACGAGACCGGCTGGCACACGCGGCAGCTGCAGGCAGCGCTGCGTGCGCGCGGCGCGAGTGGGCGTTGCATCGACCTGGCCGATTGCCACATTGACACGACGCAGGCCTGGCACGGTCTCGTGATCCCCGGCTTCGGCCGCCACCTGCCCGATGCGGCGCTGGTGCGTGGCATCGCCGGCGGCAGCTTCGAGCAGGTCACCAAGCGGCTCGGCGTGCTGCATGCGCTGCGTGAACTCGGCGTGCCGGTCTACAACGACGCGCGTGCGATCGAACGCAGCGTCGACAAGTCCATGACCAGCCTGCTGCTGCACGCCGCGGACATCCCGACCCCACCGACCTGGGCGACCGAGTCGCTGGCCCAAGCCCGGCGCATCGCCATGCGTGAGGGCGCGGCCGGCCACGCGGTGGTGCTCAAGCCGCTGTTCGGATCGCAGGGCAAAGGCTTGCAACTTGTCGGCGATGTCGCCGGGGTTCACCATCCGGTTCCCGAACTCGGCGAGGCCTACGGTTCCCTGGCTTACATGCAGCGGTTTGTGCCTGCGACCGCGAACCCAGGGTTCGACTGGCGCGTCCTCGTCGTCGGCGGCCGCGCAGTCACTGCGATGCGGCGGGTCAGTGACGGATGGATCCACAACATTGCGCAAGGCGCGCGTTGCGAACCCGCTGAGCTGACGCCGCCGCTGGCCGCGCTGGCGGAACGCGCCGCAGCGGCGCTGGGCTTGGACTACGCCGGGGTGGACATGATCCCTTGCGCTGGCGGCGCCGTCCAGGTGCTCGAAGTCAACGGCGTGGCCGCGTGGCGGGGTCTGCAGCGTGTGACGGGCTTCAACATCGCACGCGCCATCGTTGACGATCTGCTGGACCGCAAGTTGGCCGCAGCGCGAGCCGACGGCATGGCGGGCGCGGGGCGGCGTGCGTGAAGCCGGCGCCCACGTCCACTGCAGCTCAGGCAACCGAGCGGGCCCGGGCCAGTTATCTCGTCGCCTGTGAACTGGATGTCGCGGTCCGCAAACCCGGCAACGTGAGCCGGCTGTCTGCAGGCCATGGCATGCAGGCGGCGTTGTTCAGTGACAGCGCGCGGGCGTCGGTCGGGCCGATGTTCCGGCCGGGCGCTCGCGTGGGTGATCGCATCGAGGCCGCGGTGGCCGCCAGCTGGGAAGCAGCAGGCTGCAACACCAACCTCGGCATCGTGCTGCTGTGTGCCCCCATCGCGCGCGCCATCGAGTTGCATCCGCAGGCCGAAGACGCGGCCGCGTTGCGTGCGGCAATCGAAGAAGTGTTGGCCGATCTCGACCTGGCCGACGCCCGCGCCGCCTATCGCGCCATCGCCCAGGCCCATCCTGGCGGGCTGGGCTCTGCCGCGGCTCAGGATGTCCATGACGTGCCGAGCATGGGCCTGCGCGCGGCGATGGCGCTGGCCGCCGATCGCGACAGCATCGCGCGCCAATACCGTGACGGGTATGACGAGCTGTTTGAACTCGGCGTTCCGGCCGCAGTCCTCGCACTGCCTGGCGGCGCTTTCACGCGGGACGGTCTGGCATCCCCGGCCGTCAGCGCAGCCGTCCAGCGCACCTACCTTGCATTTCTGGCCACGCTGCCCGATTCACACATTGTGCGGAAACACGGCGCGGCGCTGGCACACACTGTCATGCGCTCGGCGCAGCGCTGGCAGACGCGTGCATTGAACGGGGAGAACCTCGATGCCGATCCCGACTTCGTCGCCTGGGATCTCGAACTCAAGGCAGCCGGGCTGAACCCGGGGACCAGCGCCGATTTCACCGTGGCGGCGCTGTTCGTCGCGGGCCTCGTTGCGCAGGGGACCGCAGCGCGCTGACGGTGCGTGGCGGTCCCCGGCGGTTCCCGGCGCGAGGGCCCGGTGGATGGCACGGATCGTGATACGTACTGCGTCGCGCTGGTTGATTTGGCCGGTGTCGTGAATACCCTCAAGAACTGCTCACAGGAGACGGAAGAAATGGCAAAAATTGATCGCATGATGGTTGGCGAGTCGCTCGTTGGCGACGGCAACGAAGTGGCCCACATCGACCTGATCATCGGGCCGCGCGGTAGCGCTGCCGAGACGGCGTTTGCCAACGCCCTCACCAACAACAAGGACGGATTCACCTCGCTGCTCGCCGTGGTGGCGCCGAACCTGTTGACCAAGCCGCCGACGGTGATGTTCAACAAGGTCACCATCAAGGGTGCGAAGCAGGCCGTGCAAATGTTCGGCCCGGCTCAGCGCGGTGTCGCGATGGCGGTTGCCGATTCGGTCGAAGACGGCACGATTCCGGCAGACGAAGCCGACAACGTGTTCATCTGCGTTGGCGTTTTCATCCACTGGCTCGCCGAGGACGACACGAAGATCCAGGATTACAACTACCGTGCCGTTCGCGAGTCGATCCAGCGCGCTGTTGCGGGCTCCCCGACCGCGGCGGAAGTGGTCGCCAAGAAGGGCACGGCGGCACACCCGTTCGCTGCCCATTCCTGATCTCCGACGCTCACCTGGGCCGCTCGCGGTCCCAGTGAAAGCGCGCCACAACTGCCGTTGAGTCAGGGCGCACCATTGAAAAACGGCCGCTGAGCGGCCGTTTTTTTGTCCGGTTGATGGGTGGTCAGCGCTTGCCGGGGAGCATGCCGCTGGCGAGCAACTGGACCACGGCCGCGCTGTGCCCAGGGCGCCTGGCTTCGGGTTCGGGCGCAACGCGTTCGATCTGCACGCCGACCGCACTCACGTCCGCGAATTTGCGCGGCTTCACGACCTTGACGCGAACCCAGCGTGCGCCGAACTCGTCGATCAGGATTTCGGCGATCTTTTCGGCAAAGGCCTCGAGCAGCGTCAGGCGGTGCTCGACCAGCAGGCGGCGCAGCCGCTCGGTGACAACGCCGTAGTCGATCGTGTCGGCGATGTGGTCGGTGTCGCAGGCTCGGGCATGCGGCAGGCCGGCGTGCACATCGATCAACAGCGGCTGGGGGCAATGCAGCTCGGATTCGTGGATGCCGATCACCGTTTCGCCGACAAATCCCTCGATGAAGATCAGGTCCATGGCTTGCGGCGTGGCAGCCTGGGTTGTCGAAGCCCTCATGATGGGCAGGGAGAAGCTGTTGGACATGGTGGGGCCGCTGCGAAGCGCTGGTCGCCGCGAACCTGCGGCTGGGAAAAAATGCAAGCGGCGTGCCAATATGATCCCGCGACTTCGACTGCGCGGGTACTCGCGTTTCGCCCGGTTGTGCGGGGCCTGCACTTGGATGAGGATAGGGCCCTAGAGCCCAGGCGGCCTGAACATTTGGAGACAGAATGGGAACGTTGTTGCGGGAGACAGACCGTCACGCCGAACGGATCATGGTGATGGTGAAGAACGGGACACACGAGCCAGGCAACGACGCGATCATGCGTTCGTGGAGCCGGTGTGTGAACGAATACCGTCTTCACCCTGATCGCCCACGCACGCCGTCGGTGATCGATCGTGCCGCGCTCGAGAGCCGCTGCGAGCGCAAGGCCGATGTGATCGACTGCGCGCGCTATGAAATGACCACGCTCTACCAGCAACTGGCCGACGCCGACCTGGCGGTCCTGCTGACGGATACCGATGGCGTGATCATCCACATGGTTTCGTCGCCGGCGTTCAGCGCCGAGGTCGCGCCGCTCGGGCTGCGCACCGGAGGCCTGTGGAGCGAGGCCGAGGCCGGCACCAACGGCATGGGCACCTGCATCGCCGCGGCGGCACCGGTCGCGATCCGCCGCGAGGATCACTTCTTCACGCAGTTTTCGAACCTCACCTGCTCGGCCGTGCCGGTGTACGACCCCTCCGGGGAGATCGCTGCGGTGCTCGACGTGTCGAGCCGCTCGAAGCAGATGCAGCAACATCTGCTGGTACTGCTGGGCATGACCGCACGCATGATCGAGAACCGCCTGATCGACCAGCGCTTTCGCAACGCTCACCCACTTCACTTTCACAGTCGGCCAGAGTTCGTTTACACGCTGCACGAAGGCAAACTGGCTGTCGACGACGACGGCCACATCCTCGCGGCCAACCGCAGCGCGCTGTTCCAGCTCGGCCTGCAGTCCATGGATGAAATCCGTTCGCGCCGCATCGAGGACCTGTTCCAGACCTCGCTCGAAGACATGCTGCAGCGCAGCATGTCTTCGTCGTTCCACCCGGTCGTGACTTACCGGGCGAATGCAGCCCTGCGTTTCTTCGCCGTCGCGCGCCGTCCTGCCTCAAGTGCGACGGCAAATGTGCACCCGATCTCGGCGACCGCCGCTGCCGCGCTGGGCAACCCGACGCCGTCGCATGAGCGCAGGCCAACGCACCGGCCGGTCGCACTGCGCGCCGTGTCGCCCAGCCGCGCGACTTTCAAGGACCAGCGCCTGCTGGCGCATCTCGAAACCGCGCGCCGCGTGATCGCACGCCAGACCCCCGTGCTGCTGTGGGGCGAGACCGGTTCGGGCAAGGAGGTTTTCGCCCGCGCCACCCACGACGCCAGCCCTCACGCGGACGGTGCGTTCGTGGCGGTCAACTGCGCCAGCCTGCCCGAGACGCTGATCGAATCGGAACTGTTCGGCTACCGGGCCGGCGCCTTCACGGGCGCGCAGCGCTCCGGCCGGCGCGGCAAGATCCTGCAGGCCGACGGCGGCACCCTGTTCCTCGATGAAATTGCCGACATGCCGCTGGAGCTTCAGGCCCGCCTGCTGCGCGTGCTCGACGAACGCCAGGTCACGCCACTCGGCACCGAAGACACGCAGCCGGTGGACTTCCAGCTGATCAGCGGCAGCCACCAGAACCTGCCGGCCCTGGTGCGGGAAGGGCGCTTCCGAGAAGACCTGTACTACCGGCTCGCCGGCATCGAACTCGAACTGCCTGCGCTGCGCGAACGCAGCGACAAGCGCGAGCTGATCCACGACATGTTGAAGGCCGAGTCGGGTGGTGACAGCCGCCTGAGCGCCGACGCCGAGCGTCTGCTGATGGACTACCCGTGGCCTGGCAACATCCGCCAGCTGCGCCACGTCTTGCGCAGCGCGTCGGCGCTCGCCGACGGGCAGGCGATCACACGCGATCACCTGCCGGCGCTGATCCTGCATCCGGCGCCCATGTCTGCGCATGCCCATGCGCCAGTGCAGTTCGCCATGTCGGGCGACACGCCGGCCGGCGCCGAAGAAGACGCGCCGCAACCTGTCAAACTCAATCCGATCCAGGCCAACGAGCGGCAGGTGTTGCTGCAGATGCTGGAGCAGCACCGTTGGAACGTGAGCAATGTCGCCAAAGCGCTCGATGTCAGCCGCAACACCCTGTACCGAAAACTCCACAAGCTCCACATTGAGGTTTCGCATCCCGAGTAGATGGAGCCCCCGGCCCCGCGGGTACGCAGGGCCACCCCCCGAGGGGGTCGCCGGCCGCTTCGGGGCGGCCGGGCGCTGGCCGGCGGGGAGCCCCCTGGCGCGCGGGTACGCAGGGCCACCTTCCGAGGGCGGTGCCGGCCGCTTCGGAGCGGCCGGGCGCTGGCCGGCGCATGCTGGGGAGCGCTCATGTCTTCGGTAGAGCCGCGCTCCCGCTTCGCCTGGTGCATCACCGGCTCCGGCCACTTCCTGGAAGAGTCGCTTGCGCTCGCGGCGCGCTTGCCGCAGGTGGACCTGTTCCTGTCGGCCGCCGCTGAGGAAGTGCTGCCGATCTACAAGATCGGCCTGGACGAACTGCGTCCCGATTTCAGGATCTTCCGCGACAAGACTGCCAGCGCGGTGCCGGTCGGCACGCTGTATGAGAACGTGTATCACACCGTCGTCGTCGCGCCGGCCACGAGCAACACGGTCGCGAAGTGCGCGTTTGGCATCAGCGACACCTTGCCGACCAACATGTTCGCGCAGGCCGGCAAGCTCGGCATCCCGGGCATCGTGTTTGCATGCGACACCGAGCCGGTGGTCGTGACGCGCTCGCCGCACGATTGGGTCACGCTGCGGCCGAGGCGCATCGAGTTCGACAATGTCGATCGGCTGCGCGACATCGATTTCTGCCAGGTCGTGGCCTCGCCCGCCGAACTCGAAGCCGCGCTTGCCGCGCGCCTGAAAGAACTTTCGCTCGCATGGAACACATCGTCTTCCTGACTGGACGCCTCGCCGAGGCCAGCCTTCGGCGCGTTCTGGGCGGGATGGATGCGCTGCCGTTCAGCTGGGAGGTGCGTGAAATCGGGCTGCAGGTCGCCGCGCTGATGACGGCCGAGATGATCCAGCGCCGCGTGCCTGCGCCGCTCGGCGCTGACCGCATGATCGTGCCCGGCCGCTGCCGGGGCGACATGGCCGCGCTGACGCGCCACTACGGGATTCCGGTCGAGCGTGGCCCCGAGGAGCTGAAAGACCTGCCGCGCCACTTCAACCGCGCCGCCAAACCGATCGACCTGACCGAGTACGAGGTCGCGATCTTTGCCGAGATCGTCGACGCGCCGCAGCTCAGCGTGGCGCAGATCGTCGCGCGCGCCGGCGTGCTTGCGGCCGATGGCGCCGACGTGATCGACCTCGGCTGCCTGCCCGAAACGCCTTTCGATCACCTGGCCGAGAGCGTGCAGGCCTTGAAGGCGGCCGGCTTCACCGTCAGCGTCGATTCGATCAATGCCGACGAGCTGCTGCGCGGCGGCCGCGCAGGTGCCGACTACCTGCTGAGCCTGAACCTCGACACGCTGTGGGTGGCCGACGAGGTCGCGGCCACGCCGGTGCTGATCCCGCGCGTGCCCGCGGACGAAGCCTCGCTGTTCGAGGCTGTCGAGGCGATGCAGCGGCGCGGCCGGCCGTTCCTCGCCGACTCGATCCTCGATCCGATCCCGTTCGGGCTGACCGCCTCGATCGTGCGCTACCACCGCCTGCGCGAGCGCTTTCCCGATGCGCCCATCATGATGGGCGTGGGCAACCTGACCGAGCTCACCGAGGCCGACACCAGCGGCATCAACGCGCTGTTGTTCGGCATCGCGGCCGAGTTGAATGTCGCGGCCGTGCTGACGACGCAGGTCAGCGCGCATGCGCGCCGCGCGGTCCGCGAGGCCGATTGGGCGCGCCGCATCATGCATGCCGCCGCGCGTCACCAGACCTTGCCCAAGGGCATGAGCGGCGCACTGATGACGGTGCATGCCAAGCACCCGTTCCCTGACACGCCGCAGGAGATCGAACAGGTCGCCGCCCAGGTGAAGGACCCGAATTTCCGCGTGCAGGTGTCGGCGAGCGGCCTGCACGTCTACAACCGCGATGGCCTTCGCCTCGGCCAGGGCGCGTTTGAACTCTGGCCGCAGCTCAAGCTCGAGGGCGATGCCAGCCATGCGTTCTACATGGGCGTCGAACTCGCGCACGCCGAGATCGCCTGGCAACTGGGCAAGCGCTATGTGCAGGACCAGCCGCTGGACTGGGGCTGCGCGGTCGCGACCGATGCCGGCGACCTCAACGCCTGGTGTGCACCCGGCAGCACGATGACGACTGCGAAAACCGGCCGCGCGCGCGCCGCGGCTGCCGCTTCCCCGACCGACCCGAACAATGAATGACGTGATCTTTGAAACCGTGATCAGCACGGTCGCCCCTGATGGCGCGCCGCATGTCGCGCCCATGGGCATCCGCTACCGCCAGGCCGAGACCGGCAGCGACGTGATCCTGATGCCGTTCAAGCCGTCGACCACGCTGGCGAACATTGTCGCGAGCGGCCATGCGGTGCTCAACATCGTGACCGATGCGCGCGTCTTCGCCGGCTCGGTCACGGGACGCCGCCACTGGCCGGTGCGGCCGGCCGAACGCATCGAGGGCGTGCGGCTCGCCTGCGCGCTCAGCCACGTCGAGCTTGAACTCGCCGAACTGCAGGACGACGCGCAGCGCCCGGTGCTGCGCATGGCGCGCGTGTTCGAGGTGAGCCATGCGCCCTACATCGGCTTCAACCGCGCGCAGGCGGCGGTGATCGAAGGCGCGGTGCTGGTGAGCCGGTTGCACATGCTGGCCGCGGCGAAGGTGGATGCCGAGATGCGTTACCTGCAGATCGCGATCGACAAGACCGCCGGCCCCGAGGAGCACGAGGCCTGGGGCTGGCTGACCGAGGCCGTCGCTCGCCACCGTGCGGCGGCAGCCGATTCGACGCCCCCATCCTCCCAGGAGATGCGGCCATGATGCGCATGCTAGTCAGCGTTCGCGATGTGGCCGAGGCGCGCATCGCCGCGCGCGGCGGTGCGGATTTCATCGACCTCAAGGAGCCCCGCGACGGCGCACTTGGCGGTCTGCCAATCGATGCGATTGCGCAAGTCGTGCAGGCCTTGCAGGAGCAGGGCAGTCCGCTGCCCATCAGCGCCACGATTGGCGACCTGCCGATGAACGACTTGCCGGCGATCCTGGCGCGCGTCGAAGCGGTCGCCGCCTGCGGCGTCGATTACGTGAAGGTCGGCATCGAACGCGAGGTGGCCGCTGGCGCGGTGCTGGACGCGCTGGCCGCGACCGGCCACCGGATCATTCCGGTTTTCATTGCAGACCGCGGGCTCGACTTCGAGCAGGTCGCGCACGCGTGTGCGCTGAAGTTCCCCGGCATGATGGTCGACACGGCCGACAAACCCGCAGGCAGCTTGTTCGATCTGGTGTCCGGCGCCGATTTGCGGCGTTTCGTCGCCCGGGTTCGCGCCAGCGGCGCGCTGGTTGGCCTGGCCGGCGCGCTGCGCCATGCGCAACTCCCAGCCTTGCAGCAACTCGCGCCCGATTTCGCGGGCTTTCGCAGCGCGGTGTGCGCGGGCGACCGCAGCGGGGCGCTCGATCCTGAACGCCTGCGTGAGCTGGCCGCGCGGCTGCACGCTGCGCCGGCACCCGTGAGCGCCTGAGAAGAGGCCTGAGACGCCGGAATCGGTTCAACCGCCGAGGTCGCGCGTGCCGCCGAGCAACAGCGAGCGCATGCGCGGCAGTTCGTGCTTGGCCATGACCTCGATCGGGAATGCGGCGCCGCGCGCGCCGCCTTGGAAACTCTCGTCCAGCACGCCCGCCGCACCGAGTTGCGCCAGCGTCTGGGACCGGTCGATCTCGCACGACTTGATGACCACCAGGCGCTCCGCGTTCAGCTCATGCGCCAGATCGAGCGCGATGGTGTCGGAGGTGGCATCCCAGTTGGTTCGCGCATCCGGCGCGTCGCGCTGCAGCTCGAACGGCAGCCAGATCGCCGCGCGGCCCTTGTGCAGCACGCCGGCGATCTCGGCCTTGCTCGCGGCGAGCTGCAGCGCAGGGTTCATCGCGTGCAGCTGGTAGCCGGTTTGCACCATGGCCAGCACCGCCATGTTGTGCGCGGCCAGGTCGTTGAATTGCCACAGCGCCTGCGTGCGCCGCACTTCGTCGGCGAGGCCGCCGCCACCGCAGACGATGGTCACGCGCCCGCCGCCGAGCTTTGCGAGCAGGTCCAGCCAATTCGGCAGCGCCGGATCGGCCATGAGACTGCCACCGAGCTTGACGACCCACATCAGCGCAGCCCGGTGTCCAGCAGCGCGGCGACGGCGACCGCTGGGGCGCACACCTGGGCCCAGCGCGCGGCGGCGTCGGTGCCCGGCAAAGCGTCGGCGGCGATGCGCGCCACGTCGACGCCGTAACGCAGGTGTTCGCGGGTCGGGCCGGCTTGCGCGACCACGTCGGCGATGAGAAAGTCGCCGCAGCCCGCGCTCAGCGCCACCGCCGTGTCGGACAGGCTGTGTGCGGCCACCACCCTGCGCAACTGGCCTGCAAGCTCGTCGACCTGCCGTGCACGCCAGGTGTGGGCAAACGCGAGCCAGTCGTCCGAGCTGGCCTCGCGTGCATCGAGGCCGATCATCCGGGCCAGGCGCTTCTCGGTGGCCGTCCGGTCCTTGGGCGCGTTGTCGGCGGCCGCGTGCAAGTCATGCGCGGGGTCGAGTTCGCCGGTGAGCCGGTAGACATCGGCAGTGGTCGCGAAGAACTCGTTCATCACATTCATCTCCACACCTCGCCACGCGACGCGCGGCCCGAGCGCGCACAGCGGCGTGCGCACGGCGCCCTGGTAGACGAGTTCGCCGCTGGCCAGCCGCTGGGCATCGCTGCGGCTCGTGCCGAGCACGCGGCCGGCGCGGAAGGCGATCAGGTCGGTCGTCGTGCTGCCGATGTCGATCAGCACGCCTTCGTCGATGCACTGCGCGGCGTGCGACGCGGTCGCGCGCCAGTTGGCCGACGCGATGTGCGCCCAGTGCGCACCGACCTCTGCAGCCGCACACCACGAGTCCTCGCCGGTGAAGAAGCGCAAGGCAACCGCGGCCGATGGCGCCAGCGTGTCGGCCAAGGCCGTTGCGATGCGTTGCACGCCCTCTTCGCGGTGTTCGAACAAGTCGGTCATCTCGCCGGTCATCGTGACCGCGTGCGTTGCCGACACGAGCTGCGGCCAGCGGGCCCGCGCGATGTCCAGCACATGCACCAGGTGCTCGATGCCTTGCCAGAGCGGGCAGGCCCATTGCGCCACGTCGACGACGCGGCCACTCCGCATCAGGCAGGCCTTGACATGCGCGCCGCCGATGTCCCAGCCAACGATGTGAAGCGGTTCAGGCGAGGGCATGGGCAAGCTCCTGGTCATGCGCATCCAGCACCGCTGCCGCGACGTTGCGACCGAGGGTCGCCGACAAGCCCACATACGCCATCGTCGCGCGCGGGTTGATCTCGATCAGCACCGGTCCGCGCTGCGCGTGCCAGACCAGATCGATGCCGACGTACCCGCGCAGCCCGGGGAAGCTTCGGGCGAGCGCCTGGGCCCAGGTGCGCAGGGTTCCCATGCGCGCATCGGTGCCCTGCAGCGCATGGATCTGCACGCCTTCGAAGCTCACGGCCCCGAGCGCATCGACCGCGAGATGCTGCCGGTTCACGCTCAGCACCTCGGCGCCTCGCGCGCTGCAGAGCAGCGAGAGGCTGAACGGTTCGCCAGCGACCCAGGCTTCGAGCACCACGGTTTCGCCGCGCTCACGGCGAGCCGCCATGTCGTCGAGTGCTGCAGCGCGCGTGTTGTGCACGCGGGTGGCGACGGCGCCAGCGCCGTCGTCCGGCTTGACGACCCAGCGGCGCGTGGCCGGCGACGCTGCGAAGGCGAGCGGTGTCGTCACGCCGTGCTCGGCGGCATGCGCGATCGTGGCGCGTTTGCTCGAAGCGAGTGCGATTGCTGTGCCGTCGCAGCCCAGCCAGCGGCTGGCATCGACCGCGCGCTGCATCTGCGCCAGCACGCCGTCGGTCTCCGGCGCGATGACCCAGGTTCGCTCGTGTTGGCGCGACTGCTGCGCGACGAACTCGGCCGCGCCGATGGCGCGCTCGCCCGGGGCTCGCAGCGGTGCCGCAATCGGGGTCGCGCCTTGCGGCACATCCGTGGCATCCGTGGCATGTGGGCCAGTCGCGACCGAGACCGCACAATCGCCGCTGTGCAGCAGATCACGCGCCACCGCGTCGCGCATCTCGCGGCCAGCGGCGAGCAACTCTTCTGATGCCTCCGCTGTGCCGCCGGCGCTCAGGTGCTCGTAGACGAACACGCGCATCATCGCGGTGACCGCAGCGCGCGATCTCTGCAGGAGACCCACGTGAGCACAGCCTTTGAAATGAACGGCAGCATGACCCTGATTCCGGTGATCGATCTGTTGAAGGGCCGGGTCGTGCGCGGGGTGCGCGGCGATCGGCAGGCATACCGGCCGATCGAGTCGGCCCTGTGCGCGAGCAGCGACCCGTTGACGGTTGCGAAGATCCTGGTCGACCATTGCGCGGCGCGCCAACTGTACGTGGCCGACCTGGACGCGCTGACGGGCGGCACACCCCAACACGGGTTGCTGCGCGAGCTGCTCGGCGCGCTCGACGGCATTGAGCTGTGGGTCGATGCGGGTTTCGCGGATGCCGATGCAGCCGCGTCGCTCGCAGCACAGCTTGCGCCGCATTCGGAACGCATCGTCCCGGTGTTCGCCAGCGAATCGCTGCGCTCGCGGGCCGCGCTTGAAGATTGCTGCACCCGCTTCGGCACCGCCGGCGCGGTGCTGTCGCTGGATCGCCGCGAGGGGAAGCGCCTCGACCCGGCAGGTTGCTGGGATGCTGTCTCGCTGTGGCCGCAGCGTGTGATCGTGATGACGCTGGAGCGGGTCGGCTCCGGCGCCGGGCCTGACCTGGAGACGATGGCCGCGCTGCACCGCGTGTCGCCGGGCACGACTTTCGTCGGCGCCGGTGGGGTGCGCAGCAGCGATGACCTGGCCTGCGCCCATGCCGCCGGGGCCGGCGCCTGGCTGGTCGCCAGCGCCTTGCACGATCTCCAGTTGCCGCGCCAGCCTCGGTGATCGGCGGGGCAGGGTGGCCAGAGCGGTGTCGCTGTCATGACCGGGTCGGATCACGAATCGTGCCATCACGATGCCGGCTGGCGAGGCCGTCGAATCCGTCAAAAGCGCCACAGTGTGTTCCAGAAATGGCCATGCAACCGGGCTTCGACCGGCCTTGCCCGCCCGCTTCGCACCTGCCGAGGCGTGTGCCGCGTGGTGTGCGCGATGAATGGCACATCGCTTGCGTGGTGATTGCCTGATGAGTGCCCTCGAATCGTCTTCCAGCCACGCCCCGGCGCCCTGGACCTGCCCGTTCTGCCCCCTCCTGTGCGACAGCTTTTCTGTCGCCGGGAGCGAGGGTGCCTGGGTGTTGGAGGGCAGCGACTGTGCCCGCGCACGCGCCGGCTTGTCGCGGTTCAGCCCGGTCGAGGCGCCGGTCGTGCGTGCGCAGATCGATGGTGTCGATTGCGAACCGCAGGCGGCCATCGCCGCGGCGGCGCGTCTGCTTGCCGCCAGCCACCAGCCGCTGTTCGGCGGCCTCGGCACCGACGCGGCGGGCGCCCGCGCGCTCTACCCCTTGGCATGCCGCACCGGTGCCATCTGCGATCCGGCCGGCGGCGCTTCGCTGATGCAATCGCTGCGCGCGCTGCAGGACCGCGGCGCGTTCACGACCACGCTGGCCGAGGTTCGCACCCGCGCCGACCTCATCGTCTGCGTCGGCTCGATGCCGAGCGAGCGCTACCCTGAGTTCCTGCGGCGCTGCGGCATCGGCGAGGAAGGCGCCGCGCGGCTGGTGTTGCTGCAGCCGGCCACGAGCCAGGCAGCGGCCCCTGCCATCGACGGACTGGAGGTCGTCCATTTCGACGCTGACCTGTTCGACACAGTCGCGATGCTCGCGGCCAGCGTGGCCGGCCGCTCCGTTGCCTCCGATGTGGCGGCCGGGGCGCTCGCCAAGCTCGCCGATGAATTGCGCCTGGCGAAGTACGCTGTGCTCGTGTACGAGGCCGGGCAGATGCCATCCCAAGCCGCCTTGATCATCGAAGCGATCAACCGGATCGTGTCGACGCTGAACTTGAAGACCCGCGCCGCCGCCTTGCCGCTGGGTGGCGGCGACGGCGCCTCGACCGTCAACGCAGTGTTCACCTGGCTCGGCGGCCTGCCCCTGCGCAGCCGTGCTTCGCCGGCCGGCCTGGAGCATGAGCCGCTGCGTTTCGACGCGAAGCGCCTGCTCGCCGACGGCGCAGTCGATGCACTGCTCTGGATTGCCAGTTTCGGCAGCGAGCCTGCGCCGCCGGAGACCGGCTTGCCACGCATCGTGCTCGGTCACCCGGCATTTGCCGATGCAACACGTGGGAGCGGAACTGTGTTCATCCCCGTGTCCACGCCCGGCATCGGATCCGCCGGGCATCTGTTCCGCACCGACGGCTCGGTGCTGATGCCCTTGCGCGCGCTTCGGACCGATTCCCTGCCTGCCGTGGCCGATGTGCTGAAGCGCATCACGCAGGCGCTGCAACAGCCGCTTCATCAGCCGCCTCATCAGCCGCTTGAGGCCGACGCATGACCAAGACACTGCGCCTGCGCGGCGGCCGCATCGTCGACCCCACCAACGGTGTCGACGGTGAAACCCGCGACCTGTTCGTGCGCGACGGCCGCATCGTGGCCCTCGCGCCCGGCGAGGTGGCGACCGAAGAGATCGACGTCAGCGGCTGCATCGTGATGGCCGGCGGGATCGACATGCACACCCACATCGGCGGCGGCAAGGTCAATCTCGCGCGCATGCTGCTGCCGGAGTTCCAACGCGCCGGTCCGAACCCGATCGCGCTGCCCGACAACCCGCTCGAACTCGCCTCCTGCGGTGGCTGCGCGCCGGGCACGCTGGCGACCGGCTACCGCTATGTAGAGATGGGCTACACGGCGGCGTTCGAGCCGGCCATGATGGCCTGCAACGCGCGCCACACGCACATGGAGATGGGCGACACGCCCATCCTCGACCATGGCGCCTACGTGATGCTGGGCAACGACGAGCTGTTCCTCGAAATGCTGAGCCGCGGCGCAGATTTCGAGCGCATCCGCGACTACGCCGGTTGGACTCTCAACGCCACCAAGGCGATGGGCATCAAGGTCGTCAACCCGGGCGGCATCTCGGCCTTCAAGTTCAACCAGCGCAAGCTCAATGTCGACGAAGACCATGTGCACTGGCGCGTCACGCCGCGGCAGGTGGTGCACACCCTCGCGAAAGCGCTGCGCGAGCTCGGCGTGCCGCACCCCTTGCACATCCACGGCAGCAACCTCGGCGTGGCCGGCAACATCGAGTCCACGCTGGAGACCATCGCGGCACTCGAAGGCCTGCCCGCCCACCTCACGCACATCCAGTTCCACGCGTACGGCACCGAGGGGCCGAAGAAATTCTCGTCGGCCGCGATCCAGCTGGCCGAGGCCGTCAACGCACACCCGAATGTGAGCATCGATGTCGGCCAGATCATGTTCGGCCAGACCGTCACCGCCTCGGGCGACACGATGCGCCAGCACGCGCAGTCGAACCTGGCGAATCCGCGCAAGTGGATCGGTGCCGACATCGAGTGCGAGGCTGGCTGCGGGGTGGTGCCGTTCCGCTATCGCGACCAGAACTTCGTCAACGCGCTGCAGTGGGTCATCGGCCTGGAGATCTTCCTGCTCGTGAACGACCCCTGGCGCGTGGTGCTCACCACCGACCACCCGAACGGCGGCCCGTTCACCAGCTACCCGCACCTGATCCGCCTGCTGATGGACCGCAGCTTCCGCGCCGAGCAACTGGCGAAGCTGCATCCCGAGGTGGCGGCGAACGCCGCGCTGAAATCGATCACGCGCGAGCTTTCGCTCTACGAGATCGCGATCATGACGCGCGCCGCGCCGGCCCGGCTGCTCGGCCTGACCGACCGCGGCCACCTCGGAGCAGGGGCGGCAGCCGACATCGCGGTGTACCGGGAAGACGCGGATCGTGAGGCGATGTTCGCGACACCGGCCTACGTCTTCAAGGACGGCGCGCTGGTGGCGCAGGCGGGACGCATCACCGCCGTGCCGGTCGGCGGCACGCATTTCGTCGCGCCTGAGTACGACCGCAGCATCGAGACCCTGCTGCGCAAGCACCTGGCCACGCACGGCGGCGTGAATTTCGATCAGATCGCCATCGGCCACGACGAACTGTGCAGCTGCTGCAACGGTGGGCGCCTGCTGCCCGCCGCGTGCTTCGAGGTCAGCCCGTGAGCGATTCACGTGTGATCAACGGCGTCGTCATCGACGACACCTTTGCCGAAGCCTTCCCGATGAAGGCCACGCGCCTGATCGTCACGGCCCACAACATGACCTGGGCCCGGCACGCGGCCGCCAGTACCACCGGCTTCGCCACTTCGGTGATCGCCTGCGGCTGCGAGGCCGGCATCGAACGCGAACTCGGCCCGGAAGAAACGCCCGACGGTCGCCCTGGCTGTTCGCTGCTGATCTTCTCGATGTCGGGCAAGGAACTCGCAAAGCAGGTGGAGCGCCGGGTCGGCCAATGTGTGTTGACCTGCCCGACCACCGCGGTGTTCGCCGGCATCAGCGAAGGCGAGGCCATCGCGCTCGGCAAGAACCTGCGCTTCTTCGGCGACGGCTGGCAAATCTCGAAGGTGATCAATGGCGTGCGCTACTGGCGCGTGCCGGTGATGGACGGCGAGTTCGTCGCGCAGGAAACGACAGCGGTGACCAAATCTGTCGGCGGCGGCAACCTGTTGATGCTTGCGACGAACACCGAGGCTGCGCTGCATGCCGCCGAGTCAGCAGTGGCCGCGATGAAGCGCCTGCCGAACGTGGTCATGCCATTCCCCGGTGGCGTGGTGCGCTCGGGCTCGAAGGTCGGCAGCAAGTATGCGGCGCTCAGCGCCTCGACCAATGACGCCTTCTGCCCCGGCCTCTACGGCCTGGTGGCCAAGAGCGAACTCACGCCCGAGGTTCGTTGTGTGCTCGAAATCGTGATCGACGGCCTCACCGAGGCCGATGTCGGCGCGGCGATGCGTGTGGGCATGGACGCCTGCATCGAGATCGGCGCGGCCGGCGGGATGCTGCGGGTCTCGGCCGGCAACTATGGCGGCAAGCTCGGGCCGTACCACTTCCATCTGCACAAGCTGCTCGATGCCGGGGGCAAGCCATGAGCCGCGTGCGCTTCGTCCTGAAGCAGGCACCCGCGCTGCGGGTCGACCTGCGCGGCGTGACGCCGGCAGCACTCGCAGGGCTGACGCTGGCGCAGATCGAGCGGCTGCCCGTGACGCATGGCATGCAGACCTTGCCGCTCGCCGAGTTCTTCTCGGTCGCCTGCGACGACTCGCCCGATGCGGGCGGCGAGCTGGTGTTCGAGGGTGACCTGTCGCGCTTCGACCGCATCGGCTGGCAGCTCGCCGGTGGGCGGATCGTGGTCGCGGGCCCGGCGGGCGATTACGTTGGCGCCTGCATGACCGGTGGTGACGTCCAGGTGCAGGGCAACGCCGGCTTGCTGGCCGCGTGCGAGATGGCGGGCGGCATGCTGACGATCACCGGCAATGTCGGCGACCACGCCGCCAGCACCTTGCCCGGCAGCATGGACGGCATGCGCGGCGGCACGCTGATCGTGCGCGGCAATGCCGGCGATCGATTCGCTGACCGCATGCGGCGCGGCACGGTGCTGGTGTTTGGCAATGTCGGCGACTTCCTCGCATCGCGGCTGGTCGCCGGCACCATCGCCATCGGTGGGCAAGCCGGCGCGCACGTGGGCTACGGCATGCGCCGCGGCAGCGTCGTGTTCGCGGGGCCGGCGCCGGTCCTGCCGCCGACCTTCGTGCCGGCACTGGTCGATGCTGCGGTCGCGTGGCAGCTGATCGCGCGCGACATCGCCCGCCACGGTGGGCCGTTCGCCGGCCTGCCGGCGCGGCGCACCGTGCGCCACCTCGGGGACCTGGCGGCCGATGGCCGCGGCGAGTTGATCGTCACCGTGTAGGCTTGCGGCTGCGGTGCCGCGCGGCAACCGACAATTCCCCTGACGAAAGACCCACGATGAGCAACGATTACCTCTTCCACGCCGGCGAGGCGACCGTGCTGGCCCGCGAAGGCCAGTTCACCGATGCGATGCCCGAGATCCTGATCGGCCGCACCAACGGCCCGGTCGGCCAGGCCTTCGCCAACATGATGGCGCAGAGCAAGGGCCACACCGCGATGTTCGCCATCCGCGCCTGCAACCAACTGGTGCGGCCCGCCACGATCGTCGTGCCCAAGGTCACGCTGAAGGACTTCGCGAACATCGACCTGTACGGCGGCGTGGTGCAAAGCGCCACCGCCGATGCGGTGGTCGATTGCCTGATCGAAGGCATCATCCCCAAGGACATCGCCAACGAGCTGTGCATCATCAGCCTGGTCTGGATCGACCCTCGCTGCGCGACCGACCCGAACCTGGACAAGCAGGACATGTACCGCACCAACCACGAGGCGACGATGCTCGCGATCCGCCGCGCGCTGAACAACGAGCCGTCGGTCGAGGAGCTGATCGCGAACCGCCACAAGATCAAGCACGACATGGACGACTGGTCTTGAGTGTTGCCGGGCGTTCGACGATGGCCTGCTTCGCGCTGCTCGACGACCGCGCCGCGACCAATGCGCGGCCGAGCAGCCGCCTGTACGAGGGCTTCGAGCGCGCGCATGTCTGCGCCGACCCGGCACTGCTCGATGCGACCTGGGCGCAGGTCGACGCCGACCTGAGCGCAGGGCTGCACGCGGTGTTGCTGGCCGACTACGAGTGGGGCGCGAAGCTGCTGAAGGCTGGCATCCGGGCGGGCGACGACAAGCCCGGCGAGCACTGCGCGCTGCGAGTGCTGATGTTCCGCTCGCTGACCCACCTGTCTCGCGACGCGGTCGATGCCTGGCTCGCCGAGCGCGACACCTCGGGTGCGGACGAACCGGTCGGCACCATGAACCTGCGGCCGAGTGTCGACCGCGCCGAATTCACGCGATCCATCGAGGCGATCCACGAGGCGATCCGTGCCGGCGAGACCTACCAGGTCAACTACACGTACCGGATGAACGGTGCGGCATTCGGATCGCCCGTCGCGCTGTACCGGCGGTTGCGGGCGCGCCAGCCGGTCGACTACGGTGCCTTCATCGCCTTGCCGGAAGGCTGGGCGAGCACGCATGTGCTGTCGCTCTCGCCCGAGCTGTTCCTGCGCCACGAGGCCGGCCTGCTGACGGCACGCCCGATGAAGGGCACGGCCGCCCGTGTCGCCGCACCGGAGAGCGACAGCGAATCGGCGCGCCTGCTGGCCCTCGACATCAAGAACCGCGCCGAGAACCTGATGATCGTCGACCTGTTGCGCAACGACCTTGGCAGGCTTGCGCAGACCGGCTCGGTGCGGGTGCCGGCGCTGTTCGCGATTGAGCCGTACGCCACCGTGTTCCAGATGACCTCGACGGTGCAAGCGCAGATTCGTCCCGAAGTCGGCGTGCCGGAACTGCTGCGCGCGGTGTTCCCGTGCGGCTCGATCACCGGCGCGCCGAAGCACCACACGATGGCGCTGATCGCCGGCCTGGAGAGCACGCCGCGCGGTCTCTACTGTGGCGCGATAGGCTGGCTGGATGCACCGTCCGGCGAAGCGCGCATCGGCGACTTCTGCCTTTCAGTGGCGATCCGCACGCTGACGCTGGGCGCCGAGGCCAGCGGCCTGCGCGCGCTGCGCATCGGCGTGGGTGCCGGCATCGTGCTCGACAGCCGCGCCGACGACGAGTTCGACGAGTGCCGCCTGAAGGCGCGCTTCCTGACCGGCCTCGATCCCGGCTTCGAGCTCTTCGAGACGATGTTGTGGCGCCCGGGCGAGGGCGTGCGGCACCTGGAGCGTCACCTCGCCCGGCTCGCGCACAGCGCGCGCGTATTTGGCTTCGCGTTCGAGCGCGAGACCGTGTTGCAGAAGCTGCTGGCCTTTCAACCGAATGCCCCCGTCGAGACGCGCTTGCGCCTCGCGCTTGCGCACGGCGGGCGTACCAGCCTGACCCACGCGGCGCTCGCCCCGCTGCCTGCCGGCCCGGTGCGGCTGCTGCTCGGCGACGACACCTTGCCCGAGGCCGACGCGCTCGCGGCCCACAAGACCACGCGTCGACAGCACTACGACGCCGGCGTGCGGGCGGCCGAAAGCGCCGGCGCGTTCGACACCTTGTTCTTCAGCCGTGCGGGCCGGCTCGTCGAAGGCGGGCGCAGCAACGTGTTCGTTCGCATCGACGGCCGCTGGTGGACGCCGCCGGTCTCCGACGGGGCACTCCCGGGCGTGATGCGCGGCGTGGTGCTCGACGACCCGGCCTGGAACGCGCAGCTGCGCAGCCTGACGCGCGCCGATCTCGCGCAAGCCGAGCGCATCGTCGTTTGCAACGCCTTGCGCGGCGCGCTGCCCGCCGAACTCGCGGCACTGCCGCGGCATGTTGCTGCATGAACCTCGCGCTGTTCGACCTCGACCACACGCTGATTCCGTTCGACAGCGGCATGGCCTGGACGCAGTTCCTGGTCGAGCGAGGCGTTCTGCCCGCGCAGGCCGAAGAAACCTACCTCGGCTACTGTCGGCAGTACGTGGCCGGCACGCTTGACATTCACGCGATGCACTTCGCCAGCGTTGCGCCGCTGGCGAGCGTGCCGCGGGTGAAACTGGCGCAGTGGGCGAACGAGTTCGAGCGCGCGCTGCGCCCTCGCGTGCCAGAAGCCATGCTGGCGCTGGTGCAGCGCCACCTCGACGCCGGCGACCGCTGCGTCCTCGTCACCGCGACCACCCGCTTCATCGCGGAGCCCTGCGCTCGCCTGTTCGGCATTGCGCATGTCGTCGCGACCGAGGCGGCGACCGTTGACGGCCACCCGGACGGTGCGCTGACCGGCGCCATCGACGGTTTGCCCTGCTTCCGCGAGCACAAGGTCACGCGGGTGCGGCAATGGTTGGCGCAGGAGATGCCGGGCGGCGCGGATGGCCTGCTGGCGTTCGAGCACAGCTGGTTCTATTCGGATTCGGCGAGCGATTTGCCGCTGCTCGGCGCAGTCTCGAACCCGGTCGCCGTGCGGCCGGACGCCCGCCTGCGCCAGCACGCGCGGCAAGCGGGCTGGCCGGTCATCGACGCGGCCTGATTGCCCCCCAGACCTGCCGCTTCGCGTCCAGCCACCCTCGAAGGCCGCGACCGCGTGGCGTGACTTATTCGCTTAAGTCGAAGCCGATGCTGCCGAAACTTCCCTCAGCGGGAAAGAACAGGGCATCGCGAGCATGGGATGCCGATCGGTGTTTATCGGAGACACACATGAGTTGGATTCGCAGAGTGAGCCTGGTGCGCCGGGTGACGATTGGCTTTGGCTGCACCGCAGTCATCATCGCAGGCATCTGTGCCGGCGCAGCCTGGGCCCTGCAGGGCGGAGTGCCGGCCAGCACTGCGGTCTGGCTGCTGGGCTTCGCCGCGCTCGGTGGCTGCGGGTTCTCGCTGGTTGCGGGCATGGTGATCCGCAGCAGCATCAAGGAATCGGTCGAATCGACGGTGCAATGCGTGATCCGCATCGCGGGCGGCGACCTGGAAAGCGCGATCGAATCGCCCGGCAAGGACGAGATCTCGTGGCTGCGCGCCGAACTCAATTCCATGCGCAAGAAGCTGCGCAAGACTGTGTTGGCGGTGCGCGAGACGGTCGGCGGCGTGAACATCGCCTCCGAGGAGATCGCCAACGGCAACCTCGACCTCTCGACCCGCACCGAAAACCAGGCCAGCGCACTGCAGCAGACCGCCAGCTCGATGGAACAGCTCTCCAACACGGTGCAGAGCAATGCCCGCAGCACGCAGGAGGCGCGTACCGTCGTCACGCAATCGAGCGAGGTCGCAGCGCGCGGCGAGAAGACGATGCGCGACGTGATCTTGAGAATGGGTGAGATCAACGGCAGCGCGACCAAGATCTCCGAGATCATCGGCGTCATCGACGGCATCGCCTTCCAGACCAACATCCTGGCGCTGAACGCCGCGGTCGAGGCGGCACGGGCCGGCGAGCACGGCCGCGGTTTCGCGGTCGTGGCTTCCGAGGTGCGCAGCCTCGCGCAGCGCAGCTCGACCGCCGCACGTGAGATCAAGACCCTCATTGGCGACTCGACCCAGAAGGTGGAGGCCGGCTCCAAGCTGGTCGACGATGCGGGCCGCACGATGAAGGAAATCCTGGAGAGCGTGAAGCGCGTGTCGGCCCTGATCAGCGACATCGCCGACGCCGGTCAGTCACAGAGCAACGGCATCGAGCAGGTGCACAGCGCGATTGCCCAGATCGACACGATGACGCAGCAGAACGCCGCGCTCGTCGAGGAACTCGCGGCAGCGGCCCAGTCGCTGAAGGGTCAGTCGGGCAAGCTGACGGCGTCGATGAGCTCGTTCCGCGTCGTCGCCTGAATTTCGCCCGGCCACCGGGCCGGTTGCTGCGCATCAACGGCTCGCATCGCTGCGAGCCGTTTTCCCGTTCCGGGATGGGTCGGCGTGTCGCGGATCACGCCGAAATGCGTCAGCGCGGCGCTCGCGTCCTGCAGGGGCTGGCTTGACCCGAGCGCGAGCATGTGCAGCGTCCGCAGCGCGAAAGCGTCGGCCTCCAGCTCCTGGCGATGGCCGAGCCCGGAGGCATCGCGCCCGAGCAGCGCCGCCACCGGCTCGGTTTGGTCCGGGGTGACCGCGCCGGGCACCCACTTCTGGTAGAGCTGCTGCGTCTGTTCCCAGTGACGCAGCTCGATGTGCCCGAGCTCGTGCGCGAGGATGAACAGCCGCTCGCCTTCGCTCAGATCGGCCAGCGATTCGTTCGCCAGCAGGATGCGGCCCTGGAGAGTTTCGGCAACCGTCTCGCCCGCGGTCACACGCAGTTCCACCGGGTGCCGGAGCGGCAGCGCGCGCGCCAGGGTCTCGAGGCTGGCGCGCACCATTCGGGCGCGTGCACCGGCCGGGTTGGCGGACGGGGCCTGGTCCAGACGCGCGAGTTGCGAGCGCGCCAGCACGCCGAGGATGCCCTCGTCGGCAGCGGCGGCACGCGCTGCAAGCAGCAGGATGAAGGCGACGAACCACCAGCGCATGTCGGACGCTCCCTCGGCGGGCGGGAGCCGGCCGTACCTGGGCCAGCGCAACAAACATGCCAGAGATAAGGGTTGACCCGAATACGTCCCCAGATTCGGGGGTCAGGCTTCGATCAGACCCCAGCGCAGCGCCACCAGCGTCAGCTCCGATTGGTTGCTGGCGCCGAGCTTTTGCTTGACGTGGAACAGGTGGGTGCCGACGGTGCTGGGCGAGAGGCTCAGGTTGTCGGCGATCTGCGCCACGCTCAGACCTCGGGCAAGCTGCACGAAGACCGAGAACTCGCGTTCGCTGAGCGCCTCGGTCGGGCTGGTGCCTCCCCCCACTTCGGCGACCGCGAGCGCCTGCGCCGTGTGCGCATCCACGTAGGGCCGGTTGGCCGCAACTGAGCTCACCGCGGCGATCAGGGCCTCGGGGGCGCTGCGTTTGGCCAGGTAGCCGAGCGCACCGGCACGCAGCACGCGCCGCGGGTGCGCGGTGTCTTCGAAGGCCGAGAGCGCGAGGATGCGCGCCTTCGGGTCCTGTGCGATCAGCCGCCTGACAGCCTCCAGCCCGCCCATGCCGGGCATCGACAGGTCCATCACCACGACATCGGGCCGCACGCGGGCGTAGTCGGCGCAGGCCTGCTCGCCGGTGTCAGCCTCCGCCACGACCTCGACCTGCGCGTCGGCGAGCAGCATGCGAAAACCCATGCGCACGAGCGCGTGATCGTCAACCAGCATCACACGGATCATGTGGCGCTTGCCTCCATCAAAGGCAGCCGCACCTGCATCTCGACGCCCTGCGGCATGCGGTTGGCGATGCGGAAGCTGCCGCCCAGGCCCTCGGTGCGCTCGGCGAGCCAGCGAAGGCCATGGTGGCCGCTGGGCGTCGGTGCAGCCGGCAGGCCCTGGCCGTTGTCGGTGACCGTGAGCAGCGCGGCATCGGCCTCGCGCCGCATCGACACGGAGATCTGCGTCGCGTGGCCGTGTCGCAGTGCGTTTGTCATGCCTTCTTGCGCGCCGCGGTACAGCGCCAGCGCGACATCGGCCGCCAGGTTCGCGTCGCCCAGTCCCACCTGCAATTCAATGCTTGCGCCTGGCTGGCTGCGCCGCGTGCGTTCGACGAGGTCGCCGAGCGCATCTGCGAGGCCGAAGTTGTCCAGCATCAGCGGCGCGAGGCGCGGGATGATGCCGTGCATGGCCTCGTAGAGCCGCGACGACTCGTCGGCGATGGTGCGCGCCGCCTGCTCTGCCTGCGCATCGAGGCCGCGCACACGCTGGGCAATCGAAATTGCCATGCTGTGCATTGCGGTGATGGACTGGCCGAACTCGTCGTGCAGTTCGTGCGCAATGAGGCGCCTCTCCTGTTCGAGCTGGCGCTCGATCCAGCGGGTGAGTTCGCGGTTGTCGACCAGCCGGCTCTCGGCCAGCGCAGCGCGGCGTTCGGTTTCGATGTTCTGGCGCAGGCGGCCGACCATGCGATTGAAGGCCGCGCCGATCAAGCTCGCCTCGGTGCCAGCCAGCGGCGGCAACTTTGCGTCGAAACGACCGGCCTCCAGCGACTCGAGCGCACTCAGGATTTGCCCGAACGGCCGCACCGCGCGCCCGACCAGCCAGAACACCAGCGCGTTGACGACCACCAGCAGCACCGAAGCGCAGGCGCCCAGCACCAGCAGGTAGTCCCAGGCGTCAACCGCGGCGCGCGACGCGTTGGACTGCGTCACCAGCTTGCCGCCAGGGAAAACGATGGACTGCACCGAGGGCGCCGGTGCGATCAGCCGCTCGAACCAATCGGGCGCATCGCGGCCTGCCTTGTAGGTGGACGCCGGAGAGCGATACAGCACCAGGTCCTGCTCGTCGTACAGCACGATGTCGTTCGAGCGCACGCGGCCAATGCCCTGCAGGTAGGCGAGCATCGCCGGCGTGCCCTGTGCCGCATAGAGCAGGGCGTTGCGCTGCAGCATCTGCGTGGCGACGCGGTTGGCGGCCACCACTTCCTCGTGCACCGACTCGCGCATGCTGCGCAGTTGCAGCCCGAGCACGGCCGCGACAAACAGGATCGTCAGCGCGCCGACGATCAGGTTGATCTTCAGGCGCAGCGTCATGGCATGGGCGTCGGCGCGTCGCAGGTCGGAAAGGTGAGCACGCGCCATGGTAACCATCGAGCCGCGCACACGTTTGCTCACGACGCAGGAACCGGGTCGACCCTTGGGTGCAATCATGAAAATCATGAGGCGCGAATCATGGTGCGGAGACTGGCGCGCAGCTGCGCGCCGAGAGATGCTTCATCAGGGGACGCAACACGCATCCTTGCGCAGGTCAACCGGCCTGCGTGTCGTTCACTTCCGGAGACTCACCATGCAATGGACCACCCCGACCGCTTCTGATTTCCGCTTCGGCTTCGAGATCACGATGTACGTCAGCGCCCGCTGATGAAACCGGCACCGGACTGCGCGCAGGCGCGGCTTCGGTGCCTTCCTCTTTCAAGGCACGCGCAACGCGCGCCTTTCCGGTGTTCAACAAACAATGCGCATCAGCGTGCTCGGATCTGCCGCCGGCGGCGGTTTTCCGCAATGGAACTGCAATTGCCGCAACTGCGCTGGCGTTCGATCGGGCAGTGTGCGGTGCAAGCCGCGCACGCAGTCGTCGATCTTCGTGCGGGCCGACGATGCCTCGGACGGCGTGCTCTTCAACGCTTCGCCCGACATCCTGGAGCAGATCCGCGCCCGCCCTGAATTGCAGCCGGCGCGCGCGCTGCGCGACACCGCCATTGCCGGCGTTGTGTTGATGGACGGGCAGGTGGACCACGCAACCGGCCTGTTCATGCTGCGCGAGCGCGGCTCGCCGCTGCCGCTGTGGTGCACCGACCCGGTCGCCGAGGACTTGAGCCAGGGCAACCCGATCCTGCGTGTGCTCGGCCACTATTGCGGCGTCGAGCGGCACCGCATCGAGCTGGATGGCACGCCCTTCAGCGTGGCCGGTGTGCCGGGCCTGCGCTTTCGCGCGCTGCCGCTGTCGAGCAAGCCGGCGCCTTATTCGCCGCATCGCGAGGATCCGGTGGAGGGCGACAACATCGGCATGCTGATCAGCGACGAGAAGACCGGCGCAACCGTTTTCTACGCGCCCGGCCTCGGCGCGATCACGCCCCCAGTCTTCGACGCGATGGCCAGTGCCGATGCGCTGCTGGTGGACGGCACCTTCTGGACCGATGACGAGATGCCGCGCCTGGGCTTGAGCAAGAAGACTGCGCGTGACATCGGCCACCTGCCGCAGTCCGGCCCTGGCGGGATGATGGAATGGTTCGCGAAGCTGCCGTCGCACACACGGCGCTGCCTGATCCACATCAACAACACCAACCCCATCCTCGACGAAGACTCCGAAGAGCGTGCCGCGCTGACTGCTGCACGCATCGAGGTCTGCGAGGACGGCATGCTGATCCAACTCTGAGGTGCCGATGAAGGCCGAGATCCTCCAAGCGCGGCGCGAAGCCGTGCCCGCCGATGCGCCCGCCTGGGGTGGCGCCGAGTTCGAAGCGAAGCTGCGCGAGCGTGGTCGTGCCTACCACATCCACCACCCTTACAACCTGATGCTCAACGGTGGCCGCGCCAACCGCGAGCAGGTGCAGGGCTGGGTCGCGAACCGCTACTACTACCAGATTGCTATTCCCGTCAAGGACGCCGCGGTGCTGTCCAACTGCCCCGATCCGGCCGTGAGGCGCGGCTGGGTTCAGCGCATCCTCGACCACGACGGCTTTGAGCTGAACGGCGTCCGCGATGCCGGTGGCATCGAGGCTTGGTTGCGGCTGGCCGAGGCGGTCGGCCTGAGCCGCGAGGAAGTCACCGACCTGCGCCATGTGGCGCCCGGCGTGCGCTTCGCGGTCGACGCGTACGTGAACTTCGCGCGGCGCGCACCTTGGCAGGAGGCGGTGTGCTCCTCGCTGACCGAACTGTTCGCGCCAGAGATCCACAAGCAGCGTCTGGCGACCTGGCCCGAGCACTACCCGTGGATCGAGTCCGAAGGCCTGCACTACTTCCGCAGCCGCGTCAGCCAGGCGCGGCGCGACGTCGAGCAAGGCCTCTCGGTCACGCTCACGCACTTCAGGACCCGCGCTGCGCAGGAGCGCGCGCTCGAGGTGCTGCAGTTCAAGCTCGACATCCTGTGGACCATGAACGACGCGATCGCGTTGAAGTACGGGGTGTCGGCATGACGGCACTTGCGACCTCCATCCGGCCGCGCATCGGCGCGGGCTTTCGCATGCAGTGGGAGCCGGCGCAGAATTGTCATGTGCTGCTCTACCCCGAAGGCATGGTCAAGCTCAACGGCAGCGCCGGCGAGATCATGGTGCGCTGCGACGGCGAGCGCAGCATCGAGGCCATCATCGGCGAGCTGGAGCTGGCGTTCAATGCCAAGGGTCTCGGGCCCGAGGTGGTGTCCTTCGTCGAGATCGCCGGACGACAGAAGTGGCTGACATGGGAATGAACGATTCCGCGAGTACGCGTCCAGGCCCGCCACTGTGGCTGCTCGCCGAGCTGACCTACCGCTGTCCGCTGCACTGCGTGTTCTGCTACAACCCGATCGATTTCGCGAACCAGGCTGACGAACTCTCGACCGAAGACTGGCTGCGTGTGCTGCGAGAGGGCCGCGAACTCGGCGCCGTGCAATGCGGCCTCTCGGGCGGCGAACCGCTGTTGCGTGATGACCTGGAGGTGATCGTCGCCGAAGCGCGGCGCCTGGGTTATTACACCAACCTGCTGACCTCTGGCGTTGGCCTGACCGTGGAGCGGGCGCGTGCGCTGAAGGCCGCCGGCCTTGACCATGTGCAGCTCTCGTTCCAGGACTCCACCCGCGAGATGAACGACTTTCTCTCGCACACCAAGACCTTCGAGCTGAAGAACCGCGTGGCCCAGATCATCAAGGACCAGGGTTGGCCGATGGTGATGAATGTGGTGCTGCACCGCCTGAACATCGACCACATCGACCGCATCATCGGCATGGCGGCCGAGCTGGGCGCCGAGTACCTCGAACTGGCGAACACGCAGTACTACTCCTGGGCTTTCAAGAACCGCGATGCCTTGCTGCCCACGCGTGCGCAATTGCAGCACGCCGAAGCCGTGGCCGATGCCTGGCGCGTGAAGCTGGGCGACCGCATGCGCATCTTCTTCGTGGCCCCCGACTATCACGAGGGCAAGGCGAAGAAATGTGTGAACGGCTGGGGCAGCATGTTCCTGACCGTCACGCCCGACGGCACCGCCGTGCCTTGCCACACCGCGAAAATGCTGCCTGGCCTGAGCTTTCCGAACGTGCGCGAGCACTCGGTGCGCGACATCTGGTTCGACTCCGAAGGCTTCAACCGCTACCGCGGCACCGGCTGGATGAAGGAGCCGTGTTCCAGCTGCGAACACCGCGAGGAGGACCTGGGCGGATGCCGTTGCCAGGCCTATCTGCTCGCACACGATCCCACGGTGGCCGACCCGGTGTGCGTGAAGAGCCCTCACCACGGCCTGGTGCAAGAGGCCGTGCAACGCGCCGAGGCTGGTGTGGCGACGGTCACCGAACATCCGCTGGTGTTCCGCGACGCGAAGAACTCGCGCCGGCTGAGCACGTCGTCGACATAGTCGCGCGGCGCGAACGCTGCGCCATTGCCGTTGCGCTACTGCACCAGGTGCAGGATCTCGAGCTGCTCTTCGATGGTCTCGAAGGTGCCGGTGCCCGCGGGCATCTGCATCAGCGGCTTGAGCTGCGGGTCGAACAGCCACACGCTGGGATAGACCAGCATGCGGGTGCGTTCGTCGCCGATGGAACGCTGGAACTCGAGGTAGGGCAGGGACTTGTTGCCCACGCGGATGAACAGCTTGTTCGCCGTCGTCGACAGCGCGCTGCGCAGGTCAACGAAGATCCAGGGTTTGAAGTGCGACACCAGTTCCCCGGCATGCTTGCCGAGGAAGTTCTCGTAGCGGCGGCAGTACGGGCAGTCGCTCGCGCCGAGGTAGACGTACAGGCGCTTGTTCTCGCGCTGGGCACGCGCCAGCGCCGGCCCGAGATCGAACTCGGCGCGCTCCGGGCCGCCGGCAGGTTCGACGATGATCGGTTCGTAGGCCGGCGGGATGCCGAGGGCATGCGTTGCGCCGCTCAGCAGCGTGATCATCGCGGCACAGAAAACGCGTGCCAACAGCCGGCCCAGCCCGTGGCGGGCCATCATCCGACCCTCAGCGAGCCGGTGAAATGGTGCTCTTTCGAGTCGGAGACCTCGGCGCGCAGTTCACCCGGGCCATGCGGCACGAAGTTGAAGCGCCAGGTCGGGTTCTCGCTGATCGAAAAGTCGAGATCGGCATCGAAGATCTTCCGGCCCGCATAGCTCACGGCGATCGTGCGCACGAAGTATGAGGGGATGAACATCACCGTCACGTTGTTCAGCTCGAAGCCGGTGTCGTTCGGGTGGATCACCGTCACATCGGCGGCGGTGGGTGCGTCCATCGTCGGTGGCCCGGGAAGCTTGAAGATCGTCCTGCCGATCAGCTCGGGTGTGTCACGGTTCGGTGGCGCGGAGCAGCCGCCGGAGGTCTTCACGTAGCGCGAGTCCATGTGCAGCTCGCCGTTCGAGAGCTCGCTGACGACGCGCACGTGGCTGTATTCGTCGACCCGCAGACGCGTCTCGAAATCGGCCTGGCCGACTTCCGGCGTCAGCTCGAGCGTGGCAGCCAGCGGTGACGGGTTCTTGTCGACCAGCAGGTGCATGCGCTTCACGTAGAGCTCTGGCGTCTGCGCCAACTGCGAGACGATCTTCACCGGCACTGCTGCACCGTAGGCGGCGCGCAGGGGCGCGATCAGCTGCACGCGGCTGGCAGCACCGGTGGTGATCGGCCGCGTGCCGAAAATCCGGCCGCGCAACAGCTCCCATTCGGGCGAGAAGTCGGCCGGGCCGGTGTTGCTCGGCAGGCCGCCGATGGCGGCGCGCACTGAGGGCGCCATCGCGAGCGGCAGGGCGCCTACGCCGAGCATGAAGGCGCGGCGCTGGCGACGCATGAGGTGGCGTGGGCGGGGCTTGATCGGCGACGGCATGGTTTCGAGACTCCTACTTCAACAGCTGCTCGCGCTCATAGCGCAGGTAGACCAGTGCCGCATTGCGCCTGTGCACCGTGGCGTACTGATCCCAGGCCGCGAACTCAGGCAGCGCGGTGGCGTCTGGGACCTCGCTCAACGGCGCGCCGGCGGCCAGCAGCGCGCGCACGCGCGTCGTCAGCTGATCAAGGTAGCGCTCGGTCTGCGTGACCAGGCGCTTCGTGCCGGCCGGCCCGTGGCCGGGCACGATGACTTCCAGCGGCAGCGCCTGCAGCGTGTGCAGCGCCTCGCCCCAGGCCGGCAGGTCGCTGTCGAACACATCGGGAATGCGCTGGGCATCCAGCAGGCCGCCTGCGAACAGCGTGCCGGTGACCGGGTCGAACACCGCGACATCGCCGGGGCCGCTGGAGTGGCCGAAATACAGCACCTGGATCGACCGGCCGATCAGCGTGGCCGCGTCGAGCCCGGGCGGGGTGGTGAAGCGGATGTCGGGCTCGAACATCGTCGTGCCGCGCATCTCGTCCTCCCCCAGCGTCGAACGCAGGGTCTTCAGGCAGCTCTCGCAACGTGAGGCCATCAGGCCGGCGGCGGCTTGATGCATCGCGACCGGAATGCCTTGTTCGCGGAACGCCGCGGCGCCGAACAGGAACTCTTGCCGCGTGTGCGTGACGATGGCCAGGCGCACCGGCTTGTCCGTCACGCTGCGGATCGCGTCGAGCAGCGCGCGGCCGTGCCGGTACGAGGTGCCGGTGTCGATCGCCAGCACGCCTTTGCGGCCGACGATGAAACCGGTGTTGCCGATGCGGCCCAGGTTCGCGCCGTCCGGCTCGCCGCCGGTGCCGGCCACCATGTAGACGCCGGACGCCAGTTCGATGGCAACCGGCGCTGCGGCCCGCGCCGCCATGGTGGCACAGGCGAGCAGGGCTGCGGCCAGCCAGCAGCCCGCTGTGCGCGAAAGGGCACGCATGGGACTCACGCTACTTGGCCTCGACGAGCTTCTTCAGGTTGGCCAGTCCGCTCTGGTACACCCCGGTCACCGCTTTCAACGCGGCCTCGTCATTCTGTTCGGGAGGCGGGTCGTTGTGCATGTAGGCGCGGTAGAACGCACCGCGCCACTCGACGGTCGAGGTGTTGCCCTCGCCGGTCACGGTGATCGTCGAGGTGTAGTTCGAGACCGGCAGCGCACTGCCGTCTTTCAGGCGGTAGCTGTAGCGCATCTGCGCGTCGTCGTAGCGTTCCAGCGTCTCGACCAGTGCGCCACCGCCCTTCAGCGCGACCTTGCGCTCCGAGCCTTCGGCGTTGCCCTTGTCGGCCGGGCTGGATTCGACGGCCGGGTGCCAGTCTTTCAGCGCGTCGAAATTCTTGATCTTGGCCCAGACCACCGCAGCGGGTGCGTCGATCTTGATGGTCTCGACGGCCTTCTGGCGTGTCGGCCCGTGGGCGCTGGCGGGCAATGACATCGCGCTGCCGAGAACGGCGATTGCAAGCGCTGGTTGAAGCCATCGACTGGCGAATCTCAGGAACATGGGAAAGGGCCTCCGGTGCTGGGGTCGTTGAAGATCATGGTGAATTCATGGCGGGGTTGGCGAGCCGATGAAGGCCCCGAAGCCGCGGCTGTTCCTGCCGGTGGCGATGCGGGCCAGCGTGCGGCCGCTGGTGGCGTCCAGCACGCTCACGTCGTCGTCCATCCAGTTGACGACGTAGACGCGGTCGGCGTGCACGGCCACCCCTTCGGGGTAGCCGAAGCCCGGCAGCGTGCGCACGGTCTCGAGCCGCTGCGCATCGACGACGCTGACGCTGTCGTCATGCTGGTTGGTCACATACAGCAAGGCACCGTCACGGGTCAGCGCCGCGCCGTAGGGCGCCTTGCCGACCTTGACGGTGGCGATCACCTCGAGCCGGCGCGTGTCGATCACCGAGATGTCGTCGCTGAGCACGTTGAGCGCGTAGAGGCGCTCGCGGGTGGCATCGATCAGCAGCGCAAAGGGGTGTGTGCCGACCTTCACGCGGCCGCGCACGCGCGAGGTCGCGATGTCGATCGCGGCGATGCTGTCGTCGTCGCGTTCGGCGACGAAGACGGTTGCCCCGGCAGTGTCGACCGCCACGCCCGCAGGCGCGCGGCCGACCTCGATGGTGGGCAGCGCGGTGCCCGCCACGGTGTCGAACACCAGCAGCCGGTTCGCGTACCAGTCTGCGACGAACAGGCGCGAGCCGTCCGGCGACGCGTCCATGCCGACCGGGCCGCTGCCGGCCGCCAGCGTGCCCGTCACGCGTTGCGTGCGCATGTCGATCACCGAAATCGTCTTGCTGTCCGGGTTCGACACGAACACCTTGCCAGCGCGGCTCGACGCGACCACGCCTGCTGGCGCCAGGCCGACAGGCACCGTGGTGACCACGCGCTGCGAGGCCAGGTCGATCACCGACACATCGTTGCTGCCCTGGTTCGTGATGTAGGCGAACGGTGCGGCGAAGCAGGGCGTACCGGTGCCGATGAGCCAGAGCGACAGTGCGGTGACCAGGGCGGCGTGGCGCATTCGTTCAGGCGGCGGACGGCGTCACGTCGAGGCTGCTCTTCCAGGTGGCCTGGTGCGTGTCGACGACCTCGGCCGTGAGTTGGCCCGGCGCGTTCGGCACGAAGTAGAAGCGCAGGTTGGGGTTCTCGCTGATCGAGAAATCCAGATCCGCGGACAGCACCGGCTGGCCAGCGTAGGAGACCTTGACCGTGCGCACGAAGCGGCGCGGTGTGTAGGTGCGCGTCAGCTGGTCCATGACCATGCCGGAGTCGTTCGGGTGGCTGATCATCAGCTGCGCCAGCGTCGGCTGGTGCAGCACGACCTTGCCGTCGACGCGCATCTTGATCTTGCCCAGCGATGCGAGCGCGGCCTGCGGGTCCTTGCCCGGCGGCGCCGAACAGCCGCCGGATGCCTTGACAAAGCGCGTGCGCATCAGCAGCCGCCCGTCGTTGGTCTCGGCGATTGCGCGCACGAAGGTGTATTCGTCGACGCGCACGCGGGTCTCGACATCGGCCCGGCCGCTGTTTGGCGTGAACGAGAAGATCGCCGAGATCGGCGACGGGTTGTTATCGATCACGAGGTACAGTTTTTCGACATGGCGTGAGGCCGTGTGCGGCAGCTTCGCTCGCATCGCGATCGGCACTACAGCGGCGTCTTCAGCGCGCACCGGCGCGTCGAGTACAAGTGCCTCGTCGCCAACGTCCTCGATGGGGCGAGCCTCGAACAGGCTGGCGCGCACCTTCTGCCAGATCTCGCTTGCCGCCGGGTCATCGCCGGACATGATCGCGGCGCGTGCATCGCGCACGCCGCCGAGTGCCAGCGAGGCGATCAACGCGCCGCCAGTGGCGGCGGCTTCGCGCCGGGTCATCCGGATCGGTCGTGTCGGGCGGCCTGTCATCGTTGCACCTCAGTCTTCCCACTCCAGCTCTGCAAACGCTGCAGTGACGTTGCGGCGGTGAAAGCGTTCGGCGAGCTGCCACTGGGTGGCAGCCTGAATGCCGACGGTGTCGACCGCCTGGGACAGCGTCTTGCGCGCCTTGAGCGCCGCGCGGGTTTCGCGCAGCAGCGCCTCAAGATACGCCTGTTGCGGCTTCCACGCATCCGGGCCGCCCGCCAGCGTGGGGCCGTGGCCAGGCACGATCCGGGCCGCATCGATTTTCGCGAGCTGCTGCATCGTCGCGAGCCAGCCGCGCAGGCTGCCGTCGACGACCGGGATGTGCTGCACGAACAGCAGGTCGGAGGCGAACAGCGTGCGCGATGTCCGGTCGTAGACGGTCAGGTCGTTGTCGGTGTGCGCGGTTGGCCAGGTTTGCAGCACGACGATGCGGTCGCCGAGGTCCAGTTCGCGGGTGCCATCCACGGTCAGTGTCGGATCGGCCATCGTGCCGGGTGCGACGCTGACGCCAAAATCGCGCGCCAGCGCATTCAGGAAATAGGGCCGGCGTGCGGCCATCGCCGCGTCGAACTTCACGCTTGCGACGAAGCGGGTGTCGGGGCCTGTGAAGGCGGCGTTGCCGAGCACGTGGTCGGGATGGGCATGGGTGTTGATCACGAAGCAGACCGGCAGGCGCGTGATGCGCTCGATGGCCGCGCGCCAGCGCTGGCCGACCTGCGGGGTGCCGCCGCTGTCGATCACCGCGACGCAGCGGCTGCCGACGACCAGGCCGAGATTGGCGACGTCGCCGCCGTTGCCCGGCAGCCAGTCCTCGACCAGACCCGCGTGCACGTAGACGCCAGGCGCGATCTCGGCCACACCGAGCGGTGGTGCATCGGCCACGCCCTGCGCGGCCGTGACCCCATGCAGCAAGGCAGCCAGCAGCAGGGCGGTTGCGGAGCGGTGCAGGGCGGGGCGCATGGTCGGTGAAAGGCGATGCGTCGGGGTTACTTGGCGTCTTTGATGAAGCAGCTCTTTTTCACCTTCGCCTGCAGCTCGCGATACTTCTTCAGTTCGGGTTGCAGCCCGGGCGTGTCGCGGATCGTGTTGCCGCGTTCACCACCGATCGTCATGCCATTGCTGATCGTCTGCATCGTCGTGAACTCGTCGTAGTCGACTTCCTCGGCGAGTGCATCCACCGCACAGGCGCATTTGTTGACCATTTCGAAATACGGACCGGGGTTCGCACGGATGCAGTCCTCCACGTACAGCACGCGGGCCGAGGTCGGGTAGTCGTTCGCAGCGTGCGCAGTGCCGCTGGCGATCAGCAGCGCGGCGAGCAGGGTTGCGCTTGAAGTTGAGGAGCGCAGGCGGGCATGGTTCATGGCTTGTCCGTGGAATCGTTAGAAGCTGATGGCGACGAAGGAAAGGGCAGCGTGGGCAGCGGTCAGGCGCCGGGCTTTGGCGGCGTTGCCTCCGCCCCTTCGATGAGCAACTCGTCGGCGACCAGCGGCGGCGCGTCCGCGCCCTTGGCAGCATCGGTGATCACCGAGCGGATGGCGTAGACGCCGCCCGGCACGGCGTCCGACATCGTGAACACATAACGCTTGTTCGAGAGCTGTTCGAAGCGCGGGCGGTTCGGGTCGTCGCGGTAGGGGTCGATCGTGAACTCCTGGCCCGCGACAGCGTTGCCGCGGTAGCGCAGCGTCACCGCGCGTTGCTGGGCGCCCTGGTAAATCGCCATGCGGATGCGCTTGCGAAAGTAGGCCTGCTTGCCCTTTGTCAGCCGCTCCATCTCGCGCACGTCGCGTTCGAGGAAGTAGAGCATCACCGGGTTGCCCGTGACCCCCTCGACTGGCGGCAGCACCACGGCGTGCTCGCCGCTGAGGAAGTCGCCGCTCGCGTCGCAGCACTGGCCGTTTGCCTGCGCCTTCAGCGAGATCGAGACCTTGTCGTCAAAGCCGGGCTCCAGGCTGCCGCTGCGATGGAAGGCGTAGTGCAGCGTCATCGGCGGGCGCAGCTTGGTGAACTGGTTCGTCATGAACAACGCGCGTTCGGCGGCAGAGAAATCCTTGGGCCCGTCTTCGGCGCGAACAGGGGCGCCCGGCAGCGCAAAGATTGCGATGGCTGCGGCGGCGAGCGTGGTGGTGAAGCGATGAGAGAACGGCGTCATGAGAGGTGAGTTCGCATCAATGGCGGCAAGAGATGCCTGCCACATGGGTTTCGGATTGCGCGTCGCGCGGCAGTGCGAGGCGTTGGAGTTCGTTTCGCGCCGCCGCGTAGTCGGGCGAGATGGCAAGCGAGCATTCCAGCGCAAGGCGAGCATCGCGCGGCTGGTCCAGGCGTGAGAGGGCGAGGCCGAGCAGGTACCACGGCTCGGGGTCGCCAGCGTCGAGCAGGGTCCACTCTGCGGCCAGCGGCTGCAGCCCACGCCAGTTGCCCTCGACTTCAAGCGCAGCGGCCCGCAGGAAGGTCGGTTGTGCGTTGGCCAGCCGTTCCCAGAAGGCCAGTTCGCCGGGCGCCAGCGGGCCGATCTGTTGCGCAGCCTCGCTGTCCATGCGCGACCGTGCGAGCCACTCGATCGGCGCCGCGAAGTAGTGGGCGTTGCCGCCGCGCAGGCGGAAGGTCAGGATGCCGACAAGATGGAGGTCGGCGTCGAACAGCCCGCCGCCGCTCGCGCCCGAACTGAAGAAGTTGGAGGCCTGGATGACCTGGGCGCCGTCCATCCGGTGCAGGGCCAGGACTTCGCCACTGCTGCCCTGGAACGCGCCCGCCGTGTGGCCGACAGCCGTGACGACCTGGCCTATCGTCAATCGTCCTGCCGGACCGAAGGCCACGGCGCGGCTGCCCTCGATGCCGCGCACATGCAGCACGCACAGGTCGTGGTACGCGTCAACCTGCTGCGACTGGGCTGGCAGCCTCAGCCCGCCCTGCAGCACCGAGATCAGCCGCGCATCCCGCGTGACGTGACAGTTGGTCACCACGCGGTCCTCGCCAATCACCACACCCGAGCCCAGCGAATAGCCACCCTGGGTGCGCATCACTTCAACCTTGAGCACGCTGGTCGAAAGCTTGATCAGCGTGGCTGGGTCGGGCTCGGCGAATGCCATGCCGGGCAGCAACAAGCTCGACAGCCTCAGGGCGAGCAGGCACGACCCTGCCAGCGTCCGGCCTGCGCTGGCGCCCCTGCTGATGAACCGACGGCACATTCGTTGGCACTCAGTTCTTCGGCGCCCCGTACGAAGCGTCGACCATCGGCACGCCATATGCCTTCAGGATTGCTTCGATGTCCGCTTGATGCGACTCGATCAAGCCTTCGACTTGCTGCTTCCACTCGCGCTCGCCGAAGCGCACGCCCATTGCCATCTGGTAATCCAGCTTCAGGCCCGGCTCGGACTTCAATGGCAGCACGACCAACTGCGGTGACTTCACGCGTTGTGCGAAGTAGCCGGCGATCGGTCCCCAGACGATGGCCGCATCAAGCTTGCCCTGCGCGAGGTCTCTCTCGATGATCTCGCCCGGGTATTGCTGCGGGTCTGCATTCATCATCTGGTAGGGAACGCCGTTCTCCAGCAATTGGTGCCTCGACAGCCATTCCCCGGCCGGAGACCGGTCGTACACGCCGATGCGCAGCGAGCGAAGCTTCTCGGGGCCGAGTGCGAGGAACGCGTCGACGGTGGTGACGTTGTCCAGGCCCTGGCCTTTCGGGAACACCAGCGCATAGGTCGAACGATAGTAGGGCTTCGTGACCGAGACGCCTTCATCGAATCCCACCGGCACGCCGATGATGATGTCGCAAGGGTAGTCCTGGCCCGGCAGCTTGTAGCGCAGCGTGTTGCGGACGAACGCCAGCCGCTGCGGGAAAGAGTAGTAGGTGACCGGCAGGTTCAGCGCCTTGCCGAAGACCTCCGCGATGCGGTTCTCCATGCCTTCTCCCTTGGTGTTGGAGAACGGCAAGTTGTTCGGGTCCTGGCAGACGCGAAGTTCGGTCCGCTTCGGCGGCGCCTCCTGCGCCTGGGCGGTGGCTGAGAGCGCCGCGAGCGCGGCCGCGACACTCAGGCAGGCCACACAAGCATCGCGAGGCGACCTGGATCGGCTCATTGCATCGCCTCGACGCGCGCCTTCGTGATCGCGCCGTCAGACCGGCCCTTCAGGTAGCTGTAGAGCTGGTCGATGTTCTTCATCACTTCCGGATTGCCGCCGAAAGGAACCATCTGCGTGTTCGGCCGGCCGTTCTTGACGGTCTGGACGAAATCGTCTTTCGAGAGGGTCTTCAAACTGTTGATCAGTGATGGGCCGACCAGGCCTTCCTGGTTCGCGCCGTGGCAACGGTCGCAGGCGGCGGCGCGCCAGGTCTTGAAGCCGACCAGGGTGTTGGCGTCGACCTTGTAACCGTCCACCACCGTGTAGGGCTTGGCCCCGGCGGCAGGCGCAGGCGCAGGCGCAGCTGCGGTCTGGGCAAACGACGTCAGGGTCGAGGCGAGCAACATGGCGGCGCCGAGGGTCTTGAAGTGCTTCATGGGATGTTGAATGAGTCAAAAAAAATGGGGAAGGCGTTCCTGCGAAAGCCCTCCCCGTTGTCAGGCGCGCGCCGAGTATGTTCGCGGCTGCGCTACCTCTTGCGGCCTCAGTTCGGCAGCGCGAAAACAGTCAAAGAGCCACCCAGTTCGGTGTACTTGGCCAGATCGCGGTAGCCGCCCACAGCGCCCAGGCCGTCCTGGTCCTTCTCGAGACCTGCAGCCATGCCGATGCCGGCCCAGCCGCCGATGCCCGAGAACACGCCGATGTACTGCTTGCCCTTGTGCATGTACGAGAACACGTTGCCGATGATCCCGGAAGGCGTCTTGAACTTGAACAGTTCCTTGTTGATGTCCTTCTTGTCGACGCACTTCAGGTAACCCTCAAGCGTGCCGTAGCAGGACAGTCCGCCCGCGGTGTTGAGCGCGCCGCTCCAGACCGAGAACTTCTCGGCATGGCTCTGCACGATCTTGCCGGCGCTGGCGTCCCAGGTGATGTAGTTGCCCATGCCGCCATGGCTGCCCGGTGCCGGGTACATCGACAGCGTCGCACCCACATACGGCTGGCCCGCGGTGTACTCGACCTTGAACGGCTCGTAGTCCATGCAGACGTGGTTCGTCGGCACGTAGAAGAGCTTGGTCTCGGGGTCGTAGGATGCCGGCTGCTGGTCCTTGCTGCCGAGCGCCGCCGGGCAGATGCCCTTGGTGTTGACGTCAGGACCGCCCTTCGCGGTGGAGTACTTCGCAACCACTTGCGGCCGACCGGTCTTCATGTCGACGTGGGTGGCCCAGTTCACTTGCGGGTCATATTTCTCGGCCACCAGCAGGGCGCCGGTGACGCGGTCCATGGTGTACGCGAAGCCGTTGCGGTCGAAGTGCACCAGTGCCTTGGTCGGCTTGCCCTTCACGTTGATGTCGGCCAGGATCATTTCGTTGATGCCGTCGAAGTCCCACTCGTCGTACGGCGTCATCTGGTAGACCCACTTGGCCATGCCCGTGTCGACATCGCGAGCCCAGATGGTCATCGACCACTTGTTGTCGCCAGGCCGCTGTGCCGGGTTCCAGGTCGACGGGTTGCCGCTGCCGTAGTACATCAGGTTCAGCGCCTTGTCGTAGCTGTACCAGCCCCAGGTCGTGCCGCCACCGGTCTTCCATTGATCGCCCTTCCAGGTCTTCAACGAAGAGTCCGGGCCCACTGGCGCCATCTTGCCGTCGGTCCAGGTCATGGTCTTGGCCGGGTCGATCAGCATCTCGGCGTCAGGGCCGACGCTGTAGCCCTTCCAGGCCAGCTTGCCGTCTGACAGGTTGTAGGCAGCGATGAAGCCACGCACCCCCCACTCGCCGCCGCTGATGCCGGTGATGACCTTGTCCTTGAAGATGTGGGGTGCGTTGGTGTTCACCGCGCCGAGCTTCGGGTCACCGTTCTTGACGCTCCAGACCACCTTGCCGGTTTTCGCGTTCAGCGCCACCAGCGTGCTGTCGGCCTGCTGCATGATCACCTTGCCCTCGGCATAGGCGACACCACGGTTGACCGTGTCGCAACACATTTGCGCAATCACCGACGGGTCTTGCTTGGGCTCGTACTTCCAGATCATCTCCTGGGTATCGAGGTTCAGCGCGTACACCTTGTTCGGGAACGGCGAGGTCATGTACATGATGCCGTCGATCACCAGCGGCGAGCCTTCGTGACCGCGCAGCACGCCGGTCGAGAAGGTCCAGGCGACCTGCATCTTGCTGACGTTGCCTGTGTTGATCTGCTTCAGCTGGGAGAAGCGCTGGTTGTACATGTCTCCCGCTTGCATGGCCCAGTTGCTGGAGTTCGCGATGTTCTTCTCTACGTCGGCGTTGGCGGACGCCAACATCGGTAGAGCGAGCAACGCGAGCCCCATGTGCAGCACGAGGCTTGCGCCCGATTGCCGAGGAATTCTCATCGATGTCTCCTTGCTTTTGAGGTGGTCTGCAGTCTTGCGAAGGTCGCCACCAAGACCTCCGCACGAGCCGTCTGGCGTTCGGTCAAATCGCAACATCCATGCCTGTCGGGAAGTCTTCCCTGTCTCACTTGACCTGATGCGCCGGACCACCATAGGACAACGCGCCAGCCATCGTTTTCGTACTAGGCGAAACCCTGTTTTATCGACTTCAGTCTTGGGAAACGTGAACGGGTTCGCGTTCGTTGCTGGCCACACACCGCTCGAAATACGGGAAAGCCCTTGGGTGCCTCAACCGCGGCGCACGTCGCCGCACGGCGCCGTCTCCCGCCGGCGCCGCGCATCGCGCAACGTTTGTCGTCACTTTTGGCGCAGAGTGTTCCACTGAGTGCTGGACCGCGAGACGCAGCGCCTTGTTGCGCCGCAGTAATGAGTGCAAACGCTCGGTCAACGGCGCGGAAGTTGCGGTAGCGTGTCGCCGGAAGACGCCGCGCTGAACCCGCTGTTCAAGGCGATCTGGAACCTACGACCTTCATGCTGCGAACCATTGATCTCACGAAACGCTACGGTCAGACCATTGCATTGAAATCCTTGTCGCTGCAGATCGGTCGCGGCGAGTTCGTTGCGCTGCTGGGCCCCAACGGGGCCGGCAAGTCCACGCTGTTCCAGGTGCTCACCGGCTTGTTCGCGGCCGACGGCGGCGAGGTCGAAGTGGCCGGACATTCGCTGCGGCATTCGGCGCGCATCGCGTTGCGGCACATCGGCGTCGTGTTCCAGCAGATCGCGCTCGACCTGGACCTGAGCATCCGGCGCAACCTGCTGTTCCAGGCGGATCTGCAGGGCGTGCCGCGGCGCGTCGCGCTGGCGCGCATCGAGGCTGGCTGTGCGCGCCTCGGCCTTCTCGCCGATCTGGACCGAAAGGTGCGAGAGCTCTCCGGCGGCAATCGGCGGAAGGTGGAACTTGTGCGTGCCGGGCTGCATCAACCCTCGGTGCTGCTGATGGACGAAGCCACCGTGGGCCTGGACCCGAAATCGCGCCGCGACCTGCTGCAGGCCTTGCACGCCGATGTGCGCGAGCGCGGCGTGAGCGTGCTGTGGGCCACGCACTGGGTCGAGGAGGCCGAGAGCGCGGACCGGGTGCTGGTACTGCACCAGGGCACGCTGCTGGCCGATGGCACGCCCGCCGAGGTGACCCGCTTGCTTGGCGAGCCGACGCTGGAAGCAGGCTTCATCAAGCGGACCTCGTGAAGCAGTGCAAGAAAGACCTGGAGACATGGATTTGAAGCTGATCCGGAAAACGACGCGCCTTGTCGGCCTGACGCTGTTGCTTGTGGGCAGCGCGTTCGCACAAGCGACACCTGGCACGGTGTATGTGTCGAGCGAGAAGGACGACGCGTTGACGATGATCGACCTTGCCACGCTCACCGTCAAAGGCACGATCGCGACCTGCAAGCGCGGCCGCCACCTGCAGCTCACGCCTGACCGCAAGCTGATGCTCGCGTGCTCGGACTCTGGCGTGGCCGACCTGATCGACCCGGCAACCGGCCAATCGCTGCGGCGCATTCCGCTCGGCGACGACCCCGAGGCCTTCGACCTGTCGCCCGACGGCAAGACCATCTACGTCTCCAGCGAAGACGACGCGTCGGCCGTGTTCGTCGATGCGGCGACCGGCAAGAAACTCAAAGAGGTCAAGGTCGGGCAGGAGCCCGAGGGCGTGAAGGTCAGCGCGGACGGCAAGGTGCTGTACGTCACTTCCGAAGTCGCCAGCCTCGTGCATGCGATCGACACCGCGAGCGGCAAGATCATCAAGAACATCAAGGTCGGCAAACGGCCGCGCCGCATGGCGATCACGCCCGATGGCAAGGAGCTGTGGGTCACCTGCGAGCTCGACTCGGGCGTCACCATCGTCTCGACGGCTGACCATTCCGTGCTGGCGACGCTGAAGTTCGAGGTCAAGGGCGCCCGCGCGCAGGACATCACGCCGGTGGGCATCCAGATGTCGCGCGACGGCAAGCGCGCGTACGTCGCGCTGGGCCGCGCCAACCATGTTGCCTTCGTCGATGTGCCGGCGCGCAAGGTCAGCGATCTCGTGCTGGTCGGCAGACGCGCATGGAACGTCGCGCTCGACAAGGATGAGAAGCGCTTGTTTGTCGTCAACGGCCTGAGCGATGACCTGACCATCATCGACGTGCCAGGCGCGAAGGCGATCAAGACCGTGCCGGTCGGGCGCGTGCCCTACGGCGTGGTGGTCGTCGAATGAGGGGCGCGCTGCTCGCACTGATCCTGTCGTCGGCCTGGTTTGGCGCCGCCGGGGCGACCTTGAAGGCCACGCTGATCAGCCCCGAGAACGACCCGCGACTGGATCGCACGAGGACGGAGCGGGCCTACCTCGGTCATCCGGGCGGTCCCGCCGCCGACGGGGTGCAAGTCGCGCTCGACGAAGGTGGCTTCGAGCTCGAAGCCGCCGGCGCCTCGGTGATGCTCAGCCCGGCCTCGGCAGGCTCGGTGGAGGCCGCGCGCGCCGCTGCGCTGGCAGCCGAGAAGGCCGGCGCCGCGCTGATCCTGACCGACCTGCCGGCCGCCTGGACGCTCGCGGTGGCCGATGCCGTGAAACTGCCGGTGCTCAATCTCGGCGCACCCGACGACCGGCTGCGCCAGCAGGATTGCCGGCCGCGCCTCTACCACCTGCTGCCGAGCGAGCGCATGCGCGCCGACGCGATTGCGCAGACCCTTGTGTCCCGGAAATGGAACAAGCTGTTGCTGCTGGTCGGCCCGAGCGCGCAGGACCAGCTGCGCTCCGCCACCGCGCAGGCCTCGATCAAGCGCTACGGATTGCAGGTGGTGGCATCCAAACCCTTCAAGCTCTCGACCGACCCGCGCGAGCGCGACCTCGCCAACCCGCTGCTGCTGACTGCGGGCAACAACTACGACGCGGTCTGGATCGTCGACAGCGACGGTGAATTCGCGCGCGGGCTGCCCTACCGCACCGTGCTGCCGCGGCCGGTGGTTGGGGACGCCGGCCTGGTTGCGCTGGCCTGGCACGCGCAGTTCGAGCGCTACGGCGCGCCGCAGGTCTCACGCCGCTTCTTCAAGGCCGCGAAGCGACCGATGACGGACAGCGACTGGGCCGCGTGGATGGGCGGCAAGACGCTGCTCGCCCTTGCCACGGGGACGCCCAAGGGCCCGAACGCCGCGTGGGCGCAGGCGCTCGCGAAGACGAACGTCGACGGCTCCAAGGGGCTCGCCCTGAGCTTTCGCGCATGGGACGGCCAGCTTCGCCAACCCCTGCTGCTGACCGATGGCCAGGGTGTGATTGCGCAGGCGCCGATCGAAGGCCTGCTGCACCCCAGCGACGTGCTTGACACGTTGGGCGCCGACGCACCGGAGAAGCTATGCAAGACGCCACGGTGAAGGTCGAGACGCCGCTGACCGACGCGCCTAGCGCGCGCCGCGGCATCGCCCACGCGCTGCAAGCGCTTCAAGCCATCGTCATGCGCGAGCTGTTCAAGTTCTCGCGCCAGACCGGGCGGCTGGTCTCGGCGCTGGTGCGGCCTCTGCTGTGGCTGGCGGTGTTCGCGGCGGGTTTCCGCAATGTGTTCGGCGTCGCCATCGTCGAGCCCTATGACACCTACATCCCTTACGACGTCTACATCGTGCCCGGCCTGGTCGGCATGGTGCTGCTGTTCAATGGCATGCAGTCCTCACTGGCGATGGTCTATGACCGCGAGATGGGCCTGATGCGCCTGCTGCTGACCGCACCGCTGCCGCGCCCGTGGCTGCTGTTCTCGAAGCTGTGCGCGACCGCGCTGCTGTCTGTGCTGCAGGCGCTCGCGTTTGTCATCGTCGCCGCGTTGATCGGCACCGAGCTGCCGCTGTTGTCGCTCGCCGGCCTGCATGCGCTGCTGGCGCTTGTTTGCGGCGCGCTGATGCTGGGCGCACTCGGGCTGCTGCTGTCGGTCTATGTCAAGCAGCTCGAAAACTTCGCCGGCACGATGAACTTCGTGATCTTCCCGATGTATTTCCTGTCGACAGCGCTCTACCCGCTGTGGAAGCTGCAGGAGTCGGGCGCCGAGTGGGTCTATCAGCTGGCACGCTTCAACCCGTTCACGCACGCGGTCGAGTGGGTCCGCTTCGCGCTGTATGGCAAGGACCCGGGCGCGGCGCCCTATGTCGTGCTCGGCTGCCTGGTGGTGTTCTTCGTGGTGGCCTGCTGGGGTTACGACCCGCAGCGCGGCTTCGGCGGATTGACCAAGCGCGGCGGGGGTGCGGGTTGATGCACTCCAGGCGCCACTGGCTGGCCGCGGCCGGCGGGCTCGCGCTCGGCGCGGGCGGACTTGGCCAGGCGCGTTCCGCGTCGCCGTATCCGTCGCGCCCGATCACGCTGTGGGTGCCCTGGCAGGCCGGTGGCGCGACCGACATCTCGCTGCGCCTGCTGGCCGAACTCGCGTCGCGCGCGCTGGGGCAGACAGTCGTCACCGACAACCGCGCCGGTGCCGGCGGCACGCTTGCGATGAACGTCCTGCTCCAGGCCGAACCCGACGGCTACACGATTGCGCAGATGCCGCAGCCGGTGTTCCGTGCGCCCTGGGTCCAGAAGGTGTTGTGGGACCCGGTCCGCGACGTGACGCCCATCATCCAGGTGTCTGGCGTGACCTTTGGCGTGCTGGTCCCTGCCGGCAGCGCACTGCGCAGCCTCGATGACCTGTTTGCCTATGCCCGCGCGCACCCCGGCGAATTGAGCATCGCGACCAACGGTGTCGGCACCACGCCGCACCTGGTACTCGAAGACTTGTTCACGGCGCGCGGCCTGCGCTACATCCATGTGCCGTACAAGGGCACGGCCGAGCAGATCACTGCGATCATGGCCGGCCAGGTCATGGCCGGGGTCAACTCGACCGGTTTCGGCCCGGCCGTCGATACCGGCCGCCTGCGGCTGCTCGCGATCTTCTCGGCGCAGCGCTCGAAACGCTGGCCGCAGGTGCCGACCCTGCGAGAGCTCGGCTTCGACATCGTGGCGATGTCGCCCTACGGGCTGGCCGGGCCGCGTGGCTTGCCGGCGCCCATCGTCGCGACCCTCCACGACGCGTTCAAGCGCGCGATGTTGGATCCGCGCTTCGTCCAGGAGCTCGCGAAATACGACCAGGAGATCGACTATCTCGGTCCCGAGGACTATGCACGCGCGTGCCGCGAGATCTATGCCCGCGAGCGCATCAACGTTGAGCGCCTGGCGACGCCGCAGGCCGCTTCCCATGGCGGGTGAACCGGCGACGCGCCCGATCGGGCGGCCTGCCGCGTCGCGCTGGCGCAGCGACCTGTGGATTGTGCTGGCGCTGGCGCTGGTGTGCTACGGCCTCTCGCGGGCGCTGAACCTCAGCGAGTGGCTGGTCGCACGATCGGTCCCGTACGAGCGCTGGCAGCTCGACGAGCTGCCGCTGACGGGCATGGTGTTCGCCTTCGGCGTGGCCTGGTATGCGTGGCGGCGGCGGTACGAGACCGAGTCAGCGCTGCGCGCACGCGAGCAGGCCGAAGCGCGTGCCTCCGAACTGCTCGCCCACAACCGCGAGCTCGCGCAGCAGCTGCTCGCGGTGCAGGAGAGCGAGCGTCTCGCGCTGGCCCGCGAGCTGCACGATGAATTCGGCCAGCGCTGCAGCGCGATCCTGATCGAGACCGCCTGCCTTCGGCGCTGCGCTGCCGATGATCGCGCCGCCCTGCTCGGTGCAGCGGCGCGTGCCGACATCGCGGCGCAAAGCCTCTACCAGCTCGTCGGTGGCCTGCTGCGCCGCCTGCGGCCGGCGAACCTGGACGCACTCGGCCTGGTTGCGGCGCTGCAGGAGCTGTGCGAAGCGTGGGAGGAGCGCAGTGGCGTGGCCTGCGTGTTGCACCGCGAGGACATGGCCGAGGCACTGCCGGAGCGCGTCAACATCGCGGTCTACCGCGTCGCACAGGAGGCGCTGACGAACGTGATGCGCCACGCCCACGCGAATCAGGTGCGGCTGGTGCTCGCGCGCGAGCCGACGGGCGGCGTGTGCCTCAGCGTTGTCGATGACGGCTGTGGCATGGACCCGGCGCGTGCAACGCGCGGCCTGGGCCTGCTCGGCGCGAGCGAACGTGCCGCGGCGCTGGGCGGCGAGTTGCGGGTCGAGAGCACGCCCGGCGCAGGCGTGCGGCTGAGCCTGCACATTCCGCTGCCGGCGGCCGTCGCGCCGGTCGCCGAGCAGGCGAGGGTGAGTGCGAGGGCTGTCGCATGATCCGCGTGCTGCTGGCCGATGACCACCCGGTCGTGCGCAGCGGCTACCTGCGGCTGCTCGAACAGGCGAGCGACATCCGCGTGATCGCCGAAGCCGCCACCGGCGAGGCCGCCTACGGCGCATTCGTGGCCGACCCGCCCGACGTGCTCGCGACCGATCTCGCGATGCCCGGCGGTGGCGGCCTCGAGCTCATCCGGCGCGTGCTGCTGCGCACGCCTGCGGCACGCATCCTGGTCTTCAGCATGTACGACAGCCCGCCGCTGGTGCGCCAGGCGCTTGACGCCGGCGCGCGCGGCTTCCTGACCAAGGCGGCCGCGCCCCAGGGCCTGGTCGACGCGGTGCGCGCGCTGCATGCCGGCGAGCGCTACCTCGGCGCCGACCTGGCCGCCAGCCTGTTGCAGCGCGACCCGGCGCGCGAGGCCGAGCGGCTCGCCGAGCTGAGCCTGCGCGAGTTCGAGATCTTTCGCCTGCTCGCGCTGGGCCATTCGCCCGCCGAATGTGCGCAGGCGTTGAAGCTGAGCCCGAAGACGGTCTCCAACCACCAGACCGCCATCAAGGAAAAGCTCGGGGTCACGACCTCGGCCGCGCTGGCCCATCTGGCGATCCGCCATCGTGTGATCGGCAGCGCGCTGGTCTGAGAGCGCAGTGACGTTCGCGCGCCACGGCGGCGCAGCCCGGGAAGTTTTCCCTGTCGCTGCCGCCAGCGTCTTGATACGGTCGGTGCAAACCACAAGCCCCGGAGACTTCGATGCAGTACTTGCCGCGCCGCGCGCACCACCACCCTCTGGCGTTGGCGGCAATGATCGCGTGCGGGCCGGCCTTGCATGCGCAGACCTTGCCCGCCACGACGCTGCAGACGGTCGAGGTCGTCGGCACGACGCCGCTGCCCGGCACCGGCGTGCCCAAGGACCAGATCCCGTCGAATGTCCAGACGGCAGACGGCCAGCGCCTGCGCCAGTTGCAGAGCCTGAACCTGCCCGAGTTCATGGCCAGCCAGCTGGCCAGCGTCAACATCAACGAGACCCAGGGCAACCCGTTCCAGATGGACGTCAACTACCGCGGCTTCACGGCCAGCCCCTTGCTCGGCACGCCGCAGGGTCTCTCGGTCTACCTCGATGGCGTGCGCGTGAACGAGCCCTTCGGCGATGTTGTCAACTGGGACATGATCCCGAGCGGCGCGTTGGCCAACGTGGCCTTGCTGCCTGGCTCGAATCCACTGTTCGGCCTGAACACGCTCGGCGGCGCACTGGTGCTGCAAACCAAGAGCGGTGACACCCATCCCGGCGGCGAGCTGGAAGTGCGCGGCGGCTCGTTCGGGCGGGTAAGCACCGAGTTCAGTTATGGCCAAAAGCTGGGCGAGCACGGCCACCTGTTCGCGGCGCTGGGCAGCTTCGACGAAGACGGCTGGCGCGATTACTCCCCGTCCCGCGTGCGCCAGTTGTTCGTGAAGGGCGGCGAACACGCGCCTGGCTACTCATGGGACCTGAGCCTGCTGCACGGCCAGAGCCGGCTCATTGGCAATGGCCTGCTGCCGGAGTCCATGCTGGCGCAGGATCGCGCGCAGATCTACACCCGCCCGGACCAGACCCGCAATCGCGTGACGATGCTGTCGCTGAACGCGACGCGCCAGCTCGGCAACGGGTTCGAGCTGGCAGGCACCGCCTACGCCCGGCGCGTGCGCGCCTCCACCGTCAACGGCGACCTGAACGACGACTACGATCCGCCCGAAACGCCCGAGTCGGGGGTCGAGAACCGCACCCGCACCAAAGAGCGCAGCGAGGGCCTCGCGCTGCAGCTGAGCAAGACCGCCGGTGCGCACCGCCTCAGCGTCGGCCTGTCATACGACCGCGCGCACAACGACTTCGAACAGAGCGAGGCAGAAGGCGTGCTGGATGCGACCCGCGCCGTGGTCGTGACGGAAGACGCCGAAACCAACGCCCTGATCGCCGGCACCAGCCGCACCGCGAGCGTCTTCATGTCCGACATCGTGACCCTCGCGCCGGGACTGAACCTCACGCTCTCGGGCCGCTACAACGACACGCGGGTGCGCACCGACGACCTCGGCCGCAGCACCCTGGGCCTGGACACCACGCTGGACGGCGAAGGCCGGTTCAAGAAGTTCAACCCTGCAGCAGGGCTGACTTGGCGACTCACACCGGCCATGACCGCCTTCGGCGGCTTCAGCCAGGGTAACCGGGCGCCCAGCCCGATCGAGCTCGGCTGCTCGGATCCGGACAACGCCTGCGTGCTGCCGAATGCGCTGCAGGGCGACCCACCGCTGAAGCAAGTCGTGGCGCGCACGCTGGAGGCCGGGCTGCGGGGCAGCATCGGCAGCGACGTGCGCTGGAATGCGTCGGTGTTCCGCACCGAGAACCGCGACGACCTGCTGTTCATCAGCAACGGCCGCTCAGCCGGCTACTTCACGAACTTTGGCCGCACGCAGCGGCAGGGCGTGGAGCTCGGCGTGTCGCAGCACACGTCCGCGGTCGACTGGCGCCTGTCTTACAGCCACCTGCGGGCGACCTTCGAGTCCTCGGCCTGCCTGCTGGCGGCCGCCAACAGCAGCGCGGGCACGAGCCCGGCCTGTGCTGGCGCTGACGAGATCGAGGTGCGCCCCGGCAACAGGCTGCCTGGCCTGCCGGCGCACAGCCTGAAGCTCACTGTCGACACGCAGCCGCTGCCGGACTGGCGCATCGGCGCGCAGCTCGCTGCGTATTCCAGCCAGTACGTGCGCGGCAACGAGAACAACGCCCATCAACCTGACGGTGTCGACTTCTTCGGCGCCGGCAAGGTCGGCGGCTTCGCGCTCGTGAACCTGACGACGAGCTGGACGCTGGGCGCAGGCTGGGAGCTGTTCGCGAAAGTCTCGAACCTGTTCGATCGTCGCCATTCGAGCGGCGGCTTGCTGGCGGAGAACGCCTTCGATTCGCGCGGCAACCTGCTGGCCCCCGCCGAGTGGCGCAACGAGCAGTTCGCCGCGCCCGGTGCGCCGCGCGCGCTGTGGATCGGGGGCCGCTGGCGCTTCGGCGCATCCGAGTGATGCGCCTGCCGGCAGTCGCTTCTCACTCATGCCAAAAATTGACCGCCCCAGCGGATCAAGGCCATGGCAGCGAGCACATCACGGCACCTTGAACTGCCGTCTCACTGAACACTGAACTTTCCGAAGTTCGTTTCACTGAAGATGAAATTTCCCGCTCACCGCCGCTGACCGCTTGAGGCTGGCTGAAGTCGCTCGGTTTCTGCGGTCCGGCGACCGCTGCCTGGAGCAGCTGTCATTCGACCGATTGATCGTGGAATGACCGCTGCACTTCCAAGACCAGCCCTTCAGCGGAACTGGCGACCGGGGCCGTCAAGGCCCGCGACGACGTTCGGGTCAGCGGCAGTTTCGAAGGGCCGCGAACTGGCGGTCTCGGCGAGGAGCCGTCGTTCGGGCGGGATTGGCGGCTTCAAGGCATCATGCTCGCCTGCCGGAAGTTGCGCCGATTCACCTCTTCCATGTGCGTCAGGCGTTCAGAATCCCCAGTAGGGCGGGATCTTCTTCGGCTTGCGCGTCACTAAGATCGCGAAGATCACGAAGCACACCAAGAAGATCCAAGCGACGGCCTTGACTGCAAAGACAAACACGCGGCACGAGGTCCTGAAGGCAAGGTCGGCGACTCGCTGAGTCTCAGGGTGTCGCGCGAATCGCACGAGAGCACCGAACAATTCTCCAATAGCTGTGGCTGTAGCGCCTAGTGCTGCGCTCATGCTCCGGCCGATTCTTGCGGGTAGCGACATGCGCGCCTTATACCTTAGCTCACCTAGCTAGTCACCTCAGCCCGCAGGCCGTCCCACATGCGCAGCCCATTCCAATCGGGTCACAGTCTGCAATCGCTGCACGGCAGCCTGTCCCAGCGGCAATACGTCGCCGCGTGCGACGCTCAGAACTCCAGCAGTGTGTCCTGCAGGTCGCGAATCGCAGCCTTGATGTCCGCCTGTGTTGTCGCTGCAGCGAGGACACTTGCTTTGCGTATCGCATCACCTTCGTCCACGAACTCCGGCCTCCAGCCGAACTCCCGCATGTGTGCATTCAGGTCGCATGCTCCGACTGTGAAGTACCCCTTGGGGGTTTTGCCCACGTAGTAGCGATCCCGAAGAATCTCGATGTGTTCGTCATACACGTCAAAGTGAGGATGTACCACCTTGAATGCATCTGCGCTTCTGGGATAGAGCTTCGCCGCATTCTTGTTGAGCGTGTCCACTGGAGCACTCGCAGTCTCTTGCGAGCGTTTCACCGTATTGCACTCGGCGCATACAGCGCACAGATTCTTCGGCTCGAAGATAAAGGCCCGGTAGAGAGATTTGGAAAGCAGGTGCTCGACATGACAGTTCGCCGCGGCTTGCTTGCCAAGAATTCGCTTGCAGTATGCGCATTTACCGCGCTGAGCGACACGGTAGTGCTGACGGATGAACGAGCGAACAGACTGAAGGTCATCACTCGACCAGTCCTTGTGCGTGAATGCTGGGTCTGCCAACTTGGCCTTCACTACAGCCTCCAATTCTGGAGGGAAGGAAACTGGGGTGTTGATGTCAGGCATCGCGACTCCGCGCTTCAAAGATTACTGAGATGAGCTCCTTCACTGGATCGTCGTTCTTGAGCTGGTCGTGAACGCGTTTGAATACCTCAAGCACCTCCAGTGACTCAGCGCTGAGCTCTCGACCCTTGCTGATATCGGCAAAGACGCCTAGAGCCATACGAAGCAAGTACTCGTTTTTATGGCCAGGGGCGTTAAATAGAGAGGCGAGTTGGAAGTCAACGGAGCGACCGGAGAACTCGGTCGCCCGATGAACCTGGCGGTCCTCCATCGTGAGCACGAAGCAATTCCCGGTCGGCAGTTCCGCGACGATCTGAGGCGAATGGGTCGCGATTATGAAGTGGCAGCCGCGATACTGAGAGAATGTCCTGAATAGAAGATGGATGTACTTCTCTTGCCATTCGGGATGGAGGCAAACTTCCGGCTCGTCAATCAGTATGAGCGAGCCGTCTCGAATCTGACTGCCGATGCCAAGGAGACCCATGACTACCGCCTGCTCGCCGGAGCTTGCGTCGTTGACGTTGAACCGTGCTCCGTCACCCTTTTTGCGCAGGGTAAACGTCGATAGCTTGACAAGGCCTGCTTGAGTAAGTTCCAGCGTCTCGTCGAGAGACGCTTCTATCTGCCCAAGACCCTCCACGCCATAAGGCGTGATTCGCACGCCTACCTTCCGACGTGAGCTCCAGTCAATCCGCTGCATTACGCGCAAGAGATGCTCGCGATGATGCGGAGGAGCGAATTCCCAGAAGCGGTACGCCGGCGCCCAGTCGGGCGACGGAAACGCGGCGCGCACCTTCTCACCACTCGTGAGCCGCTCTATTAGCCCTGGCGGCGCGAACTGAAGAGAAACTTCGATAGCTGGCTCGTAATCCAAGTACGCCAAGACATCTGCTATGGCTCTCGAAGTCTCCGGTCTGTTGAGTATTGCCTCGAGCAGGGTTCCGAAGACTTTGCCCAAGTACGTCACACCCAGGTTCGTGCTTGGAAGACCTCGGAGCCCTAGGTACTTGTAGGGCAGATCTGTGTTCGATGTCCTTACGAGCGGGAATTTGTCGAACGGACTTGTCGAGACAGCGATGGTGCGAGACGGCAACTCGTCCCACTCAAGACTAACGACCAGATCAGTATCTTTTCTCGTTTCGCGGTCTAGTAGCTTCGGACTGGCTTGCACCTCTAGGAGGTGGCCCAACGCGATGGAGCGAAGCAGCCGACTCTTTCCGGTACCGTTCTTCCCTACGATAACGGTGAACGTGTTGGCCCCAGGGAACCGCCCCTTCTTCCGGTCAACGAGATTGATGCGGTTCTTACCGACAAGAACGCTCTTTAGCATGTCCAGGTTCCAAGCTTCTGTTATTTGGCGAGCGCTGAATTGCGCAGCACGCGGCGCACTCGCATGTGCGCGAAATATCTCTAGCGACGACGCTTCGACTTGACGCGGCGCCATGGGTCATCCGGGACATGCTGGGCTCCCTGATGTGGTCCTCAAGCTCCTTCAGGACCCGTGCTGTGAACAGGCCGCGGTATCCACCGCCCTTCAATGTCAGTGCCTGAAACGGCTGGTTCCCGGTCCACTCCATCATTCCTTACTCCCTACGGTTCTCAATCTTGTTACCGTAGGATACCAACGCAGACGGTGATTGTGAGCAGCGGGCGTTGGCCTGGGGGCGTTGAAGGCAGTCGGCCGTCGCGTCAGCTGATGACGGCTTCCTAACACGCAGCGTGAACTCGGCGATGGGCCACGAATTACGGCACCCGCTGCAAGGCTGTCAGCCACCCAGTTGCCTAGGGATCGGCCGGCGGGCAGCTTGGCGGGTACCCGAGCCGGAGCAGTTCCATCTTCAGTGAAAAAGGTTCCACCTTGAGTGAGAACCGACATCGGCGCTCGGCTCGGCTCTTGCTTGTCTAGGCACTTCGTCGGCGCGAGCATTGCGCCCGTCCCGAGGGCGTGACAGAGTGTCTCGCCGTCGGCAGTGCAGGCAGTGCAGAGAGGGTTTGCATGGATCGCAGCGATGCGCTGTTGCAGGACTGGCGCGAACGTGCGCTGGCAGTCGAACGCGAAGTGAGCACGGCCGTGATGGGCCAGGCGCGCGTGGTCCGCCTTGTCAACACCGCCGTGTTCGCACGCGGCCACGTGCTGCTGCAGGGCGATGTGGGTGTTGGCAAGACGACGCTGCTGCGGGCCTTCGCGCGCGTGCTTGGCGGTGCCTACGCGCGCACCGAGGGCACCATCGATCTGATGCCCAACGACCTGATCTACTACACCTACATCAGCGCCGAGGGCCGGCCAGCGGTCGACCCCGGGCCGCTGATCGAGCATGGCGAAGACCTGGCGATCTTCTTCTTCAATGAGATCAACCGCGCCCGCCCGCAGGTGCATTCGCTGCTGCTGCGCGTGATGGCCGAGCGCAGCGTCTCGGCCTTCAACCGCGAGTGGCGCTTCCCGCACCTGCAGGTCTTTGCCGACCGCAATCGCGTCGAGCGCGAAGAGACCTTCGAGATTGCCTCCGCCGCGCGCGATCGTTTCATGATGGAAGTGACGATCGAGACGCCGGCGGACGAGGACCAGCGCCGCGCGCTGATGTTCGACCCGCGTTACCACGACACCGATGCGCTGGTCGCCTCGCTGGCCAGCGGCATGCTCGCTTACCGCGAGCTGAATGACATCGCCGCGCAGATCCAGCGCAGCGTGCAGACCTCCGAGCGGCTGCAGCAATATGCCCTCGAACTGTGGCGCGCCACCGCAGCGCCGGCGGACTTTGGCGTGAAGCTCTCGGGCCTGGACACCGCGCACCTGATGCTGGCCGGCGCGAGCCCGCGCGGGATGATGGCCCTCGTGCGCGCATCGCGCGTGCTCGCCTGGCTCGACGGCCGGGACTACGTCACCCCCGACGACGTCCGCCAGCTCGTTCCGGCCACGCTCGCACACCGCGTGTTCTTCACGCCGGTGTACGAGCTGCGCCGCGAACAGATCGCGGATGCGCTGATGACGCAGATCCTGGAGAAGGTCCCCACTCCGCGCTAGCGGAGCGAGCACCATGACCCCATGACCATGTCGCAGGAGTTCCACTACCGCCTGCCGCACCGAGCCGCCGGCTGGCGTCCCGGCTCTCATCGCGGATCGACGCTCGGAGCGGGACTGGAGTTCGCCTCGCATGCGAGCCTCTACGACCG